>NZ_JAUYNX010000001.1 GCF_030704825.1 Brevundimonas sp. | reverse complement strand
TGAGGCCGACAGGACGCAGCGCCACGTCGAAACGGCGCGCGAGCGCCCGGGCGGCGCGTTGCGCGGCAAAACAAAGGCAGTGATCGTGGATATGCAACGTCGTCTGGAAGGAGACGTTGGAAGTTTTTGACATGCGCTATTTACGTTGATATCAACCCATCATGTCAAGATCAAACAGGAGATGACCCATGGCCTATGTGCAGGGATTCGTCGTTGCGGTGCCCGCCGCGAACAAGGAAGCGTACGCCAAGATGGCCGCCGATTTCGCGCCGGTGTTCAAGGAATTCGGCGCGACCCGCGTCGTCGAAGCCTGGGGCGATGATGTGCCCGACGGCAAGGTCACCGACTTCAAGGGCTCGGTGAAGGCCAAGCCGGACGAGGTCGTCGTGTTCTCGTGGCACGAGTATGCCAGCAAGGAAGCCGCCACCGCGGCCTATGGCAAGATGATGAACGACCCGCGCATGAAGGAAATGGGCGCGTCGATGCCGTTCGACGGCAAGCGCATGATCTACGGCGGGTTCAACACCCTGCTGGAGATGTAGGCGCTCTCAGACCGTCAGGACGGTCTTGCCGACGTGACCGCCCGCTTCCAGGCGGAGGTGGGCGGCCCCGGCCTGGGCGAGGGGAAACGTCGCCTCGATCGGCGGGCGCACCGCGCCGGAGGCGACCCACGGCCAGACAGCATCCTCGACCGCCGCGATCAGACGGGCCTTCTCGTCCGCCGGACGGGCCCGCAGGGTCGAACCGGTCAGCACGATCCGCTTGAACATCAACCGGCCGAGGTCGACCTGCGCGAGAGATCCGGACTGGGTCGCGATCACCACCCAGCGACCGAAGGGCTTCAGTGCCGCCTGGTTGAGGGCGGCGTAGTCAGCCCCGACCATGTCCAGCACCACGTCGGCGCCGCCGAACGCCGCGATGGCGGCTCCCATGTCGTCGACGACGGCGTCGAGGCTGAGATCGGCGCCGAGGCGGCGCGCGGCCTCGGCCTTGTCCGCCCCGCGGGAGGTCGCGATGACGCGCGCGCCGGCGGCTCTGGCCATCTGGATCGCGACGACGCCGATGCCGCTGGTGGCTCCATGAACCAGCAGGGTCTCGCCCCGCTTCAGCGCCCCGGCCTCGAACACATTGGCGTAGACGGTGCACACGGTCTCGGGCAGGGCGGCGGCCTGGACGAAGTCGAGTCCTTCCGGGATCGGCAGGACGTGGCGGGCGTCGACCACGGCGAATTCGGCGTAGCCGCCGCCGCCCAGCAGGGCGCAGACGCGATCCCCGGCTGACCAGCGCGTGACGCCCTCGCCGACCTGGTCGACCTCGCCCGCGACCTCCAGACCGAGAATGTCGGACGCGCCGGGCGGGGCGGGATAGCGGCCCAGCCGCTGCACCAGGTCCGGTCGGTTGACCCCGGCGGCATGGACGCGGATTCGGACCTGGCCCGGTCCGGCCACGGGATCGGGCCGTTCGGTCAGGGTCAGGGCTTCGGCGGGACCGGCCCCGCCCGCGATCTCAATCACCCGCATTCACCCTGCCTCGTTCTTGCAATCGGCCGCATCCCGGCGTTCAGATAGGGGGTTGCGTATCCCTTGGCCAAGAAGGAGGCGGCGATGTTCGAGGATCTGGAGCCCCGTCCGGCGCGGGGTGCGCCCCTGATCGCCCTGACGCGCGAGGACCTGGACGGCTATTCGGTCGAGGACCTGAAGCAGCGGATCGCGGGACTGCAGGCCGAGATCGACCGTTCCAACGCCGCCATCGAGGGCAAGTCATCCCAGCGCGACGCCGCCGACGCCATGTTCAACTTCCGCCCCTGAATCAGCCGCTTGGCACAACCGTTGCAGTCGATCGAAGCGCCGCGCGAAACCGTGCCGGCCGTGATACGGATGCGCGTACCCTTATGAGTTTGATCGACTTCATGCCCACCGACGCCTCCACCCCTTCGCCAGTGGGCCGCAGCCGCGCCGCGGTCGTGGACGATTTCGCCCGTTCGGAGCTGTTCGACCGCACCTTTCACGAGGGCATGGAGCTGGTCGAGGAGACCGCCGCCTATCTGGACGGCGACGGGAGGCGGGAATCCAAGCTCCTGTCGCGGGCGACGGCCCTGGCCTACGCTGGCGAGAGCATGAAGCTGACCACGCGGCTGATGCAGATCGCCTCGTGGTTGCTGGTCCAGCGAGCCGTGCGCGAAGGCGACATGACCGCCGAGGCGGCTTGCGCGCCGCGCTACCGGCTGGCTGACCGCGCGGCGGGGACCGGGCCGACCCATCCGGAACTGCCGATCGCCCTCGTGGAATATCTGGTGCGCACCGACAAGCTGTACGACCGGGTGCTGCACCTGGACCGTCGCATGTATCTGGACGCCCCTGACGAAGAGGCGGTCAATCCGGTACAGAGCCAGCTGGACCGACTGACGGCGGCGTTCAGAACCCAGGGAGCGGTTCCGACGGACGCAGGTCGCCGCGGCCCCGAATGATTACTGCTTGAACGCTACGGTCCGACGTCGTTCGCCACCCGCGCGCCGTCGTCGAGCGCCTTGGGCAGGCTGAGGGCAATGCCAAGGGCCTCGGCCAGCCGCGCGTCGCGTTCATAGACATCCTCGCGGAAGGCGACGCGGCCCTGGCCGTCGACGAAGGCGGTCCAGTACAACAGGCGGACGCTGATTTCCCGACCCGTGGCGATGCGTTTGGTCTCTCGCGTGTCCTGGGCCATGTCGAACTCGGCCAGGAGGGCCGGATCGGGCGACAGCAGCAGGCGCGCGAAGTCGACCGCGCCCTGGACCCGCACGCAGCCGTGCGACCGCTGCCGCATGGCCAGATTGAAGACGCCCTTGGCCGGCGTGTCGTGCAGGAAGATGGCGTAGCTGTCGCGCAGCTCGAACTTCACGTAGCCAAGCGCGGCATTGGGTCCAGCGCGCTGGATGACCTGGCCGTTCGAGATGTACATGTTCTGGCTGGCCAGATAGCCGGGGCCGCGCGGCAGGATCTCGTTACGCGCGATCGAGGCGGGGACGTACCAGGGCGGATTGGCCACGACCGAGGCGAACGGCTTCTCGAGGCTTGGCGTCTGGTTGCTGGGCGAGCCGACCACCACCCGGTTGGAGTGGACCGGCCGTCCGTCCTTCCAGTAGACCATGATGGCGGCGGCGGTGTTGACCTCGATCCGCTCGGGAGCGACCTCGCGCTTGAGCCAGCGGCGGCGTTCGAGGTTGAGCGCGATCTGGCGGGCGCGGTCCTCGGCCGAGGCGGACAGCGAACGCTGGGTGCCGGTGCCGATGCGGCCGTCGGCGACCAGGCCGTGCCGGGCCTGGAAGCCGCGCACGGCGGCCTGGAGCTCGGGACCATAGACGACGCCCATCTCCGTCAGGCGCGCGCCGTCGGCGGCGGACAGGTCGCCCTCGGCGACCAGTCGCTGGATCAGGGCCGGAATGCGGGCGTCGCTCGTGTCCGGCTCGATGGCGGGGCCCTGGCGGAAGGCGGGCCAGCCGCCGTCGCGGATCAGGCGGCGATAACGGACATAGCCGGCCGACAGATTGGAATAGCCGATATCGGTCGGGGCCAGGCCCTCGAACCAGTCCACCAGCCGGTTCTGGGCCAGGGCGTCGTTCAGCCCGACGGGCAGGTCGACGCGGTTCTTCTGCATTTCCCACAGGTCTTCGACGGTCTCGGGCCGGACGCGGCCCTCGGCCAGGACCCGGGCATAGGTCATCGCCGCGGCGGTGGTGCGCATCTCGGCGGCGTCGGGCGCGGAGGCCAGGGCCTCGAAATCGAGAAAATCGCCCTGCGACAGGCCGTGCCGTTCCGCGCGCCCGGCGGCGACCTGGAGCGCCCGCAGGCGTTCCGGCGTCCAGACGGGCCGCCAGCCGTTCAGTTCGTAGAAGGCGCGGACATCGGGCTGCAGCGTGGCGGGAAGCCGGGCCAGCTGGTCGTTGAACCGGTCGTAAAAGGCGACGGCGCCGGGATCCCGGGTCTGGGCCGCAGCCGCTGTTCCCACGGCCGACGCGATCGCCGTCACGGCCGCGCCCAGTCCCAGTTGCCGTCGATTCATCGCCAAGGTCTCTTCGCCCGTTCCGATGCGGGACACCACGTCCACGCCCCCCGGAAGCCCAACGTCGCCATGTTATCGGCGTTCCGGGCAAACAGAAAGGCGCCGGTCCGGGGACCGGCGCCTTTGCCGTCGTCTTGCCGCAGGGTGTGGCTCGAAAGCCCGGACCCTACTTCTTGATGAAGCCGGCGAACTTGTTGTTGAAGCGCGAAACGCGGCCGCCGCGGTCCAGCATGTGCTGGTTGCCGCCGGTCCAGGCCGGGTGAGTCAGCGGATCGATGTCCAGGTTCAGGGTCGCGCCTTCCTTCTGGTAGGTCGAGCGCGTCTGATAGGTCGTACCATCGGTCATCGTCACGGTGATGAAGTGGTAGTCGGGGTGCGTATCCGCCTTCATGGTCCTGGTCCGGTCTCTGCGCGATGACGATGCCGACCGTCGGAGCGCGAAAATGAGAAAACCCGCCAGCGAAGGGCGGGAATGAGCGGCGGCGTTTACACCGGGGGTCGTTCCGGGGCAAGAGGCGCGCGCCATGACCGATGCAACCGCCACCGCCGACGCCGCTGACATCCGGGGCCGTCCCGGCGCCGGCGCCGTCCTGATCGAACAGCTGGGCGAGGCAGGGCAGCGGCGCGAGAAGCGTCGCGACATCCGCCCGCTGGGCCGGTTGCTGCCCTATGCGATGCGTCACAAGGGCCATCTGACGATGGCGGGGCTCTGGCTGATCCTGTCCACGGCCGCCTCCCTGGCCCTGACCGCGTCGGCCCGCGGGGCCATCGACAACGGCTTCGACAACGGCGGCGCCAGGCTGAACCTGTGGTTCCTGCTGCTGGGAGCCAACGCCCTGTTTCTCGGGCTGGCCACGGCCGTCCGGTATTATTTCGTCACCAAGACCGGAGAGCGGGTCATCGCGGACCTGCGTAAGGGGCTGTTCGAGCGCATCCTGACGCTGGACCCGGCCTTCTACGCCGCGATGCGCACGGGGGAGGTGCTGTCGCGGCTGACGACCGACATCGCCCTGGTCGAGACGCTGCTGACGACCTCGGTGTCGTTCGCCCTGCGCAACTTCCTGACCCTGATCGGCGGCACGGTGCTGCTGTTCGTCGTCAGTCCCAAACTGACCGGGATGGTCCTGCTGGTGGTGCCGCTTTTGCTGGGGCCGATCTTCCTGTTCGGGCGGCGGGTCCGCAAGCTGACCGTGGCCTCGCAGGACCGGTTCGCCAGCGCCGTCGGCTTCGCCGGCGAGAGCGTGGACGCGATCGAGACCGTCCAGGCGTTCGGCCGCGAGGCCAGCGCCATCGACCGGTTCGGCAAGGCCGTCGAGGACGCCTTCGGGGTCTCCCTGGTGCGCATGAGGGCCCGGGCCCTGATGACCGCCATGATCATCATCGTGATGTTCGGTGGGGTGACCCTGGTGCTGTGGCTGGGCGCCCAGGACGTGATCGGCGGGCGGATGACGCCGGGCGCCCTGCTCCAGTTCGTCCTGCTGTCGGTGTTCGCCGCCGGTGCAGTGGGGGCGCTGGGCGAGAGCTGGGGCGACGTGCAGAAGGCGGCCGGAGCCATGGAGCGGATCGACGAACTGATGCGCAGCGAGGCCGCCATCCGGGCGCCGGAAACGCCGAGGATCCTGCCGGATCCGCCGACGGGCGAGGTGTCGATGTCGGCGGTCCAGTTCGCCTATCCGGGCCGACCGGACCTGCCGGCGCTGAAGGGCTTTTCGCTGACCGTGCGGCCGGGCGAGACGGTGGCTCTGGTGGGGCCGTCGGGGGCCGGCAAGAGCACCGTCTTCCGGCTGCTGCTGCGTTTCTACGATCCGCAGTCGGGCGTGGTGTCGGTCGACGGGGTCGACGTGCGCGAGGCCGATCCTGTGGCCGTACGGAGCCGGTTCGCCTGGGTGTCGCAGGAGGCGCCGCTGTTCTCGGGGTCGGCGAGCGAGAATATCCGCTTCGGACGCGAGGCCGCGGACGACGCGGCGGTGCGCGCCGCCGCCGACGAGGCGCAGGCGCTGGGCTTCGTCGAGGCCCTGCCGGAGGGATTCGACACGCCGCTGGGCGAACGCGGCAAGAGCCTGTCGGGCGGCCAGCGGCAGCGGATGGCCATCGCCCGGGCCCTGGTCCGGGACGCGCCGATCCTGCTGCTGGACGAGGCGACCTCGGCGCTGGACGCCGAGAACGAGCGGCTGGTGCAGATGGCGCTGGATCAGGCGATGCAGGATCGCACGACCATCGTCATCGCCCACCGCCTGGCCACCGTCCTGCGCGCCGACCGCATCGTGGTGATGGAGGACGGCAAGGTGGTGCAGGAAGGCACGCACCAGTCGCTGATGGCCCAGGGCGGCCTGTACGCCCACCTGGCCGAGCTGCAGTTCCGGGCCGACTAGGCCTTCGGTTTCAGCCGCAAGCCGCCGATGATGGCGCCGCCGAGGGCGTAGACGACCAGCAGGTGGCTCCAGTCGATGGGCAGCAGGCCCATGGGCGAGGTCTGGTAGATGAAGCCGTAGGCCGAGGTCATCAGGGCGAAGCAGACGCCGGCGACGAGGCCGATCTTCAGGCCGTTCATCCAGCCCGGCGCGCCGTCGCGGGCGATGAACCAGCCGAGGCCGGTCATGGTGACGAAGGTCTGGACCAGTCCGACCAGCATCCACATCGAATTGCCGCTGCCGTCGTCGGTGACGCCGGTCAGGGCCATCCATTTTTCGGCGAAGATCAGGCCGTACCAGAGGAAGCCGGTGAAGAAGGCGACCACGGTCGCCACGATGATGCCCGGCCAGTTCAGTTTCGCCGTCATGTCCCGCCCCTCCCAAGGCTCCGCGGATGGTTCGCGCCCGGATCAAGGCTACGCCTGTTCGCCCGCTGATCAATGAACGGCGTTCAGTCGAGCTCCGCCGCGATCCGTCCGGCGAGGACCTTCAGAGCCTCCGCGTCGGCCATGGGGGCGTGGCCGTGGCCCTTCATGGGGCGGTCCGACCAGCGCGGGACGATGTGGAAATGCAGGTGGAAGACGGTCTGGCCGCCGGCCTCGCCGTTGAACTGCATGATCTGGAAGCCCTCGGGGTCGAGCGCCCCGCACACCGCCCGCGCCGTGCGCTGCGTCGCGGCGATCAGGCGGGCCAGGACGTCGGGCTCGATCTCGAGCAGGGTGCGCGCGGTCGAGGTCTTCGACACCACCAGGACGTGGCCCTCGGACTGGGGGAAGACGTCCATGAAGGCGAGGACGTGGTCGTCCTCCCAGACCTTCACCGAGGGGATCTCGCCGCGCAGGATGCGGGCGAAGATGTTATCCGGGTCGTAGGGCGCGTTCAGGGTCATGGGAGGCTCCGGCGTCTTTCAGGCGAGGCTAGCAACGGGCGCGAGGCGAGGGGAGCCCCGGCGGCCTTCGGGTGTTATGGTCAAGGTCAAAAGGGAGTCGGCCATGCTGCGGTTCATCGTCCAGTTTCTCGTCACCTGCCTGGCCCTGTGGCTGGCGGCCCAGGTGGTGCCCGGGGTGGGGTTCGATGATACGCCGACGCTGCTGCTGGCGGCGATCCTGCTGGGCGTCGCCAACGCCATCGTGCGGCCGATCCTGACCTTCGTCACCTTCCCGCTGACCATCATCACCTTCGGCCTGTTCCTGCTGGTGGTGAATGCGGCGACGATCGGCCTGGTCGCGGTCCTGCTGAACGGGTTCGTGGTCGACGGCCTGTGGGCCGGGATCGGCGCGGCCATCGTCACCGGCATCGTCAGCTGGATCGCCGGCTGGTTCATCGGCGAGGACCCGAAGCGCCGCATCGACTGAGGCATCAGACGCCCTTCCTGAAGGGCGACAGTTCGGCGGTCATCACCTCGATCTCGGCCTCGACCGCCGGGCGCTCGCCGTCGAGGTAGCGGGCCACGGGTTCGCGCAGGGCCGGGTCGGCGATGAAGTGGGCCGAATATACGGGGGAGGGCAGGTAGCCGCGGGCGATCTTGTGCTCGCCCTGGGCGCCGGCCTCGACACGGGACAGGCCGCGCGAAATCGCGAACTCGATGGCCTGGTAGTAGCAGAGCTCGAAATGGAGGAAGGGGACTTCCTCCAGCGCGCCCCACTGGCGGCCGTACAGGGCGTCCCGGCCGATCAGGTTCAGGGCGCCGGCGATGGCGGTCCCGTCACGGAAGGCCATGACCAGGGCGATGCGGTCGGCCATGGTCGCGCCGAGGCGGGTGAAGAAGTCGCGGGTCAGATAGGGGCGGCCCCATTTGCGCCCGCCCGTGTCCATGTAGAAGGCGAAGAAGGCGTCCCAGTGCGCCGCGGTTATGTCCGCGCCGGTGAGGACGCGGATGTCGAGGCCGGTCTGCGCCTCGCGGCGTTCGCGGCGGATGGTCTTGCGGCGGCTCGACGACAGGGCGGCGAGGAAGTCGTCGAAGGTCCGGTAGCCGCCGTTGCGCCAGACGTACTGCATGTCCTGGCGCTGCAGCAGGCCGGCCGCGCCGAGGGCGTCCCATTCGGACCGGGTGGGGAAGTTGACGTGAAGGGAGGAGACGCCGAGCCGTTCGGTCAGGGCGATCGCGCCCTGCAGCAGGGCCTGTCGAACCGCGGCGGCGTCGGCGTCGGGGTGGGCGAGGAAGCGCGGGCCGGCGACCGGGGTGAAGGGCACGGCGGCCAGCAGCTTGGGATAGTAGCGGCCGCCGGCGCGCTCATACGCCTCGGCCCAGCCGTGGTCGAAGACGTATTCGCCCTGGCTGTGGCCCTTGAGCCAGAGGGGCATGACGCCGAGGACGCCGCCGGTCCCGTCGCGCAGCGACAGGTGGCGGCCGGCCCAGCCTTGCTGCGGGACGGCGCTGCCGGAGGCCTCGCAGGCGTGGAGGAAGTCGAAGGCGAGGAAGGGGTCGCCGGTGGGGGAGGCGCAAGCGTCCCAGGCGGCGCGGCCGATGTCGGCGACGGTGGTGTGGACGTGGATCTGAAAGGTCAAATCCGGCTCATCCCGGCGAAGTCTGGGGCGCGATCCCGCGAAGCGGGTTCATCACAAAGGACACGAAGGGATTCACAAAGAACACGAAGAGGCCGGCGCTCCGATACCTTTGTGTCCTTCGTGCCTTCTTCGTGCCCTTCGTGACGAACCTTCCAGCCCTTCAGACTGGCGCGAGCAAGGCATCGGGGCCCGCTTCGCGGGGAAAGAATCCAGACTTGCGTCACCGCACCTCGACGATGGCGTCCACCTCGACGGCGAAGCCGAGGGGGAGTTTGTAGACGCCGACGGCCGAGCGGGCGTGGCGGCCCTTGTCGCCGAAGACCTCGACCATCAGGTCCGAACAGCCGTTGATGACGGCGGGGATGGCCTCGAAGTCGCCGGCGGCCTGGACGAAGCCGCCCAGTTTGACGACGCGGACGACGCGCTCGAGGTCGCCGTCGCAGGCGGCGGAGATCTGGGCCAGCAGGTTGACGCCGCACATGCGGGCGCCGTCCTTCCCCTGCTCCGGCGAGACGTCGGCGCCGACCGTGCCCTTGATCCCGCCGCCGGCGTCGTTCGACAGCTGGCCCGAGATGTGGACCAGGTCCCCGGTCCGGACGAAGGGCACATAGTTGGCCACGGCCTTCGCCGGCTCCGGGAGGCTGATTCCGAGTTCGGCGAGGCGGGCGGCGACGGTCATGGGCGGAGCTCCTGGAGGTTTGGCGGCGGTTTAGCGCGGGCGGAGGCGTGCGTCATCGTCCTTCGGCGTTTCCGCCGAAAGGTTGGGGAGGGCGCGGGGCGGCCGGGCCTCGCCCGGTGCTTGAATGTTTTTACCGTTTCGACGAGACAGACAGCCCCGCGCAGTCGTTTTCCACGCGCTCTCCGGCTGGCGGCCCTGACATTCGAGCCTTGCCGGATCATCCGCCGCAGACATTGCTGCCTGCGACGCGGGGCGGACACGACGCCATCAGGCGTCGGCGGTCCGCATCCAGCGGCGCGCGGCGAGCAGGCGGACGCCATCCATCGACGTCCGCAAGGACCCCCGGACTCTCCATCGTCCGGGCTTCATCGCTCGACCACAGCCCGCCGTCATCGAGAACGTGGATCCGACGCCCTCCCCTTCGACGGGATGGGCAGGAGTCTAGACCGGGGCCCAGATGCGGCGCGCAAATGACGCTGCAATTCCGGAAAGGCGTGGAAAAACAATGGGCGGGTTGTAAAAATTGCTGTGTCTGGAAATGAAATTGTCGCAGCACGAATTCCTTCTCCCCCTGAGGGAGAAGGTGGCCCGCAGGGCCGGATGAGGGGGCTGCTTCCGCGGGCTGAATGACGAGGGCAGACGCGGTCCACGGACAGAGGGGCGTTTCACCCCTCATCCGTCTCGCTTCGCGAGCCACCTTCTCCCTCAAGGGGAGAAGGAACGGAAAGCCGCGCGGGAATGACGATAGCGGGGGAGGTGTCGTAGTGCGGTATTTTAATACCGTTTCCATATTCTTGAACTAAAACAATCTACTATGATAAGTGTGACGCGCCAGCCCGCATTGACGCGGCCGGCCCCTTCCTCTATCAGCGCGCCTTCCGCTCGTCCCCGTCATCGGGAGGGGCATCCGATCGTCTCCCAGGACCCTTGAAATGCTGAAGAGCACCACGGCTTCGCTGAAGCCGGCCGAGGTCACGAAGAAATGGATCCACATCGACGCCGAAGGCGTCGTGGTGGGCCGTCTCGCGACCTTCATCGCCAACCGTCTGCGCGGCAAGCACCGCGGCGACTACACCCCGCACGTCGATTGCGGCGACTATGTCGTCGTCACCAACGTCGACAAGGTGGTGTTCACCGGCAAGAAGAACACCGACAAGATCTACTACCGCCACACCGGCCACCCGGGCGGCGTCAAGCAGACGACCCCGGAGAAGGTCCTGAACGGCCGCTTCCCCGAGCGCGTGCTGGAGAAGGCCGTCGAGCGCATGCTGCCCAAGGAGAGCCCGCTGGCCCGCCTGCAGATGACGCACCTGCGCCTGTTCGCCGGCGCGGCGCACACCCATGAAGCCCAACAGCCGGAAACGATCGACTTCAAGTCGGCGTCCGCCAAGAACACCCGGAGCGTCTGAGCATGACCGACGTGACTGCTGAAACCTCCGCCCCGCAGAACGACGCCCCCGCCGCGACCGGCTTCGACGCCCTGCGCGGCCTCGGCACCGTCTCCGCCGAGAACGACGCCCCGGTCTATGTCCAGAAGCTGGACGCCCAGGGCCGCGCCTATTCGACCGGCAAGCGCAAGAACGCGATCGCCCGCGTGTGGATCAAGCCCGGCTCGGGCAAGATCACCATCAACGGCAAGGATCAGATGCAGTATTTCGCCCGCGAAATCCTGCGCATGATGATCGCCCAGCCGCTGGAAGTGACCGACCGCCTGACCCAGTTCGACGTCGACTGCACCGTGCAGGGCTCGGGCCTGTCGGGACAGGCCGGCGCCATCCGCCACGGCCTGTCGCACGCCCTGACCCACTATGAGCCGGCGCTGCGCCCGGTCCTGAAGCCGCACGGCTTCCTGACCCGCGACAGCCGCGTCGTCGAGCGCAAGAAGTACGGCCGCGCCAAGGCCCGCAAGTCCTTCCAGTTCTCGAAGCGCTAGGCCGTTTCACCACGGTATGGATGGGGGCGCTTCGGGAAACCGGAGCGCCCTTTTTCTTTTGGAGAGTCGCATGGCCGTCGGATTTGGCGTGGGATTGCTGGGCTTAATCTCCCTGCTTGTCGCTGTGGCCACGGTCGTCTGGCTGTGGCGGAGCGTGGCGGCGGGTGAGATCGGACTCCTGGGCGGAGGGCTGGCTCCAGTCATCCGACGCGTCAGACAGCCGGTGAAATTCTGGACCGCGGTTGGGGCGATCGCCATCCTCGTTCTGATACCGGCGGCCCTGCTCGCATATTTCTTCCTCAATCTGCTCGATTGGCCTGTCTGAATGACCCACGCCATCTTCATCGACGGCGAGAATGTTAAACGGATAGGTGTCACGGGCGCCGATAGAGACCCGTCCGGCGCCCATCATCTCACCGAGGATGCAGTGGCTGGTGTTGGAGCTGTCGCGATCGGCGACCGGATCGTGATCTTCCTGCTCGACGAGCCGCTCGAATGCGATGCGGTCGTTCAGACGTACCCGGGCTGGGAGCCCCACCTGTTCGGACGTGAACTCGGAGCTTGGCGCCGTCCCTTGGAATCCAAATCATGACCCACACCATCTTCATCGACGGCGAGGCCGGAACCACGGGGCTGGAGATCCGCGAGCGGCTGGAGGCGCGCGGCGATCTGGAACTGATCCTGCTGGGCGACCGGCGGCGCGACGTGGAGGCGCGGCGCGAGGCGCTGAACGCCGCCGACGCGGTGATCCTGTGCCTGCCCGACGAGGCGGCGAAGGAAGCCGTGGCCATGATCGACAATCCGGCGGTGCGGGTCATCGACGCCTCGACGGCCTATCGGGTCGATCCGGCCTGGACCTATGGCTTCGCCGAAATGGCGCCCGGGCAGCGCGAGAGGATCGCGGGCGCGACGCGGGTGTCGAACCCGGGCTGCTATCCGACGGGCTTCATCGGCCTGGTCCGGCCGCTGGTGTCGGCGGGGATCGTGCCGGCGGGCTGGCCGGTGACGGTCAACGCGGTGTCGGGCTATTCGGGCGGCGGCAAGGCGATGATCGCCGAGTTCGAGGCGGGCGGGGCCGGGGCGTATCGCGCCTATGGCCTGTCGCTGAAGCACAAGCACGTGCCGGAGATGACGCTGCACACCGGGCTGGAGCGGCCGGTGCTGTTCGCGCCGGCGGTGGGGGCGTACCGGCAGGGGATGCTGGTCGAGGTTCCGCTGCAGCTGGCGGCCCTGCCGTCGTCGCCGTCGGTCGAGGTGGTGCACGGCGCGCTGGCCGAGGCCTATGCGGGATCGCGCTTCATCGAGGTGGCCGAGCTGGAGGAGAGCGAGGCGATGACCGGGATCGATCCGGAGGGGCTGAACGGGACCAACAAAATGCGCCTGCATGTGTTCGGCGACCGGGGCGGGGATCAGGTCCGGCTGGTCGCGCTGCTGGACAACCTCGGCAAGGGGGCGTCGGGGGCGGCGGTGCAGAACCTGAACCTGATGCTGGGGCTCAGGGAAGAGACCGGTTTGACGTGATCCTTCGCCCCTTGCGGGAGAAGGTGGCAGCCGAAGGCTGACGGATGAGGGGTCGCGCAGGCCGGTGAGACCCCTCATCCGACCTCGCTGCGCTCGGCCACCTTCTCCCGCAAGGGGAGAAGGACGCGCACTTGAAACCTCCGCGATCTTCCCGACGTATCAACCGTCATGACCCACGCCCTGTCCCGCCGTACCCTCCTGACCACCGCCGGCGCGGTCGCCGTGACCGCCTGCTCGCCGGGACCCGCCGACGCCTCGGAGCGGCAGTATGCGAACTCGCCGTTCCGGCGTCTGACCGACGCCCAGTGGCGCACGCGGCTGCCGGCGGCCAGCTACCAGACGCTGCGGCATGAGGCGACCGAGCGGCCGGGCAGCAGTCCGCTGAACGACGAACACCGCGCCGGGACATTCCTTTGCCGGGGCTGCGACCTGCCGCTGTTCCGCTCGTCATGGAAGTTCGACAGTGGCACGGGCTGGCCGAGTTTTTACGACGTCATCGCCGCCAATATCGGGACGAAGACCGACTTCGCCATCGGCTATCCGCGCACCGAATACCACTGCGCCCGCTGCCTGGGGCATCAGGGGCATATCTTCGACGACGGGCCGCGGCCGACCGGAAAACGCTATTGCAACAACGGTGTGGCCCTGAGGTTTCAACCTGCCTGACGGCGCGCCTTGAGCGCGGACTCGACCGTGACGCCGAACCAGACGGCGGCGACGATGACCAGCAGGCCGTAGTCGGGACCGGGCCGGAAGACCGGAATGGCGGCGCAGAGGATCACCACCATCGGAAACAGCCCGGCCCAGGCGGTCACGCCGCGGCTGTCGGGATGGATCAGCGGCGGCCGGACCGGGCTCTTCATCGTCCGCATCAGGATCGGATTGAGCAGCACGAAGCCGCCGGAGCAGATCGCGGCCAGCAACAGGTTGCGCAGCGGCGCGCCCGCGCCGTAGACGCTGACGGTCAGGGTGACGAGGACCAGGGCGAAGCCGGTGGTGACGGCCAGCAGCAGGTTCGGTTCGAGACGCTTCAAGACTTCACTTTCACATAGGAGCCCGGCGCGGCTTCTATCGGCGAAAGCGGGCCCTTTTCAGGATCGCGGGCCGGGACCCAGTCGCCGGACCGTTCATGCAGCCAGGCGGCCCAGTGCTCCCACCAGCTGCCGGGATGCTCCTCGGCCCTGGCCTGCCATTCGGCCAGGGTGGCGGGCAGGGCGGGGTTGGTCCAGTGCTGGTATTTGTGGGCCGAGGGCGGATTGACCACCCCGGCGATATGGCCCGAGCCGGCCAGGGTCAGGGTCACGTCGGCGTTGGAGAAGGCGCGGGCCGAGCGGTAGACCGAATTCATCGGCGCGATATGGTCCTCGCGGCTGGCCTGGAAATAGAGGGGGATGGTCACCTTCGACAGGTCGACGCGGACGCCGCCGATGACGAACTCGCCCCGGGCCAGCTTGTTCTGGCCGTACATGGAGCGGAGGTAGTCCATGTGCAGCTTTTTCGGCATGCGGGTCTGATCGGCGTTCCAGAACAGCAGGTCGAAGGCGGGCGGCGACTTGCCCATCAGATAGTTGCTGACGAAGAACGACCAGATCAGGTCGTTGGCGCGCAGGGCGTTGAAAGTCTCGGCCATGGCCGCGCCGGGCAGGACGCCGCCGGCGGCGTCCATCTGCTGCTCGACCTCATTGAGCCAGTGCTCGTCGGTGAACAGCAGCAGGTCGCCGGCCTCGGCGAAATCATGCTGGGCGGCGAAGAAGGTGTTGGCGGTGACGCGCGTGTCGCCCCTGGCCGCCATATGGGCCAGGGCCGCGCCCATCAATGTGCCGCCTATGCAGTAGCCGACGGTGTTGATGTGCTCGGACTTCGACTGCTCGAGCGCCTTTTCGATGCAGCGGTAGATGCCTTTTTCGAGATAGTCGTCGAAGCCGAAGCCGGCCTTGTCCTTGTCGGGATTGACCCAGGAGCAGACGAAGACGGTGAAGCCCTGGGCCGAGAGCCAGCGGATCATCGAGTTTTCCGGCTGCAGGTCCAGGATGTAGAATTTGTTGATCCACGGCGGGAAGATCAGCAGCGGGATGGCGCGCTGCTTGTCGGTGGCGGGGTCGAACTGGATCAGTTCGAACAGCTCGTCGCGCCAGACCACCTGGCCGGGGGCGGTGGCGACGTTCTCGCCGACGACGAATTTGCCGTAGTCGGCCTGGCTGATCTTCAGCTTGCCGGCGCCGCGCTCCATGTCGGCGGCGAAATTCTGCATGCCCTTGACCAGCGATTCGCCGTTGGACTCGGCCAGGGCCTTGAGGGCGGCGGGGTTGGAGGCGAGGAAGTTGGAGGGGGAGAAGGCGTCGGTCAGCAGCCTGGTGAAGAACTCGGCGCGGCGTTTGACCAGGGGATCGACGTCCTCGACGCTGGAGACCAGGCCGTTCATCCAGTCGGCGGTGACCAGATAGGACTGGCGCATGACGTCGAACATCGGGTTCTCGGACCAGGCCGGGTCCCTGAAGCGCTTGTCCTTCGCCAGTTTCGCGTCGTGGGCGGCGGGCGTCTCGTCGCCGGCGGCGCGGCGGGTGGTGGAGGCCCACAGGTCCATGTAGCGGTTGAACAGGTCGGCCTGGGCGGCGAACAGCTTGTCCGGCCGCGAGGCCAGGCTGGTCATGACGGAGTTCATCGCCGGGCCGACGTTGAAGGGATCGGGCGACAGGGCGGCGGGGCGGTCGGCCTGGGACAGGGCGGCCTCGGCGATGGCCGACTGGGCCGTCATGGCGGCCTTGGCCAGGTTCAGGGACAGGGTTTCGAGCATCTGCCGCTGGTCGGCGCCGGGGAAGGCGAAGGCGTCGGCGCGCGGGGCCACGGGCTCGGGGGCCGGCTCCGGGTGCGGCGCGGGCTGTTCCGCCGGCCGGGCCCTGGCGGCGCGGGGACGGGGCGGCTTGGCCGAGGTGGGACGGCCGGACTTGCGCGGCGGGCGCGGAGCGGCGTCGGCGGGCGGAGGAGTCGGGCGCTTGGCCATGGGGAAGGCTCCGGGGATCGTCAGGATCGGTCGCAAGGGTCGCGCGCCCTTCCGCCTGTCGCGATCATGGCATATGACCGCCCCTGATATGAACGCGCCGATCCGGAAAATTGCAGCCGTGATGTCCGCCGTCGCCGCGAGCGGCGGCCTGGCGGCCTGCGCCGGGTCGTTCGACCCGGACACCGACCCCGGTTCGCCGGCAGCCGCCCGGGTCCAGGCGCTGGTCGACGCCAACCGCGAATATCCCCGCTGGGCCGATTTTCCGAGGTCCGCCGACGCGCCGCCCGAACCGATGGCGATCGCGGCCAAGGTCAATACGCTGCGGGTCACCGGCGGCGCCCTGGCGGGCGAGGTCTCGCGCATCGACTGGCAAACCACCGGCGATCCCGAGGCCTTCGTCGCCGAGGTGCAGGCCAGGGTGGGCGCGGTCCCGGTCGCGCCGGCGACCGCCCGGACCCAGGCCGAGATCGACGACTTCGTGCGGCGCGCGCGCGAGCGCGGCCGCGCCCCGCCGCCGGTGGATCGCCGTCCGGCCCAATAGAACAGTCGCCCGGACGTCAGAATCCGGGGATCATCGTCTCAGGAGAACGCCATGGCCGGATCGGCCCCCTATGCTTCGACTCTGGCCGCCGACGCCGCGCGGGTGACCGAACTGGCCGCCATCGCCTCCTATGCCGGGATCGGCCGCGGCGACGAGAAGGCCGCGGACCAGCTGGCGGTCGACGCCATGCGCACGGCGCTGAACGCGCTGGATATCGACGGCAAGATCGTCATCGGCGAGGGCGAGCGCGACGAGGCGCCGATGCTGTACATCGGCGAGAAGGTCGGCACCGGGAAGGGGCCGGCCATCGACATCGCCCTGGACCCGCTGGAAGGCACGACCCTGACGGCCAAGGCCATGGCCAACGCCCTGTGCGTGCTGTCGATGTCGCCGGGCGGCGGCATGCTGCACGCCCCTGACACCTATATGGACAAGATCGCCATCGGCCCGGGCTTCGCGCCCGGCACGGTCGATCTGGACATGAAGCCCCAGGACAATGTCCGCTCCCTGGCCTCGGCCAAGGGGGTGAACCCTTCGGAGATCACCGTCTGCGTCATGGACCGGCCGCGCCACGCCGAGCTGATCGCCGCCCTGCGCGAGGTCGGGGCCAAGGTGGTGCTGATCACCGACGGCGACGTGGCGGGCGTGATCCACACCGCCGAGCCAGAGACGGGCATCGACCTGTACCTGGGGTCGGGCGGGGCGCCGGAAGGCGTGCTGGCGGCCAGCGCCCTGAAATGCGTCGGCGGCCATTTCCAGGGCCGGCTGATCTTCCGCAACGACGACGAGCGGGCGCGCGCCGCCAGGACGGGCGTGACCGATCTGGACCGCAAATACGACCTGCACGAACTGGTGTCCAAGGACGCCATCTTCGCCGCCACCGGGGTGACCAAGGGCGCCATGCTGGACGGGGTCAAGGTCGCCGACGGCTTCGTTTCCACCCATACGTTGGTGATGGATTCCTCGACCCGGACCGTCCAGCGCATCCGCACGATCCGGCCGCTCTGATGGCCGACGGGGGCGCGGTCTCCGACTTTGGACCGGCCTTCCTGGGCGTGTCCCGCTCCCTGTCCGGTCGCGTCTGGCGGCAGAGGCCCGCCGAGGCGGGGCTGATCCGCAGCCATATGCAGACTCTCGGTCTGGAAGAACCGCTGGCGCGGGCGCTGGCGGCGCGCGGCGTGCGGGCGGACCAGGGGGCGGACTTCCTGCAGCCGACGCTGAAGGCGCTGTTCCCCGATCCCTCCAGCTTCATGGACATGGACGCGGCGGCCGGGGCGATCCTCGACGCCCTGCAGGCGAAGGCCTCGATCCATGTCTTCGCCGACTATGACGTGGACGGCGCCTCGAGCGCGGCCCTGCTGGTGCGCTGGTTCCGGGCCATGGGCGCGGACCTGCCGATCTATGTGCCGGACAGGATGACCGAGGGGTACGGCCCCAGCGCGCGGGCGTTCGACACCCTCAAGGCCTCGGGCGCCGATCTGGTCATCACCGTGGACTGCGGCGCGGCAGCCAATGAGGCGGTGGCGCACGCGGCGGCGATCGGGCTGAAGGTCGTGGTCATCGACCATCACATGATGCGCGAGCATCCGCCGGTCTGCGCCGCCGTGGTCAATCCGAACCGGCCCGGCTGCAACTCGGGACAGGGCAATCTGGCGGCGGCGGGGGTGGTGTTCGTGCTGCTGGCGGCGCTGAACCGCGAGGCGCGGCGGCGCGGGATGTTCGCGGACGTGAAGGAGCCGGACATCCGCCAGTGGCTGGATCTGGCGGCCATGGGGGCGATCTGCGACGTCACCGGCCTGACGGGCTTCAACCGGGCGCTGACCAGCCTGGGCCTCAGGCGGATGTCGGAGTGGGGCAATCCGGGCCTGAGGGCGCTGCTGGCGGCGGCGGGGGTCGAACCGGGGCCGGCCAAGTCGAACCATGCGGGCTTCATTCTCGGGCCGCGCATCAACGCCGGGGGGCGGATCGGCAAGTCGGACCTCGGCGCGCGGCTGCTGTCGACCGACGACCCCGAAGAGGCGATGACGCTGGCGCAGGAGCTGGACGCGCTGAACATCGCCCGGCGCGAGGTGGAGAAGCAGGTCACCGATCAGGCCACGCGGATGGTCGAGGCGACCGGCGCCCACGCGGACGGCTCGGCGGTGGTGGTGGTCGAGGGCGACGACTGGCATCCTGGCGTGGTCGGGATCGTGGCCGGGCGGCTGCGCGAGCGCTGGCGCAAGCCGGTGGTGGTCATCGGCGTCGATGCGGTGAACGGCGTCGGCAAGGGCTCGGGCCGGTCCCAGCCGGGCATGAATCTGGGCAAGGCGGTGCAGGCGGCCTGGGAGGGCGGCGTGCTGATGGCCGGGGGCGGACACGCCATGGCGGCCGGTCTGACCGTGCGGACCGACGACATCGGGCGGCTGCGCGACTTCCTCAACGAGCGGATGGCGGGCGAGCAGGCGGCGGCGGATGCGCTGGATCTGGTCGAGATCGACGCCCTGATCGATCCGGGCGCGGCGACGCGGGGTCTGTTCGAACAGTTCGAGCAGCTGGCGCCGTTCGGTCCGGCCAACCCGGAGCCGCTGTTCGCCCTGGAGCACGTGCAGGCGCGCGACGCCGTGGCCATGAACGGCGGCCATGTGCGCTGCCGCCTGGTCGGGGCCGACGGGGCCTCGGTGAAGGCCATCGCCTGGCGCTGCGCCGACCTGCCCGGCGGCCAGTCCCTGCTGTCCGGACAGGGCGGGCTCTGCGTGGCCGGGCGACTCAAGGCGGACGACTGGAACGGCCGCCGGGGCGTGCAATTCGAGATCGAGGACGTGGCCGATCCGCGGATGGCGTGACCGCTCGCCAGGCCGCCTCCGCATTCGCGAGACGAATGGGGCGGAGAAGGGTTGCACGGCCCGGAATCGGCGGCTATATCGCCCGCTCTCCGCGCAGCGGTCCCTTCGTCTATCGGTTAGGACGTCAGGTTTTCAACCTGAAAAGAGGGGTTCGACTCCCCTAGGGACTGCCACGCGGAGCCTCCTCCCCGACATCGCCAGACGCTCCGGAATCCCGCGCGGGCGGCCGGTCACGCGCCGGGCGTCGGCCTGCCGCGTGGCGGCGCGACGGCATCGCCCGGGCAAATTCTTTCATCCGGACTGTGAAACCGGTGTTTTTCGCTTTTCCGGGGTTCACAGAACCGTGTTAAACAAGCGCCGCCCGTACCGATCGCGGGCGGGGGGAAGGCTGTGTCCGACTACGAGGGCGTTGAGACGGTCGAGACGGTGCGTATCGCCGGCCGGGTGAAGTGGTTCGATCCCGGCAAGGGATACGGCTTCATCGTGCCCGACGATCCGAGCCTGACCGACATGAAGGACGTGCTGCTGCACATCTCCAGCCTGCGTGACAGCGGGCGGGACGCGGCGGCCGAGGGCGCCCCGATCCGCTGCGACTGCGCCCGCCGGCCCAAGGGCTGGCAGGTGATCGAGGTTCACGAACTGGGCGACGGCGATCCGGAACAGGCTTCGGCGCCCCGCCGTACCGGCTATGACGGCCTGAAACAGAGCGCCCGCCTCGACGGCGAGGCCTCGTCCCCGTCGGGACCGATGGAGGCGGCGGTCGTCAAATGGTTCAATCGGACCAAGGGCTACGGATTCGTGGTGCGCGACGGCGAACCGGGCGATATCTTCGTCCATGTCGAGACGTTGCGGCGGTGCGGGCTGGACGACCTGCTGCCCGGCGAGACGGTTTCGGTGCGATTCGCCGAGGGGCCCAAGGGCCTGGTGGTCGCGGAAATCAGACCGGGCGGATGAACCATCCGTCCCAATGAGGATGGATCGGCAATGATCAACCGTCGTGGACTTCTGGGCGCCCTGTCCGGCCTGATGCTGCTGGCCGCCTGCGCCGGCGCGCCGACCGACGCCAAGGGCGATCCGCTCGAGCCGCTGACCATCACCACCGCCAGCGGCGAGCACCGCTTCATGGTCGAGATCGCCGACGACGACGCCGAGCGGCAGCGCGGCCTGATGGAGCGCGAGCCCCTGGCCGACGACCGCGGCATGCTGTTCCAGTTCCCGGACGTGGCCGAGCGCGGCTTCTGGATGCGCAACACCCCCAGCTCGCTGGACATCATCTATATCGACCCGCGCGGCCGGATCGTCTCGATCGCGAAGAACGCCACGCCCCTGTCCGACGCCATCATCCCCTCGAACGGACCGGCCAGCGGCGTGCTGGAGCTGCGGGCCGGCCGCGCCGACGAGATCGGGGCCCGGGCCGGCGACAAGGTCAGCCACCCCTTCTTCGCCGAATAGCCCTGCCGCGCGTTGCGGCGGGGGGCGGCGCGTGGCAAGAGGCCGCCTCTGGTTCGGGGTGTAGCGCAGCCTGGTAGCGCATCTGCTTTGGGAGCAGAGGGTCGGAGGTTCGAATCCTCTCGCCCCGACCAGATAATTTTCTAGACCACCGTTCCGAACAGGCGGCCGATGCCCGCGGTGGCGGCCATGGCGATCGCGCCCCAGAAGGCCACGCGAATCACCGATCGCGGCACATCGGCGCCGCCCGCCGCGGCGCCCAATGCGCCGAGCCCCATCAGGCCAGCCAGGGTGATGAGGCTGACCCAGACCATCAACCCGGTCAGAGGCGCCAGCAGAACCACGATCAACGGCGGGGTCGCGCCGAGGGCGAAGGTCAGGGCCGAGGTCAGGGCGGCCTGGACCGGCCGGGCGGTGGTGAAGTCCGAAATGCCCAGTTCGTCGCGGGCGTGGGCGCCCAAGGCGTCCCGGGCCATGAGTTGCCGCGCCACCTGCCGCGACAGGGCGGGTTCGACGCCGCGGGCGGCGTAGATCGCCGCCAGCTCGTTGACCTCGGCTTCCGGATCTGCGGCCAGTTCGGCGGTCTCGCGGGCGATGTCGGCCTTTTCGGTGTCGGACTGGGAACTGACCGAGACGTACTCGCCGGCCGCCATCGACATGGCCCCGGCCACCAGTCCGGCGATCCCGGCGAGCAGGACTCCGCCGCGGGGGGCCTCCGCCGCGGCCACGCCCACCACCAGGCTGGCGGTGGAGACGAGGCCGTCGTTGGCGCCCAGCACCGCGGCCCTCAGCCAGCCGATGCGGGCGACGAGATGGCGTTCCGGGTGGCGTTCGAGGCGGCTCATGGACGGTTCCCCAAGTCGGGGCAGCATGCGCGTCAGGGCCCCGTCCTTCAATCCACGATGGCGAGCACGCGGCGGCGACGTGCAGGCCGATGGCCGGGCGGCTGAACGCCGCTGGACCCCGCGTCGACCGGACGCTATTTGACCCGCACGCGGGCCACCTGGCCCGACGTCGCCCGAGGTTCGTCATGCTCGCCCGCATCTACCGCCCCGCCAAGACCGCCATGCAGTCCGGCAAGGCCTCCTCGAGAGGCTGGCGGCTGGAGTTCGAGCCGGCCTCGGCGCGGACGATCGATCCGCTGATGGGCTGGACCAGCTCCAGCGACATGAACGGCCAGGTGCGGCTGAGCTTCGATTCGGCGGAAGAGGCGGTGGCCTACGCCGAGCGCCACGGCATTCCGTTCCGCCTGCACCAGCCGCAGGAGGCGCCGGTGATCCTCAAGGCCTATGCCGACAATTTCGCCACCGGCCGCAAACAGCCCTGGACGCACTGAGCGGGGGTGCGGCTACCGCTCGCCGCGCGTCCCGGCCTTCTCCGGGATAACGGGCTCGCTGCTTGAGCCGCGGGGTCAGGGCGGCTAACGCTCGCTACAGCCCCAGGGCGCCCATAGCTCAACCGGATAGAGCACCCGCCTTCTAAGCGGACGGTTGCAGGTTCGAGTCCTGCTGGGCGCGCCACGGGCAACCGGCGCGGCCGCGCTTCGTTCAGCCCGGCGATGCGGATCGCCACCTTCAACATCAACGGGGTCAACACCCGGCTGGCCAATCTGCTGGACTGGCTGGAGGCGGCGCGGCCGGACGTGGTCTGCCTGCAGGAACTGAAGGCGAGCGACGCGCAGTTTCCGGCCGCCGCGATCCGGGCGGCGGGCTATCACGCGGTCTGGAAGGGCGAGCATCGCTGGAACGGGGTGGCCATACTGTCTCGGGGCGGGGAGCCCGTGGCGACGCGCCGGGCCCTGCCGGGCGAGCCGTCCGACGGGCAGGGCCGCTACATCGAGGCGGCGGTGGACGGGGTGCTGATCGCCTCGCTCTACCTGCCCAACGGCAATCCGCAGCCGGGGCCGAAGTTCGACTACAAACTGGCGTGGTTCGAGCGGCTGACCGCCCATGCGGCCGGGCTGATGGCGAGCGGGGCGCCGGTGGTGCTGGCCGGCGACTACAATGTCGTGCCGACCGAGGCCGACATCTACAACAGCCGCTCGTGGAAGAAGGACGCCCTGCTGCAGCCGGAGAGCCGGGCGGCGTATGCACGACTGCTGGAGCAGGGCTGGACCGACGCCCTGCGCGAGCGATTCCCGCGGGATCCCCCGCCGTGGACCTTCTGGCAGTATTTCCGTCAGGCGTGGGAGCGGGACGCGGGGCTGAGGATCGACCATCTGCTGCTGAGCCCGGCGGCGGCGGAGCGGCTGACCGACGCGGGCGTGGACCGGGAGGTGCGCGGACGGGAGCGGGCCAGCGACCATGCGCCGGTCTGGATCGAACTGGACTGAACCGGACGCGGGGCCGGCCGTTCGGACGGCATGGCGCGCGCCCTGAAGGTCTTTTCGTATTCCGACGGCTTCCACTCGTGGACGGTGGCGGCGCCGTCGCGGGCCCGGGCGCTGGCGGCCTGGGGCGTGAAGCGCGACCTGTTCAAGGACGGGTCGGCCGTGGAGGCGGCGGAGGGGCCGGACAGGGAGGCGGCGCTGAAAGCGCCGGGGGAACTGATCGAGCGCGGGCTGTCCGTGGATATCGGCAAGGTGGAGAAGACGGCGGCGCCCAGGGCGAAGGCGAAGCGGAGCCCGAGTGCGAAGGACGTGGCGCGGGTCGAGGCGCTGGAGGCCGAGCTGGCGGCGCTGGACGAGGCCCAGGCGGACGAGACGGCGGCCCTGGACGCGCGGCGCGACGCGCTGGAGCGGGAGGCCGGGGCGCTTGGGCGGAGTCAGACGAGGGCGCGGGACGCGCTGAAGGCCCGGCTGAAGGCGGCGCGGGCGAAGGTCAGCTGACGGCGGCGCGCCAGGCGGCCAGGCCGGTCTCGAGATCGGCGATCAGGTCGGCCGCGTCCTCGAGACCGACATGGAGGCGCAGAAGTTCGCCGGCCAGCTTCGGCGGCGAGCGGCGACCCGCCAGCTGGCCGGTCTCGTGGGTGATCAGGCTTTCGAACCCGCCCCAGGAATAGCCGAGGCCGAACAGTTCCAGCGCCGAGAGCAGGGCGTGGGCGGCGGCCTCGTCTCCGCCCCGGGTGACGACGCCGAGGATGGAGGCGGCGCCGGCGTAGTCGCGGCGCCAGAGGTCGTGGCCGACCGAGCCGGGCAGGGCGGGATAGAGGACCCCGGCGACCTCGGGCCGGGCCTTGAGCCAGTCGGCGACGATGAGGGCCGAGCGGGCCTGTTCGGCGTAGCGCAGCGGCAGGGTGCGGACGCCGCGCAGGGCCAGCCAGGCGTCGTCGGGCGAAACCCGCCAGCCGAGGTCCTCGAGCGTTTCGGCGATGGACCGGCCGACCGCCGGGTCGGCGACGGCGATCGAGCCCATCAGCAGGTCGGAGTGGCCGGCGACGTATTTGGTCACCGCCTGGACGCTGACGTCGACGCCGTGGGCCAGGGGGCGGAAGGCCAGGCCGGCGGCCCAGGTGTTGTCCATGACCGTCAGCACGCCCCGCGCCCGGCAGGCGGCGGCGAGGGCCGGGACGTCCAGCATCTCGAAGGTCAGGGACGAGGGCGATTCGATGAGCAGGACGCGGGTGCGGTCGGTGAGGGCGGCGAGGACGGCCCCGGTCGTCGCCTCGGCGGGGTGGAAGACGGTCGTCACGCCGCGGGCGCCCATGTGCCGCTTCAGAAAGCGGCGGCTGGGGCCGTAGAGGGCGTCGGTGGTCAGCACCTCGTCGCCGGACCGCAGCAGCGCAGTCAGGGGCACGGTGACGGCGGCGAGGCCGGACGGCACCAGCCAGACGTCGGCGGCGCCCTCGAGGTCGGCCAGCAGGGCGCGCAGCTCGCGGGCGGCGGACAGGTCCTCGATGCCGTAGACCGGGCCGAGGCTCTCGTCCCTCAGGGCCCCGGGCGCGTCGTTGAGCAGGGTGGAGGCGCGTTCGACGGGCGGGCTGACCGGGCGGCGTCCCGAACCCCGGCGGGTGGCGGATGCGATCAGGCGGGTGCGGTCGGTTCGATCGGACATGGGGGCCGGGACGAAGGGTTGCGGTTCAGTCTCCAAAGGCCTCTAAAGCAGGCGGGGCGCAAGGTCTGACGAATTTCGGCGAGGCGCGGATGCGGACACGACGGGCGGGGCGGAGAGCGGCGGACGCGGGGCTGGCGCTCCTGATCGGGCTGATCCTGGCCGCCTGCGGGCGCGGCGAGCCCGAGGCCGACGCCGGAAAGGGCGCCGAGGCCGAGCCCGGGACCCAGACGGCCGCGCCGGAATTCGCCAGCCCGACCCTGGCCGCGATCAAGCGGCGCGGCCGGCTGAACTGCGGCGTGCACGAGGGGCTGGTCGGCTTCGCCTATACCGACAATCGCGGCGAGTGGCGCGGTTTCGACGCCGACTTCTGCCGCGCCCTGGCCGCGGCGGTGCTGGGCGACGCCCGGGCGGTCAGGTTCGTGCCCCTGACCGGCAGCCAGCGGTTCGAGGCCTTGCGCAGCGGGCGGGTCGACGTGCTGTGGCGTTCGACCTCGTGGACGCTGACGCGGGAGGCTCGCGAAGGAATCCGCTTCGCCGGGGTCAACTATTACGACGGCCAGGGATTCCTGGTGCGGCGATCGCTGGACCTGGCCAGCGCGGCCGAGCTGAACGGCGCCCGGGTGTGCGTCCAGCGCGCCACCACCTCCGAACTGAACGTGGCGGACTGGTTCCGGGCGCGGGACCTGGAATACACGCCGGTGCCGGGCGCGAACGAGGAGGCGGCGCGGGCGGCCTATGCGCGGGAGGACTGCGACGCCCTGACCGCGGACATCTCGGCCCTGGCGGCGGCGCGGACGACCCTGTCCAATCCCGAACAGCACGCCCTGCTGCCCGACGTGATCTCCAAGGAGCCTCTGGGCCCGGCGGTCAGACGCGGCGACGAGGCCTGGACCTCGATCGTGCGCTGGACCCTGCACGCCCTGATCCTGGCCGAGGAGCTGGGGGTCACGAGCGGCAACGCGGACCGGCTGGCCGGGGAATCTCCCAATCCGCAGATTCGCCGGCTGCTGGGCGTCGAGGGGGAGATCGGGCCGCTGCTGGGATTGCGCAAGGATTGGGCGAAGTCGGCGATCCAAGCCGAGGGAAACTATGGTGAAATCTTTTCGCGGAACGTCGGAACGGATTCGCCTCTCGACCTGGCCCGCGGGCTTAACGCACAATGGAACGCAACGCCGGGCGGGCTGATCTACGCCCTGCCGATCCGATAACGACATCGGCCGAGGGGCCGGGGGGACGCATGGAAACGACGAAACGCGGCGGGATTCCGCTCTATCTCTGGATGCTGGTCGGCTTCGTGGTCGGCCTCGGCGGAGGGCTGTACGTCAACCTGAACGGTCTGGAGGTCCTCCCCTGGGTGATGGACATCGTCCAGGCGGTCGGCCAGATTTTCCTGCGCCTGCTGTTCATGCTGGTGCTGCCGCTGCTGTTCGCGGCCCTCGCCGTCGGCGTCGCCGAGATGGGCGACCTGAAGTCGCTGGGCCGGGTCGGGTTCAAGACCCTGGCCTTCACCATCGTGGTCTCGGCCATCGCGGTGGGCATCGGCCTGGGCATGGTCAACTGGTTCCGCCCCGGAGACGGGGTCGATCCCCTGCTGGCGCAGCAGTTGCTGGCCCAGGGCGCCGAGGGGGCCTCGGCCATCGTCGGCAATGCGCCCAAGAGCATAGAGGCGGGGCAATTCTTCCTCGACATGATCCCGTCCAACGTCTTCACGGCGGCGGCCGAGAACCAGATCCTGCCGGTGATGGTGTTCGCCCTGATCTTCGGCATCGGCATGGTGATGGCGAAGTCGCCGGCGACGGACCGGCTGCAGGAAACCCTGCAGGGGCTGTTCGAGGTGATGATGAAGCTCATCAACCTGGTCATCAAACTGGCTCCGTTCGCGATCGCGGCCCTGATGTTCAACCTTTCGGCGGTGTTCGGCTGGGACCTGCTGATCCGGCTGGGCGCCTATGCGGGCGTGGCCGTGGGGGCGATGGCGATCCACATGTTCATCGTCTATCCGCTGCTGGTCTGGATCTTCGGCGGCATGAATCCGCTGAAATTCGCCAACGGCGTCCGCGAGCCGTTCGTGGTGGCCTTCTCGACCGCCTCGTCCAACGCCACCCTGCCGATCGCCATCAAGGCGGCGGAAGAGAAGCTGAAGCTGCCGAAACGCATCTCACGCTTCGTGCTGACCGTCGGGGCCACGGCCAACCAGAACGGCACCGCCCTGTTCGAGGGGGTCACGGTCCTGTTCCTGGCCCAGTTCTTCAACGTCGACCTGAACCTGCAGCAGCAGCTGGTGGTTATGCTGGTCTGCATCCTGGGCGGCATCGGCACGGCCGGCGTGCCCGCGGGTTCGCTGCCGGTCATCGCCCTGATCCTGACCATGGTCGGGGTGCCGGCCGAGGGCATCGGCCTGATCCTCGGCGTCGACCGCTTCCTGGACATGTGCCGCACCACCCTGAACGTCACCGGCGACCTGGTGGCGGCGACGGTGGTGTCGCGTGGCGAGAGCGACGACATCGTGCCGGACGATCTGCCCCTGCCGGACGTCGCGCCGGCGAACTGAGGCTCAGACGGGCGGGGCGGACGCCACTTCCGTGTCCGCCCGTCCGCCCCATTCGGCCCAGCTGCCGTCGTAGAGGCGCGACGGCCTGCCGAGAACGGCGAGGCCGAGGCTGAGGATGGCGGCGGTGACGCCGGAGCCGCAGGTGGTCACGACGGCGCGGTCGAGGTCCACGCCGGCGGCGCGGAAGGCCGCTTCCAGTTCGGGGCCGCGTTTCATGGTCCCGTCCGGGTTCAGGAGCGCGGGAAAGGGCAGGTTCAGGGCGCCCGGCATATGGCCGGAACGAAGCCCGGGTCGCGGCTCGGGAACCTCCCCGCGAAATCGCGCGCCGCTGCGGGCGTCGAGGACCTGGGTCTCTCCGGCGAGAGCCGTTCGCACGGCGTCGAGATCGGCGACGGCGGCCGGATCGAGGCGGGCGGCGAACGGGACGGGGCGTCCCCGCGGAATGGGGCCGTGCTCGAGCGCCCGGTGCTCGCCGCGCCATTTCGGCAGGCCGCCGTCCAGCACTCGCACGTCGGCGGCCCCCATGGTCCTGAGCATCCACCAGGCGCGGGCGGCCGAGAACAGGCCCAGGCTGTCATAGACGACGATCCGGTCGGTCACGGACAAGCCCAGACCGCCCATGGAGACGGCGAAGGCCTCTGGCGTCGGGAGCATGTGCGGCAGGGGCGAGGCCGGGTCCGAGACCCCGTCGACGTCGAAGAAGACCGCGCCGGGCAGCCGTTCCGCCTCGAACTCCGCGCGCGCGTCCCGGCCGTCCATGTGCCAGCTGGCGTCCACCAGTCTCAGGTCGGGATCGCAGAGGGTCGCGGACAGGTCGGTGGTCGAAATCAGGGGGCCGTCGTCGCTCATGCCGTTGTCTAGCACGGCGGACGACGCCCAGGTCAGGGGCGGGTCAGGGCCAGCTGGATCACATTGGTGCGGGCCGCGCGGAAGCCCGCCTCGCAATAGGCCAGGTAGAAGCGCCACAGACGGCGGAACCGCTCGTCGAAGCCGGCCATGCGGCGGATATCGCCCCAAGCCGCCTGGAAGCGTTCGTCCCACAGCTTCAGGGTGTCGGCGTAGTCCTGACCGAACCGCTCGACGTCCTGCCAGCGCAGGCCGGCCCCTTCGATGACCGGCTGCAGGCTTTCCTCCGAGGGCAGCATGCCGCCCGGGAAGATGTATTTCTGGATGAAGTCGGTCCGCTTGTTGTAGCCGCCGAACAGGGCGTCATCGATGGTGATGATCTGCAGCCCGGCCCGGCCGCCGGGTTCGAGCACGTCGTGAATCTTGCCGAAATAGGCGGGCCAGTACTCCATGCCCACCGCCTCGAACATCTCGATCGAGGCGACGCGGTCGAAGCGGCCCTGCACGTCGCGATAGTCGATCAGCCGGATGTCGGCGCGCTCGGTCAGGCCGGCGTTGAACATCCTCTGGCGGGCGAAGTCGTACTGCTCCTTCGAGATGGTGATGCCGGTGACCCTGGCCCCGATCTCCCCGGCGGCGAATTCGGCGAAACCGCCCCAGCCGCAGCCGATCTCGAGCACCGACTGGTCGGGGCCGAGGTCCATGACCCGGGCCAGCGAGGCGTATTTCTCGCGCTGGGCCGCTTCCAGCGCCATGCCGGCGCGGGTGAAGCGGGCCGACGAATAGGTCATCGTCGGGTCCAGCCAGGCGGCGTAGAAGGCGTTGCCCAGGTCGTAATGGGCGTGGATGTTCTTCCTCGACCCGGACCGGCTGTTGCGGTTCATCCGGTGCGACAGCCAGTGGATCGCCTTCATCACGGGATTGCCCTCGACCAGGCGCCGGATGTGCTGGTGATTGCGGGCCAGGGTCTCGAGCAGGGTCGCCAGCTGGGGCGTCTCCCACTCGCCGGCCATATAGCCCTCGGCGAAGCCGATATCGCCGGAGGCCAGCACGCGGCGCGCGAAGCGGTAGTCGCGGATGTCCAGGGTGGCCGACAGACCGGGCTCCGGCCCCTCCAGCAGATGCCGTTCGCCGTTCGGCAACAGCACCGTCAGCCGGCCGAAGGTCCAGTTCGATCCCAGCAGGCGAAGCAACATCGCGAACCCGCGCGGCGTGCGGGCGGTGATCTCGAGGCGCTCGGCGGTGACCGACGTCATAAGCGAGACTGTCCGATGGAGGACGGACGGGCGTCAATCCCCTTCCCGACATTGGCGGCCTGACCGTCCGTCCGCATCGTCTCATGCTCCCCGGGTCGAGGGAGACATCGGCGCCCGTCGGCCTCTTCGCAAGCGTCCCGCCGTTATTGAGGGTGGTCGCCCTCGGTGGTCATGCGGCCGGGCTCCTGATAGCTTGCGAACCTCGTCCTCCGACGCCACCTGATCGCCGCAAGCGTGCGGCATCAACCGCGCGCCGCCAGCCGCAAATCCGGGAAATTCGCCTTGTCCAAGCCCAACGCCGTCATCGACATCAAGGAAGGCCTGAAGCGGCCCGTCTCCATCGGCGGCGGCCAGCGGATCGTCTTCATCGCCGGGCCGTGCCAGCTGGAAAGCCGCCAGCACGCGCTGGAAATGGCCCATGCGCTGAAGGAGATCGGGGAACGGCTGAACGTCGGCGTCATCTACAAGACCAGTTTCGACAAGGCCAACCGGACCAGCGCCACCGCCGCGCGCGGTTTCGGCCTGGAGGGCTCGCTGCCGATCTTCGCCGAGATCCGCGAGGTCACGGGCCTGCCGGTGCTGACCGACGTCCACACAGAGGAGCATTGCCGCATCGCCGCACAGGCCGTGGACGTGCTGCAGATTCCGGCCTTCCTGTGCCGCCAGACCGACCTGCTGCTGGCCGCCGCGGCGACCGGCAAGGTCATCAACATCAAGAAGGGCCAGTTCCTGGCGCCCTGGGACATGAAGAACGTCATCGCCAAGGTGGTCGGGGCCGGCAATCCGAACGTCATGGCCTGCGAGCGCGGGGCCAGCTTCGGCTACAATACGCTGGTGTCGGATATGCGGGCGCTGCCGATCCTGCGCGAGATCGGCTGTCCGGTGGTGTTCGACGCCACCCATTCCGTGCAGCAGCCGGGCGGGCAGGGGACTTCCTCGGGCGGGCAGCGCGAGTTCGTGCCGGTGCTGGCCCGCGCGGCGGTGGCCGTGGGCGTGGACGCGGTCTTCATGGAGACACACCAGGACCCGGACAACGCCCCGTCGGACGGGCCGAACATGGTGCCGCTGGACCAGTTCGAGGCCCTGGCCGCCGATCTGATCGCCTATGACGACCTGACCAAGGCGCGGATGGCGGCCATTCCCCTTTCTGGGGCGCACTGAATCCGATAGGCCAAGGAGATGGCTGAACGGACGCTCGATCTCGGACAATTGCAGGCGCTGCTGGAGCGCGTGCGCGGGGTCAGGGTCGCCTGCGTCGGCGACCTGATGCTGGACCGCTACGTCTATGGCGAGGTCAGCCGGATATCGCCCGAGGCGCCGATCCCGGTTCTGCGCACGCGGCGGACCACGGCCATGCCGGGCGGGGTCGGCAATGTGGCGCGCAATGTGGCGGCGCTGGGCGGGATCGCCCGGCTGGGCGCCGTGGCGGGCCGGGACGCCGCCGGCGACGAGCTGGCGGCCCTGATCGCCGCCGAGCCGGGCATCGAGGACGCTGTCGAACGCCGGGCCGGCGTGGCCACCATCGTCAAGACCCGCTTCGTCGCCGCCGGCCAGCAGCTGCTGCGGCTGGACGAGGAGGCGGCGGCGCTGATGGGCGATGAAAGCGACGCATTTACAGGTTCTTCCGTTTATCTTCTGTCGGACTACGCCAAGGGTGTGGTCAGCGATCTGGTGATCGCCCAGGCGCTGGCGGCGGCCGAGAAGAGCGGGGCTCCGGTGGTGGTGGACCCCAAGGGGCGCGACTTCGCCCGCTACGGCGCGGTCGATCTGATCAAGCCCAACGCCAGCGAACTGGCCGGCGCCACCGGCCTGCCGGTCGAGACCGACGCCGAGGTCGAGGCCGCGCTGAAGGCCCTGATGCACATCACCACGGCGCAGGCGGTGGTGGTCACCCGCGCCGGCAAGGGCATGAGTCTGATGCGGCGCGGAGGGGCGGCGAAGCATTTCCCCGGCCGGGCGCGCGAGGTGTTCGACGTCTCGGGCGCCGGCGACACCGGCCTGGCGGCGCTGGGCCTGGCCCTGGGCGCGGGCGCCTCGCTGGAGACGGCGGTGGAATTCGCCATCCTCGCCTCGGGGGTGGTGGTCGGCAAGGCCGGCACGGCGGTGGTGACGCCAGCCGAGCTGATCGACGCCGAGATGAGCCAGCACGCCGCCGGGGCCCACGCCAAGGTCATGCCGCTGGAAGAGCTGGCGCATGTGGTCGAGGGCTGGAAGCGGCAGGGGCTGAAGGTCGGCTTCACCAACGGCTGTTTCGACATCCTGCACCGCGGCCACGTGGCCTATCTGGCCCAGGCGCGGTCGTGGTGCGACCGGCTGGTGGTGGCGCTCAACACCGACGCCTCGGTGCGGCGGTTGAAGGGCGAGGGGCGGCCGATCAACGATCTGGACAGCCGGGCCGTGGTCATCGGCGGGCTTCAGTCCGTGGACCGGGTGACGGCCTTCGACGATCCCACGCCGCTGGCCCTGATTGAACGGCTGCGGCCGGACGTGCTGATCAAGGGCGCGGACTACACGCGCGAGGGCGTGGTCGGCGGCGATCTGGTCGAGAGCTGGGGCGGCGAGGTCAGGCTGGCGACGTTCGAGGACGGCTATTCGACCACGAAGACGGTCGAGAAACTGAAAGGCGGAACATGATCCGGCGCATGATCGTGGTGACGGGCGGGGCCGGCTTCATCGGCTCGAACATCGTCGCGCGCCTGTGCGACGAGGGCCGGCGCGACATCGTGGTCTGCGACCGTCTCGAGACGGCGGACCTCGGTAAGTGGCGGAACCTGTCCAAACACGCCATCGCCGACTTCTGGTCCCCGGACGAGCTGTTCCTGCAGCTGGAGCGGCACGCGGAGCGGATCGAGGCCGTGATCCACATGGGGGCGATCTCCTCCACCACCGAGCCCGACGCGGACCTGATCCTGAAGACCAATTTCTGCCTGTCGCGCGACCTGTGGGACTGGTGCGCCCTGCGCGACGCGCGGCTGATCTACGCCTCGTCGGCGGCGACCTACGGCGACGGCGGCCTGGGCTTCGAGGACCATGACGATCTTCGCTCCCTGTCTGCGCTCCGACCGCTGAACGCCTATGGATATTCCAAATATCTGTTCGACCAGTACGCCGTGCGCCAGGCCGGGTCGCACAATGCGCCGGGCCAATGGGCCGGGCTGAAATTCTTCAACGTCTACGGGCCCAACGAGTATCACAAGGGCGGGATGAAGTCGGTCGTGGCCCAGATCTGGCCGAAGGTCCAGGCGGACGAGCCGGTCACCCTGTTCCGCTCGCACAACCCGGCCTATGCCGACGGCGGCCAGATGCGCGACTTCGTCTTCGTCGACGACGTGGTCGACATGGTCGAATGGCTGCTGGAGGCGCCCGACGTCTCGGGCGTGTTCAACGCCGGCTCGGGCCAGGCGCGCTCCTTCCTCGATCTGGCCCACGCCACCTTCGCGGCGGCGGGCAAGGCGCCCCGGGTCGAATACGTCGACACCCCCGGGAGCATCCGCGACAAATACCAGTATTTCACCGAGGCCCGGATGGAGCGGGTGCGCGCCGCCGGATTCGCGGGACAGTCGACGCCGCTGGAAGAGGGCGTGCGGCGCTATGTGCAGGACTTCCTGGCCACGGCGGATCCGTATCGATGAAGGCCGGCGGGATGACCCTGCGCCAGTGGGTCGGCTGGACCGGGCTGGCCGTCGTGCTGGTGCTGGCCACGGCGGTGGCGGTGTGGCGCGGGGACATCCTGCGGGCGGGGCTGGATCCCCAGGTGCCGTTCCAGACCTACCAGCCGCCGCCGGCGCCGGACTACGGCGATCCCGCCGCCTGGGCCCTGCGCGACGTCCGCACGGCGGACTCCGGACCGGCGGCGGTCTTCTTCGTGCATTCGACCACCTACAACGGCGGGCGCGAGTGGAACGGCCCGATCGGGGACGCCGAGGCCGACGCCTGGCTGAAGCGGGTGGTGCTGCCCAACTACGCCGGCCCGTTCGCGCGGGCGGGGGCGATCAGCGCGCCCCGCTACCGGCAGGGCAGCCTCTACACCCGGCTGACGCTGCGCGAAGACGCGCGCGAGGCGCGGGCCTTCGCCTGGCGAGACGTCGCCGCCGCCTTCGACGCCTGGATCGCCCGACATCCGGCCGGGCCGATCGTGCTGGCGGGGGTCGAACAGGGCGGCGAACTGACCGGGCGGCTGGTGCGGGAGCGGATCGCGGGCGACGAGGCCCTGCGCCGCCGGCTGGTCGCGGTCTATCTGGCCGACGTCGTGGTTCCGGCCAACGGGCTGCCGGCCGGGGTTCCGCCCTGCGCGCGGCGCGATCAGGTCGGTTGCGTCGTCGCATGGTCGCCGGTCAGCGAGGGCAACGACGGGGCGGGCCGGCGACGGCTGCGGCGGGCGCTGGTCTGGGACGACCGGGGACGGCTGGTCGATCTGGGCGACCGCGCCGCCCTGTGCGTCAATCCGGTCACCGGCTCGACCGACACGGCGCCGGTCGAGGCGCGGCTGCATCAGGGGGCGACCAACGCCACCGGCCTGGAATGGGGCGCCCGGCCGGCCCTGATGGCCCGCGAGATCGCCACCCAATGCCGCGGCGGCCTGTTGCGCCACACGGAGCCGAAGACCGAGTCCTTCCGCGAGACAGGCAGTTGGGCGGATCGAAGAAAATCCCGTCCTTACAATCTGTTCTACGGCGATATTGAAGCTGATGTTCAGGCGCGGCTGGCGGTGTGGGCGGCGCGCCGGTCGACCTAGTCGATCCCGGGCCGGTCGTTGCGCCAGTCGAACAGCGCTTCCAGAACCTGCACCGCCTCCCCGCGCGGCGAGGCGAGGTCGGGATCGCGGCCCAGCACCAGACGGGCGTCGTCGGCGGCGGCCAGCAACAGGGACCGGTGCCGGATCGGGTCAGCGAAGCGATAGGCGGGGAAGCCGCTTTGTTTCAGCCCCAGGGGATCGCCGCCGCCGCGCAGGCGGAAATCCTCCTCGGCGATCTCGAAACCGTCCTCGGTGCGGCGCAGGGTCTCGAGCCGCAGGCGGGCCGTCTCGCCCAGAGACGCCCCCTGGCCGTCGTCGCCGCCGCCGTACAGCAGGATGCAGGCGCTGGCCTTGGCGCCCCGGCCGACCCGGCCGCGAAGCTGGTGCAGCTGGGCCAGGCCGAAGCGGTCGGCGTGTTCGATGACCATGATGGTGGCGTTGGGCACGTCGACCCCGACCTCCACCACGGTGGTGGCGACCAGCAGGGGCAGGCGGCCGTCGGCGAAATCGGCCATCACCGCCTCGCGTTCGGCGCCCGGCATCTGGCCATGGGCGAGACCGACCTCGACCTTGAGGATGCGGCGCAGGTCGGCGGCCCGGGCCTCGGCGGCGGCGAGGTCCGACGCCTCGCTCTCGGCCACCAGCGGACAGATCCAGTAGGCCTGCGCCCCGCTGTCGATCGCCGCCTTGAGCCGTTTCGCGACCTCGCCGATGCGGGCCAGCGGCAGGACGGCCGTGGTGACCGGCGTGCGACCGGGCGGTTTCTCCATCAGCCGGGACACCTCCAGTTCGCCGTACTGGGTCAGCTCGAGGGTGCGGGGGATGGGGGTGGCCGACATGGTCAGCAGGTGGACGCCGCCCGTGCGGGGGTCGCCCTTGGCCTGCAGCCGCTGGCGCTCGCTGACGCCGAAGCGATGCTGCTCGTCGATGACCGCGAGCGCCAGCCGGTCGAAGCGGACGGCGTCCTGGAACAGGGCGTGGGTGCCGATGGCGACCCGGGCCTCGCCCGAGGCCAGGGCGGCCAGCCGCGTCCGCCGTTCGCCGGGCGTGTCGCGCCCGGTCAGCAGCACTGTCGGAACGCCGGCCGCCTCCAGCATCGGCGCCAGCCTCTGCCAATGCTGGCGGGCAAGGATTTCCGTCGGGGCCATAAGGGCGGCCTGGAAGCCCGATGCGGCGGCGTCCGCCAGGGCCAGGGCCGCGACCGCGGTCTTGCCCGAGCCGACGTCGCCCTGCAGCAGCCGGCCCATCTGCTCGCCCGAGGCGAGGTCGCGCCGGATCTCGGCGACGGCCTGGACCTGGGCGTCGGTCAGGTCGAAGGGCAGGGCGGCCAGCAGGCGGGCGGAAGCCTCGCCGGGCCGGATGCGCGGCGCCGGCGTGATCTGCCGGGCCCGGCGGCGGCGGGCGAGGGCCAGCTGGTGGGCCAGCAGTTCGTCATAGGCCAGCCGCTGACGGGCGGGTGCGTCGGGCGCGAGGTCGAACTCCGAGGTCGGCGCGTGCAGGGCCTCGAGGGCGGCCCGCCAGCCGGGCCAGCGGTTCCTGGCCAGCCATGCGGGGTCCTGCCACTCGGGCAGGTCGGGGGCATGCGAGAGCGCCGCCTGCGCCAGCTTGCGCACCACGCGCGACGACAGACCCTGGGTCGCCGGATAGACCGGCTCGACGGCGGCGATGTCTCCGGCCTCCTCCAGTCTGAAGATGTCCGGGTGGGCGATCTGAACCTCGGCGTTGAACCGCTCGACCTTGCCGGAGACGAGCCGCTTTTCGCCCCGGGGCAGCAGGCGTTCGATGTGCTGGGCCGAGCCGCCGAACCAGATCAGATGCACGAAGCCGGTGTCGTCCGAAGCGCGCACCTTGATCGGAACGCCGGGCTTGCCGGGCACGATCAGGCGATCGACGACGATCTCGAATATCCCGACCTGATGCTCCACCGCATTGGCCGCCGTCATCGGCCGGCGCACGATCAGGCCGGAGGGCGACAGGAACAGCACATCGCGGACCAGCGGTCCGGCCAGTTTCTGGACGAGCGGCAGGATCCGGGGCCCCACGCCCTTCAGGCTGGAGACCTCCGCGAACAGGGGAAAGAGAATCTGCGGCCGCATGGCGCGACAGCATAGCTGGCGAAAGCGCGTCTGGAACGCTATCTGGGCATCCTCATTGAAGTGCCCTATCGCTCGCCGCGCGGCGGCTCGCTGCTTGAGGGCGCGTCTCAGCAATTTCACCGGGCAAGGAAGCTTGTGGCCGATATTGACGCACGTCTGAATCAAGGATCGGCCCGGGAGCGGCTCGGGCGCATCGCCTTCCGGGCGTGGCGGCGGGGCTTCCGCGAAGCCGACCTGGTTCTGGGCCCGTTCGTCGACCGGGTCGGGCCGACGCTGGAGGAACCGGAGCTGGATTCCCTGGAGGCCCTGCTGGCGCAGGACGACGACCACCAACTGTACGCCTGGATCATCGGCAGCGAGCCGACGCCGGCCGAACACGACACGCCGGTGATGGCGAAGATCCGCGACTTCATGCGCGATCACGTCGCAGCGGCCGTGGCCGAGGGCGCCGGCTGATGGACGCCATGACCCCCAGACGCGACGACCGGGAGCTGGGCGGCGCCCCCGAGGGGCTGGACGCGCTCACCGTCGCTGAACAGCTGAAGGCGGACCGTGGCGTCGGCGTCTTCGTCGCCCGCGACTACGCGCGCATGGGCGAGTTCGTCCAGGCTTTCCGATTTTTCGCGAATGATATTGATATCGTGGAGTTTCCGGCGTGGGATTGCCTGCCCTATGACCGGCTGAGCCCGACCTCGTCAGTGTCGGCCGAGCGGATGGCGGCCCTGACCCGGCTGGCGCAGCGCGCGCCGGACGACAGCCGGCCCATGCTGGTCGTCACCACCGTCGGGGCGGCCATGCAGCGCACCCCGCCGCGCGAGATCACCTGCGGGGCGGGGTTCGAAACCACCGTGGGGCTCGACCTCGATACGGCGGCGCTGGAGCGGTATTTCGCCGCCAACGGCTACATGCGCGCCTCGACCGTCTCGGAGCGCGGCGAATTCGCCGTGCGCGGCGGCGTCATCGACGTCTATCCGCCGGGTTTCGAGGAGCCGGTGCGGCTGGACATGTTCGGGTCCGAGCTGGAGTCGATCCGCACCTTCGACCCGGCGACCCAGCGCTCGACCGGACAGCGGCGCGAGGTGTCGCTGGCGCCGGTGTCCGAGGCCCTGCTGGACGCCGACAGCATCTCGCGGTTCCGCACCGGCTATCTGGCCCTGTTCGGCGCGGCGGGGGACGACCCGCTGTATTCGGCCGTCAGCGAGGGCGCGCGGCGGCAGGGCATGGAGCACTGGCTGCCGCTGTTCTACGAGCGGCTGGAGACGCTGTTCGACTATCTGCCCGACGGCGCCCGCCTGTTCCTCGACAACCAGGTCGAGGCCGCGCGGGCCGAACGCTGGAATCTGACCCGCGACGCCTGGGAGGCCCGGCGCGACGCCTCCATGGGCAAGGGCGGGGCGGCGTACCGGGCCCTGCCGCCCGAGAGGCTGTATCTGAACGAAAGCGACTGGAACGGCGCCCTGGCGGGCCGGTGGGTGCGGCGGCTGTCGCCCTTCCATGGGCCCGGCGAGGACGCCGGCGGCCGGCTTGGGCGCAGCTTCGCGGCCGAACGGGCCCAGGACAGCGTCAATCTGTTCGAGGCCGTGGCGCGTCACGCCGAGGCGGTGAAAGCGGCCGGGAAACAGGTGCTGTTCGCGTCCTGGACCGAGGGCTCGTCCGAGCGTCTGGCGGCCATGCTGGCCGATCACGGGCTGGAGCATGTGGTCGCCGTGCGCAACTGGGCCGATGTGCTCAAGGCGCCGAAGGACCTGTATCTGCGCGGCGTCCTGCCGGTCGAGCACGGTTTCGAGACGGACGACATCGCCGTCATCTCCGAGACCGACATGCTGGGCGACCGGCTGGCGCGGCCCAAGAAGAAGCGGCGGGCGTCGAACTTCCTCGCCGAGGCCTCGGCGTTGACGACCGGCGATCTGGTCGTCCATCTGGATCACGGGATCGGCCGCTACGAGGGGCTGAAGACGCTGGAGATCCAGCAGGCGCCGCACGACTGCCTGGAGCTGCTCTACGCCGGCGACAGCAAGCTGTACCTGCCGGTCGAGAACATCGACCTGCTGACCCGATATGGCTCGGATTCCGACGGGGCGCAGCTGGACCGGCTGGGCGGGGCGGGCTGGCAGGCGCGCAAGGCGAAAGCGAAAGCCCGCCTGCGCGACATGGCCGAGGGGCTGATCGCCCTGGCGGCCAAGCGGTCGCTGCGCAGTTCGGATCCGATCGTCCCGCCGCACGGCCTGTTCGACGAGTTCTGCGCCCGCTTCCCCTATGAGGAGACGGACGACCAGCTGAACGCCATCGGCGACGTGCTGGAGGACCTCGGCAAGGGCACGCCGATGGACCGGCTGATCTGCGGCGACGTCGGCTTCGGCAAGACCGAGGTGGCGCTGCGGGCCGCCTTCGTCGTGGCCATGACTGGCCAGCAGGTGGCGGTGGTCTGCCCCACCACCCTGCTGGCGCGGCAGCATTTCAAGACCTTCTCGGAAAGGTTCGCCGGCTGGCCGGTCAAGGTGCGGCACCTGTCGCGGATGGTGACCGCCAAGGACGCGGCCGAGACGCGCGCCGGGCTGAAGGACGGCAGCTTCGAGATCGTCGTCGGCACCCATGCGGTGCTCAGCGAACAGGTCGGGTTCAAGGATTTAGGCCTTGTTATCGTTGATGAAGAGCAGCATTTCGGGGTCAAGCACAAGGAGAAGCTGAAGTCCCTGCGGGCCGATGTGCATCTGCTGACCCTGACCGCCACGCCGATCCCGCGGACGCTGCAGATGGCCCTGTCGGGCATCCGCGAGATGTCGATCATCGCCACCCCGCCCGTCGATCGTCTGGCGGTGCGGACCTATGTCACGCCGTGGGACCCGGTGCTGGTGCGCGAGGCCCTGCTGCGCGAGAAATACCGCGGCGGCCAGGCCTATTACGTGGTGCCGCGCCTGAGCGACCTCCCGGACATCGAACAGTTCCTTCGCGAAAAGGTCCCCGAGATCAAATTCGTGGTCGGTCATGGCCAGATGTCGCCGACCCAGCTGGAAGACGTGATGAGCGCCTTCTACGACGGAAGCTACGACCTGCTGCTGTCGACGACCATCGTCGAGAGCGGGCTGGACGTGCCGACGGCCAACACCCTGATCGTGCACAAGGCCGACATGTTCGGCCTGGCCCAGCTGCACCAGATCCGCGGCCGCATCGGCCGGGCCAAGGCGCGCGCCTTCGCCTATCTGACCACCCCGCCGGACAGGCCGATGAGCCTGTCGTCGGAGCGGCGGCTGCAGGTGCTGCAGTCTCTGGACAACCTCGGGGCCGGCTTCCAGCTGGCCAGCCACGATCTGGATCAGCGCGGCGGCGGCAATCTGCTGGGCGACGAGCAGTCAGGCCATATCCGCGAGGTCGGGGTCGAACTGTACCAGCAGATGCTGGAGGACGCCGTGGCCGAGCTGCGCCAGGCGGGCGAGGGCGGGGGCGCCGTCGACCGCGGCTGGTCTCCGGCCATCAATGTCGGCGCGGCCGTATTGATTCCAGAGGATTACGTCCCGGACTTGAATGTTCGCCTGAGCCTGTATCGCCGCCTGTCGGATGCCGAGAACTCGGAAACGCGCGAGGCCCTGGCGGCCGAGCTGATCGACCGGTTCGGGCCGCTGCCGGACGAGGCGAAGCAGCTGCTGCGCATCGTCGGCATCAAGGCCAACTGCAAGACCGCCTGCATCGAACGCATCGACATCGGGCCCAAGGGGGCGGTGCTGACGCTGCGCAACAACGAATTCCCCAATCCGATGGGGCTGGTCGGCCTGATCCAGAAGAACCACGCCTTCTGGAAGATCCGGCCCGACCAGAAAATCGTGGTCAAGGGCGACTGGGACACGGCGGCCGAGCGGCTCAAGGTGGCCGAACGCATCACCGCCGATCTGGCGCGGGTCGCGGGGGCGGCGTGACCCTGACGATCCGCGAGGCGACCGCGGCCGACTGGCCGGCGATCTGGCCGATCGTGAAGGCGACGGCGGAGGCCGGTGAGACCTACACCTACCCGCGCGACCTGACTGAGGCGTTCGGCAAGGCCCTCTGGAATCCGCCATCATGGGTGGTGCTGGTCGCGGTCGACGGGACCGGCGGGGTGCTGGGCACGGCGAAATTCGGTCCCAACCAGCTGGGACCGGGCTCCCATATCGCCAACGCCAGCTTCATGGTCGCGCCCGAGGCCCGCGGACGGGGCGTGGGCCGGGCGTTGGGCGCGGCGGTGATCCGCGGCGCGGCGGAGGCCGGCTTCCATGCGATGCAGTTCAACGCAGTGGTCGAGGCGAACCGCGCGGCGGTGAAGCTGTGGCGGTCGCTGGGCTTCGAAATCCTCGGCACCGCGCCGGAGGCCTTCGATCATCCGACCGAAGGCCTCGTCGGCCTGCACCTGATGTACCGCCGGCTCTGAGGCTCAGCAGCCCGGCGCGACGTTTTCGAAACGCTGGTCCCACCAGGCTTTCCATCGGCTTTCCAGATCGGCGAAGGCGGTGTCGGACAGGGCGTAGGTCGTCAGGGTCAGCATCGTCGAGCCGCGGGGATTTTTCTCGTTGCCGGGCTGGTCCAGCACGACCAGCAGGCCATCGCCCCAGGCGTCGACGGTGACGCCCAACTGATGGCGCGCCGTGAACCAGACCTGGCCGGCGGCGTCCACGTCGGGGCCCAGCGGCATCGACCACGGCTCTCCCGCAGCCGGGGCGGCGTCGAGGCCGAGCAGCGACCGGGCCAGGCGATCCTCCCGCGGCGGGCCGGAGAAGAAGATCGTCCGGCGCATCTGGCCGGGGTGGCGGGCGAAGGCGAAGGCCAGCTGCTGCGTGAAGGAGATCCAGCCCTCGATCATGCCGTCGAAAACGTCGGTCCACTCGCCGGCGGGAGCCGAGCGGACCACCCGGACGAGGCTGGTTTCGCCGCGCGCCTCGACCTCGTAGCGGTCGTTGACGCCGACGAAGGTGACGGTGCGGCGTTCCTCGTCGGCCTGGGCGTGGGTGACGAAGATGAAGTCGATCTCGTCCTTCAGGCTGTCCGCGTCCCAGCCGAACCAGTTTTTGATCTGCGCCGGATCGCGCAGGGCGGCCCAGACCGCGTCGGCGGGGGCGGGCACGGTGACCTCGACGAGGACGTGGTCCTCCATGGGCTGGGCGGCGTCGGTCATGGCGGTCAGTTCCTGGCTGGAGCGGGTTTGGGCGTTGCAGGATGGGCGGCGGCGGTGAGGCGGTAGCGGCGGCCGGATGGGGCCGAGTATTTGCGGGCCAGGGCGGCGACGGCGGCGCTGACCTCTTCGGTGAAGGCGTCGAAATCGGCGGGCGCGGCGAAGGTCACGTCAGCCTCGACCGTCAGGGTCAGCAGGCGCGCGCCCTCGGCGGCGGCGGCCTGGCGCATGCGGGCGACATCGCGGACGATGGTCGAGGCGGTCGAGATCAGGTGGTCGGCGGCGTGGCGATCCTGGGCCTCGACCGCGTCGGGGTCGGGCGGAGCCTGCATCATCGCCGGATCGAAGACATAGCTCCGGGCGGCGACGAACAGGCGTTCGGTGAAGCCGCGCCGCCGCCGTTCCCCGGCCAGCTGGATCAGGCCGGCGGCCTCGAGCGCGCGCAGGTGGTGGCCGATGTTCTGGCGGGGGAGGCCGAGCGTCTCCGACAGGCCCGCCGCGGAAGCCGGCTCGGTCAGGGCGGCGAGGATGCGCCGACGGATCGGCGCCAGCGCCAGCCGGGCCGTGTCCAGGTCGTCAAGCAGGGCCGAGGGACGCGCTGTCATGGCGCGAACCTGCATTAGACAAATCAAGTTGTCAAATGGCGATCAGGCCGGGCCGCGAATGTCTCCGGAGGCGCGTTCCAGCACGGCGGCAGGCGACTCGCCGGGCCCGACCTCGGCCACGCCGACCTCGAACTCCACCACGAAGGGCGAGCGGTCCGGACCCGCGTCGAAGGCGGTGCAGCCGATGACGGCGGCGATGCGGTCGGCGGCGATGCGGCCGGCCGGGCCATGGGTCGCGGGCAGGGCCAGGGCGAAGACGTCCGGCGACAGGCGGGCGGCGGTGTCCTCGGTGCGGATCAGGCGCGAGACCATGGCCCCGATCTGGGGCAGGGCGCGGTCCAGCCAGCCGCCCTTGCGGGCCTCGGCCACGGCCTCGCTCTCGGACACCCGCAGCACGGCCACCGACAGGGGGCGGCGGCGCAGGCGGGCGCCCTCGGCCACCCGGGCCAGGTGGCTGGCGAACAGTTCGGGAGTGAACAGGCCGGTGGCCGGATCGGTCAGGCCCGATCCGCGCGCGCTCTCCAGCGCCTTGCGAATGGCGACGTGCCGGCGATGGGCCCCGGCGAGCGCGACGATGCGTTCGGCGGTTTCGTCCTCGGGCGTGTCGGCGGCGGCGACGTCGGCGAAGCCGCGATTGTACAGTTCGGCCAGGTTGATCTCGCCCGCGCCGCGCAGATAGAGCACCGCGGGGATGTGATACAGGCGGGTGTTCCGCTTCATGCCCGAGGCGATGGACAGGGCCGGAGCGTGGTCCTCGGCGCCCCACAGCACCGCGGCGTCGAACGGGCGTTCGTGCAGATAGTCGAAGGCGGTGTAGGGCGTGGGCGCCGCCACCACCTCGCAGCCGCGGGCGGTCAGGGCGTTGGACAGGGCCAGGAAGTGGCGGTCGGGCTTGCCGGCGGCCAGCACCCGCAGCGGCGAGGCGTCGGGATCCGCCGGGGGCAGGGGTTCGCCCCGGGCCGCGAAGGTCGCCTCGCGCAGCGACACCTCCTCCTCGGCGATGGCGGAGCGGATCATGTTCTCCAGCCGCAGCGCGGCCTGGGCCGCGTGCGGCGGGATCGACATGACGATATCCGCCAGGCCCGGCTCCCAGGCCGCGGCCTCGGTCCCGATGGCCAGAATCGGGAGGCGCCGGGGCGACACCGTCTGGCGCAGGGCGGCGATTCCGCCGGGCCCATCGGGCAGGCGGGCGTCGAGGATCACCGTCTCGAGCGGCCAGTCGATCAGCACCTGGATGGCGCCGGCCAGCGAACGCGCCGTGACGGTGCGCCAGCCGAGGGCGTCCAGCCCCTGGCACAGGGGGCCGACCAGGCTGTCGTCGGGGGCGACGACCAGAATGCGCGGGTCGGAACTCAAGGGCGATGTCTCCGCCGCCTCCAGCCCCGGAAGCGGTTTCATGGCGGCGGACCATAGCGGGCGCACGGCCGTTAGCAACGGCCTGGACATCCCTATCCCCAGTCCGGGTTTCCCGCGCTCCGAATTAGGGTAGAAGGGCCGATCTGGGCGGTTGTGGGGACCGGATTGAACGCGAAATCGGACATCGACGCGGCCGCGCGCTGGGCGACCCCCCGGCTGTGGGGCCGCCTTGCGGTCAAGGCCTTCACGCGCAGCTGGGGCCGCGACGTGATGCTCTACACCGGCGGGGTCTCGTTCTTCGCCCTGCTGGCGGTTTTCCCGGCCATCGCCATCCTGATCGGCTTCTACAAGGCCGTGCTGTCGATCAGCCAGGTCAGCGAGCAGGCCGCGGCCCTGGCCGACGTCATGCCCTACGCCGCGCGGGCCATCTTCACCGCCGAGATCGAGCGACTGGCCAACGCCTCCGCCCGCACCGTTTCGGCCCAGAGCTTCTTCGCCGTGGTCATCGGCGGCTATGCGGCGCACCGGGGCTTCAAGGCCCTGCTGGCCGGGCTGAACCTGATCCATGACGAGGACGAGTCGCACGGCTTCTTCAAATTCAATCTGCTGGCCTTCTTCGTCGCCCTGTTCGCCTTCCTGCTGTTCACCGTGGTGTCCGGGGCGGTGGTGACGTCGCGCCTGCTGGAACACGCCGGTCCGGGCGGGGCGGAGACGGGCGGCGGGGGTCTGCCGCTGGACGGTCTGTGGCCCGCCCTCGGGCTCGCGATCGGCCTGACCATGCTCTACCGCTACGCCATGTCCCACCGCGCGCCGGTGGCCTGGGCGCCGTCGCTCGTGGGCGGGGTGGTGGCCACGGTGATGTCGACCGTCTCGTCGTGGCTGTGCGCCATCTATGTCGAGCAGATCGCCCCGCTGGGCGCGACCTACGGTTCGGTCGGCGCGGTGGTGGTGCTGCTGATCTGGCTGTCGTGGAACGTCAACGCCATCTTCTACGGCGGGGCCTTCGCCACCGAGATGGAGATCGCCGCCCGGTCGATGGGCGCGCCCGAGATCGAACCCGACGAACCCCTGCCGGACACCGTGGTCAGCCTGTCGGCGCGCCGGGCGTCGCGATCACGATAGTCAGGACGCCGCCGGCCTCGTCGATCGAGATCACCTCTCCGCCGAGTCCCGCCATCAGATGCGGCACGTCGATCCGCGCCATCGGATCCGTGGCCAGCAGGGTCAGCCGCGCGCCCGGCGCGGCGTCGCGCATCGCCTTCTGAAGCTTCAGGCTGGGCGTCGGGCAGCGATGACCGCGGGCGTCGACGATCATGCCCCGATCCGGTCGAGCAGCAGCCCCAGCGCCACGCGGACGCCTTCCAGCCGGATCGCCTCGCGTCCGGCGTCGCCGAAGCGGTGTTCGGCGTGGATCGCGCCCGCCGGGCCGACCGCGCCGAAATGCACCAGGCCGACGGGCTTGTCCGGCGAACCGCCCCCGGGTCCCGCGACGCCCGTGACGGCCACGGAGACCAGGGCCCGCGACCGGGCGACGGCGCCGTCCGCCATGGCCCGTGCGACGGGTTCGGACACCGCGCCGTGGGTCTCGATCATTCCGGCCGGCACGCCCAGCAGTTCGGTCTTGGCGGCGTTGCTGTAGGTGACGAAGCCGCGCTCGAAGACCGCCGAGGACCCGGCGATCGCGGTCAGGGCGCCGGCCACCAGACCGCCGGTGCAGCTCTCCGCCGTGGCGAGGGTCAGGCCCCGCGCGGCGGCCGTTTCGATCACCTGCCGGGCCAGGGCGTGGATGTCGTCGGGGAACATGCGTTCGAGGCCTTCCGAAAGGGCGGCGAGTCGGTCCAGGGTGGGCGTATGCGCCCGGAGACGGCGCCAGCATACGGGGCGGGCATGAGCGACACCACAGGGGACTCCGGCATCGGCTCCGGCGCCGGCTCCGGCGCGCCCGACCGGCCGGCCGATCGCCTGACCCCCTTCCTGTTCGCGGTCGCCATCTTCACCTCGGCGTCGCTCGTGTTCGTGGTCCAGCCGATGGTGACCAAGCTGGTCCTGCCGATGCTGGGCGGGTCGCCGGCGGTGTGGAACACCGCCATGGTCTTCTTCCAGACCGCCCTGCTGGCCGGCTACGGCTACGCCCATCTGGTGCAGAAGGTCGGGTCGATCAGGCTCCAGGTGGCCATCCATCTGGGCCTGTTGCTCGTCGCCGCCCTGTTCCTGCCGCTGGGCGTCAACGGCTGGCTGGGCGATCCCGACCCGGCGGCGCCGATCCTGTGGCTGCTGGCCACCCTGACCCTGTCGGTGGGCGCGCCCTTCGCCGTCCTGTCGGCGACGGCGCCCCTGCTGCAGGCCTGGTACGCGCGGGTCCGCGCCGGCCACGCCGACGGCCGGAATCCCTATGTGCTGTACGCCGCCTCCAATCTGGGCAGCTTCCTGGCCCTGCTGTCCTATCCCGTCCTGATCGAGCCGCTGGCGACCCTGTCGGGACAGCGGTGGGGCTGGAGCGGCGGCTACGTCCTCTTCACGCTGATGGTCGTCGCCCTGGCCCTGGTGGTCTGGCGCCGCCGCCTCGACCGCACGACCGAGCCGGCGCGGCTGGAGGCCAGCGCGCCCATCGCCTGGCGCGAGAAGGGAATTCTGGTGCTGCTGGCGGCGGCGCCGTCCAGCCTGATGCTGGGGGTCACCGCCCACCTGTCGACCGACGTGGCCTCGGCGCCGTTCCTGTGGGTGATCCCCCTGGCGCTGTATCTGCTGACCTTCGTCATCGCCTTCCAGGCCCGGCCGTGGATTCCGCTCAACGTCACCCTGGTCATCCAGGGCGCGACGGGGGCCATCGTCGTCCTGATCGTCGCCTTCCGCTCGGCCAACTGGTCGCTGGCCTTCGGTCTGCACCTGATCGCCTTCTTCTTCGCCGCCCTGATGTGCCATCAGCTGCTGGCGTCGCGACGTCCGCCGCCGGACCGGCTGACGGAATTCTACCTGCTGATGTCGCTGGGCGGCGTCGTCGGCGGCGCCTTCACCGCCCTGCTGGCCCCGGTCATCTTCAACATGGTGTGGGAGTATCCGCTGGTGCTGGTGCTGGTCGGCCTCGCCCGTCCGTGGGGCCGGGGGCGGCTGACCGGAACCCGGATCGGAACCCTGGCCGCCGCGGGCGCGGTCGCCGCCTCTCCGGTGCTGCTGTCGCTCTGGCTCAACGCCAACGACGGCGCGCGCGGCTGGTTTTACGCCAACTTCCCGCTGGGCATGGACCAGCTGGCCATGGTCATGCTGATGCCCGCCGCCATCTGCGCCTTCCTGATCCGGGACCGGGCGCTGGTCTTCACCGCCGTCCTGCTGATGATCACCCTTCCGGCCCAGTGGATCGCCCGAGGCTACGACTGGAGCTATTCGGAGCGCAGCTTCTTCGGCGTGATGCGGGTGGCCAACTCGCCCGATCCCCGGCTGGGCGGCGACGTCCATGTGCTGATGCACGGCACCACCCTGCACGGCGCCCAGGCGCGCGACGGCCGCTTCGACTGCGTTCCGACCCTCTACTATGCGGCGTCCACCCCGATCGGCCAGGCGGCGACAATGATCGGCCAGCGCGGTCCGGCGAAGATCGGCGTGGTCGGCCAGGGCTCGGGCGCCATGGCGACCTACAAACGCACCGAAGACGCCATGACCTTCTTCGAGATCGACCCGATGGTGAACGCGCTGTCGCGCGACCCGCGCTGGTTCTCCTACATCTCGCACTGCGCCTCCGGCCCGATCAATACGGTCCTGGGCGACGCCCGCCTGACGCTGGCGAAGGAGACGCCGGGGTCCTACGACCTGCTGATCATCGACGCCTTCTCGTCCGACGCGGTGCCGACCCACCTGCTGACCGCCGAGGCCATCGGCGGCTATCTGAAACTGCTGAAGCCGGACGGGGTGGTGCTGCTGCACCTGTCGAACCGCAACCTTGACATCACCCTGCCGGCCATCGCCGCGGCCCAGGCGCTGGGACGGCCGAGCCTGCACCAGCTATACTACGAGCGGGACGAGACGCCGGAGATGGCCGAGGCCTCGACCGAGGCGCTGATCCTGTCGCCCACCGACGCCGGTCTGGCCGATTTCCGGATGGACGAGCGCTGGAACACGCCGGCCCGCACCGCCGTGAGGCCGTGGACCGACGACTACGTCAATCTGTTCGGCTCCCTGCAGCGCAGCATGCAGGATACGGAAGAGCTGAGGGCGCTCAGGAGCCAGTAAGCTCGATCGTCGCCAGCGCCTGGGCGGCCAGGCCCTCGCCCCGCCCGGTGAAGCCCATGGCCTCGGTGGTCGTCGCCTTGACGCTGACCGCGTCCAGCGGGAGCGAGAGCAGTCCGGCGAGGCGTTCGCGCATCGCCTGACGGTGCGGCTTCACCTTCGGACGCTCGCAGATCAGGGTGACGTCGACATTGACCAGCCGGCCGCCGCGCGCGGCCAGCCGCTCCACGGCGTGAACCAGGAAACGGTCGGACGAGGCGCCTTTCCACTGCGGATCGGTGGGCGGGAAATGATCGCCGATGTCGCCGTCGCCCATGGCGCCGAGGATGGCGTCGGTCAGGGCGTGCAGCCCGGCGTCGGCGTCGGAATGGCCGATCAGTGTCTGGTCGTGCGGAATCTCGACCCCGCACAGCCAGACCGAGGTCCCCGGGCCCCAGCGGTGGGCGTCGAAGCCCTGGCCGACGCGCGTCTGGCGGGGAATGAGCGCTTCGGCCATGGCGAAATCCTCCGGGAAGGTCAGTTTCATCAGGCGCGGATCACCCTTGACGAAAACGACGCCGCCGCCGGCGCGCACGACCACAGAGGCCTCATCCGTCGCCGTCACATCGGCGGGCCAGGCGCCGTAGGCATCGACGATAGTCCGGTAGCTGAAGGCCTGGGGTGTCTGGGCATGCCAGAGCAAGTCACGCTCGACCGCGCCTGAAACAACGCCGTCCGCCTCCTTGCGCAGGCTGTCTGCCACGGGCAAGGCCGGCATGACGCCATCGACGCCAGGCAAGGCCTCAAGCACCCGGCGGATGACGGCGGCGCTCAACAGGGGGCGAGCGGCGTCATGGATCAGCACCGGCCGGTCGCCGGGCCCGCCGAGGGCCGCAAGGCCGTTGCGGACCGACTCGGCGCGGGTAGCGCCCCCGGAGGCCAGCCGCCAGCCGGACAGGCCCGCGAGGGCGGCCTCCGCCTCCGCCTCCGAGGCGGGCGAAACGACGACGACAAGGTCTTCGGCGCCGGCCGCCAGCAGGGCCTCGACCGACCAGCGGACCACCGGCTTGCCGCCCAGCATCCGCCATTGCTTGGCCCCTCCGGCGCGGGAGCCGGAGCCGGCGGCGACCACGATGGCGGCGAAGGCGGATGCGGGCGTGGTCATCCCCGGCCTTCTAATCGCCGCGGTTGCGCTTGACGAGGGGCCCGTCATGCGGCGCTAGGGAACCGATGAGCGCAGGGATACAGATCGGCGACGTGTGGGTGCCCGGCCGGGTGCTGACCGCGCCCATGACCGGCATCACCGACCTGCCGTTCCGGCGGCTCGCCTCACGGCTGGGCGCGGCCTATGTGGCGACCGAGATGGTCGCCGCCGCCGAGCTGGCCCGCGCGCGACCGGATGTCGTCCGGCGTGCGGCGGTGGGCGAGGGGCTGCCGCTGACGGTGATCCAGCTGGTCGGGCGTGACCCCGCCGCCATGGCCGAGGGCGCGCGCATGGCCGAGGCGGCCGGCGCGGACATCATCGACCTGAATTTCGGCTGCCCGGCCAAGGAGGTCACAGGCTCGGCCTGCGGTTCGGCCCTGATGCGCACCCCCGACCTCGCCTGCCGGCTGATGCAGGCGGCGGTCGAGGCGACCAGCCGGCCGGTGACGGTCAAGATGCGGCTGGGCTGGGACGACGCCCATCGCAATGCGCCCCTGCTGGCGAAGCGGGCCGAGGAGATCGGCGTCCGGGCGGTGACGGTGCACGGGCGGACGCGGCAGCAGTTCTACACCGGCGTCGCCGACTGGACCGCAGTCGGCGAGGTCAAGGCGGCGGTGGGCGTGCCCGTCATCGTCAACGGCGACATCCTGACCGCCGACGACGCGTGCGAGGCGCTGCGGCAGTCGGGCGCGGACGCCCTGATGCTGGGGCGCGGCGTCTACGGGCGGCCATGGCTGGCGGCCCACATGGAGCGGGCCCTCGCCGGCGGCGCGGCGATGGAGGAGCCGGATCGCGAGGAACGACTGGGTATTGTGGTCGAACACCTGCGCGCCTCCGTCGCCTTCTACGGCCTGCCGCTGGGGCTGAAGATGTTCCGCAAACACCTGGGCTGGTATGTCGAACAGGCGCCCTGGCCCGACGATCCGCTGGAGAGGCGCGCGGCCAAGTCGCGGTTGTGCCGGCTGGAGTCGCCGGCCGAGGTCGAGGCGGGTCTCGCGGTGCTCTGGCGCAAAGTGACGCATTCCGGCAACTCGGGTGTTGATATTCCGCCACAGCTGGCCGAAGCTGTCGTGGCATGACGGAAACATCCGCCGCCGATACCGATCCCGTACCTGCCGACCGTCGCGGCGCGACGCGCTGGTTCGCCGGCTGGTCGGAGGAGCGGCGGCGCAACGCCTTTCTCATCGCCTACGCCATCGCCTTCGTGATCACGGCCGCGGCGATCTGGCTGGTGGCTGTGGCTCCGGGTAGCGCCGGCGAGGGCGCGCGGGCCAGCGCGAGCCAGGCCGTGCTGGCCATTCTCGGGGTCAATCTGCTGCTGATCGCCGGACTGGCCGCCGTGGTGGGCCGCCGAGCCCTGTCGCTGTTCCGACGCCGGACGGACGCCGGCGCCCGGCTGCATCTGAGGTTCGTGACCCTGTTCTCCATGGTGGCCCTGGTCCCGGCCGTGATGATCGCCCTGGTCTTCGGCGTTCTGGTCAACCGGGGCGTGGACCAGTGGTTCAGCGGCAATGTGCAGTCGGCGGTGGAGAACGGCGCCAGCATCGGGCAGGCCTATCTGGAAGACGTGTCCGACGAGATGGACGCCGATCTGGCCGTGATCGCCGAGCAGCTGGGCGGCGCCCGCCCCCTGTTCGAAAACCGCATCCAGTTTTCCGACGCCCTGGCCCAGATCGCCGAACTGTTCGGCTATCCCGCCGTCTACATCCTCGGGCCGGACGGCGAGGTGCTGGCCAGCGGCGAGACGCCCGGCGCTCCGCCCTATGTCGCGCCGCCGCTGGCTGCGCTTGAGGCCGCGGCTGAAGGCGGCCCGCCGCCGCAGCAGGTCACTGAAAACCCGGACGCCGTGCGCTCGTTGACGGCCCTGCCGGCCTATGGCGAGGCCTATCTGTATCTGGTGCGGCCCCTGAAGCCGGGCCTCATCGCCCAGATGCGCAACGGCGAGGAGTCGATCGTCGCCTATCGCGAGGCCCAGCAGAGCCGCGAGCGCATCCAGGCCGCCTTCGCCCTCAGCTATGTCGAGACGGCCCTTCTGGTGTTGGTGGGCGCCATCTGGCTGGGGATGGGGGCGGCCAGCGCCATCTCGGCGCCGATCGGCCGTCTGGTCGAGGCGGCCGATCGCGTGGCCTCCGGCGACCTGACGGCGCGGGTCGACGGCGAGGACGGCCCCGGCGAGATCAAGACCCTGTCGGCCGCGTTCAACCGCATGACCGGCGATCTGGAGGCCCAGCAGACCGCCCTGAGGGCCGCGAGCGAGGAGGCCACCGGGCGCAGCCGCTTCATCGAGACGGTGCTGTCGGGCGTGTCGGCCGGCGTCATCGGGCTCGATCGGCGCCGCCGGGTCTCGGTCATCAACGACAGCGCGGTCGAGCTTCTGGCCATCCGCGACCCTGCCATCATCGGCCGTCCGCTGGGCGAGGTCTCGCCGGAACTCAGCGAGTTGGCCGGCCGGGCCGAAGCCCACATCGAGGAAGAGATCGACGTCAGCCTGGAAGGCGAAACCCGGCGCCTGCGCGTGCGCATCGAGGGCGGGGTCGGCGGCGAAATGGTTCTGACCTTCGACGACATCACCCGGCTGGTCACGGCCCAGCGCAACGCCGCATGGCGCGACGTGGCCCGCCGCATCGCCCACGAGATCAAGAACCCCCTGACGCCGATCCAGCTGTCGGCCGAGCGGTTGCGGCGGCGCTACCGCAAACAGGTGGGCGATGACGTCGAGGTGTTCGACCGCTGCACCGAGACCATCATCCGCCAGGTGGGCGACATCGGCCGGATGGTCGATGAATTCTCGTCCTTCGCCCGCATGCCGGCGCCGCGCTTCACCGCGGTCGATCCGGCCGAATTGCTGCGCGAAGCGGTGTTCGCCCAGCGGGTGGCCGCGGCCGACATAGGGGTCGAACTCATCGAGCCCCTGCCGGCGGTCGTCCTGCACGCTGACCGCCCGATGATCGGCCAGGCCCTGACCAACATCCTCAAGAACGCCGGCGAGGCCGTGAGCGCGCGCCGCGCGATCGCGCCGCGCGAGGGCGACGGCGAACGGCCGGGCATTTCGGCGCGGCTGACGGTCGAGGGCGACACCCTGACCTTCGTGATCGAGGACGACGGCCTAGGCCTGCCGGCCAAGGATCGCGACCGGCTGACCGAGCCCTATGTCACCACGCGCGAGAAGGGCACGGGCCTGGGCCTGGCCATCGTCAAGCGCATCTGCGAGGAGCACGGCGGCGAGCTCAAGCTGGCCGACGCCGAGACCCTGACCGGCGCCCGCGTGTGTCTGGTCTTCCCCCTGAAATCCCAACCCCAATCGACCGAAGCCGCCGGGCCAGGGGATGCGAAAGCGTCCCGCGTCCGCGCGGTTCCGGCCGCCGAATAGCGAGGCGTCATGCGATCCACGGGAGCCGATATTCTGGTCGTCGACGACGAGGCCGACATCCGCGAGCTGGTTTCCGGCCTGCTGGAGGACGAAGGCCACGCCGTGCGGGTCGCCTCCAACTCCGACGAGGCCCTGGCCGCCATCAGGGCGCGCAAGCCCTCGCTGGCGCTGCTCGACATCTGGATGCAGGGCGGCGGGCTGGATGGACTGGAACTGCTGGACGTCATCAAGGAACTCGATCCCGACCTGCCGGTGGTGATGATCTCGGGCCACGGCAATATCGAGACGGCAGTCACGGCCCTGCAGCGCGGCGCCTATGACTTCATCGAAAAGCCGTTCAAGTCCGACCGGCTGGTGGTGGTCGTCCAGCGCGCCCTGGAGGCGACCTCGTTGAAGCGCGAGAATCGCCGCCTGAGGGCCCAGGTGGCGGCTCCGACGGGCTTCATCGGCCGGTCCGCCGCGGCCCAGGCCCTGCGCAGCACCATCGCCAAGGTGGCGCCGGCCAACAGCCGGGTCCTGATCTCGGGCCCGCCCGGCTCGGGCAAGGAACTGGTCGCCCGCCAGATCCACGAGGCCAGCGCGCGGTCGAAGGGCGAATTCGTGGCCATCGCCGCCGCCGGCATGACGCCCGAACGGCTGGACATCGAGCTGTTCGGCGAGGAAGGCCACGACGGCCGTCCCCGCAAGATCGGCGTGTTCGAACGGGCCCACAACGGCACCCTGTATCTCGACGACGTCGGCGACATGCCGCGCGAGAGCCAGAGCCGGGTCCTGCGCGTCCTGGTCGAGCAGCGCTTCCGCCGGGTCGGCGGCGAGCAGGACGTGCAGGTCGACATCCGGGTGGTCACCTCGACCTCGCGCGACCTGAAACAGGAGATCGCCGAGGGCCGGTTCCGCGAGGACCTGTTCCATCGTCTGAACGTGGTGCCGATCCGGGTCCCGGCCCTGTCGGAGCGGCGCGAGGACATCCAGGAACTGATCGACTATTTCATCGACACCCTGTCGGCGTCGCAGGGCCTCACCAGGCGGCGGCTGGGCGACGACGCCATCGCCGTGCTGCAGGTCCACCCCTGGCCGGGCAATGTCCGCCAGCTGCGCAACAACGTCGAGCGGCTGCTGATCCTCGCCACCGGCGATCCCGACGAGCCGATCAGCGCCGACATGCTGCCGCAGGAGGCGACCAACGCCAACTCGACCGGCACCCTGGGCGGTGAGCGGATCATCGCCCTGCCGCTGCGCGAGGCGCGCGAGGTGTTCGAGCGCGAGTATCTGGCCGCCCAGATCATGCGCTTCGGCGGAAACATCTCGCGCACCGCCGCCTTCATCGGCATGGAGCGGTCGGCCCTGCACAGAAAACTGAAGTCGCTGGGCGTGTCGCCGTCGCGGGGCGGCGAGGAAGACATCGAAGAGGTCATCGAGGAATGAGCCGCGTCGCCTACGTCAACGGCCAGTACCAGCCGCACGGCCAGGCCGTGATCCATGTCGAGGATCGCGGCTTCCAGTTCGCCGACGGCGTTTATGAGGTCTGGTCGGTGTTCGACGGCCGCATGGCCGATTTCGACGGCCATATGACGCGCCTGCACCGCAGCCTGAACGAGCTGCGCATCGATATCCCGATGACCCGCGAATCGCTGACGCAGGTGCTCAGGGAAACCATCCGCCGCAACCGCGTGCGCAACGGCATCGTCTATCTGCAGGTCACGCGCGGCACGGCGCGGCGCGATCATCCGTTTCCCGCCGGGGGCACCCCGCCCAGCGTCGTCGTCACGGCCCGGTCGATCAGCGCCGACCGGAGCGAAGCCACCGCGAAAAAGGGCGTCGCCGTCGTCACCGTGCCCGACATCCGCTGGGGCCGGTGCGACATCAAGACGGTCGGCCTGCTGGCCAATGTCCTGGCCAAGCAGCAGGCGCGCGAACGCGGCGCCTATGAGGCCTGGATGGTCGACGAGATGGGTCTGGTCACCGAAGGCTCGTCCACCAACGCCTGGATCGTCGACGAGAACGGCAAGCTGCGCACGCGGGACACCCAGGCCAACATCCTCAAGGGCATCACCCGCACGGCCCTGATGGTCCTGATCGAGGAAGAGGGCGTCGAACTGGACGAACGCCCCTTCAGCGTCGACGAGGCCAAGCGCGCGAAAGAGGCCTTCTTCACCGCCGCCGGGGCCTTCGTAATGCCGGCGGTGTCGATCGACGGGGTGAAGATCGGGGACGGGAAGCCTGGTCCGATCACCAGGCGGCTGCGCACCCTGTACCTCGATCAGGCGAGGCGGGACGCCATCTAGGCGTTGCGGCCCCGCGCGGGCCGCGTCTAAGGTGAGGGGCCGGACATTCGATCCCGCCCCGCGCCGCTCCCTCGGCCGGAGAACAAGCAAGAACAGGCTGAACCTGCCATGTCGCAAGACAAGTCCAAGAACCTTCAGGACACCTTCCTCAACAGCGTCCGCAAGACCAAGACGCCGCTGACCATCTTCCTGGTCAACGGGGTCAAGCTGCAGGGCATCGTGACCTGGTTCGACAACTTCTGTGTGCTGCTGCGCCGCGACGGCCAGTCGCAGCTGGTCTACAAGCACGCCATCTCGACCATCATGCCGTCCGCGCCCGTGCAGCTGTATGAGCCGGAGGCGGACGAGGACTGACGGCCCCCCTGGCCGTCATCCTCGGGCTTGACCCGGGGATCAGGCGTTGATGCGAACGGTGCGTCCGGGATGGCCCTCAGGCCGGCGGGCGCCTATCTGTCGGTCAGCACCAGACCATCTGATCCTCGGGTCAAGCCCGAGGATGACGACCTAGAGAAAGCACGCCGACACCTTTGGCTTCCCATCTGATCGACCACGCCGTCCCCCTGATCCGGGCGGTCGTCATCCACCCTGAGCGTTCGGACTCCGGCGCGAGCGAAAGCTCGCGCCAGTCCGTCGAACGTCTGGAGGAAGCCGTCGGCCTGGCCCGCGCGCTGGACCTCGACGTGCGCGGCGAGGAGATCGTGCGCATCCGCAAGGTCACGCCCGCCACCCTGTTCGGCTCGGGCAAGGTCGAGGAGCTGGCCGCCCTGGTCCGCGCGGCCGAGGCCGAGGCGGTGGTCGTCGACGACGCCCTGTCGCCGGTGCAGCAGCGCAATCTGGAGAAGGCCTGGGACTGCAAGGTCATCGACCGCACGGGCCTGATCCTCGAGATCTTCGGCCGCCGGGCCCGCACAAAGGAGGGGCGGCTGCAGGTCGAGCTGGCCAGGCTGGACTACGAGCGCTCGCGGCTGGTCCGGACCTGGACCCACCTGGAGCGCCAGCGCGGCGGCACCGGCTCGACCGGCGGCCCCGGCGAAACCCAGATCGAGCTCGACCGCCGCCTGATCGCCGACCGCATCGTCAAGCTGAAGGTCGAGCTGGACGAGGTGCGTCGCACCCGCGGCCTGCACCGCAAACAGCGCCAGAAGGCGCCGTTCCCGACCATCGCCCTCGTCGGCTACACCAACGCCGGCAAGTCGACCCTGTTCAACCGGCTGACCGGCTCGGACGTGGTGGCGAAAGACCTGCTGTTCGCCACCCTCGACACCACCCAGCGCACCATCCGCCTGCCGCAGGGCCGGCCGGCCATCGTGGCCGACACCGTCGGCTTCATTTCCGACCTGCCGCACGAACTGGTCGAGAGCTTCCGCGCCACGCTGGAGGAGGTGGGCGAGGCCGACCTGATCCTGCACGTCCGCGACATCGCCAGCCCCGACAGCGAGGCCCAGTCGAAGGACGTCGAGGCGGTGCTGAAACAGATCCCGACGCCCGAGGGCAAGACCCGTCGGGTGCTGGAGGTCTGGAACAAGATCGACCTGCTGGACGACGAGGCGCGCGACGCCGTGCTGGGCCAGGCCGAACGCCTGTCCCGCGACGGCAAGGCGGTGGCGGTCTCGGCCTGGACCGGGGAGGGGATCGAACCCCTGCGCGAGACCATCGCCGGCCTGATCGACGACGATCCGGAGACGGAGCTGGTTCTGGACCCCTCACAGGGTGAGGCGCTGGCCTGGCTGTACGAGAACGGCCGCGTCACCGGCCGCGAGACGGATGACGAGGGTCGGACACATGTGGTGGTGCGGTTGCATCCGGCGGCGCTGGGGCGGTTTGAGCGGCAGTTTCAGACGGCGGGCTAGACGGCGCATGCGGCGCCCACGCCCTGTGCTAGGATCGCATGTTCACGGATGGTCGCGCGGCTTCGCGGGACGCGGTTGAACCTGGACCGTTGAATGTCGAAGACGAAGGACGGGCCGCCCGTGTGGGACGCCGCCAATCTGCGACGGGGACTCGAGGCCGCGGGGGTCGCCCTATGGTCATGGAACGTCGACGACGACACCTTCGCCATGGACGAGGCGGCGTTCGGACTCTGGGGCATGCCGGTCCGTCCGAGCGTCACCTTCGAGGACCTCTCGTCCCACATCCACCCGGCCGACCGGGACCGGGTTCGCGCCGCGTTTGCCGCCACCCGGGCGGTGGTCGGCCCCTATGAGATCGATTTCCGCATCCTCGTGGAGGGGGACGTCCGCTGGGTCTCCGCGCGGGGACAGGGCGACGACCTGGGCATGGTCAGCCGCAGGATGTTCGGCATCTTCATCGATGTGACCGGCCGCAAACAAGCCGAGGAGGGCCACGAACTGCTGGCCGGCGAGATGAGCCACAGGGTCAAGAACCTGCTGGCCATCGCCTCGGGCCTGACGGCCATCACCTCCCGGTCGGTGGATTCGACCGGCGACATGGCCCGGGAGCTGACCCAGCGCCTGACCGCCCTCGGTCGGGCTCACGATCTGGTTCGTCCCTTGCCCGGCGAGGAAGGCAAGGCGGCGCTGCTGGGCGACCTCCTGTCCGTCCTGCTCGCCCCCTATGACGACCTCGGCGCCTTCAGCGGCCGCATCCGGGTGTCGGTGCCGCGCATGGGGGTGGGTGAACAGGCGGCCACCACCCTGGCCCTCGTAGTGCATGAGCTGGCGACCAATTCGCTCAAATACGGCGCGTTGTCGGCCGAAGCGGGCACCTTGGACGTCTCCTGCTCGGCGCATGACACCGAACTGGTCATCGCCTGGACGGAACAGGGCGGACCGCCCGTAAAGCCCCCGGAGGGGCCGGCCGGCTACGGCAGCCAGATGGTGGCCCGCGCCATGGCCCGCCAGCTGGACGGCGCGATCGAGCGGGACTGGACACTGCAGGGCCTGGTGGTCCGCTTGCGGATGAACAAGGACCGGGTGGCGCAGTAGCGGACGTCAGGCGCGCTCCGCCGCCTTCGCTGCGTCCCACAGCCCGTCCATCTCGGCCAGATCGGACTGCTCCGGCCTCCGCCCGTCCTTCGCCAGCTCCGCCTCGATGAACCCGAACCGCCGCACGAATTTCGCGTTCGCCCCGCGCAACGCGTCCTCCGGCTCCACCCCCAGTTTGCGCGCCAGGTTGGCGACCACGAACAGCAGGTCGCCGACCTCGTCGCGGGCCTTGTCGAGGTCGCCGGCGGCGATCTCCACGCGCAGTTCGGCGACCTCCTCGTCCAGCTTGTCGAAGACCTCGTCGGTCGAGGGCCAGTCGAAGCCCACGCGGGCCGCCCGCTTCGTCAATTTCGCCGCGCGCGCCAGCGCCGGAAGGCCGACCGGAACGTCGTCCAGCGCGCCATGCTGGGCCTTCGCCTTGCGCTCTCCGGCCTTGATGTCCTCCCAGCGCGCCTTCTGGGCCGCGCCGTCCGGCTTCGCCGCCTCGTCCCCGAACACATGCGGATGCCGCCGCTCCAGCTTGTCGGCGATCGCGTTCGCCACGTCGTCAAAGGCGAACAGTCCCTGTTCCTCGGCCATGCGGGCGTGGAAGACGGTCTGGAACAGCAGGTCGCCCAGCTCGGACTTGAGCTCGTCCATGTCGCCGCGCTCGATGGCGTCGGCGACCTCATAGGCCTCCTCCAGAGTGTAGGGGGCGATGGTGGCGAAGGTCTGCTCCACGTCCCACGGACAGCCGCCGACCGGGTCGCGCAGCTTCGCCATGATGCCGATCAGGCGGTCGATGGGCCTCATGCCGGCTCCGAAGCGGCGGCCGCGGCGGCCGCGTCCCGTTCGGCCAGACGCGCGCGCACCTCGGCATGGCGTTCGCCGCCCAGCGGATATTTGTTCAACGCCCAGGCTGAGGCGAACAGCAGCACCGTCGGCACAGCGAGGAACAATGCCGTCAGGGTCGTCAGGGCGACGGAGGTATTGGCGGCGCCCGGCGTCTGATCGAAGCCGACCCAGCCGAGGATAATCAGCACCCCGACGCTGATCGCATAGCCCAGCTTGGTGGTCAGGCTGAGGAAGGAGAACAGCAGGCCCATACGGTCGTCGCCGGTCTCCAGCCTGACCTCGTCCGCGACATCGGCCATCATCGCCCGCGTCAGCAACAAGCCCGCCGCATAGGGCAGGCCGGCGATGAACAGACCGATGGCGGTGATCAGGAAGTTGTTGGCCGGCAGGAAGCCCACGAGTCCGTACAGCACGGCGAAGGCGATTGAGGCGATCTGCAGCGCCCGATCCTTGCCCAGTTTGACCGCCAGCCAGCTCCAGAACGGCGCGGCCAGCAGGCCGGCAACGAAATACAGCACCATGAAGATCTGGCTGGCCCCTCGGTCAAAGCCTTTGATGCTCTCGAAATAGAAGAACAGCAGGGCTCCGGTGATGCCGGGCGCAATTCCAAGGAACAGGTCGCACAGCAGGACCTTGCGAACCACCGGGCGCTTGAACAGCGCGATCCAGGCCTTGAGCGCACCGTGCGGCTGCCGCTTCACCGTCTGCGGCTCGGGGGCGATCATGACGGCCAGACCGAGAGTCACCGGCAGGCTGATCAGGATGAACCAGCCCATCGCCCGCACCCCGTCCTCATAGGTCCCCAGGCCGGCCTTCAGCACGATGGTGGGGATGAACAGCGCGATCAGGACACCGACGATATTGGCCGATTGCCACCAGCCGTACAGGCGAGACCGCTCGTCGTATTGCGGAGCCAGCACGGCGCCCCAAGCCAGCTGGGCGAGAGTGGTGATCGAAAAGCCGAGATAGAGGATCAGTAACCAGAAGAAGAGGTAACCGAATCCTGCGCCCGGCTTGACGAAGAAGATGAAGGCCACGGCCAGCATCAGGATCGGTGTGCCGAGGGTCAGCCAAGTTCGGTAGGGACCCCATTTGCTACGGGTCCGGTCCATACCCCAGCCCACGACGGGGTCGAAGAAGATGTCGATCATCCGCACCAACAGGAAGGCCGAGCCGACGGCCGCCAGATTCAGGCCAACGTACTGGCTGTAAAAGGCCGGCAGGCTGACTGCGAGCGGCAGGCCAACAGCCGCATAGGGCAGACAGGGCCCCGAGAAGGCGGCCAGAACGGCGTTGGAACGGCGCGGCGTCGTGGGCGCGGCAGTCGGGGCGGCGTCGGTCATGCGGGCGTCCGGCGATCCGGCCCTGAGTCGGCCGTCCCCTCACCATGCCAGTTTTCCGTCCGGCGGACATGGGCGGGGCGCGATGTCTTCGGTGTCACGGTTGTCGCCCTTGTCGCCCGGCATTGTCGCGGTTGTCCCGCCCGAATTGTATCGGGTCGATTCCACCCGTCGCGGGGAGTTCTCGCCACCGCCTTTGCGCGCGCCGCGCGAGCCGGCCGGCCAGGGTTCTGGCGCAACGTGAAGGGTCTTGCGGCGGACACAGAGGTGGGCTCAGCTTCCGCGATGCCGACGCGCCTGCTCCTGCTGCTGATCAGCGCCCTCGCGACCGTGCTGGTCGCCGGGCCGGCGAGGGCGCAGACCGAATTCTGCGACCGCCAGATCGAGGACTGGGGCGGTCCGGCGCTCGCCAACGGCATCTCGCTCCATTCGCTGGAATGGGCCCCGTTCGGCTCCTCCGAATGGGGCTGGGAGACCTATGTCCCGCTGATGCAGCAGGAGCTGGGCACCACCTGCGCCGCCAATTCGCCCGTCTTCGCCCGCCGGCTGGCCGATTTCCAGCTGGCGCACCAGCTGCCCTCGACCGGCGTCTTCGATCAGCCCACCTTCCAGACCTTCCGCGGTCTGTGGCAGGAGCGGCGGCCCTTCATCATGGCGCGGGTGCGCGAGGAGCCCTGTCCGGACCCGCCGCCGCTGAACCAGCTCGGCTATCTGGTCGCCGAGGAGGAACACGCCGACCGCCTGACCCGCCTGCTGCGCCGGGACGTTCTGGACGCCTATCGCCGGATGGTGGCGGCCGCCCGGGCCGAGGTTCCCGAGGTCGCCAACGACCCGGAGCTGCTGCAGATCTTCTCCGGCTTCCGCGATCCCGAGGCCGACGCGGCGCGCTGCGCGGCCTCCGGCAATTGCGACGGCGTGCGGCGCGCGGTCTGTTCGCCGCATCGCACCGGGACGGCGGTGGATCTCTATGTCGGCCAGATCGTCGGCCTCGGCGTCGACAACACCTCTCCGCCCAGCCGCCTGCACATGAGCCGGGGCGCGACCTACCGCTGGCTGGTCAGGAACGCCGGGCGGTTCGGCTTCGTCCCCTACGCCTTCGAGCCCTGGCACTGGGAGTGGGTCAGCCCGACGGGCGGCTACGCCGGGCCCCCGCCCGCGCCGTGATCCGGGCCCTGACCGATGGCGAACGCGCCCTGGCGGCCGAGGCCTTCGGCGACGCCCTTGTCCTCGACGCCATCCGCATCCTGCCCGCGCCCCGGCCGTTCGACAGGGCTTTCGTGCCGGGCCGCTGGTTTCGGCGCGACTGGATCGTCTGGCCGCGCCGGACCCTGACGCCCGATATCGCGGCCGCGCCCCTGCGGCTCCAGGCCATGCTGATCCACGAACTGACCCACGTCTGGCAGGCGCAGCAGGGCGTGAACCTGTTGACCGGCAAGATCAGGGCCGGAGACCGGCCGTCGTCCTACGAATACCCCGTGGGCATGGACTGCGACTGGGGCGGGCTGAATATCGAGCAGCAGGCCATGGTGGTCGAGCACCGCTTCCGCCTGTCGCGCGGCCAGCGAACCCCGGCGGATCGGGCCTTCTACGACCGGGTCTGCCCGATCGGACGGCGGACCGTCCCTGACGCCTTGCCGGACAAGCCTGACATCCCACATTAGAAACCATCACTGTTTCTAATGCCTGGAGCAACGACCGATGCGCCAACCCGCGATCTTCTTCGGCCATGGGTCGCCGATGAACGCCCTCGGCGGCCCCCATGCCGACGCGTGGCGCGCGCTCGGCGAGGCCATGGGGAAGCCGAAGGGCGTGCTGATGATTTCGGCTCACTGGGAAACCGCGGGCCTCGCCGTGACGGCCCAGCAGAAGCCGGAAACCATCCATGATTTCGGCGGTTTCCCGGACGAACTTCATGCGATGCGGTATCCCGCGCCGGGGTCACCTGATCTGGCGGCGCGGGTCTCGGACCTGACCGGAGCGACGCCGACGACACAGTGGGGGCTGGATCACGGGACCTGGTCGGTGCTGGCCCACGTCTGGCCCGAGGCCGACGTGCCCGTGGTGCAACTGTCGCTGGACCGCCGCCTCGACGCGCGCGGCCATTTCGACCTGGCCCGGCGGCTCCGGCCGCTGCAGGACGAGGGCGTCGTCATCGCCGGCTCGGGCGACTTCGTGCACAATCTGCGCACCTGGAAGCGGGCCGGCGGCGAGGCCTATGACTGGGCCAGCCGGTTCAATGAGGCGGTCAAGGCGGCGCTGGTGCGTGGCGACGACGAGGCCCTGATCGACTGGGTCGGCCTGGCGGAGGACGCGCAACTCAGCGTGCCGACCGACGAACACTATCTGCCGCTGCTCTACGTCGCCGCCCAGCGCGGGCCGGGCGACGACGTCGGCTTCTTCAACGACGTCATCGAGGGCGGATCGATCTCGATGACGGGCGTGCGGATCGGTCAGGCGTAGGGCTTTTTCCGCATCGCCGCATCGACCGACCACGGGCCCGGGCCGGCGGCCACGAAATACAGGAAGACGAAGCAGTAGAGGGCGATGGTCTCGCCGCCGTTCTGGATCGGCAGGGGCCCCTGGGCGGCGTGGATCATCCAGTAGCCGACGGCGGCGAAGCCGGAAGCCAGAAAGGCGGCCGGCCGCGTGAACAGGCCAATCACCAGCAGGGAGCCGAGAACCAGCTCCAGCGGACCGGACAGACCGGCGAGGCTGAGCCCCGGGGCCGGCAGACCCTCCATGGCGGGGAAGCCCAGCACCTTGGCCACGCCGTGGGAGACAAACAGAAGACCAGCAACGATGCGCAGCACGCTGAGCAGTTGCGGCTGGTAGGCGGAGACTCGATCGAACATGAAACACTCCTCGATTGGGACAGATACACTGCAACAGTCGCAGTTTCAGTTCAATGACAAAGGTTCAGGCGGCCTTCTCCAGCTCGGCCATCTGCTGGATGCGGACATAGTCGGTCTTGCCGGTGCCCAGGACCGGCACCTCGACCACGCGCATGATCTTCTTCGGCACCGCCAGTTCGGGGGCGCCGTGGCTGCGGGCCCATTCGGCCAGGCGGCCGACGTCGGCGTCCCTGCGGTCGGTGACCAGCACCAGCTTCTCGCCCTTGCGGCTGTCGGGGATGGAGACGACCGCGTGCCGCGCGTCCGGCCAGACCGCGCTGGCCAGTCCCTCGACCGCCGTCAGCGACACCATCTCGCCCCCGATCTTGGCGAACCGCTTCACCCGCCCCAGGATCGAGACGTAACCGTCCTTGTCGATATCGACGATATCCCCCGTGTCATGCCACCCCCCCGCCAGCGGCTCGACGCTCAGCGGATCATCCGGGGACAGATAGCCCCGCATGACATTGGGTCCGCGCAGGAACAGCCGCCCGCCGTCGGGAATGCCGTCGACCGGGTCGATGCGCCATTCCATGCCGGGCATCATCTGGCCGACCGTGCCGGGACGGTTACGGTCAGGATGGTTCACCGCCACCACGGGGGCCGCTTCGGTCGCGCCGTAGCCTTCCAGCAGCTTCAGGCCGTGGAAGCGGGTGTTGAACAGGTGATGGGTCTCGGGACGCACCTTTTCGGCCCCGGCGACGACGAACTGCAGGGTGGCGAAGTCGTCCGGCGCGGCGACGCGCGCGTACTGGTTCAGGAAGGTGTCGGTGGCGAACAGGATCGACGCCTTCACGTCAGGCAACAGCTCGACGATCTGTTTGGCGTGCAGCGGCGACGGATACTGGAAGGCCTTCATCCCGTGCAGGATCGGCAGCAGCACTCCGCCCGTCAGGCCGAAGCAGTGGAAGGTCGGCAGGGGATTGAACATCACCCACTCGGGCTTCAGGTCGATGTGCTGGGCCACCTGGCGGCAGTTGGCGACCAGATTCCACTGGCTCAGCACCACCCCCTTGGGCGCGCCGAAACTGCCCGAGGTGAACAGCACCACGCCGGGCGAGGACGGCTCGGTCTTCACCCGGAACCGTTTGGGCATCATTCCGGCCATCAGGCCGTACAGCTTGTCCTGCAGGCCGATGGTCTTGCGTACGTCGTCGAGCCAGACGATCTCGGCCGCCGCGGCCAGGTCGGCCATCAGGTCTTCCAGCTTGGCCTGGGTGACGAAGCGTTTGGCGCACAGGATCTTCTTCACCCCGGCCGCCTTGATGGCCGCCTTGATGTTGCTCTGGCCCGAGGTGAAGTTGAGCATCACCGGCACGCGGCTGTGGGCGTGTAGGCCGTAGTAGGTGACCACCACCCCCATGCTGGACGGCAGCAGGATGCCGACCCGCTCGGCCGGCTCGGTCATGGCGGCGATCTTCCGCCCCAGAACGAAGGCGGCGCGGATCAGACCGGTGTAGGTCAGCGGCTTGCGGTCCTGGTCCTCCAGGATTTCCTTGTCGCCGTACCGTTCGCGGGCCGCGATCAGGCCGTCGAAAATGGTCTGCTCGCCGGCCTTCGCATCCAGGGGTACGCGCAAATCCATCCTCCGTGCGGGCCGCGGTTGGCCCGCGCCCTTGTATGCTGAACGCGCAAACTAGGGCCGCGACGCCCCATTGAAAAGATGCGTTACCCTGCGTGAGCTTTCCGCCGCCTTGCCTTCGCCGCGCGGAAGGACGACATAGCGGCTTCGCCACGCCCGGAGCCCGCGCCGCCTTGGTCACGCTGATCGACACCCTGACGAAGACGCCGGCCGAACTGCGTCACCCCGAAAAGCAGAACCGCCCGGAAACGGCCGTGCTGAAGAAGCCGGACTGGCTCCGCGTCAAGGCGCCGGGATCGGGCCAGTACAACGCCACCCGGGCCATCGTCCGCGAAAAGGGCCTGCACACGGTCTGCGAAGAGGCCGCCTGCCCCAATATCGGCGAGTGCTGGAGCCAGAAGCACGCCACGCTGATGATCATGGGCGACACCTGCACCCGCGCCTGCGCCTTCTGCAACGTCAAGACGGGCCTGCCCCAGCCGCTGGACCCGGAAGAGCCGGCGAAGGTCGGTCTCGCCGTGGCGGAGATGGGGCTGAACCACGTCGTCATCACCAGCGTGGACCGTGACGACGTATCGGACGGCGGCGCGGCCCACTTCGCCGAGGTGGTGCGCCAGATCCGCCTTCAGGCCCCGAACACCACCATCGAGATCCTGACCCCCGACTTCCTGCGCAAGGACGGGGCGGCCGAGGTGATGATCGACGCCACGCCCGACGTCTTCAACCACAACCTCGAGACCGTGCCGCGGCTGTATCTGAAGATCCGGCCCGGGGCCCGCTACTTCCACTCCCTGCGCCTGCTGCAGATGGTCAAGGAGCGCGACCCCAACCAGTTCACCAAGTCCGGCATCATGGTCGGCCTGGGCGAGACCCGCGAGGAGGTCATGCAGGTGATGGACGACATGCGCTCGGCCGGCGTCGACTTCATCACCATCGGCCAGTACCTGCAGCCGACCCGCAAACACGCCGCCATCGACCGCTTCGTCACGCCGGAAGAGTTCAAGGCCTATGAGGCCATCGCCCGCGCCAAGGGCTTCCTGATGGTCTCGTCCTCGCCCCTGACCCGCAGCTCGCACCACGCCGGCGACGATTTCGCCCGGCTGAGGGCGGCGCGTCTGGCGCAGACCGGGCGCTGAGCCGCGCTTGGCCGTCCACCGCGTCACCAAAATCCTGCCCTGGGCGCCGGCCCAGCTGGCCGCGCTGGTCGCCGACGTGCGCGCCTATCCCGAGTTCGTGCCCTGGGTAACCGCCATGCGGACCTGGGCTCCGCGGGAAGAGGCGCCCGGCGTCAGCCTGATCGACGCCGAGGCGGCGGTGGGCTTCTCCTTCCTCAAGGAGCGGTTCTCCACCTGGGTGCGGCATGACCGGAACCGCGACATGGTCGAGGTCGGTCTGATCCGCGGGCCGTTCAGACACCTGAAGAACCGCTGGGAGTTCTTTCCCGATCCGGCGGGAACGCGCGTCGAGTTCTTCATCGATTTCGCCTTCAAGTCCCGCATTCTCGACGCCATGCTGCACGCCAATTTCGACCGGGCGGTCGGACGGCTGATGCATTGTTTCGAGGCGCGGGCGGCGAAGCTGTACGGACCCGGGGGGTGAGCTTCGACTTCGACGCCACGGTGGTAGGCGCCGGCGCGGTCGGCCTGGCCTGCGGTCGGGCGCTGGCGAAACGGGGCCTGTCGGTGCTGGTGCTCGAGAAGGAGCCGCACATCGGCCAGGGCGTGTCGTCGCGCAATTCCGAGGTCATCCACGGCGGCCTCTACTATCCGACCGGCTCGCTGAAGGCGCGATTCTGCGTCGAGGGGCGACGGGCGCTGTATGCCTTCCTCGACGGCCACAAGGTCGACCACCGCAAATGCGGCAAGCTGGTCGTGGCCACGGACGAGACGGAGGTCGGGCGGATCGAGGCCATCTTCACGCAGGCGACGGCCAACGGCGTCGAGGGCCTTGAGCATCTGACCGGCGCCCAGGCCCGCGCCCTCGAGCCCGGCCTGAACGCCCACGCCGCCATCCTCTCGCCAGAGAGCGGCGTCTTTGACAGCCACGGCTACATGCTGGCGCTGGAGGGCGAGATCGAGGCGGGCGGCGGTTCGGTGGTTGTCTCCACGCCGTTCGAACGGGCCGAGCCGCTGCCCGGCGGCGGCTACAGGATCACGGCGGGCGGGGAGGGCGGGGCGACCCTGACCACCCGTCTGCTGGTCACCGCCCCCGGCTTGTCGGCGCAGGCCGTCGCCGCCCGGATCGAGGGCTATCCCACCGACCGCATTCCCGTCGGCCATTTCGGCAAGGGCGTCTATTTCCGCCTGACCGGCAAGGCGCCGTTCGAGAGGCTGATCTATCCGCCGCCCATCCCCGGAGCGCTGGGTACCCACTATCGCAAGGACCTCGGCGGGCAGGCCGTGTTCGGTCCCGACCTCGTCTATGTCGAGACGGAGGACTATTCGATCGACGCCGCCAAGGCCGCCGAATTCGAAGGCTACATCCGCCGGTTCTGGCCCGGCCTGCCCGACGGCGCCCTGACCCCCGACTACGCCGGCATCCGCCCCAAGCTGCACGGGCCGGGCGAGCCGCAGCCGGATTTTCAGCTGCACGGCCGCGAGGTGCATGGCCTCGGCGGCCTGGTCGCCCTGTTCGGCATCGAGAGCCCCGGCCTGACCAGCTCCCTTGCGATCGGCGAGGCGGTCGGCGAAATGCTGGCCCATGACTGAGACGACGATCCGGGACGCGACACCCGCCGACATCCCCGCCCTCCACCGCCTGATCGAGAGCGCCTATCGCGGCGAGGCCTCACGCGCGGGCTGGACCACGGAAGCCGATCTGCTGGACGGCCAGCGTACCGATCCGGAGGATCTGGCCGATATTCTGGCCGACCCGAAACAGGCCCTGCTGACGGCATGGCGCGGCGGGAGTCTGGTCGGATCCGTGCTCATCGCCGACCGGGGGGAAGGGACGGGCTATTTCGGCATGCTGTCGGTCAGCCCGACCCTGCAGGCCGGCGGCCTGGGTCGCCGGCTGGTCGAGGCCGCCCACCGGACGCTGGCCGATCGCTTCAACGCGCGGCGCGTGCGCATCTCCGTCTTCCCGCAGCGCGAGACCCTGATCGCCTGGTACGAACGGCTCGGCTACCGGCTCACGGGCGACACCCTGCCGTTCCCCTATGGCGACCTTCGTTTCGGCCTGCCCAGACGTGACGACCTGTATTTCCTCGTCATGGAACGCGCGCTGGACTGATCCGATGGAGATCCGCACGTCCCGTCTGATCCTGCGCTCCGCCCGGCCGGACGACCTGGAGGCGATGCACGCCGTCCTGTCGGATCCGCGCGCGACCCGCTGGTGGTCGACGCCGCCGCATGAGTCGCTGGACCAGACGGCGGCCTGGCTGGACGGGATGATCGCCAGCGGGCCCGACCATCCGGACTTCGTCGTCGAACTGGAGGGCCGGGTGATCGGCAAGGCCGGGTTCTACGAGATGCCGAACGTCGGCTACATCCTGCATCCCGACTGCTGGGGGCAGGGGCTGGCCGTCGAGGCCGTCGGCGCCGCCGTCGACCATGTCTTCCGGACCCGCGACGTCGAGACCCTGACCGCCGACGTCGACCCGGACAACGCCGCCTCGATTCGGCTGCTGGAGCGGCTCGGCTTCGTCCCTGCGGGCTCGGCCGAGCGTACCTGGAATGTCGGCGGGGTCTGGAAGGACAGTCTGTACTACGCTTTGTCGCGGACGGATTGGACGACGAAGGCTGTGACACAAGCTCCCGCTTGAACTCCGGGCCGGGTTGGGGCATAAGCCCGCCCTCGCAGGCGGCTCTTTCGGGCCGCCGCTGTTGTTTTCGCGCCTCCGCCGGCGCCACCCTTGAGAAGATTGAGACGGACATGGCCGTTCCGAAGCGCAAAGTATCGCCCTCGCGTCGCAACATGCGCCGCTCGCACGACTCGCTGGGCTCCAACCCGCACGTCGAGGACAAGGACACGGGCGAGCTGCGCCGCTCGCACCACATCGACCTGAAGACCGGCACCTACCGCGGCCGCCAGGTCCTGACGCCCAAGGAAGACTAGGTCTTTCGGCGGCCCGGTCGTCGGGCCGAACGAAGCTTTTTGCGGCGCGCGATGACTCGCGCGCCGTTTTCGTGCGTTCTGTCCGGCTGATGCAACGCTGGAGACGTCCCATGATCCGCTTCGCCGCCTTCGGCTCCGTCGCCCTTCTTGCCCTGGCCGCCTGCAATGCACCGCCGCCCGCCGAGCCCGCCCCGCCGGCCGATCCCCCGGCGGCGCCCGGCCCGCCCGTCTCCGCCGCCGACAAGCTGACCGCCGCCGGCTACGGCCCCCTGCGGATCGGCATGACCCTCGCCGAGGTCGAGGCCGCGCTTGGCTCTGACGCCGACCCGGACGCCGTCGGTGGGCCCGAGCCCGAAGTCTGCGACATGTTCCGCCCGGAGCGCGCGCCCGAGGGCATGCTGGTCATGATCCAGAACGGCGTCCTGACCAGCGTCTGGCTGAGCCGGAACACCGTCGTCGAGACCGACCGGGCCCTGAATATCGGAGATGCCGCCGCCGAGGTGAAACGGGTCTATGGCGCGGACGCCGAGGTCATGCCGCACAAATATGCGGCCGCGCCGGCCGAATACATCACCGTCTGGTCGACCGTCGATCATGACAGCCCGGCGGCGCGCGGCCTGAAGTACGAGATCGGTAATGACGGCCGGGTGCAATCCATCGCCGGCGGCGACCCCTCGATCCAGTACGTCGAGGGCTGCGCCTGATCGCTTGCGGTTGGCTTATCGGCGGGGGCTGCGTTAAACCCCGCCGAACTCCCTGACAGCAGAGCGCTCCCATGACCGACATCGCCGACATCGTCGCCCGCCAGATTCTCGACAGCCGGGGCAATCCGACGGTCGAGGTCGACGTGACCCTGGACGACGGCAGCTTCGGCCGCGCCGCCGTGCCCTCGGGCGCCTCGACCGGCGCCCACGAGGCGGTCGAGCTGCGCGACGGCGACAAGGACCTGTGGGGCGGCAAGGGCGTCGGCAAGGCGGTCGACGCCGTCAATGGCGAGATCTTCGACGCCCTCAGCGGCATGGACGCCGAGGACCAGCGCCGCATCGACGAGGCCCTGATCGCGCTCGACGGCACGGAGAACAAGGCCCGTCTGGGCGCCAACGCCATCCTCGGCGTGTCTCTGGCCTGCGCCAAGGCCAGCGCCATTTCCTCGGGTCTGCCGCTGCACCGCTATCTGGGCGGGGTCTCGGCCCGCATCCTGCCGACGCCGATGATGAACATCATCAACGGCGGGGCCCACGCCGATAACCCCATCGACATCCAGGAGTTCATGATCCTGCCGACCGGGGCGGAGAGCTTCTCCGAGGCCCTGCGCATGGGCGCCGAAATCTTCCACGCCCTGAAGAAGCAGCTCAAGGACGCGGGCCACAATACCAATGTCGGCGACGAGGGCGGCTTCGCCCCCAACCTGGCCTCGGCCGAGGAGGCGTTGAGCTTCATCACCCGCGCGGGACAGGCCGCCGGCTATCTGGCCGGCGAGGATTTCCACCTCGGCCTCGACGTCGCGGCCACGGAATTCTTCAAGGACGGCAAATACGTCATGGCGGGGGAGGGCAAGACGCTCGAGGCCGACGCCATGGTCAACTACCTCGCCGATCTGTGCGAACGCTTCCCCATCGTCTCGATCGAGGACGGTTGCGCCGAGGACGATTTCGACGGCTGGAAGCTGCTGACCGACCGGCTGGGCGACCGTTGCCAGATCGTCGGCGACGACCTGTTCGTCACCAATCCGGCCCGACTGGCCGCCGGCATCGGGGAGGGCTTGGCCAACTCCATCCTGGTGAAGGTCAACCAGATCGGGACCTTGTCGGAAACTCTGGACGCCGTGGATATGGCGCATCGCGCCGGCTACACCGCCGTCATGAGCCACCGTTCGGGCGAGACCGAGGATTCGACCATCGCCGATCTGGCCGTCGCCACCAACTGCGGACAGATCAAGACGGGCTCGCTGGCCCGCTCGGACCGGACAGCCAAATACAACCAGCTGCTCCGCATCGAGGAGATGCTGGGCGACCAGGGGGCCTATTTCGGCGACGGCATGCTGCTGAACCGGTAGCGCCGTCGTCCTTGCGTCGACGCGCCGTCTCCACACCGGCGATGGCGGGTTCATCACGAAGGACACAAAGGAAATCACAAAGGACACAACGGGTCCTGAGCGGATGACCGAGCCGGGCTTGCTATCGATGTATGGGAAAGACGTTGGATCGACGCCGGGGCGTCGATCGGATCAAGGCGGCGGATCCGCTTTCTCATGACGTGCGGAAGAGGATGCAGGCCTGGACACATCTCCGGTCCCGTCGTGTCCTTCGTGATTTCCTTTGTGTCCTTTGTGAAGAACCATCCAGCCGCGGGTTCGTGATCGGGTGGCGCCAAATCTTACCGCCAAGCTACGGTTCGTTAGGCATTTTCGGTCAGGATTCGTTGATTGTGAGTCCACGCTCAGAAGGAGCGTCTGTCTGTGTCCGAACGGATGAAGCCGTATTTCCCGTCCGCCATCCTCCTGTTGCTGGTCGTCTACCTGGGCGTTCAGGCCCTGACGGGGGAACGCGGCCTGCTGAGCGGGCGTGAGCGCGACGCCATGATGGTCCGGCGCGAGGCCCAGCTGGCGGGGATCATGGACCAGCGGCGCGATCTCGAGGTTCGCGTCCGCTATCTGCGCACCGACAGCCTGTCCCGCGATTTGCTGGAAGAGCGCGCCCGCGCCGTGCTGGGCTTCGCCGACCCGCGCGACTATGTCATCCGGGTCGCGGCGCCGGCCGCGACCGGGGGACCCGCGCCGGCGGCGTGAACTTTCGTTACATCCCCGCGAGCCGGCTTTGCCTTTCGGGAACGAAGGCTGCTAAAGCCCCTTTCCGTAACGACAAGAGGCCCTGAACGCGGGGCTCAGCCGGGAGATGACGGATGGCGAAAGCCCCCGCCGCGAAGACTGCGTCCAAGACCGCAAAAATCCCCAATACGCCCGCGGCCTCGAAGGAGGACCTGCTGCGCTTCTATCGCGAGATGGTGCTGATCCGCCGTTTCGAGGAGCGCGCGGGCCAGCTGTACGGCATGGGCCTGATCGGGGGGTTCTGCCACCTGTACATCGGCCAGGAAGCCGTCGCCGTGGGCGTTCAGGAGAGCGTGCGGCAGGGTCACGACAAGATCATCACCGGCTACCGCGACCACGGCCACATGCTGGCCGCCGGCATGGATCCGAAAGAGGTCATGGCCGAGCTGACCGGGCGCATCGGCGGCTCGTCCAAGGGCAAGGGCGGGTCGATGCACATGTTCGACACCGCCACGGGCTTCTACGGCGGCCACGGGATCGTGGGCGCCCAGGTGGCGCTGGGCACCGGCCTGGCCTTCAGCGGCCGTTACCGGGGCGATGACTCGGTCGCGTTCATCTATTTCGGCGACGGCGCGGCCAACCAGGGCCAGGTCTATGAGAGCTTCAACATGGCCCAGCTGTGGAAGCTGCCGGCCATCTACATCATCGAGAACAACCAGTACGCCATGGGCACGAGCATCGAGCGCTCGTCGTCCACGACCCAGCTGAGCGAGCGCGGGTCCAGCTTCGGCATCCCCGGCGAACAGGTCGACGGCATGGACGTCCTGGCCGTGCGCGACGCCGTGGCCAAGGCCGTCAAACGCGCCCGCGAGGGCGGCGGCCCCTTCATCCTCGAGATGAAGACCTACCGCTACCGCGGCCATTCCATGAGCGATCCGGCCAAATACCGGGCCAAGGAAGAGGTCGACGAGGTCAAGAAGACCCGTGACCCGATCGACCATGTCAAACTCCTGTTGGAGCAGGCCGGCGCGACCGAGGACGACCTCAAGGCCATCGACGCCGAGATCAAGACCATCGTCGCCGAGGCGGTCCAGTTCGCCCAGGAAAGCCCGGAGCCGGACCCGTCCGAGCTCTACACCGACGTCTATGTGGAGGCGTGACGGTGACGCCCGAGTCCGGATTGAAGTGGAAGGGATTGCCGAGCGGTATGGACCGCTTGTTTTTCCCCTCGATGACTCACTCGGCTGGCCAAGGTGGCTTGCACGTCGTCGTGACAGGGACTGCGTCTGAAGACGGAAGCGACGGAGAGTTCTACTCGGTGGCCTTCGACCGGGTCGAAGCGTTCTGGGCAATTGAGGACCGTTACTATGGTGCTCTCGGCGGCTCAGTTGACACGAAGAGCGTGCTGAATGTGACGGAAGAATCCACCGCCCTGTCACGCGTCGATCCGTTCGCGAGCGAGAAGCTCCAGCATTACGCCTTGCTGGGAGGCTTCATGCAGTACGAAGTGCTCTCGCCAGACGCACCTATCGTTGTGCGACACGAAAACGAAGCTGCCGCGGTAAAGGCGGCTCAAGAGGTTCTTCAATGACCGACATTCTCATGCCGGCGCTGTCGCCCACGATGGAAGAGGGCACGCTCACCAAATGGCACATCAAGGTGGGTGACACGGTGAAAGCCGGGGACGTCATCGCCGAGATCGAGACCGACAAGGCGACCATGGAGGTCGAGGCCGTCGACGAGGGCGAGGTGCTGGAAATTCTCGTGGCCGAGGGCTCCGAGAACGTGAAGGTCAACACGCCGATCGCGCGTCTGACCGGTGAAGACGCGCCTGCTATTTCGAAGACGGATTCCGCTGCGACTCCGACGACCGCGAGTGCGACTCCGGAGACTCAAAAGACCACTTCCGACGCTTCGGGCGAACCCGAGAAGAAGGACGTCACCGCGGTCGGACTGAAGGTCGAACTGCGCGACCCCGACATCCCCGCCGGCGCCAAATTGGTCAAGACCACCATCCGCGACGCCCTGCGCGACGCCATGGCCGAGGAGATGCGCCGCGACGAGGGCGTCTTCCTGATCGGCGAGGAGGTCGCCCAGTACCAGGGCGCCTACAAGGTCAGCCGCGAACTGCTGCAGGAGTTCGGCGACAAGCGCGTGGTCGACACCCCGATCACCGAGCACGGCTTCGCCGGCCTCGGCGTCGGCGCCGCCATGGCGGGGCTGAAGCCGATCGTCGAGTTCATGACCTTCAACTTCGCCATGCAGGCCATCGACCACATCATCAATTCGGCGGCCAAGACCCTCTACATGTCGGGCGGCCAGATCCGCGCGAGCATCGTCTTCCGCGGCCCCAACGGCGCCGCCAGCCGCGTCGGCGCCCAGCACAGCCAGGACTATTCGGCCTGGTACGCCCAGGTGCCCGGCCTGAAGGTCATCGCGCCCTATGACGCCGCCGACGCCAAGGGGCTGATGAAGTCGGCCATCCGCGATCCGAACCCCGTCGTCTTCCTCGAGCACGAGATGATGTACGGGCTGGAGTTCGACGTGCCCGAGGTCGAGGACTGGCTGGTGCCGATCGGCAAGGCGAAGGTTCGCCGCGAGGGGACCGACGTCACCATCACCGCCCACAGCCGCATGGTCGGCTTCGCCCTCCAGGCGGCCGAGAAGCTGGCGGAGGAGGGGATCAGCTGCGAGGTCGTCGATCTGCGCACCCTGCGGCCGCTGGATCACGAGACCATCGTCGAGAGCGTGAAGAAGACCAGCCGTCTGGTTTCGGCCGAGGAAGGCTGGGGTCCCATGGGCGTCGGGGCCGAGGTCGTGGCCCGGGTCATCGAGCACGCCTTCGACTATCTGGATGCGCCGCCGTTGCGGGTGCACCAGGAGGACGTGCCTCTGCCCTACGCCGCCAATCTGGAAGCCCTGTCGCTGCCGGGCGTCGACAAGATCGTCAAGGCGGTGAAGCAGGTGATGGCATGACCGCCCAGGCCTTGCCGATCCCGGAAGAGATTCCCGCCGCCGGCGGCGAGGGCGTCACCGAACTGGCCCGGGTGTGGTGGAACGCGAACCAGCCGGCCATGATGATCCGTCCGGCGCTGCGCGATCCGGAGCTGATGGGAAGCGTTCTGGCCGAACTGGCCTGGCATTTCTCCCGCGCCTACGAGGGCTCCCATGGAATGGACCAGGCGGAGACGCTGAAGGCCATCGTCAAGGGCTGGAGCGACGCCCACGTCCGCGCCACGGGGCTGAAGGCGCCGCCGCTGATGCCGACCGTGACGATCGACAAGACCGGAGAGGCCTGAGGCATGACCGACATCCTGATGCCCGCCCTGTCGCCCACCATGGAAGAAGGCGTGCTGGCCAAATGGCACGTCAAGGTCGGCGACGTCGTCAAGGCCGGCGACGTCATCGCCGAGATCGAGACCGACAAGGCGACCATGGAGGTCGAGGCCGTCGACGAGGGCGAGATCACCGACATCCTGGTGGCCGAAGGCGCGGAAGGCGTGAAGGTCAATACGCCCATCGCGCGTCTGAAGGACGAGGGCGGCGCGACCACTCCGGCGACCAAGGCCGCCGCGGCGCCCGCCGAGGTCACGAAGGCTGAGCCGGCGAAGGCCGAGGCCGCTCCGGCGGCCGCAGCCGCTCCGAAAGCCGCGCCCGCTCCGGCCAAGGCCGATGGCGAGCGCGTCTTCGCATCGCCGCTGGCCCGCCGCATCGCGTCGCAGAACGGCGTCGACCTGAAGTCCGTCAAGGGCACCGGCCCGCACGGCCGCATCGTCAGGCGCGACGTCGAGGGCGCCAAGGGCGGGGCCGTGGCTCCCGCTGCATCGAGCGCCGCGGCGCCGGTCGGCGAGGTCCGCAAGGTCCTGTCGCTGGCCCAGATGGGCATTCCGGACGGCAGCTACGACCTGATCCCGCTGGACGGCATGCGCAAGGCCATCGCCCGCCGCCTGACCGACAGCTTCCGCGACGTGCCGCATTTCCCGCTGACCATCGATTGCGAGATCGACGGCCTGCTGGCCTCGCGGGTCAAGGTGAACGCCATGCTCGAGAAGTCGGGCGTGAAGGTCTCGGTCAACGACTTCGTCATCAAGGCCTCGGCCATGGCGCTGAAGGCGGTGCCGGAAGCCAACGCCAGCTATTCGCCCGAAGGCATCGCCATGCACCACCACGCCGACGTGGCGATGGCGGTGGCGATCGACGGCGGCCTGATCACCCCGATCATCCGCGCGGCCGAAACCAAGTCCCTGTCGCAGATCGCGACCGAGTCCAAGGACCTGGCCGGGCGCGCCCGCGACCGCAAGCTGAAGCCCGAGGAATTCCAGGGCGGCACCTTCTCGGTCTCCAACCTGGGCATGTTCGGGATCAAATCCTTCGCCTCGATCATCAACGAGCCGCAGGGCGCGATCATGAGCGTGGGCGCCGGCGAGCAGCGCCCCCTGGTCAGGAACGGCCAGTTGGCCGTCGCTACCGTGATGACCGTGACCCTGAGCTGCGATCACCGCGTGGTGGATGGCGCCGTCGGCGCGAAATTCCTTCAGGCCTTCAAGGCAATGATCGAAGATCCTGTGACGATGCTGGCCTAGGCGGAGACGCGGTGTGACCTCGGTCTACGATTTCAGCGCCACGGCCATCGACGGCGCCGAGCAGGCGCTGGAGCGGTATCGCGGCCAGGCCCTGCTGATCGTCAACACGGCCTCCAAATGCGGCTTCACCGGCCAGTACGCCGGTCTGGAGGCGCTGCATCGGGAGTTCGCCGACAAACCGTTCGAAGTGCTGGGGTTTCCTTGCAACCAGTTCGGCCAGCAGGAACCGGGCCGGGCCGCCGAGATCGCGAGCTTCTGCACCTCGACCTACGGCGTCGACTTTCCGATGTTCGACAAGATCGAGGTCAACGGCCCCAACCGGCACCCGCTCTACGCCTGGCTGACCAGCCAGAAGAAGGGCTTCCTCGGCAGCCGCGACATCAAGTGGAACTTCACCAAATTCCTGACCGACCGTGAGGGCCGCGTGGTCGCGCGCTACGCCCCCCAGGTCGAACCCGAGGCCATCAAGGCCGATATCGAGAAGCTGATCTGACATGGCCGCCCTGCGGGACCTCGCCATCGCTCTTGACGATCGCCCCGGGGCCTTGGCCGAGATGGGCGAGGCCCTGGCGCGCGGCGGCGTCAGCATCGAGGGCGGCGGCGCATGGCTCGCGAACGGAAGCGGCGTCGCGCATTTTCTGTTCAACGACGGCCCTGCCGCGCGCGCGGCGCTGGAAGCCGCCGGCATCAAGGTCGTCGCTGAACGCGAGGTCCTGGTGCAGCGGCTGAGGCAGGATGTTCCCGGCCAGTTGGGAAAGCTCACGCGCCGCCTGGCGGAAGCCGGCGTCAATATCGAGGTCCTGTACAGCGACCACGACCATCAGATGATTTTGGTAGTCGATGACATGACGCGGGGCCGAGAGGTTTCCGAGGCGTGGATTCGCGAGACCGGCCTGTGACCATAACAAGCGGAACGACCATGGAATTCGACCTCATCGTCATCGGTTCGGGCCCCGGCGGCTATGTCGCCGCCATCCGGGCCAGCCAGCTGGGCCAGAAGGTCGCCATCGTCGAGCGCGAGAGCCTGGGCGGCATCTGCCTGAACTGGGGCTGCATCCCGACCAAGGCCCTGCTCAAGTCGGCCGAGAAGTACGAGAGCCTGTCGCATCTGAAGGACTACGGCCTGTCCGCCGACAAGGTCGGCTTCGACTTCGAGACCATCATCCAGCGCTCGCGCGGGGTGGCCGCCACGATGAACAAGGGCGTCACCTATCTGATGAAGAAGAACAAGATCGAGGTGATCGAGGGCGCGGCGAAGCTGGAGAAGGGCGCCGCCGCGCCCAAGGTGGTCGTCGCCCTGAAGGCTGGCGGATCGCGCACGGTCGAGGCCAGGGCGGTCATGCTGGCCGTCGGCGCCCGCGCCAAGGCCATCCCGCAGATCGGCCTGGAGGCCGATGGCGACAAGATCTGGGCCTATCGCGAGGCCATGGCGCCGAAGAAGATGCCCGCCTCCATCGTCGTCATCGGCTCGGGCGCCATCGGCGTCGAGTTCGGCAGCTTCTATCGCGCCCTCGGGGCCGAGGTGACGGTGGTCGAGGCCGTCGATCGCATCATGCCCGTCGAGGACGAGGAGGTCTCGAAGGCGGCGCAGAAGGCCTTCGAAAAGCGCGGCATGAAGTTCCGCACCGGCTGCAAGGTCACCAGGGTGTCCAGGGGCGGCAAGGGCGTGCGGGTGGCCATCGAGGCCGGCGGCAAGGCCGAGACCCTGGAGGCCGAGGTCTGCATCTCGGCGGTCGGCATCACCGCCAACACCGACGGCATCGGTCTGGAGGCGCTGGGCGTCAATATGGATCGCGGCCATATCGTCATCGACGGTCACTGCCAGACCAATGTGAAGGGGCTGTACGCCATCGGCGACTGCGCGGGCGCGCCGTGGCTGGCGCACAAGGCCTCGCACGAGGGCATCCACGCCGCCGAACACATCGCCGGCTACAAGACGCCCAACGTCAATTCGCCGATCGCCGGCTGCACCTACGCCCAGCCGCAGGTCGCCTCGGTCGGGATCACGGAGCAGGGCGCGCGCGAGGCGAAGCGCGAGGTCAAGGTCGGCCGCTTCCCCTTCCGGGTGAACGGCAAGGCCGTGGCCGCGGGCGAGATCGAGGGCTTCGTCAAGGTGATCTTCGACGCGAAGACCGGCGCCCTGATCGGCGCCCATATGATCGGCGCCGAGGTCACCGAGATGATCCAGGGCTATGTCACCGCCATCGCCCTGGAAGCGACCGAGGAAGACATCCACGGCATCGTCTATCCCCACCCGACCATGTCCGAGGCCATGCACGAGGCCGCGCTGGACGCCTACGGGCGGGTGTTGCACATCTGACGGGCGCTCTTCCGCCCGTCATCCTCGGGCTTGACCCGAGGATCAGACCTTCCGCGGCTGGTCGTCAGGGTTCGGCCCTTCGATCGTCGTCAGAGGTCGGCCACCGAGCGGCTGACAATCCGATCCTCGGGTCAAGCCCGAGGATGACGGTGTAAAGGTCACCCCGCCAGCACGTCCACGCTCATCCGCTCCAGCAGGGCGCCCCCTTGCCCGACGGCGGAGAGCCGGCTGGAGGCCTGGCCCAGCACATTGGCGGCGTAGACCTCGTACAGCGCGATCTTGCCTTCCAGCCAGGTCGGGTCGCCCTGACCGCCGTCCAGCTGGTCGCGGGCATACAGCGCGCCCTGCGCCAGCATCCAGCCGCCCGCGACGTCGCCCAGCAGCTTCAGATAGGCGTCGGCGGCGGCCAGCACGTCGGCCGCGCCGTCAGCGGCGCCCTTGCGCCCCATCAGCCAGTCGGTGGCCTGCTCGACGGCGCTCACGCCCTCGGTCAGGGCCTCGACCGGTTTGCCGGAATACAGACGCGGCAGCACCGCCAGCGTCGCCTTCATGTCGGCGATCAGGTCGCGGGCCGACTGGCCGCCGTCCATCGACAGCTTGCGGCCGACCAGATCCATGGCCTGGATGCCGTTGGTCCCTTCGTAGATCGGGGCGATACGTGCGTCGCGATAGTGCTGGGCCGCGCCGGTCTCCTCGATGAAGCCCATCCCGCCGTGGATCTGCACCCCCAGCGAGGCGACCTCGCAGCCGACGTCGGTCGACCAGGCCTTGGCGATCGGGGTGAACAGGTCCTCGCGCCCCTTCCAGCGGCGGCGTTCTTCCTCGGTGGCGCTGTGCTTCGCCAGGTCGGCCGCCACCCCGGTGGACAGGCAGATGGCGCGCGCGGCGGCGACCTTCGCCTTCATCACCGACAGGGTGCGGCGCACGTCGGGATGGTCGACGATCGGGGCGTTGGCCTCGCCGGTCCAGACCGATCGGCCCTGCCTCCGCTCGCGGGCGTAGGAGAGGGCGTGCTGATACGCCCGCTCGGCGATGCCCACTCCCTCGACCCCGACGGCGAGGCGGGCCGCGTTCATCATGACGAACATGTGGGCCAGGCCCTGATTGGGCTGGCCGACCAGTTCCGCGATCGCGCCTTCATAGGCCATGACGCAGGTCGGCGAGGCGTGGATGCCCAGCTTGTGCTCGACGCCCACGGGCCGGAAGCCGTTGCGGTCGCCCAGCGTCCCGTCGGGCGCGGCGAGATATTTCGAGGCGAGGAACAGGCTGATCCCCTTGGGTCCGGCCGGGGCGTCGGGCAGGCGGGCCAGCACCATGTGGACGATGTTGTCCGTGGCGTCGTGATCGCCCCAGGTGATGAAGATCTTCTGGCCGTTCAGGGCCCAGGTCCCGTCGCCGTTCGGCGTCGCCGTTGCGGTCAGGGCCCCGAGGTCGGAGCCGGCCTGCGGCTCGGTCAGGACCATGGCCCCGGTCCATTCGCCGGACACCAGCCGGGACAGATAGATCTCCTTCTGCGATGGCGTGCCGTGGGCCTCCAAGGCCTCGATCGCCGCCAGCGACAGCATGGGGCACAGGCCGAAGGCCATGTTGGCCGCGTGCACCGTCTCGTAGGCCGCCAGCTCCAGCGCCTTGGGCAGTTGCTGGCCGCCGGCGTGGGCGGGGGCGGACAGGCCGGTCCAGCCGCCCGCGGCGAACTGGCGATAGGCGTCGGCGAAGCCCGGCGCGGCGGTGACCGAGCCGTTGGCGTATGTGGATCCCTTCAGGTCGCCGATGCGGTTCAGGGGGGCCAGGACGCCCTCCGAGAACTGCGCCGCGGCCTCCAGCACCGCGCCGAGGACATCGGCGTCATAGTCGGGGAAGGCGCCGGTGGCGGCGACCTGGTCGATGCCGGCCACGGCCTGCAGGGCGAAGGCGATGTCGCGGACGGGCGCGCGATAGGTCATGACGAGAGGCCTCGGTTCGGACGGTCCCGCGTTCATGCCGCCTTGCCGCCGGGGCATGCAAGCGGCGGCTTGGCGAAGACGCCGGGGCGGGTCAGAGTGGCGCATCCAAAGGGAGCTCGTCGTGGCCGAACCGCGCAACCGCTATTCCACCGTCTCGCTGATCCTGCACTGGCTGATCGCCGCCCTGGTCGTGACCCAGGTGGTGCTGATCGCCGCGCATGAATGGACCGAGGGGCCGATCTCGCGCGAGTTCGTCAACATCCACAAGTCCGTGGGGCTGAGCATACTGGTGCTGACCCTGGGCCGACTCGGCTGGCGCATCGCCAATCCGGCCATTCCGCTGCCGGACGCCCTGCCGCGCTGGCAGAAGCTGCTGGCGCGCGCCACTCATGTGCTCTTCTACGTGTTCCTGATCGCCATGCCGCTGGTCGGCTGGGCGGCGTCATCGGCGGCGGGCCGGGAGATCCTCTGGTTCGGCCTGTTCCAGTGGCCCCTGCTGCCGGTGGGCGGCGGCCGGGAGACCGCCGGCGCCCTGATGGACCTGCACGAAACGGCGGCCAAGCTGCTCATAACCCTGGTCGTCCTGCACATCATCGGCGCCCTGAAGCACCATTTCGTCGACCGCGACAATGTCCTGCACCGGATGATCCCGTGGATACCGCGCCGCCCATGAGGCTGCTCGCCGCCCTGCTCCTGGCGCTGCTGACGCCCTTGCTGGCCGGCGCGGCGCCGGGGCCCTGGACCTTCGAGCGGGAGGCGTCGCGTATCGAAATGTCCGTCCGGGCGTTCGGCGGCTGGCGCACGGGACGATTCGAGGACTGGCGGGGCTCCGCCGTTCTGGATCGGGCCCACCCTGAAACGGCCCGGGCCACGGTGACGGTCCAGTCGGCGTCCCTGAGAATGTCCCCGTCGGTCGCGACCCGGCGCGCCATCGGGCCGGGGTTCCTGGACGCCGCGCGGCATCCCGTCATCCGCTTCGATCTGAAGTCGCTCGAGCCGCTGGGCGGCGACCGTTATACGGCCAACGCCGACATCACGATGAAGGGGCGGACCCGGGCGGTCGCCTTCCCCCTGGACTTGCGCATCGACGGTGACCGGGCGCATCTGGCCGGCGCGCTGACGCTGGATCGCGCGGACTTTGGAATAGGAACATCGGGGCCGTGGAACGGGCTGGTCGGACGGCAGGTGACGGTGCGGGTGATGCTTCAGGCGCGCCCCGCCTGAGCGCGTCCGACGCCGACGCCGTGGCGGTCCTGAACGCTGGAGGCCTGGTCATCCTGCCGACGGAGACAGTGTACGGACTGGCCGCCGACGCCGGCGACGCCCGGGCGGTCGCCGCCATCTTCGAAGCCAAGGGCCGTCCCCGGTTCAACCCCCTGATCGCCCATGTCGCCGACGCCGTGCAGGCCGAGGCGGTCGCGGTGTTCGACCGTCGCGCCCGTGCCCTGGCCGAGGCCTTCTGGCCCGGACCGCTGACGATCGTGGCCCCGATCCGCGACCGGACGGGCGTATGCGACCTCGCCCGGGCGGGGCTGGACAGCGTGGCCGTTCGGGTGCCGGGCCACGCCCGCGCCCGCGCCCTGATCGCGGCCTTCGGGCGGCCGGTGGTGGCGCCGTCGGCCAACCGTTCGGGGCGGCCCAGCCCGACCACCTTCGCTGACGCGGTGGAGGAGACGGGGTTCGCCGCCGGCGCCGCCATCGACGGCGGGCCGTGCGCCGTGGGGGTGGAGAGCACGGTGGTCTCGGTGCTGGACGGCCGTGTCGCCCTGTTGCGCCCGGGCTCGGTCACGCGCGACGAGATCGAGGCCGTCGTCGGGCCTTTGGACCGGGACGGGGAGGGGCATCGCTCGCCCGGCCGTCTGGCCCTGCACTATGCGCCCGACGCGCCTGTGCGGATCGAGGCCGAGACGGCGCGCGACGGCGAAATCCTGCTGGGGTTTGGCCGGGGCGCCGGCGATCCGCGCTGGAGCCTGAGCCCGAGCGGCGACCTGCGCGAGGCGGCGGCCAATCTGTTCCGGCGGCTGCGCGAGGCTGACCGGGAAAAGCCCGCGGGGATCGCGGTGGCGCCGATCCCGACGGAAGGGCTCGGCGAAGCCATCAACGACCGGCTGCGCCGCGCGGCGGGATTTGTGGGCTAGGCCAGGAAGCGAGCCTTGATGTCGATGCTGGATCGCCGGCCGACATCGGCGAAACATTGCTCCAGCCACTCGCCCGCCGCCTCGCGCCCGCGCGCCTTCAGGTCGTTGAGGAAGGTCCATTCCGTGTTGAACTTCGAGCTCAGCGACAGGGCGCCCAGCCACGGGCCGGGCTCGATGGCGTGCAGCATCAGGCTGCGATAGCGGTCCTCGCCGGTGCGCTTCAGCCGGCCGTCGGCGATCATGTCCTGGACGAAGGCGACGGCTCTCAGCTCGGCGACAAGGGGGGCGTTGAAGACGATCTCGTTCAGCCGGTCCATGATGTCCCCCGCCGCGCGCGGCGTCTCCTCGCGCACGAACGGGTTCAAGGGCAACAGCAGGATGTCGTCGGGGGTGTCGGCGTAGAACAGGGGCCAAAGGGCCGGATTGGCCAGATAGCCGCCGTCCCAATAGGGCTCGCCGTCGATCTCGACGGCCTGGAACAGGTGCGGCAGGCAGGCCGAGGCCAGCAGGACCTGATCGGTGATCTCCGACGTTTTGAACAGTCGCGCCCGGCCGTGCCTGACCGCGGTCGCGGCGACGAACAACTGGATGGAAGAGGCGCGCACAGCGTCGAAATCAATCGCCGTGTCCAGAACTCGTTTGAGAGGATTCAGATTGAATGGATTGAATTGATAAGGACTCATCGACATGGCGGCGTTCTCGGCCGAGCGCCACAGACTGCTGTCCTTCAACCATCCCGGCGTCAGGGCCGCGCTCCAGATCGAGGAGTCGCCGAACACATTTCGCCCGCCCGACAGATTCACCTCGCGCCACAACAGATCCAGCTGCCGTCGGGCGCCCACGGCCCCGTCGGCGTGCAGGCCGCTGATCAGGGCGGCGGCGTTCATGGCCCCGGCTGATGAGGCGGTCACGGCGCGGATATCGAGCCGGTCGTCCTCCAGCAGGCGATCCAGCACGCCCCACTGGAAGGCCCCGTGGGCGCCGCCGCCCTGCAGGGCCAGGCTGATGGGCCGCCGCCGCGGTGCGCGCGGCTTTCGCTTCAGCACCCGCGCCTCCGCGCCTACTGGGCGGTCCAGCCGCCGTCGATGGAGAAGCTGGCGCCATTGGCCGAGGCGCCGAGGTCGCTGACCAGATACAGCATCATGCCGGTCAGTTCGTCGGTGGTGACGAACCGCTTGGTCGGCTGCGAACCCAGGATCACGTCCTTGAGCACCGCCTCCTTCGACATGCCGCGCGTGCGGGCCTGGTCGGCGATCTGCTTCTCGACGATCGGCGTCTCGACGAAGCCGGGGCACAGGGCGTTGCAGGTGATGTTGTCCTGGGCCAGCTCCAGCGCCACCGTCTTGGTGAAGCCGAGGACGCCGTGCTTGGGGGCGACATCGGCCGACTTTACCGGGCTGGCGACCTGGCCGTGGGCCGAGGCGACGTTGATGATCCGCCCGCGCCCCTGCGCCTTCATGATCGGGATGGCGGCCCGCGTCGCATAGAAGGTCGAGGACAGGTTGATGGCGATGATCTGTTCCCACTTGTCGGAGGGGAATTTCTCCACCGCCTCGACGTGCTGGACCCCGGCGTTGTTGATCAGGATGTCGAGCCGGCCGAGCTGGTGCTTGCCGTAGGCCACCATGTCGGCGACCTCGTCGCCGCGCAGCATGTTGGCGGCGTGATAGCGCACCCTCACGCCGCAGCTGGCCTCGAGCTCGGCCCGCGTGCGCTCGATCTCGGACGGGTCGCCCAGTCCGTTCAGGACCACATCGCCGCCGCGCGAGGCGATCGCGCGGGCGAAGGCCAGGCCGATGCCGGAGGTCGAGCCCGAGATCACCGCCACCTGACCCTTGAGGTCGCCGATGTCGCGGAAGGGTTCGCGCGCCGTCTCGGAGCCGTCACCGCGTTTGGGCCATTGGAACATGGGTGTCTCGTCCGTCCGTCAGTCTTGTCAGCCTAGCCGTTCGCGGTTGCGAAGGCGACAGCCGGGTTTAATTTCCCGATCTGATGAATATCCAGTCTGTGTCGTTAGAGGCCGCCTTGTCAAAGCGGTAGCCGTCGCGGTCGAAGGCCTTGAGATCCTGGGCCCGCTCGATCCGCTCGTCGATGGCGAACCGCGCCATGCCGCCGCGCGCCTTCTTGGCGAAGAAGGAGATGATCCGGCTCTCGCCATCCTTCGATTCGCGAAAATGCGGCGTCACGACGGGCAGTTTCAGCGCCCGGGCGTCGACCGCGCCGAAATACTCCTGGCTGGCCAGGTTCACCAGGGTCGGATCGGCCTGGCCCGCGGCGTCGGCGTTCAGGCATTTCGAGATCCGGTCGCCCCAGAAGTCGTAGAGGCTGGACCCGCGCCGGGTCTTCAGTCGCGCGCCCATCTCGAGCCTGTAGGGCTGGATCCGGTCCAGCGGCCGCAGCAGGCCGTAGAAGCCCGAGAGGATGCGCAGATGATCCTGCGCCCACGTCAGCGCCGGTTCGTCCAGTTCGCGCGCCTTCAGCCCCTCGTAGACGTCGCCGGCGAAGGCGAAGGCCGCCTGCACCCCGTCGGTCGATTCGGCGTCGAAGGCCTGGAACCGCTCGCGATTCAGGCGCGCCAGATCGTCGGAAATGCCCATCAGCCGACGCAGTTCGGCCACCGTCCGCGCCCGCGCCGTCCGGGCCAGCGACGCCGTGTCCTCGCGGAAGCGCCGTTCCGAGGCGGGCAGGGCCGGGTCGGCTTCCGTGAAATTCAGCCGTTTGGCCGGGGACAGGACGATCAGCAAGACAGGGCTCCGGCGGCGGCGCCCTGCAGATAGGCCCCTTCGACGCCGAATTGAACCGGGCGCGGCGTCCCGATTCAACCGGCCTGTGCATGGAGCGCCGCCAGCACCGCCGGCAGCCGCTCGGGCAGATCCTCGGCGATCAGGCCCGGCCCGAACCCCCGCGCCGCCTCGGCATGCATCCAGACCGCCGCCCGCGCCGCGTCGAAACTGTCCATCCGCTGGGCCATCAGGCCGCCGATCATGCCCGCCAGCACGTCGCCGCTGCCCGCGGTCGCCAGCCAGGGCGTGCCGTTGCCGTTGACCGCGAGCCGACCGTCCGGCGCCGCGATCACGGTCGCCGGCCCCTTCAGCACCACCACCGCGCCGGCCCGCCTCGAGGCCTCGGCCGCGGCCGCTTCGCGCCCCATGTCCAGCAGGCCGGGGAACAGGCGTTTGAACTCGCCCTCGTGCGGGGTCAGCACGTCGTCGCGGTCCAGCAGGTCGAACAGGTCCGCGGGCCACCCCTCGAACACCGTCAGTCCGTCCGCGTCGACGACCAGGGCGGCGCCCGTGCCGGCCAGGGCGCGGACATTGGCCCGGGTGGCGTCGTTCACGCCGGCGGCCGGACCGATCACGACGGCGTCCATCCCCTCGGCGGCCTCGGCCAGGGCTTCGTCGGAGCCGAACGGCGTCAGCATGACCGCCTCTATGGCCGGTGCGATCGCGGCGGCGGCGTCGGGCGGGCACAGGATGCGCACCAGGCCCGCGCCGATGCGCAGGCCGGCCCGGGCCGCGAGCCGGGCCGCGCCCGTCTGGGTCGCCTTTCCGGACACCACGCCCAGTCGGCCGCGGGCGTGTTTGTGCGTATCCGGGCCGGGCCAGGGCAGGACGTCGCGCCAGTCGGCAGGGACGGATCCGGTCATCGCGGCCCTGCTCCGTTCACGGATGGCGACTCCGGACGAAAAACGCTTGCCTTATTGTGCAATGCAATGTCCCTTTACGACCCGAGCGCGCGGCACGAGAAAGCCCGCCTGGGATCGCCGATGAAAAAGATCGAAGCCGTCATCAAGCCCTTCAAGCTGGATGAAGTGAAGGAAGCGCTGCAGGACGCAGGCGTGCAAGGCATGACCGTTCTGGAGGCCAAGGGATATGGTCGCCAGAAGGGCCATTCGGAACTCTATCGCGGGGCCGAATACGTCATCGACTTCCTCCCCAAGATCAAGATCGAGGTGGTGGTTCCCGACGACATGGTCAACTCGGTCGTCGAGGCGATCCAGGCCGCCGCCCGGACGGGCAAGATCGGCGACGGCAAGATCTTCGTCTCCGATGTCCTCGACGTCATCCGCATCCGCACCGGCGAGACGGGAGCCCAGGCCGTCTGACCGCTTCTCCACGGGCCGTCCCCCGGGGGGCGGCCTTTCCTTTTCCTCCCCCAAGAAACGGACTCTCAAGAATGAGCGACGCAGGCAAGATCCTCAAGGAGATCAAGGAGAAGGACGTCAAATACGTCGATCTCCGCTTCACCGACACCAAGGGGCGGATGCAGCACGTCACCTTCGACATCGACCTGGTCGATGAGGAGTTCCTCGAGGAAGGGACGATGTTCGATGGATCGTCCATCGCCGGCTGGAAGGCGATCAACGAGTCCGACATGCTGCTCAAGCCGGATCTGAACGGCTTCTGGATCGACCCGTTCTACCAGCAGACGACCCTGTTCCTGTTCTGCGACGTGCTGAACCCCGACACGGGCGAGCCCTACAACCGCGACAGCCGTTCGATGGCCAAGAAGGCCCTGGCCTATGTCCAGTCCTCGGGCGTGGGCGACACCGTCTTCTTCGGCCCGGAAGCCGAATTCTTCATCTTCGACGACGTGCGCTGGAGCACGGCGCCGCATGACACCGGCTACGCCTACGATTCGATCGAGCTGCCGGCCAATACGGGCGCCGAATACTCGGAAGGCAATATGGGCCACCGCCCCGGGCCCAAGGGCGGCTATTTCCCGGTCAATCCGGTCGACAGCGCCCAGGACCTGCGCGGCGAGATGCTGGGCGTCATGCGCGACCTGGGCATGCAGCCCGAGAAGCACCACCACGAGGTCGCCCCGGCCCAGCACGAACTTGGCCTGAAATTCAGCGACCTGCTGACCATGGCCGACCGGCTGCAGCTCTACAAATACGTCATCCACAACGTGGCCGCCGCCTACGGCAAGTCGGCCACCTTCATGGCCAAGCCGACCTTCGGCGACAACGGCTCGGGCATGCACGTGCACCAGTCGATCTGGCGCGACGGCAAGCCGCTGTTCGCGGGCGACAAATACGCCGGTCTGTCGGACCTCTGTCTGTGGTACATCGGCGGCATCATCAAGCACGCCAAGGCCATCAACGCCTTCGCCAACTCGACCACCAACTCCTACAAGCGCCTGGTCCCCGGCTACGAGGCTCCGGTCAAGCTGGCCTATTCGTCGCGCAACCGCTCGGCCTCGATCCGCATTCCGTGGGTCAATTCGCCCAAGGCCAAGCGCATCGAGGCCCGCTTCCCCGATCCGATGGGCAACCCCTATCTGACCTTCGTCGCCCTGCTGATGGCCGGCCTGGACGGCATCGAGAACCGGATCGACCCGGGCGCGCCCGCCGACAAGAACCTCTATGACCTGCCGCCCGAAGAGCGCGGCTCGATCCCCGAGGTCTGCGGCTCGCTGAAGGAAGCGCTCGACAGCCTCGACAAGGACCGCGCTTTCCTCAAGAAGGGCGGGGTCATGGATGACGACTTCATCGACAGCTATATCGAGCTGAAGATGGAAGAGGTGATGCGCCTGCAGCTGCACCCGCACCCGGTCGAATTCGACATGTACTACAGCTGCTGATCGGCGGCTGAGGTCGAGCGAAACGAGGCGCCGGACGGGAAGCCGTCCGGCGCCTCTGTCTTTTCGGCTTCCGCGATCTAGCGGTTGGTGGTCTCCACCTCGATGCCGTCCCGGCCGGCCCGGACGGTCGTGCTGTCGCCGTCGCGGTCTCGCTCGATGACGACCGGCGGAGACTGTACTTCCCGTTCGATCACCACCGGTGGAACCTGGACCTCGCGGGTCTCGACGATTGTTGTGGTGGTTTCCGGTTCTTTCGCGGGCGTCTCCGCGGCGGGGGTACAGGCGGCGGCACCCAAGGCGAGGGCAGCGAGGGCGTAGAGGCTGGTCTGGCGCGCCATGGATGGCTCCTGATGTCTGGAGCACTCAAACGGTCACGCTTCGGGCGGGTTCCGTGGGGGAGAACTGGCCGACGCCATTTCTTGATCGGAAGACTGAGAGTGCCTAGTCAACGGACGTGTCTGCAGATCAAAACCACCACTATCTTCCACAGAACTACCAGCGAGGCTGGACGGATTCTGAAGGACGGGTCCGGGTGTGCCGCTGGTGGCATGACAAATTGGTTTGCGATCCCAAGCCAACAAAAGCCACTGGAGGGCGAGCAGGCCTCTACTACATCCCCATGGCCCCACCAGAAGGTCGGAACTTTATGGAGGATGTTTTCTGGAAGAAGGTAGATCAGTGGGGTAGCGACGGCCTGAATTTGCTTCGGTCAAGCGATCCTGATTCAGTATCGAAAATCAAGTTGGAGAGGTTGGCGATCTACATACTCTCCCTCGAACTTCGTAACCCGAGAAAGGTCATGGAGATTGAGGCCCAAGCGAAACTGCATGTCCTAGAAGGGCTTCTTGCCGAAGACTATGCCAGCCACCGTCGTCCACACGAGCCGGCGACATTCGAGGAATTCAAGGAAGCGCTCGAACAGCCGGGCCTGACAGAGCATGGGGCTCTGTGCCTTCAGAATCTGGTGCTGAACAACCCCATCCGAAAACGCCTGATGGCAATGGACTGGCAGTTAGTCAGTGTGCGTGACGGTACACCCATCATAACGTCGGATGTCCCGCTTGTTCGGTACAAGGGAATGCGTGATCCTGACGGGCTCTGGCTTCTGCCACTTTCTCCAACCGAGTTTTTGGCGATCTTTAATGATGGCGTGATCGACATGCGTCGCTCGATCGAGCGAAATATCGCGGATGGAGTCTTCATCGAGGCGATGAACAAATACGTCGTTCAACACAAGATCGACTACGTCTACGGGGTGCAACCGGAGCAGATGGATTTCGTCCGCCGATATTGGGCGGTCGAACCGGAGTCGTGATTGGCTACGCTGACAGTCCGTCCGCTTCGTCCGCCTTCCGGCGCCGCATCTCGATCAGCCGCACGCACCAGATCGAGATTTCGTAAAGCAGCACCAGCGGCACGGCGAGCATGATCTGGCTGATCGGGTCGGGCGGAGTCACGACGGCGGCGACCACGACCACGGCCATGACGGCGTAGCGGCGGCCCTCGGCCATGACCTTCGACGAGATGATCCCGGCAAGGCCCAGCAGGGTCATCACCACCGGAAGCTGGAAGCACAGGCCGAAGGCCAACAGCAGGGCGGTGACCAGGTTCAGATAGTCCGACACCTTGGGCAGCAGGGCGGCCGAGACGCCGCCGCCGGTGATTTGCTGGCTCAGCGAGAACCACATGACGAAGGGCAGCATGACGAAATAGACCAGGGCCGCGCCCAGCAGGAACAGCAGCGGCGCCGCGATCAGGAAGGGCAGGAAGGCGCCCTTTTCGTTGCGGTACAGGCCCGGGGCCACGAACCGGTACAGCTGCCAGGCCAGCACGGGGAAGGCGACGACGATGGCGCCGAAACCCGCCAGCTTCATCTTGGTGAAGAGGATTTCCAGCGGCGCCGTATAGATCAGATTGACCGTCTGGCCATCGACGCCGGGCAGGGGCTTGAGCCCGGCCGTGCCCAGGATGAGATCCAGCGGAGACACATGGCCGTCCGGTCCGACCGACTGGTGGAAGGCCGCGGCCGCCGCGAACGGCTTGACCAGAAAGATGTAGAGCGGCTCGGCGAAATAGAAGCAGCCGATGAAGCCTATGACGAAGGCGACCACGCAGATCACCAGCCGCCCGCGCAGCTCGATCAGATGATCCATCAGCGGGGCGCGCGACGCCTCGATCTCGTCCTCGTCGCGGTCGGGGCGGCTCACAGGTCCACCTTCTTCGCGCGGATGGACCGGGTCTTGCCGCTGGCGGTCTTGATCGAGGCGACCGGCGTCGCGGCCGTCTTCGCCGGCGTCTTGCGGGGTTTGGGCGTGGCTTTCGCCTTGATCTTGGGTGCGGGCCCGGGCGCCGGCTCACTGTCCGGCGACGCCGTGACCGGGGGGCTGTCGGGCCATTCGTCGGGGGCGGCCAACATGACCGGCGCGTCCAGCGGCCGGTTCAGGTCGTCGCGAATCTCGCGGAAAGCGGCGTCGGCCTCTGCCCCCAGCGGGACCATGCCCTGGCCGGTGCGCAGCGCCTCGACCTCCTTGCGCAGTTCGTCCAGCTCGGACTGACGCGCCATCTCGTCGAAGCTGGAGCGGAACTCGTTGGCCATGGCGCGGGCACGGGCCATCACCTTGCCGATCTTGCGCATCAGCAACGGCAAATCCTTTGGCCCCACCACGAGCAGGGCCACGATGCCAATCACCAGGATTTCAAAGCCGCCGATACCGGGGCCGAGGCCACCCATCCGTCAGGTCTCCGACGTCAATGCGCGGCCTACGACTTCAGGTCTTCTTTTTCGGCGTCCGTGCGAGGCAGGGCGCCCGCGCGCTCGTCCGAAGGCTTGTCCGAATCGGTGTCCTTCAGGCCTTCGCGGAAGGCCTTGATGCCCTTGGCCGCATCGCCCATCAGGCCCGACAGCTTGCCCCGCCCGCCGAACAGCAGCAGCGCGATGATAGCGACAATGGCCCAATGCCAGATGCTGAAAGAGCCCACGACTCGTCTCCTCGTTCGGACCGATGCGCGGCCCGCTCAAACACTTGTGCCGCATATAGGCCGTTCAGTGGCGCGACGCCAAGCGAACCTGTTAGGACGCGCCCATGAGTCACGTGATCATCCACACCGACGGCGCCTGCAAGGGCAATCCCGGCCCCGGCGGCTGGGGCGCGGTCCTGCAGACCGGCAAGGGTCACGAGAAGGAGCTGTGGGGCGGCGAGCCCCTGACCACCAACAACCGCATGGAGCTGATGGGCGCCATCCGCGCCCTGGAGGCCCTGACCCGGCCGTGCCGCGTCGATCTGCACACCGACAGCAAATACGTCATGACCGGGATCACCGAATGGATCCACGGCTGGAAGGCGCGCGGCTGGAAGACGGCGGACAGGAAGCCGGTCAAGAACGACGACCTCTGGAAACGCCTCGACGCCGCCCGCGCCCGGCACGAGGTCAAATGGCACTGGGTCAAGGGCCACGCCGGGCATGAACTGAACGAGCGGGCGGACGGGCTCGCGAACCGCGGGATCGAGGATATGCGGGCGGGTTAGGCCGCGCGGACCTTCAGTTTCGGCCCGTCCATGCCCTCAACGATCACGCTCTCGCCCGCCAACGGCGCGGCGCCCTCGATCTCGGCGACCCATTCCGCCCCCGAGACGAACACCCGGCCACGGCCGTCGACGAAGGCCTGGACCACCTGGGCGCGCTGGCCGATCAACCGGCTGTCGCGGGCGTTGATGTCCGGGGCGTCCGACGGGTTGACCCTCTGGATCAGCCGCCGCGACAGCAGGGTGGCGATCACGGTCAGGATGGCGAACAGGGCTGCCTCGCCGAGGAAGCCCAGCGGCAGGCCCAAGGCGGTGACCACCGCCACCACGCCGGCCGACACCGCCGGCCACAGCAGCCATTCGGTCGAAAAGGCCGCCTCGATCGCCAGCAGGATCACGCCCAGGGCCAGCCAGATCCAGAACGGCTGGGCGGCGTGCAGGTCGGTCAGGGCGTCCATGGATCAGGTCCTCGGCACGGAGGGACGGGGCGGTCGCGGCGGGGTCGGCCGCGTCGGGGCGGGCGGCGGCGGCGCGTCGCGGCGCACGTCGGTGCGGCTCTGCTGCTGCTCCCTGGCCAGGCCGACCAGTTCGCCCAGGCCCGCGATGGTGCCGACGAGGCCGGACATCTCGGCAGGGACGATGACCGTCTTGGCCGTCGGGTTGCGGGCCAGTTCGGCGAAGGCCTCGACGTATTTCTGGGCCACGAAATAGTTGATGGCGTTGACGTCGCCGCGGGCGATGGCCTCGGACACCATGGCGGTCGCCTTGGCCTCGGCCTCGGCCTCGCCCTCGCGGGCCTCGGCGTCGCGGAAGGCGGCCTCGCGGCGACCTTCAGCTTCCAGGATGGCGGCCTGTTTGGCGCCCTCGGCGCGGGCGATGGCGGCTTGTTTCTCGCCGTCGGCCTCGGTGATGACAGCGCGGCGCTCGCGCTCCGCCTTCATCTGGCGGGCCATGGCGTTGGTGATGTCGACGGGCGGGGTCAGGTCCTTGATCTCGATCCGGTTGACCTTGACGCCCCAGGGCTCGGTCGCCGCGTCGATCACGGTCAGCAGGCGCGAGTTGATGCTGTCGCGCTGGAACAGGACCTCGTCCAGTTCCATCGAGCCGACCACGGTGCGCAGGTTGGTCGAGCACAGCTGGGTGATGGCGTAGGGCAGATTCTCGACCCGGTACGCCGCGGCCGAGGCCTCCATCACCTGGATGAAGACGATGGCGTCGACCTTCACCATGGCGTTGTCCTTGGTGATGACCTCCTGCTGGGGCACGTCCAGGACCTGCTCCATCATGTTCATGCGGCGGCCGATCCGCTCGACGAACGGCGTCAGGATGCTGATTCCGGGGCTGAGGGTGCGGGTATATTTGCCGAAGCGCTCGACCGTCATCTCGCGCCCTTGGGGCACGATCTTGACCACGCTGAACAGCAGCACGAAGGCCAGCGCGACCAGCGCGATGGTGAATAGAACCGAGGTGTCCATGATCTCTCCCTGTCCCGGTCAGGTTAGCACCCTGTGGCCGCTGCGCCACAGAAACCGGACCAGGTGGAGATGACATCCGCGTAATCTTCGCCGTTCAGCGCACCGCGACGGCCATCCGGATGACCCGCAGCGTCTCCGGCCAGGCGACGATGGTCTCGACCTGGTCCAGCGCCACGAACCGCGCCTCGACGGCGTCGCCGGCGGCGACCGGCTCTCCCGACAGCCACCGCGCCGCGTAGTCGATCAGCACATAGTGGAGCCCGGCCTCGGGGAACAATCCGTCGACCACCTCGATCAGGCCGGTGATTTCAGCCTCGACCCCGGTCTCCTCGCGCAGCTCCCGCAGCGCGGCGTCCACCGCGCGCTCGCCCGGCTCGATCCGCCCGCCCGGCAGGCTCCACTCGCCCTGTCGCGGGGTCCGGCCCCGGCGGATCAGCAGCACCGTGTCGCCGCGCAGGCAGACGACGCCGACGGCGGGGACGGGGGCGGGCAGGGGGGCGGTCATGGCGCAATCCTGTCACGGCCCTTTCGCCGCGCCCACGACTTTGAGACAAGGAGCCATGACCCCGCCGACTCCCGCCGCCCTCGCCGCCCTGAAATCCGCTCTTGGCGACGGCGGCTGGACCGACGATCCCGTCGAGATTGCGCCCTGGCTGACCGAATGGCGCAACCGCTGGACCGGCCACACCCCGCTGATGCTGACGCCGCGCACGACCGCCGAGGTCGCCGCGGCCGTGCGCGTCTGCGCCGACCACCGCATCGCCCTTATCCCCCAGGGCGGCGACACCGGCCTCGTCGGCGGCCAGATCCCCTATGGCGAGGTCCTGCTCTCGACCCGCAAGCTCCGCACGGTCCGCGACGTCACCCCGCTGGACGACGCCATGACCGTCGAGGCCGGCGTCACCCTCCTGGAGGCCCAGCAGGCCGCCGCCGCCGCCGACCGGATGTTCCCGCTCAGCCTCGCCGCCGAGGGCAGCGCCACCATCGGCGGGGTGATCTCGACCAACGCCGGGGGCACGGCGGTGCTCCGCTACGGCGTCATGCGCGACCTGGTGCTGGGGATCGAGGCCGTGATGCCGGACGGCGAGGTCTTCCATGGCCTCAAACGGCTGCGCAAGGACAACACCGGCTATGACCTCAAACAGCTGCTGATCGGCGCCGAGGGCACCCTGGGCGTGGTCACCGCCGCGACTCTGAAGCTGTTCCCGGTCATGCGCTCCCGCGCCACCGCCATGGTCGGGCTGGAAACCCCGGCCGCCGCCGTCGAACTGCTGGCCCGGGCCAAGGCCGAAACCGGCGGCGGGGTCGAGGCCTTCGAGCTGATGAAACGCCTCGGCATGTCGTTCGTGCTGGCCAACATCCCCGACACGCGCGAGCCGCTGGAAAGCGCGCCGCCCTGGTATGTCCTGATCGAACTGGTCTCCGGCGAACCCGGCGCCGCCGACGCCGCCATGGAGCGGCTGTTGACCCACGCCTTCGAGACCGGCCTGATCACCGACGCGGCGATCGCGCAGAATGACGCCCAGCGCGCCGCCTTCTGGAAGGTGCGCGAGGAGCAGTCCGCGGCCCAGAAGCCCGAGGGCGGCGGCTGGAAGCACGACATCTCCGTCCCCCTCTCCCGCATCGCCGATTTTCTCGAGGAAGCCACGACCGCCGTCGAACGCTTCCACCCCGGCGCCCGGGTCAGCGCCTTCGGCCACGTGGGCGACGGCAATCTCCACTACGACGTCCTGTGCCCGCCAGGCGGAGACCTGAAGGCGTTTCTCGCCCGCTGGGCCGAGGGTTCCGAGGTCGTCCATGACATCGTCGCCCGCTACGACGGCTCCATCTCGGCCGAGCACGGCCTCGGCCGCCTCAAGACCGACGAGGCCCGCCGCTACAAGTCCCCACTGGAGATCGGCGTCATGCAGGCCGTCCGCGCCGCGATCGATCCCCACCGGATCATGAACCCGGGCGTGCTGTTCTAGTCGGGATTCCACCTCAGGATCGCCGCAGTCCGGGCCGTTCATTCCGCAAGGCCAAGCTTCGAGGGAACCGGAATGCTCGCAATCCTGAAACGCCACGCGGTCCCCCTGTCTCTCGCGCTCGCGGCCCTGGTGGGTGTCGGCGCCGCCTTCGGAACGGCGAGACCCTTCCGGCCCGCGACCTCCGCGGACGGACTTCCGGCCTTTGCCTCCGAGGACCAGTTTCGGGCCTTCTTCCATCAACGCCGCGCCGCCATCGAGGCGCAGATCCTCCGCCGCGCCGGAGCGTCTGACGAACCCCTCTCGGCGATGATCATGCCGCCGGCCATGGAGGTCGCCTCGACCGACGCAGCCGCCGATGCGGCGGGCGACTCCATCACCAATGTCCAGGAGGCGGGCGTCGACGAGGGCGGCATCGTCAAGGCCGCCGGCGACTACCTCGTGGTCCTGCGGCGCGGGCGGCTGTTCACCCTGTCCATCGCCGACGGCCTTCGCGCCGTCGATTCCATCGATGTTCCACCGCCGGGAACCCCGGCCCCGAAGTCCAGTTGGGACGGCGCCTGGTACGACGAAATGCTGGTCGTCGGCGACCGGGTCGTGGTCATCGGCTACAGCTATGAGACGCAAGGGACCGAAATCCTCCGCTTCCGTCTCTCTCCAGACGGCGCACTCAGCTTCGAGGACGCGTCCCGGCTGCGCGCCAGCGACTATTATTCGGCCGAGAACTACGCCTCGCGCCTGATCGGCGACGAGCTCGTTCTCTACAACGTGCGCTACCTGTGGGAGGTCGAGGATCCGATGGCGATCCTGCCGGCCCTGACCGACGAGACGCCGGGCCGGGCGCGGAGCACCCGGGTGCTGGCCCAACCCCGCGATGTCTTCATCGATCCCGACGCTCGGCCCTCCGACATGGACTTCAACGCCCTGCATTCGGTGACCCGGTGCGACCTGACCGCGCCGAGGCTGGATTGCGAGGCGACGGCCATCCTCGGACCGGCGTCGCGGACCTTCTACGTCTCGCCCGAGGCCATCTACGTCTGGACCACGGCAAGGGCCGGCAATCCCGCGCCGAACCATCGCCCGTCGGCCACGGTCTATCGCATGCCGCTGGACGGCGGCCGGCCGCAGGCGGTGCGGGCGTCGGGCGCGCCGCTGGATCAGTTCTCGTTCCGCGAGGACCGGCGCCGGGGCCGTCTCGACGTGGTCGTCCAGTCCGACGACGGCGGCGACGCCATGTGGGACCGCGACACGCGTGAAGGGACCACGGCCCTGCTCAGCCTGCCGCTGGATCGTTTCGGCGACGGCTCGGGCGCCGCCCGTCCGGACGATTACCGTCCGTTGGAAGGCCTGCCGGCGGACAGCTGGCAGCGGCAGAACCGCTTCGTCGGCGACCATCTTCTCTATGCCGTTGATCGCCCGTCTCCGGACGGCGACGAGGCGCGCCGCGCCGGGATGCTGATGGCCATGCGGGTCGATGACGGCCAGGCGCGCATGTTCGATCTCGCCGCCCCGGTCAGCCGCATCGAGGCGTTGGGCCCCGACGCCCTGATCGTCGTCAGCGGCGAGCGGGCCATGACGCTGACCGCCGTCGAGCTCGACGGGGCCCGGCCCGAACTGGGCGCCCGCTACGCCGTCCCGGGCGCCGGCGAATCGGAGGGGCGCAGCCATGGCTTCTTCTTCCGGCCCGACGCGCGAGGCGCGGACGCCGGCCTTCTGGGCCTGCCGATCCAGCACTATCCCGCGCCGGGACGACCGGCCCAATGGGCGGGCAGTGTCGACATGTTGTTCCTGCGGCGCGATCCCGGCTCCCTGGTGGCGCTCGGCGCCCTGTCGACGGCGGCCGGGAGCCGGGATGATTTCTGCCGCGTCTCCTGCGTCGACTGGTACGGCGCTTCGCGTCCGATCTTCCTGCGTGGCCGGGTCTTCGCCCTGATGGGCTATGAGCTGGTCGAGGGCCGGGAGGAGGGCGGGCGGATTCGCGAGATAGGCCGTCTGGATTTCACACCCCGCCGGAGCGCCGCCGCCCGGCTTGCCCCTGCGGCCTGATCGTCCTACCCCTCCGGCTCGATTCAACGCCGCCGGAGACCCCCATGACCCTCGCCCTGCTGTTCCCCGGCCAAGGCAGCCAGTCGGTCGGCATGGGCGCGGCCCTGGCCGACGCCTTCGCCCCGGCGCGCGAGGTCTACGCAGAGATCGACGACGCCCTGGGTCAGAAGCTGTCGGTGCTGATGCGCGAGGGTCCCGAGGACCAGCTCACCCTGACCGAGAACGCCCAGCCCGCCCTGATGGCCGTGTCGCTGGCCGCCGTTCGGGTGCTGAAGGCCGAGTTCGGCGTCGAGGTCACCCGCGCCGGCTTCGTCGCCGGCCATTCCCTGGGCGAATACTCGGCCCTGTGCGCGGCGGGTTCGATCACCGTCGCCGACACGGCCCGCCTGCTGAAGCTGCGGGGCCAGGCGATGCAGCGCGCCGTCCCTGTCGGACGCGGCGCCATGGCCTCGCTGATCGGGCCGAAGACCGACCTGGCCCTGGCCGAGGCCGCCGCCGCCGCCGGCTCCGAGATCGGCGTCTGTGTCGTCGCCAATGACAACAACGCAGGCAACATCGTCATCTCGGGCGACAAGGCGGCCGTCGACCGCGCCATCGAAAAGGCGAAGGAACTCGGCGCCCGCGCCATTCCGCTGAACGTCTCTGCCCCGTTCCACTGTCCGCTGATGCAGCCCGCCGCCGACGAGATGGCTACGGCCCTGGCCACGGCGACGATCGTCGCGCCGGCTGTTCCCGTGGTCGCCAACGTCACCGCCCGGCCCGAGACCGACCCCGAGGTCCTGCGCCGCCTGCTGGTCGAACAGGTCACCGGCCGCGTCCGCTGGCGCGAGAGCATGGAATGGATGGCGGGCGAGGGCGGCGTGACCCGCTTCGCCGAGATCGGCTCGGGCAAGGTGCTGGCCGGCATGGCCAAACGCATCGCGCCGGACGCCGAAAGCCTGTCGCTGAATGCGCCGGAAGACCTGGAAGCCTTCGCCAGGAGCCTCTGATCCGGCGTCAGCCCGACTGAATCCCCAGGTCCGCCACGATCGCCGCCCGCGTCTCGGTGGAGATCGGCAGCGCGCCCCAGGGGAAGAACTGCACCATGACCACCGCGGCGTAGTCTCGGACAGGGTCCAGCCAGGCCTTGGTTCCGGCCGCGCCGTCCCAACCGTACTCCCCCGCGTTCCAGGCCCCCGGCCGCGCCACATAGCCGCCGAATCCGAAGCCGTTGCCGTATGAATCCAGCCCGGCCGGCATGATGTCGGTGCGCACCAGCCGGGCGGTCTCGGGCCGCATCACCCGCACCCGGCCCGCGCGACCGTCTTCCAGCAGGGTGGTCAGGAAGGCCAGATAGTCCCCGGTCGTCGACACCAGCCCGGCCCCGCCCGCGAACAGGGTCACCAGCCGCGAATAGGCCTCGACCGAGCTTCCGGGATCGAGCCGCCGCCCGGGCGGCGAATAGTCGTACAGGGCCGCCATCCGTCCCGCCTCTCCGGGCGCCAGGTTGAACCGGGTGTCGTTCATGCCGATCGGGTCGAACAGGCGGCGTTTCAGGAACTCGGGGAAGGCCATGCCCGAGGCGCGCTGGATGACCAGCCCCAGCACGTCCAGCGAGACGCTGTAATGGTAGGCCGTGCCGGGCTCGAACATCAGCGGGATGCCGCCCAGCCGCCGGACCATCTCGTCGAGATCATGCACCCGCGGCCCGTCGCCGGCCCCTGCATTCAGATCGCCCGTGAAGGGGAATACCCCGGCCTGACGGTACGCCCGCTGCACCGGACCGTCGCCGGCGATGTTGTAGCTCAGGCCGCTGGTGTGGGTCAGCAGGTGGCGCACGGTCATGACGTTCCGGGCGGGCTGCGCCTCCAGGCTCGTCTCCGGATCGACGGCCACCGTCAGATGCGAGAACTCGGGCACGAAGTCCGTCACCGGCTGGTCCAGCGCCAGCTTGCCGTCCTCGATCAGCAGGGCCGCCGCCACACCGGTGACCGGCTTGGTCATCGAATAGATGCGGAACAGGGTGTCCCGATCCATGGCCGGGGAGGGGCCGAAGTCCTGCGTTCCGGCCTGCAGATAAGTCCTCGTCCCGTCCGGCAGCCGCACGCCGACGGTCACGCCCGGCAGCCGGCCTTCGGCGACGAAGCGGTCCAGCACCGCCTGGGTGCGCGGCAACAGCGCTCCGCCGGGAACGGAGGCCCTGCCGAGGCCGGCGCAGCCGGCGAGTCCAAGCGCTCCCACGCCCAGCAGCAGCGACCGGCGGCTCGGGGAGAAGCGATTCAGGTCCATCGTGCGTTCCTCTGGCGATGTGGCGCGGGCTCGGTTAGGACCGCTCCGAAGCAATGGCGGAGCTACCCACATGTTCGACCTGTCTGGCAAGACCGCGCTGGTGACCGGCGCCACCGGCGGCATCGGCGGAGCCATCGCCCGGGCCCTGCACGGCCAGGGCGCGACGGTCGTCCTCTCCGGCACCCGCGAGACGGTGCTCCAGGACCTGGCCGGGCAGCTGGGCGCCAATAACGCCGGGAGGGCCTTCGCCGCCGCCGCCAATCTCTCCGATCCCGACTCGGTCGATGGCCTGATCGCCCGCGCCGAGGACGCCGCCGGCGCGCCCCTGGACATCCTGATCGCCAATGCCGGCATCACGAAGGACGGCCTGCTGATGCGGATGAAGGACGAGGACTTCACCGACGTGCTCAAGGTCAATCTGGAGAGCTATTTCCGCCTCTCGCGCGCGGCCATGAAGGGGATGATGAAGCGTCGTTCGGGCCGCATCATCGGCATCACCTCGGTGGTCGGGGTCACCGGCAATCCGGGCCAGACCAACTACGCCGCCTCCAAGGCCGGCATGATCGGCTTCTCCAAATCGCTGGCCCAGGAGGTCGGCAGCCGCGGCATCACGGTGAACTGCATCGCCCCGGGCTTCATCGCCTCGCCGATGACCGACGTGCTGAACGACCAGCAGCGGGAGACCATACTGAAGACCATCCCCCTCGGCCGGCTGGGCGCGGGCGACGAGATCGCCGCCGCCGCCGTCTACCTGTCCTCGGACGAGGCCGCCTATGTCACGGGGCAGACCCTGCACGTGAACGGCGGCATGGCGATGATCTGACCACGCCTCCAGCGGCACGTAAAAAGTGTCGCGAACGCTTGTGTCACAAGCAAGACGTGTTTAACGTCTCGTTGTTCGGCCAACGAGGTTATTCGACGTGGGGGGTTCGCGGCGCCTTTTCTTGTCGGCGGCCGCTTGCGCGGTCTTCGGCCCAACGACTGCCGGGCGCGCCCAGCACCGTATCCTGAGTGCTGAGCAGACGGTCGAGCTTGAGCATGACGACCGCATGGCGCGCCTGCGAGCCGCCGTGGATCGGCTCGGGATGCCGAACCCGCCACGCTTTTCGGTTTCGCGGGTGCCGCGCGAGCGTATGCCGGCGAACTTCAGTGTCTCTGCGCCCGTTCTCCGGGTCGCCTTTTCCGAGCGAACCTTCTTCGATACGGCCGATTGGACGATCCTGCCGCAAGGATTGCTCGCGGTCGAAGCGGTGGCGGCCGCCACCCGGGGGGAGGCTCCGGACGCCGCCGTTTTCGTCGCCGGACATACAGATGACCGGGGCGGTGAGGCCTACAATCACAACTTGTCCGTTAATCGGGCGAACGCGGTTTCTGATGCGCTGATGCGTTTCGGAGTGGGGGACGTGGCGCTGTGGCGGGTCGGTTTCGGCGAGTCAGCCCCGCTTTACGCGAACGACACCGACGAGCATCGCGGGTTCAACCGCCGGGTGGAATTCCTTTTCGGCGCGCGAGTGGAGCCCGTCGTCCAGGTTCTGAGCGCCCAGCTCGACGACTTCTGCATTTCCTCATCCCAAGCCGAGAGTGACCGTTGCCGCTTCCCGCTGCCGGGCCGCGAAGCCTTTGAGGCCACCCAGCTGACGCGCCGCGCCATCGGGATTGGTATGGACGGTCGCGCTGCGGCCGCAGCGCCCGGACGGCCGACGAGAAGGGCTCCGCTTGGTCGACGCCCGCCCCGTACTTCAGCGCCTGTTCCACGCACCGCTCAGGTTACGGCAGCTGTGCCGCTTACCCTGACCATCCCGCTTCGACGCACCATCACCATCGCCGCTCCTCAGCGCTGAAAGGCCGACCAGTCATGGACAACACCTCGTCGCTTCACCCCCAGGCGAGCCGGACGGCTGATCCGGCTTCCGAGGGCGGCGTGGATGGCTATCGCGCACTCGACCTGACGCAGGGCTCAAGCCTTTGCGTCTCCTTGATGGATTCTGTGGAACACGAGCAGGCCGAGGGAGGGCGCATAGACCTGACTGACGAGCTGGGCAGCCATCCGTGTGGCTTCACCCCCCAGATGATGTCTTGGTACCAGTCGGAGATCGCTCCTGCGAGGTCAGCCGCCCTGGCGGAGGTTCGAAGCGGCTTCGAAGGCGCCGCCCTCAATCGCACCGCCGCGGGTCGTGGCAAGCTGATCCCGGCCGAGCGAACGCGAAACGATCAGGCCAAGCTGATCGGCTACAACCTGGTGCACACTGACTTTCGCCGCGATCATCAGCAGAAGATCGACGAGCGGGAGACCCGCCGCGCCGAGTTCGAGGAAGCGCGCGCCATGCGCGGCAACCGCGATCCGGTGCTGACACGGTTCTGGTACTATCTCGGTCTCGTCGCCGTCGTGGTTCTCGAGGCGGGGGTCAACGTCGAGAGCCTGATGCAGTTGCCCTGGATCACCAGCGGCCTGTTCGCAACCACCGCTGCAATCCTGGTCGGGCTGTCCGTCGGCGGCGCTTCGCACCTGCACGGCACGGTTTTGAAGCAATGGCACTACTGGTTCAACAGCCACGAGTCGACACGGGTGTGGAAGGCGTCGCGCAAGATCGCCATTGGCACAGTCTTGCTTGGCGCTGGACTGGCCCTGATCGCCTGGGCCCGCTTTTACTACATTCAGCCACAGATCGAGATCGCCATCATTCGGGGCACGACGCCGCCCAACTTAATAACCTCGATTATGTTCATGACCGTCACCAATGTCATCGTCTACGGAGTGGGAGCGATGCTTGCCTATTTCTGTCACGATGAAGATCCGGACTACCCTCCGAAGAAGGTCGAACTCGACAAGGCCGAGAAAGCACTCGACGGGTTGCGCAGGTCGATAAATCTCAAGCTGAAAGAGATCGACGACCGGTGGCACGCCGAACTCAGGAAGCTGGAGGTCTTCGAAACCAGTCAATCGTCCAGTCCGGCGTGGGAAGCGAACCGCCAGGCGCTGGCCCGCCTCACGGCCGTTGATGATCGCGTCGAAGCTGCGCTGAACCGTTACAAGAACGCCTTGGTCAGTCGGCTGCGAAGTCAGGGTCAGGCGCCGATTTTCGTCCAGCCGACTGTCACACGTGATGATGCCGGCCGCGAAGAACGGTTAAGCGCTGAACAATACTTGGCCCGCCCCGCTAAATTGAGGATGCTGTGATGAACGCATTCCCCCGTTCAAACAGGGTCTGGATTGCCGTGGCGGCCATGGCCGTCGCTGTCACCGCTTGTGGTGACAAGGGCCAACCCGGCGGGACCGGCGACCTGGGCCAACCCGTACGGCTGGACGATTGGTGTCGTCGTGATGGTCTGGACGAGGCCCTGCGCCAGACCGCGGTTGTTATTGACGAGCGCGCCGTTCGACCGGGCCAGGGGGCCGAACTTCGTACTGCAAATCCGGAGCTTTTCGCCTTGGTGACCGGTCTCGCCGACGCGGGGGCGGGTCAGGTCGGCGCCCTGGCCCCGCGCGAGCGCCTGTCTATCTATCTGGCTCCGACCGACGGCGGGGCGCCCCGGCTGATCCTGAGCGGCTGTCTGCCCGCCATGAGCGCCCAGGAGATTGAAGTCGCCCGCGCGGCGGGTGCGGCCGGGACCGGCGGGCTGTCCACCTATGTGACCGGCGGTTTGGGCCAGGAGCTTGAGTCGGCGCGACAGGCGTTCCAGGACGCGGTCTTGTTGGCGCTTTCCAAGGCTGCGCGAGCGCCGGTTCCCGGTTCAATTAGTGCGGGTGGGTTCACCGACGGCAACCTCATGTCGTCGCTTGGATCGGCAAACCTGGTGATCGACGGCGCAGGGGTGCCGCGCTTCTTCCTTTTCACCAACCTGAGAACATTCCCCGGGGGCGCCGATCGGACCGCCGCGCGACAAGCCGGCTTCGCCGCGGCCCGGGAGGCCGAAGTCAATCTTGGCGGTGCGGATGTCGTTCTGGTTGGTCCAGGGGCTTCGTCAGCGGGTCACGGGCGCGACTTCGCCCAGGCCTTCTTCCTTGGCTCTCAGGGCCGCGTGCTTGGCTGGGGTGGTGCGGCCTTCAACGCCCTGCCGGCAGCGCCTGTGGAGGTACGGACCTATACCGGCGAGATCGTGTATCCGGCGGACAGATTTCCGATGCGCCTCGTGATCGGCCGCGATGCGCAGAACCGCTTGGTGAACAGCTGGCTGATCGTGCGATCGGACACCGAACTGGCGACGCCGATCGGCGGATCCCTGACCTGCGCCGAGGGCGTGTGTCGTTTGGTATCCGATCGGGGAGGACTGGCTCAGCAATGGAGCCCTGACCCGGATCCCGAACCCGAGTTCACCCCCGACCTGCCTCTCAGCGGGCTTCGCAACATTGAGGCCGAGCTGACGCGCGAATACGCGCGGGGCGAGATTTCCGACCCCCATGTCGGAAGTTTCGAGGGCGCTCCTGGCACAAGATCCCTGACCTTCAATCTCACCCCGCTGTGATCCAGGAAAGAATGACAATGCGTTTCGCGACAGCTCTCATCTTGTCGATTTCACTGATCGCCTCAGGTTGCGCGACCACGGGCGGCGCCCCGCCAACGGCCATGCAGCGCGCCCAGGGCCAGTGCCTGGCCGCCGGAGCTATTTCGATCCTCGCCGGGGCGATCATCGGCAACAATTCGGGCAGCGGTGATGCACGGCGGGGCGCGCAAAGGGGCGCGCTTGTCGGCGCGGGCATCTGCGCCGTTCTTCTCGCCATGGCTTCGGCAGAGGATCAGCGCCGCATTCGCGAAGCGGAATACGCGGCCCTGGAGACCGGGCAGGCTCGTGAGGAAACCTATGATGGTCCTGACGGCAAGCGTCGGATCATCCGGGTAGTGCCGACGGCCGCCCCCGACCGGACCTGGACCTTCGCGCCCGCCGCTGCGGACCAGGCGACGCCGGTCGCCGCGCAGGAAACCCTCACTGACATCTGTCGCTACAAGCAGACCACCCTGACCGTTGAGACGGTAGGGTCCGGCGACCTGCCCCAGGTCCTGGTGTGCCGCAATCCCCAGACTCGGGCATGGGAGGTCCAGCGTGGCTGACGCAAATTGGCGGACCTGCCCGGAGACGTTCGTCCTTATGAGGTCGGCGGCTTGCGGACGAGCCCCCGTCGCTTGCTCTTTCGCGCGCGGCCATCTGTGCTAAAGCCTCCGCAACCGGTTGGCCTGAGTCTTCGTTCAAGGCTTGCGCAGCCGTCGCCGTCGTCATACGGCAAAGACTGAGACAACAGCCGCCCCGGCGGCCCCAAAAGCAGAGACCCCCATGTCCGACACCCTGGAACGCGTCCGCAAGATCGTCATCGACCACCTGGACGCCGATCCGGAAAAGGTCGTTGAAAAGGCCAGCTTCATCGACGACCTCGGCGCCGACTCGCTCGACAACGTCGAACTGGTCATGGCCTTCGAGGAAGAATTCGACATCGAAATCCCCGACGACGCCGCCGAACACATCCAGACGGTCGGCGACGCCGTGAAGTTCATCGACGAGAAGCTGGCGGGCTGATCGCCGCCCTTTTCGACAAGGCCTTGATGGCCGCCGTGACGCGCCCCTAGCGGCGCCGTCCGGCGGCCATTACTGTTTGCGGTCAGGATTCTGTAGCGAGGAGCGCTCATGCGCCGCGTCGTCGTCACCGGCCTCGGTCTGCTCACCCCGCTCGGCTGGGGCGTGGAACACAACTGGCGGGGCATTCTCGAGGGACGCTCGGGCATCGGCCCGATCACCAATTTCGACGCCACGGGGTGGGGCTGCACCATCGCCGGGGAAATTCCCTCGGTCGACGGCCGCGGCGGCGGGGCGCCCGGCCAGCCGGGCGTCTTCGACCACGAGCGCGTCATGTCGCCCAAGGACCGCAAGCGGGTCGACGACTTCATCGTCTACGCCATCGCCGCCGCCGACGAGGCCCTCGCCGACGCTGGCTGGAAGCCGGAAAGCGACGGGGACAGGGAACGCACCGGCGTCATGGTCGGCTCGGGCATCGGCGGCCTTGGCCCCATCGCCGAGACCGCCGTTATCCTGCACGAACAGGGGCCGCGCCGGGTCAGCCCGTTCTTCATCCCCTCGTCGCTGATCAACCTGACCTCCGGTCAGATCTCGATCCGCCACGGCCTGAAGGGGCCGAACCATTCGGTCGTCACCGCCTGCGCCACTGGGGCCCACGCCATCGGCGACGCGGCCCGGATGATCGCCATGGACGACGCCGACGTCATGGTCGCGGGCGGCGCCGAAAGCTCCATCGTGCCCATCGGCATCGCCGGCTTCCTGGCCTGCAAGGCCCTGTGCACCGCCTATAACGACACGCCCGAAAAGGCCTCGCGTCCCTATGACCGCGGCCACGCCGGTTTCGTCATGGGCGAGGGCGCCGGCATCATGGTGCTGGAGGAATACGAGCATGCGAAGGCCCGCGGCGCGAAGATCTACGCCGAGGTGGTCGGCTACGGCATGAGCGGCGACGCCTATCACATCACCGCCCCGTCCGAGGACGGCGAGGGCGGCCTGCGGGCCATGAAGGCGGCGCTGAAGCGGGCCGGGCTGCAGCCCTCGGACCTCGACTACGTCAACGCCCACGGCACCTCGACCATGGCCGACTGGATCGAACTGCGCGCCATCGAGCGGCTGGTCGGCGACCATGCCAAAAACCTGGCGGTGTCCTCGACCAAGTCGATGACCGGCCACCTCCTCGGCGCGGCCGGGGCCATCGAATCGATCTTCAGCGTCCTGGCCATCCGCGACCAGATCGCTCCGCCGACCATCAACCTCGACGATCCCGAGGAAGAGACCCGGATCAATCTCGTGCCGCACAAGGGGCAGTCGATGAAGATCGACGTGGCCATGTCCAACAGCTTCGGCTTCGGCGGCACCAATGCTTCGGTCGTCTTCCGGAAGGTCGCCTAGGTGTCGGTCGAGCGGCGCTCGGGGCGCAAGACGGCCTTTCTGGCCGCCACCGCCACCTTCAGCCTGTTCCTGATCGCCGCCCTGGTCGCGGCCTGGAGCGTCTTCTACGCCCCCGGGCCGTCCGCCCGCGAGGGCCGGTCCACCATCGTCAGCCTGCCCAGCGGCGCCGGCGTCTCGGCCATCGCCGCGACCCTGAAGTCGGCCGGGGTGATCCGCTCGACCGACATGTTCAAGGCCGCCGCCACCCTGACCGGGGCCGACCGCAAGCTGCGCGCCGGCGAATATGAGGTGCCGTCCGGGGCCTCGCTGCGGTCGGTGCTCGTCCTGCTGGTCGAGGGCCGGGTGGTCCGCCACTACGTCACCCTGCCGGAGGGCTGGTCCTCGGCCCAGGCCGTCGACATCCTGAACCGGCAGCCGATCCTGACCGGGACCGTCGAGACGACGCCGGAAGAGGGCATGCTGTGGCCCGACACCTATGAGGTCAGCCGCGGCGAAACCCGCGCCTCGGTGATCGCCCGCATGCGTCGCGCCCGCGACGGGAACCTCGCCCGTCTGTGGGCGGCGCGCGGCCCGGCCACGGTCGTCCGCTCGCCGGAAGAGGCCGTCATCCTCGCCTCCATCGTCGAGAAGGAGACCGGCGTCGCCGCCGAGCGCCCGCGGGTCGCCGCCGTCTTCACCAACCGCCTGCGCGCAGGCATGCGGCTGGAGAGCGACCCGACAATCGTCTACGGCATCACCCGGGGCCGGCCGCTGGGCCGGGGCATCCGCCGTTCGGAGCTGGACCGGCCGACGGCCTGGAACACCTACCAGATCGACGGCCTGCCCCCGACGCCGATCGCCAACCCCGGCCGCGACGCCCTCGCCGCCGTGCTCAACCCGCCGGCCACCAGCGAGCTGTTCTTCGTCGCCGACGGCACGGGCGGCCACGTCTTCGCCCGCACCTATGACGAACACCTGCTTAATGTCGCCCGCTGGCGCGAGATCGAGCGCCGCAAGGCCGGCCTGCCGCCCGAGGCTCCGCCGCCCGCCGTGCCCGGCACGGTTCCCGGCGTCCCCAATGCGCCGACCGACGCCGCCTCGGGCGCCGCCGCCCCGCCCGGCGTGACGGTCCCGCCCGGGGCGCGGGTGATCAGCATCCCGCCAGCCGCGGCGCCGGCCCGATGAGCGTCCTCTCCGGCATGACCGGCTTCGGCCGCGCCGACGGCGCCCTGCCGGTCGAGGGGGGCGGCGACTGGACCTGGTCGGTCGAGGCCCGCTCGGTCAACGGCCGCACCCTCGAGGTCCGCTTCCGGGGCCCGCCCGGCTTCGACGCCCTCGAGCGCCACGCCCGGACCTCGGCCCAGGCCCGGCTGAACCGCGGCCAGGTCACCCTCGGGATCCAGGCGAAACGCGAACTCGGCGCCGCCGCGCTGAAGGTCAACCAGGACGTCCTCGCCCGCTACCTGGCCCTCGCCAACGAACTGGCGGAGGAGGGAGCCACGCCGCCCTCGGCCGACGGCCTGCTGTCGCTGCGCGGCGTGCTGGAAGCCCCCGAGGAGGCCGACGACCCCGAGGCCCGCGCCGCCGTCGAGGCGGCCATGGCCCTCACCATCGACCAGGCCCTCGACGCCCTCCGGGTCTCGCGCGAGCGCGAGGGCGCCCAGCTCCTGCCGGTCATCGCCGACTTCGTCGACCGCATCGAGGCCCTGGTCGCCCGGGCCGAAGCCGAAGCCTCGGCCCAGACCGACGCCATCCGCGAGCGCTTCGCCCGCCGCATGACCGAACTGGCCCCGGACGCCCCGGGGCTGGAGGACCGCATCTATGTGGAGGCGGCGGCGCTGGCCACGAAAGCCGACGTCCGCGAGGAACTGGACCGCCTGACCGCCCATGTCGCCTCGGCCCGCGCCCTGTTGCGGCAACCCCCCGCCGGCCGGAAACTCGACTTCCTGATGCAGGAATTCATGAGGGAGGCGAACACCCTCTGCTCGAAATCGGCTACCACCGCGCTCACCGGAATCGGCCTCGAGCTGAAGGCCGTGATCGAACAGCTGCGCGAACAGGTCCAGAATGTCGAATGAACGCCATCCCCGCCGCGGCGTCCTGCTGATCGTGGCCAGCCCCTCGGGGGCCGGCAAGACCAGCCTGTGCCGCCGCCTGATGGCCGATCACGGCGGGCTGGAGCTGTCCATCTCCATGACGACCCGCGCCATCCGCCCCGGCGAGGTCGCCGATCGCGACTATCATTTCGTCGACGACGCCGAGTTCCAGCGCCTCGTCGACGCCGACGCCTTCCTCGAATGGGCCGACGTCCACGGGGCCCGCTACGGCAGCCCGCGCGCGCCGATCGACCGGGCCCTGTCCGAGGGCCGCGACGTCCTGTTCGACATCGACTGGCAGGGCGCCCGCGACATCGCCGAAAAATGTCCCGAGGACGCCGTCCGCGTCTTCATCCTGCCGCCCAGCCTCGAGGAACTGCGCCGCCGCCTCGTTACCCGCTCCCAGGACGCCGACGATGTCATCGAGCGCCGCATCCAGAACGCCAAGGGCGAGATCGAGCACTGCGGCGAGTTCGACTATGTCTTCGTCAACGACGACTTCGACCGCAGCTACGCCGAACTGGCCCACATCTACCACGCCGAGCGCAGCTGCCGGTTCCGCAACATCTGGGTCGACGCCTACAAGGACGCCCTGCTGAACGAGGCGGTGTGACGGCTTCAAGCCGTCGTCCTCGGGCTTGACCCGAGGATCAGACCGTCCGGTGCTCGGCGCCAACCCGTGCGGTTGCCCTCGCGGAACCTTCACCGCCGCACAGCGCGGCCCAACATCTGATCCTCGGGTCAGGCCCGAGGATGACGGTGGGAGGACCGGGCAGGGCTCACAACACCCTCACGCTCGGCCCCATCCCGCCCCCGTTGATCAGCAGATCCGTCACCGCCCAGACCAGCGCATCGGCGCGATCGGGACTCCCGCCGCCCAAGACTCCCAGCCCCATCAGCTCCTCCTCCAGCGCCTCCAGCCCCGGCGCGTGCATCACCCGCCGCTGTTCGTAGAGCGCCGCCACCGGCTCGGCCCGCGTCCGCTTGTCGAACCGGGCATGCACCCGCTTGACCGGACAGCCGATCCCCGCCGCCTTCAGCACCGCCTCGACCATCTCCCCGCCCTGATTGGCCTCGGCCACAACGCCCACGGCCCCGAATTCGACCACCGCCCGCGCCACGACCCCGGCCCAGCCCTGCGGCGACCGTCCGTGTACGGTCCGGTCGGCCAGCACATGGGCGACGCCGTCCTTGCGCCCCACGACCACGATGCCGCAGGCGTCGCCGCCCGCTGAGCACGGCGGATCGACCGCGACGACGACCCGCTCGAATCGGTCCGGCGCCTCACCCCCCGCCCGCGCCTTCCCGATCATCTCCATCGTGAACAGAGCCCCGTCCCCCTCGACCACCTTCCCGTCCAGCTCCTGCGCCGCCAGCCGCGTCCCGCCGTACAGCGCCTCCAGTCCCTCCAGAAACGCCGGCGCCAGATGCGCGGCGTTGACCCGCGTCGGCAGGTCCGACCGTTCCAGCCCCGGCTCCTTCAGCAGCCGGCGCAGCGCCGCCGTCGGCTTCGGCGTGGTGGTCACCACCAGCCGGGGCCGCGTCCCCAGCCTCAGCCCCATCCGCAGCAGGGCCAGGGTCGGCTCCGGCCGCCGCCAGGCGCACCACTCGTCCGCCCACGCGGCCCCGAACTGCGGCCCGCGCAGCGACTCCGGGTCCTCGGCCGAAAACGCCATCGCCACCGCTCCGTTCGGCCACACCAGCCTTCGCCGGCTCGCCTCCCACCACGGCCGTCCGCCGATGGCGTAGCGGGGCAGGGCGCGCAGCCCCGAAGGCCCCTCGATCATCACCTCGCGCACATCGTGCAGGCTCTGCCCGACCAGGGCGATGGGTCCGCCCTGGTCCCGCGCCCGGTTCGCCACCCACTCGGCTCCGGCCCGCGTCTTGCCCCCGCCGCGCCCGCCCAGCACCAGCCAGGTGGTCCAGTCCGCCTCCGGCGGCGTCTGCCCCTCGTGCGCCGCGAACCACCAGTCCGCTCCGAACAGCCGCCGCTCCGGAGGCGAGAGCGCCGCGATGCGAGCCGCCCGGCTCAATCCGTCTCCTCCCCGTTCGCTCTTGCGAATGGGGTGGAGGAACGGTCGCCGGCGGCGATCGGGCGACGGGACCGAGAAGCGGTGGAGTAGTCGTCGCCCAGCACCTTCCGTCTCACCGCCTCGAACGCCGCCTCGTCCGGCTCGCCCGGGTCCGCCGCCTCTTCCCCCAGCCGCGCCGCCGCCCGGCCCATCACATCGGCGACCCGCGCGGCCTCGCCGGCCAGCCCCATCCTGCCGGACCGAATCAGCTTCACCGCCTCGCCCAGCGCCAGCCGCGCCGCCTCGCGCGGCGTCAGCTCCCCCTCCAGCAGCCCGGCCACGGCCTCGGCCAGCCCCGCGTCGGCGGGCTCCGCCGGCATGGCCTCGGCCATGGCCCGCTTGGTCCAGCCCCCGCGGCTCACCCGCTTCCGGATCGCGGCCTCGGTGACGTCGAACACCTCGGCCAGCCTCGGCGCGCTCTCGCCCGCCAGATAGCGTTCCCGGATCAGGGTCCAGGTCCGCTCGCTGCGGATCTTGTAGTGTCTTCGGCGTTTGGGCGTGTCTGTCTGTTCCATCCCCCCAGTATCGCCCCGCCGCTAGATGCGGCGCGTTCGTGACGCTGCAGACCGAAGAAATCCGTTGAAAATCAACGAAACGGCCGGAAAAATTAGGATGTCTGGCGGCGGAATGTCAGCATTTGTCGCGGATGTATCGGGTGTCGCCGATGTCTTCGGCGCGATGTCGCGGGTATCCCGGGCGAATTGTCCCGGTCCGCCCCGCCGTCCGGTCTCAATCGAACCGGAGGCCGATCTCGTTCCCGGCCTGCCAGGCCACCACGCCCGGACGGTCGCCCGACTCAAGCCTCAGGATCAGCCGGCCCTGGATGGCGGCGGCGACGCTCGAGACCAGCCGCACCTTGGCGCCGCCGTCGGTGAGGTTGCGGATCACCACCTCGGCGCACTCCTGGTGAACGCCATGCAGAATCTGCCCGCGCATGGCGATGCGAGGGCGCGGATTGCGGCGCGCGTCGGCGGGAGGGGCGTCGGGAACGGACATGGCGAGTCAGTTTACCGCCGTCGTACTCGCCAAGGGTTAAGGCGGCGGCTCCGAACCAGGATCGTTGGGCCGGGCGAAGACGTCGCGCGGCGCCCCTTGATCCCGTCCCGGGCCGTCCCACATCCGCCCCCTGTTTCAACAACGAGAGGAGGTGGTCGAATGTCTCATTGTCTCACGCCGCGCGCGGCCCGTCGGATGAGCCCGGCCTCCCCCCTGGCGGGGGCTGTCGCCTGACGAAGCCGTTCGCCGGCTGACAATGGAAGGGCCGCTCCGCAAGGGGCGGCCCTTTTTGCATGGCACGGTCACGGGTCCGCGCGACGCTCAGGTTCATCCGTCGTGAAACGGTACTCGGCGATCCGGCATACATCGACCCCCCACCGGTCCAGCTCCGTTCCGTCGGCCAGGCGGGCGCGGAAATCATAGCGGCATCGGCCAGACCCGTTGTTCACGTCGATCCGCGCCGAGGCGCCGTTCGGGATCACGCGGTCGCCCAGCAGATCCTCCTCCCAGACATTGAAGCCGGGCGTGGAGGCGTAGAAATGGGTGATCGTCTGACCGGTGGCGTTGACGATGAGCACCGGGCGAGACGGGCAATCGGCCATCTGGAACGCCGCCGATCCGAGGATCGCCAATGACAGGGCGGCGGCTCCGAAGGTCCGCCGCACGATGACATTCAACATCCGAACTCCCCGATCCCGTTCACCCCATACGGTAACGCCCGACACCGCCGATCACGAGGGACGAAAGCTGATGAGCAAACGGGGACACACACCACTTTTCCGGCTGTTCGGCCGAGCGAAAGCAAAAAGAGTGTGTGTCCCCACTCCGATCGAGGGGGGCTCCGTCGAGACTGCGGGCCCTCGGGCCGCCCTCCAGCCTGACCCGGCCTCTGATCCTCGGGTCAAGCCCGAGGATGACGGGACAGGGACCGCTACCCAAACGCCCGCGCCAGCCTCAAAAACCCCGCCCCGTCCACCACCTCGGCCCGGTCGTCCGGCGGGATCCCGGCGGCTTCGCACAAGGCCGCCCCGCCGAGGGTCTTCAGGCTCGAGCGCAGCATCTTGCGCCTCTGGCCGAACGCCGCCGCCGTGACCCGTTCCAGCCGCTTCAGCGTCTCCGGGTCCGGCCGGTCCGCCCGCGGGACCAGATGCACCACGGCCGAGGCCACCTTGGGCGGCGGGGTGAAGGCGGCGGCGGGCAGGTGCATGACCAGACGCGCCTCGCACACGGCCTGGGCGATCACCGCCAGCCGTCCGTAGGCGTCGTCCCCCGGGGCGGCCGTGATCCGCTCGGCCACCTCCTTCTGGAACATCAGGGTCAGGGCGTGCGGCGTCCACGGCCCCGTCAGCCATTTGATCAGCAGCGGCGTGCCGACGTTGTAGGGAAGGTTGGACACCACATGCGCCGGTCCCTCGACCAGTTCCGCCTCGCGCACCTTCAGGGCGTCGGCCTCGACCACGACCAGCCGCCCCGTACCGTCGTCGAGTTCTGCCAGCAGCGGCAGGAAGCGCGGGTCCTTCTCGACCAGCACCACCTTGCCCGCGTCGCTCTCCAGCAGCGCCCGCGTCAGCCCGCCGGGACCCGGCCCGACCTCGATCACCGCCCGCCCCTCGAACGGCCCCGCCAGCCGCACGATCTTGCGGGTCACATTGAGGTCGAGCAGGAAATGCTGCCCGAAGCTCTTCTTCGCCAGCAGGCCGTGGGCGTCGAGCGTTTCGCGAAGGGAGGGGAGGTCGGTCGGGTTCACGCGCCTTCCTTACGTGACGCAGTTTCCCCCCGCTATCGTCATCCTCCGGCAAGCGGCGCAGCCGCGCAGACCGGGGGACCCAGCGGCCCCGAAGGCGACCTGTTCAGGCAGGCTGTGTCCGGCGGTGGCGTTCTCGACAGTTTCGCGCTTACGCGCGCCGCTGGGTCCCCCGGTCTCGCTTCGCTCGCCGGAGGATGACGATAGCAGTAAGGGATCGCTAGCCCGCCACCCTCTTCCCCGCCATCGCCCCCGCCAGCTTCACCGCCGCGATCAGACTGTCGGCCCGGGCCAGGCCCTTGCCGGCGATGTCGAAGCCGGTGCCGTGGTCGGGCGAAGTGCGAACGACCGGCAGGCCCAGGGTCGTGTTGACCCCGCCCCAGAAGTCCAGGGTCTTGACCGGGATCAGGGCCTGGTCGTGGTACAGGCACAGGACGGCGTCATAGGTCGCGCGGGCCGCGTCGTGGAACAGGGTGTCGGCGGGCAGGGGATCGGTGATGGCGATTCCCTCCGCCCGCAGGGCCGCGGCCGCCGGGATCAGCACCTCGATCTCCTCCAGCCCGATCGCGCCGCCTTCGCCAGCATGGGGGTTCAGGGCGGCGAGGGCCAGCCGGGGCGTCGCGATGCCGAAGTCGCGCTTCATCGCCTCGTGGACGACCCGGGCGGTCCGAACGACCCGCTCGGCCGTGACCAGTTCGGGGACCTCGGTCAGCGGCGCGTGGATGGTCACCAGACAGGCGCGCAGGTCCTTCGCCGTCAGCATCATCACCGGCCCGCGGGTCCCGGCGAAGGGGACGTCGGCGGTCAGTTCGGCGATGAATTCCGTATGCCCCGGAAAGCGGAAGCCGGCAGCGTACAGCGGGGCCTTGGCGATGGGGGCGGTGACGACGCCCGAGGCCTCGCCCGACAGGGCCAGGGCGACGGCCTGTTCGATCCAGTCGGCCACGGTGCCGGCGTTGGCGGGTTCGGGGCGGCCCGGCGCGACCGGGGCGGGCAGGGGATGGTCCAGCACCGGGATGGCGCGCGCGAACATGGCCGGGGCCTCGGCGGCCGAGAGCACGGCCTGGACCGGCTGGCCCTGTTCGCGCAGCAGGGCGGCGTCGCCGACGACGACGAAGGCCGGGCCCTCGCCCTTCAGCGCCGCCCAGGCCCGGGCGATGATCTCGGGCCCCACCCCCGCCGGTTCGCCCATGGACAGGGCCAGCGGCGCGAGGGGGGCGCGGGTCATCACTTCATCTCGATGAGGGCGTCCGCGCGCAGGTCGCGCATGTAGCGGCGGCCGAGGGTGGCGAGGTTCTGGCGGAACAGCTGGGTCTCGATCGTCTGGGCGTCGGGCGCCTCGGTCCCGCCGACGCGGCGGCCGCAGACGGCCAGCAGATGGACGCCGAGCGGAGTCCGCACCGGGGTGCTGACCGAGCCGACCTCGGCCGACCGGGCGACCTGCTGGAACTGCGGCGCCAGGTTCTGCACGTCCGCCTCGCCCAGATCGGCGCCGAGCAGGCCCTGTTCCGACGACGCCCGGGCCAGCATGGTGTCGCAGGTCAGCTGGGGCCTCAGCGCCTCCAGCCGCTGCGTCGCCGCCGCGACCTCCGCCTCGCCCGCCGTCTCCGGCAGCTCGATCATCACCTGCCGAATCTGCACCAGACTGGCCGAAGCCCCGTCCCGCTTGTCCCGCATATAGATGATGTAAACCCCGCCATCGACCGGAATCGGCCGCGACAACTGGCCGACTTCCAGCTGATCCAGGGCCTGCTGGAGGGCGGGCTGCATGGTTCCCTCGACGACCCAGCCGGCGTCTCCGCCGCGCGTGGCCGAGGGCGCCGCCGAGAACTGCTGGGCCACGGCCTGGAAGGGCGCGCCCTGGACCATCTGCTGGACCAGCTGGTTGGCGCCGTTCAGCGCCGCCTGTTGTCCGCCGACGCGGCTGGCTTCGATATAGATTTCGCCGATCAGATACTGCTTCTTGGCGGCCGCCGCGGACACCTGGCGCATCGCGGCTTCGACAGCGGACCGGCTGACCCGGGCGCGGCTCTGGAACCGTCCCCCGACCAGCTGCGACCAGCCGATCTGGGTGCGAATCTGCTCGCGCAGGGTGACGGGGCGAATGCCGCCCTGGGCGAGGAAGTCGAGATAGGCCTGCGGCGAGGCTCCGACTTCCTGGGCCATGGCCGCGATTTCCTGCTCCACCTCCTGATCGGTGACGGTCAGATCCTCGTAACTGGCCAGTTCCTGCATCTGCAGGCGTTCGTCGATCAGGGCGTTCAGCGCCTGCTGCTGGATGGCGGGAATATTCTCCGCCGTCGGCTGGACCTGGGTCATGGCGATCAGCAACAGCATGCGTTGGCGCAGATCGAACCCGGTGATCACGCTGTCGTTCACCGTCGCCAGGATGCCGTCGGACATCTGGAAGGCGGGCGGGGCCGGCGCGGGCGCCGGCGCGGCCTCGGCGGCCGGATTCAGCCTGCCGGCGGCCGCCGGCTGCGCCGGAGGCGCGGTCTGGGCCATGGCCGAACCGGCCAGGAGGGCGGCGATCGCCACGCCCGTCATGTAACGCTGCAAACCCATGTCAGTCCTGATTCCTCAAGCGGCGCCGGTCCGGTTTTCGTCCCGGATTTGCGGCCCGCGCGCCCCCGGGTCGCGCGACCTTCAGCGGCCGTCGCTGCGTCAATACCCTGTACCGCCGAAAGTGGCGAGGTTTAGGCGCACATAGACGCCTTCGGACGGTCCTGTCGGGCGTACGCGCGTATTGTCGCGCCGGTAGCCGATCTCGAACCGGAAGCAGTCGTCGTCGAACAGCAGGCCGACTTCCGATCGCGTGACGATGTCCCGCTCCAGGTCCGCGATGCCCGAGACCGCCACGCCCCAATTGCCGTAGACGAACTGTTGTCCCGACAGCTGGACGAATTCGTAGTTGCGGTTCAGCGGACCGGCCAGTGGATTGGACCGGTCCACGATATAGCTGACGGTCGCCAGGTTGCGGCGGCCCCAACGGCCGTCGACGGCGATTTCCGCGCGCCGGATTTCTCCCGCCGAATCGATGGTCGCATGGCCCCAGCCGCGAATGCGATCCGACGGCGAGAAGTCGCCCTGGACGACCCAGTCGGAGGTGTCGGAGGCCAGTCCGGAAGGATCGTACAGTTGCGTCGGCGCGTCCGGCAGCGGGACCAGGAAGCCGGGCTCTTCGGCGTCCCTTATGCTGCGGCCGACGAACAGGCTGGCCTGCCGACCCTCGTCCCAGCGCAGGGTCGCGCGGGCGCCGGCTGTGAAGCGCAGGCCGCCCTCAAGGAGGTCGTGACCAGGAAAGCGGTCGATCCGGAACAGGGAGCTCTCGTCCAGCTCCAGTGTCTGGCTGTCCTCGATGGGAATGCGCGGATCCAGATCGGTGGTCGTCGACACCGATAGCTGGGCCATCGGTTCGAGGATCAGGTCGGCCCCTGGTCCGACGCGTCGGACCAGGGGATAGCTGACATCCAGGCCGGCCGTGGCCCGGCCACGTCCGATCGCCTCTTCCCGCAACCCCATCATCGGCGGCAGGTCGCCGACCGAATAGAGGTCGACGCGGGCATCGACGAACGGCTCCCACCGCACGCCGCCCGGTGAGATCAGGGGCCGCCGCCATTCCGCCTGACCCGATACCCGGCGGCTGTCGACGCCGGGCAATCCAAGGGTGGAGCCGGTCGGTATGACTTCAGGCCGCAGCACGGGGCCGCCGACATAGTCGTTCCGATAGAGCGAGACCGCCGAGCCGCGCAGGCGCAGCCGTCCGCCGAAGATCGGGGCCGCCGGCTCCCACCGGGCGTCGATCAGGGGAGCGACGAGGGGTAGCCGCCCCTCGTTCTCGAAAACCTTGAATCCCTGCGGATCACGGAAATCCGTTCCGGCGAAGGCCGGATCGAGCCGCAGACTCTGAATGCTGAAGGCGGCGACCGAGACATAGGAACGCTCTGTCTGCCGCTCGAGATAGAGCTGGGAGATCAGCCGGCGCTGGTCGCCGTAATAGAGGCCATTGTCCTGGTAGGGGTCGCGGATGTCGTAGCGGTCGAACAGGGTCTTGTCCGAGGTCTGCTCCGCCGTGAAACCCCAGCGCCAGGGACCTTCGGGATCGAACCGGCCGTGGGCGAGAAAATAGCTGCGGCTCGTCCGGTCCCCGAATTTGACGTTGGATTCGAAATCGCCGTCGCCGTCGAGATCGAAGTCGCCGAAATTCCGCTCATAGGTATAGCCGCCACGGGCGACGATGGTCCCGTCCGCGAAGCGCCGCCGCCATTGCAGGTTCAGGAATGGCGCGACATCGGTGTTCAGTTGGGGGCTGATCAGCCAGTCCTCGGAGGGCGACACCACCCTGAGATAGGGGATTTCCAGACTGACCCCGCGGCCCTCGTCATAGCTGGGGATCGGCACGAGGAAGCCCGACGCCCGTTCGACCGTCGGATCGGGGTGGGCGAAGAACGGCAGGTAGAAGACCGGCACCCCGCCCACGCGGAACACCGCATTGCGGTACAGAATCGCCCGCAGGTCCTCGTCCTGGACCACCTTCTCCGCCTGGATGGCGATGGTGGGTTCCTTCGGCTCGCCGTCCGCGTCGCAGATCGGACACGGCGTGAACAAGGCGTAATTCAGCTCGTTGACGTTTTCGCTGCGGCGCACCGCCGTGGCGGCCATCAGGCTGGCGCCGTTGCGGAACCGGGTGGCGAAATCCACCGCCACCCCGGCCCTCAGGTCGGAATCGAGTTCCAGATGGCTGGCGAAGACGACATTGCCCTCGGGATCCACGAACTCGACCTGCCGGTCGGCCGTGGCGACGCCGAGCCCCAGATCGTAGCTGATGGAGCCGGCCCTCAGGGTGGAGGCGCGGAATCGCGCCAGGACGCGGTCCGCGCCGGCGCCTTCGGCGGTGATGACGTCGCCGTCGCGGGCCGCGGAGTCGGCCTCGATATAGACGGCGTCGGGCGTCAGGCCATCGGGCCCGGCCAGGGCGGGCGCCGTGGCCGCCGGCGAGTCCTGGGCCTCGGCGATCCCGGGCAGCGACGCCAGCGCGAAGGCGGCCGCGCCGGCCAGAAGCCGGAGGCGCAAGGCTCCCGTATCGGGCGCGCGGCGGTCACGCTGCATGCGAAAATCACTCTGGGTGGCGGACGGATCGGCGGGGCGGTCTGGGCGGATCGCTTAGCCGTCTTCGGTATAGAACAGCAAGGTGAAGGCGGCGAGCGCCGTCAGGAGGGGCGGCAGCCAGGCCGCGAGCCATGGCGGAATCACTTCCGCGGAACCAAAGGCCGACGCCGCCTGATTGACGAAAAAGAACCCGAATCCCAGGACCACGGCGGCGACGCTCATCCGCGCCAGATCGCCCAGCCGCATCAACCGGAGCGAAAAGGCGGCGGCCAGGATCGACATCGCCGCGAACATCAGGGGCGTGGCCAGCAGTTGCTGGAGCCGCAGCCTGTAGGCGGTCGACGAGAAGCCCGCGGCTTCGACCCGGCCGATCTGGGCCGGCAGCGACCAGAAGGAAGTGGACTGGGGGCGGGCGAACCGTTCGAAGGCCTCCTCGTCCGCCAGGCTGGAGGGCAGGGAGAGGCTGGAGTACCGCACCGCCCGCTGGCCGGCCTGGGCCCCGACGGCGTCCACGAGACGCCAGCTGCCGTTGGCCAGCGACGCCGAAGCGGCGTCGATTCGTTCGGAGAAGGTCCGCCGGCCTCGTCCATCGTTGGTGTAGATGAAGAAGGTCACGCCCAGCAGGCGCGCGCTGGCGCGGTCCTGGCGCGCCGCGCGAATGACGATCTGCCGGGTGTCGTCGCCCTCGCGGATCCAGACCGCCTGGCTGGAATCGGCGCCGGCCGCCGCGCCGGACAGCCGGGTTCGTTCGCGCTGGAACAGGCCGTCCGCCGACGCGGCGAGCGGCCCGAGGGCGGTCACGGTGACGACGCCGAGGATCAGGGCCGCGCCGGCGGCCGGGAGCACGAACCGCCAGGCCGAGACGCCCGCCGCCCGCATGGCGATCAGCTCGCTGCGGCGGTTCAGGCCGACGAAGGCGGCCAGCGTTCCGAACAGGAAGACGAAAGGCAGTAACTGGAGGATCACCTGTGGCGACTTCAGCGCCATCAGGCCGAGTATGCGCAGACCCGACAGATCGACGTCTGACCCCACCCCTCGGGAAATTTCCACGAAGTCGATCAGCATGATCAGGGCGGCGATCACCGCCAGGGCGACGGCCAGGGAGCGGGCCTGCTGGACCAGCACATAGCGTTCGATGCGGCCCAGCCGTAGCCATGGCGCGGCCAGGGAGGTGCGGCTGGTCACGCGAACCTCGCCTTCAAACGCTCATAAGCGGGCCAGGCCCGGCGCCGTCGCGGTTTCAGCGCGCGGAACAGCAATCTGAGGGCGACGGCGACCGCTACGATCGGCAGCAGATACTGGAACAGGTTCAGCCAGCCGTTCCACGCGCTGGCCGCGACCACGCCGTAGCCGGCGATCCTTACGATCAGAAAGGCCCCCGCGGCCTTGGCGATCCGAAGCCCGTAGCCGGTCCGACTGAACTGGCCGCCCATGATCGCGGTCAGGGCCATGGCCATGGCTACCAGCGCATAGAGCGGGGCTGACAGCCGCGAATGCCCCTCGGCCATCAGTTCGCCGGCCGGGCCCACCCGTTCGAGATCCTGCGGCGACGGGTTGAAAAGCTGGGGAAGATACAGGTCGGAGGGCTTGTATCGCACCTGTTCGGTCAGCCCGGCGAAGGGGGACAGGTCCAGCACATTGCGTTCGAATGACCCATAGGTCAGCACCCCGCGGCTGGAATAGCGCGTTGTCGACGCGTTCAGCATCGTCAGGACCGGAGCGCCGTCGATCCGTCCGAACCGCGCCTCGGCCGCGTCCCAGGTCACCGCGTCGTCGCCGTCCTGGATATAGACGAACAGGTTCTTGAGCAGGCCGTTCTGCTCGATCTGCTGGACGTACACGGTCAGACCGTCAGGCCCCTGGACGAAGCGGCCCTCCTCGACCAGCAGGGCGGCCAGATCGGTGCGGACAGCGAAGGCCTCGGCCCGCGCCTGCCGCTGCGCCCATGGTTGCGCCACCGTGGTCACCGCCAGCGTCAGCAGCGCGGCGATCACCGCCAGCCGGACCGCCGGGCGAATCGCCGACCAGCGGGTCACGCCCGAGGCGAACACCGCGGTCAGTTCCTGCTCCCGCTGCAGCCGGGTCAGGGCGATCAACGCCCCGACGAACAGGCCGATCGGGATGATCACGGCCAGAAGCTGGGGCACGGCGAGCAGGGTCAGCTTGACCATGACCCAGACGCTCTGGCCGCGTTCGACGATGACTTCCAGCTGGTCCAGGCTTTGGCTCAGGATGCCGATTCCGGCCAGCGCGGCGCAAGCGCCCACGACGGGACGTGCGATCTGCCGGAAAAGATAGCCTTGAATCAGGGTCATGAGCGGCAGAAAATCGCCCGTTGCAGGCGGCGGCGAGGGAGAGCATCTAATACACACCCGAATGCGCCGGTGAAACCGCGCGCGCACATCCCAACCGACATACAGCCGGGGCGTACCGCCCGGCGGGAGCAGTAAATGAAGATCGAGTTCGTCGCGTCCGCGAGCGCCGCCGAGGTTCTGGCCGTCCTGGTCCACGAGGGCCGCGCCCTCTCCGGCACGGGCCCACAACTCGACGCCGCCGCGTCCGGCGCCCTGACGAAGGCGATGACCGCCAGCCGCTTCACCGGCGCCTCGAACAGCACGCTGGTCGTCGCCGCCCCGGCCGGCGTCGACGCCGGAACCGTCGTGCTCAGCGGCGCCGGCGAGGCCGGCAAGTTCGACGACCTGACGCTGGAAGCCGCCGCGGGCGCCGCCTATCACGCGGTCAAGCTGTCGGGCGCGACCTCGCTGACCATCGACGGCCATCACCTGTCGGCCGACCAGGCCGCCCGAGCGGCTTTCGCCGCCCGCCTGGCCGCCTACCGATTCCTGAAATACCGCACCACGCTGAAGCCCGAGAAGACGCCCTCGATCGAGGCGATCCGCGTCGTCTCCGCCGATCCCAAGGCCGCCAGGGCGGCCTATGCCCGGCTGTCGCCCGTCGCCGACGCCGTCGAATTCTCTCGCGACCTGGTCAGCGAACCGGCCAACGTCCTGTATCCGGTCGAATTCGCGAAGCGCGTCAAGGCGCTGGAAAAGCTCGGCCTCGAGGTCGAGATCCTCGGCGAGAAGGAGCTTGAGAAGCTCGGCTTCCGCACCCTGCTGGCCGTGGGCCAGGGCAGCGTGCGCGAAAGCCAGGTCGCCATCATGAAGTGGAACGGCGGCAGGAAGGGCGACCAGCCTGTCGCCTTCGTCGGCAAGGGCGTCTGCTTCGACACCGGCGGCATCTCCATCAAGCCCGCCGACGGCATGGAGGACATGAAGTGGGACATGGGCGGCGCCGCCGCCGTGGCCGGCCTCATGCACGCCCTGGCGGGGCGCAAGGCGAAGGTGAACGCCGTGGGCGTCCTCGGCCTTGTCGAGAACATGCCCGACGGCGCCGCCCAGCGCCCCGGCGACGTGGTCATGTCGCTGTCGGGCCAGTCGGTCGAGGTCCTCAACACCGACGCGGAAGGCCGCCTCGTCCTGGCCGACTGCCTCTGGTACACGCAGGAGCGGTTCAAGCCGAAATTCATGCTCGACCTGGCCACCCTGACCGGCGCAATGATCGTCGCCCTCGGGCTGGAGTACGCCGGGGTGTTCTCCAACTCGGATGAACTGGCGAACAACTTCCTCGCCGCCGGTCCGAAGGTCGGCGAGAACGCCTGGCGTATGCCGATCCCGGCCTTCTACGAGCGCCACATCGACACCCCGATCGCCGATGTGAAGAACACGGGCAACGGCCGCGCCGGGGGCTCGATCACCGCCGCCCTGTTCCTGCAGCGCTTCACCAACGGCACGCCCTGGGCGCACATCGACATCGCGCCCACCGCCTGGGTCAAGGACAGCCGCAACCCGACCGTGCCGGACGGCGCCGTCGGCTGGGGCGTGCGCACGCTCGACCGGATGGTGGCGGACAGCTACGAGTCGTAGGTCTCTGAAAAGGTAGAGCCGGGTGTCTGACGCCAAGCCGGAAATCTGGTTCTACCACCTCGAGCGGTCGACCCTCGAACAGGTCCTTCCCGGCCTGCTTGAGAAGACGCGCGAACGGGGCTGGCGGGCGCTGGTCCGGGCCGCGGACGAACGCCTTCTCGACCATATCGATGAGCGGCTGTGGACGTATCGGGACGACAGCTTCCTGGCCCATGGTCGGGCGACGGAGGCCGATCCTGATCGCCAGCCCATCCTGCTGAGCGAATCGCCCGAGAACCCCAACGCCGCTCAGGCGCTGTTCATCGTGGACGGCTCAGAGCTGGGCGATACGAAAGGCTTCGATCGATGTTTCATCATCTTCGACGGACGGGACGAAGCGGCCCTTGCGGCGGCGCGGGTCCGGTGGAAGACGTTGAAGGATCAGGGCGCGGAACTGGCCTATTGGAAACAGTCCCCGGAAGGGCGTTGGGAAAAGGCGGCCTGATCGTTCTGCTGGCGTTGGCCGCGTGTTCGACGCCCGCGTCCGACGCCTCCGCCCCGCGCGCGCTGGAAGAGGCCCAGATCAATCAGCCGACCGGCGCCCGGTCCTCGAGTCCGACCGCGGATATGTGCCGGGCCGGCGAGCTTCAATGGCTGGTGGGGAAACCGAAGACCGAGATTCCCGTTCCCGTCGATGTCGTGAACCGGCGCGTCACCTGCACCACCTGTCCGGTCACTGAGGACTATGCGCCGCACCGCCTGAACATCTTCTTCGACGAACAGACCGAAATCGTCGAACAGGTTCGATGCGGCTGAAACCATCACGGGAGACCACGCCGATGAAAATCCTGTCCCTCAGTCTCGCCGCGGCCGGCTTCCTCGCCGCCGCCTGCGCTCCGGTCGACGACGGCGGCTCCGTCCCCATGCCGCCGGAGGACGGGCCCAGCCAGTGCAAGGCCGACCAGTACCAGCGCTATGTCGGCCGTAACCGCTCGGAATTGCCGCCCCAGCCTGCGGGCGAGGTCTGGCGGGTCACCTGCACCACCTGTCCGGTGACCATGGACTACAGCCCGCGCCGCCTGAACATCCTGTTTGAGCAATCCACCGGGGTGATCCGCGAGGTTAAATGCGGGTGAGGCGGCTGGCTTTCATCCACGCCGTCGGCCTGGCGCTCGCGGCCTGCGCCCCGGTCCCGACTCCGGACGGGACGCCGATTTCGCAGCGTTGCGACGCCGAGGCCGCGCGCTCGCTGATCGGATCGCACGTGGGCGCTGTGTCCTTTCCGCAGGACGCCAATGTCCGCATCGTCTGCACCACCTGCCCGACGACGAAGGACTTGCGGCCCGATCGCCTCAACGTCCGCTTCGACCAGGCCACCGGGATCATAGAGAGCGTGGACTGCGGCTGAGGCGGCCCTTGGCGGCCGCTCCCTTTCGCGACAAGGTGGCGGCGAGGGCAGGGGAGGCCCCGATCATGCGCACCATCCTGATGGCGGGAGTCGCCCTGACCGTCGCCCTGATCGGTCCCGCCGCCGTGGCCGACGCGACCGCCGAGCGGGCCGCCCTCGACCGGATCGAGCGGCCCCAGGTCTGCGGCCCAGCCGTTTCGGCCAATGCGGGAACCCCCGTGGCCGACATGGTCATGGTCGACGGCTTCGGCTCCGGCGGCTTCGTCGTCGACACGGCCGATCCCGAGGCCCAGGCCTGGTTCAACCATGGTGTCCGGCTGCGCTGGGCCTTCGAGCACAAGGAGGCGGTGCGGGCCTTCCGCAAGGCGCGCCTTCTGGACCCGACCTGCGGCATGTGCGCTTGGGGCGAAGCCTGGGCCCTGGGTCCGAATCTGAACGGCGGGGGAGACGACGACGAGAGCCAGATCGCCGCCCTCAGGGCCGCCCGCGACGCCCGCCGGCTGGCGCGCCGCGCCACGCCCGTGCAACGCCAGATGATCGACGCCCTGGTCCAGCGCTATTCGGGTCAGAAAGGATCGCGCGACCGCCGCTTCGCCCAGGCCATGGACCGGATCGCGCGCCGCAATCCGTCGGACGTCGCCGTCGCGGCCGTCGCCGCCGACGCCTGGATGCTGAAGGCCGAGGAATGGTGGGACGACGACGGCAAGGCGAAGGACCCCGGCATCACCCGCGCCATGCAGATCCTCGAACAGACCCTGGCGGCCGCGCCCGACGATCCTGGAGCCATCCATCTGTACATCCATCTGACCGAATGGTCGGACGATCCGCACAAGGCCATTCCCTACGGCGAGCGGCTGGCCGCCCTGGCCCCCGGCGCCAGCCATCTGGTGCATATGCCGTCGCACACCTTCTATCGCGTCGGCCGCTACCGCGACGCCATGATGTCCAACGTCAACGCCGTGGCTCTGGACCGACGCTACGACGGCCTGGCGCGGCCCCCGGGCGGCGTGCCCGGCATGCCGCTGCACGGCCACAACATCCATTTCGGCATGGGCGGCGCCCTGATGGCGGGCGGGGCAGAGGAAGGCCTGAAGCTGGCCGCATGGTTTCTGACCACCTTCCCCGACATTCCGGCCGACAACCTGTGGCGCCAGATGGTCGCCCACAACGCCTACGCCAACTACGGCCGTTTCGGATCGCCGGAACAGGTGGCGGCGCTCGCGGAGCCGGCCGCCAGCCATCCGATGCTGCGCGTCAGCTGGCGCTACGCCCGGGGCGAGGCGGCGGCGCGGGCCGGCGACGCGGCGGCCGTTCGGGCCGAGGCCGAGGCGATCAAACTCCTGCGCGCCGACCCCGCCTTCACGGAAACAGGCGTGCTGAAGGACGACGGCCTGGTCTTCACCGAACTGTCCCAGCGCATCCTAGAGGGCCGTGCGGCGATGATCGAGGGCAATGCCGATGCGGCTGTCGCCGCCTTCACCCGGGCCGCGGAAATCCAGGGCAAGGGAGAAGAGGGCGGCGATCCCCCGGTCGTCTGGTATCCGACCCGGCGCAGCCTCGCCGCCGCCCTGCTGCTCAAGGGCGACGCGGCGGGCGCCAGGGCGAAGATCCTCGAACTGCTCGAGGACTGGCCCGGCGACCCCTACAGCTATTTCGTCCTCGCCGAGGCCGAAGCCGTTCTGGGCGACGCCGACGCCGCGGCCCGGGCGCGCCGCAAGTCGACGATCGAATGGGTCGGGGGGACCATGGATCTGAAGCTGGCCTGAAGCCGTCAGGACGGCGCGGCGACCGCCATATTGTCGATCAGTCGCGTCCGGCCCAGCCACACCGCGGCCAGGATGCGGGCTGGCGCGTCCGCGACTCCATTGCGGAAGGTCGCCAGATCGTCGGCGCGGCGGACCGCGACATAGTCGATTCGCTCGAAACCGGCCTTGAGCAGGGCGGCGTGGGCGTCGCGCTCCACCGCCGCCAGCGGCCGCCGCGCGGTGGCCTGCGCCCCGGCCTCGGCGAGCACGCCGTTCAGCCGCCGGGCGACTTCCAGTTCGGCCTCCGACAGATAGGTGTTGCGCGAGGACAGGGCCAGGCCATGGCCGTCCCGCATCGTCGGCGACCCGACGACCTCGGTCGGGATGTCGAGATCGCGGACCAGCCGTCGGACCACCATCAGCTGTTGCCAGTCCTTTTCGCCGAATACCGCCACGCTCGCCTGGACCTGGTTCAGCAGCTTGGCGACCACCAGGGCCACGCCGCCGAACATCTGCGGCCGGAAATCTCCCTCCAGCCCCTCCGCCGGTCCGCCGACGCTGATCGTGGTCGTCGCGCCGGCCGGATACATTTCCTCGACCGAAGGCGCGAACAGCAGGGCGCAACCCGCCGCGGCGAGGAGCTCGGCGTCCTTCGCCTCCTGCCGCGGATAGGTCCCCAGGTCCTCGTGCGCGGCGAACTGGGTCGGATTGACGAAGACGCTGGCGACGACCCGGTCCGTTCGCTGCGCCGCCTCGCGCACCAGGGTCAGGTGGCCTTCGTGCAACGCCCCCATGGTCGGCACGAAGCCGATGGTGAACCCTTGTCGCCGCCAACCGCTAACGGTTTCACGCAGCGCCGCGACGGCGCGGACGATGGGCAGGGGATCGGTCTCGGCCATGATGAACGGATTAACCCTTCGGCTTAAGCCTGCTTGTGAACCAGGCGGCAAATCCTGCCGTGCCAGTGTCGGCTTATGACGCCGAGCCTCATCATTCGTCCAGTCGTGGTCCTCTTCGCGGCCGCGGGCCTGAACGCCTGCGGCATGGTCGAGGCCGACCCGCATCGCTTCGAGAACCTGGCTGAGTCCGTCGCGGCCATCGATCTGGACGGTCAGGGCGTGGCCCGCCCGCCCGTCCGCACCGCCGCCGCCGCGGGCTTGCGCCCCGCCCTGAGGGTCGAAGTCATGGATCCCCACGCCCTGTGGGACGCCCGCGATGGTCTGGACGGGGCGGTCGAACGCGCCGCGCCGCGCCTGGCCGCCGCCGCCGCCCCGGCCGTGGCCGACGCCGTGGTGCAGCAGGTTTCCGCCCGGATCGACGAAGCGTCCTCGCGCGCCGGCCTGCGTCCGGCCCTGGCCGCCCGTACGGCGGCCAGGACCCGCGTCGACCGCGGCCTGGTGCAGCTGGGGGCCTATTCCAGCGAGGCCGCGGCCCGCTCGGCCTGGTCAAGGCTCAAGTCCGGCGAGGCCGCCTGGGCCCTCAACGGCCTGTCGCCGGTCTATGAAGGCGTCGAGGTCGGCGGCCGTCGCCTGACCCGGCTCAAGGTCCGGGCGCCCGCCGCCGGAGCGGCCGCCGTCTGCGCCGCCGCCGGCATCGACGATCCATGGTGCAACCGGGTCGTCTGAACGCGCGTCCACAGCCGCCCTTCATCCCGTCGTTGACGTGCGCGCCTCCGGACGCGATTTTGCGGGATCGCGGCCGCGTGTCTGAGTCGGCGGTCGCTGAAGGGGCGTGAACATCCATGGCTGACCCTGCGGTCATCGTCGTCGGCAACGAAAAGGGCGGGGCGGGCAAGTCCACCCTGGCCATCCACATCGTGACGGGCCTGCTGCACGCCGGCCGCCGCGTGGCCATCATCGACCTGGACCTGCGTCAGCGGTCGATGGCCAAATTCTTCGCCAATCGCGCGGCCTGGATGGCCGGCAACAACCAGGTCCTGCCCATGCCGGTCGAGCCCGACCTGGGCGACGGCAAGGCCCTGGCCAAGGCCGACGAGCGCGATCAGCTGGCCCGCTTCGAGGCCGCCTTCGCCGAGGCTCGCGCCAGCGCGGACGTCATCGTCATCGACACGCCCGGCGGCGACACCCTGCTGTCGCGCACCGCCCACGGCCTGGCCGACCAGATCGTCACCCCGATGAACGACAGCTTCGTCGACTTCGACCTGCTGGGCCAGGTCGATCCGGTCACCCTCGAGCTGCTCAAGCCGTCGATCTATTCCGAGAGCGTCTGGGAGGCGCGCAAGCACCGGGCGATCACCCAGGGCCAGAACGCGGCCATAGACTGGATCGTGGTCACCAACCGCCTCGCCGTGGCCGCCGCCCGCAACCGCCAGCGGCTGGAGGAACGGATGCACAAACTGGCCCGCCGGGTCGGTTTCCGCATGGGGCCCGGCCTGCGGGACCGGGTCATCTATCGCGAGCTGTTCCCGTTCGGCCTGACCGTCGCGGATCTGTCCAACGACGTCCGGCCCGTGGCCGTGTCGCTGGCCCATGTCGCCGCGCGACAGGAGTTGCGCAATCTGATGCTGGCCCTCGGTCTCGACGGCGGCGCGCTGGACGCCCCGCTCGACGCGGCGGCATGACCCGTTGAATCTCGCCTGGCTGGTTCTGGCGGCGATCGCCGTCTGGGCCCTGGTCCGGCTGGGCCGCCAGGGCGAGCGGCGGGGACGGGCGCAATGGCGGGTCGCGGCCACCCTGTTCAGCGCCGTGTTGATGGGCGGCGGCGTCCTGCTGGCCTTCCGGGGCGCGTGGTTGCCGGCGGTCGGCCTGGCCGGCGCGGGTCTGTGGCTGACGATCGCCTCGCGCCAGAGAGCATTGGCGCCCCGAGACGACACCCTGAGCGACAGGGACGCCCGCGCCATTCTCGGTGTGTCGGCCGACGCTACGGTTCAGGACATCAACGCCGCCTGGAAACGCCTGATGGCCCGCGCCCATCCCGATCAGGGCGGCACCGAAGGTCTGGCGTCACGGCTCAATGCCGCGCGGGATCACCTGCTCAAACGCTGATCCCGGCGGAGTCAGGCCGCCGGCTTGGCGGCCTTCTTCGCGGCGGGCTTTTTCGCCTGAGCCTTCTTCGCAGCCGGCTTCTTGGCCGCGGGCTTCTTCGTCGCCGCCTTCTTCGCCGGCGCCTTCCTGCCCTTCGACGGCGCCGCCAGAGCCCGCGCCGCGAGCAGGGGCAGGGCGTCTTCCAGCGTCAGGTCCTCGGGCGCCGCGCCCTTGGGCAGGGTGGCGTTGATCTTGCCGGACTTCACATAGGGGCCGAACCGGCCCGCCATGACGTGGATCGGCTCGCCCGTTTCGGGGTGGGCGCCCAGGTCCTTCAGCGGCGCCGTCGCTCCGCCGCGTCCCGCGAACTTGCCGGCCCGCTTCTCGGCCAGCAGCACGACCGCGCGGTTCAGTCCGACCTCGAACACCTCGTCGATGTCCGCGACATTGGCGTAGGTCCCGGCATGCAGCACGAACGGTCCATAACGGCCGAGGCCCGCCGTGATCGGCTTGCCGTCTTCCGGGTGCATCCCGACCTCGCGCGGCAGGGCCAGCAGGCGCAGGGCCTGGTCCAGGCTCAGCGACGCGGGCGACCAGCCCTTGGGCAGGGACGAGCGTTTCGGCTTCTCCTCGCCCGGCGGCGTGGTTTCCACATAGGGGCCGAACCGGCCGATCTTCAGCGACACGGGCTGGCCCGTGACCGGATCGACGCCCAGCTCCCGATCGCCCCCGTCCGCGCCGCCTTCGGCCGCGTCGGGCGTCGCCACGGGGCGGGTGAATTTGCACTCGGGATAGCGCGAACAGCCGATGAAGGCGCCGAACCGGCTGGTCTTCAGGCTCAGCTGGCCCTGTTTGCACAGCGGGCATTCGCGCGGGTCCGATCCGTCCTCCTTCTGCGGGAAGATGTGCGGCCCCAGCGACTCGTTCAGGGCGTCGAGGATGGCCGTGGTGCGCAGCTCGCCCGCGGCCTGGGTCGCGACATGGAAGTCCGACCAGAACTCGCGCAGCAGCACCTTCCAGTTCAGATTGCCCGCGGACACCTCGTCCAGCCGCGTCTCGAGGGCGGCGGTGAAGTCGTACTCGACCCATTTGGCGAAGAACTGCTCCAGGAAGGCGGTGACCAGCCGTCCCTTGTCCTCGGGATAGAAGCGGTTCTTGTCCGTGCGGACGTATTCGCGATCGCGCAGCGTGGTCAGGATGGAGGCGTAGGTCGACGGCCGGCCGATGCCCAGCTCTTCGAGCTTCTTGACCAGGGTCGCTTCCGAATAGCGCGGCGGCGGCTCGGTGAAATGCTGTTCGGTGCGAATCGCCTCGACCTTGGCCACGGCGCCTTCCTTCAGCACGGGCAGGCGGGTGGTTTCGTCCTCGTCGTCTCCGCCGTCCTTCGGTTTGTCGTCCCGGCCCTCCTCATAGACGGCCATGAAGCCGTCGAAGGCCACGACCTGGCCGGTGGCGCGCAAGGCGGTCTGGCCGGTCGGCTCCTCGATCTCGACCGTGGTGCGGTCCAGACGCGCCGACTCCATCTGGCTGGCGATGGTCCGCTTCCAGATCAGTTCGTACAGCTTCTGCAGGTCGCCCTCGAGACGCAGGGTCTCCGGCGCGCGGGTCATGTTGGTCGGCCGGATCGCTTCGTGCGCTTCCTGGGCGTTCTTGGCTTTCGTCTTGTAATAGCGGGGTTGTTCCGGAACGTAGGCTGACCCGAACCGGTCGCCGATGACCTCGCGCGCCTGGGCGATGCCTTCCGGGCTGACCGACAGGCCGTCTGTCCGCATATAGGTGATCAGGCCGCCCTGGTCGTCGACGCCTTCGTACAGTTTCTGCGCCGCCTGCATGGTGCGCTGCGCCGTGAAGCCCAGCTTGCGCGAGGCCTCCTGCTGCAGGGTCGAGGTCATGAACGGCGGGGCCGGCGCGCGCTTGACCGGCTTCTTCTCCACCGAGGCGATGGTGAAGGTCGCAGCGTTGATGGCGTCCCGCGCCGCGGTCGCCATGGCTTCCGAAGTGATGTCCAGCCGCTGCACCCGCTTGCCGGCGTGTTTGACCAGACGCGTGGTGAAGGGCGGGCTGTCGGCGGCCATGTCGGCCTCGACGGACCAGTATTCCTGGGCCTTGAACTTCTCGATCTCCATCTCGCGATCGACGACGATGCGCAGGGCGACGGACTGCACCCGCCCGGCCGAACGCGCGCCCGGCAGCTTGCGCCACAGCACCGGCGACAGGGTGAAGCCCACCAGATAGTCCAGCGCGCGGCGGGCCAGATAGGCCTCGACCAGCTCCATGTCGATCTGGCGCGGATTGGCCATCGCCTCGAGCACGGCGCTCTTCGTAATGGCGTTGAAGGTGACCCGCTCGACGTGCGTATCCTTCAGCACCTTCTTCTTGGTCAGGATTTCCAGCACGTGCCAGCTGATGGCCTCCCCCTCCCGGTCGGGGTCGGTGGCCAGGATGACGCGGTCGGACCGTTTGGCGACCTCGGCGATCTCGGACAGGCGCTTCGAGGCCTTGGCGTCGATCTCCCACGACATGGCGAAGTCGTCGTCGGGCAGCACCGAGCCATCCTTGGACGGCAGGTCGCGCACGTGGCCATAGGACGCCAGGACGGTGAAGTCCGGGCCCAGATATTTGTTGATGGTCTTGGCCTTTGCGGGGCTCTCGACGACGACGAGGTTCATGCGGGGAGGGGGCCTTGGAACGGCGCGGAAAGGGGGCGGAACGTGGTTGGCGCGAGGGCCGCTGTCAATCGGGCGTGGAATCGAAGCCCTTCAGCTGGATGTCAGACCGCCCGGCAACAGCGTCGCCCGGCCCGCCAAGGCCAGCTCCAGCAGCGCCGCCGCCACGGTTCCGATGGGCAGGTCGAGGGCCCGGGCCAGTTCGTCGCGCGGCGTCGGCGTGGGCGACAGCAGGGCGGCGACCCGTTCGATCAGCGCGGTGTCGAGGTGGTCGGGCGCGCCTGCGAAGGGATTGTCGGCGGCCGGTTCGCCCAGGGACCGCAGGGTGTTGAAGGCCCGCTCCACGTCCTCCAGCCCCTCGCACAGGATCGCGCCCTGGCGCAGCAGTTCGTTCGGTCCCCGGGCGCGCGGATCCAGCGGCGAGCCCGGCACGGCGAACACGTCCCGACCCTGTTCGGCGGCCAGCCGGGCCGTGATCAGCGAGCCGGAGCGCAACTCGGCCTCGATCACGATCACGCCGCGCGACAGGCCGGAGATGATCCGGTTGCGGCGCGGGAAGTCCTTCGCCTGCGCCCGCGCGCCCATCGGACTTTCCGAGACGATACAGCCCTGTTCGACGATCTGGCGGTAAAGATCGGCGTTGTCGGGCGGATAGATGTCGTCCACCCCGCCGCCCAGGACGGCGACGGTGCCGGTCGGAAGGGCGCCGGCGTGGGCCGCGCCGTCGATGCCCCGCGCCAGACCCGAGACCACGACAAGACCGGCCTCGCCCAGCTGTTGCGACAGGCCGCGCGCGATCCTCTGCCCGCCCGCCGAGGCGATCCGCGCCCCGACCACGGCGATGCAGGGCCGCGTCATCAGGCCGGCGTCGCCCAGCGTCCAGAGCAGCGGCGGCGGCGGATCGACCGCCGCCAGCAGGTCGGGATAGCCGCTGTCGCCCAGCACGATCAGCCGGGCCCCGGCTTTTCGCCCGGCCTCCATCTCGGCCTCGACCGTCTCGACGGCGGGTGCGGCGTGTCCGTGGCCGCCGCCGCGCTGGATCAGATCGGGCAGGGCCTCGAGGGCGCGTTCCGCGGTTCCGAAGCGGTCCAGCAGCTGGCGAAAGGTCACCGGACCGACCTGGTCGGTCCGCGCCAGACGCAGGCGCGCGAAACGCTCTGCGTCGGTCAGGGTCACCCCTTCTTCGCGCCGATCCGGGGTTCGGTCCCCTTCAGGATGCGGGCGATGTTCTCGTGGTGGCGGATCCAGATGAGGACCGCCGTGGCCGCCGCCAGCGACAGCACGGGACCCGAAGCGGGCAGGCCCATGAGCGGCAGGGGCAAGAGGGCGAACAGGGGCGCGGCCGCCGCCGCGATCAGCGCGGCCAGGGACGACGTCCGGAACAGGGCCGCCACGATCAGCCAGGTCGCCCCGGCCATCAGGCCCAGCGGCCAGGCCGCGGCCAACAACAGGCCGAAGAAGGTCGCCACCCCCTTGCCGCCCTTGAAGCCCAGCCAGACGGGGAACAGGTGGCCGAGGAAGGCGGCGCCTCCCGCCACGGCGGCGATGGCCGGCGCGCCCGGAAACAGCGCCTGGGCGATCAGCCAGGCCGCGGCCCCCTTGCCGGCGTCCAGAAGCAGGGTGGCGATGGCCAGGTCCTTGCGGCCCGTCCTCAGGACATTGGTCGCGCCGATGTTGCCGGAGCCGATGCTGCGCACATCGCCCGCGCCGCCCAGCCGGGTCAGAATCACCCCGAAAGGGACGGAGCCCAGCAGGTAACCGCCCGCCGCCGCGAGCGCGAGCGTCCCAAGGGCCGGGCCGACCAGATCCTGCAAGTGATTCGCTCCCTCCTAGCGTGCGTCGTGGACGATGCGGCCGCCGACGACGGTAAGCAACACCCGGCCTTGCAGCCGTCGTCCGTCGAAGGGGGAGTTCTTCGACTTCGACTTCAGCGCATCCGCGTCGACCACGACCGGGGCTCCCGGGTCGAACAGGATGACATCGGCCGGGGCGCCGGCCTGCAACACGCCGGAATCCAGGCCGAGAAGCGTCGCCGGGCCCTGGGTCAGGGGCCGCAGGATGTCCAGCAGTTCCAGCCCGTCCTCGTGGTGCAGGCTCAGGGCCGCGGGCAGCAGGGTCTCCAGCCCGACCGCGCCCGGCGTCGCCTCGGCGAACGGGCGGCGCTTGTCCTCGGCCGGCGCCGGAGCGTGGGCCGAGGTGATGGCGTCGATCAGGCCGTCGCGCACCGCCTCGATCAGCGCCTGCCGGTCGCTCTCGGCCCGCAACGGCGGGTCGAGTCGGTAGAAGGTGCGGTAGTCGCCGATATCGATCTCGTTGAAGCACAGATGGTTGATCGACACCGAGGCGGCGACCTCCAGTCCCTTCGCCCGGGCCCGGGCGAGCGTTTCCAGCGCGCCCTCGGTCGATATCTGGTCGACCAGGATGCGCGCGCCGGTCTGTTCGACCAGGGCCAGGTCGCGCTCCAGCTGGATGCGTTCGGCGATGACGGGAACCGAGGCCAGGCCCAGCCGGGTGGCCAGCTCGCCCGAGGTGGCGACCGCGCCCTCGCTCAGCCAGGGATCGGCCGGGCGACAGGCGATCAGGGCGTTGAAGGCGGCGGCGTAGCTCATCACCCGCTGCAGGGTGCGGGTGTTGGCGATGACCCGGTCGACGTCGGTGAAATACAGGGCCCCGGCCTCGTCCATCAGGCCGATCTCGGCCATCCGCTGGCCGTCGCGCGCCTTCGTCGCCGCACCCGCCGCCCGGACATTGACCAGCCCCAGGGCCGCGCCGCGTCGCAGGATGAAATCGATCATCGCCGGATCGTCGATGGCCGGGTCGGTGTCGGGCTGGATGACGATGGTGGTGACCCCGCCCGCCGCCGCCGACAGGCTGGCCGACTTGAGCGTCTCCTTGGGTTCGGCCCCCGGCTCGCCGGTCTTGACCCGGATGTCGATCAGGCCCGGCGACAGGCACAGGCCGCCGGCGTCGATGACCGTCACGCCCGCCGGGGCGACAGCGCCGCCGCCGTGGATGACCTCGGTGATCCGTCCGTCCTCGACCAGCACCGCGCCCGGACCGTCATAGTCGGTCGCCGGATCGAGCAGACGCGCATTCAGGATGGCGATGGCGCTCATGCCTTCTCCTCCCCCGGAGCGAAGCGAATGGGGGAGGGGGACCACGAAGTGGTGGAGGGGGCGTCTCCGTCCAGCCGCGCCGACAGGGCCGCCAGCACCGCCATTCGCGCGGCCACCCCCATCTCCACCTGGTCCTGGATCAGGGAGACGGTGAGGTCATCGGCCACGTCGGAGTCGATCTCGACCCCCCGGTTCATCGGCCCCGGATGCATCACCTTCGCCCCCGGTTTGGCCCAGGCCAGCTTCTCCCGGTCCAGGCCCCAGAAGCGGAAATACTCGCGGGTCGACGGCACCAGCGCCCCCTCCATCCGCTCGAGTTGCAGACGCAGCATCATCACCACGTCACAGCCCCTCAGGCCCTCGCGCATGTCGTGGAACACCTCGCAGCCCCAGCGGTCGGCGTCGCCGGGCACCAGGGTCGGCGGCCCGATCAGCCGGACCCGCGCGCCCATCATCGACAGCATCGACACATTGGACCGCGCCACCCGGCTGTGGGCGATGTCGCCGCAGATGGCGACCGTCAGTCCGCCCACGTCCCCGAAGGCCCGGCGCAGGCTCAGCAAGTCCAGCAGGGCCTGGGTCGGATGCTCGTGCCGCCCGTCGCCGGCGTTGACCACGGCGCAGCCGACCTTCTGCGACAGCAACGCCGCCGCGCCCGAGGCCGGGTGGCGCACGACCAGCACGTCCGGCTTCATGGCGTTCAGCGTCGCCGCCGTGTCGATCAGGGTCTCGCCCTTGGCGGTGGAGGAGGTACGGGGGCTCAGCGCCGTCACATCCGCGCCCAGCCGTTTGGCCGCGATCTCGAACGAGGCGCTGGTCCGGGTCGAGTTCTCGAAGAACAGGTTCATGACCGTGCGCCCGCGCATCAGGTCCAGCGATTTGGAGGATTGCCGGTTGAAGTCGACGAAGGCGTCGGCCAGGTCCAGCAACGGAGGCGTGGTTGCGGCGTTCAGATCGCCCGCGGACAGGAAATGGCTGCGCGGAAACGGCGCCAGCCGCTCGAGAATCAGATCGGTGAGTGATCCGTCGTTCTTTGGGGGCTGGCTCATCGAGGCCCGCCTATAGGGCCGCGCGCGCCGGAACGGAAGCCGCCGCGTGCTCAGATATAGCCGAACGCCGCCAGCAGGATGGGGATGGTGAAGGCGCTGACCGCGGTCGTCAGGGCCACCACGCCCGCCATCAGGGATGCGTCGCCGCCCATCTGCCGCGCCATGACATAGGAGGCGGCCGCTCCCGGGGAGGCTCCAGCCAGCAGGGCCAGCCCCTGGGCCATCCGGTCTCCGCCCAGCGCCCCGGTCAACCAGTACATGCCGAGCGGCAGGGCGATCAGCTTGATCGCCGTCACAGTCGCCATCAGCATCGGCCGCGAGGCGGCGTAGCGGAAGCTCAACCCGGCCCCGGCGGTGATCAGTCCCAGCGCGATGGCGCCCGGCCCCATCAGGTCGAACGCGCCCATGATCAGGTCCGGTTTCGGCGCGCCCGCCAGATTGAGCGCCGCCCCGATCCCGCAAGCCCAGATGATCGGATTGCGCAGCAGCGACGACAGGGCCAGCCGCCACCCGCCGCCCTGGCCCGCGCCCCAGCGCGCCAGCACCAGCACGCAGACCACGTTCAGCGCCGGCGCCAGCACCCCGAACGCCATCGCCGCGATGCCGAGCCCACGCTCGCCGAAGACGGCTCCCGCCACTGGCAGGAAGACGAAGCCGTTCCAGCGGATCACGCCCTGGAAGACGCTGGTGAAGGCCGGGTCGCTGATGCGCAGCAGGGGCTTGGCCGCCACCGTCAACCCGGCCACGACCAGGGCGGTCCCGACCGTGCCGAGCGCGACGGGCCCCGCCGCGCCGCTGGCGAAATCCGCTCCCCAGACGGCGGGGATCAGAAAGGCCGGATAGAAGACGAAATAGGTCAGCCGCTCGACCGCCCGCCAGCCGTCGTCGGTGAGGAAGTCGCGCTTCTTCAGCCCCCAGCCGAGGGCGATCATGGCGAAGACCGGGACGACGCCCGTGAGCAGGGCGCTCATCGCGCGGCCTGGTCCCTCAGCCGGTCGAGCGCCCCCTGCAGGATCCAGGCGGCGGCGGTTCGATCCACCACATTGGCGCGTCGCTTGCGGTTCAGATCCAGTTCGCCGATCAGGAACCGTTCGACCGCGCTGGTCGACAGCCGCTCGTCCTGGAAGGCGCACGGCACCGCGCGAATGCGCTGCAGATTGCGGGCGAAGGCCCGGCACGACTGCGCCCGTGGACCCTCGCTGCCGTCCATGTTCAGCGGTAGCCCGATCACAAGCCCCGAGGCCTTGCGTCCGTCCATCAACTTCAGCACGGCCTGGGCGTCGTCCGTGAACTTCGTCTTGCGGACGAGGGACAGCGGACTGGCGATCATCCGGGTGGTGTCGGAGACCGCCACGCCGATGGTCTTCTCGCCCAGGTCCAGCCCGAGCCACGGCGTGCCGGGCGGGGTCGAGGCGGCGAGGTCTTCCAGCGATAGAACGGTCACGGCTTGGCGGTAGGACTGGCGAGCCGCCCTGTCAAAGGGCATGGTGGCGTATCGTTGATGGGGGAACCTCCGATGAAGCCAGTCACCTTCCTGATCGCCCTTCTCGGGCTCGCCGCCTGCGATGCACAGGTCGAGAGCCGCAAGGAGGCCGTGCCCGCCGCCGAACGGGCCGCGCCCGCGCCCGCCGCCGCGCCTCTGACAGCCGCCGGCCCCGCCGCAACCGTCCAGCCGGATGCGGACGAGGGTCAGCAATGGGCCGCCTCCGTGGTTGAACTGACTCCGCTGACGCACCAGGGCGACCGCACCGTCAAAATGTTTGGCACGGCGGGCGGCGACCCGGCCATGAACGGCCTCTACACTCACGTCGCCTTCTTCGATTCCCCGGCTGAAGGCTGGCGCGTCTTTCGCATTGGCGACTTCCTCGACTACCGCGTCCTGTCGGAATCGCCGGGCCGGGTCGATCTGGAGATCGACGAGAGCGTCATGGACGAGGCCACCGGCAATATCGGCAGCCGCAAGCGCCGCCTGATTGTCGGCTGGGCGCTGGCTACCGACGGCTCCGCTCCGGCGACGGTGACCGTCACGCCCGCGCGATGAGTCCATCCGACGACCTGGCCCGCAACCGGGCGACGATCGCGGGCTACGACGCCTGCGCCGAAAGCTATGCGGCCGAGACGGACCACGCGCCGACGCCCGACCATGTCGAGGCCCTGGAACGGCTCGTCGCCTCGGTCGGGCCCGGCGGCCGGATCCTGGAGGTCGCCTCGGGGCCCGGCTGGGACGCCGACCGTCTGGAGGCCATGGGCGTGCAGGTCCGGCGGACCGATCTGTCGGAAGGCTTCATCGCCTTTCAGCGCGAGCGAGGCCGGGCGGTCGATCGGCTGGACCTGATCGCCGGCGATCTGGGCGGTCCGTGGGACGGCCTCGTCGCCCTCTATGTCATCCAGCACGTCGGCCGCGAGCTGGTCGACGGCGTGATCGGCCGGATCGCGGCGGCGCTCCGTCCCGGCGGGACGCTGCTGATGTCCTTCCAGGAGGGGGCGGGCGAGGAGGCGACGATCGGGTCCAGCGGAACGTATCAGGTGGTGCGCTGGCGCGAGGCCGACATGACCGATTGCCTGTCGCGGCACGGCCTCGCCGTGGACTGGCGATCGTTCTTCAAGGGCAAGGAAGCCGACTGGATCACGGTAATCGCGCGCCGTTCTTGAGATTCGGGACCCGGCCCGCTATTCCCGCCCCTTCCGTTTCCGTTGCTGGAGGGCCGCATGGCCATCGACGCCGCGACCGTGCGCCGGGTGGCGCATCTCGCCCGCATCAAGACCCCCGAGGAGCGTCTGGAGCCCCTGGCCCGGGAGCTGAACGGAATCCTCGCCTGGATCGAACAGCTGAACGAGGTCGATGTCGCGGGCGTCGAGCCCATGACCTCCAACGTCGCCCAGCCGATGCGCCTGCGCGACGACGTGGTCACCGACGGCGACAAGGTCTCCGACGTGCTCGGCAACGCCCCGCGCTCCGCCGACGGCTTCTTCGTCGTGCCCAAGGTGGTCGAATAGAATGTCCGACCTGACCAAACTCACGCTGAAGGCCGCCCTCGACGGCCTCAAGGCCCGCGACTTCTCCTCGGAAGAGATCACGAAAGCCTTCGTCGCCAATATCGACGCCGCCAATCCGCGCCTCAACGCCTACGTCGTCCAGACCACCGAAAAGGCCCTCGCCATGGCCCGCGCCTCCGACGCCCGGCTGGCGAAGGGGGAGGGCGGGGCCCTCGAAGGCGCGCCTCTGGGCATCAAGGACCTGTTCTGCACCGACGGCGTCCAGACCACGGCCGGCTCCAACATGCTGCGCGGCTTCGTCCCGCCCTATGAGTCCACGGTCACGTCCAACCTGTGGCGCGACGGCGCGGTCATGCTGGGCAAGCTCAACATGGACGAGTTCGCCATGGGCTCGTCGAACGAGACCAGCGCCTTCGGCCCGGTCGTGAATCCTTGGAAGTCAACGGCTTCCAACGCCAACCTGACACCGGGCGGCAGCTCCGGCGGTTCGGCCTCGGCGGTCGCCGCCGACCTCTGCCTGGCCGCCACGGCCTCCGACACCGGCGGTTCGATCCGCCAGCCCGCCGCCTTCACCGGCACGGTCGGGATCAAGCCCACCTACGGCCGCGCCAGCCGCTTCGGCATGGTCGCCTTCGCCAGTTCGCTGGACCAGGCCGGCCCGATCACCAAGACGGTCGAGGACGCCGCCCTCCTGCTGCGCTCCATGTGCTCCTTCGATGCGAAGGACTCGACCAGCCTCGACGTCGAGACCCCCGACTGGACCCAATCGCTGAACAAGGGCGTTAAGGGCCTCCGCATTGGCGTGCCGAAGGAATACGTCGTCGACGGCATGCCCGCCGAGATCCAGGCGCTGTGGGACCAGGGCGTGGCCTGGCTCAAGGCCGGCGGCGCCGAGATCGTCGAGATCAGCCTGCCGCACACCAGATACGCCCTGCCGGCCTATTACATCATCGCCCCGGCCGAGGCCTCGTCCAACCTGGCCCGCTATGACGGCATGCGCTTCGGCCACCGCGCCGAGGGGACTTCGTCCCTGACCGACCTCTACGAGACCAGCCGCGCCGAGGGCTTCGGCAAGGAGGTCCAGCGCCGCCTGACCATCGGGGCCTATGTGCTGTCGGCAGGATTCTATGACGCCTACTACGTCCGCGCCCTCAAGGTCCGCCGTCGCATCGCCATGGATTTCGACGCCGTCTGGGACAAGGTCGACGCCATCCTGACGCCGTCGACGCCTTCGGCCGCCTTCGCGCTCGGCGACAAGCAGATCGACCCGCTGCAGATGTACCTGAACGACATCTTCACCGTCACCGCCAACCTCGCCGGCCTGCCGGGCATCTCGGTGCCCGCCGGGGTGGACAAGGGCGGCCTGCCGCTGGGCCTGCAGGTCATCGGCAAGGCGCTGGACGAGGCGACCGTGTTCCAGGTGGCGAGTGCGCTGGAAGAGGCGGCGGGGTTTGTCGCGAAGCCTGAGAAGTGGTGGTGAGTTTTCAATCAGCAGTTTAGCATCGGAGAATCGGGGGATGCTATGCAAGAAGAACTGCTGAGAGAGATCGCGAACCAGTACTTGGTGCCTCTGTTTTCGGGTGCGTACCTAACAACCGGTCTGGATAAGAAATCCAGTTCCAAGCGGGTCGCTTGGCGAGACCCGATGTCTATCGCTTTCAAGGTCGAGCGCGGTGACAACTACCGCTTGATTCTGACGCGGCCCCAGCGGTTCGCCCAGCCTGGCGAAGTCACGCTTACCGAATACCAAGTCGTGCAGGCTTTCGTGGATATCGTTGGCGGAATGGCGCCACAGCTAGCTACCGACTTGAGGCACGACCTTCTCTCGACGTTTCAGCGCCGGGTCGTCGCCAGGGCGGTTCAAGGGGAGGCCCGGGAGTCGCTAATCCTAAACGGGATTGATCGACTCGCTCATTGGGGTAATCGGCTCTACGAAGGCGCACCAATTTCTGCTTCAATAGGGTTTCGTAACCTGCCTCAGACTGACGGCATTACGTTGGAGGAGCTCTCTAAAGAAGAATTCGGGGCGGTTATCAGCAATGGTTTTGACACCTTGCTGGAGTTTGACTTCGCGGGTCAGCTTATTTCCCATCAGAGCAATTTGGCGATCACCGGGGTGATACCGTCATACTGCCCTTTGCGTCAGGCTTATATCGCTGAATGGACCACCAAGAAGGAAACACGCGTAGCCTTGTCCCTCAATAGGTTGGGAGAGGTTCTGATTTTTCGAAATCAAGAACTCTTGTTTGCTCGACGCTCAGGACAATGGCACTTCCTGACCCACGATCCGGTTATTATGCAGATGGGGATTCCTAAAGACCCTGATCTCCGGAAGGTAATTTATGAGACCTGTCTCGACGCGTCTTTCGCGAGGACTGGCGCCTGCATCGGAGTGGTTGGATTCGAGGACAGTCAAAAATGGAGGGAAGTGGTTGTACATAAGGATGACTATTTGTCTTTCCCGACATCAACCAAAGCAAAGACATTAAAGAAGATAATCGGTACGCGAAGCTACATGCAACTCGATCGGCGCTTAAGGCAAGAGTTGGCGGCAATAGACGGGGCAACGGTCTTGTCCCACACAGGACAAATATTGGCTATCGGGGCCATCCTGAAAATTGATGGCGGGAGCACCGGAGGGGGGCGACTTGCCGCCGCGAAGGCACTGAGCAAAGTTGGCTTGGGAATCAAGGTGTCACAAGACGGAAGCATCACGGGGTTTCGCAAGGGACGCAAAGACGCAGCCTTTAAAGTCATGTGATGGGCCTCCTCATTTTGTGGTTCCGAGGAGCCGTCGGAGCGGCTCATGACTGGCACCGTCGCTACCCCTCCAAACTCATCCAGGGCCGCACAGGCCCGTACGAAATCGACATGGGGCTGGAGATCCACGCCCAGGTGGCGTCGAAGGCCGGGCTGTTCTCGGGCGCCACCGCCTCCTGACACCGCCTTGACCGGGCCCGCCGTGCGGCGCCCAATACCGCGCGAACCGGAGCGGTGATGACACATTTTCAGGCGGACCGAACCGGCCCTCGTCGCCGCACCTTCCTCGCTGGCGTCGCCGCCAGCGCCCTCGCCCCCGGCGTCGCGCGACCGGTTCTCGCCTTCCAGCCCGCCCGCCGCGCGGAGCCCTTTCCGCTCTCCGCCGTGCGTCTCTCGCCATCGATCTGGCTGGACGCGACCGAGGCGAACCTGCGGTATCTGCACGGCCTCGATCCGGACCGGCTGCTGCACAATTTCCGCGTTCACGCCGGCCTCGCGCCTCGCGCCGAAGCCTATGGCGGCTGGGAAGGCGAGACCATCGCCGGCCATACCCTCGGCCACTATCTGACCGCCCTGTCGCTGATGCACGCCCAGACCGGCGACGCCCTGTGCCGGGACCGCGCCGGCCATATCGTCAGCGAACTGGCCGCCTGCCAGGCCGCTTCCGGCGACGGCTATACGGCCGGCTTCACGCGCAGAAAGCCGGACGGCGGGATCGAGGACGGCAAGGCCATCTTCGCCGAACTGACCGCGGGCGACATCCGCGCGGCACGCTTTTATCTGAACGGCTCCTGGGCCCCGTTCTACAACTGGCACAAACTGTTCTCGGGACTGCTGGCGGCCCATGAACATTGCGGCTCGGAACAGGCGCTGACGGTCGCCGTCGCCCTGGCCGCCTGGATCGAACGCGCCCTCAAGCCGCTGTCCGGGACGCAGATGCAGGCCGTGCTGGAGACCGAGCACGGCGGCATGAACGACGCCCTGGCGGAACTGGCCCAGCGCACGGGCGAGGCGCGCTGGCTGCGGCTGGCCGAACGCTTCAACCATCAGGCGGTGCTCGGGCCGCTGATGGCCGGCCAGGACGCCCTGTCCCACCTGCACGCCAACACCCAGATTCCCAAGGTCATCGGCCTGGCCCGCCAGCACGCCCTGACCGGAGACCCGGCGCGGCTGTTCGGCGCCCGCTTCTTCTGGGACACGGTCACCCACGGCCGCACCTATGTCATCGGCGGCAACAGCGACCGCGAGTATTTCCAGGAGCCGAACTCCCTGTCGCTCTACGTCACCGAGCAGACCTGCGAGTCCTGCAACACCTACAACATGCTCAAGCTCACCCGGCGGCTCTACGGCGAGCGGGCCGAGGCCGCCCGCTTCGACTATTTCGAGCGCGCCCACCTGAACCACATCATGGCCCACCAGCGGCCGTCCGACGGCGCCTTCATCTATATGGCTCCGCTGATAAGCGGCGCGGCGCGGGAGTTCTCGACGCCGACCGACAGCTTCTGGTGCTGCGTCGGCTCGGGCATGGAAAGCCACGCCAAACACGGGGAATCCGTGTGGTGGAGCGACGACGACGGCCTGATCGTCAACCTGTTCATCGCCTCGGAACTGACCTGGAGCGCGCGCGGCGGCCAGGTCGCCCTCGAAAGCGACTTCCCCTACGGCTCGGACGTGGGCATCCGCTTCAAGGCCCTGGAGCGGGGCGGACGGTTCAGGGTGCGGATCCGCCTGCCCGCATGGGCCGGGACGCCGACGGCCTCGGTCAACGGCAAGGCGTTCGCGCCGCGCGCAGAGCAGGGCTATCTCGTCTTCGACCGCCGCTGGCGGACCGGCGATCTGATCAGGGTGGGCTTCCCCATGTCCCTGCGGGTCGAGCCGACGCCGGACGATCCCGACCTCGTCGCCCTGCTGCACGGGCCGATGGTGCTGGCGGCCGATCTCGGGCCGGCGACCGATCCGTTCGACGGGAGCGAACCCGCCCTGCTGTCCGACGACGTCCTGGCCGGTTTCCAGCCCGCCGACGCCCGGCGCGGCCTGTATCGCACCGCCGGCATCGGCCGGCCGCGCGACCTCGACTTCTCGCCCTTCTACGCCCTGTGGGACCGGCGCGCGGCGGTCTATTTCCGGCGCTTCACCCCCGCGCAATGGGAGGCCGCCCAGGTCGCCCTGGCGGCGGATCGGGCGGCCCGGGAGGCGCTGGAGGCCCGGTCGGTTGATTTCGTGCGGCTCGGGGTCGAGGCCGACGAGGCCGCCCACAGGCTCGAGAGCGACATTTCCTATGCGGTGTCCTACCGCTTCCGCCCCGGTCGCGACGCGCGCACCGAGGGTTTCTTCGCCGTCGACATGGGGGTGGCCGAGGGACCGATGACGCTGCAGACGACCTGTTGGGGCGGCGAGCGCGACCGGCTGTTCCACATCGAGGTCGACGGCGTCCGCATCGCCACCCAGCGTCTGCACGCCGAGGTTCCGGGCCGGTTCTTCGATGTCGACTATCCGGTCCCGCCGGCGCTCACCGCGGGCAAGGACAAGGTGCGGATTCGCATCGTTCCGGAGAGCGGTCATACGGCCGGGCCGCTGTTCGGCCTGCGCGTGCTCCGCGCGGACGCCTGAGCGGTTCGGGACGGCTCCCCATTTCCGTTTCAGCCGGTTATACGGGCCCCATGACCGACACGACCGCCGACACCGCCAAACTCATCCGGGGCCGCACCGGCCCGTGGGAAATCGTCATGGGGCTGGAGATCCACGCCCAGGTGGCGTCGAAGGCCAAGCTGTTCTCGGGCGCCGCGGTCGGCTTCGGCGCGGGTCCGAACGAGCAGGTGTCGCTGGTCGACGCCGGCTTCCCCGGCATGCTGCCGACCCTGAACAGATACTGCGTCGAACAGGCCGTCCGGACCGGCCTCGGCCTCAATGCGCAGATCAACCGGCGCAGCCAGTTCGACCGCAAGAACTATTTCTACCCCGACCTGCCGACCGGCTATCAGATCAGCCAGCTCTACTTCCCCATCGTCGGCGAGGGCGTCGTCGAGGTGGAGGCCGAGGACGGCTCCTTCTTCAACGTCGGCATCGAACGCCTGCATCTGGAACAGGACGCCGGCAAGCTGATCCACGACCTGTCGCCGACCGAATCCTACGTCGATCTGAACCGCGCCGGCACGGCCCTGATGGAGATCGTCTCCCGGCCCGACATCCGCTCGCCGGAAGAGGCGGTCGCCTACGTCAAGAAGATCCGCACCATCCTGATCTATCTGGGCACCTGCGACGGCGACATGGAGAAGGGCAACCTCCGCGCCGACGTCAACGTCTCGGTCTGCCGCGAGGGCCAGTACGCCAAATACAAGGCGACGGGCGACTTCAGCCACCTCGGCACGCGCTGCGAGATCAAGAACGTCAACTCGTTCCGCTTCATCTCCCAGGCCATCAACTACGAGGCGCGGCGCCAGATCGAGATTCTCGAGGACGGCGGCAAGATCGATCAGGAGACCCGCCTCTACGACCCCACGGCCGGCGAGACCCGCTCGATGCGCTCCAAGGAAGAGGCGATGGACTATCGCTACTTCCCCGACCCCGACCTGCTGCCGCTTGAGCTGGAACAGGCGTGGATCGACGACATCAAGGCCAGCCTGCCCGAACTGCCGGACGCCAAGCGCCGCCGCCTGATGGCCGACTACGGCCTGTCGCAATACGACGCGGTGGTGCTGATTTCGGAGCAGGCCAAGGCCGACTATTTCGAGGCCGCCGCCAAGGGACGGGACGCCAAACTGGTGTCCAACTGGGTCACCAACGAGGTCTCCGCCCGCCTGACCGGCGAGGGCAAGGACTTCTCGGAGAACCCGCTGCCGGCCGCCCATGTCGCCCAGCTGGTCGAGCTGATCGAGACCGACGTCATCTCCTCGAAGATCGCCAAGGAAGTGTTCGACCACGTCTGGAACGGCGAGGGCAGCCCCGCCGAGGTGGTCGAGAAACACGGCCTGAAACAGGTCACCGACACGGGGGCCATCGAGAAGGCCGTCGACGACATCATCGCCGCCAACCCCGACAAGGCCGCCGCCGTCGCCGAAAAGCCCCAGGCCATCGGCTGGTTCGTCGGCCAGGTCATGAAGGCTACCGGCGGCAAGGCCAACCCGGCCGCGGTGAACGACATCCTGAAGGCGAAGCTGGGGCTGTAGTCCCGGGAGGGAGGGGGCGTCAGCCCGCCCGGTCGCGCTCCCACTGCTCCGCGCCCTCCCGCGGGGCCAGCCACGGCTCGCGCCGGATGGTCCACAGCTCGTATTGCGGCTCGAGTCCGTTCGGCGGGCCGTCAAGGGCGCCGAGCTTCACCTCGATCTCGTCCTCGCCCTCGACCCAGGTGAACAGCGAGGCGCCGCAGGTCCGGCAGAACCGGTCACCGCCCGCGCGGACCTCCCAGCATCCCGTCTCTCCCGAGATGCGGACGCTCCCCCGGGGCCAGACCCCGTAGTGGGAAAAGGCCGAGCCCGTGAGCTTGCGGCAGGTTTCGCAATGGCACAGGCCGACGCGGATCGGCTCTCCGTCCAGTTCGTACCGGACCTGTCCGCAGTTGCATCCGCCGGTGCGCTTCATCCTGACCTCCTGTCGTCCCGGCGGCATAACGAAAAACCCGCCCGGATCGCTCCGGGCGGGCTCATTCGTCAGCCGCCGTCCTCAATCATTCAGAAGGGACAGGATCACCCCGGTCGCGATGGCGGCGACCACGATGTCGCCGCTGTCGGTCCGGTAGTAGCCGTAGCCGCGCGGCGGGGCGCGCCAGCCGTAGCGGCGGTAGTCGTCCACGTACCAGCTGCGGCGATAGTCGTACGGAATGACCGCCCCGCGATGCCAGCGGCGGTAGCCATAGGCGTGGCCGTAGGGCGGACGGTCGTAGCGGTCGCGCCATTGGTCGCGCCGGCCGCGGCGCCAGTCGTTGTAGCGTTCCCGGTCGGTATAGCGGCCCCCGTCATGCCGGTTGCGGTCCGCGCGCCGTTCCCAGCGCTCGTAGCGGCCGTCCCGGTCGCGGTCGCCATAGCCCCACGACTGGGCCGAGGCGCCGGCGGGCAGGGCGGTCAGGGCCGCCAGCGCCAGGGCGCCGATCATCAGGTGTTTCGTCATCTGAACGTCTCCTTCGTCCGGAGCCGCGGTCGCCTTTCATCGGAGCCGCGACGTGAGACCCGACAAGGCTGAAAGGCTGCGCCTGTCTGCCTGAACCTATGGTGAACAAGTCGTTAAGCGACGCAGGCCAGCCGTCCCGGCTGACCCGCTTCGCTCCAGATCAGGCCGAGACCGTCAATCGCCCTGTCATGCCGGGATGGAAGCGGCAGATGTAGGGAAGACTCCCCGCCCTGCGCATCACGGTCCGTCCGCTGGCTCCGGGGGGCAGATCGATGTCGAAGGACCGGTCGCGCGCCGTGGCCGTGTGGCGAAACAGGTCCCGGTTGCATACGATGGTGTCGTCGACCCGAAGGCCGGCCGGCGACGGCCCGAACCGCATTTTCTCCATGACGATGGTGTGGGTTCTCGCCCGCGCTGCCGCCGGAAGGGCGGCGGCGGCGGCCGAGGCCGCGACGGTCAGCAGGACCGCGCGGCGCGTCGGATCGGCGGCTTCCATGACGCGCCTACCGGACCGAGACGGCCAGATCTTCGGCGTGGGCCTGGTGCGACTGGAACAGGCTCAGCCCGGTCTCCAGCAGCGCCTTGAGTTCGACGTTGTCGGCCTGCGGGATCAGGGTTTCGCTCAGGGCGTCGTTGACCGTCCGGTGAAAGGCCACTTCGTTGGCCACATAGGCCGCGTCGAACGCGGCGCCGTCCAGCGCTTCCAGCCGGGCGTGGGTCGCGGCGGCGGCCTCGGTCAGGGCCGTGCTGGTCGGATTGGCCTCGGGCGTCACCTGCAGCCGGGTGACCAGGGCCACGGCCTGGTCGTTCACGGCCGCGTGGTCGCGCGCCATCAGTTCGGCGAAGGCGCGAACCTCGGGATTGGTCGACTTCTTCAGCGCCTGTCGGGCGGCGGCGACATCCAGCTGGCCCGCGGTATAGGCGATGTGGGCGATCTGGGGGTCGGTGGGCCCGGCCTCCTGGGCCGCGCAAGCCGTGATCGGGGCCAGCGCCATGGCGGCGGCGACAACGAGGGTTCTGAACATGGGGACTCCTTGGAAACCGGCCGGGGATCCGGCCGCTCCCGATTGGATGTCACACCGCCGCGGAGGTTCCCGACTGAACCAGATGTCCCTCCGCCGCCAACCGGGCCAGCACGGCCTCGGTAATCCGGTTGCAGCGGGCGCCCAGAAACGGGAAGGCTTCGACCATGGTGCTGGCCAGACGGGCGTCCAGCGCGGTGCGCAACATTCGCCGGGCGCGATGCAGCCGGGTCTTCACCGTCTCGGGTTTCAGATCGAGCGTGGCCGCCGTCTCCTCGATGCTGCACTCCTCGACGTCGCGCATGATGAAGACCATCCGGAAGGCCTCGGGCAGATCGTCTACAGCCTGTTCGATCAGGCCGCGGATCTGGGCGCGGGCCGCGTCCGCCTCGGGGCCGGCGCTGCCGAAGGCGTTCGGAAAGGGTATCACCCGGGCTCCGTCCATCTGGGCCGCCTCGATCTGGTCAAGCTGGACCATCGGCCGCCGTCGCCGCAGCCGGCCGCGGGCCTCGTTGAGCACGATGCGGGTCAGCCAGGTCATCATCCCGGCCTCGCCGCGGAATCCGCCGATGGCTGCGAAGGCGCAGGCGTAGGCCTCCTGCAGCACGTCCTCCGCCTCGCCGTCGTCGCGAACCACGCCGCGCGCCACCCGAAACAGACGTTGATTGCCGCGCTGCATGATGACCCGGAAAGCTTCGCCGTCGCCAGCCTGGGCCAGACGGACCAGTCCGGCCTCGTCCAGGCTGTCGTGATTGGCGTGTCTCAGGTTCCGCATATCGTGCTCCCGGTTCTTCCACCGTTGGATGCGACACCCGGCGCAAGGTTCCCGCGCGGACCGGACGATCGGACCGGGACGGCCGGTCCGCGCTCGACGAAGGCTGACAGATGGGGCTGATCCCGCCGCTCGCCAGCCTGAACCGGCGTCGGACACGGCTTCGGGGCGTTTACGCGCGTTCAGTCGCGACCGGGACGCCAGCAACTAGTCGAAAAGATCGGAGGTCTCATGTCCGTCGTCCATCACGTCCCGCGCCAGCGCCCGCGTCACGGGTTTGTGCAGGGCGTCCAGGGTCTCGACCACGGCTTCAGCCGCCGCCGCCGACCGGTCGATGCGGCGCAGCAGATAGGGGATCACGTCCTTCTGCGGCCGGATGCCCCGCTCGGCGAACCGCGCCTCCAGCATGGCGGCCAGCACGGCGTCGTCGGGCGCCGCCATCGGCACGCTGATCACCGCGTCCAGTCGCGAGCGGAGGTCGGGCAGGGCGACCGACCAGCTCGACGGCGCCGATCGCGCCACCATCAGCAGCGCGCCGCCCGGCGCCTGGGCCAGGTTGATCAGGTGGAACAGGGTCTCGTCGTCGACCTCCCGCGCCGGATCCAGCAGGACCGGCCGTCCCTCCAGTTCCAGCGGGTCGATCGACGCCGCCTCGGCCCCGTGGATGGCCACCGCCCCGACCCGCTCGGCCCAGATCTGCGCCAGTCGGCTCTTGCCGCATCCCGCAGGGCCGCAGATCGCCATCGCCCCGCCGATCAGGTTCGGCCAGTCCTCCAGGGCCTCGACCGCCGCCCGGTTGCAGTCGGACGTCACAAAGCCCTCCGCGCCGTCCGGCAGGTCGCGTTGGAGCGGCAGTCGCATCTGGTCGGCGGGCATGGGACGGATGGTCATTGCGTTCATCATAGCAGACCGGGGCCTTGGGACTGCCTGCGACGGTGGACAAGAGCGCGCGCCTGTGGACACGCCCCGAAACGGGACTCCCGCCCTCCACCGCCCGCCCTTCCGGGGACAGAAAAGCGGGACTCTCGCCCCTCCGCCCCAGGGCGGATCTCCGTGACCCGGCATCCCCGCCGCCGGGTCTGAACGCCGCCGAAGCCCGTCCTGGCGGGTTCAATGTCCCGCCGCCGCCGGGCCTTGGCGGCCCTGCGTCCGCTTCTGACGCACCGGCGTGTTTGGCTTGATGTGCACAGACAGCGGGAGGGCGAATGTCTCGAGAGTGGCGGAATTTGCATTTTTTGGCGGAGATCACGGAAACCGTGTCGGAGACCCCGCAAACCTTGACTTTCCGGGGCGATGATGCGCCCTTCCGGCCTCCCGAATTGCGGCCCTCGCGGCCCCTGATCCAAGACGAACCGCCCATGCACGCCTACCGCTCCCACACCTGCGGCGCCCTCCGTTTGACCGACGCGGGCGCGAATGTCCGCCTGTCCGGCTGGGTGCACCGCAAGCGCGACCACGGCGGCCTGCTGTTCATCGACCTGCGCGACCACTATGGCCTGACCCAGCTGGTGCTGCACCCGGAGACGCCGGGCTTCGAGGCCGTCGAGCGCCTGCGCGCCGAGAGCGTCATCCGCGTCGACGGCGAGGTCGTGGCCCGCGAAGGCTCGGTGGTGAACCCCAACCTGCCGACCGGCGAGATCGAACTGCGCGTCACCGGCGTCGAGGTCCTGTCCGAGGCCGCCGAACTGCCCCTGCCGGTCTTCGGCGAGCCCGAATATCCCGAGGACATCCGCCTCAAGCACCGCTATCTCGACCTGCGCCGCGAGACCCTGCACAAGAACATCGTGCTGCGTTCGCGCGTGATCTCCTCGATCCGCCAGCGCATGGTCGAGCAGGGCTTCCTCGAGTACCAGACCCCGATCCTGACGGCCTCGTCGCCCGAAGGCGCGCGCGACTTCCTGGTGCCGTCGCGCCTGCACCCGGGCAAATTCTACGCCCTTCCCCAAGCCCCGCAGCAGTTCAAACAGCTGCTCATGGTCTCAGGCTTCGACCGCTACTTCCAGATCGCCCCCTGTTTCCGCGACGAGGACCTGCGCGCCGATCGCTCGCTGGAATTCTACCAGCTCGACGTCGAGATGAGCTTCGTCACGCAAGAGGATGTTTTTGCCGCGATCGAGCCCGTCATGCATGGGGTGTTCGAGGAGTTCGCCGACGGCAAGAAGGTCGACCCCTATCCCTTCGTCCGCATTCCCTATCGCGAGAGCATCGCCCTGTTCGGCACCGACAAGCCGGACCTGCGCAACCCGATCGAGATGTCCGACGTCAGCGATCATTTCCGCGACGGCGGCTTCGGCCTGTTCAACAAGATCCTCGCCGGTGACGCAAAGAACGCCGTCTGGGCCATTCCGGCGCCGACCGGCGGCTCGCGCGCCTTCTGCGACCGCATGAACTCCTGGGCCCAGGGCGAGGGCCAGCCGGGCCTCGGCTACATCTTCTGGTCCGAGGACCAGGGCGGCTGGGGCGGCCCGATCGCCAAGAACCTCGGCGCCGAGGCGACCGACGCCCTGATGAAGTCCCTGGCCATGGGCAAGGGCGACGCCGCCTTCTTCGCCGCCGGCGACCCGTCGGTCTTCTACAAGTTCGCGGGCAACGCGCGGACGAAGCTGGGCCAGGACCTCAACCTGATCTCGGACGACGAGTTCAAATTCTGCTGGATCGTCGACTTCCCGATGTTCGAGTGGAGCGAGGAAGAGAAGAAGGTCGACTTCTCGCATAACCCGTTCTCGATGCCGCAGGGCGAGATGGAGGCCCTGACCAGCAAGGACCCGCTCGACGTCCTCGCCTACCAGTACGACATCGTCTGCAACGGCTACGAGCTGTGCTCCGGCGCGATCCGGAACCACAAGGCCGACATCATGCTCAAGGCCTTCGATATCGCCGGCTACGACGCCTCGGTGGTCGAGGATCAGTTCGGCGGCATGCTGAACGCCTTCCGCTACGGCGCGCCGCCGCACGGCGGCCTGGCCCCCGGCATCGACCGCATCGTCATGCTGCTGGCCAACCAGACCGCCATCCGCGAGGTCATCGCCTTCCCGCTGAACCAGCAGGGCCAGGATTTGCTGATGAGCGCGCCGTCGGACGCGGCCGAGCGTCAGTACAAGGAGCTGCACATCCGTGCGGCCCTGCCGCTCAAGGGCTGAGACTGTATGGAAGAAGGCCGCTGTCTCGTGACCGCGGCCTTCGGATCACCGATCGCTGCTGGCGACCACCAGGTTCCGCACCCGCGGCGGGACGGGCGGCGCGGGGGGCGTCGGCGGCGAGACCCGCAGGCTGACGCCGCGACAGGTCCGAACCGTCAGGCGGGCCGGCAGACGGGTGCCGGCGTCGCCGCAGGTGCGGCTGATCTGTTCCTGGCTCAGGCCGCGGGCTCCGGACAGGTCGGCGGCGCGAATATCGGCGCGGTTCATCTCCGCCCCCCTGAAATTGGCGCCGGCGAAATTGCCGCCGGTCAGGCGCGCGCCGTTCAGGGTGGCGTCGCTGAAGTCGGCGGAGCGGAAGTCGCCGTTCGACAGGTTCGACATGGCGACCTCGGCGCCGGAGAAGTCCGCCCCGCGCCCGCTGACATTGGCCAGGGTGGCCGCATTGACCTCGGCGTCGCTCAGATCCGCCCCGATCAGGATCGCGCCATTCATATTGGCCCCGTTCAGGGCGGCGCCCGTGAGGTTGGCGCCGTTCAGCCGCACCCGCACCAGGGTCGCGACCATGGCCTCGGCGCCCGACAGATCGGCTCCGGAGAAATTCGCGCCCGTGAAGTTGGCGCCCACCATCTCGGCGCCGGAAAGGTCGGCGCGGCTGAAATCGCTGCCCGAGAAGTTGGAGCCCACCAGCTCGGCTCCGCGCAGATTGGCGCCGACGAGGGTGGCGTTGGTGAAGACGGCCCCGGTGAACGCCGCGCCGGTCAGGTCCCGGCCGGACAGTTCGCAGCGGTTGCAGGAACCGCCCAACGACACCATCCGGGCGACGTCGCGGTCCTGATACTGGAATTGGAACTGGATTTCGGCGCTCGCCGGCCCGGCGACAGCCAGGGCGGCGACGGCGGCGCCGAGCGCAAGACCGGCGGCGGAGAGGCGACGGAACAGGGGTGCGGCGATCTTTTTCACGTCCTTGTCATGCCTCCAAACACCGACAAACCCTACTTAAATCGCCGTAAGGTCGGGGGCGATCTAGCAGCGGGGAATGGACAGGCCGCGCGGCAGTTGCGTCGCCTCGTCGCCGCAAGCCTGGTTCAGTCGGGCCTGACTCAGCCCCGTCGCGCCGCGCAGCGAGGCGCCCGAGAAATTGACGCCGGTCAGGGTCGCGCCGGAAAAGGCCGCACCCTCCAGATAGGTCCCCACAAAGCTGGCGTTGGTCAGGTTGGCGCCGGAAAAGTTCGAGCCGGAGAAAACCCCGCCGTAGGCCTCGACGTCGCGCAGGTCGGCGTTGGAGAAGCGGGTCCGGTTCATCACCGCCAGGCTCAGATCGGCCTGGCGCAGCCTTGCGCCCGAAAGGTTCAGGCCGCGCGCCTGCAGTCCCGAGAGGCCGGCCTGGAACAGGTTGCAGCCCGCACAGCTGGCCCCGCCGCGCACCCGCGCGATCTGGCCGGCGTTCTGGGCGAAGGCGGGCTGGGCCGCGCCGACAAGGGCGGCGATGACGGCGGCGGTCAGGATCGGCTTCATGGCGGGCTCCGGTCTCGGCGTCGGGGCGAAGCAAGACACGGGCCATCATGGCGCCAAATCGTTGATCAACCCTGCATCGAGGGCGCCGCGCCGCAGGTGTCGCAGATCCAGCCTGCGCCGCGCTGCTGCAGCGAGAAATCGCCGCAGGCCGGGCAGGCCACGGCCTCCGTGACCGCCGGCGGCGTCGGGGGCGTGTCGCGCTTCTGTCCGAACGGCAGGACGACCAGATTGTCCGGCGCGGCGCCGCGGGCGAAGCCCTTGGAGATGAAGCGGGCCGCCGGCACGGCCGCGGGCGTCTCGCCATCGCCCTCGAGCGTGCCGAGACCGTTGCCGTTGAGCGGGTCGGGCTCGGCGTTGGCCAGCTCATGCCGATCCAGATAGGACACGCCCAATTCCCGGAAGATGTAGTCGAGAATGGAGGTCGCCGACCGGATCGAGTCGTTGCCCGTCACCTGCCCGGCCGGCTCGAACCGGGTGAAGACGAAGGCGTCGACAAATTCGTCCAGCGGCACGCCGTACTGGAGTCCGATGGAGATCGCGATGGCGAAATTGTTCATCAGCGAGCGAAAGGCCGCGCCTTCCTTGTGCATGTCGATGAAGATCTCGCCGAGTTCTCCATCCTCGTACTCGCCGGTGTGAATATAGACCTTGTGTCCGCCTACGGCGGCTTTCTGGATATAGCCCTTGCGGCGATCCGGAAGTTTGCGACGAGCGCGATCACGCTCGACGACCTTTTCCACAACCCGTTCGACCGCCCGGGTTTCAGGCTCCCACCGACGCGGCCGGGACGTCGAATCGAGGTCGGGCAGCTCAAGCAGGGGGCCGGTCGGCGGCGCGGCCCGCATCAGCCGGATCGCGCGCCGCCCGGCGCGCGCGGCGTCGGTCAGAAGGCGCGCGGCCTGCGGCGCCGTGGTGCGCCAGTCCATGATCGTAGGAGCGGTGTCGGGAACCGCGCTCGCGGCCTCCAATTCGGCGCGAAGCCCCAGTTCGAAGGCCGCCGGGTCCGCCAGGACCGTCGAAAGCCCCTCCGGGGCCCCGTCCCACGAAGCGAGATCGGCGTGCCCGAGGGCCCAGGCCTCGGCCAGCGCGACATCCTCCGGCGGGAAGCCGAGCTTCGCCAGCACATCCTCAACGGCCTGTTCGAGACCCAGGACGTCCCGCAGGAACCCCGCATCCAGCACCGGAGAACGGAAGGCGTCGGCGAGCCGGTCGACGTGGGCGAGGGCGCTCTCCACGCCTTCAAGTTCCACGTCGGTGAAACCCTTCTGGCGCAGGGCCGCGTGATCGACGCCCGGCGCGTCGACGAGGGTTCGGCGGCCGAACAGACTCCGTTCCGCCGACTCCACGTCGCTGCCGTCGCGCTGGATCGCCATGGCCAGCGACGGTCGCAATCGCCGGGCCACGCCGCCATCGGCGGTCTCCCAGGCCTCGAGGGCCGAAAGCGGCGACAAGCCCAGCCGCAGGGCGGCCTCTACGTCGTCTACAAACAGGGACAGCCTCGCCGCGCCGGCCGCCTCGCGGACCAGATTCGCCAGTTCGCCTGCGCGCCCGGGACTGGCGGGCGTCTGCTCCGCCAGAATAACATCCGCCAGTCCGCCCAGTCCGACGGCCACGACCCCTGCGCCCCCGGCCGCGAGGGCCCTTGTCCAGAGGGCCGCCAGATCGCGGAGCGCCGCCTTGAATCCTGGTCCGGAGATCCGCTCCAGGGCGGGCAGGGACAGCAGGACTGCGGGCGCGCCCGCGGATTCGGCGACGGCCCCGGCCACGTCGGGATCGAAGGTGAGGATCAGGTCGCCGTCCAGTGCGGCCTCGCCAATCAGCGTATCCGGCGCGGCCGAGGCGATCACGCCGCGGTCGGCCAGGACGACTCGAGGCGGCGCCGACGGCGCAGGCACGGGCGAGCACTCGTATCGCTCGCCCTGCATGGCCCGGACGATGTCCGCGTCGCTCGCCCCGGTCCGGCGGGCGGCGAGGGCGGCGCGCGCGAGCGCCGGGTTCCGCAGCGGATCGGCGCAGTCAGTGAGGGGGCCCTCGCAGCGTGTGACCGCATCGGCCACCCGGTCCAGCGCCTCCGCCGCGGCTTCGACCGCTCCCGCCGCGAGCCGACCGGACCGTCGCCGGGCCGCCTCGGTCGCCAACCGCCCTTCGGCGCCGGGTTCGGACAGGTCCATTATGCCGATCGCGACGTTCGCCGCCCGCGCCGGACAGGCGAGACCCAGCAGCATGGTCGCCGCCAGCGCCTCCCTGTCGTCGTCGGAAAGGCGCCGCGCGCAGGCGGCGGCGATCGTCGCCAGCGGGTCCTCGCCGGTCGCGGCCAGTCCTTCCGCGTCGGCCCAGTCCAGCCAGGCCTCGATCTGGACGTCGGTCCAGCCCGCGGGCGCGCGAACGACGTCGATCCGATCGGCGCGTTCGATCTCCCGGACCGGACGATGCATCGCGGCGGCGTGCGAGGCGAAGGGAAAGCGCATGCGGCGGTCTCGACGTGGCCTTTCGGACAGACTAGCGGCGTCGCCGCCCGAGCCGCAATAAATCTGGCGTTGCTAACCCCGGTTACCCCCAGGATGTTGAGGTCCGGGCGGTGTGCGCGACGCTGGACGCGGGGGCCGCTGCTTTCTATGATTGCGCCTGCGTCGCCGGCCTCCGCCGCTGCGACTGATCGCAAGTGGATTTCCCGACGTGCTAGGCAGGATTTTCGGCTGGACCAGCGGCGCCACCATCGGCACCTTTTTCACCATCGCCAGGCGGGGCGATCACGTGGGGACCGACGAGTTCGGCAATCGCTACTACCTGTCGCGCGACGCCTCGAGCTATGACGGGCGCCGTCGACGCTGGGTGACCTACAACGGCTATGCCGACGCCTCCAAGGTGCCGCCCGATTGGCACGGCTGGCTGCACTACACCTACGACGAACTGCCGACCGACCAGCCCTTGGCGCGTCGCGCCTGGGAAGAGGACCACCTGCCCAATCTGACCGGCACGCCCATGGCCTGGCGGCCGCAGGGTTCGCTGGCGGCCGAGGGCAAGCGTCCGGCCGCGACCGGCGACTATCAAGCCTGGCGTCCGGAATGACGCTCCGGCGCTCCATACTGACGGGCGTGATCGCGGCGGCGTTGCTGTCGTCGGGCGGCGTCGTCGCTTCCGCCGTCAATGACCTTCCCCAGGAGGCAGTGCCGGTCCAGGATCCGACGGCCGAGTTGAACCGCCAGACGTCGTCGCCGCTGCCTCCGCCGGTCGAACCCGCGCCGGAAGCCGCGCCGGCGCCGGCCTCCCCTGTCGCAGTGGCTCCGCCCGTACCCGCGATCATCATCGCTGACGACAACCTGGTGGATGACGCCGACGATAAGGAAGGCGAAGAGGCCGAGGCGCCGGTCGCCAGGCGCGACGAAACCCCCGCCGCTCCGGCGCGCCGTCAACGCCGCCGCGTCGCCATCGTCGAGGCCATCGACAAGATCACGGCCGAATCCATGCGGTTCGAGGTCGAGGTCGGCGGCCGGCCGGTGCGTTTCCAGAAGACGTTGATCTTCACCGTCCGGGCCTGCGAAGTGTCCGCGCCCGACGAGCAGGTGGCCGACGCCGTCGCCTATCTTGAAGTCAGCCTTCAGCCGCGCGGGGTGATCCAGGTCAGCGAGCCGCGCCAGATCTTCCGGGGCTGGATGTTCGCCTCCTCGCCCGCGGTCAGCGGGCTGCAGCATCCGATCTATGACGCCTGGGTGGTCGGCTGCAAGGCATAGAAGATCGCTTCCGCGCCCGTCATCGGCTCGAAGAGCGACCGGATGTTCGGGTGCAGGACGCGCGCCGCCCGCAGCAGTTCCAGATAGGCTGCCTGTGACGTCTCAATCGCGCCGAACTGGCTGAGATGGCTGGTCAGGAACTGCGCATCCAGCAACCGCCAGCCGCCGCGTTTCAGCCGGGCCACCAGGTGGACGAGGGCGACCTTCGAGGCGTCGCGCTCGCGGCTGAACATGCTTTCGCCGAAGAAGGCTCCGCCGAGGGTGACGCCGTACAGGCCGCCGACCAGCCGTTCGTTGCGCCAGCATTCGACCGAATGGGCGTGGCCGCGGGCGTTCAGTTCGCCGTAGAGGCGGTGGATCGGGGCGTTGATCCAGCTGTCCTCACGGCCCGGTCCGGCGGCGGCGCAGGCGTCGAGCACCGCCTCGAAAGCGGTGTCGAGACGGATGTCGAACGCTCCGGCGCGAACGGTCCGCCTCAGTCGGTGCGGGATATGAAACCGGTCCAGCGGAACGACGCCGCGCTGTTCCGGCTCGACCAGGAAGACGCGGGGATCATCGCGGCCCTCGCCCATAGGGAAGACGCCGGTGGCGTAGCAGTTCAGCAGTTCGTCGGGACCGAAGCCGCCAAACGGGCCGCCGGCGCTGAAACGGGGTTCGTCCACCGGCCCTAGGCTTCGCCCTTCTGGCGTCTGGCCCAGTGCTCCAGCCAGTGGATGTCGTAGTCGCCGGACAGGATGTCGGGCTCGGCCAACAGCTTCTGGAACAGGGGAATGGTGGTGTCGATGCCGCCGACGACCATCTCGTTCAGCGACCGGCGGAGGCGGGCGATGCACTCCTCGCGGTCGCGACCATGGACGATCAGCTTGCCGATCAGGCTGTCGTAATAGGGCGGGATCGAATAGCCGGCGTAGATGGCGCTATCCAGCCGCACCCCCAGGCCGCCGGGGGCGTGGAAGTCGGTGATCGTGCCGGGCGACGGGGTGAAGGTCTCGGCGTTCTCGGCGTTGATCCGGCATTCGATGGCGTGGCCTTCGAAATGGACGTCCTCCTGGGAAAAGGACAGCGGCAGACCCGCCGCGATGCGGATCTGCTCACGGACAAGGTCAACGCCGGTGATCATTTCCGTAACCGGATGCTCGACCTGCAGCCGGGTATTCATCTCGATGAAGAAGAACTCGCCGTCTTCCCAGAGGAATTCGATGGTGCCGACGCCGAGGTAGCCGATCTTGCCGATGGCCTCATTGACGGTTCGGCCGATCTGGGCCCGCTCGACCGCCGACAAGGCCGGCGAAGGGGCCTCCTCCATCACTTTCTGGTGGCGACGCTGCAGGGAGCAGTCGCGCTCGCCCAGGTGGACGACGTTGCCGTGGCTGTCGGCGATGACCTGCAGCTCGATGTGACGCGGCTTCTGAAGGTAACGTTCCATATACACCGCGCCGTTGCCGAAGGCGGCGAGGGCTTCGGACTGGGCGGTCTGGACGGCCTCGACCAGGTCGTCGGCGGTCAGAGCGACCTTCATGCCACGTCCGCCGCCACCGGCCGCCGCCTTGACGATCAGGGGGAAGCCGATCGCTTTCGAGGCCTTGATTGCGGCCTCGACGGTCTCGACCTCGCCGGCCGATCCGGGCACGCAGGGGATGCCGGCCTCGAGCACGGTCTGTTTGGCGGTGATCTTGTCGCCCATGATGCGGATATGCTCGGGCCTGGGCCCGATGAAGGTCATGCCATGAGCCTCGACGATCTCGGCGAAGCGGGCGTTCTCGGACAGGAAGCCGTAGCCGGGGTGGATCGCCTGGGAGCCTGTGATCTCGGCCGCCGCGATGATCGACGGGATGTTCAGATAGGACTTGGCCGCGGGCGCCGGACCGATGCAGACGCTCTCGTCGGCCAGCCGCACCCACATGGCCCCGCGATCGGCTTCCGAGTGAACGGCGACGGTGGAGATGCCCATCTCCTTGCACGCGCGGTGAATCCGCAGGGCGATTTCGCCGCGGTTGGCGATGAGAACCTTGGTGAACATGGCCTAGGCCTCGAGCAGGACGAGGGGCTCGCCGAACTCGACCGGCTGGGCGTCGCCGACCAGGATTTCCTTGACCACGCCGTCGCGGGGGGACTGGATCGGATTCATCGTCTTCATGGCCTCGACGATCAGCAGGGTCTGGCCCTTCTTGACCTTGTCGCCGGCCAGGGCGAACGGCGGCGCTTCCGGCGAGGCTTGCAGATAGACCGTGCCGACCATCGGCGACTTCACCTCTTCGCCCGACCGGGCGACGATGGTGGCGGGATCCGACGGCATGGACGCCGGCGCCGGAGCATGAGACGCGGCGGGGGCCTGGGCGAGCGGGGCGGGGGCGGCCGCATACTGCATGGGCGCGGCCACGGCGACCTCGCGGGCGACGCGAATGCGCAGCTCGCCGCGCTCGACCTCGATTTCGGTCAGGTCCGTATCGTTGAGAATGTCCGCCAGCGAGCGCACCAGCGAGGTGTCGATCTCGACGTCGTTCTTGAGCTTCGGAGCGGGCGTCTTGGATTCGGCCATGGGAGCCTCTCGTTGTCCTTTAAACCGAACGGCCCGACGCGGCGGCGCGTTCCTGCGCCAGCCGAAGGGCGGCCTTGACGGCCAGTTCGTAGCTGAACGGGCCGAAGCCCGAAACCACGCCGGCCGCGACCGGCGAAACATAGGAGCGATGCCGGAAACGCTCGCGCGCCGCCGGGTTCGACAGATGGCATTCGACGACCGGGATATTCAGCGCCTTCAGGGCGTCCAGCAGGGCCACGGACGTGTGGCCGTAGCCGGCGGGGTTGAGCACCAGGGCCGTTGCCTTTTCGCGCGCCTCATGGACCCAGTCGATCAGTTCGCCCTCGTGATTTGTCTGGCGGAAGACGACTGTGGCGCCGCCGGCGGCGCGTTCGCACAGGGCCTGGACGTCGGCCAGGGTCTCATATCCGTAGATGTCGGGTTCGCGCGCCCCAAGAAGGTTGAGGTTCGGGCCGTTCAGGACGTAGAGGACGGTTTGTTCGGGCATGAGCTCGTGGAACTGTGGGTTCCGACCGGAATCGGACGGGCCTTTTAGCCGAGGCGTGGCGGTTATCAAACCGCCCTTGGAAGATTGACGTAACGGCATGCGCCTTCAGGTCAACGGAGAACTCCGCGAAGTCGCGGCGGCGACCATTCTGGCCCTGGTCGAGGAACTGGGCCTGGATGCCCGCAAGGTGGCGGTCGAGCGCAATCTGGAGATCGTGCCCCGGTCGCTGCACGGGGCAACGGCGCTGGCCGAGGGCGACCGGATCGAACTGGTCCAGTTCGTCGGCGGCGGCTGAATCGCGCTCAGCGCGGATCCTCCAGATCCCGAAGGTCACGTCCGCGAGTTTCCCGCCCCAGAAAGGCGATGAGGCCGAGGGCCGCGACGGCGAGACCGCCGACCACGGCCGCGGCGGCTCCGAGCGGCGGGGCGGCGGCCAGCACGCTCAGGCCCTGGGCCAGAAGACCGCCCAGCTTGCTGCAGCCGGCGATCCAGCCGGTCGCCCGGCCCCGGATGCGCAGCGGATAGTTTTCGGCCGTGTAGGGCAGGATGATCGCGATCACGCCGCTGGAGCCGACGATGAGCAGGGCCAGCGGAACAACGGGGTCGGCGAGGAAGGCGACGCCCATGCTGCGGAACAGCAGGCCGAACAGGCCCGTCGCGGTGACGCCCAGCATGAGGGCCAGCGCCCCGCGGGTGCTCCAGGCGCTGTAGAGCCAGACCGACAGCAGGATGGTCGGGGCCGCGATCAGGGTCGACTTGGCGATCAGGGCCGAGGCGGCCTCGACGCTGCGGCCCTCGGCGACAAGGGCGCTGGGCAGCCACAGCAGGACGCCGAAATTGACGAGACCCCAGGCCAGGGCGGCGAGGGTCAGGGCGATGGTGACGGCCAGGTGGCGGCGGTCCACCGGGGGGAGGTGGGAGTGGCTTTCCTCGACGGGCGCCGCCACGACAGCCTGCACACGGGCGCCGAAGCGGGCCATCATGGCCCGGGCCTCCTCGCCTCGCCCGACGTGCTGGAGGAAGCGCGCCGACTCCGGCAGCAACGGACTGAGAGCGATCAGCAACAGGCCGGTGGGCAGGTTCAGGAACCACATGATCCGCCAGCCCCAGTCGGGCTGGAGCCAGGCGGACAGGGCGCTGGCGGCGAAATAGCCGCCGACCGCGCCGATGCCGCCGACCAGCACCAGCGCCCAGCCGCGATGCCGGGTCGGCATGATCTCGGCCAGAAGGGCGTAGGCCACGGGCAGCATGCCGCCGGCGGCCGCGCCCATCAGGAAACACATGCCGACGTTCCACCAGAAATCGGGCATGGCGCCGCAGATCGAGGTGCCGACGAACATCACCGAGGACAGCAGGATCGAGGCCCGGCGGCCGTAGATGTCGGCCAGCCAGCCCCAGACGAAGGAGCCGACCACGGTGCCGCTGAGAGCGGCGAAGGGCAGGATGGCCGCCGCGGCTTTCGTGAGCCCGTATTCTTCGCGCATGCCCGGGACCACGAAGCCGAGGCTGGCGGGCTTCATGATGTCGACGATCAGGGCCACCGCCAGCAGGGCGCACATGGCCCAGTGGGCCGCGGTCAGGGGGGCGTCCTCGGGCGGGGCGAGGATCTCAAGCGGCGTCTGGTCGCCCTTGTGGGCCGGCAGCAGGCCGAAGGCGGTCAGGGCGATGCCGGCGAGGATCAGGGCCATGCCCCACATCATGCCGGCGTCCATGGGCATGCCGACGAGGTGGAAATCCATGTGACGACCCATCCAGTACATGGGCAGGTGCAGGGCGACGCCGACGGTCACGGTCAGGCAGCCCAGCCAGAAGGCCCAGGCGTGGCGGCGGTCGCCGAAGACTTTGGCGATGGACAAGCTGGCGTTCCCCGTTCCGGCGCGACCGGCGATCCCGACCTAGCGGCAGCCCGCCGGGCCGTCGAGAGGGTTTGTTCCGACCCGAAGGCCGGCGTTCCGGCGCAAAGGCTTTGCGCAATCGGCGCGAGTGCGCTCAGATGGCCGGCAGGGAGGGGCCGATGGACCGCGAGATCAAGACCGCCCTGGGCGTGGCCGCCGGGATCGCCGGCCTGGTCATCGCCTTCATCTTCCTGATCCGCTACGCCGTGCCGGCGATCCTGGAGGCCCATTTCGCGGGCAGCCTGGTCACCGCGTCGGTCGTCGGCATCGCGGGCATTCTGGCGCTGGTCTGGGCCGCGTCGCGGCTGTGGGCCTGGGCCGTCAAATCATTGAAGCGTTGAGGGCCGGGGCGAATGTCGAACTTTGGATCGGGACTGTCCGGAATGAACCTGCCGATCGGCGGCGGCGGAGGCGGGTCGGTGCGGCGCACGATCGGCCTGGTCGTCGTGATCATCGTCCTGATCCTGATCTCGACGCTCTCGGTGAGCTCGTGCAGCGTCACGGTCGAGAGCGGCTACATGGGCATCAAGACCACGAAGTTCGGTCCCAACCCCGGGGTCCAGCGCAGCGAACTGGGGCCCGGCTTCCACTGGGAGGGCATCGGCGAGAAGATCCGCACCTACCAGACCCTGCAGCGGACCTATTCCTACACCCGCGAGCCGAACGCCGACGGGCGCGAGAACGAGGAGATCACCTTCTCGGACGTGCTGGGCCTGCCGATGACGGCGGACGTGGCCCTGACCTTCCGCATCCGCGAGGACAAGGCGGCGGACCTGTACGCGACCTGGCGGCAGGAGTTCGACGCCTTCATCGACGGGCCGCTGCGAACCTCGGTGCGGGCGGCGATCGCGCGGGAGACCGAGAAGCTGCCGGTGGCCTGCAACGCGCAGCAGTCGGCGACCCCGAATGTCCAGCCGATCGCGCCGGGCGCTCCCGTCGCGGCCCCGGGCACGCCCGACGCCGACGACTGCCCCGGCCAGCTGATCGGCCCCGGACGCCAGATCGTGCTGCAGCGGGCGATGCAGGCCCTGCAGCGCGAATGGACGCCGCAGGGGCTGGAGATCATCCGCATGGAGTGGGTCGGCTCGATCCGCTATCCGGAGACGGTGCTGGCGGCGATCCAGTCGCGCACCACGGCCGAGCAGAACACCCGCGCCGCCCTCGAGCGGGTCAATCTGGAGCGGGCCAACGCCGAGGCGCGCATCGCCCAGGCGCGGGGCCAGGCCGAGGCCAACCGGCTGCTGGCCGAATCGATCCGCTCCAACCCCGAAGTGGTGCGGCTGCGCGAGATCGAGCGGACCCTGGGCATCTGCCCGCTGAGCGCCGACACCTGCGTGGTCGGCTCGGACATCAACGTCTCGGCCCTGATCGAGGCGCGGGACGCCAGGGCGGGCGGCGGCGGATAGGTCGCGGGGCAGGGGGGCTTCGACTCGGGCCGTCGACCGGCTAAACCCCGTCCATGACCGCTCCCCAGGACACATGGACCGTCGCCGGACGGACGTTCAGCAGCCGGCTGATCGTCGGCACCGGCAAATACGCCGACTATTCGCAGAACGCGGCGGCGGCCGAGGCGGCGGGGGCGGAGATCGTCACCGTGGCGCTGCGGCGGGTGAACCTGAGCGATCCGTCGCAGCCGATGCTGGTCGACCATGTGAAGCCGGACCGGTTCACCTTCCTGCCCAACACCGCCGGCTGTTTCACCGGCGAGGACGCGGTGCGGACCCTGCGGCTGGCGCGCGAGGCCGGGGGCTGGAACCTGGTCAAGCTGGAGGTGCTGTCGGACACGCCGCACCTGTATCCGGACATGGTCGAGACCCTGAGGGCGCTGGACCTGCTGGTCGCCGACGGCTTCGACGTCATGGTCTATTGCACCGACGACGTGGTCATGGCCAGGCGGCTGGAAGAGGCCGGCGCCGCGGCCATCATGCCGGCGGCCGCGCCGATCGGCTCGGGCCTCGGCATCCAGAACCGGGTCAACATCCGGCTGATCGTGGAGCAGGCCGGGGTGCCGGTGCTGGTCGACGCGGGGGTGGGCACGCCCTCGGACGCGACCCTGGCCATGGAGCTGGGCTGCGACGCGGTGCTGATGAACACCGCCATCGCGGGGGCGAAGGATCCGATCCTGATGGCCAGCGCGATGAAGCATGCGGTGATCGCCGGGCGGCAGGGTTATCTGGCCGGACGGATGCCGAGGCGGATGTACGCCAGCGCGAGTTCGCCGATGGCGGGGCTGATCTGAGGGTCGGAGGCGGGGTTTTGTCGGGGTGAAACCGGAAAAACACCGTCCGATGCGTCCACTGAGTCTACCGGGCGGCGGGTTTTCACCCGGGTAGATCCGCAGACACCGTCCGAAGCGTCCAATGCGTTCGCTGCGTCCGCTGCGTCCGCTCCGTTCGTCATCCTCGGGCTTGACCCGAGGATCAGAGGTGGGTCCGGACTGAACGGCCGGGATGGCCCGGCATCCACGCCCGAACTCTGCCACGGCGCACCGGACGGTCTGATCCTCGGGTCAAGCCCGAGGATGACGGCGTTGGGGGGCGGGATGGCAGGGTCGGCCCGAAAAAAAATGCGGCGGCGACTCCGGTTGAACCGGCGGGCGCGTCGCAGGGGGCGGGGGCCGGGGCCTGAGCGGCTCCGGGCCAGGATTGGTGCTGTCAAAGACCAGGCCCCGTGGGGGTTGGAGCCATTATGCACAGGGATGCGTCAGAAGCGGACGCAGGGGTGTCGGCGGGGATTTGGCGGCTGGATCGAGGGGGCGGGAAGGGCGGAAAAATGTCTCGAGAGTCTCCATCGGGGAGGGGCGGGAGTCTTCATCTGCAATCCTTCTCCCCTCGGGGGAGAAGGTGGGCCGCGGAGCGGCTCGGATGAGGGGGCTGTTACAGCGACGCGTCTGGCGGCCGTTCCGGATTGGGCCTCCCCCTCATCCGCCCCTCCGGGGCACCTTCTCCCCCGGAGGGGAGAAGGAAGCGCGCGGGTTGGCGGAATCCGCGGCGGGGGTTAGAGCAGGCGCTCCCCGAACCGAGACCGACCATGCACGACATCCGCGCCATTCGAGACAAACCCGCCGCCTTCGTCAGCGGCTGGTCGTCGCGCGGGGTGGCGGACGCGCAGGGGCTGGTCGATGAGATTCTCAAGCTCGATCACGACCTGCGGCAGGTCCAGACGTTCGGCCAGATGGCCGCGGCCCGCAGGGGCAAGCTGTCCCAGGCCATCGGCATGGCGAAGGGCCAGGGAGACGAGGCCGAAGCCGCGCGGCTGATGGCGGAAGTCGAAGCGACGAAGGCCGAGATGGCGTCGGCGGCCGAACGCGAACGGGCGCTGCACGCCCGACTTCTCGGGCCCAACGGCCTGCTGGCGGCGCAGAAGAGCCTGGCGGCGGACGATGTGCCGGACGGCGAGGATGAGGCGGGGAACGTGCTGGTCGGGACCCCGTGGGGCGTGCCGCGAGAGGGCGGACCGGCCAAGGATCACGCCGACCTGGGCGAGGCCCTGGGCCTGCTGGATTTCGAGGCGGCGGCGAAGATGTCGGGGTCGCGGTTCGCGGTGCTGAAGGGCGGGCTGGCGCGGCTGGAACGGGCCATCGGCCAGTTCATGCTGGACGTGCAGACGAACGAGCACGGCTATCTGGAGGTCAATCCGCCGTATCTGGTGCGCGACGAGGCGATGTTCGGGACGGGGCAGCTGCCGAAGTTTGAGAATGATCTGTTTTTCGCGAGCAGCATTTTGGCGGCCGATAGGTCCGACAATCGTGAAGTAGCGAAGGGCCTGATCTACTCAGACGATAACGTCCCGGTCCTGGAGGACAACGAGCGCGGAAATATTCTCCAGATCGAAGAGCGAAAGATGAAGTTCTTCGAGCGGCCGCGCTGGCTCATCCCGACTGCCGAAGTCTCCCTGACCAACCTCGTCCGCGAGCAGATCCTGTCCGAGGACGAGCTGGCGACGCCGATCCGCTACACCGCCCTGACGCCCTGTTTCCGGGCCGAGGCGGGGTCGGCGGGGCGGGATACGCGCGGGCTGATCCGGCAGCACCAGTTCCACAAGGTGGAGATGGTCTCGATCGCGAAGCCGGAGGACAGCGAGGCCGAGCACGAGCGGATGGTGCGCTGCGCCGAGGCGGTGCTGGAGAAGCTGGAGCTGCCGTACCGCCGGATGCTGCTGTGCAAGGGCGACATGGGCTTTTCGGCGAAGAAGACCTTCGACCTGGAGGTCTGGCTGCCCTCGCAGGGGACGTACCGCGAGATCAGCTCCTGCTCCAACTGCGGGGATTTCCAGGCCCGGCGGATGGATGCGCGGTTCAAGCGGGCCGGGGAGAAGAAGACGGAGTTCGTGCACACGCTGAACGGCTCGGGCCTGGCGGTCGGGCGGACGCTGGTGGCGGTGATGGAGAACTATCAGGAGGCGGACGGGTCGATCCGGGTGCCCGAGGCGCTGGTTCCTTACATGCCCAAGGGCATGACTCACGTTGGTCTATAATTATCCGCTCATCCCGGCGAAAGCCGGGACCCAGTGCTTTTGTGAGGCGTTGGCGGCTGGGGGTGGGGTTGGTGTCATGCGCGTGTCGCGCCGGTGCGCCCAAAGAACCGGGTCCCGGCTTTCGCCGGGATGAGCGGAAAGAGGATAGCCGATGAAAACCGTATTTCTTTCAGCACTCGCGGCCCTGGCCCTGGCCGCCTGCGCTTCCGGCCCCGACACCGCCTCGCCGCCGGCCGGGTTCGACGCCGCGGCCGACCAGTTCACCGGCTGGGTGCGGGTGACGGGCGAGGAGTTCCAGCTGTTCGGCGAACAGCGCGACCTGCGCACGCCGGGATCGCGCGCCTGCGTCTCGGGGGCGCTGCCGCGCAACGCGCAGCGGGCCTCGGGCGACCTGTCGGGCTCGCAGGTGCGCTTCACCGGCCGGACCCTGGCCTGGGCCGAACGCAACCATGGCCAGAGCCACGACTGGCAGGGCTCGAACATCACCAACGGCTGCCGCAAGGATGTGGTGATCCTGGCCGACCGGGCCGAGGTGCTGCGCTAGGGGTGAACCCGGTCGTCGGAGTTCGGGTCCGGCGACGGCTGGTTCTCCACCAAGGACACGAAGGAACACGAAGGTCACGAAGGATTCGGCGGGCCAGCGGCGCTCCCGGGGCGTCGCCAGAATCCTGAAGGCGGGCCCAAGGCCCGCGGAAAAGGACCCGGCTCGGTACCTTGGCGCCCTTCGTGTTCCTTCGTGTCCTTGGTGATGAACCAGCGCTGCTGGACGCCCGCACGCCCGGGGACTGTTTTTTCGGATGCGTCCCTGCGGTCTTCGGACTAGTCAGACCCCATGCGAATCCTCCTCACCAACGACGACGGCATCGAGGCCGAGGGGCTGGAATGCCTGGAGCGGATCGCGCGGACCCTGTCGGACGACGTCTGGGTCTGCGCGCCCCAGGTCGAGCAGTCGGGCAAGGGCCGGGGCATCACCCTGACCGAGCCGCTGCGGGTCAACCAGGTCTCGGAGAAGCGGTTCGCGGTGACCGGGACGCCGACCGACTGCGTCGTGCTGGCGGTCAACGACCTGATGCCCGAACGGCCGGATCTGGTGCTGTCGGGGGTCAATCGCGGGCATAACGTCGGCGAGGACTGCTCCTATTCGGGGACGGTGGCGGGGGCGCTGCAGGGCATGGCCTTCGGCATCCGGTCCATCGCCCTGAGCCAGAGCCTCGAGCGGTTCCACGACGAGGTGACGGCCCACTGGGAGACGTCCGAGGCCTATGCCCCGGCGATCATCTCGCGCCTGCTGGCCCAGCCGTGGCAGGCCGGGGTGGTGATGAACCTGAACTTTCCCAACCGCGCGCCGGAAGACGTGACCGAGGTCGAGGTGACACGCCAGGGCTTTCGCGATATCGGCGAGATGCACGCGGTCAGGCGCACCGACCTGAGGGGCCGCGACTACTACTGGATGAGCTTCCGGGGGACAAAGCAGGACCACGCGCCGGGCACCGATCTGAGGGCCATGGACGAGGGCAAGATCTCGGTTACGCCGCTGCATATCGACCTGACCCATGCGCCGAGCATCCACGACCTGAAGGGCGTGCTGGGCGGGGCGCCGCCGAAGACGGTGGCGGCGTGATGAAGGGGGCGGTCGCGCTGGCGCTGGCGTTCGGCCTGTCCGGATGCGCCGGAGAGACGACCCGGACAGGCTGGCTGGACCGGCCATGGATCGATTCCGGCTGCGCCGCGCCCGGGCACTGCCGGGTGCGGGGCCGCTTGGACATGCCCCGCCCGGAGACCTCCACCCGCGGCGTCCTGTGGCTGGACGACGGACGCTGCCTCGTCGTGGACCTGACCGGCCGGTTCATCCGGTCGGCGGGTGAGTGGGACGGGCGGCGCGTGGCGGTGCGAGGGCGGGCCGTCGCCGCCGCCGAGGCGGCGTCGCCGCCCTGCCCGTCGGACCTGGTGCTTTACGCCGACCGGCTGTCGCTGAAGGCCGGCCGATGAAGCTGAACGACGACAGGGCCGGACGGCTGATCCTCGGGCTGCGGCAGCAGGGGGTGACCGACCCGCGCGTGCTGGCGGCGATGGAGTCGATCGACCGCGCCGTCTTCGTGCACGAGAAATTCCTCGACCAGGCGTGGGAAGACCAGGCCCTGCCGATCGACTGCGCCCAGACGATCAGCCAGCCCTATATCGTCGGCCTGATGACCCAGGCGCTGGACGTGCAGCCGCGCCACCGGGTGCTGGAGATCGGCACGGGCAGCGGCTACCAGGCCGCGGTGCTGAGCCGGCTGGCCCGTTACGTCTATTCGATCGAGCGGTACCGCAGCCTGCTGACCGAGGCCGAGGCGCGGCTGAAGGCGCTGAAGATCGACAATGTCATCACCCGGCACGGCGACGGCGGCCTGGGCTGGCCCGAACAGGCGCCGTTCGACCGGATCATGGTCACGGCGGCGGCGCCGGGCGAGCCGACCGAACTGCTGCACCAGCTGAAGCCGGGCGGCATACTGGTGTGTCCGGTGGGGCGGTCGTCGGTGCAGCGACTGCACCGCTACGTCGGCCAGCCGGACGGCAGTTTCCACCGCGAGAGCCTGGCTGAGGTCCGGTTCGTGCCGCTGGTCGAGGGGACGGCGAAGGAGGGGTAGGACCTGGGGCCTGGCGCTTGGGGCTCAGGGGGAGATGGCCGCGGCCGGCCGATGCGTCCGCTGCCGCCTCCATCCTTATCTGCCGTCCCTGATTTCTGCGCCCCAGGCCTCAAGCCCTCGCCCCGTTAACCTTCCCGCCCAACTTTGGCGCCCTTTGGCGGGTTGGCTTGAAGCGACGGTCGGGGCACACCGGGACGACCCAAGGGCGGGAGACGGCATGACGATTCGATTCGGGATCAGGGCCCTGGCGGTGCTGGCGGCGGCGGCGCTGACGGCCTGCGCCAGCTATCCGGCGGCGCCCCGCTATTCGATCCACGCGGACGGATCGCCGCCGCCGCCCGCGCGGGTTCCGGCCTATCCCGCCGCGCCGGCGCCGAGCGGCGAGGGCGTGCGCGGCGCGACCAATCCCGCCGACGAGGCCCCGCCGCCGACGACCGCCCCGGTCGCCGAGATCGAGGGCGGGGCGCTGGACGCGCCGGTCAACGCCTCGCCGCGGCCCGCGCCGGCCGCCGGCCCGGCCTCGGAAGGCTTCGCCGCCCCGCCGCCGCCGGCGGCGACGGGCGGGACCGTCACGGCCGGGGCCGTCTATGAAATCCAGCCCGGCGACACCATCTCGGGCATCGGTCGACGGTTCCAGACGCCGGTGCAGACCCTGATCGACCTGAACGCCCTGGGGCCGCGCGCCGCCATCTCGCCGGGCCAGAGGATCGCCCTGCCGACCAGCGCCGTCGACATCGGCGGCGATCCCTATGCGACGGGACCGTCGCCGAGCGGGGTCTATGTGCCCGACGAGGGGACGCTCCCGCCGCCCCCGCCGCCGCCGCCCTCGGGCAACGCCGCCAGCCCGCCGCCGCCGCGCCAGCCGGCGGCCACGGCCGCCCCCGTCGCCGCCCCGCC
>NZ_JAUYNX010000022.1 GCF_030704825.1 Brevundimonas sp. | reverse complement strand
GCCACCGACCCGGACACCGGCCCCATCGAACGCTCGGACCTGGTCAAGGGCTATGAGGTGTCCAAGGACGAATATGTCCTGTTCGACGACGCCGACTTCGACAAGGTCAAGCTGGAGACGACCCGAACCATCTGCATCGACAGCTTCGTGGACGAGGACGAGATCGATCGTCTGTACTGGGACGATCCCTTCTATGTGGTGCCCGAGAAGGGCGTCGGGGCCGAGGCCTTCGCCGTCATCCGCGACGCCATGAAGGCCGCGGGCAAGATCGCCATCGGAACCCTGGTTCTGCGGGGTCGTGAGCGCCAGCTGGCGCTTGAGGTGCGGGGCAAGGGGCTGGTGGCCTATTCGCTGCGGGCGCATGACGAGGTGCGCGACGCCGACGACTATTTCGACGACATCCCGGCGGTGAAGCCCGACAAGGACATGGTCGATATCGCCAGCCGGATCATCGCCCAGAAACAGACCGACTTCGATCCGACCACCTTCAAGGACCGCTACGACGACGCCCTGCGCGAGATGATCCAGGCCAAGCAGAAGGGCGGCAAGGACGTGATCGAGGCGCCCGAACCCGACGACACCAATGTGATCGATCTGATGGAGGCCCTGCGCAACAGCCTGAAGGGCGCGGCGGGTGGGACCAAGCCGGCGGCGAAGAAGACCGCCAAGGCGCCGGCGAAGAAGAAGCCGGCCTCGCGCAAGAAGGCCGCCTGACGGGGCCGCCTACAGCCCCATCGCCTTCAGCACCGGGCGCAGGCTGACCTCGCCGGCGCGGAAATCCTTCCACGGGTCGGGCTTCTTCAGCAGGGCGGCGGCGTCGTGGAGGGTAAAGGCGCGAGGGTCGAGGCCGGCCTTCACCTGGGTCCATGACAGGGGGAAGGCGACGCCCGCGCCGGGGCGGGCGCGGGGGGACCAGGGGGCGACGGCGGTGGCCATGCGGCCGTTGCGCAGATAGTCGAGGAAGATCTTCCCGCCCCGCGCCTTCTTGGCGAGGGTGGTGGTGAAATGGTCGGGATCGGCGGCGCGGACGCGCTCGCTGACGGCCTTGGCGAAGGCCTTGCACTGATCCCATTCGATGCGGCTGCGGGCGTCGGCGAGGATGGGGACGACGACGTGCAGCCCCTTGCCGCCGGTGGTTTTGACGAAGGGATTGAGGCCGAGCGCTTCCAGTTCCTTGCGCATGGTCTTCGCCGCCGCGATGACGTCGGCGAAGTCCAGGCCCTCGTCGGGATCGAGGTCGAAGGTGATCTGGTCGGGGGTCTCCGGGTCGCCGGGCTTGCAGCCCCACGGGTGCAGCTCCAGCCCGCCCGACTGGCCGATGGCGACGAGGCCGCCGACGTCGATGACCCCGATGTAGGGTTTGCGCTCCTTCACATCGATCAGCTTCAGACGCGGGTTGGAGCCGGGCATGGCGTGGCGCTGGAAGAATTTCTCGCCGTTGATGCCTTCCGGCGTGCGGATGATCGAGACCGGGCGGTCGGCCACGTGCGGCAGGATGCGTTCGGCCGCCATCTCGTAATAGCGGACCAGTTCGGCCTTGGTCAGGGCCGGCCTGCCGTCGATGGCGGGCCACAGGATCTTGTCCGGGTTGGAGATGGTCACGCCGGCGACGACCAGCTTGCCCTTGCCCGTTCCCCCGCTGGCGGCGCGGCGCTCTCCCGGCATGGCCAGAACCGTCGTGCGGGCGTGACGGCCCGGCTCCTTAGCGGGGTCGGAGGGCGTATGCGGGGCCTCGGTCACCTCGGCCGGCGGCTTGTCCTCGCGCAGGCCCTTGAAGGCGGCCTGACGCAGGGAGCCGGTGTCGGTGTAGCCGCCGTGCTCGACCTCGGCGACGAGGACCGGTTCGACCCAGTGGATGGTCATGCCGCCGGCGCGCGATTTCCTCGGCGCCGACTTGCCGACGAAGGGGTTTTTGTCGGTTTCGGCCGCCTTGAGTTTCGGCAACAGGGTCCTGAGCAGGGTCTGGTTGTAGCCCGTGCCGACGCGGCCGAGGTGGCGCAGGCCGCCGCCCTCCTTCGCATCCTCGTCCTGCACCCCGACGATCAGGGAACGGAAGCGGTCGCCCTCCGAGGTCCAGCCGCCGATGACCACCTCGTCGCCGCCGCGGCATTTGGACTTCAGCCAGGTGGTCGAGCGGCCGGCGACATAGGGGGCGTCCAGCTTCTTCGAGATGACCCCCTCGAGGTCCATGCGGCAGGCGCTGTCGAGGATGGCCTGGCCGGTGGTGGCGAAATGGTCGACGTAGCGGATGCGCTGGCGGGCCGCCCTGGGGATGCGGTCGATGTACGCCTGAAGCCGGGCCTTGCGGTGCGACAGGGGCAGTTTACGCAGGTCCTCGGGCCCCTCGAACAGCAGGTCGAAGGCGAAATAGACCAGGTCGCCGGTCTGGCCGTCCGAGATGGCGGCCTGGAGGGCCGAGAAGTCGGGCATGTGGTTTTCGGCCAGGGCGCACAGTTCGCCGTCGACCACGGCGTCCGGCCATCGGGCGGCGTCGGCGGCCAGCTCGGGGAATTTGCCCGACCAGTCGAGGCCCTTGCGGGTGCGCACCGTGCCGCGGCCGCCGCCCGAGGCGACCTGCAGACGGTAGCCGTCGAACTTGATCTCATGCGCCCAGCCGGCCCCGTACGGCGGGTAATCGGCGATCCTGCACAGCTGGATGGGGACGAAGGCGTGGGGTTTGTCGGCCTTGCTCGCGACGGCGGCGCGGGCCTCGGGCTTCGCCGGCGCGGCGCGGGCGGTCTTCTTTGGCGAGCCCCACTGTTTCCGGCCTTCGGCGATCTCGGCGAGGCTGCGGCCGGTCGCGATGGACGCGTCGATCTCCATGTTGGCGTCGCCCTCGCCGGGGACGGCGAATTCGTCCTTCTCCTTGATCAGCAGCCAGTTGTTGCGTTTCGAGGGCTTGCCGCGGTCGGCGCGCAGGCGGATCAGGGCCCATTTTCCCTTCAGCCGCTCGCCGTGCAGGACCATCTTGATCTGGCCCTTGCGGAAGGCCGCGTCGAGGTCGGGCTCCTGCGGCTCCCAGGTTCCGCGATCCCACATCTGCACCGTGCCGGCGCCGTAGTTGCCGGCGGGGATGGTCCCCTCGAAGGAGCCGTAGTCGAGGGGATGGTCCTCGACCTCGACGGCAAGGCGTTTGACGGCGGTGTCGCGCGAGGGCGCCCTGGTGACGGCCCAGGACTTGAGCACGCCGTCGACCTCGATGCGGAAGTCGTAGTGCAGGCGCGTCGCCGCATGGCGCTGGACCAGATAGGTCAGGGCGGTCTTCTTCGCCCGGCCCTTGCGGCCCTTCGGCTCCGGCGTCTCCGCGAAGCTGCGTTTCGCCTGATAGGTCTTCAGTTCGCCATGAGCCGCCATGGCGGAGTCAACGCCAAGGCCTGATCCGCGTTGCGCTACGGATGCAGCGTCTCCCCGTGCTGGGTGTAGTCCAGCCCCTCGATCTCCTCTTCCTTCGGCACGCGCAGGCCGACGGTGAATTTGCAGATCATCAGGATGACGAAGGTGCCGATCCCGCTCCAGGCGATGACGGCGGCCAGGCCGATGGCCTGTTTGACGATGTCGGCGCCGGCGGAAACCGGATTGATGGCGGCGGTGGCGAAGACGCCGGTCAGCAGGGCGCCGACGATGCCGCCCACGCCATGGACCCCGAAGGCGTCGAGGCTGTCGTCGTATTTCAGGGCGCGCTTGAGCCAGACGGCGCCGGCATAGCAGGCCGGGCCCGAGAGGATGCCGATCAGGAAGGCGCCCTTGGGATCGACCAGGCCGGCGGCGGGAGTGATGCCGACGAGGCCGGCGACGATGCCGGACAGCAGGCCCAGCAGGGTCGGGCGCTTGTGGTCGATCCACTCCACCGCGGTCCAGCCGATGGCGGCGGCGGCGGCGGCGAGGATGGTGTTGAAGGCGGCGACGGCGGCGATGCCGTCGGCGGCCCAGGCCGAGCCGGCGTTGAAGCCCAGCCAGCCGACGAACAGCAGGCCGGTGCCTATGGCGGTGAAGGCCAGGTTGTGCGGCGCCATGTTGTCGCGGCCGAAGCCCTGGCGCGGTCCGAGCACGAGGGCGCAGACGAGGCCGGCGACCCCGGCGTTGACGTGGACCACCGCGCCGCCGGCGAAGTCGAGCACGCCCAGCGAGCCCATCCAGCCGCCGCCCCAGACCTGATGGCAGATCGGGACGTAGACGATCAGGTGCCAGAGGAAGAAGAACAGGATCGAGGCCGAGAATTTGATCCGCTCGGCGAAGGCGCCGGCGATCAGGGCGGGGGTGATGATGGCGAAGGTCAGCTGGTAGGCGATCCACAGAAACTCGGGCAGGCCGGGGGCCAGGCTGTGGGCCGTGCCGATCCCGACGCCGTTCAGGAAGAAGGCCTCGAAGCCGCCGATGAAGCCGTTGGTCGCCGGCGCGCCTGAGCCGAACGACAGGCTGTAGCCGACCGCGAACCAGAGGACGGTGACGATGGCCAGGGCGGCGGTCGAATGGGCGATGGTCGAGATGACGTTCTTGCGCCGCACCATGCCGCCGTAGAACAGGGCCAGTCCGGGCAGGGTCATCAGCAGGACCAGGGCCGTCGAGGTCAGGATCCAGGCCGAGGACGCCTCGTTCAGCTCCAGCGCGACCTGGTGGGAGAGCAGGGGCGCGGCGGCGAAGGCCGGGGCGGCGATCAGGCCCATGCAGAGGCTGACGAAGGCGGCGAGGGAGCGGGTCAGCATGGGCGGAGTCCGAGGCTGGAGGTTCAGTAGGCTCGGCTCGAACCGCGTTCGGAGGCCGCGGAGAGGGATAGGACCCTATTGCGGCGCGGCGGGCAATTCATTTCGTGTGCGGTGCAATAACTTCCTGTTCCGCTGCACGGAAAAGGCCCGTGGACAGGGGCGGCGCACGATCCGACCGGCGCTCTTCGCAGGCGCGTCAAACGCCGCCGCCCCGTGCCGACAAGCGGTCAGCGGGCGTAGCGTTCCTCCACCGGCGCGTAGCGGTCCCACACCGCGCGGTCGGCCAGGGAGCGGAGCAGCTTGACGTATTCGGCGTGGGTCCAGGCCAGGGGGGTGGCGGAGTCGGTGCCCTGCCCCGGACGATAGCCGCGGGGCGTCGGGTGGCCGACGCCGTCCCAGACCTGTTCGGGCAGCAGCAGGCCGCCGTTGGCGAAGGACTCCATGCCGCGGACGTAGGCGTCGCGGATGGGCGAGAGGTCGGTCGCGCCGGCCTGGAGGGCGCGCGCCAGTTCGTAGTGGCCGCGCTCGCCGGTGAAGATGGGCCAGACCCGGCCGCGCTGGCCGGGGGTCATGCCGCCGACGCCGTAGTTTCCGCCGGTGTCGGTGTTCTCGCCATAGCCGTCGTTGCCGTAGCGGCGGAAGCCGGGGACGCCGTTCAGGTCGTAGCGGACGCGGAAGCGGGCCTCGCGGGTCTGGTCGTCGTATTCGGGCAGGGTGGCGAGGATGGAGGGGGCGTCGGGCGCGCGGACGCCGTAGCGGACCAGCTCGAGGAAGCCGCCGTCGATGATGCGATCCTCGGGCAGGGCGGGCTGGCCATTGTTCTCGCCGAGCGGGGCCTTGTCGTCGGGATCCTCGTTGCGGCTCAGGCGCAGGAAATAGTCTCCGTCGCCCCATTCGCCGTTGGTGGTGAACATGCGGGCCTCGATCTTCGACGCGTAGTCGTCGGCGGCTGCCTGGTATCGGGCGGCGGAGGCCGGATCGCCCGAGGCGCGGGCGATGTCGGCGGCGACGGTCAGGCCGGCGACGACGGCGGCGGTGGTGGAGGGGGAATAGCCCTCCTGCTCCTCCCAGCGTTCCTGCTGGGTCCAGGGCGGGGTGATCCGGCGGTCGTTCCACAGGAGGCCGGCCGTGCCGCCGTCGACGAGGAAGTCGGCGGCGGGCCGGATCATCCGGCCATACATGGCCGTCAGTTCAGCGTCGGAGACGATCCCGGCCTTCCACAGCTTCCAGCCCAGCATGATCGGCATGGCGGTCTGGTCGAGCTGGACGCCGACCCATTCGATCTCGCCGTCGACGTGGGTCTTCTGCAGGAACCAGCCGGTGGCGCCGGTGTTGCCGGGGGTGTCGGCGCGGACCTGGACCTGGGGCAGGTAGCGGAAGGCGGCCAGCGGCGTCTCCGTGTCGCCGAGGGCCAGCAGGGCCATCGCCACCTGATAGAAGTCGCGCGGCCAGACGGCCTTGTACCCCGTGGAGGGTTCCGTGGCGTTCACGGTGTCGCCCCACGGGTTGGACAGGGAGGCGATCAGGGCGCCGGCGTGGGTGCGGTCCTCCTGCACCTTCAGCATCAGGGCCGAGGCGTAAGCCAGCCTGCCGCCGTCGGTCGATTGCTCGGCGATGCGGGGCAGGTCGGTCAGGGAGGCGATGTAGTCCTCCCAGCCGACGCGGTCGCCCTCGCCGTTGAAGCGGGCGAGGACCTCGTCGAGGCCCGCGGCCACGGTCCGGTTGGCGGCGCTGCTGGCGGCCGTCCGGGTGGAGCCGAAGCCGATGACGAAGTCGCGGCTCAGGGACTGACCCGGTTCCAGCCGCGGCAGGCCGCCGGTCAGCATGATGTTGCCCGTCCCGGCTCCGGTGGTTCCGTAGGCGTTGTCCAGTCGACCGTCGGCCAGATCGGTCAGGCCGTCCGAGACGCCGACGAAGCCCACGCTGGCGGTCTCGAACGGCCAGGTCGGCCGGAGCGCCAGATGGACGTCGCCTTCGGAGGCATAGAGCGCGCCCTGTCCGGCCTCGCCGGAATCGCCGACGCCCGTATTGGCCATGTGGGGCTCGAGCAGGACATAGGGGGTGATCCCGCCGGCCAGGGCCCGGACCGTCGCGCGGACCACCAGCGCCTGACTATCCGGATCGGTGAAGATGCGCTTTTCGATCTCGTAGCGGCCCTGCCGGTCGGTGGTGACGACCCGCCAGGCGGGCGACAGCGGGCGGCCGGCGGCGTCGACGTGCAGGTATTCGGTGCGGCTGTCGGTGTCGGTTCCCTCGACGGAGAGGCCCGTGTCGGTGACGACGGCGAAGCGCAGCTGCTTGATCTGGGCCTCGTGGATCAGGCCGTACATGGTCTCGGTCAGGACGCCGTCGGCGAGGGAGAACCAGACGCGGCTGACGTCGCCGGTGCGGCCGCCGTCGCGGTACTGGCCGTCGACATAGGCTTCGTAGGACGCGCCGGCGCCGGTCTTGGCGGCGTTGACCCAGGTCGGCGCATCGCCCGGCGCGCCCGGGGCGACGGAGACGATCTCCGGGGCCGGGTCCCGCGCCGCCTGGCCGCCGCCGTCGGGCGACATGCCCGGCAGGGTCGAGCAGCCGCCGGCGGCGATCAGGGCGGCTCCGAGGAGAAGCGGGGACAGGCGCATGGGGGAACTCGTCAGGCTGGGGGAAGCAGGAAGGTGAGGGGGGCGTCGAGACGCTGGTTCCAGCTCTTCTCGTTGTGCTCCGCGCCGGGGAAGACCAGCGAGCGGAAGCGGTCGGGCCCCCAGCCGGCGGCGCGGATAGCGGCGTCTACGCGGGTCTGAAAGACGGCGTAGAATTGGTCGAGGGTTTCGTCGCCGCGATCGAAATAGAGGCGGTGCGCGCCGGGCGGCGGCAGGTCGGCGCGGACCACGCCGGTCCAGGCCTCGGTGAGCCGGTCGCGCCAGGCGGCGAGGGCCGCCGGCTCCGTCAGCTGCTCGATGCGGATGGGCCAGTGGGTCGAGACGCAGCCGGCGGCTCCGAAGACGCCGGGATGCTTCATGAGCGCGTAGAGGGAGATCAGGCCGCCCATGCTGCTGCCCATGATCACCGTGTCGTCGCGGTCCGGGCGGGTGCGGTAGGCGCCGTCGATGAACGGCTTCAGCTCCTCGACGAGGAAGCGGACATAGCCGTCGGACAGGGGCTCGCCGCCGTAGATGGCCTGGACGTCGGCGCGCATGTCATCGGGCAGGGCGCGGATCAGGTTGGCGGGAATGTATTCGCGCAGGCGCAGCGGCGTGTTGCCGATCCCGACCACGATCGGCGCGCGGATCTGACCGTCGCCGCCGAGCCGGGCGACGTGCTCGTCCACGCCCCATTCGGCACCGTAGGGCGCGCGGGCGGCGTCGAACAGGTTCTGGCCGTCGTGCATGTAGAGGACGGGATGGCGGGCGTCCGAGGCGTCGTAGCCAGGCGGCAGCCAGACGGTGACGTCGCGCGGCTGGACATGGGCCGAGGGCATGGCCGGGTGTTCGACCAGCCGGCCCCGGGTCGGGGCGTCGGCGCGGGCCGGCCCCGCCAGGGGGAGGGCCGACAGCCCGGCCAGCAGGGCGCGGCGATCCAGTCTCATGCCGTCTCCGGCCTCGCAACAGGCACCAGCAGGCTGGCCCCGGCGGCGATCAGGAAGCTGGCCGCGCCGAGGACCAGGGCCCAGATGGGGTCGCCGCCGAAGACGCCCTTGAGCACGGCGCCGAAGATGGTCGCAGCGACCAGCTGGGGCACCACGATGAAGATGTTGAAGACCCCCATGTAGACGCCCATTTTCCGGCCCGGCACGGCGTTCGACAGGATGGCGTAGGGCATCGACACGATCGACGCCCAGGCGAAGCCGACCCCGATCATCGGCAGCCACAGCAGGGACGGGTCGCGGATCAGGAAGACGCCGAGGAAGCCGGCGGCGCCAAGGGTCAGGTTGACCGCATGGGCCCCGCGCAGGCCGATGCGGTGGGCGACGACCGGGATCAGGAAGGCGGCCAGGGCGGCGACGCCGTTGTAGACGCCCATCAGCACCCCGACCCAGTTGGCCCCCTCGCCGTAGCCGGCCGAGGTCGGATCGGGCGAGGCGTAGTGCACGGCGGTGACGGCCGGGGTCATGTAGATCCACATGGAGAACAGGGCGAACCAGCTGAAGAACTGGACCACGGCCAGGCCTTGCATGGTCTTCGGCATGGCGAAGATGTCGCCCATGATGTCGGTCAGGGCGTTGGAGCGTCCCGCCGCCGCGAGCGCCCCGACGGCCAGTTGCATCAGGCCGAAGGCGAGGACGAAGCCGGCGAGAACGTAAAGCTCCTTCTGCAGCTGGAGCGCGCCGACCGCGGCCACGCCCAGGGCGCCGGCGAGGGCCCAGAGCAGACCTCCCGCGTACCAGGCCGTCCGCGACCGGGCGGCGGCGGGCGCGTGGCCGGCGTCGCGGGCGGACTCGAAGGCGTCGATCTGTTCGGGGCTGTATTCGCGGGTGGTGAAGACGGTCCAGAGGACGGCGGCCAGCAGGGCGGCCGCGCCGACGTAGAAGGAGATGCGCACCGCCATCGGCACCACGCCCCCGGGCGCGGTGGCGGCGACCGAGAACCACTCGGTCAGGATCCACGGCAGGCAGGAGGCGAACACCGCCCCGGCCCCGATGAAGAAGCTCTGCATGGCGTAGCCGGCGGTGCGCTGCTCCTCGGGCAGGTTGTCGCCGACGAAGGCGCGGAACGGCTCCATGGTGACGTTGATCGAGGCGTCCATGATCCAGAGCATCGACGCGGCCATCCAGAGCCACGGCGAATGCGGCATGACGACGAGCGCCAGGGTGGTCAGGATCGCGCCGACCAGGAAGTAGGGACGACGACGACCGAGGGGCGTCCAGGTGCGGTCGCTGAAATAGCCGATCACCGGCTGGACCAGCAGCCCGGTCAGGGGCGCGGCGATCCAGAGGATGGCGAGGCTGTCGACCTCGGCGCCCAGGGTCTGGAAGATGCGGCTGGTGTTGGCGTTCTGCAGGCCGAAACCGATCTGGATGCCGAAGAAGCCGACGCACATGTTCCAGATCGCCCAGCCGCTGAGGCGGGGACGGACCGACAGGGGCGGGGCGCCGCCGGGGGCGATCCCTTCGGGCGTGACGATGGTCAACGGCGGGCCCTCCCCGACGGGACGAAGCGGATGGCCTGGCCGCCGCCGGGGGCGAGACGCAGGCTCAGGGTGTCGGCGGCTGTGACCTCGCGGGCCTCGATGACGATGGCCTCGCGGTTGGTCTTCCAGTGGGCGTCAGCGGCGTCGCGGTAGATTTCGGCGCGGTAGCGGCGGCCCGGATCGAGGAAGGACAGGGAGGCTTCCAGCACCCGCGGGTGCTCGTCCGTCATGGCGCCGAGGAACCATTGGTCGGAGTTCCGGTCCTTGCGGGCGATGGTGACGAAGTCCCCGATCTCGCCGTTCAGGACGCGGGTGTCGGACCAGTCGGTCACCACGTCCTTGATGAACTGGAAGGGGCCCGGATTGGCCTCGTAGTTCTCCAGCAGGTCGGCGGCCATGACGATGGGGCTGTAGATCGTCACATAGAGCGCCAGCTGCTTGGCCCAGGTGGTGGCGATCCCGTCGGGCGCGCGGGTCTGCATGCCGAAGATGCCCGGGGTGTAGTCCATCGGCCCGGCCAGCAGGCGGGTGAAGACCAGGTTGGCCTCGTGCTCGGGCGGGTTGCCGGGCTGGCCCCAGGCGCTGAACTCCATGCCGCGCGCGCCCTCGCGGGAGATCATGTTGGGGAAGGTGCGGCGCAGGCCGGTGTCCTTGAACGGTTCGTGGGCGTTGACCGCGACCTGGTATTTCGCGGCGGTTTCGACGACGCGCAGGTGGTGTTGCGCCATCGGCTGGCTCTCGTGCCAGGCCAGGCGCGGCTGGCCGTCGGGGCCGCGCACCCGGGCGCCGGCGGCGTCGGCGACATAGCCGGTCTTGACCGAATGCCAGCCGAATCGCTGCATCTGGGCGAAGGCGGCGTCCAGCTGCTGTTCGTAGTGGAAGCCGTTGCCGCCGGTCTCGTGGTGGCCGATGATCTCGACCCCCTTTTGCCGCGCGTAGGCGGCGACGCGTTCGATGTCGAAATCGGGATAGGCCTGGGTGAAGCTGTAGTTCCAGCCGGTCCCGAACCATTCGCCGTCCCAGCCGACGTTCCAGCCCTCGATCAGCACCCCGCCGAAGCCGTGTTCGGCCGCGAAATCGATGTGTTTGATGGCGTTTTCGGTAGTCGCGCCATGCTTCGGGCCGGAGTTCCAGGTCTTCAGGTCGAGGTGCATCTCCCACCAGATGCCGACGTATTTCATCGGCTTGAACCAGCTGACGTCGCCCAGCCTGTTGGGCTCGTTGAGGTTCAGGATCAGGCTGGATTCGACCAGGCCCGCGGCGGTGTCCGAGATCTGCAGCGTACGCCACGGGGTGGTGAAGGGCGTGGTCAGCTCGACCGCCGCATTGGACAGGCCGGGCGTCAGGGCCGCCTTGAACCGTCCGCCCTCGACCCGGCGCAGGTTCATGCCCGAATAGTCGATCAGCGCCGCCTCATGGATCGAGACGTGCAGGCCGTCGTCGGTGCGGACGGTCAGCGGCGTCTGGGCCACGCCCACCGCATCGATCGGGGTGCGGTTGTAGAGGTATTCCTCACGGTTCCACTCGAAGGCCGGGATCCACCAGGCCGTGCCGGAATCGACCACGGCGAACTCCGTCAGCTCGTCGCCGATCTTCACGGCCTTCAGATTGGGCTGGTCGGGGAATTCGTAGCGGAAGCCTATCCCGTCGTCATACAGGCGGAAGACGACGTCGATCCGGCGCCCGAGGCCGCCCTTCTCGGTCAGGTGGACGCGCAGCCGGGTGTAGCGATTGCGGATGAAGCGCCGCTCGCCCCACGGCTGCTCCCAGGTGTCGTCGTGGCTGGTCGGGGCGTCGGCCGTGACGGCGAAATTGCGCTCCAGCTTGGGGGCGTCGGTCAGCAGGAAGCCGAGGCGCGACGGGGCGACGACCGGGCGGCCGAGGCGGCTTACGCTGTAGTCGGCGCGGCCTTCGCCGTTCACCGCGACCTCGACCGTGAGGACGCCGTCGGGCGAGGAGGCGCGGGCGGCGGCGGTTCCGGGGGCGGGCGCCTGGGCCACGTCCTGGGCCACGTCCCGGGCTTGGGCGACGCCCGGAAGAACGGCCACGAGGGCCGTGGTCGAGATGAGGAAGCGGCGGGTCAGCATCGACGGAAACTCCACGGAACAGGGCTTGCCAAGCGTGGCCGCGGCGGCGCAGAACACGCAAGGTTTGCGGCAAATTTTGCAGACAGAGATCGGTCCGGAGTCCGCGCTTGAGCCGCCGCAACACCCGTCTGGAAGACCTGGCCAAACTGGCGGGGGTGTCGATCTCGACGGCGTCGCGGGCGCTGAACGACAGCCCGGCGGTCAATGCGCGCACCAAGCAGTTGATCTGGAAGCTGGCGCGCGAACACGACTATCCCTTCCGCCGCTACATGCCCGCCGGTCCGATCGGCGCCGACGGGGTGATCGCCCTGGTGACGCCGCGACCGCAGGGCCGGGAGGGCCGGCTGAGCGACCCCTTCTTCCTCGAACTGCTGGCCGGCGTCGGCGAGGCGGCGCGCGAGCGCGGCTGCGACGTGATCATGAGCCATTTCTCGCCGACGTCCTACGACGACCTGTCGGCGGCGATGAACACCAGCCGGGCGGACGGGGTGATCTTCCTCGGTCAGAGCACCCTGCACCAGAGCCTGAACCGGCTGGCCGAGACCGAGGGGCGGTTCGTGGTCTGGGGCGCCCAGATGCCGGACCAGGCCTATTGCTCGGTGGGGTCGGACAACCTGGCCGGGGGCCGGCGCGCGACCCTGCATCTGGCGCGGCTGGGCCGCAAACGCATCGTCTTCCTCGGCGACCTGGATCCGCCCGAGGCCATGCAGCGCCATCGCGGCTATCTGGAAGCGCTCGCCAAATCGGGAATCGAGGTCGACCCGGATCTGATCATGGAGGCCCATTTCGAGGTGGAGTCGGCCGAGGCCTCGGTCGACAGCCTGATCCGGCGCGGGGTGAAGTTCGACGGCGTCGTCTGCGCCTCGGACCAGATCGCCCTGGGCGCCGTGCGGGCCCTGCTGCACGCGGGGCTGCGGGTGCCCGAGGACGTCTCCGTCATCGGTTTCGACAATGTGCCCTTCAGCCGCTACAGCCGGCCCGCCCTGTCGACCATCGCCCAGGACACGATGAAGGCGGGGCGGCTGCTGGTGTCCAAGCTGCTCGACAACCCCGGCGACTCGGTCGGCCGGTCGGAGCGGATCCCCACCGACCTGATCGTGCGCGAGAGCTGCGGCGGCTGAGGTCATGCGGGGGCCAGGACCAGTCCGGCCATGGGCGGCAGCACGCCGGGCCGTGACGCGTCGAGATTGACCGCCTCGATGACCTGGCAACCCTCCGGCAGGGACCAGACCACGGGCTCGAAGCCGAGGTTGAAGACGCAGACCAGACGTTCGCCGTCGTGGACGCGCTCGAACGCCAGCAGATCGTCGTTGCGGTCCAGCAGCGTCATCTCGCCCAGCGTCAGGGCCGGATGCGCCTTGCGGAAGGCGACCAGTCGGCGCGTGGCGTGCAGCATGGAGGACGGATCGCGCTCCTGCCGGTCGACGGCCAGGGGGACGTGGCGGGGGTCGACGGGCAGCCACGGCTCGGCGGTCGAGAAGCCGGCATGGGGCAGATGCTCCGTCCACGGAATGGGGGTGCGGGCGCCGTCGCGGCCGAGGGTCTGGGGCCAGTTGGCGATGGCCTCGGGATCGGCCAGCCGCTCGAACGGCACCTCGGCCTGCGGCAGGGCCAGCTCCTCGCCCTGGTAGATGAAGACGTTGCCGCGCAGGGTCATCAGCAGCAGCATGGCCATCCCGGCGAAGGCCCGGAGGTCGCGGCCGCCGGCCCAGCGCGAGATGGCGCGCGGGGCGTCATGGTTGGAGAAGGTCCAGGACGGCCAGCCCTGTCCGTCGCGCCCGTGCCAGGCCTCGGCCCCTTCGCGCACCAGCTGGCGTTCCAGCGTCGGGGCGTAGAGGTAGAGGAAGCCGTAGGCGCTGTTCAGATGGTCGTCGCCCCGGGTGAAGGCCTGCATCTCGCGCTCGGCGTGGTCGCCGCCGACCTCGGCCACGCTGAAGCGGCCGCCGTAGCTGTCGGTCAGGGCGCGGACGCGGGCGAGGAAGTCGACGATGCCGGGCTGGGACTGGTTGTGCACCTTGTCCTGGAAGTCGAACGGCCGGGTGCGCTTGCCGCCGGGCGGCAGGGGCGGATTGTCGGTCAGCTTCGGGTCGTGCATCGAGAAGTTGATGGCGTCGAAGCGGAAGCCGTCGACGCCGCGGTCCAGCCAGAAGCGGGCGGCGTCCAGAAGGGCGTCCTGGACGTCGGGATTGTGCAGGTTCAGCTGCGGCTGCTCCGGCAGGAAATTGTGCATGTAGTACTGGCCGCGGCGGGCGTCCCAGGTCCATGCCGGGCCGCCGAACACCGACTGCCAGTTGGACGGCGGCGCGCCGTCGGGCTTCGCGTCGGCCCAGACGAACCAGTCGGCCTTTGGATTGGTGCGCGACTGGCGGCTTTCGCGGAACCAGGCGTGCTGGTCCGAGGTGTGGGCGAAAACCAGGTCGGTGATGATCCGCAGGCCGAGGCGGTGGGCCTTTTCGATCAGGCGGTCGAAGTCGGCCAGCGTGCCGAAGATCGGATCGACGTCGCAGTAGTCGGCGACGTCATAGCCGAAATCCTTCATCGGCGAGGTGAAGAAGGGGCTCAGCCAGACCGCGTCCACCCCCAGGGAGGCGATGTGCTCGAGATGCGCCGTTATGCCCGCCAGGTCGCCGACGCCGTCGCCGTCGGTGTCGGCGAAACTGCGCGGATAGACCTGATAGATGACGGCGCCGCGCCACCAGTCGGCGGCGTCGGGCAGGGCGGTCGGGTGTTCGAGAATCTGGGCGGTCACGCTGGTCTTTCGGATACGCAGACAAGATAGCCCAGGGCGGGCGCGGAAACGGAAATGGAGCCGGGCGCGGCGGCGCGGGCGGGGCACCGGCCGAGCAGGGCGCGCCATTCGGCGGAGCCGGTCTCGACCTGGATGTTGACGTCGCGCGGCGCGGTCGAGGTGTTGAACACCACCAGGGTTTCGCCGTCATCATCGAGACGGGAGATGGCGAGGATTCCGGGGGTCTGGTCGGCCGCGCGGACGACGACGCGGCCGCGGCGCAGTCGGGCGTCGGCGGCGCGGACCCGGGTCATGTCGGCGATACGGCGGTACATGTCGGCCTCGACGTCGAACGGGCCGCCGGCCGAACCGATGCGGCGGTCGTCAGCATAGGAGGCGGTGCGGGTCTGGAACATGTCCTGACGCGCGCGGCGGTCGTCGCCGTCGCCGGTGAAGCCCTGTTCGTCGCCATAGTAGATCACCGGCACGCCCCGCCCCAGCAGCAGCAGGGCGTGGGCCAGGGCGGCGCGACCCAGAAGCTCGGCGTCGGAAATGTCGGGCCGCTCCTTCAGGATCAGATGGCCGATCCGGCCCATGTCGTGGTTGCCGGTGAAGGTCGGCAGCCGGCGGGCGGTCGCCTCGCCGCCCTCATAGACGGGGTCGGCGTGGATCACCCGGGCGATGCGGTCAGGCCCGAGGGAGCCGGCGGTCGCCTCCTGGACCGCGCGCTGCCAGGCGAAGTCCAGAACGGTCGGCAGGCCGTCCACCCGGGTGTAGCGGGCCAGTTCGGCGGGCTCGAAGCCGTAGACCTCGCCGAAGATGTGGAAGTTCGGAATGCCGGCGGCGCGGGCGCGCTCGAGGATGGCGGGGACGAAGGCCCGCCAGAATTCGGGATTGACGTGCCGGGCGGTGTCGATGCGGAAGCCGTCGATGCCGTAGTCCTCGATCCAGGATCCGTAGACGTCGATGAAGCCCTGCACCACGCGGGGATGTTCGGTCATCACGTCGTCGAGACCGGAGAAGTCGCCGTCCAGGGCGCTTTCGCCGTGCCAGGCGCTGTTGCCGCGATTGTGGTACAGGCCGACCTCGTTGAGCCAGGCGGGGGCCTTGACCGTCTCCTCGCCGGCCGGGACCCAAGGGCTGTACGCATAGTCCGGGCGGGTCAGCAGGGCGAAGTCGTCGCCGGGTTCGCCGGTGAAACCGTCGTTGATCGGCTCGCCGCCCGGGCCGCCGCGGCGCTGGTACGGATAGTCGGCCTTCCACCGGTAGCCGCAGTTGTTGTCCGGGCATTCGCGGTACTGGACGACGTCGGCGGTGTGGTTGATGACGATGTCCAGATAGACCTTCATTCCGCGGGCGTGGGCGGCGTCGACCAGGGCGCGGAAGTCGTCGTTGGTTCCCAGGTGCGGGTCGACGCGGGTGAAGTCGGTGATCCAGTAGCCGTGGTAGGCCGCGCTCTCCTGGCCAGGCGGTCCCTGCACCACCTTGTTGACGAACACCGGCGCGATCCACAGGGCGGTGGCGCCCAGCCCCTGGATGTAGTCGAGCCGCCCGGTCAGGCCACGCAGGTCGCCGCCGTGGTAGAAGCCGGGATCGGTCGGGTCATAGCCGGTGGCCAGTCGATCGCCGGCCAGGCCGCCGCGATCGTTGGCGGAGTCGCCGTTGGCGAACCGGTCGGGCAGCAAAAAATAGACGACCTCGTCCTCGACCGGCCGGTCGCGCAGCCGCTGGAGCGGGTCCGGCCCGGTCCGGTCCGGGGCCTGGGCCTGGGCCTGGGCCGCGGCGGGCGTGGCGGCCGCCAGCAGGGCGAGGGCGGCGACGACGCAGGCTCGATTCGGGCGGCGGGCGCTTCCGGTCATGGTCGGCGTTCCTCGGATGTCCGTGGACGACGTGGCCCAGCGGATCGGTTTGCAAGATTTTGCAGGGGAGCCGGCCCATGTCAATGCATCTGGACCCGACGTCGAAAATGCGGCGGTGCAAGGCAGAATGGCCTTGTGCACTGCAAAATGACTGACGGCGGTCGTCACATTTCGGCCACGCCCGCTCTCCGCCGAACATTACGGGCTTGCAAGGTTCTCACAAGTTTGCATAACTTTGCGACGACACCGGACGCTTCGTCAGAAAATGCGACGGCCCCAGGGAGAATGATGATGAGAAGCCAAGTCACCCGGCGTGCGCGCCTGCTTGCCGGAGCCGCCGTCGGCGTCGTCGGTCTTCTGGCCTTCGCCGGAGCCGCCTCGGCGCAGGATGTTCCGCAGGAGGAAGCGACCGAAATCGACGAGGTGATCGTCACCGGCATTCGGGGTTCGATCGAGAGCTCGATCGCCACCAAGCGCAACAACACCTCGATCGTCGAGGTCGTGACCGCCGAGGACATCGGCAAGCTGCCGGACATGTCGATCGCGGAATCGCTGGCCCGCCTGCCGGGCCTGGCGGCCCAGCGCCAGGACGGCCGGGCCCAGGTGATCAGCATCCGCGGTCTCGGCCCCGATTTCACCACCGCCCTGCTGAACGGCCGCGAACAGGTCACCACCGGCGACAACCGCGGCGTCGAGTTCGACCAGTATCCGTCCGAGGCCCTGGCCAGCGTGCTGGTCTACAAGACGCCCGACGGCTCGCTGGTCGGCCAGGGTCTCGCCGGCACGGTGGACCTGCGCACGATCCGTCCGCTGGCCTACGGCCGCAGGGCGATCGCCCTGAACGCCCGCTATGAACTGAACGACATCGGCGCCCTGAACGCGGGTACGACCGACAGCGGCCAGCGCTACAGCATCTCCTACATCGACCAGTTCGCGGACGACACGATCGGCATCGCCCTGGGCTATGCGCATATGTCGTCGCCCTACCAGTCCGAGCGGTTCGAGGCCTGGGGCTATCCGACCGACGGCAACGGCGACCTGGTCATCGGCGGCGCCAAGGTCTTCGTCATGTCGTCCGAGCTCGAGCGGGACGGCTTCTTCGGCACCCTGGAATGGCGGCCGAACGACCGGATTCATTCGACCCTGGACGCCTTCTATTCCGAGTTCGACAACACCCAGATCCTGCGGGGCGTCGAGTTCCCGCTCCAGTGGAGCAGCGCCTCGTTGTCGAACCAGCAGGTCGAGGACGACCTGGTCGTGGCCGGCACCTTCTCCAACGTCCGGGCCGTCGGCCGCGGCGACGTGACCGCTCGCGAGAGCAAGCTGACCTCGGTGGGCTGGAACACCGAGGTGGTGCTGAGCGACCGCTGGTCGCTGGACGCCGACCTGAGCTATTCCAAGGTCGACCGCACCGACACCATTCTCGAGACCTACTGGGGCACCGGCCGCAACGGCGCGGGCGTCACCGACACGCTGGACTTCGTCATTTCTGGCGACGGCGTGCCCCAGTTCACGACCGACCTGGACTATTCGGATCCCGGCCTGATGCGTCTGACCAGCCCGCAGGGGTGGGGCGGGGACGTCATTCCGGGCGGTCAGGACGGCTATCTGAACATGCCGACCATCGAGGACGAGCTGAAGGCGGTTCGCCTGACCCTCAACGGCGAGATCGACCTGGGGGCGTTCAACGGCATCGAGACCGGCCTGTATTTCAGCACCCGCGAGAAGTCGCTGGTCGCCAACGAGTGGTTCCTCGGCATCCCGGGCGGCGCGACCGTGGCCGTGCCCGCCGACTACCTGCTGGAGTCCACCTCGCTCGCCTACGGCGGCATTCCGGGCATTCTGAGCTATGACGCGCTCGGCCTGGTCAACGACGGCTTCTACAACCTCGTTCGCAACCCCAACGGCGACGTGAAGTCCAAGAACTGGACGGTCGAGGAAGACATCGTCATCGCCTACGGCAAGCTGAACGTCGACGCCAACTTCGAGTCCATTCCGGTCACCGGAAACCTGGGCATCCAGATGGTGTTCACGGATCAGCACTCGAACGGCTTCGCCGCCACGGGCTCGGGCGCAGGCACCATGTTCACCGCGATCGAGGGCGGCGACTCCTACCTCGAGATCCTGCCCAGCATGAACCTGATCTTCGAGCTGAAGGACGACCTGATCCTTCGCACCGCCCTGGCCCGCACCATGGCGCGGCCGCGGATGGACCAGATGCGCGCCAGCCGCGGCTACGGCTTCAATCCGACCCTGAACGTGCCCGGCGCGACGCTGAACAACTCGCCGTGGAGCGGGGGCGGGGGCAATCCCGAGCTGAAGCCGTGGATCGCCAACGTCGCCGACATTTCGCTGGAGCGCTATTTCGGACGCTCGGCCTATGTCTCCGTGGCCGCCTTCTACCGCGACCTCGAGAGCTTCGTTTACGACCAGCAGCGCCCCGCCGACTTCACCGGCTTCCCGACCGGCGGCGTGGTCCCGGTGATCAACGAGGGCCTGTACAGTTCGCCGCAGAACGGCGAGGGCGGCGGCATGTGGGGCGTGGAATTCGCCGCCTCGGCCCCCTTCGACATCATCCATCCGGCCCTCGAGGGCTTCGGCGCCTTCGTCAGCATCTCGCAGAACGGCAGCCAGATCGAACAGCCGGGCACCAATGTGAAGACGGCCATCCCGGGCCTGTCCGAGACGGTCGGCAACCTGACGCTCTACTACGAGCGGTACGGCTTCCAGAGCCGGGTGAGCGCCCGTTACCGTTCGGACTTCCTCGGCGAGATGTCGGGCTTCGCCAACGGGCGCACCCTGCGCCAGGTCGGCGAGGAGACCGTGGTCGACGCCCAGGTCGGCTATGAGTTCGACTCGGGCCCCCTGGCCGGACTGTCGCTCCTGGCCCAGGTCAACAACGTGACGGACGAACCGTTCTACACCTTCCAGAACGGCGACCAGCGTCAGGTCATCAACCACCAGAGCTACGGCCGCACCTTCCTGTTCGGCGCCAACTACCGCTACTGACCGGCCCGGCCGGTCGGGAAAGGGCCGCTCCGGGAAACCGGGGCGGCCCTTTCGCTTTCAGGGCGCGGGCGTCCGGCCACTTTTGGTTACGAAATCCCTTAAAGCGCTGGACGCGACCGCCCACGGATGGAACCAAGGACGGCAAGGGCCGCGCCCGACAGCGGCCGCCGGGGAGAGACATGACCGACATTCAATCCGCACCGCGCAAGGGCACCAGCCTCGCCTTCGCCTATGTGACCACCCTGTTCTTCGCCTGGGGCTTCGCCACCTCGCTGATCGACCCGCTGATCGCGGCGGTCCGCAAGGTCTTCGACCTGAGCACCGCCGAAGCCATGCTGACCGCCTCCGCCTGGTTCATAGCCTATGCGGTCGTGTCGGTGCCCGCCGCCGCCGTGCTGGCCAGGCTGGGCTACAGCCGCTCGATCATTTCCGCCTTGGCGGTGATGGTTCTGGGGTGCCTGATCGTGCCGGTAGCCACCATCATGGACTGGTACCCGGGCGTGCTGATCGCCCTGTTCGTCATCGCCTCGGGCGTGACCCTGCTGCAGGTGGCCGCCAACCCGCTGGTCGCCGCCCTGGGATCGAAAAAGAGCTCCCACGCCCGACTGAACTTCTCCCAATTCTTCAACTCGCTCGGCACCACGGTCGGCCCGTACCTCGGCTCGACCGTCCTGCTGACCGGCGGGGTGTTCGCCGCCGGGGCGGTGGTCACCGCGGCCACGCGCGACGAGTCGCTGCGCAGCATCGATTTCGCCTTCCTCGCGCTCGGCGCCTTCTTCGCCGTGGTGGCCTTCTTCATCTTTACCGCCCGGAAGAAGATCAACGCCGCCGCCGCCGGAGCCGAGGAGGCGGGCGGGGTGTCGTCGCCCTTCAAGGCCTTCAGCTCGCCCTGGGCCCTGTTCGGAGCGCTGGCCATCTTCATCTATGTTGGTTCGGAAGTGGCCATCGGCGGCATCCTGACCAACTTCCTCAGCAGCCCCACCATCCTGAACATTCCCGAAGGCGACGCCGGCCGGATGGTGAGTCTCTACTGGGGCGGAGCCATGGTCGGCCGCTTCATCGGCGCCCTGCTGCTGACCAAGGTTCGGGCCGGCGTGCTGCTGACGGTGAACACCGCCGCGGCCGCCATCCTATGTCTGGTGGTGACCCAGACCTCCGGCGAGACAGCGGCCTATGCCGCGATAGCGGTGGGCTTCTTCAACTCCATCATGTTCCCGACCATCTTCACCCTGACCCTGGAGCGGTCGGGCGCGCCGGCCTCGGCCACCTCGGGCCTGCTGTGCACCGCCATCGTCGGCGGCGCGGTCCTGCCGTATGTGGCGGGCCAGATCGCCGATGCGTCGGCGACCTTCAACCCTGTCTTCTACGTCCCCCTGGTCGGCTATCTGCTGCTGACCATCTTCGCCCTGGCGGCGGCCCGGACGCGGGTGAAGGACGCGGACGTGGTCGCCGCCCCCGGCTCCCACTGATCCCCGAGGGAGGGATACGAGGGCCGTCGGGGCATCCCCGGCGGCCCTTGCGCGTTTCCGGGGGTTCGTCATCATCGGGGCGGACCAGCCGGAGCCTGACAGCATGCGCACATGGGTGCTGGGCGTCCATCTCGCCCTGATCGCCGGGCCGGCGCTGGCCGAGGTCGTCCTGACCTTTTACGCCCATCCCGGGGCGCGGGTGCGGGACGGCTATCTGCTGTTCCCACACGCCTATGTGCAGGCGACGGGATCGCTGGACGACACCGGCGACCCGGTCGACTGGGCCGCCGGTTTCACCGCGAGAAGCCCCGGACCGCAGCTGCTGTTCGCCCGGGGCGCGGGAGTGGTGGCCTATCCCGACGCCCGCTACGTCGGCGAGGGCCGACCCTATCTGAGGCTGGCGGTCAGCGACGCGGCCTATCGCGCGGTGCGGGCGCGGGCGGACTGGTGGGCCAGCCCGGAAGGCTCGGTCTATGATCTGCGGCGGCGCAACTGCATCAGCTTCATCGCCGACCTGGCGCGCGTCGCGGGACTGCGGACCGCCGCCGAGCCGTCGATGAAGCCGGGGACCTTTCTGGAGGCCACGGCCGCCCTGAATCCGGCGGCGGCGTGGCGCGAGATGCTCGCGCCGCCGACGCCGCCGCTCCCGTCGCGGACCGACCCCGTCGTTCCGGAGCCGGCTTCGGGCGACTAGCTCTCGCCGGACCACATGTTGTTGGCCCTCAGGAAGGCCTCGTGTTCGGGCAGCGATTCGACGGTGCGCGCGAGAACCTCGGATACCTGGCCGAGGCCGGCGGCGGCCTTGTCCGCGTTCTGGTAGGCGTAGAGCGGATTGGGACCGCGCGGGACGATCCCCTGTCCGTACATGACCGCCAGCCACGAGCCCTGGCTGAAATATTCGTCGGCCCCGACCTGATACAGCAGGGCCCGGTCGCGGAAGGCCTCGACCCGTTCGGCCAGGCTGTCGGGAATGGGCATGGCCGCGACCTGACGCCAGAACGGCGTGTCGTCCCGCCGGGTCGCGTGATAGTGCAGGATGACGAAGTCGCGGATCAGCTCGACCTCGCGCCCCAGCCGCCGATTGTAGCCGTCGATGTTGACCGGGCTGAAATCCATGTCCGGGAAATGCTGCAGCAGGCGGTAGATGCCGGCCTGGACCAGGTGGATGCTGGTCGATTCCAGTGGTTCGATGAAGCCGCTGGACAGGCCCAGGCTGACGACGTTCCGGTCCCAGTATTTCCTGCGGCGCCCCGTCACGAAGCGCAGCAGGCGCGGCTCGGCGAGAGGCTCTCCGTCGAGGTTGGCCAGCAGGGTTTCGCGGGCGGCGTCGTCGGACAGATGGTCCGAACAATAGACATGGCCGTTGCCGGTGCGGTGCTGCAGGGCGATACGCCACTGCCAGCCGGCCTCGCGGGCCGTGGACAATGTGTACGGGGTCAGGGGCTTCACGCTGGCGCAGGGCACGGCCACGGCGCGGTCGACCGGCAGCCAGTGCGACCAGTCCTCGTAGCCGGCCTTCAGCGCCCCCTCGATCAACAGGCCGCGGAAGCCGGTGCAGTCGATGAACAGGTCGGCGGTCAGGGTGCGGCCGTCCTCGAGCGTGACGCCGTCGACGAAGCCGTCGTCCGGGCGCTGGACCACCTCGACGACCTTGCCCTCGATCCGCTCCACGCCGCGCGCCTCGCAGACCTTGCGCAGGTATTTGGCGTAGAGGGTCGCGTCGAAATGGTAGGCGGTGAACAGGCCGTTCTTCGGCGACCGGGGATCGGGATCGCGGGCGCCGACCTTGCCGGCCTCGGCCGCGCGCCAGCAGATCGAATAGTCGCCCAGATCGCCGGCCAGGCCGCGGGCCCTGAGCGCGAACCAGGTCTGCTGGAAATCGGCCAGGGTCGGGCCGCGGCCGAAGGTGCCGAACGGGTGGACGTAGCGGTTGCCGACATGGCCCCAGTCCTGGAAGACGATGGCGACCTTCAGCGTGGCCCTGGTCTCCCGCATGAACTCGGCCTCGTCGAGGCCGATCATGGTGTTGAAGTCGCGGATCGGCGGGACGGTGGCCTCGCCGACGCCGACGATGCCGATGTCCTCGGACTCGACCAGCGAGACCCTGGCGTGAGGCCCAAGGGTGCGCTGCAGGGCGGCGGCGGCCATCCAGCCGGCCGTGCCGCCGCCGACGATCAGTATGGTCCGGATGGGTTTGGTCAACGGCGCCTCCCGACCGTTCCGACGGCCGCCGACAGCATAGGGCGGCCCCCACGCGGCTCAAGCCGGGACGGGGCCGCGACGCGGGGAAATCGCTTGCAGAATCCCGCCGCAAATCGATCTATCCGTGGGGTCCCGCAGGGGAGGCGACATGATCGACGACAAACGGGTGCTGGGCGTCATCACGGCCCGGGGCGGGTCCAAGGGCGTTCCGAGAAAGAACCTGGCCGACTTTCGCGGCGCGCCGTTGCTGCAGTGGACGATCGAGGCGGCCCGGGAATGCGAATGCCTCGACCGGCTGATCCTGTCGTCGGACGACGCGGAGATCATCGCCCTCGCCGCCAGCCTGGGCTGCGAGGCGCCGTTCGTCCGGTCGCCGGAGCTGGCGAGCGACGACGCGAGTTCCGTGGATGTCGTCCTCGACGCCGCCGAGCGCGTGCCGGGCTATGACGTCGTGGTGCTGTTGCAGCCGACCTCGCCGCTCCGGCTGGCCGCGGACATCGACGGGACGGTGCGGGCGTTGGTCGATGCGAACGCCCCCGGCGCCGTCTCGGTGTTCGAGACCGCCCATCATCCCTGGCTGATGTTCGGCGTCGGGGACGACCGGACGCTCGAGGCGGTGGTCGAACGGCCAGCCGGGAGCTCGAGCCGCCGCCAGGATTGTCCGGCCGTCTATCAGCTGAACGGCGCCGTCTACGCCGTGGAGACCGCCTGGCTGCGTCAAAACAGGGTCTTCGTGCGGTCCGGCGAGACGGTGGCCTTCGTCATGCCCGGTTCGCGATCCCTCGACATCGACACCCTGGAGGACCTCCGCGCCCCCGGATGACGCGTCGGCGACGTCAGGGCGTCAGCGTCTGGCCGGCCGCCCGGCGGGCGTTGATCTCGGCCTGGACGGCCTCAAGCGCCAGGGCCCGGGCCTCGGCCGAGGGGTGGCCCCACTGCGGATAGCGGACCCGCCAGTTGAAGGCTCCGAACCGGCGCCAGAAGGCCGGGGCGATCGAGGAGTCGAAGCCGGCGCGCGCGACGAGATACAGCCCGGCCCGGTCGGCCTGCCGTTCGCTCCCTCCGGACCCGCCGGAAAGGGCCGGCACGGTCTGGGTCTGGCGGCCCCGCGCCTCGGACTCGTGCCAGTCCCGGTGCCCGAGGACATGGTGGGCCAGTTCGTGGCCGAGCACGAGGGCGAGCTCGTCGTCGGTCGCGGCGAAGCCGGCCATGGCGGTGGTGATGAACAGCCGCTTTCCGTCCGCCCGGGCGTTGAGTTCGTCGGAGGGATCGAGCTGGACGTCGTAGCCGCAGGCGCGCCGCGGCGTGACCGACACCATCCGGTCGGCGCCGTCGCGGCGGACGACAAGCGTCACCGGCCCGCGCGCCAGCGCGAGATCCAGCCGCTGGATGTTGGCTTCCAGCCCTTCGAAGGCGGCGGCCCGACGGTCGGGGCCGCGCGTCAGGGGCGCGCCATCGACGCTGAGGATCAGGTCGCCCTGGCGCAGGCCGGCGAGGGCCGCGGCCGACCCCTCCGGGACCGCCAGCAGCCCCGGCAGGTCGCCGTCCAGCCCGAACCGCGCCACGGCGTGGGGGCGCAGTTCGGGGCTGTACTGGCCGGCGGCGTGCAGCAGCCAGCCCGCCGAATTGCGCACCGCCGGGCAGAGTTCCGCATTGGCCGCCGACAGGCGATAGCCGACCCGTGCAACCCGCTGGTCCAGATCCGTCAGGGCGATCAGCCGCTGTTCCGCCGGGGCCGCGATCTCCAGACCGGGCCCCGCGACGGGCGCGCCGGAGCCGCAGGCCGCCAGGGCCGTCGCGGTCAGGAGCAGGACGGCCGGGACGAGAGCGGGGGAACGCCGGTTCGACATGGCCGCACCATGCGGCGGGGTCCCCGGCCTGCCAAGCCTCGAAACGCCGCACCGGAGACCGCGGCTCTTGGGAGTTCCTTAACAGGCGTCAATCACGTTGCGGATCACAGGACTTTGGGACCACAAAGAGCGATGAACCTCGACGGCAGGCGCGTTCTCGTCACGGGTGCGGACGGCTTCATCGGATCGCATCTGGTCGAGCATCTGGTGCGCGAGGGCTGCGAGGTGCGGGCCTTCGTGCAGTACAACAGCTTCGGACGCCGCGGCTGGCTGGATTTCAGTCCGCCGGAGATCGCCGACGGCCTCGACGTGTTCGCCGGCGACGTCCGCGATCCCCACGGCGTGCGCACCGCCATGACCGGGTGCGACGTGGTCCTGCACCTGGCCGCCCTGATCGCCATTCCCTACAGCTATCACTCGCCCGACACCTATGTGGACACCAATGTCCGGGGCACGCTGAACATCGTCCAGGCGGCGCGGGATCTCGGCGTCGAGCGGGTCGTGCATACCTCGACCAGCGAGGTCTACGGCACCGCCCGCTACGTGCCGATCGACGAGGCGCATCCGCTCCAGGGCCAGTCGCCCTATTCGGCCTCCAAGATCGGCGCCGACCAGATGGCGCTGAGCTTCCACGCCGCCTTCGGCACCCCGGTGACGGTATGCCGGCCGTTCAACACCTATGGCCCGCGCCAGTCCGCGCGCGCGGTCATACCGACCATCATCACCCAGATCGCCGCCGGAGCCGAGGAACTGAAACTGGGAGCCCTGGCGCCTACGCGCGATTTCAACCACGTCTCGGACACGGTGCGGGCCTTCACGGCCCTGGCGGCCTGCGACGCGGCCGTGGGCCAGACCGTCAATGTCGGCAGCGGGTTCGAGATCTCGATCGGCGACACCGTCGCCCTGATCGCCGAACTGATGGGCGCCGCGCCCCGGATCGTCGAGGACGGCCAGCGGCTGCGGCCCGCGCTCAGCGAAGTCGAACGGCTGTGGGCCGACGCCTCGCTGATGACCCGGCTGACCGGCTGGACGCCGGCCTATGGCGGCCATGAAGGCTTCCGCCGCGGCCTCGAGGACACCATCGCCTGGTTCCGAGAGCCCGGGAACCTGGCCGCCTACCATCCGGAGCGCTACGTCCTGTGACCGACCCCGCTGTCCTCCCGCGCCCGGACCCTGATCCGGTCGCCGAACGGATCGTCGCCGCGGTTCGCCGCGCCCTGCGCGACCCGGACGGGCCGGCCGCCCTGCATCAGCCGGAGTTTCGCGGTCAGGAATGGGCCTACATCAAGGACTGTCTGGACACCGGCTGGGTGTCCTCGGTCGGAGCCTGGGTCGATCGCTTCGAACGGGCCCTGGAGCAGGTGACGGGCGTGTCGCACGCGGTGGCGGCATCGACCGGCACGGCGGCCCTGCATATCTGCATGAAGCTGGCGGGCGTCGTGCGCGGAGACGAGGTGCTGGTCCCCGCCCTGACCTTCGTCGCCACGGCGAACGCCGTGACCTATGAGGGTGCGACGCCTCATTTCGTCGACGCCGACATGGAGTGTCTCGGGGTCGATCCGGACGCGCTCGAGGCGCATCTGCAGGCGACCGCCGTCGTCGAGGGAGACGTGTGCCGCAACCGGACGACCGGGGCGGTCATCCGGGCCCTGGTGGTGACGCATATTTTCGGCCTGCCCTGCGATCTGGACGCCCTGGCCGCCCTGGCCGAACGCTGGCGGCTGGTGCTGATCGAGGACGCCGCGGAGGCGCTGGGATCCTTCCGCGAGGGCGTGCATGTCGGCGGCCGGGGACGGCTGGCGGCCCTCAGCTTCAACGGCAACAAGATCGTCACCACCGGGGGCGGGGGCGCCATCCTGACCAATGACGCCGATCTGGCCCGCCGGGCGAAACACCTGACCACGACGGCGAAACGCCCCCACGCCTGGTCCTTCGACCACGACGAGATCGGCTACAACTACCGTCTGCCCAATCTGAACGCCGCCCTGGGCTGCGCCCAGCTGGAGCGGCTGGACGACATGATCGTCCGCAAGCGGGTGCTGGCGGGGCGTTACGCCGAGGCGCTGGCCGGGGTCGAGGGCGTCCGGCTCCTGACCGATCCGCCGGGCTGCCGGTCCAACGCCTGGCTCAACAGCCTCGTCCTGGAGGCGCCCGAGCTCCGGGACGCCGTGTTGACGGCGTTGAACGGCGCCGGCCTGATGTCCCGGCCGACGTGGACCCTCATGCACAGGCTGCCGATGTACGCGGCCTGTCCGCGCGCGCCGCTTGGCCATGCCGAGCGGCTGGAGGCCGGGGTGATCAGCCTGCCGTCCAGCGCCTGTCTGGCCGACACGTGACCGATCCCCGGCGCGTCTGCGTGGTGACCGGCGGCCGGGCCGACTATGGCCTGCTGCAATGGGTGATGCGCGACATCGCCGCCGAACCCGCCCTCGCGCTGCAGCTGATCGTCACCGGGGCTCATCTGGAGCCGCGTTTCGGCGAGACGGTCAAGGTCATCGAGGGGGACGGCTTCCGCATCGACGCGCGCGTGCCGCTGGACCTGACCGACGACACGCCGGCCGGCGTCGGCCGGTCGATGGCCCTGGCCCTGTCCGGGGTGGGGGAGGCGGTCGAACGCCTCCAGCCGGACCTCCTGCTGGTGCTGGGGGATCGCTACGAAATCCTGGCGGCGGCGATGGCGGCGCTGCTGCATGCCCTGCCCGTGGTCCATATCGCGGGCGGCGACATCACCCGGGGAGCCGTGGACGACGCCGCGCGCCATGCCCTGACCAAACTGTCCCACGTTCATCTGGCGACGCATGAACAGGCCGCGGACCGAATCCGGCAGATGGGCGAGGAGCCGTGGCGGGTGCATGTCGTGGGCAGCCCGGGACTGGACCATCTGCGGCGGACGCCGCTGCTGGACCGGGCGGCGCTGGAGACGGCCCTGGGGCGGCCGCTGGGCGGGCGCAACCTGCTGGTCACCTTCCACCCGGTCACCCTGGCGGCCGAGGGCGGGCTGACCCAGGTCCGGGCCCTGATCGCGGCGCTGGACGAGACCGCCGGCGACGCCACGGTCTGGATCACGGGGGTCAACGCCGACGCCGGCCGGGAGGCGATCGCGGCGGCCCTCGCCGACTGGGCCAGACGCCGGCCGAACACCCATCTGAGCGACTCGCTCGGCCAGATGCGCTATCTCTCGCTGATGAAGATCGCGGACGCGGTGATCGGCAATTCCTCCAGCGGACTTTACGAGGCGCCGTCGCTGGGAACGCCGACCGTCGACGTGGGCGACCGTCAGGCGGGCCGCCCGGCCGCGGCCTCGGTGATCCACGCCGAACCGTCGGCCGCCGCCATCGCCGAGGCCATCCGCCAGGCCCTGGCGGCACCGCGCGGTTCGGGCGAAACCCCCTATGGCGACGGGCGCAGCGCCGGGCGCATCGTCGAGGTCCTGAAGGGTCTGCCCGACCGCCCGACCCTGCTGGCCAAACAGTTCGTCGAGGCGGCGTCGTGACCCGGGCCGTGTTCGTCATCGCCGAGGCGGGGGTGAACCACAACGGGTCCGTGGAACGGGCGCTGGCGATGGTCGACGCCGGGGCGGCCGCGGGCGCCGACGCGGTGAAATTCCAGACCTTCGACGCCGGGCAGCTGGTCACGCGCCGGGCGGCCAGGGCCGCCTATCAGGTCGAGAACACCGGCGAGGACGGGGGTCAGCTGGAGATGCTGCGCGCCCTGCAATTGACGGCGGACGACCATCGGGCGCTGGCTCGCCGATGTGCGGAGCGCGGCGTGCATTTCATATCGACGGCCTTCGATATGGGCAGTCTGGAGATGCTGGCGGCGTTCGACATGCCGGCGGTCAAGATCCCGTCCGGCGACATCACCTGGGGCGCCATGCTGCTGAAGGCGGCGCGGCTGGGCCGGCCGCTGATCCTCTCGACCGGCATGGCCACGATGGACGAGATCGCCGAGGCCCTGGGGGCCGTCGCCTTCGCCCTGACCCGCGACGGCGAGCCGGCGGCGCGCGCGGAGCTGGCGACGGCGCTGGCGTCGGAGGCCGGTCTGGCGGCCGTGCGCGAACGGGTCACCCTGCTGCATTGCACGACCCAGTATCCGACGCCGCTCGAGGCCGTGAACCTGCGGGCGATGGGCACGATGGCCGAGCGGTTCGGCGTGAGGGTCGGCTATTCCGATCACACCCGCAGCCTGGCCGTGCCGGTGGCGGCCGTGGCGCGGGGGGCCGTGGTCATCGAGAAGCATTTCACCCTCGACCGGGGCCTGCCGGGACCCGACCACGCCGCCTCGCTGGAGCCGGACGAACTGGCCGCGATGATCGGGATGATCCGCGAGACCGAGCGGGCCCTCGGTTCGGCCGAAAAGGGGCCCACCGGCGAGGAGATGGCCAACCGGCTCGCGGCGCGGCGCTGCCTGGTGGCGGCCCGACCGATCATGGCGGGCGAAACGCTGACGCTCGACCTGCTGACCGCCAAACGCCCGTCGGACGGCCTGTCGCCGATGGAGGTCTGGGGGTTGGCGGGGCGGCCGGCGGCGGCGGATTTCGCCGTCGACGAGGTCATCACGCCCGGCGCGAAGGAGGCGGAATGAAGAGCTGGGAAGAGACCCTGTTGGGCCCCGACGAGTCGCTGGAGGTGGCGCTCAATTCCATCGACGCCTCGGGCCGCGGCATCTGCCTGGTGGTCGACGGCGAGCGGCGGTTGCTGGGGACGCTGTCGGACGGCGACATGCGGCGCGCCATCATCGGCGGCGCGACGTTGCAGACGCCCTGCCGTGCGGTGATGAACGCCCGGCCGACCAGCATCGCCGCCGCGGCGCCGCGCCGCGCCATCCTGGCCGAACTGCGCGACCGCAAGCTGCGCCATCTGCCCATCCTCAAGGACGGGGTGGTGGTCGGCCTGGCCATGCCCTCGGACTTCCTGTCCGTCCCCGATCGGCCCAACCGGGTCGTGATCATGGCCGGGGGCAAGGGCGAACGGCTGGCTCCGCTGACGCTCGACACGCCCAAGCCGATGCTGAAGGTAGGGCCCCGGCCGGTGCTGGAGACCATCGTCCGCACCTTCGCCGAACAGGGCTTCCGGCGCTTCTACCTGTCGACCAACTACAAGGCCGACCAGATCGAGGGCTATTTCGGCGACGGCTCCGACCTGGGGCTCGAGATCGACTATCTGCGCGAGACCCGCCCGCTCGGGACCTGCGGCGCGCTGAGCCTGATGCCGCGTCCGCTGGACGGGCCGTTCATCCTGGCCAACGGCGACGTGCTGATGCACATCGACTACTACAGCCTGATCGAGGCGCATGAGGCGTCGGGCGCGGACCTGACCGTGGTGGTGCGCGAACACCGTATCCAGGTGCCGTTCGGGGTAGTGGAGTCCGGTGACAACGTCGTGATCAGCATCACCGAGAAGCCGACCTTCGCCTATCCGGTGAACGCGGGCCTCTATGTGCTTTCCGAAAGCGCCCTGGACCTGATTCCGGCGGATCGCCCGATGGACATGCCCGACCTGCTGACCCAGATGCTCGCCCGGGGGCTCAAGGTGCGGAGCCAGAGGGACGACGGCTACTGGATCGATATCGGCCGGATGAGCGACTACGACCGCGCCAATGCAGAGTTTGGCGACTCCTTCTCCTGAGACCGGCCCGTCGGACGCCGGAACGTGCCGGGGGTCAAGAACATTGCCTCACCGAGGACGCCGGCGTTAGGGTCGGCGGGGCGTTGAGTTCGGGAGCAGGCTGATGCGGATCCGTCACGGAACGGGATGGTTGGCCGGGATGATCTGCCTGGCCGCGCTCATGCTCCCGCTGGCGGCCTGCGGCGGTGGCGGTGGCGGAGGCGGAGGAGGGGGCGGTGGCATTGTCACGCCGCCTCCGCCCCCGCCGCCTCCTCCCCCTCCGCCACCCCCTCCGCCCCCGCCACCGCCCCCGCCGTCAGCCTCGTCTCCCGAGTATCTGCGCAACTACGGCGTCGGGAACACGGGGGCTATCACGGCCTGGAACGAGGGCGCCACCGGCGCGGGGATCAATGTCGGCGTCATCGACAGCGGCATCCATTTCGCCTCGCAGGATCTGGCGGGCCGGATTTCCAGCGCTTCGACCGACATCGTCGTCGGCCGCAACACCCCCGACGGTCCCGACGATCACGGGACCTTCGTGTCCGGCATCGTCGCGTCCAGCTTCAACGGGTTCGGCACCATCGGCGTGGCCTATGAATCGACCATCGTCTCGATCCGCGCGGACGTCAGCGACTGCACCGACCCCGAGGATGAAATCTGTTTCAGATCGTCCGACCTGGCGCGGGCGATCGACTATGCGATCAACAACGGCGTCCGGGTCATCAACATGTCCCTGGGCGGCGAGGATCCGCTCGGCAGCCAGTTCGAGGCCGCCCTCCAGCGGGCCGTGAACGCGGGCATCGTGCTGACCATCGCCGCCGGCAACGAGGGCGGCGTGAGCCCCGAATGGCCGGGCCGGTACGCCACCGATCCCCGCTTCGCCGGCAGCATCATCGTGGTCGGCGCGCACGATAGCGCCAATGTGATCGCCAGCTTCTCCAACCGGGCCGGCGTTTCGGCGACGAGATACATCAGCGCGCCCGGCGTGGACGTCATCTCCGGATGCGACGGGACGTCCTGCTGGCGGATAAGCGGGACGTCCTTTTCTGCGCCCGCGGTGGCGGGAGCGCTGGCCCTGCTGCTGGACGCCTTCCCCAATCTGAGCGGACGGGACGCGGTGGAGATACTGCTGACGACGGCGAGGGACGCCGGAGATCCCAGCACCGACGCGGTTTACGGCCGGGGCCTGCTGGACATCGCCCGGGCCTTCCAGCCGGTCGGGTCGACCAGCGTTCCCATGGCCAGCGGAGCGACCCTTCGGGTCACGGCCCAGCGCTTCGCCTATGCGGGCGGAGCCTTCGGCGACGCGATCAGCCGGGCCCAGGGCCTCGAGACCGTCGGCCACGACGATTTCGATCGCCTGTTCAGGGTGAACCTCGGCGAATCCTGGGGCGTCGCCCCGCGCCACGCCGCCCGCATGACGCCGGCGCCGGCGCGCGCCCGGGCGCGGCTGGTGACCCAGGGGCCCCTGGGTTCGACCCTGACGCTGACGTCCAGCGCCGCGGTCGAGGACAGCGCGCATGACCTGGCCGCGGCGACGAGCGTGATCACCCCGTGGCTGGACGACCGCCGGGGCGAGGACGTCATGGTCGAGTTTTCGACGGGGCGGGGCGCGATCGCTCACTGGCAGGGGCGCAATGGCGCGCGATCGCCGTTCGAGCTGGGCGCGGGCGACGACTTCGCCTCGCTGGCGCAGGTGGACCGGGCCTGGCTGGGCGGGGTCCGTCTCGGCGCCCTGACCTTGTCGGCCGACGCCGGAACCGGCGACCGCGCCATGCCCTTCCAGGCCAGGGAACGGGACGTTTCGAAATACGCCCGCTTCGTCGCGGACTGGGAGGTGTCGCCGGGCGGCCGCCTGCGGTTCGCGGTTGGCGGGCTGGACGAGAAGCTGGGACCCCTGGGCTCCTATGCGCCGCTCGATTCGGGCTTCGCCCTGCCCAGCTCGACGACGTTCGGCTCCGTTTCGGGACAGTTCGCCCTCTCCGGGAACCTGTACCTGAACGCCGAGGCGGGCTGGTCCCGAACCGATCTCTCGGGACAGTTCCTGAGCCTGTCCGAGCAGGTTGTGAGTTCCAGCTGGAGCCTCGGGCTGACGACATTCTGCCGCCAGCTGGGGCTGGGATGCGAGACCCTGACCTGGTCGATCCGGCAGCCCCTGCGGGCCGAGAGCGGGATGTTCACCGCCTGGCTGGCGGACGCCCCGGCGGAGTATTTCGATCCGCTCGGCTATTCGGAACGCCGGTTCCCGGCCACGCCCAGCGGCCGGCAGATCGACATGTCGCTCGGCAGTCTGCACCGGCTTTCCAACAACTCGTACGTGGATTTGAGGGCGGTGGTCACGCGCGACGACCAGCATGTCCGTTCGGCGCCGACCGCCTATACGCTCATGGGCAGCTGGCGGACGGCCTTCTAGGGTTGCCGACATCTCCGGATCGCCTGTAGATGCCGGACTGGCGCCCAACCGATGGACGGGCGCGGAGCGGCGGGGCGAAACGAGCGATGGCCATCTACCCGGTGATCCTCTGCGGCGGCGCCGGGACCCGACTATGGCCCGCGTCGCGCCCCTCCCGGCCCAAACAGTTCATCGACCTGGTCAGCGACCTCTCGCTCTTCCAGGAGACGGTGCGCAGGATCGCCCCTCTCGCCGAGGCCGGACGGATCGTCGTCGTCGCCGGCCATGAGCACCGGCAGTATGTCGAGAACCAGCTGGCGGCGCTGGGCGTCGACGGAGACCTGATCCTGGAGCCGGCGGGCCGGGATTCGGCTCCCGCCATGGCCGCCGCCGCCCTTTGGGTCGAGCGGATCGACCCGGACGCCACCGCGGTCTTCGTGGCCTCCGACCACTATATCCCCGACGCCGGCGCCTTCAGGCAGGCCGCGGTCGACGCCGTCGCGGCCGCGGCGCCGGGGCGGATCGTGACGCTCGGCATGACGCCCGCGTCCCCCTCGTCGGCCTATGGCTATATCCAGCCGCGGGGGACCGGCCTGGCCCCGGTCGGCCGGTTTGTCGAGAAGCCGGGGCGGGCCGACGCCGAGCGGTACCTGGAAGAAGGCTACCTCTGGAACAGCGGCAATTTCGTCGCCCCGGTTCGAACCCTGCTGGCCGAGATGAAAACCTTCGTCCCGGACGTGGTCGCCGCCGTGGGAGCCGCCCTGCCGGACCCCGGACAGGGTCGGGTTCACATCCTCGGTCCGGCCTTCGCCGCGGCGACGAAAATCTCGATCGACTATGCGGTCATGGAGCGCAGCGACAAGGTCTGGGTGTTGCCGGCCTTCTTCGAATGGTCGGATCTCGGCGCATGGGACGCCGTGGCCGCGACGGGAAGCGGCGCCCGCGGCGACTGGATCGGTCACGCCAGCGAAGGCTGTCTGGTCCGCGCCGCGCCGGGCATGGTGGTGGCGACGGCGGGAGTGTCGAACCTGGCGATCATCGTCGAACCGGACGCCGTGCTGGTCTGCGACCTGGATCACGCCCAGGATGTGAAGGCGCTGGTCGAGGAACTGGGACGGCGCGAGCCTCGTGGCGGCGGCGGGATCGCCGGAGACGATGTCACGCTGAACCAGCTGTCGCGCCAGTTCACCCGATGGCTGAAGCTGAGCGCCTTGCCGCTGTGGGCGACGCTTGGGGTCGGCGCCGATGGCGGGTTTGTCGAAACTCTGGATGACGACGGGGCCACGACGGGCGACTTCCGGCGCGCGCGCGTTCAGGCCCGCCAGGCCTTTGTCTTCAGCCTGGCGTCGGAATGGGGCTGGGGCGGTGACTACGCCCCGATCGTCCAGCGGGGTCTCGCCCGCTTCGAGGCGACGAACCTCAGGTCCGACGGGCTCTACCGGACACGGGTGGACGGCTCGGGCGCAGTGCTCGACGAGACGGCGTCCCTCTACGATCAGGCCTTCGTCCTGCTGGCGACCGCCGCCGCCGCCGCCGCCGGGATCGACCCGGATCGATGCAGGCGAACGGCGGCGCGGCTTCTGGCGTCGCTGGACGTTCTCGCCCTTCCCCAGGGCGGCTGGCGCGAGCTGGCGGGGCCTCCGTTCCAGGCCAATGCGCACATGCATCTGCTGGAGGCGGCGCTGGCGTGGGAGGCTCTGGAGCCTGACGGGGCCTGGACGGCAATCGCCGATGTCATCGTGGGCATGGCGAAGGCGCATTTCATCGACGAGGCCGGGTTCCTGCGAGAGTTTTTCGGACCGGATTGGCGGCCCGACGGGGGCGAGGCCGGGCGGCTGGTCGAGCCGGGGCATCAGTTCGAATGGGCCTGGCTGCTGACCCGATGGGGCCGGCTGCGCGGGGATCGATGGGCGGTCGAGACGGCGAAACGCCTGTTCGCGTCGGGCGAGCGGGGCCTCGACCCGGCGCGGGGCGTGGCGATCGATGAGCTCGACGATCATCTGCGACCGAGGTCGTCGCGCGCCAGGCTTTGGCCGCAGACCGAGTGGCTGAAAGCCGCGCTGATCCTGGCGGAGGAAACGGACGGCGACGAGCAAGGCCGGCTGCTTGGAAGCGCCGCCAGCGCGTTGCGCGGATTGACCCTGTACCTCAGGCCGGAAGGGCTGTGGCGCGACAAGCTGGGCGTCGACGGCGTCCTGGACATCGAACCGGCCCCGGCGAGCTCGCTCTATCACATCGTGGCCGCTTACCGGCAGCTTCGTGAAACCGGATCCGTTCTGCCGGGCTCGGGAATAGAGACGCCCGCGCCGTCGCCGGCCTGAAGCGGTCAGTCGGCCCGTCGGGTACCGTGGCGCGACTTGCGAGGCGCGGCGACCACCGGGGTTTCGGCCGGAAAGCGCAGCGGCAGGGCCGGGAGTTCCCCATAGAGACCGGCCGATCGCGACGGGCCGGAATTCCAGTCGCCGCCGACGGCTGCATTACGGGTCTGAGGGTCGATCATGCGCGATACTCCTCCCAAGGGCGGCATTCTTTACATCCCGGTAATGTTGACGCAACCCGGAACGTCTTTCAGCTTGACGCCGTTGTGCGACAGTTCGTTGCGAGGATCGCGGGCGGGCGGGCGGGCGCGTCGGACCTTGCACTGAATTTCTCTGACACGATTGTCTTCGGCTCGAAGCAATCCAGGATTGTGAGTTGCGACCTTTCTTGGGACGGAGCTACGCTGTTATAGGATGCGGTCGCGCGCCCCGGTCCCTGGCGACAAGGATAGGGATAAGCGTGGCGTTTGCTGTACAGAGAGTCATGCTTTCAAAGCTTTTCCGAAATCGACCCCGGGTCGCCGCGCCCCTGGCGCCCTCTGTTCCGGACGGGACCGTGGTCTGGGCCGTGGGCGACATCCACGGCCGCCTCGACCTGCTTCTACCCATGGTGGAGGCGATCGCCGCCGACCTCCATGCCAGCGCAGCAGACCGGAAGATGGTCGTTTTTCTAGGCGATTATATCGACCGGGGGCCGGATTCCCGCGGCGTGCTCCGGTTGCTCGCCGGCCTTTCCCGCGCCCAGGGCGTGGAATGGCGGTTTCTGAAAGGGAACCATGAGCAGGCGATGCTGGAGTTCCTCGATGATCCCACGGCTGGCGCGCGGTGGTGCGAATACGGCGGTGATCGTGCGCTTCAATCCTGGGGCCTGCGGGTCCCCGAGCTGGCGCACAGGACCGAGGCGTGGGCGCGGGTGGCGGCGGACCTGCGCCACAAGCTGACGAAACGCGAAATGGACTTCCTTGAGACCCTGGAGCTGAGCGTGACCGTGGGCGACTATTTCTTCTCCCATGCCGGCGCCCGCCCGGGGCTCGCGTTGGATCGCCAGTCTCCCCAGGATTTGATGTGGATCCGTCAGCCGTTCCTGAACAGCCGGACAGCGTTCGAATGTATGGTCGTGCATGGCCATACGCCGACGACAAGCGTTCATGCGGATCAGCGGCGTATCGGGATCGACACCAAGGCCTATGACTCGGGCGTCCTGACAGCCCTGCGGCTGGAGGGGTGTGAACAGAGCCTCCTGCAAGCCGTCGGGCCGCGGCGCGGGGCGCAGGCTCGTTACGGGGGCGAGGAGTACCCACCGAGGGAGAATGCCGGCGTGGCTATTCGCGCCGTGGGCTTGTCGTGCGACGCGCTGAAATGAACCTGTCCGACAGTCCGGCGGCCGCCGGGGCCACGCCCTGAGTCTGCGCGTGCTCGCTCAGCGCGCCGGGTCGGGCCGCCCGGCCAGTTCGAGCAGGCCGCAGCACAGGGCGAAGACGACGGCCAGCGCAGCCGTCCGCAGCGGATAGTCGCCGACGGAGTGAAGAAGCAGGACGCCGACGCCGATGCTGGCGGCGCGCTGCAGATCCCTTTCCCGGGAAGGAGGCGCCTTCCAGGCGCTCCAGCAACGCCTGGCGTACCAGACGAGGAAGGCCAGGATCAGGCCCGCGCCGAGCCAGCCGGCTTCGAGCCAGGTCTCCAGGTATTCATTGTGCGCCTGGTTGAAGAAGCTCCCGTCGAGTTCTTCCAGGGGCTCGACTGAACGATACACCGGATCGAAACTGCCGATTCCCGATCCGAGCGGGAGGTAGGTCTGGGCGGTTTCGGCCACGAGCGGCCAGCGCTCGAAGCGAAGTTCGGGAACTCCTTCCGTATCAAACCGGGCGAGGATCGGCGGCAGCGCCAGCACGGCGACGGCCGTCAGAGCCGCCCCGACCGCGCCAACCACGAGCAGGAGTCCGGGACCTGGCCGACCCCGTCCCGCTGCGATCCAGGTCGCAAGCAGGCTGGCCATCATGACGGGTGCGAACAGGGTGATCCCGGCCCGCGACCGTATGGCGGCGAGCGCCACCACGACCAGGCCGGCGAACAGGGCGCCGAACCACAGGGCCGAGGTGCGTTGATTCCGCCGCCTGAGCGTCGCGGCCCCAAGGGTGATGGCGAAGGGCAGGGCGATCAGGAGGTGGGACGCCAGGTGATTGCGGTTGGCGAAAAAGCCGTTGACGGAGCCGGCGTCGGTGGTCGCCCACGGATAGAGGCGTTCGCCGCCGCTGGCCAACTGGGCGGCGCCGAGGACGATCCCCACAATCGCTCCGGCGATGCAGAACCGGACCAGAGTCTCGCGCTGGGGCTGGGACAGCGACAACATGGCGATGAAGAAGGCCGCGGGCGGCGTCAGCGCCAAGGCCGACCGCCACGTGTGATCCGGGGCGAGGCTCAGGGGACTCCAGCCTGGCTCAAGGCCGGCGAGTTGAAGCGCCAGCACCATCTGGTCCCGGCCGGGGAGACTTCCCCATACCGCCGGAGGGAGCGGAATCAATTGGATCAGGGGAAGGGCGATGACCGCGGCCAGAAGGCCGAGGGCGAACCGATGCTCACGCCATATCCCGGTGCGGATCAGCCGCCCGGCGCCGAGAACCAGAAGCGGAAGGGCGGCCAGTTCGACGAGCGCCAGTCGGAGCGCGTGATCGCGGCTGGCCCCGCCGAACACGAACGAAAGGGCCAGCAGGATGGCCGCCGCTATCGCGACAGCATCCCAGTGGCCCTTCCAGATCTTGTTTGGCACGCGCTACGTCAGCAGAATGGCGACCGCAGCGCGAACCCGATCAGCTTAATCGCTTTCCGAGTCGTCGTCGTTCAGAACGACGATGGTCGCGATGATCACGGCGGTGCCGATCAGGAGGACCGGAAGCGGAATGCCGGCGAACTCCGAACTGGCGCCGGCGCGGGCGCCGACGCGGTCGCCCACGCGGGCGGCGGCGGTGTTGTTGGCGGCGGCGGCTTGGCCGGCCACCAGCAGCAGGCCCGCCGTGACAGCGGCGATGGTCTTACGCATTCGAAATCCCCTTGTTCAGGTCATTTGGTACGGGCTGACCCGCGACGTATCGAGAAACGGGTATATGCGGCGATGGTTTCAAAATCAATATGCATTCAAGGCAGCGGTGTGATCTTTGGGCGACTCTTCAATTTTAGATGCGGTTCAACCGGCGGGGGAAATTTCGATCCGGTCAAACCAGACCACGGTCCGGGATCGGCGATCGCCAGCCCGGGTTTCCAGCCTCAGCCACTGCGCAGGGCAGCTGTCGGGGACATTGATGCGGGCTGAAACGGTCGTCCAGGCGTTCGGAGTCGCGTTGGGGACACCGGCCGGAACAGAGGCGACGGCACCTCCAGTGGCGCAATAGAGGGTCCAGGCCAGCCGGGCCGCCGGGTTTCCGGTCTCGGTCCTGACCTCGGCGGTGAATCTATAGGCGCCCGGCGCCAGGGACGTCAGTTGCTCCGCGACTGGTCCGGTGGCGTAGCCGTCGTAGTCGACGCGCAAGGCGGGATTGGACGAGCGAAGATCGTCGGCGACGACCTCCGCCACAATGCCGGCCCTCTGGACGAGTCGCCACTGGAACGGTTCCGGCGCCGCTGCGTCGGCGAAGCCGCCATTGGTCACGGCCGCGCCGGGCGGGGGGCGGTTTATCCGTCCACGGACCGTGCGGAGGGCCTCCAGCTGACGCTTGCCCAGCAAGGTTCGATAGAGGCGCTGTAGTTCGTCGTTGGTCAGGGGCGCTTGGCTCGTCTGGAGCAGGATGGCAAGGCTTGCGGCGAGCTGCAGTTCCTGGGCGGTCTGGTTGAGGCCGCTCAGATAGGCTGTGCGCCACGGCGGCCGGGCCGCCAGCAGGCTGGCGATCACCGGCAGCGACCGCTGCGGATCTTCCGTGCCTGCGACGGTGAACAGCCGGAAGACCTGGGGCTGAATGTCCTGTCGACGACGAACCAGCGTATCGGCGTGGGCGAAGGCCGAGGCGTAGTCGCCGCGCCGAAGGCGGCGCTCGACCAGCCAGGCGTGGGCGGGGTCGTCGCGCAGGCTCCAGTTTCCGGCGAGGGTCAGGATGTCGTCCGCGGCGTCCTCACGCCCGGCCCGGGCTTCCGTCAGGCCAAGAACGCGAAGCGCCCGGACGTCGAACGGGGAGCGGGCCAGCGCGTCGCGGCTGAGGGCCGCGGCGTTGTCAACGCGGCCGGCGGCCAGTTCGGATTCCGCCGCCCGTTGCAGAACCAGCGGCGACCCCGGGGCCAGGCGGATCGCGGCCTCGACCGGGGCCCGCTGCATCAGAGGCTGAATGGCGATCTGCCAGCCCAGCACAACCGCGCCGACGATGAGGCCATAGGAAGCGAAATCACCGACGCCGACGCGCCGACGCGGGGAGGCGGACCTATCCGCCTTGTCCCTCAACCCCGCTTGCCCTTCTTGACGTCCTCTTGTTCCGGTTCGGCTCCGTAATGGTAGTCATAGGCGTAGTCATAGCCGCCGTAGGAGGTCGACTTCGCGTTGAACTTCGTCAGCACGGCGCCGAGCAGGTGGGCCCGGCCCACCTGGATGCGCCGAAGGGCTCCCCGCGCCTGACCCCTGCGGGTGCCGCGGGACTCAAGCACGAACAGGACGCCGTTGACCGCGGCCGCCAGCATCGGAGCGTCCGCGAAGCCCAGCACAGGCGGGCCGTCGAAGACGACGTGGTCGAAATTGTTTCGGGTCTCGGCCAGGAACTGGCGCAGACGGTCTCCGCCCCACAGTTCCGCCGGATTGGGCGGCAGGGGGCCGCAGGGAATGAAGAACAGATTCTCGTGCCGCGTACGCTGCACGACCCCTGCCAGGTCTGCCGAACCGGAGAGCAGATTGCTCATGCCGCGCTCATTCTCAACGCCGACCATACGGTGCATCGATGGATTGCGCAGATCGCCATCGACCAGAAGCACCCGCTTGCCGACTCGCGCGAGGTTGAGGGCCACGGCATAGGCCGTGGTCGACTTGCCCTCGGCCGGACGGGCGCTGGACACCAGCAAACTGCTCGGCGCACCATCTGGCGTCGAAAACTGAAGCGCGGTTCGAAGGGAGTAATACGCCTCCGAGAACCCGGATCGGATGTCCGCAAGAGCATCCGCTGTCGTCTGCCCCTTCTCCAGCAGCGGGACGACGCCCAGAACGGGAACGCCCAGCTTCTTCTCGACATCGTCAGGCGTCGCCACGGTTTCGTCGAGCGCTTCCAGAACCAGGGCCGCCAAGACGCCGAGCCCAAGGCCCAGCAGCGCGGCTAGCGCCATGTTCAGCAGCATATTCGGCTTGGACGGCTCCCGGGGGGGGGTGGCAAGGTCAACGATCGAGATGTTGTTCGCGGTCACGCCGCCCGTGACGCCGACCTCCTTATACCGCTGCAGCAGTCCCTCGTAGAGGGTGCGGGTGGTGTCCAGTTCGCGTTGCAGAATGTTGTACTGAATCGATCGGTCCCGCAGGTCGAGGACATCGCCTGTCAGTCCGGTCACCTGGGCCTGAAGCGAACGCTCCTGGTTGGCGGCGATCTCGTACTGGCTCCGGATTGAGCTGCGGATGTTGCCGGCGATTGTCCGAATCTGGCCATCGGCTTCCTCGATCTGGGCCCTGAGGCGCACCATCTCCGGATAGTCCGGTTGATAGACGCTGAGCTTCTGCTGATACTCCGCGTCCAGAACGGCCCGCTGCTCCGTCAGCCGCTGGATGGACGGATTCTGAAGGACCTCGGGGAGAGTCATAAGTTCCGAGGATCTCGCGGAGCGCCATCGCTCTTCGGCGGCCACTCTTTGAGCACGCACTTGAGCCAGTGCGCTGTTGAGCGCCACGAGGTTGTTGGACGTCAGCGACTGGGTGGAACCACCTTCCGCTTCGCCTTCGCTGGGTTCGCCGACGTTAATGATCTGCTGGTTGGCCGCATAGGCGACCAGCTGGCGCTCCGCGGATTCCAGGCGTTCCTTAGTCTGGGCGATCCGCTCTTCCAAAAACTCGCGGGCGTAGGAAGAGCTCTCGAATTTGCGGTCCAGATTGGACTGAATGAAATTCTCCGCGAAGCCGTTGGCGATACGGGCCGCTACGACGGGATTCGGGTTGTCGTAGCCGATCGCAACAAGGCGCGAGCCGCGGACGGGCGAGACGCTGAGGTTGTTCTGGAGGGCTCCGAGCGCCGCTGCCCTGCGGTGTGCGGCCTGAGCAGCAGCGGTTCCGCCGACCTCGGGCGGTGCGACACCCATGGCTTCAAGCGCCTCGTTAGAGCTGGCCAGACCCAGGCTCTCGATGACGCGCTCGGCGAGCGACCGGCTACGAAGCAGGCCGTACTGGGTTTGGAAGAACTCCTCCCCCTGCATCATATTTTCACGCGGGACGACGTCTTCGGTGTCCAGGACGCGGGCGGCCTCGCGATCGATCTGCAAGGTCGCCTGGGCCGTATAGATGGGCGTCATGAGGAGCGTAAGCGTCGCGCCGATGACGAGAGCGCCCAGGAAACAGCCGATGATCAGGAAGCGGTATTTGAGCGCCAGCCGCCAATAGACCGCCAGATCCAGAACCGGCTGGTCCTCGCCGTCGGCGGCCCAGCCGTCGGCCGGCACGGCGTACGGCGCTTCGCGGGAATCACCGAACCCGGGGCCCGGACCCGGGCCGCGTCGATCAGCGAAATTGTCGTCGCCCAGCATCATGCCATCCGCTACGCTTTGCGGCCGCGGCCGCGCTGAAACATGTCGGGCTGATATCGCAAAGCCCGGCTCCGCGCACACAAAATCGGTTGTGTCTCGCCTTGAATATCCGCCGCCGCCCGAGACCTGTTCGTCCCGACGTCGGCGGTTCGCCCTGTCCTGTTCGGTGGCCGCAGCCTCAGAACGGCCGGAAAATCGCCAGGGCCGGAACGGCGCCCAGGATCTCGCGCAGGGCCGAATTGAGCCGCGAGGTGTCGACCACGACGACGTCGTCGCCCAGCACCTCCGGATCGGGGGCCCGGCCCTGGCGGATCGCCGCCAGGTCGAACAGGGCCACTGATCGCCGGCCCTCGATCGTGCGGAACACCGCGACCTTGGTCAGGTCGGCGACACGCGTGGGGCCCTCCGCCATGGCCACGGCCTGGAGCAGCGAGGTCGCGCCGCGCATCTCGTAGACGCCGGGCTTGGTCACCGCCCCGTCGATGGTGATCTTCTGGCTGGCGGCCTCCTTGACGGTCACCGTGACCTGGGGATCGCGCAGATACCGCGCCGCCAGCCGTTCGGCGATGTCGGACGACATCTCGCCGGCGGTCCGGCCCGCGCCGCGCACCGCCCCGATCAGCGGCATGTTGATATTGCCCGAGGTGTCGACCACCAGTTCCTCGAACGACAGGTCCTCGACCTGGAACACCCGCACGTCCAGCTTGTCGCCGACGCCGATCCGATACTCGGCCTGCGGCGCGGCGACCGTGTGCACCGATTGCAGATCGACGGGTTGGGCGGCGGTCATCTGGCCGACGTCCATCCGGGGGCCGCCGCAGCCCGTGAGCAGGACGGCCGCGAGGACGGACAGGAGTGAAAGGGCGCGCATCACGGGCGATGATACCTCGAAAAACGGACAGGGCCTGACGGGACCGGACGGACAACACGGGCGCCGGGAGCCCGGCTGGCGACCGTGCCGGACTCCGCCCGCGCCGGGAAGCGTTGTCCAGCACCGGGAGCGGGCGGTCAACCGGGGGCGTTCGTTTCTTGTGGTCGCGGTCAGCGTCGAGGCTGTGGGGGGGGGGGGGGGCGAAACCCGAATCCGCAGCTGTCACGCAAGCCACATCGGCGGGCCAAGGGCCATCGCCTCGGGAGTCGGACGCCGCTCGATGGAAATTCCCTCGCCGCTCGCCGCCGCCTCGTCCGACGGAGATGACGCCTCCGTCCTGAATGTTGTATCTATTTGCCAAATGTTCCGGAGTCTGTCAGACGGGCGAGCTGGCCACACAAGCTAGAGTTTAGGCGGGCCCCTTGGGGTCCACAAGATTGATGAGGCGGGCCCCTTGGGGTCCACAAGATTGATGAAGCGGGCCCCTTGGGGTCCGCAAGATTGATGGCCGGACCATCGAGGGGATTTATGACGGGTGTCGCCAGAACCGCGCGGGCTCGCCTGACCGTGGCCTGGGCGGCGAAATTCGGCCTTCACGTCGGCCTGCTCTTCCTCGGCTTTGTCTTGGCCTATGAACTGCGCCGCCCCGTGCCCCTGGTCTGGTGGATGACCGACCCGGACGCGCTCCGCGTCATCCGCTGGGCCGGCCTCTATGCCCTGACCGGCGCCGGCGTCGAACTGATCTTCCAGTCGGAACGCTCCGCTTGGCGGTTCGCCTCCATGCGCGAGGTGGTGGGCCTGGTCCGCAACGTCACCGTCGCCACCGGTCTCTTTCTCGGCCTGATCTTCTTCCTGGATCGCGGCGTGCAGCTGCCGCGCTCGATCCTGCCCCTGACCTGGCTGGTCAGCCTGGCCTTGCTGGTCGGTTTTCGCATGGTCTGGCGCCTGCCGCACGACCCGGGCCTGGCGGCCCATTTCCTGCCCAGCTGGTGGCCGCGCCCGGCGACGGACCGGACGCCGCTGCTGATCGTCGGCCCGATGGCCGGCGCCGACCGCCAGCTCAGGTTGCTCCAGGGCGATCCCGACAGCCCGTATCAGCCGGTCGGCGTCGTCACCCCCCATCCCGAGAAGGTCGGCCTTCGTCTCCACGGCGTGCCCTTCGTCGGCGATCTGGCGACCTGGCTTCCGGCCCACGGCGGCCTGACGGCGCGGGGCGCCCGGCCGCACGCCGTCGTCTTTCTCGACGATCCGATCCAGGCCTACGGCTTTTCCACCGAGCGGATCGGCGAACTGCGGCGCGCCGGCCATATGCTGCTCAAGCCCCAGAGCATGACCGAGATCGGCGGCGCGCCCGGAGGGGAGAATGTATTGAGAGAGATCCCGCTCGAGGACTTCCTGCCCCGCAAGGCGATCGCCCTCGACCCGGCCCCGATCCGCGATCTGGTCGCCGGCCGCCGGGTGCTGGTCACCGGGGCGGGCGGCAGCATCGGCTCCGAACTCTGCCGCCAGCTGCTGGCGCTCGGCTGCGCCCACCTCGCCATGGTCGACCATTCCGAGTTCCTGCTGTTCAAGATCGACCGCGAACTGGCCGGCGTGGGCGGCCCCGCTGGCCGTCGCGCCATCCTGGCCAATGTCCGTGATGCGGACCGCGTCGCCGAGGTGGTCCGCGCCGAACGGCCCGACATAATCTTCCACGCCGCGGCCCTCAAACACGTCACCCTGGTCGAGAACAATCCCGCCGAAGGGGTCCTGACCAATGTGCTCGGCACCTGGAACGTCATCCAGGCCGCCGTCGCCCACGGGGCGGCCCAGTTCGTGCTGATCTCGACTGACAAGGCCGTGGCCCCGACCAATGTCATGGGCGCGACCAAACGCATCGCCGAGGCGCTTCTGGACCTGGCCCCCAGGGGCGGTACGCGGATGACCGCCGTGCGCTTCGGCAATGTCCTCGGCTCGGCCGGCTCGGTGGTGCCGATCTTCCGCGACCAGATCGCCCGCGGCGGCCCGGTCACCGTCACCCATCCCGAAGTCAACCGCTTCTTCATGACCATCCCGGAGGCGGTGCAGCTGGTTCTCCACAGCGCCGCCACCGGCGCCGGCGCGCGGCCGGGGGGGCCGCGCAAATTCCTGCTGGAAATGGGCGAGCCGGTCAGGATCGCCGACCTCGCCCGCCAGATGATCGAACTCAGCGGCAAGACCCCGGACGTGGATGTCATGATCGAATTCACCGGCCTGCAACCGGGCGAGAAACTGGCCGAGGTCCTGAGCGACGAGGGCGAGGAGGCCCGGCCGTGCGTGGAGGGGATCATGGAGCTGCTCTGGCGGCCCTGCCCCGACGAGACTTGCCTGGCCGACATCCTCGCCCTGGTGGACCAGTCCAGGCTGACCGACGATCTCCCGGGCAGGCGCGTTCTGGAGGTGGTTGACGCGATCCGGTCCTGACCCCTTTCGGCAAACTCTGCGATCAAGAGAGGACGTCTGTCCTGATCATCCCTCGGCCGCAGGCGATCAAGGAACTGCCGCCACTCCAGCCGGGCGACGTCCCGACACTTTCGCCGACGTTAGCGGACTTGTCGCCAGGATCGGATATCGACCCACCACGTCGGTCAAGGAGGGTGTCACGCGCTTCGTCGAATGGTAGAGGTCATTCTACGAAGTCTAGGTTTTATTGTGGAAGTGTATTCTCAAGTCGGTTGATGCGCGATTCGGGCTTCCCTTGGGAGCATTGATCTGCACGGCCGGCGGACAGGATCCGCTTTCGCGGCTCTTATGATGAACGCGACGACAAGTCGATCCGCCCACCTGTCGTTGCTCGGACGAATCCATAATTCGTGGCCTTGAAGGAATACGTCGAGATGATGCCTGTCGGCAGTGAGCGAATTGCAGTTCTGGGCCTGGGCTATGTCGGCTTGCCGCTCGCCGTCGCTTTCGGAATGAAGTTCGATACGTTGGGCTTCGATATCAACGCCGAACGGATCGATGAGCTGCGGCGCGGCATCGACCGAACACTGGAGATCGACACTCAGGAACTGGTCGCCTCTGATCGCTTGACCTTTACTTCTGACCCTGCGGCGCTGGCAGGCTGCAATGTCTTCATCATCACCGTTCCGACACCCATAGACGAGCACAAGCGCCCTGATCTTTCGGCCTTGCTGCGCGCGAGCGAGACCGTGGGCAAAATCCTCAAGAAGGGTGATGTGGTCATCTATGAATCCACTGTCTATCCCGGCGCCACCGAGGAGGATTGCGTGCCGGTGCTGGAACGCATGTCTGGCCTGGCGTTCAATGTGGACTTTTTTGCCGGCTATAGCCCCGAACGAGCCAATCCGGGTGATCGGCAGCATCGCCTGGCGACGATCGTCAAGGTGACGTCCGGGTCCACTCCGGCTGTCGCGGACTTTGTCGACAAACTATACGGCGAGATTGTCACCGCGGGTACGCACAGGGCGCTGTCGATCAAGGTCGCCGAGGCGGCCAAGGTGATCGAAAACACGCAACGGGACCTGAACATAGCCCTCGTCAACGAGCTGGCGATCATCTTCAACCGCCTGGGAATCGACACCGAGGCGGTGCTCCAGGCCGCTGGCACCAAATGGAATTTCCTGCCGTTTCGGCCGGGTCTGGTCGGGGGCCACTGCATCGGCGTCGACCCATATTATCTTACGCACAAGGCACAGGCCTCAGGATATCATCCCGAGGTGATCCTCTCGGGGCGGCGCATCAATGACGGCATGGGCACCTATGTGGTGTCCCAGCTGATCAAGGCGATGCTGCGCAAGGGTATCGAGATGGCCGGCTCTCGCGTCCTCCTGCTCGGACTCGCCTTTAAGGAGAATTGTCCGGACCTGCGTAATACCCGCTGTGTCGATATCCTGCGCGAGCTGGAGGAATACAATGTCACCGTCGATGTCCACGATCCTTGGGTTGATCCCGACGAGGCGCGCCACGAGTATGGAGTGTCGCTGATCGAAACGCCCGAAGCCGGAGTCTACGACGCCATCATTCTGGCGGTCGCTCACCAGCAATTCCGCGAGTTGGGTGCCGAGGGCGTCGCCGCCCTCGGCCAGCCGGCCTGTGTTGTCTATGACCTGAAGTATGTTCTACCGCCGGGAGCGTCCGACCTCAGATTGTGACGAAGGCCGCACGGACGTCGGGAAGGCGTCGTCTCGTCCTGATCTCTCCTGATGCGCGGCAATCCTCGCCGCTGTCAGGCAGAAAATCCACTTATGACCCTGCCCAGATTCCCAGGCCGGCGGCGGTGGATCCGGGCTCCTTGCCTTGGCCTGTTCGGCGTCTCAAGGTGTACGCCCTGCAAGGAAAATGGGTTGCAACGCAGCGAGAACCGGATAGACGAACGTGATCTGCCACATGAAGTGTGTTTGGACCGCGCGCAGGGTCCCGTGGGCTTGCGACCTGTTGAACGAGAAGCCCCGCTAAATGAAGCAAGCTCGAGAGCGCAACCGAGTGCCCCTGAAGATTGGACAGGTGGAGGTAGGAGCGGGCGCACCCGTATTCGTCGTGGCCGAGGTGGGAATGGCCCATGACGGAAGTCTGGGCACAGCGCATGCCTATATCGACGGGGTCGCCGGAAGCGGCGCCCAGGCGATCAAGTTCCAGACTCATATCGCAGCCGCGGAATCGACCCCCGGGGAACCGTTCCGGAAGAAATTCTCCTATCAGGATGCGACCCGCTACGATTATTGGGAGCGGCTCGAATTCACGCCCGAGCAATGGGCGGGCCTCAAGCGGCACGCTGAAGAGGTTGGCCTGATTTTCCTGTCGACGCCCTTTTCGTTCGAGGCGCTCGACCTTCTGGTCAATATTGGGGTTCCTGCCCTCAAGGTGGGATCGGGAGAGACCACCAACCTGCCGATGCTGACGGCGATGGGGCGTACTGGTCTCCCCGTGCTCCTGTCGACGGGCATGGCGTCCTGGGCCGAAATCGACGAGGCGGTGGCGACGCTGGAGTCGCATCATGACCAGATTGGCATATTTCAGTGCACGACGGCCTACCCCTGCGCGGCCGAGCAGGTCGGCCTGAATGTCGTTCGGTCGTTGCGGGACCGCTATCCCTACCCGACTGGCCTGTCGGATCATTCGGGCCTGCCCTATGCCTCAATCGGGGCCTGCGCGCTCGGCGCGGACATGATCGAGGTCCATGTGGTTTTTTCCAAGGCGTGTTTCGGTCCTGATACCGGCGCGTCCGTCGTTCTCGGCGATCTTCCGGCGCTTGTGGAGGGGTGCCAGTTCGTCCGCCGGGCGATCGCCAACCCGATCGACAAGGACGCTGTCGCCGTTGAGATGCAGGATCTCAAGACGCTGTTCGGCAAGTCGGCTTACGCAACGCGGGACATGGTGGCCGGCGAGACGCTTGAGATGGAGGACATGATATTGCGCAAGCCGGCGGTGGGGATCCTTGCGAAGGATGTGGAGCGTGTGTCCGGTCGGACCTTGACGCGGGACGTGCCGCGCGGCGCAGTCATCACCTGGACCGATATCGGGGGCAACCATGGCTGATGCGCCCCGCCGGGTCTGCGTCGTGCTCGTCGACCGCGCCAACTACGGTCGCATGCGTCCCGTCATGCAGGCGCTGGCACGGGATCCCGAGATCGAGTTGCTGACCATCTGCGCCGGAACAATGCTCCTCGAGCGGTTCGGCATGGCGGCCAACGAAGTCGAGCAGGACGGTTTTCGCATCGACGATCGAGTCTATCTGGAGATCGAGGGCTCGACGCCCGCCACGATGGCGAAGTGCATCGGCCTTGGCGTTATCGAATTCACCTCTGCTCTGAATCGATTGGCGCCGGACCTGTTGCTGATGATCGGCGATCGCTACGAGGCTCTGTCCGCAGTGATCGCGGCGGCCTACATGAACATCCCTGTCGCCCATATCCAGGGCGGAGAGGTGTCGGGATCCATCGACGAGAGCACCCGGCACGCCATCACGAAGCTGTCCCATATGCATTTCCCGGCGACGGAACGTGCGGCGGATTACATTCGGCGGATGGGGGAGCCCGCCGAAACCGTGCACAATGTCGGCTGTCCGGTCGGCGACTATATCCTCTCGCTCGAAGGGGACCTGCCGCGCGAAGTTTTCACAAGAGCGTCCGTCGGCGCGTCGGTCTATCCAGACGCACCCTATCTGCTGGTGATTTTCCATCCCGTAACCACTGAAATCGCGTCCCAGACCTATCAGGTCGAGCAGTTGCTCGCCGCGCTGGAACAAGTGGGTATGCCGACCGTCTGGCTGTGGCCAAACGTCGATGCCGGGTCCGATCAGATTTCCAAGGTGCTGCGGAAGTATCGCGAGCACAATAGCGACAGCTGGCTCTGCCTGCTCAAGAACCTTCCGCCGGTAACCTATCAGAAGGTCCTGATGCGGGCGGCCTGTGCGGTCGGCAATTCGTCCAGCTTCGTGCGGGACAGCACCTTCTCCGGCACACCGGTCGTTCTCGTCGGCAATCGGCAAGAGGGGCGCGAGTACGGATCGAACCTGATCACATGCGCCGCCGAATCGGCTTCGGTCCTGGACTCGGTGACTCGCCAACTCGCGCACGGCCGATACGCGATCGACGGGCTTTACGGCATCGGCGACGCCAGCCCCCGGATCGTGGAAGCGGTCAAGGCGTTCCGGCCCCGCGCGCAGAAGCGCCTAAGCTACATCTACGAAACGTGAGCGTCCTGATCCTGGAACCCGAGGCCTATAGTCCGGCGGCGGTGGCGCTTTACAGACAACTCGCGCCGGTGCATCTCGCGACCGCTCCGGATCCGTCGAATGTCGAGTTCCTGGTTGTGAGACTGGGACATTATATTGGTCGCGAGCTGCTGTCCGCTTTTCCCCGGCTGCGGCTCATCGCGACGCCGACGACCGGGCTGAATCACATCGATACCGCCTATTGCGACGAAGTCGGACTTCGCGTCGTTTCGCTGCGGGACTGCCCGTCCGCGATCGAACAGGTCACCTCGACTTCGGAGCTGGCGTTCGGGCTTCTGCTGGCGCTGCTTCGTCACATACCCGCTGCCGCGCGGGATGTGGTGGAGAGCGGACGCTGGGATCGGGACCGCTTTCAGGCGAGGCAGGTGCAGGGCTTGCGGTTGGGCCTTATCGGCTTCGGCCGTATCGGCCGGCACGTTGCCGGCTACGGCCGCGCATTCGGGATGCATGTGCGGGCATGCGATCCGTATCTGGATGATGCAGCATTCTCCGATCAACAGGTCGAAAGGGCCGAGTTGGCCGATCTCCTCACGGCGAGCGATATCCTGTCCATTCACGCAAAGTACACGGCGGAGACCGACGGGCTGATCGGTCAGGCCGAGATCGCGCAGATGCGGGCGGGCGTGCTGCTGATCAACACCGCACGGGGCGAAATCCTCGACGAGGAGGCGGCGGCGCTCGCGTTGCGCCGCGGTCACCTCGCCGGTATCGCGGTCGACGTTCTGGCGCGCGAGAACCTCGTCGCCGGCGACTTGGGGCGGAATCCGTTGGTTGCAGCGGCGCGCGACGGTTTCAACGTCCTGGTCACACCGCACATCGGCGGCGCCAGCCGCGACGCGATGCACCTGACCGAACAGAGCCTCGCGGCCTATATCGTCAACGAAGTGGTGCATTGTGGCTAATACGTCGGTCGCCCGAGTCCTTGGCCTGCTTCCCGCGCGAGGCGGCTCCAAGGGAATCGCCGGCAAGAATCTGAAGACCCTCCACGGGCGCCCCCTGCTTGGCTGGGCGGCGGCTGCGCTTGCAGAAGCGAAGACTGTGGACTATCGGTTGTGCTGTAGCGACAGCGAGGCGATCCTTGAGGTCGCGCGCCGTTTCGGCCTTCGAACGCCCTGGCTGCGCCCTCCACATCTGGCCGAGGACAAGAGCTTGGTCATCGATGTCATTCGCCACGCGCTCGATACGCTCCAGGAACGCGAAGGGATGGATTTCACGCACGTCGCACTCGTCCAGGCCACAAGTCCCACGGTCCTGGCGCAGGATATCGATGCGGCGGTGAATCTCGCGCTGGAAAGCCGGGCCGATACAGTGATCGCCGGCTACGACGCGGGTCAGCGACACCCCAGCGCCATGTTCACGCTCGACGACGAGCACAAGGCACATTGGATCCTGCCGGCGGACGTGCGAATGGCCCGCCGCCAGGACTTGCCCCCCATCTTTGTCCGCACCGGCCTAATCTACGTCATTGCCGTCGAGATGTTGCGGAGAACCGGATCCATCTACGGTGAAACCATTTCGGCGGTGATCATTCCTGAGGAACGGGCGATCACCATCGATACGATGACAGATTTCAGGATTGCGCAAATCTTGCTTGAGGAGAGCATCAATGGATAGTTTCAAGGGCGACGGTTCGAGTTTCGATGCGAATTGGCGCACGACCGAGGAAGCGGGTTATCTCCATTGGACGCGTGGGAGCCCGCAGAACCAGATCCAGCTGGCGTTCCGCAACCACTGGCTCACCTTTCCCCAGCTGATCGGCCGGGACACTCCGGGCCGGGTGCTTGAGGTCGGGTGCGGGCGCGGCTCGTTGAGCGCCTATTTCGCGGATGCCGGCTGGGACTGCACCTTGCTCGACCTCTCCCCCAAGGCGATCGAGCTCGCGCAGAAGGCCTTTGACGCGAACGGCCTGCGCGCCAGCTTCGATGTGGGCGACTGCCTCAAGCTGCCCTATGAGGACGGCAGCTTCGATGTCGTCTTCTCGATCGGCCTGCTGGAGCATTTCGAGGAAATCACGCCGGTGATCAGCGAACAGGCCCGGATCCTCGCGCCCGGCGGGCTCTTCATCGGTTATGTCGTGCCGAGCATGCCGGAAAACGTCCAGAAGGACTATGAGTGGATCAACGACATCATCAAGGCGCTTGTCCCCGCACAGGTGGACGGGATGCAGAAGGTGGAGGTGTTCCGGTCCGACACGATGTCGCCCCGCTATCTGGAGGCGATGGCGGAAGTCGGCCTGGAGGATAATCGGGCGATCGGCACCTATCCGCTCCCGATGATCAGCCATTCGACCGCCTTTCCCTTCTCGCTGATGGCGCCCGCCGCCGAGACCGCACTCGTCGCGCATTTCGAGAAGATGCTGAAGGAGCGCGCCGCCGGCGCGCCCATGGGCAATCCGTGGTTGTGCGAAGAGGGCTTCGGGCAGGCGTTCCTGGTGTGGGGCAGACGTCCAGCCTGAGAGGCGTGCGCCACCATCCCCACCACGACGAAAGAGACCCATTGATCATGCTGCCTCTGAAGGGGTTTCGCCTCGGATTCGACCCCCTCGTTCAGCGTGTTTCAAACGCGTTGGATCCGCTGTCGGCGCGCGCGTTTCGCGGGCGACGCGTCGCTGCGGTCGACGATATCAGCGCCGACCGCGGGAATGTGGTGCTGCTGCCGTTTCGAGTCACGTCGGGCGCAAGCTGGTTCGAACTGGTCCTGGCAAGAGCATTGCGGCAGCGCGGCTACCGGCCCCTGATCGGCGTCGGAGAACGGGCAGTGAATTTCGCCGACGGCTATCTCGTCTCCGGCGAGCGCTTCCGGGATCGGTATCTCAACCTTTGGCGCACCGAGCGTTTCGTGCGCTCATTCGGCGAGGCGCCGCTCCATTTCGACCGGTTGCTCGGCGCAGCCACGCTGGAGTCCCTGCGAGCAGAGGCAGCCGCCGCGCCGATCGAGCAGATTCCGACCTACTCCAAATATGGTGTCGATATCGGACGGCAGGTGATGAGCTCCTTGTGCCGCTACTTCCTGCAAAGCCGGGTGGAAGTGGAGGCCGAGCCCGAAATCGCCCGTGGCTTCCTTTTGACCGCGCTGGTTTCCCTCGAGGCGGCACGTAAAATTCACGAAACCTACGCGCCAAAGCTGCTGATCAGCTCGCATGGCATCTATGCCTCGTGGGGCGTCTTCTGCGATTATTTCAAGATGGTGGGCACGCCGTTCGTGACGTGGGGCTTCCAGTATAAGAGCAATGCGTTCCTGTTCAGTCACAACCAGAGCTATCATCAGGATGTGATTTCCGAGACGGGTGCTGTCTGGCAGGGGCAGGCGCTTGATCCGGTGCGCCGGTCGGAACTGCTCGAGTACATCACGCGCAAGGGGAGCGCGAGCCACTCCGACAACATCAACTACTACGCCGGCACCAAACCGCTCGGGGCGCCGCTTCGCCAGACATTGGGTATCGCTTCGGAGGCCAGGGTCTTCGGCATGTTCCCCAATCTGGGCTGGGACGCGCAGATTTCCTTCAAGCCCAAATTCTTTGCGACGATGAATGACTGGCTGGTGGAGACGGTCGCCTGGTTTGCCGAGCGCCCGGAGCTGTCGCTGATCATCCGGGCGCACCCGGCGGAAATCCGCGTGGGTTTCGAGACACGCGAGAAGTCCGCTGACATCCTGAACGCTGCCTTCGAGACCCTGCCACCGAACGTGCATTTGATCGCACCGGGTAGCTCCACCTCGAGCTACGACGTGTTGGAGGAAGTGGACGGATGCCTCGTTTTCGGCTCCAAGTTCGGGCTCGAGGCCGCGGTCCAGGGCAAGCCAGTCCTGACCGCCGGCGAGGCCTATTTCAGTGGGAAGGGCATCTCTTTCGACCCTGTTTCAAAGGCGGATTACTTCGACTTGCTTGGCCAGATGGCGCAGGGTTTGCAGCCGCGGCCGGAAATGGTCGAGGCCGCGCTCGGGTTTGGCTATCACTATCATGTCCGGCGACAGATAATCCTGCCCCTCGCGGAAATGCGCGGCCCCCGCTTCATCGATTATCTGTTCGACGACGAGACCGCCCTCGCGCCCGGCGGGATCCCCGAACTCGATCATCTTATCGAGGCCTGTCTGACCGGCAGGCCATTCCATGCCCTTGGAAGCTGAGCAAGCGCGAGAACTGTCGCCGCCGGGGATGTGAACGACATGAATATTGTACTATCGGCGTTGCGATTCAATCCCGGAAAGACATACGGGGCCGAAGTCTATCTGGCGCACATGTTGTCGGCATTGGCGCGCGTCGCAACGTCACACAGGCTGATCGTGCTCTGCGCCTCGGCCTCGCGCGACTGGTTCATCCGCGAATTTCCCGGGATCGAAGTGCGCGACCATCCGATGCCGCGGGGCACGGTGCTGGCGCTGGCCGAGGAGCAGCGCGTCGCCGCGTCGCTGATCCGGGCCGCCAAGGGGGACGTCGCCTTCTTTCCGTTCAATCTGATGCCGATCGTCCCGGGCCCGACGGTCCTGATGGTGCACGACCTGGCCGCCTTCTACTACCGGTCGAACTTTCCGCGATATCGCCCGGCCTTCAACCTGGCGCAGAAAATCATGGTGTCGGTGTCCATCCGCGCCGCCCGAGCCATCGTGACTCCGAGCCGGGCCGCGGCGGAGGAGGTCGCCCGCCATTTTCCGGCCGCCGCAGCCAGGATCACCACCATTCCCGAGGCGGTCCCGTCGCTGTCGGGCGACAGCGGCGCGACGCTTCCCGATGCATGGACACAGGGCCCCTACCTGCTGCTCCAGACCGGCGCGAAGCTTCCTCACAAGTCGCAGCATACGAGTTTGGAGGCGCTCGCCCTGGTGAAGGAGAGGGCGCCGCATCTCTACGACCAGCTCCAGCTCGTGGTGACCGGGGGAGACGCGGCGGAGCTGGCCGATTTGAACGCTGTCGCGCTTCGTTGCGGTGTCGCGGATCGCGTGCACCTGGCGGGGCGCGTCCCGCGCGAGGTATTGGGCGCCGTATCGGCGCGGGCGGACGTGCACCTGTTCCCGACCCTGTACGAGGGTTTTGGCCTGGGCATTGTCGAGGCGCTCTCGTTGGGCAGGCCTTTCCTCGCCAGCGACCTGCCGGTGCTGCGGGAAGTGGCCGGGGGGGAGGGCGTCTTCTTCACTCCGGGCGACGCGGCCGAGATGGCGACGAAGCTGGAGGCCATGCTGGCCGCTCCGCCCCTGCCGACGACGGCGCCGGCATGGACGTGGGACGATCATGCGCGAGAGTTGTTGTCCGTCCTGTCGGCGCAAGAGTAGGCATGTGAAGCCGACGCGCTTGCAACAGGGAACAGACCGCTGACCTCCGATATCCAAGCTCACCGGCGCCGGATCAACATCAACGGGCTATGGTATCTCGCCGCGGGGATCGGGGGGCACGCCTATGTCCTGGTCTCATTGCCGATCCTGACCTGGGCCCTCTCGAAGCAGCACTTCGGGGCCTATGTGATCTTCGCCCAGATCGTGATGTCGCTGCAGATGGTGATGAGCGCACTTTTCGGCAGCGCGATCCTCCGGTTGCGGATCGATTTCGAAGGCGACGATCAAAAGGGCTTCCTTGCGACGATCTTCCTGGCGGCCGGCGTGGTGCAGTTGCTCCTCGCCGCGGTGCTTGCCCTGGCCGGCCATGCGCTTCTGCCGTGGCTCTATCCCAATCTGGCGATTCCCCTGGGCCTCCTCCCTCTCTATGTCGGCGTCTGGTCGCTGGTCATGACCACGCGCAGCCTGGCGCTGACGCTCATCAAGTCGTTGGAGCTGCCCAGGCGCGTGCTGGTCCTCAATCTCGTCTACGGCGCGGCGCTCATTCTCTTCCTCTGGCTCTTCCTTGGCGACGGGCAGGGCGACATCACGTCCGCGCTTCAAGCCATGATCCTGGCTGAGTCCGTCGCGATGCTCGCGGCGTTCGGCTTCCTGGCGCGCCACTTGAGCGGTCGGATGCGGCTGGCCTATCTCCGGCATTCGCTGCACTTCACCGGACCGTTGGTGTTCGGAACCATGCTCTTCGCGCTCGTGCTCAACCTCGATGGAGTGGTGCTGGCGCGGTACATCGATCTGAGCGCGATGGGCGTCTACGGCCTCGGTGCGATCCTGGGCAAGAGCACGGCCATCGCCGTGACCGCCTACATCTCCTCCTACAGCACCCGGCTGATCAATCTCTATGGCGCGTCGGGCCGGACGGCGGTGGAGGGGATGCTGCCCCACGTCATGAAGGACAATCTCACCTTGCTGACGGTCGTGACCCTTGGCGTCGTGATGTGCGCCGAAGGGCTCGTCCAGCTTCTTGCGGCGGGGCCGGGCTATGCGTTCGCCGCCTGGGTGCTCGCCGGCGGCGCCGTGGCGAATCTGTGCCGCAGCGTCTTTCAGGTCTATTACAACGGCCTCTTCATCGTGAAGCGAACCGGGCGGCTGCTGATGTTCAACGCCCTTCTCCTCGTCGTGACCGCAATCGTCATGGTGTTGCTGGCGGAGGCTGCCGGTGCGAGCGGGGTCGCGTTCGGGCTGGCCGTGGCCTATCTCCTGTTGTCCATTCCGATCGCCGTTTCCGCGCGATCCGATTTCCGATGGCGCTTTCCCTGGCCGTCCTTCGCGCGAAGCGTAGCGTCCGTGGTGGCTGTGCTGGTCGGGACCCTGGTCATTCTGGATTTCGGCTGGGGGTTCCACGACAGCGCTTTTTGGGCGACGAAGGCGATACAGACCGCCCTCGTGGCTGTCTTTTGGGCGGGGCCATTGTGGGCGTTGTTGTTCCCGGAGAGAAACGCTCAGAGGCATTGCGCTGCCGAGGACCCGGAGAGTAGTTCATGCGGAAACTGAGAATGGATCTGGGGGTCGTGGCCCTCACGCTGGCTTTTTTGCAGCTCAATTTCCAGCTGGTCTTGTACAGCGCGCTTGGCCTCTCTGTTCAAGACGGCGCTTCGCACCCGCTATTGCTGGTCTGGGTGGTGGCGCCGATGCTGTTCCTGGGCGTTGCGCTTGTGCGGCTGGCAGCCACCCGTAGATTGACCAGTGTTACCGAACTCGCCGCCTTGGCGCTTCTGCTGGTCTGTTCGGTCCACGCCGTGTTCATTTCCGCAAGTCATGGCCTCAACTCGGGCGCCTTCGCCTTTCTGACATGGGCGACATGGATCGGCGTATTCCTCTACCTCTCCCGGGACATGAGCAAAGATTGGCCGAAGTTGGTCATGAGCTTGTTGATATTGGGCGGGATACTGAATGCCGTCCCCATTATCTATGAAAGCATAACCGGCACTGCGCTCTTCAAGACCGCGACAATTGCAGATGTAACGCGACGTTATGGAATCAATCAGAGCATATCACTTGTTGGACTACAACTCGCGCTTGGAATTATTGCGACGTGTTATTACGTAATGAAGGACTACAAAAAGATATTGCCTATCCTGATTCTCGTAATCCAAATTACCGGCTTGATCCTATCTGCAAGCAGGGGGCCGTTGATCTACATGTCGATTTCACTTGTCGCAATTGCGACATTCTTGCCTAAATCGCCCAATCGGCGAGTGCTTGTCATTTTCACAGTAGGGCTATTTGTCTTATCGACGGTTTTGTACCTGCTGACCGCCCGCGTCTCTTTGGCCGGAGATGATCAACTGGGGTTCGTGCTCAGCGCTCTGACCATAAGCGACGCCGGCAACAGCGAGCGGCTCGCCTATTTCGCCTATGCATTTGATATGTGGACCGCGAGCGCCTGGACCTTGATCGCAGGCTATGGATCGGGGTTGTTGTCGTTGCTCGCGGTCAGGTCGGGCGGCGTCGAACTGGGCGCGGAAAGCAGTGCGATCAAGGTCCTGCTTGAACTCGGCGTGCTGGGGGCGCTGCCCTTCTACATCGTGGTCGCAACAACCTTTAGACGTGGCATTCAACTGTGGCGTAGCCGGGTCGACGATCGCCTGCCGTATATCATGGGCGCCTTCATCGTCATCGTGCTGCAGTTGACCTTCCACGAGACGCTGAAGGCCTGGGTCGGGGCGATGTATTTCTGGATGTTGGCTGCCGCCATACTTCACGTCGGGAGAGCCTCCCGCCGCGTGCCTCAATCGCGACCCCCGTTTACCAGACGCGCCCGCGCGGGCCTGCATGGGGCGAGCGCTCGATGACGAAGCGCATCATGATCGTCGGACCCTATGGCGGGATGAATCTGGGGGATGATTTGATCCTCCACCAGATCCTGACGGCTCTCGCCGCTTTCGATCTTCAGATTACTGTTTCATGCAGCGACCCCGATCACGTGGCGCGGTCATTTGGCGTGAAGACATGCTCCTTGCTCGAGTATCGCCGCTGGGACACCGAGAGTCTGCGGATGATGAATCAGCTCGACGGCGTGATCATCGGTGGCGGAGAGCAGCTTAGCGAGCCAAGGGTAATCAACCCTTTCTGGGGTCATCTGGCGCGCACTGCGCATCTGTGCCGCGCCGCGCGCCGGAGGAAGGTGCCCGTGATGCTCTGGGCGGTGGGGCTGGATCGGCTTCGCTCGAGACTGTCGCGAGCCTTGCTGCGCCAGTGGGTATTTCGCGAAGGCGTCAGAAGCTGCCTGCGCGACCCGGCCTCCGTGGAGCGCGCGCGCACTATCATGCACGGAAGCTATGATGGGCTGCACCTGGTGGCGGACCCGGCCTATGATCTGCCCCGCTACAGCCGCGGTACACTCGATCCCGAACGGGCGCGACACCTGGGGCTGCGGCCCGACGACGGCGCGCGCCTCCTGATCGTGCCAGCTTACGACAAGTTCGTGGACCTCGGCTATCTGGAGGCAATTGCGGCGTTCGCCCGCGCGGAGGCCGCTCGCGGAACGCAGATCTATGGCTGGACCACGGATTTACAGAAAGGCTATGACGACATTCTGCTCGACCATCCGCTCTGGAAGGACATCCCCGGTTTCACCTGGCTGAAGCGGGAATATGTTCGGCCGGAGGAGATGGCGCCGCTCATCGCCGAGTTCGGTTCCGTGATCAGCGCGCGAATGCATCCGATCATCATCGCCCACACTCAGAATGTTCCGACCTATATGCTGGCCAGGAGCGCCAAGATGGTCTCGATGATGGACAGCCTGGGTATTCTTGGAGCGAGACTCTCCGAGGTGTCGGCTCCGCACATCGAACGCAGCCTGGGGGAGCAACGGGAGGCTCGCGTCGGCACTTGCGATGAGAGATCACTCTCCGAAGCGCGTTCGCGGGCGCAGCGCTGCGTCGATCATTTTCGCGCGGTCATGTTCGACGAGCGCGAGCGGACTGACCCTGCCGCAGCTTGCAGCCATACGGCAAACCTTCTGCCTCCGGTGCGCATCGCAGAAATTCGAAAAACATAGCCTGCTCTGGACTGAGCCGGCTAATCCCTGCGCACGAATACCGAGAAATAGCTGAGCCCAACGCGCGCCTCCCGACCGAGAATGTCGGAAAGCTGCGTTTTGTAGACGTTCCCAAGTCGGTGCCAGATCGCGTCCACGGTTGGGCGTCTCATATCCACTGCTATCACCTTGGGCGGCGGGAGATCGAAAATGTCGGTGCAGACCGCGAGCTTGTAAGACGTGCCGTCCTGCTCAAGCGCCGGGCCGTCGATCAGCACGAAGTCGAACTCCTCGCTTGGCAGGCCTTCGTATCGCGCCTCCATTTTGTCGGCGTCGATGCGCTTGGGGCAGATGACGAACTCGACGATGTCGGCATACCCGAGCGCGGCCACCATCTGCGCGGTCAATCCCGCCCATTCCTCGGACTCATCGACGGAGACGACGCGGGCGCCGGTTTCCTTGGCGTACTTCGCAAAGACGGGGGTGGTGCCGCCCGAACCAATCTCAAGGATCGACAGGGGCAGGTGCTGCTTCAGCAGGCGCTCCAGATCGACCAGCTTGTAGCGCTGTTTCGGGGCCTTCACCGACGCAGCGGACTGCGCCGCGAGGACCTTGTCGGCGAACGCGAAGTCCCCACGGTTCTCCCGCTCGTCCTTCGCGATGCATTTATCCGCTCTGGCGGAATTGGAGATACCGAGCAGGTATCCTAGCTCGCGCAACTTGGCTTTGACTGCTGACATTTCCGAGGCCCCAACGAAAGTCGATGCTGGCGAAGGCCCGTTTATACCTTGGCCAGTGTGCATATCTACATATCGCGGATTCACAGAAAGGCTACGACGACATTCTGCGCGACCATCCGCTCTGGAAGACATCCCCGGTTTCACCTGGCTGAAGCTGGAATATGTTCGGCCGGAGGAGATGGCGCCGCTCATCGCCGAGTTCGGTTCCGTGATCAGCGCGCGGATGCATCCGATCATCATCGCCCACACCCAGAATGTTCCGACCTGTATGCTGGCCAGGAACGCCGAGATGGTCTCGATGATGGACAGCCTGGGCCTTCTTGGAGCGAGACTCTCCGAGGTGTCGGCTCCGCACATCGAACGCAGCCTGGAGGAGCAACGGGAGGCTCGCATCAGCGCCTGCGATGAGAGATCACTCTCCGAAGCGCGTTCGCGGGCGCAGCGCTGCGCCGATCATTTTCGCGCGGTCATGATCGACGAGCGCGAGGCGGACTGACCTTGCCGCAGCTTGCAGCCATACGGCAAACCTCCTAACGAGGGTGCGACGCGCGGGGACGGTGGGCTTTGCGCTGCACCGCCCAACGGGTGTTCACTCGAACGGGATCTTTCGTGTCCCTATAAGCCGAAGTGAAATCGGGAATGGAGCGGGGGCAGATGAGTGCGCATTGTATGAACGCGCGGTGCGGTTGTGCGCCGGCTGCAGCGCCGCCGCCGTCCATTGCACGCGCGCGCAGTTATTAATCCCGCCCGGAGAGTCTGATGTTCGGCAACAAGACCCTGCTCATTACCGGGGGTACGGGATCGTTCGGCAACGCGGTGCTGCGCCGTTTTCTCAATTCCGACCTGACGGAGATCCGCATCTTCTCGCGTGACGAGAAGAAGCAGGATGACATGAGAAAGCTCTACAACAGCGATCGCGTGAAATTCTATCTGGGCGACGTGCGCGATCCGGGCAGCGTCCGCGGGGCGATGCGTGGCGTGCATTTCTGTTTCCACGCGGCGGCGCTGAAGCAGGTTCCCTCGTGCGAATTCTACCCGATGCAGGCGGTGCTGACGAACGTGAAGGGCACCGACAATGTGCTCGACGCGGCTATCGCCGAAGGCGTGGAGCGCGTGATCTGCCTGTCGACCGACAAGGCGGTCTATCCGATCAATGCGATGGGCATGTCGAAGGCGCTGATGGAAAAGGTGATGGTCGCCAAGTCGCGCGGCTTGCGGGACACGATCATCTGCGGCACGCGCTACGGCAATGTGATGGCCTCGCGCGGGTCGGTGATCCCGCTGTTCGTGCGCCAGATTCGCGACGGCCAGCCGATCACCGTCACCGACGCCAGCATGACGCGATTCATGATGTCGCTCGATTCCGCGGTCGAACTCGTACTGCATGCCTTCGAGCACGGCGCCAACGGGGATATCTTCGTACAGAAGGCGCCTGCATCGACCGTCGGCGACGTGGCGCAGGCGGTCCGCGAGCTGATGGGGCGCCCCGATCACCCCATCAACGTCATCGGCACCCGGCACGGCGAAAAGCTCTATGAGACGTTGCTCACGCGGGAGGAGACGGCCAGGGCCGAAGACCAGGGAGAATATTACCGCATCCCTCCCGACCTGCGGGAGCTCAACTACGCCCAATATTTCGCCGAGGGCGAGGAGCGGATCAGCGAGGCGCGCGACTATCACTCGCACAATACCGACCGGCTCGACATGGAACAGACCAAGGCCCTGCTGATGACATTGCCCTATATGCAGGCAGTGGCTCGCGGCGAGGCAGTCGATCCCGATCTGTAAGTCTGTCTGATGCCTGAAGGGGAACGCAACGACGGCCGGCTTCGGGTGCTCCTGATCAGCCATTATTATTGGCCGGAGCCCTTCCGCATCAATCAGGTGACGGAGGATCTGATCGCCGCTGGCGCCGACGTCACGGTCCTGACCGGACATCCGAGCTACCCCGGCGGCAAGGTATTTGAGGGATATCAGGCGCATCGGCTGCAGCACGAGCGCCACCCCGCGGGCTATTCGATCTACCGGGTCCCCGTCGTTCCGCGTGGCGACGGCCGCGCGCTGCGGCTCGTCCTCAACTATATGTCGTTTGTCGTCAGCGGGATCGTCTTCGGCGCCTGGCTGCTGCGCGGGCAGCGCTTCGACGTCCAGTTCAACTATACCACGACGCCGGCCTTTCAGGGCTTTGTCGGCGTCTGGTTCCGCCTGATCAAGCGTGCGCCGCTGGTGTTGTGGATCCAGGACATCTGGCCGCAGGCGCTCCAGGCGACCGGTTTCGTGAAGTCGCCGGCGATCCTCGCGACCGTCGGTTGGATCACGCGCCGGCTCTACCGCTGGTCGGACCTGATCCTGTGCCAGTCGCGGGCATTTGTGACGATGCTGCGTCCCGAGGCCGGCCGGGTGCCCGTGCGTTTCTTTCCCAATCCCGGCGAGCACCCGCCTGCGCCGGGCGCGGTGCAGGCTCCGGTGCTGCCGGCGAACAAGTTCAATGTCGTGTTCGGCGGCAATCTCGGAACGCTCCAGGCGATGGAAACCGTCGTTGCCGCGGCGCGCCTGCTACGTGACGAGCCCGATGTTCAGATCACGCTCTTCGGCAGCGGCGCCATGCAGGACTGGATCGCTGCCCAGATCGCCGAGCACGACATCGCGAACCTTGCGCTCGCGGGACGGCTGCCGCCCGAGGCCATGCCGCAGATCTATGCGCAGTGCCAGGCGCTGCTGCTGACGCTCGTCGACTCGCCGGATCTGGCGCAGACCGTGCCGAGCAAATTCCAGTCCTATCTCGCCGCGGGCATCCCGCTCCTGGTGGCCGTCAACGGCGAGGCCGCGGAACTGGTCGTCGAGGCCGGAGCGGGGATGGCCGTGCCGGCCGAGGATGCGGCGGCGCTCGCCGATGCGATCCGCGAGCTGAAGCGTCGCCCTGCAGAGCAGCGCTCAGCGATGGGTCTCGCGGCCCAGCGTTACTTCGACAAGAACTATCGACCAGAGCAACTCGCCGAAACGCTTCTTGTGCTACTAAAAACTGCAGCGGATTGCGGTTGGCCGCCGGACGACGTCGGGCTCAAACAGGGAGATGCAAAATGAGCGCGCCGACGCGGGTCCTGGTGCTGGGAATCACGGGTATGCTGGGCAACGCCATGTTTCGGCTGTTGTCGGAGGATCCCCGGCTGGAGGTACGCGGGGGCGCCCGGTCGACTGCCGCAGCGAGCCGCTTTGCCGAACCTTTGCGAGCACGAATCTTTGGCGGGTTCGATGGCGAAAGTGCGGACCGGCTCGCGGAATTGTTCGCAACCCATCGGCCGGAAGTGGTCGTAAATTGTGTTGGCCTGGTGAAGCAGCTTGCGAACGCCAATCGGGTCCTCGACGCGATTCCGATCAACACGCTACTGCCGCACCGCTTGCTTCAGCTGTGCACGGCGGGCGGAGCCCGGCTTGTCCACATCAGCACGGATTGCGTGTTTTCTGGAAAAGAGGGTGACTATCGCGAAAGCGACCAGCCCGATGCGACTGATCTCTACGGACTCAGCAAGCTCCTGGGCGAAGTCGCCGCGCCTAATGCCATCACTCTTCGGACATCGATCATTGGCCACGAACTGGACTCGGCGAACGGCCTGCTCGGCTGGTTTCTGTCGCAGCCCGGCCCGGTTCGGGGGTTCCGCCGCGCGATCTTCTCCGGCCTCCCGACCGTCGAGCTGGCGCGCATCGTGCGCGAGCATGTCCTCCCGAGACCGGAGCTTCATGGCCTCTATCATGTCTCGGCTGATGCCATCGCCAAATACGATCTGCTCCATCTGTTCGCCGCGGCGTATGGCCGGGACATCGAGATCGCGCCCGACGATTCGCTGGTGATCGACCGTTCGCTCAACTCGGACCGTTTCCGGGACGCAACGGGCTATGCGCCGCCTTCCTGGCCGGAACTGGTCGCCACAATGCACGCGTTCGGCTGATCGCCGGACAGTAATTAGGGGAATTGCCATGCTGCGCGTGATGACGATCGTTGGCACTCGGCCCGAGCTGATCCGCCTCTCGCTCACGATTGCCAGGCTCGACCAGTGCTGCACGCACTTCCTCGTCCATACCGGGCAGAATTACGATTACGAGCTCAACCAGATCTTCTTTGAGGACCTGGGTATTCGCCAGCCCAACCGGTTCCTTGAAGCGGCCGGCGCGACCGCCGCCGAGACGATCGGAAAGGTCATTATCGCGGCCGACCGCGTGCTCGACGAACTCAAGCCGGACGCCGTGCTGATCCTCGGCGACACCAACAGCAGCCTCGCCGCGATCCCCGCCAAACGGCGCCGAATCCCCGTCTTCCACATGGAAGCCGGCAACCGCTGCTTCGATCAACGCGTGCCCGAGGAAATCAATCGCGTCATCGTGGACCATATCTCCGACATCAACCTGACCTATAGCACCATCGCGCGCGACATGCTGCTCCGCGAGGGGCTGCCGCCCGATCGGGTGATCAAGACCGGAAGCCCGATGTTCGAGATCCTGACGCACTATCGGCCCAAGATCGATGCGTCCGACGTGCTGGCGCGGCTGGACCTCACGCCTTTGTCGTATTTCGTCGTAAGCGCGCATCGCGAGGAGAACATCGAGGCGGACCGCAACTTCTTCCGGCTGGTCGATATCCTGAACGGCATCGCGGAACGATATGGCCAGCCAGTGATCGTCTCAACTCACCCCCGGGCCAAGAACCGCATTGTGTCGGCGGGGGCGGAGTTCCACCCGCTGGTGCGCCTGATGAAGCCGCTCGGCTTTTTCGACTACGTGCGGCTGCAGCTCTCCGCGCGCGCGGTCCTTTCCGACAGCGGCACGATCACCGAGGAAGCCTCGATCCTTAATATCCCCGCGCTCAACATCCGCGAGGCGCACGAGCGGCCCGAAGGGATGGAGGAAGCCGCGGTGATCATGACCGGCCTCAATGCGGATCGCGTCACGCAGGGTCTGGAGATGCTCGCGACCCAGACGCGCGGCGCGAATCGAACCTTCCGGCTGGTGGCTGACTATTCGGCGCCTAACGTGTCGGAGAAAGTCGCGCGGATCATCCTGAGCTATACCGACTATGTACGCCAAAATGTCTGGCGGGAGCATCCGGGCGCATGAGTGCAAACGAGCGAGGCCGGCGACTCGCGGGCGGGAGTCGGCGGTGACAGGGAGTGCGTTGGCGGTTTGCGGTCTCGTCGGGGCAGGTCTCAGCGCTGCGCTGGCGCTGGTCTATATCAGGCAATGGAGCGCGCGCGAACCGGGCCGGACGCCCACGGGTTTCGGCGTGTTTCTCGCACCGGCCATGCTGGCGGGCGCGCTGTTGGGTGGCGCGTCGGATCAGCTTGCGGCGGCGCTGGCGCTCGTCACGGGGGCGAGCGCAATCTACTGGCTCGACGACGCGGTCGAGTTGAGCGCCCGGCTCCGCGTCATTCTGAGCGCGGTCGCGGGTGGCGCGGTCGCCCTGGTCTTCCTGATCGCCGCCGGAGCGTCGGTCCTGCTGTTCGTCTTGCTGGTGCCGCTGGCGATGTTCGTAAATGTGGCGCTGGTCAATACGATCAACTTCCAGGACGGGTCGGACCTGAACATCGCGGTCTTCGTGCTGCTCACCGGCGCCTTGCTGCTCTCCCATGCGCCGGGCGACTCGGAATGGATACCGGTCGCGGTCGCGCTGCTCGCGTTTACGCTGCCCTTCGCCGTGCTCAACAGCCGGCCGCGGACGATCTATTTCGGCGACTCGGGCAGCTTCGCGTTCGCCATGTTGTTCACCGTCATGGGCATCGCGTTCATCGCCGGGCCCAGCGCACCGCCGCCCGAAGCCGCCATCCCGGCCGCGTTGCCGGTCATCGACATGGCGGTCGTCACGGCGCATCGGATCAGGATCCGGCAGGCATTCACCGTGCGGCACTATTTTCATCTGTATCAGCGTTTGCAGAAGGACCAGCCCGGCTTCGTCTACCTGGCGCCCCAGCTGGTCAGCGCGGCCCTGTGCCTCGCCGTCGCCTGGCTGCTTCAGAAGCTGGCGGTTGACCGCGCCGTGGCGGTGGCGCTGGCCATGATGCTGGTGTCGGTGCCGGTCTTCCTGGCGTTCCGGCGCGGGCTGGTCACCAGCGAGCCCGGCCCGCCCGAAAGTCACGCAGGCGGCGCATGAGCGGGCGCTGGGAGCGGTTCTGCGTGGTCGGGGTCGGGGGCCATGCGCGCAACCGGCTGATCCCTGCCATCCGCGCCAATGACCAGATCCTTGTTGGGGTCGTGTCGCGCAAGCAGCCCGATGCGCCTCCCGATGCGCCGGTGTTCGCGTCGATCGAACAGGCATTGCTTGCACTGCCCGAAGACACCGTGTTCGTCCTCGCGACTCCGCCGGCGGCGCACTTCGAGCAGGCGCTCGCGATATTGAGGGCAGGGTGCGACGTCTTCGTCGAGAAGCCGGCGTTCGTGACCGCGGCCGAAGCGCGCGAGGCGGCCGCGACGGCCACGCGATCCGGAGCGCTGCTGGTCGAAGGCTTCATGAACCGCCATACGCTCACGCATCGCCGGTACCTGGCCGACTGGGCGGCTTCGCCTCCGGTCGCCGTCGAATGCGTGTTCACCATTCCCGAGGCGCCGGCGAATACCTTTCGAAGCGAATCGGCCATCGGCTCGTCCAACCTGTACGACATCGGCGCCTATTTCCTGGCGGCGCTGCTCGACGCGGGCCTGCCGCTCGACGCGCTGACGCTGGTGCGCGTCGACGAGCCCGGTCGCCCCGATCGGGAGCGGCTACACTTCGCAGGCGAGCTCGGCGGAGTGCGGGTGCGGGGGCTGATCGGCGTCGACGCCGGCTATGCGAACAGCATGACGCTGACGCGAAGCGACGGCACGGCCTTGCGCTATGAGCCTTTCGTCTACGGGCGCCCGGGCGCGCGCCGCGTGATCGCCACCGTCGAAGGGGGCGAACACGAGACGGTCGTCGAGGATGTGAATGCCTTCGAGGCGATCTTCGCGGCGCCGCGCGCCCAATGGCGGTCGAGCCAGTCCGACCGTCTCGATCGCATGGTCGAGCTGACCCGGCAGCTGGAGCGGCTCGGTCGGGCGCTGGCGCAATTCCGCGCGGACCGACCCTAGGAGAAGCGGACTCCGACAAGCCTTTCGGCATCGATCGATATCTCGGTAGCGAGCAACAGCCCGTCGCGGCATTTGATCAACGCGCTGTCGAGCGCCGCGGCCACGACCGTGCCCGGGGCGGCGTCCTCCCATTGCGGATCCAGCGGGCCATCGTAGCGGCCGGCGCGCCAGACCGTGACCTGCTCTCCGCCGGCCGTGACGCCATAGGCCCCGGCGAACGGCCGCGACGAGGCGCGGATGAGGTTGAGCGCCATCTCGATCCCCATCGCCTCAAATTCGAGAAGCGAGTCCGCGGGGGTCAGCTTGGGCAGCCACACTCCGGCGGAGCCGGGCTGCGGCGTCAGTTCGATCGCCCCGCCGCGGTAGGCGCGGAGCAGCCGCCTTATGGTCACGCGCGAATCGATCAGCGCCTTGAACTGAAGCGTCCGGATGGGCTCCTCGGGAGCGATCGGAATCTCGGTCGTGTTGAAGACGCCGCCTTCGTCGGCTCCCTCGGTGTATCGGAAGCAATTGTGCAGCACGGATTTGCCGCCGAGCCTGATGCTCCAGTTGAAAGGAGACCGCCCGCGCCCGTTGGGAAAAGCCATCAGACTGCCGTGAAAGCCGAATACGCCTTGCTCGAACGCGTCCAGCACGTGCCCGGGAATCAGATGCTGCCAGTCGGTGCACACGCCGATACCGAACGCATTCTCCTGGAAGAAGGCCCGGTCGCGCTCGGCCACCAGGCGGTAGCCGTCGCATTCATGGACCGCGATGCCACTGTCGCGAGCGAACTCGGCGAGGTCGCTGCTGGCGCCGGCGATGTTGACCTTGGCGCGCGCTTCGCGGCTCAGCGTCACGATCAGGTCGGGCTTCAGATCGTCGCGGATCAACGACTCGACCAGGGCCATCGTGCTCTGATGGTTTCCCAAGACAGTGATATCGTATCGCATTCAACCAACCTCCCCGCGCCGCACGAACGGCCCGCTCCTAACCGCTCCGGGAGTCTGCGTCACCCTCCAGCTCCAAAAACACCTTATCTTGGCGCCCACGAAACCGGGTGCAGCTCAAACGCCGCTTTTCGAGTTGCATTTCCAGCCGGATCGACTACCCGTTCGCCACGCGCTAGGGGGCGCGCCCCCTTCCCTCACCGCGTGTGCCGAAGGAGTGAATCCCCATGACATTGCCGCGTAAATCGACTCTGTTTCCGAATGTTCAGCGTGATACGGATGCGCGCGGCGAAATCCTGTCGATCGTCGACCAGACGGTGCAGAACGTGTCGATCATCACGTCGAACCCCGGTTCGATCCGTTCGAACCACTGGCACCATAGCGACTTCCATCTGATGTATATCCTCGAGGGGGAAATCGACTATTTCTACAAGGATGTCGACGACGGTGAGATCAAATATATCAAGGTTCGCACCGGCGATAATATCTTCACGCCGGACAACGAGCTCCACGCGACCTATTTCCCGGTGAAGACCGTGATGGTGGTGAGTTCGAAGTTTCCCCGCGATCAGGAAACCTATGAGCGCGACACCGTCCGCGAACAGCTTATCACTCAGGACAATATCCAGGAAATGCTGGCGAAGTATGCCTGATTATGGATCAGTCCTATCGCGCCATTGAGATCTGTCGACTGTGTGGTGGCAAGGAGCTGACGCACTACGTCGATTTTGGCGAAGTGCCGCTGGGCAACAATCTCCAGGAAAGCACGGAAGCGGCCCGTGGGGCGGCGGCCTATCCGCTGGTGCTGAACCGCTGCGACGCTTGCGCGCATTTTCAGCTCGGCCATGCCGTAGCGCCGGAGCTGCTCTATGCCACCAACTACACTTATCTGAGCGGCATCGGCGTCAGCTTCGTCAAGCATTTCGCCGAATACGCCGAATGGGCGGCAACGCGGCTCGACCTGGCGCCGGGAAGTTTGGTGGTCGATATTGGCTCGAACGACGGCACCGCGCTCAAGCCATTCCAGGCGCAGGGGCACAGGGTATTCGGGGTCGACCCTGCGTCGCTGGCGGCGAGCATCGCCAACGACAACGGGGTCGAAACGCTCAACGCGTTCTTTGACGAAGCCGCGGTCGATGAGATACTCCGACGGCACGGCCAAGCCGACTTCGTGACCAGCCACAATGTGCTGGCCCATGTCGACGATCTCGCCGCGGTTTTCCGGAACATCCATCGTCTTCTCAAGGATGGCGGCTGGTTCGCGTTCGAGATCGGCTATTTCCGCGAAGTGCTTCGCACGGGCTGTTTCGACACGACCTATCACGAGCATCTTGACTATCATCATGCCGCGCCCCTCTCGCGGCACCTGACTGCACTCGGCTTCGATGTCGTGGACCTGAGCGTGAACGCCGTCCAGGGCGGGTCGCTCCGGCTGTTGCTGCGCAAGTCCGGCGAAGGCAGAGTGAGCGCAGCCGCGCGCGCCTTCCTCGAGGAGGAGCGCGGTTCGGTTCTCTATGACGCCGAATTCCTCGCCGGCTGGAAAGCGATGATCGAAGCCACAATGGCGGCCTTCGGAGACGCCGTGCGTCTACGCCGGGCGGCCGGCAAGCGGCTGGTTGCCTATGGGGCGCCGACCAAGGCGACGCTGCTCCTGCAGATGGCGCACCTGACCGCTGACGAAATAGCGATGGTGGTCGATGACAATCCGCACAAGGTGGGCCGGTTCCTGCCCGGCTCCGCCATTCCGATCCGTGCGACCGCAGAGCTCGACGATGATGTCCCTGACGTGATTGTCATCCTCGCCTGGAATTTCGCCGACGACATCTGCGGAAAGCTGCGCGGCCGCTTTCCAACGCCGGTCGAGGCGCTCACGCCGCTACCGGACCTCCGGAGCGTCCTGCTATGATCGGTGCTCCCAAACGCATGACGGTGATCGCGCCTCACCCCGACGACGAGACCCTGGGCGCCGGCGGCACGATTGCGCGCTTCGCCAAGGAAGGCGTCGAGGTCTCGGTGCTGATTGTGAGCGGGCATTTGCCGCCACTCTATCCGCCGGAGGCGTTCGAGACGACCAGGCGCGAAGGCGAGGCGGCGATGAAGCGGCTTGGCGCCCACCGGTGGCACTTCCTCGAAGTGCCGGCGACCATGGTGCACACCAGGCCGGTGGCCGAAGTGAACCAGGCGATCAGCCAATTCGTGCGCGAGACCAATCCGGAATGGGTTCTGCTGCCCTTCCCGGACCGTCACATAGACCACCGCACGATCTTCGACGCGGCCGTGGTGGCTTGCCGCCCGGTGCATGCCGCAGCGCCCGCGGTCGTCCTGTGTTACGAAACTCTGTCTGAAACGCACTGGAACGTTCCCGGGGTGGAACCCGCCTTCATTCCCGAGTTTTTTGTCGACGTGAGCGAATACATGGGTTGCAAGCAGGACGCGCTCAATTGCTATGCATCACAGGTTCACAATGCGCCGTCGCGTTCGATCGATGCCTGTACCGCGCTGGCGCGCTTCCGCGGGAGTCAGAACGGCTGCGAATATGCCGAAGCCTTCAAGGTAGTGCGCATTGTCGTCTGATGGCGCGCCTCTGCAATTGAACTTCCTGGTCGCCAGTCGAAGCCAGCGCGCGTCGCCTGAAGGGCGAAGCATTGCCCTCACGTCGAGCTGTTCTCGCCGGCGATAACCATGCCACCGGTTGAGTATCCGGCGAAAAGGCACGGGCTGACGTGACCCCCTGAAACTCCGCCAGGAACAGCCCGAGTCCACCCCTCCAAGGGACGGACGGAACGGTTCACGGAAGAGCAGATCATCGGGATCCTGCGCGAGCAGGAGGCGGGGCGTTGCGACGGCGGAGGTCTGCCGGCGTCACGGCGTCAGCTCCGCGACCCTTTACAAGTGGAAGGCCAAGTTCGGCGCATGGACGTGTCGGAGGCCCGGCGGCCCAAGGCGCTGGAGGACGAGAACGCCAGGCTGAAGCGGGTCCAGCGGCTCTTCCGCGCCGCCCGGCCCTGCCTCACCCCCCATCCCGCCCCGTGACCAATTCCGCCACCACCCCCGGATCCGCCAGCGTCGACGTGTCCCCGAGCGCTCCCACATCCCCCTCGGCGATCTTGCGCAATATCCGCCGCATGATCTTCCCCGACCGGGTCTTCGGCAGCCCCGGCGCCCAGTGGATTACGTCCGGCGCCGCGATCGGTCCGATCTCCTTGCGGACATGGGCGACCAGCGCCTTCTTCAGGTCGTCATGCGGTTCGACCCCGGCGTTGAGCGTCACATAGGCGTAGATGCCCTGGCCCTTGATGTCGTGAGGGTAGCCGACCACCGCGGCCTCAGCCACGTCGTCATGCAGGACAAGCGCGCTCTCGACCTCTGCCGTGCCCATGCGATGGCCCGAGACGTTGATGACATCGTCGACCCGGCCGGTGATCCAGTAGTAGCCGTCCGCGTCCCGGCGGCAGCCGTCGCCGGTGAAATACTTGCCCGGATAGGCGCTGAAATAGGTGTCGAAGAAGCGCTGGTGGTCGCCCCAGACGGTGCGCATCTGGCCCGGCCAGCTGTCGGTGATGCACAGATTGCCGCTGACGGCGCCCTCCAGCACCGCGCCCCCGGCGTCGACCAGTTGCAGCTCGACCCCGGGCAGGGGCTTGGTCGCCGAGCCCGGCTTGAGGTCCGTCGCGCCGGGCAGGGGCGAGACCAGGATGCCCCCGGTTTCGGTCTGCCACCAGGTGTCGACGATCGGGCAGCGGCCCTCGCCGACGACCTCGTGATACCAGCGCCAGGCCTCCGGATTGATCGGCTCGCCGACACTGCCGAGCAACCGGAGTGACTTGCGCGACGTCGCCTTCACCGGCCCGTCGCCCTCGCGCATCAGGGCCCGCAACGCCGTGGGGGCGGTGTAGAAGATCTCGACCAGGTGCTTGTCGATCACCTGCCAGAAGCGGCTGTAGTCGGGATAGTTGGGCACGCCCTCGAACATCAGGGTCGTCGCGCCATTGGCCAGCGGGCCATAGACGCAGTAGCTGTGGCCGGTGACCCAGCCGACGTCGGCGGTGCACCAGAACACCTCGCCTGGCCGGTAGTCGAACACGAGCTCATGCGTCCAGGCGGCCCAGAACAGATAGCCGCCCGTGGTGTGCAGCACGCCCTTGGGCTTGCCCGTCGAGCCCGAGGTGTAGAGGATGAACAGCGGGTCCTCGGCGTTCATCGGTTCGCAGGGGCAGTCGGCGCTGACGCCGTGTTTGGCCTCGCCATAGCGGACGTCCCGACCGGCGACGATCGGAATGTCGGCGTTGGTGTGGGAGACGATCAGCACGGTTTCGACGATGCCCGCGCCCGGCCGTTCGAGCGCCGCGTCGACATTGGCCTTGAGCGGCACCCGCTTGCCGCCGCGCAGGCCCTCGTCGGCGGTGATGACGACTTTCGAGCCGCAGTCCTCGATCCGGCCGGCGAGACTGTCGGGCGAGAAGCCTCCGAAAACGACGGAATGCACGGCGCCGATGCGGGCGCAGGCCAGCATGGACACGGCCGCGGCCGGGATCATCGGCAGATACAGGGTGACGCGGTCGCCTTTTACGACGCCGAGGCTCTTGAGCACATTGGCCATGCGGCAAACTTCGGCGTGCAGTTCGCGGTAGCTGAGCCTTCCGGACTGGTTCGGCTCATCGCCTTCCCAGATGATGGCGGTCTCGTCGCCGCGCGTCTCCAGATGCCGATCGAGGCAGTTCCACGCGACGTTCAGCACCCCGTCGCCGAACCAGCGGATGCGGAAGTCGGCCTTGTCGAACGACACGTCCTTGATCGAGGCGGGCGAAGTCATCCAGTCGAGGCGTCGGGCCTGTTCGACCCAGAAGGCGTCGGGCGTCTCGCGGGCGGCGACCCGGGCGGCCTCGTAGGCGGCGGCGTCCATATGCGCCCGAACCGCCCAGGCGGCAGGGACCGGATAGATGTCAGGCTCGGTCATGATGTTTTCCTTCGCCAGCATTTGACCACAGTCGGTCGTCCGCCAGAAGACCGAGGTAGCCAGCCCTGATCAGGCCCGGCCGATCGAGGCGTAGCGGAAGCCCCGGGCGCGCATGTCCTCAGGCCGGTAGACGTTCCTCAGATCCACCATCACCGGCTGACGCACCAGCAGCTTGACGCGATCGAGGTCCAGCGCCCGGAACTGATCCCACTCGGTCAGGATCACCACCACGTCTGCGCCTTCGACCGCCTCATAGGGGCCGTCCTTGAAGATGACCTCGTCCAGCAGTTTTGAGGCTTCATGCATGCCTTCCGGATCAAAGGCCTGCACCGTCGCGCCCATTGCGATCAGCGCGGGAGCGACGTCCAGCGACGGCGCGTCGCGCATATCGTCGGTGTTCGGCTTGAAGGTCAGACCCAGCAGGGCCACCGTCTTGCCGGCCAGATTTCCGTCGAGGGCCGCGGCTACCTTGCCGGCCATGGCCTTCTTTCGCGCGTCGTTGATCTGAACGGTCGTTTCGATCAGCCGCACCGGCGCCCCGGCATCGGTCGCGGTGCGCACCAGGGCCAGGGTGTCCTTGGGAAAGCAGGAGCCTCCGTAGCCGGGGCCGGCGTGCAGGAATTTGGAGCCGATCCGCTTGTCCAGGCCGATGCCGCGGGCGACCTGCTGCACATCGGCGCCGACGGCCTCGCACAGGTCGGCCATCTCGTTGATGAAGGTGATCTTCATCGCCAGAAAGGCGTTGGCGGCGTATTTGATCAGCTCCGACGTGCGCCGGCCGGTGAACAGGATCGGCGTCTCGTTCAGGTTCAGCGGGCGATACAGCTCGCGCATCACCGCCTGGGCTCGCGCGTCCTCGGTGCCGACGACCACGCGGTCGGGCCGCTTGAAGTCCTCGATCGCCGCGCCTTCGCGCAGGAATTCGGGGTTGGAGACCACGGCGAAATCCGCGTCGGGTCGGCGGGCGCGGATGATGGCTTCGATCTCATCTCCCGTGCCGACCGGCACCGTCGACTTCGTCACCACCACGGTGAAGCCTTCGATCAGGCCAGCGATTTCCTCGGCGGCGGCGTGGACATAGGAGAGATCGGCGTGGCCGTCGCCGCGCCGCGAAGGGGTGCCGACTGCGATGAAGACCGCGTCCGCCGTGCGGATCGCTTCGGCCCCGTCCAGGGCGAAGCTCAGTCGGCCGTCGCGCACATTGGCCGCGACCAGATCGTCCAGGCCCGGTTCGAAGATCGGAATCTCGCCCCGCTCAAGTCGTTCGATCTTGGACGGGTCCTTGTCGACACAGACCACATCATGGCCGAAGTCGGCGAAACAGGCCCCGGAAACAAGCCCGACATAACCGGTGCCGATCATAGCCACGCGCATGAAATGTCGTCCTTCAGTTCGATCCGGCCGGGATTAGCGAGTGCTTCAGCGCTTGGCCAGCGGACAAACGGGCGAGGTGGCGACCAGGATCGGGACCCGATCCCTCTGCTCAGGCGCCGTAGTGTTCACGATACCAGGCGACGAACGCGGGAACGCCCACGGAGATCGGGGTTGAGGGCTTGTAGCCCGTCAGGGCCTCCAGCAGATTGGCCGAGGCGAAAGTGGCCCGGACGTCGCCGTCCTGCATCGGCAGGAAGGTCTTCTTCGCCTCCCGGCCCAGCGCCTTCTCCAGCTCGCCGATGTAGTCCATCAGGTTGCTTGGCGCGCCCCCGCCGACGTTGACGAGGCGGAACGGCGCCACCGGGGACAGGGTGTCGCCTTCGACCGGCCGGGTTCCCGGGATGGTTCCGGCCAGCCGCACGATCCCCTCGACCAGGTCGTCGACGAAGGTGAAATCCCGCGACATCTCGCCTTCGCCGTAAACCTCGATAGCCTCGTCGGCCAGGATCGCCTTGGTGAATTTGAACAGCGCCATGTCCGGCCGGCCCCAGGGGCCATAGACGGTGAAGAAACGGAAGAAGGTGGTCGGCACGCCGAACAGGTGGCTGTAGCTGTGGCCCATGAGTTCGGTCGCGCTCTTGGTGGCGGCGTAGAGCGTCAGGGGATGGACGGCCTTGTCGGTCTCGCGGAACGGCATCTCTGTGTTGGCGCCATAGGCGGAGCTGGTCGAGGCGGCCAGCAGGTGTTTCGGCTGGAATCGCCGGGCCGCCTCAAGCACATGGAAGGTGCCGACGAGGTTGGAGGACACATAGGCTTCCGGGTGGTCGATGCTGTAGCGGACCCCGGCCTGGGCGGCGAGATGGATGACGACGTCCGGAGCCGCGGCCTCCCAGGCCCGGCTCAGCTCCGGCTGATCCTCCAGATTGAGGCGCTCGACCTTGAAGGCGTTGTGATGGGTCTCCAGCACGGCGTTGCGCGCGTGTTTGAGGGCGACGTCATAGTAGTCGGAGAAATTATCGATCCCGACGACCTGGTGCCCCTCGGCCAACAGCCTCCGGCACAGGTGGAAGCCGATGAAGCCGGCGCTGCCGGTGACGAGAAATCGCATGGATTGGTCACAACCTAAATGAGAATTAACGCGGATTGGGGACGTCCGACCTTGGAGGATGGGACTCGGAGCCCGGGAAGCCACGCTCGGATGTTTGATCCAGGGTGGCTGATGATGCCTTCTGGCGGAAAATTCAACTTTCCAAAGTTAGTTCGAGCCCACTACCGCGGCGATCGCCGCCCAGGAGTCGGCTCGCAGATCGCCGGCCAAGGCCTTGGAGCCGTTGCGGCGATCAGCACTGAAACCGCCGCTCAAACCGGCATGCGCCGCCAGGCCGCCCCCCGTCGTCAGAATCTGACGATCTGCATCGCAGGGCGACCTCATCGCCTTTGCTGGATCGCTCTGATAGAACCGCGCGCCGGCAGGTCCGGGCACATGGAGCCTGCCGATGGCGAAAGACCCCTACAAGATGAGACGCAGCAATCCACTCCTTGCCTGGATCCTCCTTGGCGGGCTCCTCGCGATGGTCGTCGGGTTGCTCGCCATCAATGTGCTGCGGCCGGGGCGCAGTCCGGCCGAGGATGCGCGAATGGCGGCCGCCATCGGCAGTATGGACGAGGCCCAGAGCGAGGCGGACGCACGGCGTGAGGAGAAGCGCAGCGCCTCTTCCCTGCTGAACTAGCCTCGGTCCGGGATTCCGGAAGACGGCGTCTCAGGCGTGTATGTCCACGTCCTTGCGGTCGCGGATGAACAGGAATCCGACCGCCACGGTGACCAGGGCCACCACCACCGGGTACCACAGGCCGTAGTAGATGTTGCCCGTGGCGGCGACCATGGCGAAGGCCGTGGTGGGCAGGAAGCCGCCGAACCAGCCGTTTCCGATGTGATAGGGCAGGGACATGGAGGTGTAGCGGATGCTGGTCGGGAACATCTCCACCAGCGCCGCCGCGATCGGGCCGTAGACCATGGTCACATACATCACCAGCAGGAACAGGATGCCGACGACCAGCGGCTTGTTCACCAGGGCGCTGTCGGCCCTGGCGGGATAGCCGGCGGCGGTCAGGGCTTCTCCCAGCTGGCCCTCGAACGCGGTCTTGCGGGCCGTGAATTCGGCGCGGCTGATGGCGTCGCCGGGGATGGAGGCGAACCGGACGTCCTCGGCGATGACGCTGTGGAAGCTGGTCACGACCGCCTCGCCGATGCGGACCTCGGCCACGGCGCCCGCCGGGGCGGCGATGTTGGCGTAGGTCACCCCCGCCTTGGCCAGGTACGACTTGGCCAGGTCGCAGGAGCTGTCGAACACCGTCTTGCCCACCGGATCGAACTGCAGGGCGCAGTCGGCGGGGTCGGCGTGGACGCTGACCGGCGCGGCGGCGGTCGCCGCGGCCAGCTGCGGATTGGCCGCCCCGGTCAGGGCGTGGAACAGCGGGAAATAGGTCAGGGCCGCCAGCAGACAGCCGGTCAGGATGATCGGCTTGCGGCCGACCTTGTCCGACAACCAGCCCCAGAAGACGAAGAAGGGCGTGGCCAGCAGCAGGGCGACGGCGACCAGGATGTTGGCCAGCGGGCCGTCGACCTTCAGCGTCTTCTCGAGGAAGAACAGGGCGTAGAACTGGCCAGTGTACCAGACCACCGCCTGACCCGCCGTCAGTCCGATCAGCGCCAGCAGCACCAGCTTCAGGTTCGGCCATCGGGCGAAACTGTCCTTGAGCGGCGTCCGCGACCCCTTGCCCTCGGCCTTCATGCGGGCGAAGGCCGGGCTCTCGGCCAGCTTGAGCCGGATCCACAGCGACACCCCCAGCAGGAGGATCGAGACGAGGAAGGGAATGCGCCAGCCCCAATCCCTGAACGCCTCTTCGCCCACCGCCGTGCGGACCCCGAGAATGACCAGCAGGCTCAGCATCAGGCCGGCGGTCGCGGTGATCTGGATGAAGGAGGTGTAGAAGCCGCGCTTTCCAGGCGGCGCATGCTCGGCGACATAGGTGGCCGCCCCGCCGTACTCCCCGCCCAGCGCCAGACCCTGGACCAGCCGCATGGCGATCAGGATGGCCGGCGCGGCCACGCCGATGGCGGCGTAGGATGGCAGGAGGCCGACCACGAAGGTCGACAGACCCATCAGCAGCATGGTCACCAGAAAGGTGTTCTTGCGTCCCCACAGATCGCCCAGCCGGCCGAAGAACACCGCTCCGAACGGCCGCACCGCGAAGCCGGCGGCGAAGGCCATCAGGGCGAAGATGTAGCCGGTGGTCTCGTTGACCCCCGAGAAGAACTGGCTGGTGATGATCGCCGCCAGCGAACCATACAGATAGAAGTCATACCACTCGATCACCGTCCCCACCGAGGAGGCCAGGATGACCAGACGGTCGCTGCGGTCGACGGTGTGTTCGGCGGCGTCGTCGGTCATGGTTCCTCCTGATGGATCAAGGCGAGCGTGGACTGGATCGGGCGGTGGCGCCAGCTAGCGGATGGCGGCGGCGCCCCGGTCCTGCACCAGCGCCTCGACCTCGGCCAGCGAGGTCATGGCGTTGTCGCCGGGGGTGGTCATGGCCAGCGCCCCGTGGGCCGCGCCGAAGTCGACGGCGGTCTGGGGCCCGAGGCCCTGCAGAAAGGCCCAGGCCATGCCCGAGACGAAGCCGTCGCCGCCGCCGACCCGGTCGAGGACGGCGATTTCGCGGAGCCGCGCGGCATGGCGCTTTCCGCCCGTCCACAGCACGGCGCCCCAGCGGTTGACCGAGGCCGAGACCGGGTCGCGCAGGGTGGCGGCGAAGACCTTGACGTTCGGCAGGTCGGCGGCGGCGCGGGCGACCAGGGCGTCGAAGGGCGCGGCGTCGGCCGGGTCCGTCCGGGCCACATGGCCGCCGAGGCCGAGGCAGGACTCCCAGGCGTACTCGTCGCCGACCAGAACATCGGACAGTTCGGCGATCTCGCGATTCACCCGCCGGGCGGCGTCCGGGTCAGGATGGCTCGACCACAGGCTGGCGCGATAGTTGAGGTCGTGGCTGACCACGACGCCGTGGCGCCGGGCGGCGCGGATGGCGGCCAGGGTCGTCTCCGCCGTGGTCTCGGACAGGGCCGCGAAGATGCCGCCGGTGTGCAGCCAGCGCACCCCCTCGCCGCCGAAAAGGGCGTCCCAGTCGACCTCGTCCGGCCGCATCTGCGAGGCGGCGGAATTGGCCCGGTCCGAGGCCCCCAGGGCGCCGCGAACGCCGAAGCCGCGCTCGGTGAAATTCAGACCCATCCGGGTGTTCCGGCCGACGCCGTCGGCCTCGCGCCACAGGATGTGGGACGTATCCACCCCGCCCTGCAGGATCAGATCCTCGGCAAGGGCCCCGATCTCGTTGCGGGGCAGGGCGGTGACCACCGAGGTCCGCATCCCGAAGGTCTTGCGCAGGCCGCGCGCGACATTGTACTCGCCGCCGCCCTCCCAGACCTGGAAGGACCGGGCCGTGCGGATGCGGCCCTCGCCCGGGTCGAGGCGCAGCATGACCTCGCCCAGGGCGACGCAATCCCAGCGGCAGTCTTCGGCCGGTCGAACGGCCAGCAGGTCGGTCATTTCATCAGCGAGGGCAACCACAGCGAAAGCGCCGGGATGAAGGTGACCAGCATCAGCACGCCGGCGCAAGCCAGCCAGAACGGCCAGATGGTCTTCAGCGCCCGGGTCATGGGGATGCCGGCGATGGCGCTGCCGACGAACAGCACCGACCCGACCGGCGGCGTAATCAGTCCGATGCCGCAGTTGAGCAGCAGGATGACGCCGAACTGGACCGGGTCGACGTCGAAGGCCTTGGCCACCGGCAGGAAGATGGGGGTGCAGATGATGATCAGCGGCGCCATGTCCATGAAGGTGCCGAGGATCAGCAGGATGACGTTGATGAGCAGCAGGATCAGGATCGGGTTGTCGGTCAGGGTCTGCAGCAGATCGACCATCATGGTCGGCACCTGCATGTACGCCATCAGCCAGCCGAAGGCGCCGGCGCAGCCGATGATGAACAGCACTGCCCCCGAGGTCCGCGCCGCCCCGAGACAGGCGGCCTTGAAGGCGCTCCAGCTCATGTGGCGATAGATCAGGCCGGTGACCACGGTGGCGTAGACCACGGCGATCGAGGCGCTCTCGACCGCGGTGAAGATTCCGGCGCGGATCCCGCCGAAGATGATGCCGACCAGCAGCAGGCCGGGGATGGCGGCGACGAGGCGGACGGCGACGGCGCGGAAGCCGGGGAAGGCCTCGGCCGCATAGCCCCTTTTGCGGGCCACGACATAGGCGGTGATCATCAGGGTCGCGGCCAGCAACAGGGCCGGGATGATGCCCGCCGCGAACAGGTCCGAGATCGACACCCCGCCCCCGGCCGAGGCCGAGTACAGGATCATGTTGTGCGAGGGCGGCACGAGCAGGGCGACCAGCGCCGCCGAGATGGTGACGTTGACGGCGTAGTCGGCGTCATAGCCGCGCTTCTGCATCTGCGGGATCATGGTGCCGCCGATGGCCGAGACGTCGGCGATGGCGCTGCCCGAGACCCCGCCGAACAGGGTCGAGCCGACCACGGTCACCTGGCCCAGCCCGCCGCGCACATGGCCGACCATGGAGGAGGCGAGGGCGATCATCCGGTCGGACAGGCCGCCCTTCATCATCAGCTCGCCGGTGAAGATGAACAGGGGGATGGCCAGCAGGGCCACCGAGGTGATGTCGGATCCCATCTGCTGGAACACCACGATGGGGGGCAGGGCCAGATACAGCACCGTGGCCAGGGTCGCCGCCAGCAGCGAGAAGGCGACCGGAACGCCGATGGCCAGAAGGATGGCCAGCAGACCGAAGAGGATGATGTATTCCATGATCAGTCCTCGCCCTCGACGGGGGCCGTCGCCGCCCCGGGCGCGCGATAGTCGCCGGTCAGCAGCCGCTCGAGCGAGAACAGCAGGATCAGGGCTCCGCCCACGCAGAGGCCGGCGAATTTGAGCCCCGACGGCAGGGGGGCGCCGGCCAGGGCCACCGGCCACTCGTCGATCATCAGCGTTCCGCCCAGGATCATCAGCCCGGCGCCCGAGACCGCGGCGATCAGGCGCGAGATCGATTTGAGCAGCCATTGGAGCGGGCCCGGAGCGGCGTCCCGGAAGGTCTGGAAGGCGAAATGGGTTTCGCGCCGCACGGCCACGGCCGCGCCGAACATGACGGCGAAGCTCATCAGCAGCAGGGCCAGGGGCTCGGTCCACCCCGGGCTGTCGTTGAGCACATAGCGGGCGAAGACCTGCCACGCCTGGATCAGGGCCATGGCGACCAGGGCCGCGCCGGCCAGGGCCATGGCCAGGGCGGCGAGGCCGTCGAGTGCGCGCGCGCTTGCGCGTCGGGGTTCAGACATTCGGGCCCTCCCTTGAGCGCCGGGTTTGCGCGGCCGTTCAGGCGACCGCTGCGATCCGTTCGTGGAGCGCGCGCAGGCGCGGCTCGGCAAGATATTTGTCCAGCACCGGCCGGACCGTCGCCGCGAAGGCGACCTTGTCCACCTCGGCGACCTGCACCCCGGCGGCGACCACCGTGGCGCGGGCCTCGGCCTCGCGCCTGTCCCAGTCGACCCGCATGACCTGCACCGACCGGCGCGCCACGTCGCGGACCAGTTCCCGGTCGGCCGGGGTCAGGGCGTCGAAACTGGCCTTGGACATCAGCAGGGCGTCCGGCGAAAAGGAGTGTTCCGTCTGGCTCCAGAACCGCGCGACCTCGAACTGACGGCTGGACTGGTAGGCCGGCCAGTTGTTCTCGGCCCCGTCGATCAGATGGGTCTGGAGCGAGGAGAAGACGGCGCCGAAGGTCAGGGGCGTCGGATTGGCTCCCATCGCCCGGATGGAATCGAGGAAGATGTCCGATTGCGGCGCCCGCATCTTCAGGCCGCGCAGCTGGCCCGGCTCGGTGACCGGGTGGCGGACATTGTAGAAGCAGCGCGGGGCCGCGTCGTAATAGGCCAGTCCGATCAGACCGCGATGCTCGAACACATTGAGCAGTTCGGTGCCGATGTCGCCGTCCACCACGGCCCGGACGTGGGCCACGGACCGGAACACATAGGGCAGGGCCAGCAGGCGGGTTTCGGGAAAGGCGTTGTTCAGGGCCGCCACGGCGACGCGGCACATGTCGACGGCGCCGAACCGGGCCAGGCCGATGGAGTCGTCCTCCGAGCCCAGCTGGCCGGACGGATACTGGCGGACGCCGAGGCGGCCTCCGGTCAGGCGGCCCAGCTCCTCGCCCATCCATTTGACGGCGGCGACGGTGGGGAAGTCGCCGGGATGGACGTCCACGGCGTCGAAGACGGTCCGGCCGCCCGGCGCCGGACGGGGCGCGCACGAGGCCAGGCCCAGGCCGGACAGGCCCGCGATGCCGAGCGTGCGACGGGTCAGGCTCATATGATCGCTCCCGTGGCCGGAACCGCAAGGCAACCGATGCGGCCGTCCGGCCCGAAGTCGGCCCAGGCCGACTGACCGGCGCGGATATCGTGCACGCCGGTGGCCGCGCCCGTCGAGACCAATTGTCCCGCCTCCAGCCGCCGTCCGCGCCGATGCAGAAGATTCAGCAGGAAGGCCAGGGAGTCCAGCGGGCCGCCCGGGATGGACGCCGCGCCGCCCCGCCCGACGACGACGTCGTCGATGGTCATGCTGCAGGCGAGATCGGACAGGCGCTCGCGCCAGTTGTCGATCTCGTCGCCCAGGATCAGGCCGGCGTTGTTGCCGAAGTCCGAGGCGGTGACGGCCGGGCCATGATCGTTGATGCCGGCGAACGGGCTTCCGGCGATCTCCACTCCCGTGAAGACTCGCGAGACGAGCGGCGCGACCGCTTCGGCGGTCCAGTCGCCGCGATCCGGCGCGGCCTCGCCCAGCTCCAGGACATATTCGGCCTCGACCGCCGCGAAGCCGCCGTCGATGACGCCGAAGCGCGTGGGCGTCAGTCCGGCCGCCCAGACGTTCCTTGAAAAAATCGGTCCCGCCAGACGGCCGGCCCCGAAAACCGTGTCGTGCGGCGGATTGATCCGCCCGAGCTTCCAGCCGGCGATCCGGTCGGGCCAGGCGGCGACGGCGTCATCCTGAACCGCATAGGCGGCGTCCAGCGATTCGGGCGGGGCTCCCGGATAGGTTCCGAGCGCGCGACCGGCCCGGCGCGCCTCGACGAAGGCGCGCGCGATCGGCGAAGCTGCTGAATTGTCGTGTGCGTGGCTCACGCCGCCTCCCTGTTGCGGCAGACATTGCGCAGGAAGGAAACCGGTGTCAATTTGAATCCGGCGAAGCCCGTCCGGCATCGTATTCGGCTCAGGGTCGCGGGCACAGGCGACCATGATACAGGATGGAAACATGACACTGCTCCGCTGCGCCGCTCTCGCGGTCGCCCTCGTTCTTCCCGTCGCCGTTCCGTCTTCCGCCACGGCGCAGGCGCCGGCCGCCGCCGTCGCGGCGCCGCTGCCCGCCTTCCCCGGCGCCCTGGGCTGGGCCGCATCCACGCCGGGCGGGCGAGGCGGACAGATCATCCGCGTCACCAATCTGGACAGCGAGGGCCCCGGCTCCCTGCGCGCCGCCATGGAGGCCGACGGTCCCCGCATCGTGGTGTTCGAGGTCGGCGGCGTCATCGACCTGGGTCGCAAGACGCTGAAGCTCCAGAACCCCTTCATCACCATCGCCGGCCAGACCGCTCCCTCGCCGGGGATCACCCTCATCCGCGGCGGCATGGACATCACCGCGCACGACGTCGTCATCCAGCACATCCGCATCCGCCCCGGCTCGGCCGGCGCCGAATGGATGAGCGGGTGGGACGAGGACGGCATCTCCACCGTCGGGGCGTACAACGTCATCATCGACCACTGCAGCCTGACCTGGGCGACGGACGAGAACCTGTCGGCGTCAGGCCCGCGCTTCACCGGATCGACACCGGCCGAATGGCGTCAGGGCACCAGCCACGACATCACCTTCTCGAACAATCTGAACGGCGAAAGCCTGGCCTATGCGACCCATTCCAAGGGCGAGCATTCCAAGGGGTCGCTGATCCACGACAACGTCACCGGCCTGCTGATCGTCGGCAATCTCTACGCCCACAACCATGAGCGCAGCCCGCTGTTCAAGGGCGGGGTGCACGGGGTGATCGTCAACAACCTGATCTACAATCCGGGCCCGCGCGCCATCCACTACAACCTCGCGCCCGAGGAGTGGGGAACCGTGCCGTTCGAGGTCGGCAGGATGACGGTGATCGGCAATGTGCTGCGCGCCGGGCCGTCGACCCCCACCGATCGGCTGGCCTTCATGATGATCGGCGGAGCCGGCGACGTCGAATACTACGGCCGGGACAACATCGCGGTGGACCAGGTAGGCGAGCCGTTGCGCATGTTCGGCCGCTACACCACCGCGCCCGCCCGCATCATCCAGACGCGCCGTCCGCCGGTCTGGTGGGAGGGGCTGACGCCGATGCCGGCGGAGCAGGTGCAGGTCTCGGTGCTGTCGCAGGTGGGGGCCCGGCCGTGGGACCGCGACATGCGCGACGTGCTGCTCATCGCCGAGGTGGCCGAAGGGCGGGGCGAGATCATCGACAACGAACGCCAGGTCGGCGGCTATCCTCCGGTGGTCGAGGCGACGCGCAAGCCGTTCAACCCCGACGACTGGGATCTGCGCTTCATGACGCCGTTGCGGGACGAGGTGCTGGACCGGCCGGCCCAGCGACGGGGGACATGAGCGCTGACAGGTTGCGCTCGACCGTCTAAGACGGTGTTCGATCAGAGAGACTCGCTGCGTGAACGAGACGAAACGGCCCGGCGGCAAGTCCGCGACGATCAACGACATCGCCCGCATGGCCGAGGTGTCGAAGAAGACCGTCTCGCGGGTCATCAACAACTCGCCCTTCGTCAAGGACGAAACACGCAAACGCGTCGAGGCGGTGATCGCGGAACACGGATTCACCCCCGATCCGCAGGCGCGCGGCCTGGCGTTCCGGCGCTCGTTCCTCGTGGGAATGATCTACGACAACCCCAGCCCGAACTATGTCGTCAATATGCAGCAGGGCGTGCTGGACGGGGTCCGGGGATCGGGACTGGAGCTGGTTGTCCACCCTTGCAACCGGGCGTCGGACGCCTTCCTGAACGAGGTGCGGGCCTTCATCGTGAGGCAGAAGCTGTTCGGCGTGGTCATGCCGCCGTCCGTGTCCGAGGACGACCGGGTGGTGGCCATCCTCAAGGAAGCGGACTGCCCCTATGTGCGGATCGCCTCGGTGTCGCTGGACGAACCCGCCTGCATGGTGGTGACCCACGACAGCCGCGGCGCGGCCCAGGCTGCGCGGCACCTGGCCCAGCTCGGGCATCGACGCGTGGCCTTCATCTCGGGTCCCGACAGTTTCCGGTCGTCGCACGAGCGGGGGCGGGGTTTCCGCGAGGGGCTGGCGGAGCACGGCCTGGCCCTGGACGACGCCCTGGTGCGTCAGGGCGCCTACACCTTCGAGTCCGGGGTCGAGGCTGCGCGGGACCTGCTGGCCCTGCCCAACCCGCCGACCGCCATCTTCGCCGGCAATGACGAAATGGCCATCGGGGTGATGAAGGCCGCGCGCGACGCCGGTCTGGACGTGCCGAGGGACCTGTCGATCGTCGGCTTCGACGACCTGCCGATGGCGTCGCGCGTCTGGCCCAATCTGACCACCGTGCGCCTGCCCATCCGCGACATGGGCCGGATGGCGGCCGAGAAGCTGACGGCCCGCAGCCGGGGGCTGGACCCGGCGACCCTGGTCCAGCCCGAGGTCGATCCGTTCCTGGTGATTCGGGACTCCACGGCGGCGCCGGGGCGTCAGGCGGCCGACGTCCTCTCGGGCTGAAGGCCAGACTCCTCGCGAAGGTCGCGCCGCCGATGGACGCAAGCACGATGCGGGCGCCTTGCCCCCGTTCATGACACCGGTTACCTAGACGCCACGCTCCGACCCGGACAAGGTGCCCCCATGTACTGCAAGACCTATCACGCCACCCACCCGGACATGATGGAGGGGGTCACCAACGATCAGCTGCGCGAGCGCTATCTGATCGACGGGTTGTTCCAGGGCGGCGAGATTCGCCTCAACTACACCCACTACGAACGGTTCGTGATCGGCGGCGTCCAGCCGGGGTCGGCCACCGTGAAGCTGCCCGACCAGACCGAGCCGGCCTCGGCCGCGGGCCACCCGTTCCTCGAGCGGCGCGAGCTGGGCGTGGTCAATGTCGGCGGCGCGACCGGCACCGTCGCCGTGGACGGGGTGACTTACACACTGGAGGCCAACGACGGCCTCTACATCGCCATGGGCTCGAAGGACGTCACCTTCGCCGGCGACACCCGCTTCTACCTGGCCTCGACGCCCGCCCACGTCCGCTACGAGACCAAACACATCTCGCTGGGCCAGGCCGTGCCGCTGGAGCGGGGCGCGCTGGAGACCTCGAACGAACGGACCATCTACCAGTACATCGTCCCGGCCACCTGCCAGTCGTGCCAGCTGCTTCTGGGCCTGACGATCCTCAAGACCGGCAGCGTCTGGAACACCATGCCGCCGCACCTGCATGACCGGCGCTCGGAGGTCTATTTCTACTTCGGTCTCGGCGACAACGACCGGGTCTTCCACTTCATGGGCGAGCCCGACGCCCAGCGTCACATCGTGGTTGCGGACGGCGAGGCCGTCGTGTCGCCGCCGTGGTCGATCCACATGGGGTCGGGCACGTCCAACTACACCTTCATCTGGGCCATGGGCGGCGAGAACCTGGACTATACGGACATGACCGTCCTCGACATCTGTCAGCTGAAATGAGCCGCTTCGATCTCGCCGGGCGGACGGCCCTGGTCACCGGCGCCAACACGGGCCTGGGCCAGGCCATCGCCGTGGGTCTGGCCGAAGCCGGAGCCGACATCGTCGCCGTGGGCCGGTCGGCGCCGACAGCGACGGGCGAGGCCGTGGCCGCCCTGGGCCGCCGGTTCACCGCCGTGGCGGCCGACCTGGGCTCGATCGATCCGATCCCGGACGTTGTGGCGCAGGCCGGTTCGGTGGACATCCTCGTCAACAACGCCGGGATCATCCGCCGCAACGACAGCCTGGACTTCACGGAGGAAGACTGGGACGCGGTGATCGACACCAATCTCAAGTCCGCCTTCTTCCTTTCCCAGGCCGTGGCGAGGACATGGGTGGGCGCGGGGCGCGGCGGCAAGATCATCAATATCTGTTCGATGTTGTCCTTCCAGGGCGGCATCCGGGTGCCGTCCTATACGGCCTCGAAGAGCGGGCTGGCCGGGCTGACGCGGCTGCTGGCCTGCGAGTGGGCGGCGAAGGGAATCAACGTCAACGCCATCGCGCCGGGCTATTTCTCCACCAACAACACCGAGGCCCTGCGCGCCGACGAGACCCGCAATCGCGACATCCTCGCGCGCATCCCGGCCGGACGCTGGGGCGATCCCGCCGACATCAAGGGCGCGGCGGTATTCCTGGCCTCGGACGCCGGGGCCTACGTCCACGGGGCCGTACTGCCGGTGGATGGAGGCTGGCTGGCGCGCTGACCCCACGCCGGCTCCGGGCCCGCTGGTCCCCGGAAGTGTGCCCCGCGCGACACGGCGACCATCGGTATCGCAGAGCTTGTCCTCAAACCGGGGGTCGCCGGGGTTGCGGATGCGCGGGCCGTCAGGTTAGGCTCCTGATTGCTACCGGTGTCAGGACTTGTCCCGTGTGGATATGACACCGGTGTCAAACGGCCCGGCCAACGTCGCCGGACCGCAAAAACAGATAGACCGGAGTCACTCCGGCGTCCTGTATGCCCATGGGAGGGTGCATATGTTGCAAGCCATTCAGCCGGGGATGACCCGCGCTCTTCGCCGTAATTTGTTCGCCGGCGCGTCCGGCCTGGTCCTCGCCCTGTCGGTGGGAGTCGCCGCCGCCGCGGCCCAGACCCCGCCACAGGAAGATGCGGCCGAGATCGACGAGGTCGTCGTCACCGGCTTTCGCAGCAGCCTGGCTCAGGCGCTGAACGTCAAGCGCCGCGAGGCCGGCGCCGTCGATGTCATCATGGCCGAGGACATCGCCGACTTCCCCGACCAGAACCTGGCCGAGGCGATCCAGCGCATTCCCGGCGTCGCCATCACCCGCGACGCCGGCGAGGGACGGAACATCTCGGTGCGCGGACTGGGCCCGGACTTCACCCGCATCCGCATCAACGGCATGGAGGCCCTGGGCACCACGGGCGGCACCGACAGCTCGGGAGGCACCAACCGCGGCCGTGGCTTCGACTTCAACGTCTTCGCCTCGGATCTTTTCAACAGCATCATGGTGCGCAAGACCGCCTCGGCCGATACCGAGGAAGGTTCGCTCGGAGCCACCGTCGACCTGCGGGCGGCCCGTCCGTTCGACTATCCTGGCTTCACCGTAGCCGTCTCCGGCCAGATGGGTTGGAACGATCTGGCCCAGAATCCCGACCCGCGCGCGGCCTTCCTGATCTCCAACACCTGGGGCGACGGGACGTTCGGGGCCCTGCTCTCGGTCGCCTATTCGGGGCGCGAAGCGCTTGAAGAAGGCCACAGCACGGTGCGCTGGCAAGGCGGCAACGTCGGTTCAGGCCCGGGTGCGGTCAACGCCTTCACCCCACGACTCCCGCGCTATGGCATCCTCGAGCACGATCAGGAGCGCCTCGGCATAACCGGGTCGTTGCAGTGGCGGCCGACCGCTCGCACCGAGGTCAGCCTCGACCTGCTCTATGCCGATTTCAGCGCCACCCGCTTCGAACATTTCCTGCAGGCTCCGGACTTCAGCGCTGGCGGCGCTGGCGGCCGGGCGGGCATCGTGGTCGTCGACTCCGAAGTCGATGGCAACGGGAACATGGTCTACGGCGTGTTCGACAACGTCGATGTGCGTTCGGAATCGCGTTTCGATGAACTGACGACTGAGTTCACCCAGCTTACCCTGGACGTGTCGCACGAATTTTCCGACACCTTCCGGGTCAACGCCTTCCTGGGCTCCTCGACCTCGGAACACGACAATCCGATCCAGACGACCCTGTTGTTCGATCACGCCAGCTCGGACGGCTACAGCTATGATTATCGCGACAACGCCAATCTGCCGCTGATCACCTACGGGTTCGATGTCAACGATCCGGCCAACTGGACGTTGAGCCAGATCCGGCTGCGGCCGCAGACCGCGGACAACACCTACGAGACCGCCCAGTTGAGTGGGGAATGGGATGCAAGGCCGGGCGTGACCTTCTCGGGCGGCCTGTTCTTCAAGACCTATACGTTCGAGACCACCGAGCTGCGCCGCGATCCGGCGTCCTGCGGCCTGGCCCCGACGGGCAACGCGGAAGGTTGCATCCCGGCCGGCGTCGCCGGGACGCCTATCACCGACTTCAGCCGCATCGTCGGACTCGCCGACCAATGGGACATCCCCGCCGGTTCGACCCTGTCCTGGCTGATCCCGGACTATCACGCCGCCGACGCCCTGTTCGACTTCGGCAGCTTCCCAATGAGCTTCATCCCCTCGCGGGGGAACAACCGTTCGGTGGAGGAAGAGAGTCAGGGCGCCTATGTTCAGGTCGATTTCGACGCCGAACTGGGCTCCATCCCGGTTCGGGGAAACTACGGTCTGCGCTATATCAAGACCGACCAGTACTCGACCGGCTATACCCTGGCCGCGGGCGCGCCGGTGTTCACATCGGCGAGCCGGAGCTACGACGACCTGCTCCCGTCCATGAATCTGGTGTTCGAGCCGGGCGAGGACTTCCTGATCCGGTTCGGCGCGGCCAAGGTCATGACGCGGCCGGGCTTGGGATCCTTGACTCCCGGCGGAACGGTTTCGGTTTCGGGCAACAACCGGACGGTCAACTCCGGCAACCCCATGCTGGAACCCACCCGAGCGACCACCTACGACCTGGCGTTCGAATGGTATTTCGCCCCCGAGTCGATCCTGTCGCTGGCCTTGTTCCGCAAGGAGATCAACAGCTTCGTCGCCAACGACACGGTGACCCAGCCCTTCACGGGGAACTCCCTGGGCCTGCCTGACAGTGTGGCCACGGCGGCCTGCGGCGCTGTTCCCGGCTGTTCCCCCTCGGCGGATTGGGTATTCAACCAGCCGGTCAACACCGATGGCGGCGATCTCGACGGCTACGAGATCAGCTATCAGCAGCCCCTGACCTTCCTTCCGGGCTTCCTGGGCAACCTCGGGGTTCTGGCCAACTACACCTACGTCGACTCCCAGATCGAGTACCCGAACGGCACAACCAACACCCTGACCAACCTGTCCAAGCGGGCCTACAACGCCACCCTCTATTACGAGGACGACCGGTTCAGCGCGCGGGTGTCGGGCACCTATCGGGATGGCTACCTGACCCAGGTTCCGGGCCGCAACGGCAACGCCATCGAGGGTGTGGTCGACACTTTCAATGTCGACGCCTCGGCCTCGTACAATGTCACCGACCAGCTGACCCTGACCCTGGAAGGCATCAACCTGACGGACGAGGTCCCGACCCAGTATGTCGGCATCTACAACCTGGTCTCGGTGCACCATCACACTGGCAGACAGTTCTTCGCGGGCTTCCGCTACAGCTTCTGATCTCTCCTGATCAGCGCCTTGAGCGCCGCCGGCCCCACGGAGCCGGCGGCGTCTTTTTTGCCGCTATCGCCCGGATTCGACGAGATCGACCAAGTCGGCCCAGACGCTCTCCGTCGTCGGTATCCGCCCGGCGCCGCGCCCCCGGGCGGTGAAGACCCGTCCGTCCGCGGTCGTGACCCTCAGCGCATTCCATTCGTCCGGCAATCCGGCGAACAGGGCGTCGCCGCCCACGGCGCGAAAAGCCACGCCGGCCTCGCCCGTGCGGACGTCGAGCCGCGCCAGCTGACGCACCTCTCCCGTCGGCAGGGTGGCGTTCCCGGCCAGGGTTTCCCGGGTCAGGCCGTTCGCTTCGAGGCGTCCCAGCCCCGCCTCGTGGGCCAGGATGGCCAGTTTGGCGACCGCGTCGAGGCCGGTCAGATCGGCGGACGGGTCCGCCTCGGCGAAGCCGGCCTCCTTCGCGGCGGACAGCGCGGCGTCGAACGCCAGCCCCTCGGCGAGACGGTTCAGGATGAAGTTGCAGGTGCCGTTCAGCACCGCCTCGATCCGCGCCACCGCCCCGTGGGAACGGGCCCGCCGGACCGTCTCTATCAGCGGCGCGCCGCCGCCCACGCTGGCGGAATAGAGCAGGCGCACGCCCCCGTCCCCGGCCAGCCGCGCGAGGGCGGGCAGGTCGGCGCTGATCGCCTGCTTGTTGGCGCTGACCACGTCGACGCCGCGCGACAGGGCCGCGCGGACCAGGGCCAGGCCGGTGGAGGCTTCCGAGATCGCCTCGACGAGGATGTCCGGCTCGCGCGCCAGCAGGGCGGCGGGATCGGACAGCGCCAGACCGGCGGGGATGGGAACGTCGCGTCGCTTGCCGGGGTGGCGCACCAGAACCCCGACCACCTCGAAGCGGGGATCCGCCAGCAGGCGCTCCAGGACGCCGCCGCCGACCACGCCGCATCCGGCCAGCGCCACGCGCAGAAGCCGCGTCGGCGTCGAAGCAATCCGGGTCGGCGGGGCCGAGGGGCCCGCCACGATGGCGACGCCGGCGTGAAACAGGGCCTCCCCGGGGGTCGGGAGAGCGGCGACGACGCCGACCGCGTCCAGCCCCAGGGCCAGCCGTTCGGGCGCGCCGGAGTCGCCGCCGGCGACCACGACCACGCGCCGTCCGCGGCGCACCTCGCGATAGACGGAGGACACCGCCTCGGCGGTGACGGTCGCGTCCAGCTGCAGCAGGACGACCGGCTCCTCCGTAGGGGGCGCGTCTCCGGGCGGGATGGCCGGGAGGCCGGGCGCGGTCAGGGCGAGGGCGCTCATCGACGGCCCCTCACGCGGCTTCGGCGGCAAGCGGGAGCGGCACGGCGGCCAGCGCCGCCGACAGGTCGGAGAGCAGGTCCTCCGGATGCTCCAGGCCGATCGAAAGCCGCAACAGGCCGTCGGTGATCCCGGCCGTGCGCCGCGCCTCGGGAACCATCGAGGCATGGGTCATCAGCGCCGGGTGGGCGATCAGGCTTTCGACCCCGCCCAGCGACTCGGCCAGGGTGAAGACCTTGAGCCCTTCCACGAAGGCGCGCACCGCGCCGAGGTCTTCCAGCTCGAAGCTCAGCATGGCGCCGAAGCCGGTCTGCTGACGCGCCGCGACGGCATGGTTGGGATGGGTCTTCAGACCCGGATAGTGGACCGCGCGCACGGCCGGCTGCGCCGCCAGCCATTCCGCGATCCGTCCCGCGGTCGCCTGCTGTCGCTCGATACGGGCGAACAGGGTGCGCACGCCCCGAAGGGTCAGCCAGGCGTCGAACGGCGAGCCGGTGACCCCCAGGCAGTTGGCCCACCAGGTGAGTTGTTCCAGATCGGCCGGGTCCTTCGCCACCACGCAGCCGCCGACCACGTCCGAATGGCCATTGATATATTTGGTGGTGGAGTGGATCACCAGGTCCGCGCCGAGGGCGATCGGCTGCTGCAGGGCCGGGGACAGGAAGGTGTTGTCGACCGCCGCCTTGCAGCCGACGGCGTGGGCGCGCGCGCACAGGTCGGCCACATCCACCACGCGCATGAGCGGGTTGGACGGCGTTTCGATGAGGATCAATTTGGGGTTGCGGGCGAAGGCGGCGTCGAGGGCGGCGCGGTCGTTCTGATCGACGAAGACCACCTCGAAATGCCGCCGCAGGGCGCGCGCCGCGAGCAGCCGGTGGGTGCCGCCGTACAGGTCGTGCGGGGCGATCAGGAGGTCGCCCGGCTCCAGCGAATACAGGGCCAGGTCCACCGCCGCCATGCCGGTCGCCGTCACCACCGCGCCGCAGCCGCCTTCCAGCCGCGCGAGGGTCTCACCCAGCACGTCGCGGGTCGGATTGCCCGAGCGGGTGTAGTCGTAGCGCCGTTTCCCATCCAGGCCGTCGAAGCTGTAGTTCGAGGACAGATAGATCGGCGGCATCACCGCGCCATGGGCCGGATCGCTGTTCACGCCATGCCGGGCGGCGGTGGTGCAGGGATGGATATCGGGCGGACAGGTCATGCGGCGATCTCGCGAAAGGGGGCGGCGTAGAGGGGGCTGAGGGCGTCGTGCAGCAGGCGCCCGACCAGTTCACGTTCCTTCAGGAAGGCGTCGTGGCCGAAGATCGAAGGGGTCTCGACAAGCCGGCGCAGGTCGGGGGCGCGGGCCGCGAGTTCGCGGCTGTCCTCGATCGGCACCAGCCGGTCGGAGGTGAAGCCGATGACGGTCAGGGGGCAGCGGACCGCTTCGGGCGCCACGGCGTGGCGATCCAGGGAATCCGACAGCGAAATCCACCGGCCGGCTGAACTGACCTCGGCATAGTCGGCCCCGCGCGCGATCAGGTAGTCGCAGACCGGATAGGGCGCGCCGGCCCCGGCGGGCGGGGTCGAGGCGAAACGCAGGGCGAACTCTTCCGGTGTGCGATAGGTCGCCATGGCCAGCTCGCGGGCCAGCGCCACGCCCTCGGCCTCGCGGCCGCAGTCGCGGGCGAAAGCCAGCAGCCGCCGCTGGACGCCGCGCCAGGCGGTGGCGGTCGGATGGGTCCGGTGCGCGGCCGAGATCGCCACCAGTTGACCGATCCTCCCGGGGAAGGCCGCGGCGAAGGCCAGGCCGATACAGCCGCCGTAGGAAGCGCCGATGAAGGCGTCGACGCCTGGCTCGTCGATCGCGTCCAGCAGTCGGGCCAGAAGACGCGCCTGATCCGTGGTGGTGATGGTCACGCCGGGCTCGTCCTTGCCCGGCAACAGGTCGAACGCCAGCACGCGCGCCCGGCCCAGGTCGATGGGGCCGCCCGCCCTGACCGCCCACGACCACCAGCGTGCGGCGAAGCGACCGCCGGAGATGCCGCCGGCGACGACAACCAGCGGACCCTGATCGGGACCGTAGAGGCGGCCGACGATCTCGGAGGCGGCGAGACGCTCGCCCGAGTCGAGCCGGAACTCTTCGGGGATCACGGCGCGGACATCGCGTCCGGACGCTTCTTCGACAGGCCAGTCTGGGGACGCCACGGTCCGCTCCGCTCTCGCTCAGCGAAACCGGTGGGGCGAACCAATTCGTGCGGTGACAGACCCGTGAAGTCGGCGGGCCCCCGGGCGAGGATCCGTCGCTTCACTCATCTCTCGCGGCTCTTTCGAAGGAGCCTCGCAGGAGTTGGCACCATCTCCGGGATCGGGTGGATCCTGGAAGGTTGCCCCGGCGTCAAAGGGCCTATCCCTCAGCCGGTCTTGATGAGTGCCCTTACCGTGGCGGAGACGCGACGCTGCGTCAATCCCGGAAATTGCTGCAGGAGCGAGTTAACGAATTTCGGCCGCGTATCAGCAGTATCGTGCCGGATAAAGCAAACATGAGCAATCAGGTTGCTGGTATCGGCCAATTTCACCGGCTGATGAGTAAGAAAAACCAAAAACCATCGTCCGCCCACTTGCGCATCTCGCAGATGCGGTAAACACTTCGCAAATGCGTAAGAACATCCTTGGGGGATCAAAATGACACGACTTCGCATCGGCCTCGCGGCAGGCCTCGGCCTCGGGGCGACCGCACTGGCCACCACCGCGACGGCGGCGCCGGCGACGGCGCTTTTCGCTCACCAGGTCCCGCTGGTTCTGGACGGCGCCGCGTCGAGCTGGATCCTGACCTCGACCGCGCTCGTCCTGCTGATGACCCTGCCGGGCCTGGCCCTGTTCTACGGCGGCATGGTGCGGCGCAAGAACGTTATCGCCACGATCACCCAGTCCCTGGGCGTGGCCGCGGTGGTCACCCTCGCCTGGTTCATCGCCGGCTACTCCCTGTCCTTCGGCATCGGTCAGCCGGTCGCCGGCTACTCCGGCGACACGGTCCAGGCCTACATCGGCAGCTTCGACGCCTTCTTCCTCAACGGCGTCACGCCGACCACCGCCCACAGTCTGACGCCCGGCCTGCCGGAGTATCTGTGGATCGCCTATCAGCTCACCTTCGCCATCATCACGCCGGCCCTGATCGCCGGCGCCTTCGCCGAGCGGATCAAATACTCCGGCCTGCTCCTGTTCACCGGCCTGTGGACGCTGCTCGTCTATGCGCCGATCTGTCACTGGGTCTGGGGCGGCGGCTTCCTCGGCGCGGCGGGAGTGCTCGACTTCGCTGGCGGGGCCGTGGTGCACGTCAATGCCGGTGTGGCGGGTCTGGTCTGCGCCATCTTCCTGGGCGCCCGGAAGGGCTACGGCCAGTCGCCCATCGTGGCCCACAACCCGGTGCTGACCATGATCGGCGCCTGTCTGCTTCTGGTCGGCTGGATCGGCTTCAACGCCGGCTCGGCCTGGACCCCGGATTCGATTGCTTCCGTCGCCTTGCTCAACACCATCCTGGCCGCCATGGCCGGCTCCCTGACCTGGAAGATCGTCGAGGTCATGGAGAAGCGGAAGCCGTCCCTGATCGGCGCCCTGTCGGGCCTGATCGCCGGGCTCGTCGCCATCACCCCCGCCGCCGGTCTGGTCGATCCGAAAGGCGCGGTCATCATCGGCCTGGCCTCCGGCCCGGTGTGCTACGCCGCGTCGGTCTGGATCAAGAAGCTGCTGCGCTATGACGACAGCCTGGACGCCTTCGGCATCCACGGGGCGGGCGGCATTCTCGGAGCCCTGCTGACCGGCGTGTTCGCATCGGCCGCCGTCAACGGCGTGGCCGAGGGCGCGACGATCGCCAAACAGGCCTGGGGCCTCGGCGTCACCATCGGCTGGAGCGCCGTGGCGACCTTCGTGATCCTGATCGTCTGCAAATTCACCACCGGCCTGCGCGTCACCGACGCCCAGGAGAGCGAAGGGCTCGACGGCCACCTGCATGGAGAGGTGATGGAAGGGGCCTGAACGACACCGACCGGCGGCGCGGAGCCTCCCCTCCGCGCCGCCACCAGTAGGCATGAGTTTGAAAAGTCATCGAAAAACGAGGGGATATGATGAGAACTGTACTAGCCTGCGCGGCCCTGACGGCCGCCCTTCTGACCGCCGGGGCCGCCAACGCCCAGTCCGCGCCCGAGGTGGCGTGGAACATCGGCTTCGTCAGCGACTACGTGTTCCGCGGCTACAGCCAGACCGATGAGGATCCGGCCCTCCAGGGCGGGGTCGACCTGACAGCGGGCTCCTTCTACGCCGGCGCCTGGGCCTCCAACGTCGACTTCGGCGACGATACCGAGGCCGAGGTGGACCTGTACGGCGGGTTCCGGACCGAAGCGGCCGGCTTCGCCCTGGATTTCGGCGCCGTCGGCTACTTCTACGTCGAGGCACCGGACGGGGCGGACTATGACTACGTCGAGTTCAAGGCGGCGGCGTCGCGGGCCATCGGTCCGGTCACCGCGGGCGCGGCGGTCTACTACTCGCCGGACTTCTTCGGCCTGGACGAGGAGGCGACCTATGTGGAAGGCAACGTCGCGTTCGCCCCTGCCGACAAGTGGACCGTGTCGGCGGCGGTCGGCTACCAGGCCCTCGACGTCAACGACGACTATACGACCTGGAACGCCGGCGCGGCCTACGCCCTGACCGACCACCTGGCCATCGACGTGCGCTACCACGACACCGATGTCGACGGACCCCTCTCGGATGAACGCGTCGTCGCGGGCCTGAAGGTGACCTTCTAGCCATTGCGTCGCGCAAGCCGGACCGGCAAGACCTTGCGTTCGCGAGGTCCTTGCCGGTCCGTTTTTGTCCAAACTCGAACCTGCTGCGCATAAGCCGCACGGAAGTTGCGCAATGGCGGCGGGCCCCCTAGACCTGTGTGCAGGTGCGAAGGAGTAGCCGTGGCGTCCGCCAACCAGACATTCGTCGTTTCCCCGAAAGCCGGACCCGCCAAGGTCCCGGCCGGCGAACGCGTGCGCGGCTTCGGCGAAATCCATGCGAGCTTCACCCCGCCGGCCGGCGCCGGCCAGTCCAGCCGCTGCGCCCAGTGCGGGGTGCCGTTCTGCCAGACGGGCTGTCCGCTCCAGAACAACATCCCCGACTGGCTGAAGCTCGCCGCCGAAGGGCGGTTCGAGGAAGCGTGGCGCCAGTCCTCGGCCACCTCGACCCTGCCCGAGATCTGCGGCCGGATCTGTCCGCAGGACCGCCTGTGCGAGGGCGCCTGCACCCTGGAACAGGCCGGCTGGGAAACGGTGACCATCGGTTCGGTCGAGCGCTGGCTGGGCGACATGGCCTTCGAGAACGGCTGGGTCGCGCCGGTGCGGCCCCTCGCCGAGCGCGGGCGGTCGGTCGGCGTCATCGGGGCGGGTCCGGCCGGACTGGCCGCCGCCGACCGGCTCCGGTCCGCCGGCTACGCCGTGACGATCTACGACCGGCACGACCGCGCCGGCGGCCTGCTGACCTACGGCATCCCCGGCTTCAAACTGGAGAAGCCGGTGGTTCAGCGCCGGCTCGACCGTCTGGCCGACGGCGGCGTGACCTTCCGTCTGGGCGTCGACGTGGGCGGCGAGGGGGAGGGCGCCCTGGCCTTCGCCGAGGTGCGCGCGGCGCATGACGCCGTGCTGATCGCCACCGGCGTCTACCAGGCGCGGCGGCTGTCGGCCCCGGGCTGCGGCTCGGACGGCGTGGTCGCGGCGCTGGATTATCTGATCGCCTCCAACCGCAAGGGCTTCGGCGACGCCGTGCCCGCCTTCGACAGCGGCGCGCTGGACGCGGCCGGCAAGCGGGTCGTGGTCATCGGCGGCGGCGACACGGCCATGGACTGCGTGCGCACGGCGGTGCGGCAGGGCGCGGCCTCGGTGACCTGCCTCTACCGGCGCGACCGCGACAACATGCCGGGCAGCGCCCGCGAGGTCGCCAACGCCGAGGAAGAGGGCGTCGTTTTCGAATGGCTGGCCGCCCCGCGCGCCGTCCTGGGCGAGGCCGGCCGGGCCACCGGCGTCCGGGCCCAGCGCATGGCGCTGGCCGCCCGATCGGCCGAGGGTCGCTGGAGCGTCGAGCCTGTGCCCGGCGGCGAGTTCGACCTGCCCGCCGATCTGGTCATCGAGGCGCTCGGCTTCGAGCCCGAGGACGTGCCGGCCCTGTTCGCCGAACCCGATCTGGCCCTGACCGACTGGCGGACCATCCGCACCGCCGGCCCCACCAAGGCCACGACCCTGGAAGGGGTGTTCGCCGCCGGCGACATCGTCCGCGGCGCCTCCCTGGTGGTCTGGGCCGTCAGGGACGGGCAGGACGCGGCGGCCGAGATCGACGCCTGGCTGATCTCTCGCGAACAGGCGGCCGCATGACCTTCGACCCCTCCCGGTACCAGGCCGATCGGCAGAAGCTGATCGACGCCCATGCCTACGACCCGGCCTCGGAGCGCGACGCCTGCGGCGTCGGCCTGGTGGCCGCCATCGACGGCCGGCCGCGGCGCGAGGTGGTCGAACTGGCGCTGAAGGCGCTGAAGGCGGTCTGGCACCGCGGGGCGGTCGACGCCGACGGCAAGTCGGGCGACGGGGCGGGCCTGCTGATCGGCCTGCCGCGCGCCTTCTTCGAGGCCCAGGTGCGCGACGCCGGCCATGAGCCCCGGTCCGGGCCGATCGCCGTCGGCATGATCTTCCTGCCGCGCATCGACCTCGGCGCCCAGGAGCGCGCCCGCACCATCGTCGAGCGCGAGGTGATGGCCGCGGGCTTCTGGCTGTACGGCTGGCGCCAGGTCCCGACGCGGGTCGGGATGCTGGGCGCGCGCGCGGCGGCGACGCGGCCCGAGATCGAACAGATCATGCTCAGCGCGCCGGAAGGCCTGGACGGCGAGGAACTGGAGCGCGCCCTCTACCTGCTGCGGCGGCGCATCGAGGCGCGCGCCATGGCCGCCAATCTGCAGCATTTCTACATCTGCTCCCTGTCGGCCCGGTCGGTGATCTACAAGGGGATGATGCTGGCCGAGGCGCTGGCCGACTTCTATCCCGACCTGGACGATCCGCGGGTCGAGGCCAACGTCGCCCTGTTCCATCAGCGCTATTCGACCAACACCTTCCCTGAATGGCGCCTGGCCCAGCCGTTCCGGATGCTGGCCCACAACGGCGAGATCAACACCCTGCGCGGCAACGCCGGCTGGATGCGCAGCCACGAGATTCGCATGACCGCCGAGGCCTTTGGCGCCGACGACGCCACGGTCAAGCCGGTGATCCAGGCCGGCGGATCGGACTCCGCGGCCCTGGACAATGTCTTCGAGGTGCTGGTGCGCGCCGGGCGGCCGGCTCCGATGGTCAAGGCCCTGCTGATGCCGGAAGCGCCGATCGACGGGGTCATCTCCGACGACCACCGGGCGCTCTATGCCTATTGCAACGCCGTGATGGAGCCCTGGGACGGCCCCGCCGCCGTCTGCGCCACCGACGGCCGCTGGGTCGTGGCCGGCAAGGACCGCAACGGCCTTCGCCCCCTGCGCGTGGCCGAGACGGTGGACGGGCTGCTGATCTGCGGGTCCGAGGCGGGGATGACCGGCATCGCCGACGAGCGGATCAAGCGCTGCCTCCACATCGGCGGCGGGCGGATGATCTCCGTCGATCTGGAGGCCGGGGTTCTTTACGACGAGACGCAGACGATCGACCGGCTGGCGGCCAAGCACCCCTATCGCGACTGGCTGTCCAACATGGTCGAACTGGAGCCCCTCGTCGGGCCCGGACCCGAACCGCGCCGCCTGTCGGGGGAGGCCCTCGTCCGCTTCCAGTCGGCGGTCGGCTGGACGCAGGAAGACATCGACACCCTGCTGGATCCCATGGCCGGCGAGGGCAAGGAGGCGGTGGCCTCCATGGGCGACGACGCGCCGCCGGCGGTTCTGTCGCGCCAGGACCGTCCGTTCGCCCACTATTTCCGGCAGGCCTTCGCCCAGGTCACCAATCCGCCGATCGATCCCCTGCGCGAGGCCGGGGCGATGAGCCTGCGGACCCGGTTCAAGAACCTCGGCAACATCCTCGCCCAGGACGAGACCCAGACCAAGGTCTTCGTGCTCGACAGCCCGGTCCTGACCACCGGCATGTACGAGCGGATGCTGGACGTGGTCGGCGCGGGGGCGACCACCGTGATCGACTGCACCTTCCCGGCGCCGGAGGCCGGCGCGCGGCCGGGTCTGGCCCTGCAGGCCGCCCTGGACCGGATTCGGGCCGAGGCGGTGGCGGCGGCGCGGGGCGGCGCGGGACTGATCGTGCTGACCGACGAGCGCGCGGGCGAGAACCGTCCCCTGATTCCGGCGATCCTGGCGACCGCCGCGGTGCACGGCCGGCTGGTCGACGAAGGCCTGCGCACCTTCTGTTCGCTGGTGGTCCGTTCGGCCGAGGCCATCGACGCCCACGCCTTCGCGGTGCTGGTCGGGTGCGGGGCCACGGCGGTCAACGCCTGGCTGGCCCAGGAGAGTTTCCTGGAGCGGCTGGACGGCGGCCGCTATCCCGGCCTGAGCCTCCGCGACGCCTGTCTGAACCACAAGGCGGCGGTCGAGGGGGGTTTGATGAAGATCCTCGCCAAGAAGGGCATCTCGGTCATCTCCGCCTATCGCGGGGCGTGCGAGTTCGAGGCGCTGGGGCTGAGCCGGGCTCTCGTGGCCGAATTCTTCCCGGGCATGACGTCGCGCATCTCGGGCATCGGGACCGCCGGGATCGAGACTCAGCTGGTGCGCAAGGCGGCCAAGGGCTTCGCCGCCCCGCGGCCCGGTCTGCGCATCGGGGGTTCCCACCGGATTCGCGCGGGCGAGGAAACCCATGGCTGGGACGCCGAGCTGATCCACCGCTTGCAGGACGCCACCACGCGCGGCGACTACGGACGGTTCAAGGCCTACAGCCGCCGGGTGCGGGAACTGCCGTCGGTGGCCTTGCGCGACCTGCTGGACTTCCGCGAGGCTGAACCGATCGAGATCGAGGCGGTCGAAAGCGTCAACGAGATCCGCAAGCGCTTCGTCACACCGGGCATGTCGCTGGGCGCCCTGTCGCCCGAGGCGCACGAGACCCTGAACATCGCCATGAACCGCATCGGCGCCCGCTCGGTTTCGGGCGAAGGCGGCGAGGATCCCGAGCGCTACAAGCCGCGCCCCAACGGGGACAATCCCAACTCGGCGGTCAAGCAGATCGCGTCCGGCCGTTTTGGCGTCACGGCCGAATATCTGAACCAGTGCCGCGAGATCGAGATCAAGGTCGCCCAGGGGGCCAAGCCCGGCGAGGGCGGCCAGCTGCCCGGCTTCAAGGTCACCGAATTCATCGCCCGGATGCGCCACTCCACGCCGGGCGTGGGCCTGATCTCGCCGCCGCCGCACCACGACATCTATTCGATCGAGGACCTGGCCCAGCTCATCTATGACCTGAAGCAGATCAATCCGGACGCCCGGGTGACCGTGAAGCTGGTGTCCCAGTCCGGCATCGGCGCCGTGGCGGCCGGGGTGGCCAAGGCCAAGGCCGACGTGATCCTGATCGCCGGCCACAACGGCGGCACCGGGGCCTCCGCGCTCGGCTCGATCAAACACGCCGGTATGCCTTGGGAGCTGGGCCTGTCGGAAGCGCACCAGGTGCTGAGCCTGAACGGGCTGCGCGGTCACGTCCGGCTGCGCACCGACGGCGGCCTGCGCACCGGGCGCGACATCGTCATCGCCGCCATGCTGGGCGCCGAGGAATTCGGCATCGGCACCGCGTCGCTGATCGCGGTCGGCTGCCTGATGGTGCGCCAGTGCCATTCGAACACCTGCCCGGTCGGCGTCTGCGTCCAGGACGAGCGGCTACGCGCCATGTTCACCGGCACGCCCGAGAAGGTGGTGAGACTGTTCAGCTTCATCGCCGAGGAGACCCGCGAGGTGCTGGCCTCGATGGGGCTGCGGTCCCTGGACGAGGCCGTCGGCCGCACCGACCTGCTGCGTCAGGTGTCACGCGGGGGAGCCCAGCTGGACGACCTCGACCTGAACCCGCTGCTGGTCCGGGTGGGCGAGGGGGACGAGCGGCGCCCGGCCGACGCCCCGCGCAACGCCGTCCCCGACGCGCTGGACGCGCAGATCGAACGCGACGCGACGCCCTTCCTCAAGCGCCGCGAGAAGATGCAGCTGACCTATCCGGTGGCCAACACCCAGAGGGCCATCGGCACGCGGATGTCCTCGCATATCGTGCGGCGGTTCGGCGACACCCTGCCGGACGGTCATCTGACGCTGAACCTGCGCGGCGCCGCGGGCCAGTCGCTGGCGGCCTGGGGCATGAAGGGGCTGCGCATCGAACTGGATGGCGAGGCCAACGACTATGTCGGCAAGGGCCTGTCCGGAGCCGAGATCGTCGTCCGCCCGCCGTCCTGGGCGCCCGGCGCGGCCCTGATCGGCAACACCTGCCTCTACGGCGCCACCTCCGGCGCGCTGTTCGCGGCCGGCGCGGCCGGAGAGCGGTTCGCCGTCCGCAACTCGGGCGCGACCGCCGTGGTCGAGGGCTGCGGCGCCCACGGCTGCGAATACATGACCGGCGGCGTGGTCGTGGTGCTGGGGACGACCGGCTGGAATTTCGGGGCGGGCATGTCCGGCGGCGAGGCCTTCGTCCACGATCCGGAAAATCTGGCTCACCTCCGCTTCAACGCCGCCTCGGTGCTCGCCGGAGCCGTCATGGGCGCCGCCGCGGCGCGGCTGCACGCCCTTGTCACCCGCCACGCGGCCGAGACGGGTTCGCCCCTGGCGCGTCGCCTGCTCGAGACCTGGCCGGTCGCCGTGACCCATTTCCGGCATGTTCTGCCCAAGGACGAGACGGCCGTCGTGGCGGAGAAGCGGGCCTAGCCCCCCTAGGCCCCGGCTTCGCTCCAGCCGCCCGCCAGAGCCTTGAACAGGGCGATCTGGTAGGTGGTGACCAGGGCATCCGAGGCCGCCAGCTGGGCGTCGGCCGAGGCGAGGGTCCGCTCCGCGTCCAGCACCGTCAGGAAGCTGTCGGCGCCAGCGTCGAAGCGCAGGCGCGACAGGCGGGCGGCGTTGGCGGCCTGGTCCCGGGCGGCCTGCAGGGCCGAGCGCCGGTCCAGCTCGTTGGCGTAGTTGGCCAGGGCCGTCTCCGTTTCCTGCAACGCCACGAGCACCGTCTGGTCGAAGGTTGCGAGCGCGGCGTCCGAGCCGGCCGAGGCCTGTTCGATCCGCGCCCGGGCGGCGAAGATGTTGGGGAAGGACCAGCTGATCAGCGGCCCTACGCTGAATCGGAAGCTTGAGTCATTGGACAGATCGCCCGCGTCCAGCGCCGTCGAACCGACGGATCCGCCCAGGGTGATGCGCGGATAGAGGTCGGCGGTGGCCACGTTCACGCGCGCTGCGGCGGCGGCCAGATCCCGTTCCGCCCGGCGCACGTCCGGCCGGCGGGCCAGCAGCTGGGCGCCGTCGCCGACCGGGATGGGCCGGGTCAACTGGGGCGGGCGGGCGCAGGCGCGGGCCGCTTCGCTGGCCTCGGCCGGAGTGCGGCCGGTCAGGGTCGCCAGCCGGAACAGGGCCCCGTCGCGCTGGGCGCGCAGCGGCGGCAGGGTCGCCCGGGTGCTCTCCAGGGCGGCGCGGGCGCGGGCGGTGTCCAGCCCGTTGCCCGAGCCGGCGGCCAGCAGGCGCCGGGTCAGGTCGGCGGTGTCCGACTGCAGCTCGATGGTGCGTTCGGCGACCGCGATCTGGGCGTTGGCCGAACAGGCGTCGGCATAGGCGCGCGCCGTCTCGGCCGCGACGGAGACCCGGACCACGTCGAGCGCGGCGGCGGCGGAATCGGCGTCGGCGCGGGCGGCGCGGATCGAGCCGCCGACGCGGCCGAACAGGTCGACCTCATAGGCGACGTCGAGACCCACGTCGTAGGTCTCGCCCTCGTCCAGCGGCTGGCCGCCGTTGCCGCCGGGGACGGTGGCGGCCGAGGCGCGGCCGTACTGGCCGCTGGCGGCGACGGTGGTGGACGGCAGCCGCCCGACCCGGGCTTCGCCCAGGGCCGCGCGGACGCGGCGCAGATTGGCGGCGGCGGCCTCCAGCTCGTTGTTCTCGGTCAGGGCCTGAAGGATCAGGCCGTCGAGGGCGGGGTCGTCATAGAGCCGCCACCAGTCGTCGCGCGCCGCCTCGGCGGTCACGGCGGGGGTGGAGGCGCTTACGAAGGCGCCCGACGCCGAGGGGGGAAGGGTGGCGTCGGGCGCCCTCGGCCCGACCGCGCACGACGCCAGCGCGAGGGCGGCGAAGGCGGTTGCGGTCAGGAACCGGAGAGGGGATCGGGTCGTCATCAGGCGTCTCCCAGCCGGGGCGTCGCGGGCGCCGGATCGGCGTCGTGCGGCGGCAGGCCGTGGGTGGTGGGCACGCCGCGCGGCTTCTCGGGCCGCTGCGGGATCTTCGAGGCCGCCCAGCGGCTGACCACATAGAAGACCGGGGTGAAGATCAGGCCGAACAGGGTCACGCCCAGCATGCCGGAGAAGACGGCGGTGCCCAGCGACTGACGCATCTCGGCCCCGGGACCGGTCGCCAGCATCAGCGGCACGACGCCGAAGATGAAGGCGAACGAGGTCATCAGGATCGGACGCAGGCGGATGCGCGCCGCCTTGACCGCCGCATCCCAGCGGCTGAGCCCTTCCTCTTCCTCGGCCTGTTTGGCGAACTCCACGATCAGGATGGCGTTCTTGGCCGCCAGGGCGATCAGCACCACCAGTCCGATCTGGACCAGAATGTTGTTGTCCAGCCCCCTTATGCCGATGCCGATCATGGCCGCGAGCACGCACATCGGCACGATCAGCACCACGGCCGTCGGCAGGGTGAAGGCTTCGTACTGGGCGGCCAGCACCAGGAAGACGAAGATCACGGCCATCAGGAAGACCAGGGTGGTCCCGCCCGACGACGCCTTCTCCTGCAGCGCCAGTCCGGTCCATTCGTACGAGAACCCGGGCGGCAGGGCGTTGGCGGCCAGACCTTCCATGGCGTCCAGCGCCTGGCCGGACGACACGCCGGGCGCCGCCTGTCCCTGAAGCTCGGAGGCGGGGAACAGATTGTACCGCACCACCCGCGCCGGGCCGGAGTCGTCCCTCAGCGTCGCCACCGAGCCGATCGGCACCATGGCGCCGGAGGCCGAGCGGGTCTTCAGATTGGCGATGTCGGCGACGTCGTCCCGCGACGCCGGCTCGGCCTGCGCCGTCACCCGGAAGGTGCGTCCAAGATAGTTGAAGTCGTTGATGTAGGACGAGCCCAGATAGATGCCGAGCGTCTCGAACACATCGTTCGGCTGGACGCCCATCATCAGGGCCCTGTCGCGGTCGACGTCGGCCGAGACCCGGGGCGAGCCGGTGTTGTAGGTCGAGAACACCTGCTGAACCTCGGTCGGAGCCTGGGCCGCCGCGCCCATCATGGCGAAGGTGGCGCCCTCCAGGCCGCGATAGCCGGCGCCGCCCCGGTCCTGGACCATCATCTGGAAGCCGTTGCCGTTGCCCAGACCCTGAACCGCGGGCGGGGCGATGACGAAGATGTTGGCCTCCTCGATGCCGAAGGTGGCGCCGGTGATGGCGCCGGCAAGGGCGACCGCCGACTGCTCGGCGTTGCGATGGTCGAACTCGTCCAGCCGCACGAAGATGGTCGCGGCGTTCGAGCCGAACGAGAAGCTGGTGCCGTCGAGGCCGGCGAAGGCCACGGTGCCGTCCACGCCCTCGGTCTTCTCGATGATGTTCCGGGCCTGGCTCATCACCGCCTCGGTGCGCTCCAGCGAGGAGCCGGGGGGCAGCTGGATGACGCCGATCAGATAGCCCTGGTCCTGGTCCGGGATGAAACCGGTCGGGGTGTCGACGACGCGCCAGGCGGTCAGGGCCAGCAGGCCGACATAGATGGCCAGCACCAGCCCCACGGTCCGCACCAGACGCGCGGTCAGCCGGCCGTATTTGTCGGACAGCCAGTCGAAGCCCTCGTTGAACCGGCGTCCGGCCCAGCCGCCATAATAGGCGGCGCTCCCGAGAATCCCGGGCTTGCGCTCGGGATCGCCATGCAGGTCGTGCGGCTTGAGCAGCACGGCCGCCATGGCCGGCGACAGGGTCAGGGACACCACCAGCGAGATCACCGAGGCCGAGGCGATGGTCACCGCGAACTGCTGGTAGAAGATGCCGGGGATGCCGGGCACGAAGGCGGTCGGCACGAACACGGCCACCAGCACCAGGCCGATGGCGATCAGGGCGCCGGACACTTCCTTCATCGACCGGTAGGCGGCCTCCTTGGGCGTCAGCCCCATGCGGATGTAGCGCTCGACGTTCTCGACCACGACGATGGCGTCGTCGACCACGATGCCGATGGCCAGGACCAGGCCGAACAGCGACAGCGAGTTGATCGAATACCCCAGGGCCAGCAGCACGGCGAAGGTGCCGACCAGCGAGACCGGAATGGCCACGATCGGGATGATCGCCGCCCGCCACGTCTGCAGGAAGACGATGACCACCAGCACCACCAGCAGCATGGCCTCGAACACCGTGTGCTGCACCGCCTCGACGGATTCGGCGACGAATTCGGTCGGGTTGTAGGGCACGGAGATCGCCATGCCCGCGGGCAGTTCGGCGCGCACGGCCTCGATCTCGGCCTGGACCAGTTCCGCGGTTTCCAGCGCATTGGCGCCGGGCTGTTGCTGGATCGCCAGGGCGACGCCCGGCTGGCCGTCGAAATAGCCGCGGATGCCGTAGTCCTGCGAGCCCAGCTCGACCCGGGCCACGTCGCGGACGCGGGTGGTGCGGCCCTGCGCATCCGTCTTGATGACGATGTCGCTGAACTGGTCCGGATCGCTCAGGCGCGACTGCACCTGCACCGGCAGCTGGAAGGCCGCGGCGTTGGTGGGAAAGGGCGGCTGGCCGATGGCGCCGGCGGCGGCCGAGCTGTTCTGGCCGCGCAGGGCGCCGACGATCTCCTGGGCCGTCAGACCGCGCGCGGCGGCCTTGGCGGGGTCGATCCACACCCGCATCGAATAGTTGCCGCCGCCGAACACCTGGACCGCGCCCACGCCGTCGAGGCGCAGCATCCGGTCGCGGATCACCGAGTTGGCGTAGTTGCCGATATAGTCGTTGGCCAGGCTGCGGTCGGGCGAGGTCAGGCCGATGATCAGCAGGAAGTCCTGCTGCTGCTTGTTCACCGTCACGCCGATCTGGCGCACGGGCTCCGGCAGGCGCGGCTCGGCCAGCGAGACGCGGTTCTGGACCAGCACCTGGGCCGCGTCCAGGTCAGTGCCCGGCTCGAAGGTGACGGTGATCGTCGCCACCCCGTCCGAGGTCGAGGAGGACGAGATGTAGAGCATGCGCTCGACGCCGTTGACCTCCTGCTCGATCGGCGCGGCCACGGTCTCGGCCATGGTCTCGGCCGAGGCGCCCGGATAGACGGCGGTCACCGCGATCGTCGGCGGGGCGATCTCCGGATACTGCGACAGCGGCAGCAGCGGATAGGCGAAGACGCCCAGCAGGGTGATGAACACCGAGATCACGGCCGCGAAGATCGGCCGGTCGATGAAGAAGCGGGAAATGTTCATGACCGGATCAGTCGACCGACGACAGGCTGTTGGCGAAGGTGGCGCTGGAGGCCGGAGCCGCCTGGGTCACCGGGGCCTGCTGGGCGCGCTGCGCGACGGGGCGGATCTGGCCCGTCTTCGCCTGCACCTTCATGCCGGGACCCTGGATGCGCTGGACGCCGACGATGATGACGCGGTCGGTGGGCTGCAGCCCGGACCGGATCACTCTCAGCCCGTCGACCAGCGGCCCCAGCTCCACCGGCCGGGGCGCCACCGAACCGTCGGCGGCGACCACATAGACGATGCGCCGCGCCTGGTCGGTGGCGATCGCCGCGTCCGGCACCAGCATGGCGTTGTAGCTTCCGGCGCCGGCCAGTCGGGCCTGGCCGAACATGCCGGGCTTCAGGAAGCCGTCGGCGTTGGGGATCACGGCCCGCAGCCGGATCACGCCCGACGACGTATCCACCGCGTTGTCGGTGAAATCGAGCGTGCCCGAGCGGGTGAAGTCGGTCTCGTCCTGCAGCCGCACCTGGATCGGCGCGGCCCCGTTGCGGGCCTGCCGCTGGTATTTCAGCAGCACGGCCTCGGACCCGTCGAAGACGAAGTGGATCGGGGCGCTGGACACCACGGTGGTCAGGACGTCGGCGGCCGACGACCCGCCGGCGACCAGATTGCCCGCGTCGACCCGGCGGTCGGACACCCGGCCCGAGATCGGGGCGGTGACGCGGGTGAATTCCAGATCCAGCTGGCGGGCGCGGACATTGGCGTTGGCCGCGGCGATGGCGGCCTGGGCCGTCTGCAGGGCCCCGCGGCGTGTGTCGACCTCGGCCTGGGAGACGGCCTGGGATTCCAGCAGGGTCTCGGACCGGGTCAGTTCGCTGCGGGCCAGGGCCAGCTGGGCCTGGGCCTGCGACAGTTGCGCGCGGGCCGAGGCCAGGGCCGCCTGTGCCGGGCGGGGGTCGAGGCTGAACAGCAGCTGGCCGCGCCGCACATAGTCGCCGTCGCGGAAATGGACGGCCGAGATATAGCCGCCGACGCGGGCGCGCACCTCGACCGACTGGGTGGCCTCGAACCGGCCGGTGAATTCATCCCAGTCCTGCACCCCCCGCACCAGCGGCGTGGCGACGGTGACGGCCGGGGCCGGCGGCGCCTGGGCTTCGCTTCTCTGGGAGCAGCCATAAAGCACGGTCGTCATGAGGACGGCCGCGGCCACGATCTTCGCGGTTCGCATCAAAGGTAGATCCCTGTCTTTGTCGACGCGGCGAACGGGGAGGAAGCCGGTAGTCAACGCCCGGTGACTTAATGGTGATCGCGCTTTCGCTTGTCAACGGCGGTTGACAAAGCCATATGCATTTTGGGGCTATTCCGGAGTTCACGAATTGTTTTGCCATGTCGCGCCCCGGCCCAGGAACGCCGAGGCGACCCGCGCCGCCATACTGACCGCCGCCCGCGAACGCTTCGCGCGCGAGAGCTATGACGACGTCGGCATGCGCGACATCGCCGGCGACGTCGGCGTCGACGCCGCCCTGGTGTCCCGCTATTTCGGCTCCAAGGAAGACCTGTTCACCTCGGTCCTCGACAGCTGCGAGAACGGGGCCGAGCTGATGGAGGGCGATCGCGCCGACTTCGGCCGCCGCGTGGCGCACGAGGCGATCTACGAGGCCAAGTCCGACAGCAAGCTGAAGGGCCTGCTGGTCCTGCTGCGCTCGGTGGGTTCGACCAAGGCCATGGAGCTGGTCCAGCGCACCGGCAACGAGCGCTTCTTCAACCCCTTCGCCGAATGGGTGGGCGGTTCCGACGGGGCGGTGCGCGCCCGCTTGGCCGCGGCCTTCGTCATGGGCATGGCGGTCAGCCGCGAGATCACCGGCGGCTTCGGCCTGAGCCCCGCCGAATGCAAGGAGATGCACCGCCGGATGGCCTCCATCCTCCAGGACATCATCGACGGCTGATCAGCCGCGCGGCCGGAATTTCCGGATCACGCCCGAGAAGGTCATCAGCACGCGCGCGCCTGCGTTGATCTGGCCCCGCACGAAGATCAGGCTCTTGCCGGCGCGGATCACCTCGCCGGTCGCCTCCACCAGTTCGCCGACATAGGCGCCGTCGATGAAGGTCGACTCCAGCGACACGGTGACGCCCGAGGCCCCCTCCATCTCCTGATAGGCTGTCTGGAACAGGGCGATGTCGGCGAAGGTCATCAGGCAGCCGCCATGCATCCGGTTCCCGGCGTTCATGTGCTTGGGCTCGGCCCGGAAGGCGCAGCGCATGCGGCCGTCGGCGTCCGGCTTGAAGTAGAACGGCCCCACCACCTGGTCGAAGGTGCCGTGCAGGTCGTACATCTGCCAGCCGGCGAACTCGCCCTCCGTCACCGTGACCTTCTGAACCATCGTTCGCGCTCCGCCTTACTATCGCTCTCGCAATGCAGCATATAGGCGCGATGAGCGACCCCATCGAAACCGCCATCTTCGAAAAACTGGCGAAGGCCGACCCCCGGGGCGTCGGCGGCAAGAGCATCGAACCGTCCGACGTGGCGAAAGAGATGCAGCCCGAACAATGGCAGCGGATGCTGCCCAAGGTCCGCGCCTGCGCCCTGGGCCTGATGCGTCAGGGCCGGCTGACCATCACCAAGAAGGGAAAGCCGGTCGACCCGAACGCCTTCAAGGGCGTCATCCGCCTGCGTTTGCCGACCGAGGCCGAGACCGCCGCGGCGCTGGCGGCCCTGCCGCCCGTCGTCGAGGACGATGACGAGTTCGCCTGATCCTTTTGATCCGCTCGCGGTGATCAAGCGGTGATCATATGAGCCTGGAACAGGTCCTTTCCGACATCCGCGCCTGCCGGGCCTGCCTCGGCCAGCTTCCCCACACGCCCCGCCCGGTGGTCCGGGTCTTTCCGGAAACCCGGCTGCTGATCTGCGGCCAGGCGCCGGGTCGTCGGGTTCACGAGAGCGGCCTGCCGTTCACCGACCCCTCGGGCGACCGGCTGCGGCAGTGGCTGGGCGTCGATTACGAGGCCTTCTACGCCGACCGCCGCATCGGCGTGGCGGCCCAGGCCTTCTGTTATCCAGGCACGGCGCCCCAAAGAAGCGGAAAAAGCGGCGGCGACTATCCACCCCCGCGGCGCTGCGCCGAGCTGTGGCGGCCGCGGCTGCTGGCGGAACTGCCCGAGGTCGAACTGACCCTGCTGGTCGGGGGCCACGCCCAGATCTGGGCTCTGGGCGACCGGGCGGGGGTCAATATGACGGAGACGGTGCGGGCCTGGCGCGACCATGCGCCGTCGATCCTGCCCCTGCCGCATCCGTCGTGGCGCAACACCGCCTGGCTGCGGAAGAATCCGTGGTTCGACGAAGAGGTGCTGCCATGGCTGCGCGCGCGGGTGCGTGGCATCCTGACGTCATGATCCGCGCCCTGGCCGTCCTGACCGTGATGCTGAGCCTGGCCGCCTGCGCCACGCCCGCCGTCCAGCCCCCCATGACCCCGCCGCCCGGTTTCGCCGGCCCCGCCCTGGAGACGCGGGCGCTGGTCATGGACGACGGCGCGCGGCTGCCGCTGGCGCGCTGGGCGCCGGACGCCGGCGAGCCCTGGGCCGTCATCATCGCCCTGCACGGCATGAACGACAGCCGCGCTTCATTCCGGCTGGCCGGACCGTGGTGGGCCGAGCGCGGCATCGAGACCTGGGCGGTCGACCAGCGCGGCTTCGGGGAGGCGCCGGGGCGCGGCGTCTGGGCCGGGCAGGCGCGGATGGCCGAGGACCTGCGCACCGCTGTGGCCCTGGCCCGCGCCAGATATCCCCGCGCCGTCATCGCCGTCGCGGGCGAAAGCATGGGCGGGGCCGTGACCATCGCCGGCTTCAGTTCGGACCGGCCGCCGGCCGCCGACCGGGTCATCCTGCTGGCCCCCGCCGTCTGGGGCTGGACGGCCCAGGGACCGGTCAATTCGGCCGGCCTGTGGATCGCCGCCCGCGCCATGGGCGAACGGCCGGTCGATGCGCCGGAATGGGCGGTCCGCGACCATCCCGCCTCTGACAACCGGCTGGAGCTGTTCCGCAACGGCCGCGATCCCAACAGCATCCTGTCCACCCGGATCGACGCCCTCTACGGCCTGGTCGACCTGATGGAGACCGCCTCGATGCGGCTCGGCGACGTCCGCGCCCCGACCCTGCTTCTGTATGGCGGCCACGACAATGTGATCCAGAAAGACCCCATGCGGCGGGCGCTGGAGCGGGCGGGCGAACGGCCGAACCTGCGGACCGGCTTCTATCCGGACGGCTGGCACATCCTGAACCGCGACCTGCAGGCCGAGACCGTCTATCGAGACGTAGAGGCCTGGCTGCGGGACGCATCCGCGCCGCTGCCGTCCGGGGCGGGCCCCGTTCTGCCGGCCCTGAGGGTTACGCCCCGCCCACGCTGACGTGAAACCGCCATGCTTGCGGTGTTAAGCGCCGGAGCGTAAGCACCCGCGCAACAAAAAAACACCCCGGGAGACGCTCAAGTGAGCATGACGCTGTTTGATTCCCCGTCCTTCGCGAACCACGAAGGCGTTCATGCGGTCTTTGACGAAAAGACCGGCCTGCGCGCCATTATCGCTGTTCACTCAACCGCCCGCGGCCCGGCCGTCGGCGGCACCCGGATGTGGAACTACGCCTCCAGCGCCGAGGCCCTCGAGGATGTGCTGCGCCTGTCGCGGGGCATGAGCTACAAGAACGCCGTCGCGGATCTGGAAATGGGCGGCGGCAAGTCGGTCATCATCGGCGACAGCAGGACCCAGAAATCCCCCGAGCTGTTCCGCGCCTTCGGCCGCGCCGTCGATACGCTGGGCGGCATCTATTATGCGGCGGAAGACGTCGGCGTCTCGGTCGCCGACATCGCCGAGGCCCGCAAGGTCACCCCCTATGTGCTGGGCCTGAACGACGGTCCCGAAGCCTCGGGCGATCCCAGCCCCGTCACCGCCGAGGGCGTCTACCGCTCGACCCTGCTGGCCGCGCGCCGCCTGTGGAAGCAGGACGATCTGACCGGCCTGACCGTCTCGCTCCAGGGCATCGGCCACGTCGGCGGTTACCTGGCCGACAAGCTTTACGCGGCCGGCGCCAAACTGATCATGACGGACGTCAACACGGCCCTGCTGGCTGAGGTCGCCGCCCGCACCAGGGCCGAAGTCGTGGCCCCCGACGCCATCTATGACGTCAAGGCCGACATCTACGCCCCCTGCGCCCTCGGCGCGACGCTGAACCCCCGGACGCTGGACCGGCTGACGGTCAAGGCGGTGGTCGGCGCGGCCAACAATCAGCTGGCCACGCCGGACATCGGTCAGCAGCTGTTCGAGCGCGGCGTGCTCTACGCCCCCGATTACGTCGTCAACGGCGGCGGCATCATCAACGTCGCCTCGGAACTGCGCGCCCGTCAGAGCAGCGGCGCCTACGATCCGGCCTGGGTCGAGGGCAAGCTGTCCCGCCTGATGGAGACGCTCGAGGAAATCATGGAACGGTCGGCCGTCGAGAAGCGCCCGACCCATGAGATCGCCGACGCCATCGCCGAGGCCCGCATCGACGCGGCCCGCGACCAGAAGGCCGAGCAGCGCAAGGCGGCCTAGAGCGACCTCCCATCCGGGGGGGCTGCGTCCGATTCTGACGTACAGATCCCTCAAACTGCGTCCGGCGACGGCGCATCGACCGGGGCTGCGATGAAGCGGACGGAGCGGACGCTTCGGACGCTTCGGACGGTGTTTCTGGTCTTCGGGGGAAGTGGACGGAGTGGACGCTTCGGACGCATTGGACGGTGTTTTTTCGCGCCCGGATCGCCGGATTCGCGCCTCAGGCGCATCCGGAACACTATGGCGGATGCTTCCCGTGCTGATTCGGGCCGAGGCGCCATGACCGCAACCACCAGGACCGCACCGGCGGCCAGAGCTTTCGACCCGCTGCTGATCCTCATGGCGGTCGGCTTCGTGGTCGCGGTCGCGGCCCTGGCCTATCCGGCGTTCCGCGCCGATCCGACCAGCGCGCCAGGGCTGGTGCTGATCTTCACCGTCGGCGCCGTGGCCCTGATCGGCCTGTTCGCCTTCGCCCGCAGCGAAACGAAAAAGCCCATCGGCGACGCCACGGTCGACCTGCTCGACGCCATGGCCGAACCCGCCGCCCTGGTCTGGGCGACGGGCCAGGTTCTGGCCTTCAACGGAGCCTGGGCCGAGGCCAACGGCGCCACCGTCGCCCTGCCCAAGGGCAAGTCCGCCGCGGCCCTCTACATGGCCTTCGCCCAGGCGCGCGCCGGCGAGCAGGGCCGCGCCATCGTCGTCATCGGCGAGCGGGAGCAGGAGGTGCTGATCGGTCGGGCCGGAGAAGGCCGTTTCCTCGTGCGCGCGGCGCCGGAGGCGGTGCTGCCGGTGGGCGACGCCCTCCCGTATCGCCAGTCGAGCGCGTCCAACGCCGTCGAGAGCCGCGCCATGGCCGCCGGGGCGCCGTTCGGCTCGGCCGTCATCGCCGCCGAGGAGCTGTTTTCCGGCAAGGTCGAGGAGGCCAATGCGGCGCTGTCCGTGCTGACCGGACCAGCCGCGGCCCGCGACGCCGCCTTCGGCCACCTGTTCGATCCCGCCGGCGTCGCCGAGGCCCGGTCCAAGCTCGCGGATGGCTCGTCGGGCCCGATCGAACTGGTCGCCCGGGCCTTTCCGGACCGGATGCTGCACCTCTATGTCGCCCCGGAAGGCGACAAGCGGCGCATCTGGCTGTTCGACGTTTCGGCCCAGAAGTCGATGGAGCTGCAGCTCTCGCAGGCCCAGAAGATGCAGGCCGTGGGCCAGCTGGCGGGCGGCGTGGCCCACGACTTCAACAATCTGCTGACCGCCATCCAGCTGCAGCTTTCGGGCCTGCTGGAGCGCCACCCCGTCGGCGATCCCTCGTACGAGGGGCTCAACGAGATCCGCCAGACCGCCATCCGCGCCGCCGATCTGGTGCGCAAGCTGCTGGCCTTCTCGCGCAAGTCGACCGTCCGCCGCGAACGTCTGGACCTGGGCGAACTGGTCGGGGAATTCGCCGTCCTGCTGCGTCGCCTGCTGCGCGAGGACGTGCGGCTGGAAACCGACTACGGCCGCGACCTGCCAGTGGTGCTGGCCGACAAGAGCCAGCTCGAGACGGCGGTCATGAACCTGGCGGTCAACGCCCGCGACGCCATGCGCGGCGTGGTCGAGCCGGGGGCCGGCGTGGTCACCATCCGCACCGCCCGCCTGACCGCTGACGAGGCCCGCGCCCTGGGGTGGGGCCATCCGCCGACGGACGTCGTGGCCCTGATCGAGGTCAGCGACACCGGTCCCGGGGTGCCGCCGGACATCCTCGGCAAGATCTTCGAGCCCTTCTTCACCACCAAGGCGGTGAACGAGGGGACCGGTATGGGCCTGGCCACCGTCTACGGCATCGTCGAACAGGCCGGCGGCCACATCAACGTCTCCAACCTCGAGAGCGGCGGAGCGGCCTTCCGCATCTTCCTGCCCGAGGCGGCCGAGGCCGAACTGGCCGAAACCCCGATCGTGGAAAAGGTCGTCAAGACGCCGCGCGACCTCTCCGGCGCCGGCCGCATCCTGTTCGTCGAGGACGAGGCGGCCGTGCGCGGCATCGCCGCCCGCCTGCTGCGCCAGCGCGGCTATGACGTCATCGAGGCCGCCGACGGCGAGGAGGCCCTGGCCCTGTGCGAGGAGCATGCCGGGACCATCGATATGATGATCTCCGACGTCATCATGCCCGGCCTCGACGGTCCCGCCTTGCTCAAGAAGGCCCGGCAATACCTCGGCGACGCCCCGGTCCTGTTCATCTCCGGCTATGCCGAAAGCGATTTCTCGGACCTGCTGCAGGACGAGGTCGGCGTCTCCTTCCTGCCCAAGCCGCTGGACATCAAGACCCTGGCCGAACGGGTGAAGCAGGAACTGCACGCGAGCTGAACCATCGGTAACTTGCCAGCGGCGCCGCGACCCCGTCCATTGGCCGCCCTGACCTTCGGAGCTTCGCTATGCTGGACCGTCGCCGCCTCCTGCTGTCCTCCGCCGCCGGCCTCGGCCTGGCCGTCGCCGGCCCGGCCCTGGCGGGGGCGTCCCAGACCCCCGCCGCCGGGGACGGAGGCGCCCGCGTCACCGCCCTGCTGGACCGGATGATGCAGGAATTCCTCGCCGAGTCGCCGGAGTTCATGACCTCCCTCGGTCTCGACACGGGACCGAACGCCGGGGTGCGCAGCAAGCTGGACGACCGCTCGCTGGCGTTCGTCGACCGCTCGTTCGCCGCCTTCCGCGGCTACGACGCCGAGCTGAAGAACATCGACCGGTCCGCCCTCTCGGGCATGGACGCGGTCAACTACGACACCACCCGCTTCATCCTCGACGGCGCCGCCACCGCCGACCGCTTCGACTACGGCGTCCAGTCCCCTGTCGGCGGAACCAGCCCCTATCTCGTCAGCCAGCTGACCGGCAGCTACAGCAGCATCCCGCAGTTCCTTGACACCCAGCACCAGGTGCGCACGGCCGGGGACGCCGAGACCTATCTCGCCCGGCTCTCCGCCTTCGCCGGGGTGCTGGACGTGGAGACCGACCGGGTGCGCGCGGATTTCGCGGCCGGTGCGACGCCGCCGGATTTCGTCCTGCGCCGTACGGGCGAGCAGTTCGCCGCCACCCTCGGAATCGACCCGGCGCAATCCGGCCTGACCCGATCGCTGGCCCGCCGCGCGGCCGAGGCGAATCTGACAGGCGACTGGGCCGCCCGGGCCGAGGCGATTGTGCGCGACGCCGTCTATCCGGCCATGCGCCGCCAGGCGGACGTGGTCGCCGCGGCGCTGCCGGGCGCGACCTCGGACGCCGGCTGCTGGCGTCTGCCAGACGGCGAGGCCTATTACCGCTACGGCGTGCTCAGCTACACCACCACCGACATGGGCGGCGACGAAATCCACGAGATCGGCCTGGCCCAGGTGGCCGAGCTCAGCGCCCGCGCCGACGCGATTCTCAAGGCCCAGGGCCTGACCCAGGGCACGGTCGGCGAGCGCATCGCCGCCGTCGCCCGGCGGCCCGACCAGCTGTATCCGAACACCGACGCCGGCAAGGCGGAGCTGCTGGCCGATCTCAACGCCCAGATGGCCCGGATGCAGCAGCGTCTGCCCGAGGTGTTCGGCCGCCTGCCCAGGGCTTCCGTCGAAATTCGCCGGGTTCCGGTCGAGATCGAGGCCGGTGCTCCCGGCGGCAGCTATCAGATGCCGGCGATGGATGGGTCGCGTCCCGGCGCCTACTACATCAACCTGCGCGACACCGCCGAGACGCCGCGCTTCACCCTGCCGACCCTGACCTATCACGAGGCCAGCCCCGGCCACCATTTCCAGATCGCCGTGGCCCTGGAGGCGGAAGGGATTCCGCTGTTGCGCAAGATGCCCCTGTTCTCCGGCTATACCGAGGGCTGGGCTCTCTACGCCGAACAGCTGGCCGACGAGATGGGCGTCTATGCCGACGATCCGCTGGGCCAGCTCGGCTATCTCCAGTCCTTCATGTTCCGGGCGACCCGCCTGGTCGCCGATTCGGGCCTGCACCACAAACGCTGGAGCCGCGAACAGGCGGTCCGCTACATGGTCGAGACGCTCGGCGACGCGGAATCGACCATGACGACCGAGGTCGAACGCTACTGCGTCTGGCCGGGGCAGGCGTGCAGCTACAAGCTGGGACACACGGTCTGGGACCGGACCCGGACCCGGGCCAGGGCGACGCTGGGCGATCGCTTCGACATCCGGGGCTTCCACGATACGGCCCTTGCGGCGGGAGCCATTCCGCTCGAGGTGCTGGAGCGGCTGGTCGACGACTGGGCCGCGAGCGTCCGGACGGCCTGACCGCCTGCACCGCGGGTCGGACAGCGTTCCTGAACGATCGGTCACTTGCCAATCTCACCCCGGCGCCATCCTCTGGCGCCCTCGCGCCAAGGAGCCTGCCGCCATGATCGATCGCCGCCGTCTGTTGTTCACCGCCGCCGCCGGAGCGGGCCTCGCCGCCTGCGGCCAGGTCCTGGCCCAGACGCCGGCCGCGGCCGCCTCGGCCTCGGCCGCCCTGACCGCCCTGATGGACCAGATCGTCCAGACCTTCCTGATGGAGTCGCCCGAGACCCTGACCTCGCTGGGCATGGACAAGGGGCCGATGGCGGCGATGAAGTCCCGGCTCGACGACCGGTCGCAGGCCAAGATCGACGCCGACCGGGCCGTGTTCCGGGGGCAGATGGGCCAACTCGCGGCCATCGACCGCTCAGCCCTGCCCGAAACCGAAGGCGTCTATCACGACTCCCTGAGCTTCTTCGGCGAGACCCAGATGATGGGAGACCGCTTCCCCTATGGCGGCGGCGGTTTCGGTCCGGCGCCCTACACCATCTCCCAGCTGACCGGTTCCTATCAGAACCTTCCGGACTTCCTCGACACCCAGCACGCGATCGAGACCGCGGAGGACGCCGAGGCCTATCTGTCCCGTGTCGCCGCCTTTCCGACCGCGCTGGACCAGGAAACCGCGCGGATGCAGGCCGACTTCGCCGCCGGCGCCGTGCCGCCCGACTTCGTCATCGACAAGACCCTGCTCCAGCTCGCCAACCTCTATGAAACCCCGGCGGGCCAGTCGGTCCTGACCACCTCCGTGGTGCGCCGGACGGGTGAGAAGAACATCGCCGGCGACTGGGGCGCCCGCGCGCAGCGGATCGTCGAGACCGAGGTCTATCCGGCCCTGCGCCGTCAGGCCGAGGCCATGCGCGCCCGCCGCGCCGACGCTGTCCATGACGCCGGCGTCTGGCGGTTGCCGGACGGCGAGGCCTATTACGACTGGGGCATCCGCAGCTACACGACCTCGACCCTGTCCGGAGCCGAGATCCACGCCCTGGGCCTGGAACAGGTCGCCGAGCTGTCGGCCCGCGCCGACGTGCTGCTGAAGGCCCAGGGGTTGAGCCAGGGCACGGTCGGCGAGCGCATCGCCGCCCTCGGCAAGGATCCCAGCCAGCTCTACCCCAACACCGACGCGGGCAAGGACCAGCTGCTGGCCGACCTCAACGCCCAGATGGCCGAGATGGCCACGCGGCTGCCGCAGTATTTCGGCCGAATCCCCGCCGCCCCCGTCGAAATCCGCCGCGTGCCGACCTTCATCGAGGCCGGTGCGCCTGGCGGCTACTACAACTCGCCGGCGCTCGACGGTTCGCGGCCCGGGGCCTACTACATCAACCTGCGCGACACGTCGGAATGGCCGCGCATGCAGCTGCCGACCCTGACCTATCACGAGGCCTCGCCGGGCCATCACCACCAGATCGCCCTGCAGCAGGAACAGGCCGACCGCCCCCTGCTGATGAAGGTGCTGGGCTTCTCGGCCTATTCCGAGGGCTGGGCCCTGTATTCGGAACAACTGGCCGACGAGATGGGGGTCTATGCCGACAACCCGATCGGCCAGATCGGCTATCTGCAGTCACTCCTGTTCCGCGCCACCCGGCTGGTGGCGGATTCGGGCCTGCATCACAAGCGCTGGAGCCGCGAACAGACCATCCGCTACATGGTCGAGACGCTGGGCGACTCCGAGACCGCCGTCACCACCGAGGTCGAGCGCTACTGCGTCTGGCCCGGCCAGGCCTCGAGCTACAAGGTCGGCCATAACAAATGGGTCGAGCTGCGGAGCCGGGCCCAGGCGGCGCTGGGCGACCGGTTCGACATCCGGGCGTTCCACGACGCGGGCATGAACGCGGGCGGCGTGCCGCTCACCGTGCTCGACAAGATCATGACCGACTGGATCGCATCGCAGCGCACCTGATACGAACTCCTCTTCCGGCCCCGTCCGCGGGGCCGGAAGCAGGACATCGCAACCGAGGCTCCTCCATGATCGACCGCCGCCGCCTGATGCTCTCCTCCGCCGGCCTCGGCCTGATGGCGGCGTTGCCCGCCGTCGCCCAGACCCCGGCTCCGGTCCTGTCCGCGGCCGATGCGCGGCTCGACGCCATGCTGACGCGCTGGTTCGAGGAGAATGTCGACCTGTCGCCGGAGTATGCGACCAACCTCGGTCTGGACCGGGGCGACCGCGCCCACCTGTCGGGGAAGCTGCGGCAGGTCGGGCTGGCCGACGCCGAGGCCGATCGCGCCCGCGCCCGCGCGCGCTGGGCCGAGATCCAGACGGTATCCGGGGACGGCCTCTCGGATCAGGCCAGGGTGTCGCTGGCTGTCTATCGCTTCACGGCCGAGGGCGCGGCCCGGGCGGCGGATATCCCCTACGGCGGCGGCATCGGCCCCTATGTCGTGACGCAGCGGTCGGGCGCCTATTTCTCGGTGCCCGACTTCATGGCCAACCAGCATCGGGTCGAGACCGCGGCGGACGCCGAGGCTTTCCTGTCGCGGCTGGACGCCTTCGCCAAGGTGCTGGACCAGGAGAATGAGCGGATCGCCGCCGACGGCGGCCTCGGGGTCATGCTGCCGTCCTTCCTGATGGAGAAGACCCTGACCCAGCTGCGCACCCTGCGCGACACGGCTCCGGCCGAGATGGCGATGGTGCAGGCGCTCGTCCGCAAGACCGGTGAGAAAGGGATCGCCGGCGACTGGGGCGCCCGCGCCGCCGCCATCCTCGACCGCGAGGTCAAGCCTGCGCTCGGCCGCCAGATCGCGGTGTTCGAGGCCCAGCGCCCGGCGGCGACCGACGACGCCGGGGCCTGGAAGCTGCCGCAGGGCGACAAGGTCTACGCCCTTGCCCTGCGCGCGTTCACCACGACCGATTATGACGCCCAGGCCATCCATGACATCGGCCTGGAACAGGTCGCGTCCATCCAGGCCGAGATCGATACGATCCTCAAGGGCATGGGGATGGCCGAGGGTTCGGTCGGCGCCCGGATCAAGACGCTCAGCGAGGACCCGCGACACCTGTGGCCCAATACCGACGCAGCCAAGGTGGAGCTGATCGAATCCCTGAACCGCCAGATGGCTGAACTGGAGCCGATGCTCCCGCGTGTGTTCAACACCCTGCCGGGCGCCAGGGTGGAAATCCGCCGTGTTCCGCCGTCGATCGAGCTCGGCGCGCCGGGCGGCTACTACCAGGCCGCCTCGCTGGATGGCTCGCGGCCGGGGGCCTACTACATCAACCTGTCGAATACGGCGAACTGGCCGAAGTGGGGCCTGCCGACCCTGACCTATCACGAGGCCTCCCCGGGGCACCATTTCCAGATCACGGTCGCCCGGGAGGCGGGCAGCCTGCCCATCTACCGCCGGGTCGCAGGCAATTCCGCCTACAATGAAGGTTGGGCCCTCTACGCCGAGCGTGTCGCCGCCGACGATCTGGATGTCTACGCCGGCAACCCGCTGGGTCGGGTCGGCTACCTGCAGTCCTATCTGTTCCGCGCGGTGCGGCTGGTCGTCGATACAGGCCTGCACCACAAGCGCTGGAGTCGCGACCAGGCGATCCGCTACATGATCGAGGAATGCGGCGAGCCGCCGGAGTCGGCCGAGAAGGAGATCGACCGCTACTGCGTTTCGATCGGCCAGGCCTGTTCCTACAAGCTGGGTCAGACCGTCATCGCCCGGCTGCGGGCCGAGGCCGAGGCGCGTCCCGGGTTCGACCTGAAGACCTTCCACGACCGGGTGCTGCTGAACGGCTCCGTGCCGCTGGCGGTGTTGGAAGGTCTTATGCGGACCTGATCGCCCGCGCCGCAACGATCGTGGGATCGGCATCGGCCTGGGCGGCCAGCCAGGCCCGGAAGCGGGCGATCTTGGGCGATCGCCGCCGCCCCTCGGGCCAGACCAGATAATAGCCGGTGTGGAACGACACCGTCTGGGCGAAGGGCCGCACCAGAAGGCCGTTGCGAAGCTCGCGCGCGAACAGGATGGGCGAAGCGAGGGCCACGCCCTGATCGCCGAGCGCCGCGGCGACCTCCAGCACCTGATAGTCGGCGGTCAGACGGCTCATGGGCTGGGCGCCGCCGCTGACGCCCGCCGCGGCGAACCAGGCGGCCCACTCCTTCTCCATGCCGATGCGCGGCGCGTCCAGCAGGTCGCCGGGTTCGGTCAGCTGCAACCGCTCGGCCATGGCCGGGCTGCATACGGGCGTGAAGACGCTGGGCATCAGCAGCTGGCTCTCCATTCCGGGCCAGTCGCCGGAGCCGGAGCGGATGCCGACATCGAACCCTTCCCGCGACAGGTCGAGCAGGTTGGGGTTGGTGTCCAGCCGCACCGCCAGCCCGGGATTGGCGACCTGGAAGCCGCCCAGTCGCGGCGCCAGCCATTGGGCGGCCAGGGAGGCGAGGGTGGTGATCGACAGGATGTGTTCGTCCGCCTCGGTCAGGTCGCTGACGGCCCGGCGCAGCAGGGTCATGGCCTCGGTCGCGGCGCGGGACAGCCGCTCGCCGCCCTCGGTCGGCTGGACCTCCCGGGGCAGGCGGCGGAACAGGCTCTGGCCCAGTCGGCCCTCCAGCGCCTTGATCTGCCAGCTGACCGCGGCCTGGGTCATGCCCAGTTCCTCGGCGGCGCGGGTGAAGCTCTTCAGGCGGGCGGCGGCCTCGAACACGCGGATGGAGGCGAGGGGGATGCCGGCAAGGGGATCGGCCATAAGCAAACCTTATGTATGGTGGCCACAATCTGGTTTGTTGGATGCGCCTGTCAAGCCCATCCTCTCCTTGTCATCAACGAACGGCCAGAGGAGGCCCCGATGGAAGAGATGCATCATACGCATAAGGAACCCGCGTGGGGTTGGGCTTCGGTTCTGAACGACTGGCGCCGCAGCCGCACCCGGCAGCGCCTGCGCACGCCTTCGCGCATCGTCACGCCCTGGAGCCGCTGAGGCGTCTTCGCCCATCCGGTCTGCCACAGGCGAAATTCCCGTCTCCCCAGCATGATCGTCGGCCCGGCATTCGATGGGTCGAAGCCCGGATCCTGGAGTCTCCTGCTCCCGGGATCCGGGCTGAGTCGTGTCCCGCGCCGGGCGCGCGGGTCCTGACCCGAGCACCGCCTTGTCAGGGGGATGCGCGCGCGCGAGGGTGCGGGCCTCAGTCAGGGGAAATCCATGCTCACTCGCCGCCGCCTGTTGACGTCCGCCGCCGGCGGGCTGGGGCTGCTCGCCCTTCCCGCCATCGCCCGCGCGGGCGTTCCCGCGTGGCAGGGCGATGTGAGGTCCGGGGCCCGCGCCCTCTATGACGTCATCTTCGAAGGCGTTCTCGAGGCCTCGCCCATGGGGGCCACCAGCCTGGGGCTGGATGTCGGTCCCCACGCCGCGCTGAAATCCCGCCTCGACAGCCGGAGCTACGCCGACCGGCTGAACATCTTCAAGCCCATGGTCGGGGCGCGGCCGGCGCTGTCCGCCATCGACGCCTCCGGCCTGACCGGCCGCGACCGCTCGGACTACGACAGCGTGGTCTGGATGGCCGACCGGTCGGCGGAGATCGCCGCCTTCCCCTTCGGCGGCGTCGACAGCTACGGCTATCCCTGCCCCTATGTCGTCAGCCAGCTGACGGGCCTCTATCAGGCCGTTCCCGATTTCCTCGACAGCCAGCATTCCGTCGCCGCGGCGGCCGACGCGGAAGCCTATCTGTCGCGGCTGGAGAGTTTCGCCGAGGGTCTCAACCACGAGACGGCGCGGTCGGCCTCGGATGCGGCCGATCACGGCGTCGTCCCGCCGGACTTCGTGATCAACAAGGCCCTGACCCAGCTTCGCGCCCTGCGCCGCGAGACGGGGGAGGGCGCCGCCCTGGTCCAGTCCCTCGTCCGCAAGACCGCCGAGGCCGGAGTCGCCGGCGACTGGGCGCGCCGGGCGGCGGCGCTGGTGGACGGACCGGTCGCGGCCGCTCTGGACGCCCAGATCGGGCAGATGGAGCGCCATCTTCCGAACGCCTCGCATGACGCCGGGATAGGGGCGCGGCCGAACGGCGAGGCCTATTACAATCTCTGCCTCCGGTTCCAAACCTCGACCGGCCTGACGCCGACGGAGGCGCATCAGGTCGGCCTGGATCAGGTGGCCCGGATCGAGGCGCTGGCCGATCCCCTGTTGCGCCAGCGCGGCTATACCGAGGGCTCGGTCGGGGCGCGGCTGACCGCCTTCGGCAAGGAGCCGCAATACCTTTATCCGAACACGGACGACGGGCGGGCCGCGCTGCTGGCCGATCTCAACCGCCAGGTCGCGGCGATCGAGGCGCGTCTGCCCCAGGTCTTCGAACGCCTGCCGCGCGCCCGGGTCGAGGTGCGCCGGGTGCCGCCGTCGATCGAACTGGGCGCGCCGCGCGGCTATGCCCAGAGCCCCTCGCTGGATGGGTCGCGGCCGGGCGCCTACTATATCAACCTGGTCGACACGGCGATCTGGCCGCGTTGGGCCCTGCCGACCCTGACCTATCACGAGAGCCTGCCGGGCCATCACCTCCAGGGCGCCCTGGCGCTGGAGGCGACGGACACGCCGCTGCTGCACAAGTCGATGGGCTTCAACGCCTATGGCGAGGGCTGGGGCCTGTACGCCGAACAACTGGCCGACGAGCTGGGCATGTACGACGACTTCACCGAAGGGAAGCTGGGCTACCACCAGTCTTTCCTGTACCGCGCCGCGCGCATCGTCATCGACACCGGCATCCATGCTCTGGGCTGGAGCCGCGAGCAGGCCATCCGCTACATGGTCGACACGGTCGGCCTGGCGCCCGGCGCCGCCGAGAGCGAGATCGAGCGCTACTGCGTCTGGCCCGGCCAGGCCTGCGGCTACAAGATCGGCCACACCGAGATCGACCGCCTCAGGACCGCCGCCCGGGAACGCCTCGGCGACCGGTTCGACATCAAGGGCTTCCACTCGGCGGTGCTGGACGGCGGGGCGATGCCGCTGGAGGTGCTGGGCCGGGTGGTCGACCAATGGACAGCGACGCGGCTGGGGCAGATCTGATCGAGGGATAACGAGCCGGGCGAAAAAGACAGTCTACAGCGTCTACAGCGTCTATTCCGTCCGGGACTTCCCTGTCGTTCAATTGTCAAAGACCGGACCCGGCGGGTCGGGATCAGGTAAGCATGCGCATACGTCACTTCCGGACGTACGCCTGCAGGCCTGGTTCCGCACCGTCCAGCCATCCGCCTCGCGCAAGGCGTTGTGGATGGCGGTGGCCGCGACGGCGGCCTCGGCTCCGGCGACCGCGATCTGGTTCAGGCCGCGGACCACGTCGCCCGCGGCGTAGAGGCCCTTCACGCTGGTCTCCTGGTGCGCATCGACGAACAGCCGGCCGTCCTCGCCGATCCGCGCATCCAGCGCCTCGGCCAGGTCCGCATTGGGCGCGGTCCCCAGCGCCGAATAGACCAGGTCGAAGCTGCGGAAAGTCCCGCCCCAGCTCAGGGCCGTGACCCGGTCGCCCTCGAGGGTGACGTTGTCGATGGGCGCGCGGATCAGCTCGATCCCCATGCGCGTCAGTTCGTCCTCACCGGTCAGCGCCCCGGAGTGGCCGGTGTGGATCAGGGTCACGCGATCGGAATAGGTGCGCAGGAAGGCGGCTTCGCGCACGCCCTTGTCGTCATCGCCGATCACCGCGACGGCCTTGTCGATGGCCTCATAGCCGTCGCAGATGGGACAGATGCGGACCAGCGACCGTTCAATGGCGCGCTCGACGCCGGGCAGGTCGGGATGACGGTCCACGACGCCGGTCGCCAGCAGAATGGCGCGGACGTGCAGGTCGCGTCCGTTCAGCCGGGCGAGAAAGCCGTCGCCGTCGCGCGCCAGGGTTTCGACGCGTCCGTCCTCGATGATGGCGTCGTATTCCGTCGCCTGTTCCGTCATCCGCTTGAGGATGGCGTCGCCGGTGACGCCGCTGGGGAAGCCCGGCATGTTGTGGCTGAGCGGTATCCAGCACGCCCGGGACGCGCCGCCGTCGGCGACCAGCACGCGCCGCCGGAACCGCGCCAGATAGGTGGCGGCGGTCAGGCCCGCGGGGCCCGCTCCGATGACGAGAACCTCCGGGCCGGACTTGCTCAACGGGTCCGCCATGTCGTCGGCCAGTAGTCGGCCGGGACGCCCCAGCATTCCCGCATCTCCGACTCGCTGGTCAGCACGAACTCACCACCGGTCCATGTCCATGTCGAAGCTGTGCCGCAATCGCCGACGCCGCGTCCCTTGGCGAAGGCCGTGATGGTGCGGGTCTCCGGCGAATAGCCGCCGTTGATGGTGCTGGCGGTCGGTTCGTCAGAGGTCGAGGTCAATCGCGCGGGCCGAGGGTTTCGGCCGCCCGGACCGGTAATGTACCAGTCATGACCCATGTTGTAGGCGCCGGCGAAGCAGGGGACCGCCCAAAGCTCCGTGGCGGCGTTCAGTCGGGCCGACATGACTTCCTTCCCGATCCAGTGTTCCGAAGTTTCCGAGCGGCACGCCATCACCGCCGGAACCGTCTCCAACGCGGCCGGCAGACTCTGGTTCTCGTCGCCGTAACCATCCTGCGACGCCGCCGCCGCCGGCGTGACCACGGGCAGGGGCGGTGCGGCCCGAACGGTGGAGGCTGGCCGGATCCCCGGGCGACGCAGGGCGGTCACCGTATCCACCCGCCCCTGCCGCTCATCGATCCAGAGCAGGGCGGCGGCTGCGCCGGACAGCGAAAGTTCGTGATCCGGACCGATACGGGCCGTCCCGCCGCTGGCGAGCGCGCGCACCACGTCCAGCGCCCGCGCCGCCGGGACCTCGGCGGCGACGGGCTCGTTGACGGCCAGCGTCATGGGGTAGTCGGTTCCGTCGATGGTCAGGGCGAACGAGCGTGTCGCCTCGGCCCCGTCTGGCCAGTAGCCGGCCGCGACCTCGGGCCGGGCGTCGGGGCCCGGCTCGACGGCGACCCGGATCCAGCCGAACCCCTCGCGACCCGGACCATAGGCGAAACAGGCGTTGCCGTTGTCGCAGACGGCGATCCAGTCGCGGAAAGATGCGTCTTCGGAGGCCATGGCCCCGGGGGCCGCCGCCTGCGGCCCCGACGAGGCGGCGGCCGCTCGCAAAGAAGCCGTCTTGTCTCCCGATGCGTCGGCCGGCCCGCAGGCTGACAGGATTGCCAGTCCGCCTGCGCAGACGGCCGTCAATTGCCAGTGGTTCACTTGTTTCTCCCCGGTCGACGGCGCGGCGCCGGACCGACGATACACCTCCAGCTCCTACCCGTCGCCGCCGCCCTTTGCGCCCGCGCGCCGCCGCCGCTATACCGCGCGCCTCACTCCCATTTCCCACTCAGAGGCGCGAACCCGCATGACCAGGATCAAGGTCGCCAATCCCATCGTGGACATCGACGGCGACGAGATGACCCGCATCATCTGGCAGATGATCAAGGACAAGCTGGTCCTCCCCTTCCTGGACGTCGAGCTCGACTACTACGACCTGGGCATGGAGCACCGCGACGCCACCGACGACCAGGTGACGATCGACGCGGCGAAGGCGATCCAGAAGCACGGCGTGGGCGTGAAATGCGCCACCATCACCCCCGACGAGGCGCGGGTGAAGGAGTTCGGCCTGAAAAAGATGTGGAAGTCGCCCAACGGCACCATCCGCAATATCCTGGGCGGCGTGGTCTTCCGCGAGCCGATCATCTGCTCGAACGTGCCGCGTCTGGTGCCGGGCTGGACCCAGCCGATCGTCGTCGGCCGTCACGCCTTCGGCGACCAGTACAAGGCCACGGACTTCCTGGTCCCCGGCCCCGGCAAGCTGATGATGACCTTCACCGGCGACGACGGGAAGGTCATCGAGCACGAGGTGTTCCAGTTCCCGTCGGCCGGCGTGGCCATGGGGATGTACAACCTGGACGACTCGATCACCGAGTTCGCCCGGGCCAGCTTCTCCTTCGGTCTGGGCCGGAATTTCCCGGTCTATCTGTCGACCAAGAACACCATCCTCAAGGCCTATGACGGCCGCTTCAAGGACATCTTCCAGAAGGTGTTCGACGAGGAATTCGCCGCCGACTTCAAGGCGAAGGGCCTGACCTATGAGCACCGGCTGATCGACGACATGGTGGCCGCGGCCATCAAATGGTCGGGCGGCTTCGTCTGGGCCTGCAAGAACTACGATGGCGACGTCCAGTCCGACGTGGTCGCCCAGGGCTTCGGCTCGCTGGGGCTGATGACCTCGGTGCTGATGACGCCGGACGGCAAGATCCTGGAGTCGGAAGCGGCCCACGGCACCGTCACCCGTCACTATCGCCAGCACCAGAAGGGCGAGGCGACCTCGACCAACTCCATCGCCTCGATCTACGCCTGGACCCGCGGCTTCTCGCACCGCGCCAAGCTGGACGACAACGCCGAGCTGGCGAAATTCGCCGAGACGCTGGAGCGCGTCGTGGTCGAGACCGTCGAGGCCGGCTCCATGACCAAGGATCTGGCGCTGCTGGTCGGCGATCAGCAGGGCTGGCTGACCACCGAGGGCTTCCTCGACAAGGTGGCCGAGAACCTGACCGCGGCGATGAAGGCGTCCTAGGAGGGCGCTAACGCTCGCCGCGCGGCGGCTCGCTGCTTGAGCGCCGGGCATGCGCAAAGCGCCATGCCGCGTCGGGTCGACAAGGCGGAGCCTTGTGACCGCGGCCCAACAAAAGAGGCCCGCCGGACTCGCGTGCGGCGGGCCTTTCGTTTGAGCCCGGCGGGCGTTCGTGCATGATGCCCCTGTCACGAGGGAGACAGCCTTGAACGCGCCAACCGACGAGCACCACCAGCCGGTCTGGGCCCGCAGCGAGACGCGGCGGCGCCGGGGCGGCGGAGGGCTGCTGGGCAAGCTGATCCTGTTCGTCCTGCTGATGGCGGCATTCGTCTTCGTTGCTGCGCCTTTCGTGGCCTTCTTCGGGATCCGGTCCGCCGCCGAGGCCAGCGACGCCGCCGGCCTCGAGCGCCTCATCGACTATCCCGCCGTGCGCCAGTCGCTGCGTCCGCAACTGGACGGCAACCCGGCCGCCTCGGCCCCGGCCCCGACCTTCATGGAAGATCCCATCGGCGCGGTGCGCCGTCAGTTCGAGCAGGCGACGGCTGCCGCGACGCCGGACGTCGATGCCTATCTGACCCCCGCCGCCGTTGCGGCCCTGACCCGGGGCGAGGGTCGCTACGCCTCGCAGCGCACAGGCGCCGCCCTGCCGTCGCCCGACAGCTCCAACATCGGCGGGCCCCTGCCGAGGCCGGTCTACTGGGGCATGAACCGCGCCCGGATGAGCGTCGCCGACGAGGGCGGGTCCGAGACTGTCTTCACCTTCGAGCGCAAGGGGCCGTTCGAGTGGAAACTGGTCCATGTCGGCCTGCCGGACGGCGTCGCCCCGGCCGCCGTTCCCCGGACCGCGCCCGGGCCCGGGCGGAGCGACCGCAAGGCCGGCTGACGGCACCGGCTTGGCGTCCCCGTGCGACTCGGGCAACCGTAGCCGTGGGGAGGCGTTACGACGCCAGAGGGACGCATGAACCAGAAACTGATCGTCGGCGTCGCCGCCGGGGCTGTGGCCCTGCTCGCGCTCGCCTGGGCCGCCGCGCCCGTCCTGACGGCCCAGGCCCTGATCCGCGCGGCCAAGGCCGGGGACGAGCGCAAGATCGAGCGGCTGGTCGATTTCCCGGCCTTGCGCCAGAGCCTGAAGGACGAGCTGAACGCCGAACTGGTCGCCCGCATGCGGCGCGACCCGCGCGTGGCCGGGAGCGGCCTCGGCGGACTGGGCATGATGCTGGCGCCGATGATCCTGTCCGGCGCGGTCGACACCCTGGTCACGCCCGAGGTGGTGGCGGACATGGTGCGAACGGCCGAGGCGCCCGATCCGACACGCCGCCCGGCGCCCGAACCCGCGGGCGACGAGGCCGACGGCGACGACATCCACCAATCCTGGGGCTATCGCAGCCTGAACGAATTCGCCGTCACCCTGACCGACCGGGACCAGCCGGACGACCGGCTCGCCCTGATTCTGGAACGGCGCGGCCTGTTCGAATGGAAGCTGGCGGCGGTCGACATCCAGACCGGGCGCGGCGCCTAACCGGCCAGCGCCGTCCGCACCGCCGTCAGGCCCTCTTCCGCCTTCGATCCGTCCGGGGCGCCGCCCTGGGCGAAGTCCGGTTTGCCGCCCGCGCCCTGGCCGCCCATGGCGACGACCGCGGCCCGCGCCAGATCGGCGGCGTTGACCTTGCCGGCCATGTCGCTGGTCACGGCGACGGTGATCGCCGCCTTGCCGTCGGTAAGGCCGATCAGGGCCACGACGCCCGAGCCGACCTGTTTGCGGAAGTCCTCGGCCACGCCGCGCAGGCCCTTGCCGTCGACGCCGTCGAGGACCCGGGCGATCAGTTTGACGCCGTTGATCTCTTCCGGCGCGGCGTTGGCCGATGCCCCGCCGCCGCCCAGGGCCAGTTGCTTCTTCAGGTCGGCGACCTGTTTCTCCAGCGCGCGGCGGTCGGCGGTCAGGGCCTCGACGCGGGCGGGGACGTCGGCGGGCTGGACCTTGAAGCTCTGGGCCAGCGTTTTCGCCACCCCGGCCTGGGCCAGCAGGAATTGACGGGCGGCCTCTCCGGTCAGGGCCTCGATGCGGCGGACGCCGGCGGCGATGCCCGTCTCGGAGGTGATCTTGAACAGGGCGATGTCGCCGGTGCGGGCCACGTGGGTGCCGCCGCACAGTTCGACGGAGTAGGGGCCGTCGCCGGTCAGGGCGCGGCCGAGGGTCAGGACGCGGACCTCGTCGCCGTATTTCTCGCCGAACAGGGCGACGGCGCCGGCGGCGATGGCCTCCTGCGGGGCCATCATCTTCGTTTCGGCGGGCAGGTTCTGGCGAATGACGGCGTTCACCTCATCCTCCATCCTGGCCAGTTCGTCCTCGGTGACGGGGGCGTTGTGGCTGAAGTCGAAGCGCAGGCGTTCGGCGTCGACCATCTGGCCCTTCTGGGCCACGTGGCCGCCCAGCACATTGGCGAGCGCCTTGTGCAGCAGGTGGGCGGCGGAGTGGTTGGCGCGGGTGGTCAGGCGGGCGGCGGCGCTGGAGCGCAGCTGGGCGCGGGCGCCGATGGCCAAGGTTCCCGAGGTCACCTCGATGCGGTGGGCGAACAGGTCGCCGGCGTGCTTCTGGACGTCCAGCACCGCAGCCGAACCCTGCTGGCCGGTTGCGTCGGTCCATTCGATCTCGCCGCGGTCGCCGGCCTGGCCGCCGCCCTCGCCGTAGAAGGGAGTCTGATCGAACAGGACTTCGGCGGTCTCGCCGGGCGCCAGTTCGTCCACGGACGCGCCGTCGCGCACGATGGCGAGAACCTCGCCCGACCCCTCGACGGCGTCGTAGCCCGTGAAGACGGTGGGCCCGAGGCGGTCGCGCAGGGCCAGCCATTCGCCGGTCGAGGCGGTCTGGCCCGAGCCGGTCCAGTGCTCGCGGCTGCGGCTGCGTTGTTCGGTCATGGCGGCGTCGAAGGCGTCGGTGTCGACGGTGAAGCCGCGACGGCGGGCCTCGTCCTGGGTCAGGTCCAGCGGGAAACCATAGGTGTCGTACAGGGTGAAGGCGGTCTGGCCCGACAGCACGCCGCCCTCGCCGAGGTCGCGCGCAGCGTCCTCCAGCAGTCCCATGCCGCGGCCCAGCGTCGTGCGGAAGCGGATCTCTTCCTGCTTCAGCGTGTCGGTGATGAAGGCCTCGGCGCGGCGCAGTTCGGGGTAGGCCTCGCCCATCTCGGCCACGAGCGTGGGCACCAGCCGGTGCATCAGGGGATCGGCGGCCCCCAGCAGGTGGGCGTGGCGCATGGCCCGGCGCATAATCCGGCGCAGGACGTAGCCGCGCCCCTCGTTCGAGGGGGTGACGCCGTCGGCGATCAGGAAGGACGACGACCGCAGGTGGTCGGCGATGACCCGGTGGCTGGGGGTTCGGTCGCCCTCGGCCTTCGTATGGGTCGCCTCTTCCGAAGCCGCGATCAGGGCGCGGAACAGATCGGTTTCATAGTTGGAATGCACGCCCTGCAGCACGGCGGCGATCCGCTCCAGGCCCATGCCCGTGTCGATGGAGGGTTTGGGCAACAGCGTGCGGCTGCCGTCGGCGGCCTGCTCGAACTGCATGAAGACGTTGTTCCAGATCTCCACGAACCGGTCGCCGTCCTCGTCCGGCGAGCCGGGAGGGCCGCCGGGGATGTGGTCGCCGTGGTCCCAGAAGATTTCGGTGCAGGGACCGCAGGGACCGGTGTCCCCCATGGACCAGAAATTGTCCGAGCCGGCGATGCGAACGATCTTCGATTCCGGCAGGCCGGCGATCTTCTTCCACAGGTCGAAGGCCTCGTCGTCGTCGATGTAGACAGTGACCATCAGCCGCTTCGGATCGAGCGCGAATTCCTTCGTGCACAGCTTCCACGCCATCTCGATGGCGTGTTCCTTGAAGTAGTCGCCGAAGGAGAAATTCCCCAGCATTTCGAAGAAGGTGTGGTGGCGGGCGGTGTAGCCGACGTTGTCCAGGTCGTTGTGCTTGCCGCCGGCGCGGACGCATTTCTGCGAGCTGGCGGCGCGCTTGTACGGGGGCGTGGCCGCGCCGGTGAAATAGTCCTTGAACGGCACCATGCCCGCGTTGACGAACAGCAGGGTCGGGTCGTTCTGCGGCACCAGCGGGGCCGACCGGACCTTCTCGTGCCCGTCGGCCGCGAAGTAGTCGAGGAAGGTCGAACGGATCTGGTTCAGGCTGGACATGGTTCGTCGCAAATGCGTTCAGGAAAGGGCAGGGAGGCAGCGTCCATATAGGTCTTTCGCCCCGAACGCATCACCCATCGGCGTTCGGCCCATCCGGCGACGCCTCCATGCCCAGGGCCAGTTTGCGCAGCAGGTCCGCCAGCAGGCGGCGTTCGGCTGCGTCCAGCGGCGCGAGCATCGCGGCCTCCACCGCCATGTCCTCGCGAAAGGCCGTCTCTACGGTGGTCCGCCCCTTGTCGGTCAGTTGCACCAGCAGGCTGCGCCCGTCGTCCGGCGAGGCAGGTCGGATGATCATGCCGGCCTTCGCGAGTCTGTTGAGCCGATCGGTCAGGCCGCCCGAGGAGATCATCAGCGAGCGGTACAATTCGGTGGGGCGCAGGGCGTAGGGCGGGCCGGAGCGCCGCAGGGTCGACAGGACGTCGAACTCGCCCGCGTCCAGGCCGTGTTTCGCGAACACCGCCTCGATGGAGGGGCGACTCCGCAGCACGATGCGCCGGGCCCGACCGAGCACCTCCATGCCGCAGGTATCGAGATCGGGCAGTTCACGCGCCCACTGGGCTTGCAGGCGGTCGATATGGTCGGCGGCATGGGCCATGCGGAAAAGTATCTTGACGTCGAGACAAAGAGGATTATCTTGGCGTCAAGATAACTCGCCTTCCAGGCTGCGCAAGGAGAAACGGACATGGCTAGGGCCCAACATGAGAACGGCTTCACCGTCACCGGCATCGATCACGTCGTGCTGCGCGTCACGGACCTGGACCGGTCGCTGGACTTCTACACCCGGGTGCTGGGCTGTCCGGTCGAGCGTCGGCGGGACGATCTGGGCCTGATCCAACTGCGGGCCGGGGCGTCGCTGATCGATCTCGTGCCGGTGGACGGCGTCATCGGCCAGCGGGGCGGAGCCGCTCCGGGCGCCGACGCTCACAACATGGACCACATCTGCATCCGTATCGCCGCCTTCGATCCCGAGGCCGCGCGCGAACATCTGCGCCGGCATGGCGTCGAGGTCGAATCCGAAGGCGTCCGCTACGGGGCGAGCGGGAATGGCATGTCCTTCTCGATCACCGATCCGGACGGCAACGGCGTCGAATTGCGCGCCTGAGGCCGGGGCACGGCTCAGTCCGTCGCCCGGCGCAACATCCGGGCGGCCACCAGCGACAGGGCGACGCCGAAGAAGGCGTGGGCCAGCAGGCCGAGGCCGATCATATGGTCGGGCGGTGTGGGGCGCGCAGGCGACAACGACAGCGGCACCACGATCGCGTTCATGACGCCATAGACCGCGACGCCGAACAGCAGGCCGGCCAGCACCGGCCTGCGGAACGCCACCGGCGCCTGGAGGGCGGCGGCGACGAAGATGCCGGCGAAGATGATGGCGATCACGAAATGCGCGGCGAGGCCGACGGCCGCGGCGCCCACGCCGCCGCTGAACGACTCCGGGCCGAGAAGACCGCTGGCTACGGCCTGCAGGATCACCACGGGCGTGGCCGGGCGGTAGATGACGAAGGCCGTGAGTATATCCGCCGCGCCGCCGGCCAGACCGGCCAGAACCGTGGCGCGGGCGAGAGCGCCGAAATCCGATCGCATCATCTGAAGTCCTCCCGGCGCCATGGTTACGCTTGCCGGAGCCCCGAACAAGGGAAAACACCGCCGGGCCCGCGGCCGCTCCGTCCGGTCCGGCGGGCGACGCGCAGGATTAACCATAGGTAGGCACGACTATGTGATTTGCAACCGCCGGTACTGGCCTCTCATGGTCCGGGCGCGCATTGGGCGCACGGAGGGAGTTCGAGATGAAGAACATTCGACGGTTGGGTCTGGCGGTGGCGACCGCGACCCTGGTGACGGCGGCGGTGGGGCCGGCCGAGGCGCTGATGCGGCAGTCCTGGGATCCCGCCCTGGTCGCCTATTCCTATGTCTATTACGCCGACGAGGCGAAGACCGAGGAACTGGGCACGGCGACGGATTCCTGCGGTCAAAGCGGGAGCTGGGTCTATGTGATCCACCCCTATATCCCGACCCCCTATTACGATCAGACCCCGATGTACGTCTGCTCCGAGATGGGGCCCTATCTGCCGCCTGACTGGCCGTACTGATCACGGAAAAAAGGCCGCCCGACCCGGGTGGAGGTCGAGCGGCCGCTCCGTCCGGCCCGGCCCGGCGGGGTCGGATGGCGGGTCGCGGGACCCGGCCGGAGAAGGTCGATGTGGGCCGCGGGCGGAAAAACACCGTCCGAAGCGTCCGAAGCGTCCGAAGCGTCCGCTCCGTCCGGATCGGCGGCGAAAAACACCGTCCGAAGCGTCCGAAGAGTCCGCTCCGTCCGGCTCAGCCCTCGAGGTCCTGACCCTCGTCGGGTTCGGGCGTGCCCAGCAGTTCCTCGGCGATCCTGGTGGTCGAGGCGCGCACGGCCTTCTCGATCGAATCGGCGATGTCGGGATTGGCCTTGAGGAAGGCGCGCACGTTCTCGCGGCCCTGGCCGATGCGCTGGCTGTCGTAGGAGAACCAGCTGCCCGACTTCTCGACGATGCCGGCCTTGACGCCCAGGTCGATGATCTCGCCCAGTTTGGAGATGCCCTCGCCATACATGATGTCGAAGATGACCTCGCGGAACGGCGGGGCGACCTTGTTCTTGACCACCTTGACCCGGGTGGTGTTGCCGACGACCTCGTCGCGATCCTTGATCGCGCCGGTGCGGCGGATGTCGAGGCGGACCGAGGCGTAGAATTTCAGCGCGTTGCCGCCCGTCGTCGTTTCCGGTGAGCCGTACATGACGCCGATCTTGTGGCGGATCTGGTTGATGAACAGGACGATGCACTGCGACTTGTTGATCGAGGCGGTCAGCTTGCGCAGCGCCTGGCTCATCAGACGGGCCTGCAGGCCAGGCAGGCTGTCGCCCATCTCGCCCTCGATCTCGGCGCGCGGCGTCAGGGCGGCGACGGAGTCGACCACCACGATGTCCACGGCGCCCGAACGCACCAGGGTGTCGACGATCTCCAGCGCCTGTTCGCCCGTGTCGGGCTGGGACACCAGCAGGTCGTCGAGATTGACGCCCAGCTTCTGGGCGTAGCCCGGATCGAGCGCGTGTTCGGCGTCGACGAAGGCGGCGGTGCCGCCGGCCTTCTGGATCTCGGCCACGGTGTGCAGGGCGAGCGTCGTCTTGCCCGAGCTTTCGGGTCCGAAGACCTCGATCACCCGGCCGCGCGGCAGGCCGCCGATGCCGAGCGCCATGTCGAGGCCCAGCGAGCCGGTCGAGACGGACGGAATCTCCGCCACCACCCCGCCCTTGCCGAGCTTCATGACCGAGCCCTTGCCGAAGGCGCGGTCGATCTGGGCGATCGCCGCCTCAAGCGCGCGTTGTTTGTCGCCGTCGTCCCGGGTCACCAATTTCAGATTCGCCTGTGCCGCCACCTTGCCGCTCTCCCTTGCCATGATTCCCATCTGGTTCCGGGAGAGACCCGCCTGGACCCGCTCCCTGTTGAGACGCAGTTAGTACACGGTTTGTTCCGGTTGCCAATATGTTCTTTTGCGAGCCGGCGAGAGTACGTCCAAATTTGACGCAGCTGACTCCCGGATGAGCGTCCCTCTTGCCCTACCGCCGGCGAAGGTTGACGCGAGGAATAATACAATATATTGCGCAATATATTGTATGACAGGAGTTGTAGATGATTTTTCGGGCTATTCTCTCGCTGTTGGCCGTCGCCACCCTGGCCCCGGGGCCGGTCGTCGCGCAGACCCTCGATCGCGAGGCGCAGCGGGAAGTTGTTTCTCACCTCGAGGCGGCGCTGCGGCAGAACTACGTTTTTCCCGAACGCATCCCCGCCATATCCGCCGAGTTGGAGAGACGGGTTCAATCCGGGCCGGTCGATGGCGAGCATTTCGCCGAAATCCTGGCGCAGGGTTTGGTCAGGGCGAGCGACGATCTGCATTTCTCGGTGGCCTTCGATCCCGATGGCGTCGCGGCTGAAAACCGGGCGAAGGCGGGCGGCGAGACGGCGACCCAGGCCCAGCGCGACAGCGAGCGGGCGGCCAATTTCGGCTTTCGCGAGGCCCGACGGCTGGATGGAGGCCTGGCCTATATCCGCTTCGATTTCTTCGCCGATCCGCAATACGCTCAGGAGATCGCAGCAGGGGCCATGCGATTTGCCGAAGGCGCCGAGGGGCTCATCTTTGACCTTCGCTACAACAACGGCGGCGTCCTGGAGATGGCGCAATTCCTGATGAGCTACCTATACGCGCCGGGCAAGGAGCAGGAATTCTTCGACTATAACTACAACGACCATGGGGTCCGCGTGGAGCGGGGCCAGTGGAGCCTGGCCGCCGTGCCCGGCCAGCGCTCGGCGGATATGCCGGTCGTGGTGCTGACGGGATCGACGTCCTTCTCCGCAGCCGAATGGATGGCGTTTTCGCTCCAGCGGCTCGGCCGTGCGACCATCATCGGCGAACGCACCGCCGGTGGCGCGCATCCCGTCGGCCGCGTGCCGATAGACGACCGGTTTATGCTGCAGGTGCCGATCGGTCAGATCCGGGACCCGGTCAACGGACAGGATTTCGAGGGCGTCGGCGTGACCCCTGACCTTGTCGTGCCGGCCTCCGACGCCCTGCTGGCGGCGCAGAAATTCCTGCTGCAGAGCCGGGCGGAGGCGGGCGACGCCGACGCCGGATGGGCTTTGGCGCCCGTCGAGTTCGCGATCTCCGGCCAGGCCCCGGACGCCGCGAACCTGGATGAAGCGGTCGGAACGTACGAAGGTCGAACGCTTGTCCGCACTCCGACGGGTCTCTCCTACCACTGGCGCGATCGCTTCGTTCTCGCTCTTGATCCGATCGGGAAGGATCTGTTTGCGGTCCAGGGAACGGATGACTACCGGTTACGTCTGGTCCGTGAAAATGGTGCGGTGAGCGGTCTGGAGCGTGTGTGGAAATCCGGCGAGACGGCTGCCTATCGCCGTCTGGATTGAGGGGCTGTTGAACAAATGATGGAGTTGAACCGCACCTTCCTGGGTCGCCTTAGCGAGCAGTTGAGCGAACTGATCGAGCAACAGTCGGCGGAAGTTTTCAGGCGCGCCGGCATTGTCATCCCGGTCAAGTCCTCGTCCTTGCTGGGCGCCATCGCGACGCTCGGCCCGGTTTCTGTCGCCGATCTCGTGCGGGCGCTGGACCGTTCACACCAACTCATCCAACAGAAGATGCCCAAGCTGCTGACGCTGGGCCTGATCAGCCGCCGGCCCGATCCTGACGACCAGCGCGTCATCCTGATCGAGATTACGGACAGGGGGCGCGAGCAACTGGCGTTGCTCGACCGGCTGGATCCCGAGTTCGACCGCGCCTACGCCGAAATGGAGGAGGACGCCGGCCCCGTGTTCGAAGCCATAAATCGCGCGATCAGCTCCCTCAGGTCCCGCCCCCTGATCGACCGCATAGTCGTCTGAAAGTCCGCGACGGGCGCCCAGGGCGGCCCAGGCCTCAGGCCGGCCGGCGCCAGGCCACGATGCGCACCGTCGAGACCTGCACCGCCTCGCCGCGCTGGTTGCGGGTCTCGCTGCGGGTGCGGATCATGCCGCGGTCGGGGCGTGACCGGGAGGGCATGATCTCCAGCACCTCGACATGGACGGTGAGCGCATCCCCGGGCCGGGTCGGGCGCGGCCAGGTGGTCTCGCCGCCCGCCCCGACGAGGCCGCCCGCCAGCGGGAAGGCGCCGACCAGCAGCTTCATGGTCAGGGCCGCCGTGTGCCAGCCGCTGGCGGCCAGACCCTCGAACAGGCTGTCGCGGGCGGCGGCCTCGTCGAGGTGGAAGGGCTGGGGGTCGAACTCGGCGGCGAAGGCCTTGATCTGTTCGGTGGTGACCGTGACCGGCCCGCCGACGAAGGTCTGACCGACGTGGAGGTCTTCGAGATAGAGCGGCTCCGTCATGCCCGGCTCAGGTCCGGGCGGCGTCGGCGGGGCCCATGGGCTCCATGATCCGGGCCGTCACGGACAGACCGCCCGCGAGGAGCAGGGCCGCCGCCGCCCCGATCAGCAGGGGCCGCGCCAGACCCCGTTCCGGGCTGAGCGGCCGCACCAGCATCAGCACCAGCAGGCCCAGCAGAACCAGAACGCCGGGCAGGTCCATGCCGATGCCGAGGAAGACGGTGTGCGCCTGGCCCATGATCCATGCGCCGCCGAGCACGGCGGCGACGGCGGCCGGGACCAGCGACCGCGGACCGGTCAGGCCGGGGTCGAGGAAGGCGGCGAGGGCGGCCGCGGTCGCGGCGAGCAGCCCGGTCCAGACGAACAGGAAGGCGGCCTCGGGAGCCGCCGCCTGGGCGGCCGTGGCGACGACCAGGATCAGGGCGATCAGGCCGGTCCACCCGCCCCAGGTCGAGCGGGCGGCGAGGCCGGGGACCAGGGACAGGCCGACCGCGATCACAGCGGCGCCGATGACGATCGGGTTCACGCCGCCGAGGATCAGGGCCAGAACGGCGGCGGCCGCGATGGCCCCGGCGACGATGCGGCGGTCCACGCGCGTCCGTCCGCCGAACAGGGCCAGCGCCACGGCCAGGACGGTCAGGGCGGCGCCCGCCTCCATCCACGGCAGCCGGCCCAGCAGGGTGTAGTAGGCGTCGGCGCTCTCGGCCCGCGCCGACATCGGCCCGGCCAGCAGGCGCACGAGCTGGGTCAGGACCAGTCCCGTCGACAGGAACCACAGGCCATCGACCATGCCGCGCCCGGCGTCGGCGAAGGTCAGACCCGCGCGGGTCCTGGCGCGCCAGACGGCGAGGCCGAGGCCAAGGAGGGCCAGGGCGAGCAGTCCCCATCCCGCGACGGGCGGATGGCCGACGACGACCCGGCCGAACAGGTCGGCGTAGACGAGGTTGGCCGTGGCGGCCGGCAGGGCGGGCGCGCGCAACAGGGCGTCCGACATCTCCAGCGCCTGGGAGCCGATGTGCTGGACGCTGCCCCGATCGAGCGCCCCGGGGGTCGAGACGGCCGCGTGGTACTGTTCGGGACGGCCGATGAAGGCCAGGTTGATCCCCTGGACGCCGCGGTCCTTGGGGATGGTGAAGTCGGTGCCGTTGGGCATGGCCTCATAGACGAAGACCGCCAGGGAATTGGACGAGACGCCCCCGGTGGCGCGGGCCCCGGCGCGGGCGAACAGGCCGATGGTTCCGGCGTTGCCGCGTCCGGTCTCGAACATCATGGCCCGACCCCCGCCGCCGCGCGCCTCGAGGTTGACCACCGCGCCGATGCGGTCGCGCAGGGGGTGGCCGCCCCAGAACACGCGGGCGCCGTCGAGGCCGATCTCCTCGGCGTCGGTGAAGAGGACCACCAGCGTCCGGTCGGCCGGACCGCGCGCGCGGATGGCCCGCACCGCCTCCAGCACAGCCGCCACGCCGGTGCTGTCGTCGGCCGCCCCGGCCGACATCGGCACGGTGTCGTAATGGGCCATCAGGGCCACGGCGGGCAGGCGCGGGTCGCGCCCGGGCAGGACGCCGACCAGATTGGTCGCGGCGAAATCGGCGGCCTCGGGGTCGCCGCCCATCTCGCGCAGATACTGGATCGCGCCCGGCGAGATCGGGCCGGTCTGGGTCGAGGTCTGCAGGCCGAGCGCCGCCATCCGCCGCAGCAGAAGCGCCTGGACGCGCGCATGATCCGCCGAGCCCACGGGGTGAGGCCGTTGCGCGATCTCGCGGACATCGATCATGGCCCGCCCGGCGGAGAAGTCCGTGACCGGGGCGCCGATACCCGCCGGCGCGGGGACCTGCAAGGTGAACGCCGCGAGACCGAGCGCAAGCGCCAACGACCCGATCAGCCAGAACAGCCGCATGATCCACCTCCCCGATGAAAGGCTACGCTAGCGGGCCCTTGCGCGTCCGTCATCCTCGGGTTCTATCGACGGTTGGTTCCCGATCTTGGCGACCTCGTCGATTTGGGCGTAGTCTCCACGCCATGACCGTACACATCTCCGTCCCCGTGGAGGATGCGGACAGGACCGATCTCGAGGCCTGGGCGCAAACGCGCGGCGTCCCGGTCGGCTCGATGGTGGCGGAGGCGGTCGCCATCTATGTCCAGGACCAACGCGAGATCATCGCGGCGGTGGCCGAGGCCCGCGCTGATATCGCCGCGGGCCGGGTCACGTCGCATGAGGACGTGGCGGCGGAATTCGAAGCGAGGCGGGCGGCCGCGCAAACCGGGCCGTGAAACCACTCTGGACCCGGCGGGCCCTTTCGGACCTGCGGGCGCAATGTGACTACATCGCCCGGGACAGTCCCGCAGCGGCGTTTGACGTCGAAGCACGGTGATCGAGGCCGTCGGTCGCCTGGAACGTCATCCCGAAATTGGTCGGGTCGGGTGGAGAGCACGCGCGAGTTGCCCGTGCGCCAGACCTCCCTACTGGTCATCTATGTGATCGATCCGGACGCCCTCCGCATCATGCACGTCCGTCACATGGCGCGACGGCCCGTGGACCGGATCTAGGCCGCGCGGCGCAGCGCCGCCGGGGACTTGACGAACAGACCCTTGCGACCGGCGACGGCGCGGAAGGCGATGCTGTCCCCGTCGGGTTGTTCCTCCGGGCCGAGGAACAGGCAGCCGTCGTCGACCAGCCGGCGTTCGAGATTGTCGAACATCTCGCCGCGCCGGGCCGGATCGGCGTCGCCGAGGACATGGCGGCAGAAGATGATGTCGAAGCGGTGCTCGTCGGTCGGGGCGTCGACCAGGTTGGCGCGGGCGAAATGGACCATGGCGCGCAGTTCGGCCCTGGCGATCCACGCGTCCTCGACCTGGTCGAAACAGCGCAACATGGTTTCGGCTTTCAGGCCGCGCTGGATCTCGAAGCCGGTGTAGGCGCCGGAGCGGGCCTTTTCCAGCGCGCGCTGGGACAGGTCGGTGGCGACGATCTCGACGGGCGCGCCGGCGTCCCGGGCGGCGATGGCCAGAGACCACGCTTCCTGACCGGTCGAACAGCCGGCGGACCAGACCCTGATCGGCTGTCCGCCGCGGGCCTTGGCCAGCGCCGGAAGCAGCTCCTTGCCGAAGGTGTCGAAGCTGTCGCGGTCGCGCCGGAACCAGGTCTCCGGATTCAGCAGCGTCTCGATCACCGACCACCCCAGAGAGGCCACCGGCCTGGCCCACAGCGAGGCCAGCATGGCGTCAACGGTCTCGAATCCCTCGCGCCGCGCCACCGGGCCCAGCCGGTGTTCGGCCAGCTTCATCCGGTCGCGCGTCAGCCGGAAGCCGGCCCGCGAGGCCATCAGCGATTGCAGGCGATCGAAATCGTCCGGGGTCATCGGCTCAGACGGCCCCCACTTCGGCGAATTTCGAGGTCAGGATCTCGCCGTCGAACGGCTTCATCACATAGTCGTCGGCCCCGGCCGACAGGGCCTCGGCGATGCGTTCGGCGCGGGTCTCGATGGTGCAGAACAGCACCTTGGGAGCCATGCCGCCGGGCAGGGCGCGCAGGCGGCGCAGGAAGGTCATGCCATCCATCACCGGCATGGACCAGTCCAGCAGGATGACCTCGGGAATGACTCCGCCGCAGAAGGCCAGGGCCTCCGAGCCGTCGGCCGCCTCGTCGACCTCGAAGCCGAGTCCCTCGACGATGCGCCGCGCGACCTTGCGGATGATCCGGCTGTCGTCGACGATCAGACAGGTTCTGGGAGTCACGGTTGAAGATTCCGAAACAGGGTGCACAACGCCCCCGTGTGCGAGGGCCCATAATCGGCCCGCGCCGGTTAACGAGTCCTTGGGAAACCGGCTTAAGCGTCAGTTAGGCATGCGGGCGGTCAGCACGACCCGGCCCTCGTCGGCCTGGACGTCCAGCGAACCGCCGGCGTCGCGGGCGGTCAGCCACAGCCAGTAGGGCTGGATCCATTGTCCGGGCAGGCCTTCGCTGAGGGGCTGTCCCGCCAGTCCCGCGACGGCCTCCGCCTTCAGCCGGGCGCGGTTCCCCTCGGCCAGCCCCTCGATCACGAGATCCGCGCCGTCGCGCCGGGTCGTGATCGCGGCCACGCCGCCCGACGGCAGGGCGGCCGTCGTCAGCCAGGCCAGGTTGACCAGCGCCCGCGACTGGGCCTTGGAATAGTCCCCTTCGGCGACACGCCAGTCCAGGGTCGCCCGTCCGCCCTCGGTCAGGCCCGCGACCAGCCCGCCCAGTTCGACGCCCGAGAACCGCTCGGCCGAGGTCGCGGCCCCGAAGGCCACCCGCGCGAACGAGACCAGGGCGACCATCTTCTTCGCGCTGGCCTCGATCAGGCCCATGGCGTCGTCGCGCATATCCTGGGCGGATGGATCCTTCAGCAGGTCCAGGCCGGAGCTGATCGCGCCGGCCGGGCTGATGAAGTCGTGGCACAGCTTGCCGGCGATCAGGGCGGCCAATGCCTGGCCGTCAGGAAGCGCCTGGCCGTCGGGCAGGGCGGTGGAGGTGTCGGTCATAGGGCCCCGGAGCAACAGTCGGATGTCAGGCCGGACGCTGACCTGATTTGCCGGTTCGCGAAACCGGTCCGATGCTCTAATCGGGCGGCATGAGCAAACGACTGACCGCCGACCTCGCGTCCGGCGCCCTGATCGAGGCCCTGGCCGACATCGCCGAGGACGCCGCGCGCGTCATCCTGCCTTACTGGCGCAACGGCGTGGTCGCGGAGACCAAGGCCGACGACAGTCCTGTCACCCGGGCCGACCAGGAGGCGGAAGCGCTCATTCTGGCGCGGCTGGAGGTCCTGTATCCGGGCGTCCAGACCGTGGCCGAGGAGGCCGTCGCGGCGGATGGGGCGCCGGCCTCGGCCGCCGACTGGTTCTGGCTGATCGATCCGCTGGACGGCACCCGCGGCTTCGTCGAGGGGCGCGAGAGCTTCACCGTCAACATCGGGCTGATCCACAAGGGCGCGCCGGTGGCGGGCGTGGTGACCGCCCCGGCCACGGCCACCACCTGGCGCAGCGGCGCGCCGGGCGCCGGCGCCTTCCGCCGCCGGTTCGGCGAGGCCTGGCAGCCGATCAAGGTCCGCAACCGCCCGGCTTCGCCCATGGCCGTGATGAGCCACAGCATGACCGACGTCGAGGCCGGGCGTCTGGCCTCGCGCCACGGCTGCGTCCAGTGGCAGGGCACGGATTCGTCGCTGAAATTCTGTCTGATCGCCGAGGGCCGGTTCGACGCCTATCCGCGCACCGGCCCCACCTCGGAATGGGACACGGCGGCGGGGCAGGCGGTGCTGGAGGCCGCCGGCGGACGGGTGATGGCGGAAGACGGCCAGCCCCTGCGCTACGGCAAGCCGTGTTTCGCCAACGGCGGGTTCGTCGCCCTGGGCGGCTAGACCGCGGCGGGCTGCGGCTGCACCAGCGAGGCGCGCCGGGCGAGGGCCGGAGCGCCCCATTCGCGGGCGGTCTCCATCGCCTCGGCCAGCATCATGCCGACCGCGCGGGGCTCGGTTCCAGTCAGCCGACCCTTGGCCAGGGCCAGATGGGCCATGCCGATCTGGTCGGCGGCCCATTCCAGCGGCTGGGTCCGGGCCGCCTCGGCCAGACCGCGCCGCACCACGGCTTCCAGGCCGGTCAGGCTTTCGACATCGCCCGCGGCTTCCGCCAGGGCGGCTTCGGCCGCCAGCCGACGTTCGCGCGTCAGGGCCCCGAGAACCAGCCCCGGCGCGCGGGTCAGGGCCTCGGCCTCGACCAGCCGCGCCAACGGCGTCTCACGATCGGTCTGGACCAGCTGCACCGCCACCCAGTCCAGCGGGCTGTGATCGGGGGTGAACTGGTCGGCGGCGGCTTCGAACAGAGCCTGGCCCTGGGCCTCGGCGGCTTCATTCTTCGCCAGCCGCGCCAGGGCCATCAGCCCGGCCCCGGCCAGGGCCAGGGCGCGCGCCCGCGTCAGGGGCCGGTAGTCCGGCGAGGCGCATTCGACCAGCGCCCGCAGGTCGCGCCCGGCCTGGTCCAGCAGTCGGCCGTCGCGCCGCGCCACCCCTGCCTCCAGCGCCAGCGCCGCCCGGTCCAGCCGCAGGTCGTCGCCCAAAGTCGGCGGCAGGGCCCTGGCCCCGTGCAGGGCCGCGTCGAGCAGGGCCGCGGCGTCGAGCATGGCTCCCGGCTCGCCCGACAGCCGCGCCCGCCGCGCCGTCAGCCGGGCGTGCAGGGCCGCCGCCGCGGAACGGGTGACCGGCCGCTCGGCGGTCAGGGACTGAACATCCGCCAGCGCCGCCGTCAGCTTCTCCGGACCGCCGAACAGGTCGAAACGCAGCAGGTGAATCTGGCCGGATTCGATCGCCGCGACCGCCGTCTGATCGGGCGTCGCGGTATGTCGCGCCGCGTCGGAAGCGGCCGCCGCGGCCCGGTCCAGGCTGGTCCGAAGGCCGGTTCGCCGGGCATGCTCGCGCCACAGGGCCGACGCCCGCATCCAGGCGTCGAAGGGGCGGGCGCAGGACACCCGGCCGGCGTCGAGGGCCAGGGACTGGGCCTCGGCCGCGACCAGATCGGCGCCGATCAGCTCCAACCAGCCCAGATCGTCGCTCTCGCGCGCCTTTTCGAACAGCTTTCTCAGGTCTCGGCCGAATTCGAACATGGGCCAGGCGCTCCGGTCGTCCCGCTTCGGGACCGTCAGGCGTCCCACAGGCTTCGACTAGCAAACGCGACGCCGCGCCCGAGGTTCGGCTTGACCGTACAGCCGCTTCAGCCCAACCGCGGCGCCCGCGTCCGGCAGCGTTGCAGTTCGGTCCGGGCCGCCGCGTCCCCGGCGCTGAGTTCGCGCACCCCGCGGATGCGGGCGCGGGTCTGGTCCGCCTCCGTGGCCGGGATCGGCCGGGCGGCGGCCTGGGCCATCTGCAGGGCCGTCAGCGACCAGTAGAGCGCCGCGTCGTAGAGGCTGCGCCCTTCGCCGCTTTCGCCGCCTTCCAGTTCCGACGCGGCCTGGGTCAGGCCGGCGCAGCGCACCGCTTCGTCGTAGGACGGGAGCGGATCCTGCGCGGCGAAAGGGCCCGCGAGAGTCAGGGCGGCCGAGAAGGCCAGAATGATCATCGGAACCTCCACGACGCGCCCCGCGCCGTTTCGTCGATCCGCACAGAAACACGGCCCGGCGGCGGAAGGAAGGCGCTCAACGCGCTCGTGATCGGCCCTCTTCGCCCAGCCAGTCCAGCAGCCGCCGCGCCGCCGGGCCCAGGTCATTGGCTCGGCTGAAGGCGGCGAACATGGCGCCGTCGCCGACGAAGCCATGGAGCGCGGACAGTCTCCCGGAGGCGAGGTCGGCCTCGACCAGCGGCCGCTGGGCCACGGCCGCGCCCAGACCCGCCGCCGCCGCCTCGATCATGGTCTGCTGGTGGTCGAACTCGATCGGGCCGCCGAGGGGAGCGGGCCGCCCGGTCAGGGCGGTCCAGTTGCTCCAGGCCGCCGGGTGCGAGCGCGACACCAGCCGGACGTCGGGCGCGCCGGCGGACGCGGTCACCACGCCGATGGCGTTGTCCATGAACAGCGTGGCCCGCAACCCCTCCGGACAGGCCTGCCCCGGCGCGAGCATGCGGATGGCCAGGTCCGCTCCGCCGAGGGTCCGCTCCAGCGCCGCGTAGGACTCGGTCAGTTCGACCACCACGCCCGGGGCGGCGGCGGCGAAGCGCGGGAGGCGGGGGATCAGCCAGCGCGCCGCCAGGGTCGACAGGCAGGACACCCGCACCCGTCGTTCGGCCCGGCCGCGCCCGGCCACCGCCTGCTCCAGCGTCGCGAAGGCCGGGGCGATCTCCTTCCACAGCCGCTCCGCCTCGGCCGTCGGCCGCCGGGCGTTACGGGGCCCCTCGAACAGGGGGTGGCCGAGAGCCTGCCTTAACAGTCCGATCTGCCGACTGACCGCGCCATGGGTGACGCCGAGCCGCTCGGCCGCCCGGCCCATGCCGCCGAGCCGCATTGTCGCTTCGAAGGCCTGGAGCGCCTTCAGGGGCAGGGCGGGAACGGGTGGTTTCATGTGCGAAAAACTCACGAACAGCGTCCGATAAGTCGTTAGGCCGCGCGCCGCAAGCGGGGCATCAGGCGTCGATGACCCTGCATCTGAGCCGCGCCCACCTGACCGCCATCGCCGTCGCCCTGTTCGTGACCCTGCTGTGGTCGTCGTCCTGGGTGCTGATCAAATGGGGACTGGTGGACATCGCGCCCCTGCCGTTCGCCGGACTGCGTTACGCCCTGGCGGCCCTGCTGCTGTCGCCGATCATCCTGACCGCGGCCAACCGCAAGCGGCTGGCCGAATGCGGCCGCAAGCGCTGGGCCCTGCTGATCGCCTTCGGCCTGCTGCAGTATGCGGTGACTCAAGCCTGTCAGTTCCTGGCGCTGTCGTACCTGCCCGCGACGACGCTCAGCCTGATGCTGGCTTTCACCCCGGCGCTGGTGGCCATCCTCGGGGGCGTGCTGCTGGGCGAGCACATCGGCTGGCGCGAGGTGCTGGGCGTCGCCGTCTTCCTCGCAGGCGCGGGGCTGTACTTCCTCTCGAAGGCCTTGCCGGCCGGAGCCGCCATCGGCCTGATCATCGGCGCGACGGGCGTCCTCGCAAACGCCGGCCAGCATCTGCTCGGCCGCAAGATCAACCGCGACATCGGCCTGCCGCCGTCGCTGATCACCGCGGTCAGCATGGCCGCGGGCGCCGCCGCCCTGCTGACCACAGGCGTGGCGGTGCAGGGCTGGCCCGAGATCAGCCCGCGCGGCTGGATGATCGTCGGGTGGCTGGCCGCCGCCAACACGGCCCTGGCCTTCTGGCTGTGGAACCGCGCCCAGGCCGTGCTCAGCGCCCTGGAGTCGAGCCTGATCAACAACACCATGCTGATCCAGATCGCCGTGCTCGCGGTGCTGTTCCTGGGCGAGCGGCTGACGGCGATGCAGGTCGCCGGCCTGGCGCTGGCGGGGGCGGGGGTGCTGGTGGTGCAGTTGGCGCGGATGCGGATGGTGAACCGCGCCGCAACAACCTAGGGCGTGGCGATGGATGCGCCGGCTTCGGCGCGTTCGGTCTGAATCCGGGCGAGCATGTCCCGCGCCCGTTCCGCATTGCCTCCGCCGTGGGGATCGTTGGCGACCGGGAGCAGAAGGGCGGTTGCTTCGTCGTGAAGGTCCCTTCGCAGCATCGCCTCCGCCGCCTCCCCGCGGATCGGCAGCACCTGCGGCGCATGGGCGACGGCCAGCCGCCACGTTTCCAGGTCGTTGTCGGTGGGATAATCCGGCGCCGCCTGGCGGCTGTGCGCCAGCAGACGATAGACCCGATAGTCCGTCGGATCCGCATTCATGGCCCGCGCCAGCAGGCCGCGCGCCTGACGATACAGCCGCTCCCGCTCCGTCGGGTCGTCGAGGGCGTCGCCCGCCGACATGCGCGTCTCGGCGAGGAGCCTCAGAGCCTCCCCGTTGTCCGGCTCGGCTCCCAAAATCGTGGCCAGGGCCGCTTCGGCCGCCGGGGGCTCGCCCCATTCCAGTTCCGCCCGGGCCAGAGCCGCCAGGATCAGCGGGTCCTGCGGATGCCCGGCCGCGATCGTGCGAGCCCGCGCCAGCAGACCCGGGCCCTCGGAGTCGGGCGCGCCGTCCCGGATATCGAGGGCGAACAGCAGGGTGTCATCCGCGCTGTCGGGCAGGCTGGTGACGACCACATGCGGGTCGATCACCGGGACATCCAGCTCCAGATAGGTCATGCGGCCGTTCAGATAGCCGCGCAGCGTCTGCTCGAGGGAGTCCGGCGTGAGGTCGAAATGAGTCTGCAGCGCCTCGACCGGATCGGCGCCCCGGACCACCGCGGTCAGGTAGGCGTCGAGTTTCCGAACGCGTTCCGGATCCCCGAACACGTAGTGAAGCAACAGCCAGGACTGGGCGTAGTAGGCGCTGCGCTGCCCCCGCCGTTCGAGGTCGCGCGGCCGGGCCCTGAGCACCGTATCCATCGGAATCCACGCCTGCTGGTTCAGCGTGTGCAATCGGCCCGGATTGAAATAGCCGATCGTCGCCCGACCGCGATCGTTCACCGTCGCGGTCATGAAATACTCGGCGAAGCCCTCAGTGAACCACCCCGGATAGCCGCCGGGGAAGTTCTGGAACATGAAATGGTGGGCGTACTCATGCAGCAGGATGTCGTCGCCCAGGCCGCGGACGACCACGGCCCGGATGTCCCGATCCGAAGCGGAATAGAAGCCGCTCACGCCGTCCGGAAGACCGGGCCGGACGATCGCCAGGTCGCGCCGGTTGGCGACCAGATAGACCGGCAGCTTGCGCACATTCCGCGCCGGCGGAAGGCTGGTGCGGCTGCGCACCAAGGCGTCGAAGCGCTCCAGCCGCACGGCGTAGTCGCGCAGGTTTCGTTCCGAACCGTTGCTGTAGACGACGAAATGATCGGTCTCGGCCCGCCGCCACTCGGCGTGGGCGAGGCCGGGGACCGCACCGAGAACCAGGGCGATCGCAAGCGGCCGCCAGAACGCCAACAGTTTGTCTATCACCATCGCCCCTTTCACAACCTGCGCCACTAACGGGCTTCGATGACAGGTTGTCCAGCCGTCAGCCCCGCTCCTTCGTCTTCGTGAAGGCCACCTGCGGGAAGCGCTCCATGACATAGCCGGTCTCCCAGCTGGACTTGGCGAGGAAGACCGGGTCGTCGTCGATGTCGCGGGCCATCTGGCCGCGGTATTTGCCCATGAAGTCCTCGAGGTCGGCCTTGGTCCCGCCGATCCAGCGGGCCTCGGCCCAGGGCGAGGGTTCGAAGATGACCTCCAGCCCGTATTCCTCGCCCAGACGGTCGGCCATGACCTCGAACTGCAGCTGGCCGACGGCGCCGACGATGAAGTCGCTGCCCATCTCGGGGCGGAACAGCTGGGTGACGCCCTCCTCGGCCAGACCGTCCAGCGCCTTCTTCAGATGCTTGGCCTTGAGCGGATCCTTGACCCGGACGCGCTGGAGGATTTCCGGCGCGAAATTGGGCAGGCCGGCGAAGCGGATCAGGCCGCTATCGGACAGGCTGTCGCCGACGCGCAGGACGCCGTGGTTGGGGATGCCGATGACGTCGCCGGCATAGGCGTCCTCGGCCAGTTCGCGGTCGCTGGCGAAGAACATGATCGGGGCGTTGACCGACAGCTGTTTGCCGGTGTTCTGGACCTTCAGCTTCATGCCGCGCTGGAACTTGCCCGAGGCCATGCGGAACATGGCGATGCGGTCGCGGTGGTTGGGGTCCATATTGGCCTGGACCTTGAAGACGAAGCCGGTGACCTCGGCCTCGCCCGGGGCGACCGTGAGGGGGACCGGTTCGGCGGCGTTGCGGGTTCCGGCGGGGGCGGCCTTGTGCGCCTTCATCGTCTTGGGCGGCGGGGCCCATTCGCCGATCGCGGCCAGCAGTTCGTCGATGCCGAAATGGCGCAGGGCCGAGCCCCACAGCACGGGGGTCATATGGCCCTCGAGGAAGGACTGGCGGTCGAAGGCCGGATAGCCGCCCTCGACCAGTTCCTGCGCCTCCAGCAGGGCCTCGTGTTCGCCGGCCTCGAAATATTGCGCGGCCTCGGTCAGGGGCAGGGCCTCGGGATGGGGCACGTCCTCGGCGGCGCCGGCGGGCTTGCGGGCGTAGGGCTGGAAGCGTCCCGTGCCCATCTCGACCATGCCGCGCAGGCGGTTGCCGCTCTGCGCCGGCCACCAGATCGGGGCCGGGTCCAGCTGGAGGCGCGAGGCTATCTCGTCCAGCAGGGCCATGGGGTCCTGGGCCTCGCGGTCCAGCTTGTTGATGAAGGTGATGATCGGGATGTCGCGCAGGCGGCAGACCTCGAACAGCTTCAGCGTCTGCGGCTCGATGCCCTTGGCGGCGTCCAGCACCATGATGGCGCAGTCGGCGGCGGTCAGGGTGCGGTAGGTGTCTTCCGAAAAGTCCTCGTGCCCGGGCGTGTCGAGCAGGTTGAACATCTTGCCGTCGTGTTCGAACGTCATGACCGAGGCGCTGACGGAAATGCCGCGCTCCTTCTCGATCTTCATCCAGTCGGACTGGGTGCGCCGGTTCTCGCCGCGTGCGCGCACGGCCCCGGCCGCGCGGATGGCCCCGCCGGCCAGCAGGATGTGCTCGGTCAGCGTGGTCTTGCCGGCGTCGGGGTGCGCGATGATGGCGAAGGTCCGCCGTCGGGCGGCTTCTTCGGGCAGGGTCAGTTTCGACATGGCGGGCGACTACCCCGCCGTGCGCCGAAAGTCACTCGTCCGCGGGCTCGGGCGCTGATTCCGGCGGGGCGGGATCCGGTGCGGGCTGGACGATCCCGGTCCCGCCGGTGCTTTCCGGAGACGGCGGCGGCGCCTCTCCGGCTTTCAGGGCCGCGATCATCTCTTCGGCCACCTCTGCGGCGCCTCCGCCGTGGGGGTTGTTGGCGAGGGGGCCGAGGACGGCGATCGCCTCTTCGGTTTCATCCCTCCCGGCCAGGGCCGCGGCGTAGTTCAGCCGGACGCCGGCCAGCTGCGGCGCCCGGTCGAACGCCAGGCCGAGGGTAAGCAGATCATTGTCGTTCGGATAGCTGGGCTGGGCGCTTCGCAATTCACCGAGCAGCATCAGCGTACGGTAATCGTTGTCCGCGGCTGCGTAGGCGCGCGCCAGATAGCCTTGCGCCTCGCGAGACAGGGCCCGCTCGCCGGCCTCGTCCTCGCTGTCACGCGCCTGTCGAAGCCGTTCCTGCGCCAGGAACTGCAACGCCTCGACATTGTCCGGCTCCAGCTCCAGCAAGCGTTTGAGCGCCAGTTCGCCGGCCGGTCTGTCGCCGAAATGCATGCCGGCGTGACCGGCAGCCAGAAGCGCCAGAGGGTCGTCCCCATGGCGGGCGGCGAGGCGCAGGGTTTCCTGGCCCAGGGCGGCCCGATCCTCGTCCGGGACCCCGACCTTCAGGCGTTGGTTGAGGAGCAGGAGGTCGTTCGCCGCCCTGGGAAGACGGGTGACCGTGATCTCGGGGTCCGGGAAATTGGCGGTGATCACGTGGCCGGCCAACCGCTGGCCCATGTAACGACGCAGAGTGGTTCGCAGCTCGGCCATGGACAGGCCTGTCGCCCGCTCCATGGCTTCGACAGGATCGCCGCCGGCGGCGACATCAGCCAGATAGGCGTTCAACTGGACCATCCTCTGGTCGTTGCTGAAGAACCAGTGGGTCAGCAGCCAGGCGACGGGATAGTAGGTATCGCGATGGCTGCCGCGCCTCACGGCGGCCGGCCGTGAACTCAGAAGTGTCTCGAGCGGGATCCATGTGCTGTTGACCAGCCAGTAGGCGCGATTCTCGCTGTAGCCGCCGATCTCGATCCGATCACCCTCGATATTGGCGGTCATATAGTATTCGGCGAACCCCTCGACGAACCACCCGGGATAGGCGCCTGGCATGTTTCCCAGCATGAAATGGTGGGCGTATTCGTGCAGGAGAACCTCGTCGTTCTCTCCACGAATGGCGACGGCGAAGATGTCCTCTTCCGTCGGGAAATAGGTTCCGACCACATTCTCCTGGGCTTGAGGATACACGCGCTGCAGACCGGCGCGGGATCCGACGAGGTAGATCGGGAGCTTGCGAAGCGGGGCGTCCGCGATCCGGAATCCCGATCGGAACCGCATGACCCGGTCGAAAGTCTCCAGCTTGCGCACATAGTCGCGCAGGGAGCGTTCGCTGCCGTCGCTATAGACGATGAAGCGTTCGCTTTCGGCGCGCAGCCAGTCCGCATGCGCCTCGCGCGGCGCGGCCAGCACCCCGAGGGCCACCACGACGCTGAACGTCGCGGCGGCGATCAGTCTCGTCAACATCCTCGAGCCCCCACACCCACGAGGGGACAATCGCAGGCGTTGTGCGTCAAGGCAAACCGGGGCGCGGTGTCGCTCCGACAACAATCTTCATGGACTCCGAATAACCCCTAGCCACCCGGGGCCATTGGAGTCATCGTCCGTTCCGGCGAGACGACCCGGTCACGCAATCGGGCGCCGCCTTGGAAACGCAAGGAACGGCCATGGCCCTGTTTCACCCCGGCGCCCCCCCACCGCATCACCACGGCCCGCATCCCGCCCTCAGCCTGATCGTCGGCTTCGGCGTCATCGTGCTGGGCGCGATGATCGTGCACATCGTGTTCAACGTGCTGGTCTAGAGGCCTCGGTCGGGAGGCCAGCGGGCGTCACGCCGCCAGGCGCATCCACACCGCGCGATCGGCGGTGACGGCGTTGAGCTGGCCGCGGGCCGCGCGGTTCTTCAGCTGGCGCATCACGGCGTCCGGCAAGGCGCAGAATTGGGGTTCGACCAGATCGGGGTCGCAACCGGCGGCGGGAGCGGCGAACAGGGCGGCGTTCACGTCCGGCGAGCGGTCGTGGATCAGCCAGGCCAGGCGGCGCGCCCTTTGCGGGTCGTTGAGGTGCAGCAGCGGATCCTCGGCGAACAGTTCGCAGCCCAGTTCCAGCACATAGTCCAGCTCAAGGTTCTCGAACCGGCGCGCGTCGCCGGGCGTGACCGGAGAGGCCTCGTCCAGGTCGAACACAACGTCGTTGAGAAGAAAGAGCATCGAGCAACACCCACCATCGCCGGGCTCGTTCCCGGCCCGTTGAAGGTCACCCTAGGCCAACGCGCTTGCGGTTCCGTTCCCGAACGCGGTTAAGCAATTCGCACCGCCGGCGGCGGCGTTAACCCGTCGGTTTCCATACCCGTCGGGATCAGTCGGCGACCTTCTCGGTGATGAAGTGCCGGCCCTCGCGGTCCTCTATCTCAACCACCCAGATATCCGGATCGTAGCCGGCCTGGCGCTGGATGTAGGCGTCGAGCTCGCTTTCGAATTCGCTCTCCACCGGCTGCACCCACAGCCGTTCGCCGTCAGGGCCGAACGCCTCGCTGTAGAGTCTGGCGCGTCGGGTGGAGGTGTCGAAGGCCTTGACGATCACGGTCCCCGCCCGTGCGTCGCCCTTGCGCGCCACCGTCGCGAAGGCCCCGCCGAGCTCGGCGCGGCGGATCAGGGCGGACACCCACAGGTCGCTCGACAGAAGCATTTCGATAACCCTGCTCGGAAACCGGACCGGAACGCGTGATGCGTAAGGTGCGGCCCATGACGATAGGCCAGACCGCCTCGAAGACCAAAGCCGTCCTGCTCGCCGCGGCGGCCCTGTGCCTGCCCGGTGCGGCGTGGGCCGGTCCCGCCGAGACCTATTATGAGCGCGCCTTCGTGATCGCCGCCGACGCCCGCTGCGACCTGTTCGCGCCGCGGATCGACGCGGCCCTGAATGCAGCCACGGCCCAGGCCCGCGGAGCGGCCCTGCGCTCGGGCGCGGCCGAGGCTGATCTGGCCGCCGCCGCCGCCCGCGCCCGCGCCCGGGCCCGCGGCGTGTCCTGCACCGATCCGCAGCTGGCCATTGTGCGGACCCGTGTCGACGGCGCCTTTTCGGGCTGGTTGCGGACGCCGCGCATGGTCTTCCCCGGTGCGCGCCAGCCATGGACCGCCAATCGGGTCCGTTCGACTGACGCCAACTGGCGGCTACAGCAGATGTCCGTGGTCGGAGCCTCTCCGGTGGCGTTCGGTTATGCCGGCAAGGGCGACGCGCCGGGCTTGACCGCGGTGGTCAGTTTCGTCGGCCGGTCGCGTCCGTACGCGGCGCGAATTGTTCTGCGCGACCCGGTCCGGGTTCCGCGTCCCTGGTTGGCCGGCGATGGTCTCGTCCCGGTTTCGGCCCGCGCCAGCCTTTGGGCCACCGGGGTCAGTGCGGCGGATCCGACCCTGCTGGCCGAGGGGCGCCGCACCGGCGAGGCCTGGCGCTTCCCCGCCTCGGCAGCCGCCGCTCTGGAGCGGCTGGACCCGCGCGAGACCTTCGCCGTCGAATTCCATTTCCGCGACGGGAGCGTGGCCACGGCTTCGTTCGAGGCCGGGGATTTCGCCGCCGGACGGGCTTTCCTGGCCATGGGCACACTGTAGCGAGCCGAAGTGGAACCCGATGAAAATCGGGGCGTTTTCGCCGTTGGGCGTCCCCGGAACTACTGCTTCATGAATGTCAGCACCCTGTCGTCCAAGCGAGACGCCATCGGCGGAACGACCCTGGAGGCTCTCGAAGCGGCCGCGGGCGGGAACCATGCATTCCTGCGCAGCGTGATCGACACCACGCCGGAATGCATCAAGGTCGTCGCCCCCGACGGCGCCCTTCTGCTGATGAACCACGCGGGCGTGGACATGGTCGGCGGCGCCGCGTTCGAGGATGTCGCGGGCGTCTGCGCCTTCGATCTGATCGCCGAGGGAGATCGTCCGCTGTGGCTCGAGAACCACCGTCGGGTCTGCGCGGGCGAACGTCTGAACTGGAGGTTCGACATCGTCGGCCTGAACGGACGGCGGCGCACGATGGAGACCCGGGCGGCGCCGATCCGCCTGCCCGGCGGCGAGGTCGGCCAGCTCGCCATCACCCGGGACATCACCGGGGAGCGACGCCACGAGGAGGCGCTCGAGGAGAGCGAGCGCCGGTTGCGGACGATCCTCGATGCCATGCCCGCCGCCGTCTACACCACCGACCGCGACGGACGGATCACCTACTATAACCGCGCCGCCGTCGAGTTTTCGGGCCGCGTGCCCGACCTCGGCAGCGACAGCTGGTGCGTCAGCTGGAAGCTGGCCTGGCCCGACGGAACGCCCCTGCCGCACGACCAGTGCCCCATGGCCATGGCGCTCCGGTCCCGCACTCCAAGCCTGGGCCAGCATGAGGCCGTCGCAGAGCGGCCGGACGGCCTGAAGCGTCCCTTCCTGCCCTACGCCACGCCCCTTTTCGACGCCGACGGCGAACTGGTCGGCGGCGTCAACATGCTGGTGGACATTTCGGAGCGCAAACGCGCCGACGAGCGCCAGCAACTGCTGATCAACGAACTCAATCACCGGGTGAAGAACACCCTGGCCGTGGTCCAGTCCCTGGCTCATCTGACCCTGCGCGGCGAGACTTCGCCGCAGGCGCTGCGGGCCTATGAGGCGCGCCTGCAATCGTTGGCCGCCGCCCACGACCTGCTGACGGTCAGAAGCTGGCGGGGCGCTCCCCTGGACGATCTGATCCTGCGTGTCGTCGCGCCGCATTGTTCGCCCGAGGGCCGCTTCGACCTCCAGGGTCCGTTCGTGCAGCTGTCTCCGCAGACCGCCGTGTCGCTGGCCATGGCCCTGCACGAGCTCTGCACCAATGCGGTCAAATACGGCGCCCTGTCCATTCCCGAGGGGCGGATTCGCATCGCCTGGACGCTCGCCGAAGATCGGCTGGATCTGGAATGGCGCGAGCGCGGGGGGCCGCCGGTGACCGCGCCTGTCCGGCGGGGATTCGGCGCCCAGATGCTGGAACGCGCCCTCGCCAGCGAGATCGGCGGCCGGGTGTCGATGGAATTCCGGCCCGAAGGCCTGGCGTGCCGCATAGAGGCGCCGGCGACCGGACTGGAGCAGGCGCCCCGTCTCGCCGCAGAATAACGGCGATCCCGGACTCTACCCTCCGCTCTTCACCGGCATCCGGATGATCTCGGCGCCGCCCTCCGGGGCGGGCGCGCGGGCCACCATGGCCACGGGCAGGCGCACGGTGACGGCCGTGCCCTCGCCCAGGGTCGAGTCGATGCTCATCCGGCCGCCATGCAGTTCGGCGAAGGCGCGAACCAGGGACAGGCCGAGACCCGTGCCCTGTCGGCGCTGTTCGATCTCGCCGGCCTGTTCGAACGGCCGGCCGAGGCGGCGGACATCCTCGGGCGCGATGCCGACGCCGGTGTCGGCGACGACGATCTCCAGATAGGGGCCGATGGCCTCGACCGTCACGGTGACCGCGCCCCCCGGGGGCGTGAATTTGACCGCGTTGGACAACAGGTTCAGGGCGATCTGCTTCAACGCTCGCTTGTCGGCGGAGACCTCGACCGGGTCGTTGCCGAGGACGCCGGACAGGCTGACGCGCTTGTCGTCGGCGTTGACCCGCACCAGCGCCATGGCCGCCGAAACCACTTCCCGGGCGTCGAACCGCTCCAACGTTAGCGCATAGCGTTCGGCCTCGATCTTGGTGACGTCCAGCACGTCGTTGATCAGGTCCAGCAGATGGCCGCCGGCCTGGTGGATGTTCTCCGCGTATTCGCCGTAGCGGTCGGGCAGGGGGCCGAAAATGCGTTGGCGCATGATGTCCGAGAAGCCGAGGACGGCGTTCAGGGGGGTGCGCAGCTCGTGGCTCATATTGGCCAGGAAGCGGGTCTTGCCGGCCTCGCGCGTCTCGGCTTCCTGGCGGGCGATCTCGAGGCCCAGTTCCCGCGCGTACTGGGCGGTGGCGTCGAAGGCCTGGGCGATCAGGCGAGGGGGGCCGGGAACCGGGGCCGGATCGTCCAGCCGCCGCAGGATCAGTTGCACCCGGCGGTCCAGCGCCGCGCGGGGGGCGAAGAGGGCTGCGCCGTCCTGACCGGCCAGGGCCCGTTCGATGGCGTCCAGCAGGCGGGGGCGGTCCGGCGCGTGTACGGCGGCCACCAGCCCGTGCTCGAACAGGGGATCGACCGGCAGGGCCGCCGGCGGCGCGCCATAGGCCGCCACGACCCGGCCCGAGGGTTCGAGGACAAGGGTCAGTCCGGGCTGGGCCGCCAGCAGGGTTTCGAGCCGCGCCGTCTCGCCCTCGGCCGCGGCCAGCCGGATTTCACGCTGACGCCACGAGAGCCGCACCGCCAGGGCCGCCGCCCCCGCCGTCAGCAGGGCCGAGATGGCCGCCAGGCCCGGCAGGTGCGAGGCCGGCGGGGCCAGCCAGGCCGAGAACAGTCCGGCGAGGGCGGCCAGGCCGACCGCCAGCGCGGCAGCCTGCACCGGCCGCGGGCCGCCCAGGGCGATCCCCGCCGCCAGGGGCAGGAAGACAAAACCCGCCAACGGACCGGTGAGGCCGCCCGACAGCGACGCCGTCAGCAGGGCCGCGAGACCCCAGACCCCCAGCAGCGTCATCCGCTCCGCCGCGCCGTCGCGTCGCAGCAGGCCCAGACCGGTCAGCCCCGGCACGACCATGGCCAGGACGCCGTAGAAGACCGGGCCGTCGACGCCGCCCATCCATCGCCCGCCCAGCGCCAGCAGCGCCGCGGCCACGGCCCAGCCGGCATGCCAAGCGGCCAGCGCCGGGCGATCGCTCGCCGCGGCGTCGGCTATGGGTTTCGGGTCGGGGCGGACGGGCTGGATCAAGGGTGGGGTTTTGCGCGCCGGTCAAAACGCCGCCGGCCCGCCAGCCTAGCCGCGCGGGTGAGTCGTCCAAAGCCCGCACGCGTTTCAGGCGACTGGCCGAAAGCGCCGCCGGACCGATTTCCGGGGACAGACGGATGGTTGTCGTTAACGCCGGTCGGGCCTATCTGCCGCCCATGATTGACGCCCCCTCCATCGACGACGTTCTGGCCGAACTGGTCGAGGAGTTCGATCTGCTCGGAGACTGGGAAGGCCGGATCGAATACGTCATCGAACTGGGCCGGGATCTGGCTCCGCTGGCCGATGCGGATCGCGTCGAGGCCAACAAGGTATCCGGCTGCGCCGCCCAGGTCTGGCTGGCTGTCCGGCGCGAGGGCGACCGGCTGGACTTTCGGGCCGACAGCGACAGCGCCCTGTCGAAGGGCAACATCGCCTTGCTGCTGCGCCTCTACTCGGGCCGAACGCCGGCCGAAATCCTGGCCTTCGACGCCCGGGCCGCCCTGGACCGCCTCGGCCTGCCATCCGCCCTGACCCGTCAACGCGCCAACGGCCTGAACGCCATGGTCGGTCGCATCAGGGAAGCGGCCATGGCCGCCTCCTGAGCCCTCCGGGATACCTTCGCGCTCAGCCCATGCGGTAGTGGGCGGTGAGGGCCGCCAGGCCCGCCTTGAGCAGCCGCTTGCCGTCGCGCCGGCGCAGGCCCAGGTCCCGTTCCGCCGCCTGCAGGGCCGAGGCGCGGATGCAGATCGCCTCGACCATGGGACCCGCCGCCCCGCAGGCGGCCAGCGCCAACCTCACCCGCTCCGCCGCGGCAAGGGCCGCTTCGCCGGGCTCGACCCGGCCCGCCGGGCCGCCGCCCCCACGTGGCAGGGCGTCCCATCGCAGGGTGAGCGACGGGCCGCGCGCGGCCATTTCAGCGTCGAGTCCCAGCCGGGTCGCCGCCGCCACTTCGGCTGCATCCAGCCACGGCCGCCCGTCCGCCCCCGGCCGATGCGCCAGCCAGGCGATGGCGGAATGACCCAGGTTGGCGCGACGAAGCACGGGGCTTCCGTCGTCCTGCATCACCGTGCGCTCGCCGTCGATCACGCCGGGCCGGCCCGGCGGGGGCCGGTCCGCCCGTCCGGCGACCGGCGACCGCGCCGCGGCCCAGCCGCCGCCCTGACGAACCCTCAGGCCTGGCTCGGCGATCAACCGGCGGAAGTCCGCCTCGTCCAGGGTCGACAGCACGCGTCCGCGGCGGTCGCCGCCCGCCCTCACGGCGTAGCCGTTCGCGACAGGCTCGATCCAGCCGCCGCGAGCCAGCAGCCGTCGCGTCCGCGTCAGCGAACCGCGCCCGCTCTCGCCCGCCCCGCTCATGCCGGCAACTCGCAGGCCGGCGCCTCCAGCACCTCTTTCACGCACCGCTCCAGCCGGTCCAGCATCGCGTCCAGCGAGGGCTGGTCGCGACCGTCCTCGGCCCAGCGGCAGGCCGCCGCCGCCGTCGCCCGGTTCAGGCCGAAGGCGCAGCCTACCCGTTCGAGCGGCCAGCCGAAGGCGACATGGGCCAGGTACATGGCCAGCCGCCGAGCCCGGCAGGCCGACCCTCCGAGGCGGGCGCGCTCCCGGATCCGCTCGGCCGGGACCCCCGTGGCCGTCGCCACCAGCTGAATCGCCAGGCTCGCGCGGATCCGGTCCGCATCCGCCGCCGGCGGGCGCCACGTTTCATCCATGTCCCAAGCTCCGTCATCCAGCAGCGCCGGCTGTTCCGGCGTCGCGAGGGATAGGAATATCATCCTGTTACGTCGAATTTGGTCGCAGGGGCGGGCGTTTCCGGGGCGGCGTTGGGGGCAGGCCAGAAAAACGCGTCCGCTTGACTCGGGACTCTCGACGCCGATTCGCAAATCAGCCTACGATTCGGTTCAACGAGGCTCCGTTAACCTTTCTTAAGTTTTTACTCGGTTAACTCTCGAACAAGGTTACCCGGCTTCGGATGCCGGACCCAACTGTCAAGCTTTGCCTGGAGGGGCATCAATGCGCGTTCTGCTTATCGAAGACGATCATGCGACCGCGCAGAGCATCGAGCTGATGTTGAAGTCGGAAGGCTTCAATGTCTACACGACGGACCTGGGCGAAGAAGGCATCGATCTCGGCAAGATCTATGACTACGACCTGATCCTGCTCGATCTGAACCTGCCCGACATGAACGGTCTCGAGGTTCTGCGTCAGCTGCGCGTCGGCAAGGTCAATACGCCGGTGATGATCCTGTCGGGTTCGTCGGAGATCGAGACCAAGGTCAAGACCTTCGGCGGCGGCGCCGACGACTACATGACCAAGCCCTTCCACAAGGACGAGCTGATCGCGCGCACCCACGCCGTGGTCCGCCGCTCCAAGGGGCATGCCCAGGCCATCATCCACACCGGCGAGATCGCCGTGAACCTGGACGGCAAGACGGTCGAGGTGAACGGTCACCGCGTCCATCTGACGGGCAAGGAATACCAGATGCTGGAGCTGCTCTCGCTCCGCAAGGGCACCACCCTGACCAAGGAAATGTTCCTCAACCACCTGTACGGCGGCATGGACGAGCCCGAGCTGAAGATCATCGACGTCTTCATCTGCAAGCTGCGCAAGAAGCTCGCCACGGCCGCCGGCGGCAAGCATTACATCGAGACCGTCTGGGGCCGCGGCTATGTGCTGCGCGACCCGGCCGAAAGCACCATCTCGAACCCGTCCAGCGCCGCCGCCTGATCGACGGACCACCGAATATGCAGACGCCCGTCGGAGTGATCCGGCGGGCGTTTTGTTGGGCGCTCCGGTCCCTGACGCCGCCCTCCTGAACGAAAGTTAACTTGCGGCCTCAGGCCGGACGTCGTCCGTCAGCCTTCCATCCTTCCCGCAGCTCTTCGACGGGAAGCATCACGTCGGGAGGGGCGCGGACCGTGGACAAATCTGCGCTGTCGCGGCGAGCCTTCGCCGCCCAAGCTGCGGCTCTGGGCGCGGCGCTCGCGTTCGGACCGGCCTCCGCCCATCCGGGGACTGTCGCACGCCGCGAACGCCGCGACCTCTTTCCGCAGGGCGTCGCCTCCGGCGATCCCCGCGCGGACAGCGTGATCCTGTGGACGCGGCGTGCGCCCGACAGCGACCGCGCCGCGCACCGGCTGACGGTCGAGGTCGCCCGCGATCCCGGATTCGCGAACATGGTCGCGCGCGGCGACGTCGCGGTCACGGCGGCGACAGACTGGACCTGCCGCTTTCTGGCCGCCGGGCTGAGTCCCGCGCGGGAACACTGGTATCGCTTTGTCGACGAGCAAGGGAACACGAGCCGGATCGGCCGGACCCTGACCGCGCCGGCGGACGACGACGATCGGGCGGTGAAGTTCGCCTTCGTCAGCTGTCAGGACGTCACCCAGGGCGCCCTGAACGCCTACCGGCGCATGTTGTACGAAGACGTGCGCCGGCCCCGGGAGGACCAACTGGGATTCGTCCTGCATCTCGGCGATTTCATCTACGAACTGGTCTGGTACGCCGAGGAGCGGCCGGGCGGGGTCGAGCGGGGTCGGCGGCTGCGCGACATCGTGCGTTATCCGACCGGCGAAAAGGTGGAGACCTTCCACATCCCGGCGGATCTGGAGGACTACCGGACGGCCTACCGCGGCTATCTCCTCGATCCGGATCTGCAGGACGCCCGGGCCCGATGGCCGTTCGTTCCGGTGTGGGACAACCACGAATTCAACTGGCGCTCCTATCAGAGCCAGCGGATCCTCAACGGCGAGATCAGTCCGGCCCAAACCTTGAAGGTCGCGGCCAGCCAGGCCTGGTACGAGTACCAGCCCGCGCGGGTGCGCAAGCCGGGAAGCGGCGACGTGTTCGAGGCGCCGGCGGTGGAGAACATGCTTCTGGCCGAGCTCGACGCGCGTGGCACGGGGCTGGAGCCCAACAACCTTGCGGCCATCAAGGCGCTGCAGATCCAGCGGGCGTTCCGGTATGGCAAAAACGTCGACATGATCCTGACGGACAACCGCTCTTACGGATCGCCCGGGGGCAGCTACAGCGGTCATCCCGACCTCAAATTCGGCGGCGCCATTCCCGAAGACATGTACGCGATACTCGACGAGGGCCGGGACCATGGGAGCGGCTCTCCGCCGGCCATGATCCGCGTCGGCGGGGCCGACTTCCCCAATCCGAACGTGGACGCGCCACCGGAGGCGTATCTCGGCCTCGAACAGATGGCCTGGTTCAAGGACCGCCTGCGCGCCGCCCGGGCGCCCTGGAAGATCTGGGGCCATTCGTTCGGCACGCTGACCGGGCGCACCGATCCCCAGAACCTGCCCCCGGCGTTCGCGGACCGGTGGCCGACCGGCGCCGGGTACGGGATCATGCAAGGCGGCGGCTACAGGGTCGAACACGCCGAGATCTTCGACATGATCCGCGGGGAAGGGATCACGGGTTTCACCATCGTGGCCGGCGACAAACACGCGTTTTGGGCCGGCTATCCCAGCAAGACCCTGCCGCCACTGGCGTTTGATCCCGTCGGGGTCGAGTTCGTGACCGGTTCGATCTCGTCCCAGACCTTCGCCGAGGTCCAGCAGCTCGCCTCCAGGGAGCGCCCCCTGCGGCCCTTCTACCTTCGCGACAGGCTGGACGGCACGGCGGAGTGCGCCTTTGGCATGACCCTGATGCACGGCGTCCAGTCCACCCTGGCCCTGCATGAGACGGGAGATCCCGCCCAGGCGCGCGCCGCGCGCAATCCGGAGCTGGCGCCGCATCTCCGCTTCATGGACTTCGCGGGTCACGGCTATACGACGGTGCGGGCCTCGGCCGACGAACTTGAAACCGAGTTCGTCTGTATTCCCATTCCGCACGAGCGAAGCGAGACCGAAGACGGCGGGCCGCTGGTCTACCGCGTGGCGCACCGCGTCTCGCTGTGGCAGCCGGGCGAGCGTCCCGAGCTGAGGCAGGAAGTCCTCGAGGGCGACCCGGGGCTGGCGATCTGAAAAGCGGATCGCGTCCGTCTCGGGTCGGACGCGGACCGTGACCCGCAGATGCGAAAACGCCCGCCGGATCGCTCCGGCGGGCGCTTTTGACTGTTCAGCCGTGAGGATCAGCCCTTGGCGGCGTAGCCTTGGCCGCCGTTCGACGGACGCCGGCGGCGCGGGCGGCGCTTGATCTCGCCGTCGGGCTTGGCCGAGGCCGTGGCCGGCGCCGAGGTGTGGCGCGGATCGTTGTTGCTGTTGCGTGGACGCTCGCGGGCCAGCGGGTCGAAGGCGCGCTCGGGGATCGGACGGGCGTCGCGGCCCGGGCCGGCCTTGCGGACGCGGTGCGGTTGCCCGCCGCCTTCCAGCTTGACGCCGTCGCGGCGCGGGTTGCGCGGGCCGCGCTGCTGCTGGCGGTCGCCGCGGCCGTCGTCGGGCATCGAGGCTTTGGACTTGACGCCCGAGGCCATGATCGACTGGTCGAGCAGGGCCAGGGACTTGTCGTTGCGGCGGTCGGTCGAGGGGATCTTCTGGCGCGTGACCTTCTCGATGTCGCGCAGCAGCTTCATCTCGTCGCCGGCCACGAAGCTGATGGCCGTGCCGTCGGCGCCGGCGCGGGCTGTCCGGCCGATGCGGTGCACATAGGCTTCCGGCACATAGGGCAGCTCGAAGTTCAGAACGTGCGAGACGCCGTCGACGTCGATGCCGCGGGCGGCGATGTCGGTGGCGACCAGAACGCGCAGCTTGCCGGCCTTGAAGGCGGCCAGGGTGCGTTCACGCTGGGGCTGGCTCTTGTTGCCGTGGATGGCGCCGGCTTCGACGCCGCCGGCTTCCAGATAGGCCGCGACCTTGTCGGCGCCGTGCTTGGTCTTGGTGAAGACCAGGCAGCGCGTGTAGTGCGGATCGGCGAACATCTCGGTCAGCAAGGCGCGCTTGCGGCCCTGTTCGATGTGGATGATCGACTGGCTGATGCGCTGGACCGTGGTGGCCTGGGGCGTGACCGAGACCTTGACCGGATCCTTGAGCAGTTCGCCCGCCAGCTTGCCGATCTCGGTCGGCATGGTGGCCGAGAAGAACAGGTTCTGGCGCATGGCCGGGATGCGGCTGACGATCTGGCGGATCGGCTTGACGAAGCCGAGGTCCAGCATCTGGTCGGCCTCGTCGAGGACGAAGATTTCCGTGCAGGACAGGTCCAGGGTCTTCTGCTGCATGTGGTCCAGCAGGCGGCCGGGCGTGGCGACCAGCACGTCGAGACCGGCCTGGATGGCGCGTTCCTGCGGGCCGTATTTCACGCCGCCGAAGACGACGGCGACCTTGAAGCCGAGGTGGCGGCCGTAGGTCTTGAAGCTTTCGGCGATCTGGCTGGCCAGTTCGCGGGTCGGCGACAGGATCAGGACGCGCGCCGTGCGCGGCTTCGGAGCCACGCGGTTGGCGGCCAGGCGATGCAGGATCGGCAGGGCGAAGGCGGCGGTCTTGCCGGTGCCGGTCTGGGCGATGCCCAGCAGGTCCTTGCCCAGCATGACGTCGGGGATGGCCTGGGCCTGGATCGGGGTGGGCGTGGTGTAGCCCTCGGAGGCCAGCGCCTGCAGCAGGGCCGGGTTCAGGCCGAAGGTGTCGAATGTCTTGCTCATGGAGCGGATGTCTTTCGCGTATGCGGCGACGCGCAACAGCCATGGCTCAACGCCGAAAAGGCCGCGCACCGCCAGTCCCGACGGGCCTCTGGATGAGGCCTTCGGGGTGGATCGGGCGCCGCCCCGCGTGTCCGGGCAGCGAATGAATCTTGAGGGCCGGCCGCTGCTACAGTCAGGTCTTCGTCTTCTGAAGACCCACACGCGCTGGAGCGCACCGGGGCATCGCAATTGTGCGACGCAGCGTAAGTGGGCGCTCAATAGGGCCAAGTCAAGGCGGCGCCTCATGCGAAATCAGGGATCGTCAGCAGAGGAGGGACGCGCAACCGCCTAATTCGAGCCGGACCGCGACCGCGGCACCCAAACAAGGGAGGGCACGATGCGTACACTCATGATTCTGGCGGCGACGGGGGCCATGGCGGCTGCCGGGCCCGCCCTGGCCCAGCAGGGACAGGTCATTCAACTGGGCGACGCCAGCCTGACCTGTCCCCAGATCGTCGAGGGGGCCGGTCAACTGGCGCAGGTCCTCGGGGGAGCGCCCGAGGGCGGGGTCTTCGGCAGCGAACAGGCGATCAGCGCCGCGACCAGCGTCGCGATCCAGGGCGCGATCGTATCCGGAGCCGGGCGGGCGATCCCCGGCATGGGGCTTCTGGGCAATGCGATGGGCGCCATGGCCCGCCGGGATCGTGAACGGCGCGAGGCCGAACGGCTCGTGGCGCAACAGCGGTGGTACTATCTGAACGGCCTGTACGCGGGGCGAAACTGTGATCAGCAACTGGCCCAGGCGGCGGTTCAGCCGTCCGCGCCGGAAGCCGCGGCCGCGACCGACTGAACAAGCTCTCGACTTCCCCAGGGGCGCCGGGCCAATGTTGCGATGCAATAGCCCGGAGCCCGCCCCATGTCCGACGCCGTTCTTCGTTCAACGCTGACGGTTTCATCCGCCCTGGCGGCCTTCCTCGAGAGCGAAGTCCTGCCCGGGCTGGGGCTGGACGCCGGGGTCTTCTGGACCGGGGTGGCGGACATCTTCACCCGCTTCACGCCCGCGAACCGTCGGCTGTTGGCCGTCCGCGACGATCTTCAGGCGCGGATCGACGCCTGGCATGCGCAGCATCGCGGTCAACCGTATGACGTTCCCGCCGCGACCGCCTTCCTGCGCGAGATCGGCTATCTGGCGGACGAGCCCGCGCCCTTCGCCATCGGCACGCGCGACGTCGACGCCGAGGTCGCGACCCTGGCCGGGCCCCAGCTGGTCGTGCCGAGCCTCAACGCCCGCTTCGTGCTCAACGCCGCCAACGCACGCTGGGGCAGCCTGTACGATGCCCTGTACGGCACCGATGCGCTGGGCGACCTGCCGCCGCCGGGACCGTATGACCCCGCGCGTGGGTCACGGGTGGTGGCGCGCGCCAAGGCCTTCCTCGACGAGGCCGTCCCGCTCGCCGAAGGGTCATGGGCCGATCTGACGGATCCGCACCGGGGCATCGCGATCCGCGACCCCGGTCAGTATGTCGGCCAGGGCGGACGATCGCGGCTGTTCCGGCACAATGGCCTGCACATCGAAGTCGTTTTCGATACGGACCATCCGATCGGCGCGTCCGACCCCGCCGGGATTTCCGACGTCGTGCTGGAATCGGCCCTCAGCACCATCGTCGATCTGGAGGACTCGGTCGCGGCCGTGGACGCCGCCGACAAGACGGCCGCCTACCGCAACTGGCTGGGCCTGATGAAGGGCGATCTCAGCGACACGTTCGACAAGGGCGGGAAATCGATGACGCGGTCCCTCGCGCCCGACCGTGAGTTCACCGCGCCCGACGGATCGACCGTGACCCTGCCGGGCCGGTCGTTGCTGTTCGTGCGCAACGTGGGCCACCTGATGACTACGCCCGCCGTCCGGTTGCCGGACGGCTCGGATGCGCCCGAGGGGATGCTGGACGCCATCGTCACCTCCCTGGTCGCGATGCATGACCTGAAGGGGCGGGGGCGGTTCCGCAACAGCCGGGCCGGCTCGATCTACATCGTCAAACCCAAGATGCATGGGCCCGAGGAGTGCGCCTTCACCGACGCCCTGTTCGACGCGGTCGAGGACCTGCTGGGTCTGGCGCGGCACACGGTCAAGGTCGGGGTGATGGACGAGGAGCGCCGCACCTCGGCCAATCTGGCGGCCTGCATCCATGCGGTGAAGGACCGGATCGTCTTCATCAACACCGGCTTCCTCGACCGCACCGGCGACGAGATCCACACGGCGATGCAGGCCGGTCCGGTGGTGCGCAAGGGCGACATGAAGACGTCCGCCTGGATCGCCGCCTATGAGGCCCGCAATGTCGCCATCGGCCTGGCCTGCGGCCTGTCCGGCAAGGCACAGATCGGCAAGGGTATGTGGGCCGCGCCCGACCGCATGGCCGAGATGCTGGCGCAGAAGGCGGCCCATCCGACGACCGGGGCCAACACCGCCTGGGTCCCCAGCCCGACGGCGGCGACCCTGCATGCGCTGCACTATCACCAGACCGACGTCTTCGCCCTGCGCGGCGCGATCGCGGCGCGGCCGACGCCCGGACTGGATGATCTCCTGACCCCGCCGCTGGCCGGCGGCGTGAACTGGTCGGAGGGCGAGGTCGCGGAGGAGCTGGACAACAACGCCCAGGGCCTGCTCGGCTATGTCGTGCGCTGGATCGACCAGGGCGTGGGCTGCTCCAAGGTGCCGGACATCCACGACGTGGGCCTGATGGAGGACCGCGCCACCCTGCGCATCTCGTCCCAGCATATGGCCAACTGGCTGCTGCACGGCGTCTGCAGCGCCGCACAGGCGGATGCGGCGCTGCTGCGGATGGCGGCGAAGGTCGACGTCCAGAACGCCGCGGATCCGCTCTATCGGCCCATGGCCGCGAATCCCGCCGGCAGCCTGGCCTTCCAGGCCGCGCGCGCCCTGGTGTTCGACGGCGTGGCTCAGCCGAACGGCTACACCGAACCGCTCTTGCACGCCTTCAGGCGACGGGTGAAGGAACGGGACCGGCCACGAACGGACGCTCCAACCTGAACGAACCGTAACTTGCGCGCCATCCGGGAGGATGACAAGGTTCCTTTACTTTATGGAGGGGCCCATGCTGACGATCGAAAACCTGACCCATGTCTACGGCAACGGCACGCGGGCGCTGGACGATGTCAGCCTGGCCATTCCCAAGGGGATGTTCGGCCTGCTGGGTCCCAACGGCGCGGGCAAGTCGACGCTGATGCGCTCGATCGCCACCCTGCAGACCCCGACCTCCGGCTCGATCCGCTTCGGCGACATCGACGTGATCAAGGACCCGGAAAAGCTGCGCCGCGTGCTGGGCTATCTGCCCCAGGATTTCGGCGTCTATCCGCGCGTCTCGGCCTACGACATGCTGGATCACATGGCGGTGCTGAAGGGCATCTCCAACGGCAAGGACCGCAAGGCGACGGTCGAGGCCCTGCTGCACCAGGTCAATCTCTGGCCGGTGCGCGGCAAGGCCCTGGCCGGCTTCTCGGGCGGCATGCGCCAGCGCTTCGGCATCGCCCAGGCCCTGATCGGCAACCCCCAGCTGATCATCGTCGACGAGCCGACCGCCGGGCTGGATCCCGAGGAGCGCAACCGCTTCCTGAACCTGCTGGCCGAGGTGGGCGAGAACGTCGTCGTCATCCTGTCGACACACATCGTCGAGGACGTCACCGACCTGTGTCCGCGCATGGCCGTGCTGGCGGGCGGCAAGATCCAGCTGGAGGGATCGCCCGTCGAACTGACCCACGCGCTCGAGGGCAGGGTCTGGCGCAAGACCATCGACAAGGCCGATCTGGCGGCCCAACAGGCCAGCCGCAACGTCATCTCGACCCGGCTGTTCGCGGGTCGCACCGTGATCCACGTCCTGTCCGACACCAATCCGGGCGACGGCTTCGAGCGTGCGCCGGGCGGGCTGGAGGATGTCTATCTGGCCACCGTCAACGCCTCGCGCCGCGCGGCCTGAGGGACGGATCATGTTCGCCAAGATCGCCAGTTTCGAATTCCGCTACCAGCTGCGCCAGCCGGCCTTCTGGGTCATCGCCATCGTCTTCGGCCTGCTGGCTTTCGGCGCGGTCGCCAGTCCGAACGTGCAGATCGGCTCCGGGGGGATTGTCAACAAGAACGCCCCCTTCGCCCTGACCAGCGCGCACATCGTCTTCAACGTCTTCTTCATGCTGGCGACGACCGCGATCGTGGCGAACGTCGTGGCTCGGGACACACAGACCGGCTTCGGGCCGATGATCCTGTCCACCCGGATCACCAAGGGCGCCTATCTGTACGGCCGGTTCTTCGGCGCCTTCGCGGCCGTGGCCCTCTGTTACCTCAGCATCGCCCTCGGCACCCTGCTGGGCACCTTCATGCCCTGGGTCGATCCCGAGACGCTCGGGCCGCTGCGGCTCGGCGACTACGCCTACGCCTATGGCGTGTTCGGCCTGAGCGGCCTGTTCCTGACCTCGGCCCTGTTCTTCATGCTGGCCACCGTCACCCGGTCGATGATGGCGACGTACATCGGCGTGGTCGGGGTGTTGATCCTCTATCTGGCCGCGGACGGAGTGCTGGGATCGCGTCCGGAGTTCGAGACAGCCATGGCCTGGGCCGAACCGTTCGGCGCGGGCGCCTACCGCCTCGTCACCAAATACTGGACCGGCGCCGAGCGGAACACGCTCAACGCGCCCCTGGTCGACGTCTTGTTGTGGAACCGGGTGATCTGGACCGCCGTCGGCGCCCTGCTGCTGGCCTCGGCCTATCTGTTGTACCGGCCGTCGCCGCGCGGAGCCAAGCTGAAGAAGCAGGAGCGCCTCAAGGCTCTGGTCGAAAAGGACATGATCGTCACGCCCGTCGGAGCCCTGCCGAAGCCCGGCTACGGCTTCAGCAGTGGCCTGACCCAGCTGTGGTCCCGGGCCCTGTTCGAGACCGCGCTCGTGTTCAAGAGCCCGGCCTATGTGGTGCTGGTGCTGCTGGCCATGGCCTTCGCCGTCTCCTTCCTGCTCTTCACCGGCGAAATCTACGGCGCGCCGATCCTGCTCGTGACACGGGTGGTGATCACCGGCCTGACGGGCACCTTCGGCCTGATCTCGATGGTGATCGCCATCTATTACTCGGGCGAACTGGTCTGGCGCGATCGCGACCGCAAGATGCACGAGATCGTCGACGCCTCGTCCACGCCGGACTGGACCTTTCTGGTCCCCAAGACCCTGGCGCTGGCGCTGGTTCTTATCTCGACCCTGCTGATCGGCGTCCTGGCGGGCGTGGTGACCCAGACGATCAAGGGACACACCGACTATGAACTGGGAAAATACCTCGTCTGGTACGTGATCCCCCAGTCGCTGGGCTTCCTCCAGCTGGCCGTGCTCGCGATCTTCATCCAGGCCCTGTCGCCCAACAAGTTCGTCGGCTGGGCGATCATGGTCGTCTATGTGATCTCGACGATCGTCATGAACAACCTTGGCCTCGACCACCCGCTGTACCAGTACAGCGGCGGCGTAGGCATGCCGCTGTCGGACATGAACGGTCGGGGCGACTTCGCCGGCTTCGCGGCGTGGTTCGATGGCTACTGGACCGCCTTCGCGGTGATCCTGCTGGTGCTGGCCTACGGCCTGTGGCGGCGGGGGACGGAGCAGCGTCTGTGGCCGCGTCTGAAGCGGTTGCCGCATCGCCTCGCGGGCCCCGCGGGCCTGATCGGCGGCGCGGCCCTGGCGGCCTTCGTCGGCCTGGGCGTCTTCATCTACATGAACACCAACGTCTGGAACGAATACCGGACGCAGGAGGCGCAGGAGAAGGAGCAGGCGGCCTATGAGAAGGCGCTGCTGCGCTACGAGATCACGCCCCAGCCCTCGGTGGCGGACGTGCGGCTGGTCATGGATCTGCGCCCGCGTCAACCGAAGCTGACCACGCGGGGCTCCTATGTCCTCGTCAACAACACCGGCGCGCCGCTGCCCGAGGTCCATCTGCGCTGGGGGGACGATCTGGAGATGGTCCGCCTGACCGTCGAGGGCGCGAGCATCGCCCGCGAGTGGGAGGATTTCGAGTACCGCATCTACCGCTTCGCCGCGCCGATGCAGCCGGGCGAGCGGCGCAACGTGACCTTCGAGACGGTGCTGGAGCAACGTGGCTTCAAGGCCAGCGGCAACACCACCCGACTGGTCGACAACGGCAGCTTCGTGAACAATTTCGAGTTCGCCCCGAGGATCGGCATGGATCGTCAGGGGCTGCTGACCGATCGCAGCAAGCGGCGCAAGCTGGGCCTGCCGGCCGAGCTGCGTCCGGCCAGGCTGGAGGACGAATCCGCCCGCGCCCGCAACTATATCGGGGCCGACTGGGTCACGGCCGACATCACCGTGACCACCGAGGCCGACCAGACCGTGGTCGCGCCGGGACAGATGGTCTCCGACGTGGTGGCCGGCGATCGCCGCACCAGCCGGTTCGTCACCGAGTCGCCGGTGCTGAATTTCTTTTCGGTTCAATCGGCCCGCTATGAGCGGACGGCGCGGCTCCACAACGGCGTGGAGATGGTGGTCTTCCACGACCCGGCCCACGCCCGGAACGTGCCGCGGATGCTGGACGGCCTGGAAGCATCGCTGGACTATTTCCAGACCAATTTCAGCCCGTACCAGTTCCGGCAGGCCCGGATCGTGGAGTTCCCCTACGGGAGCTACGCCCAGTCCTATCCGAACACCTTCGCCTGGTCGGAAGGGCTCGGCTTCATCGCCGACCTCAGCGATCCGGCCAGGATCGACTACGTCACCTACATCGGCGCCCACGAGTTCGGGCACCAGTGGTGGGCCCACCAGGTGGTCGGCTCGAACCAGCAGGGCATGACCGCCCTGTCAGAGACCCTCGCCCAGTACTCGGCCCTGATGGTCATGGAGAAGATGTACGGCAGGGACCAGATCCGGCGCTTCCTGAAGCTGGAGCTGGACCGCTATCTGCGCGCCCGCGGGACCGAGCGGCTGGAGGAGCTCCCGCTCATGCGGGTCGAGAACCAGGGCTACATCCACTACCAGAAGGGCGGGCTGGTCATGTATCTGCTGCGCGACCAGATCGGCGAGGACGCGGTCAACCGCGCCCTGCGGCGGGTGCTGGCGCAGTATGCCTTCAAGGGCGCCCCCTATCCACGCTCGCTGGACCTGATCGCGGCGATCCGGGCCGAGGCTCCGGCCGACAAGCAGGCGCTGATCACCGACCTGTTCGAGAAGATCACCCTGTACGACGTCAAGACCACCGGGGTGACGGCCGCGCGTCGGGCCGACGGCCGCTGGGACGTGACGGTCACGGTCGACGCCCGCAAACTGTATGCGGACGGCGAGGGGGTCGAGACCGCGGCGCCGCTGAACGAGGTCTTCGACGTCGGCGTCTTCGCCGCCGAGCCGGGCAAGGGCGCCTTCGACGAGGACGACGTGGTCCTGCTGGAGCGGCGGCCGATCCGCTCAGGGGTGCAGACCCTGCGCTTCATCACCACGCGGGAGCCGGAATTCGCCGGGGTCGATCCGTACAACAAATGGATCGACCGCAACTCGGACGACAATGTGCGGCCGGTGGGCTGAGGCCTACCGCGTCCCGAACAGCCGGTCCCCGGCGTCGCCCAGGCCCGGAACGATGTAGCCGTGGTCGTTGAGGCGGTCGTCGACGGCGGCGGTCCAGATGGGGACGTCCGGGTGCCAGCCGCGCAGGCGCTCCAGCCCCTCGGGCGAGGCGACGAGGCAGACGAAGCGGAGGTTGGTCACGCCGCGCTCTTTCAGCCGTTCGATGGCGGCGGCGGCGGTGTTGCCGGTGGCCAGCATGGGGTCGATGACCACGCACAGGCGTTCGGCGACGTCCTCGGGCGCGCGGAAATAGTATTCGACCGCGTCGAGGGTCACCGGCTCGCGGTACAGGCCGATGTGGCCGACGCGGGCGGACGGCACCAGCTCCAGCATGCCGTCGACGAGGCCGAGGCCGGCGCGCAGGATGGGGACGAAGACCATCTTCTTGCCGGCGATGCGCCGCCCGACAGTCGGGCCGACCGGGGTTTCGACGGCATAGTCCTCCAGCGGCAGGTCGCGGGTGACCTCGTAGCAGAGCAGGGTCGAGATCTCGCGAAGCAGCTGGCGGAAGCGGGCGGTGGAGGTGTCCTTCGCCCGCATGATGCTGAGCTTGTGAGCGACCAGCGGGTGGGTGACGACGGTGACGCCGTCCATCTTGAAAGGCCTGGCCGGCATCAGAATACGGTCCCGTCGGAGAGAATGGTCAGGGGCGGTCCGCCGCCCGGTCTGCGTTCGGCGGCGGCGCGGCGGCCGGCGGCCCAGGTGCCGCCCTCCAGCACGCTGGCCAGCGGCATGTCGGCGGCGGTGACGCCCAGCTCGGCGCGGACCAGGGGCGCGATCCGGTCCAGCAGGGCCACGGTCATGGCGCGCCAGCCGACCACCAGCGGGTCGGAGACGGGCCACGGCTTTCCGGCGTCGGCGGGGTCCTTCAGCGTCAGGACGCCGAGATCCATGAACAGGCCGCCGTTGCGGTATTCGGCCAGGCCCGTCAGGCCGTCGAGATCGGTCACTTCGACGCCCGCCGTTTGCAGGGGTTCGACCAGCGAATAGCTGAGCCACTGCGACAGCTTGTGGATCGGCACGAGGCCGTCCGTGGCGTCGGCGCGCTTCATCGCCGGGTGGGTCCAGCAGTCGCCGAGGTCGACGCCGCCGCGGGTCGGGCGGTCGCGCCAGACGGGGCCGAGGGCCTCGAGCAGGACCTCGAGGATGACGGGGGCGGGCAGGCGGTCCTGATCGTCGGCTCGGTCGACCATGGCGTCGAACAGGCCGCCGGGCCGGGGCTCGTCCTCCAGCGCGAACAGGTCGGGCTGAGTGAGGCAGGCCTGTCCCAGCCGGCGCAGCAGGGCGGCGCGGCCGTCGAGACCGACCAACGGATTCTTGTCGGCGACCTGGAAGCCCTTCGCCAGATCGGCGGCGGTGAGGAAGGTCAGGGCCACGGCGTCGACCCGCCAGGGATCGTCCTCGGTGATGGAGAAGGCGCCGGCCTCGAACATGCGCAGGGAGGCGATGGCCAGACCTTCGGAACGGGTCAGGGTGCGGCCGGTCTGCCGGTCCTTGTAGGACCAGTCCGGTCCGGCTCCCGCGTCGAGCAGGACGGAGACGATGGCCAGATCGAACTCGGCCCGGGCGCGGGAGGCGGGGTCGAGCCAGTCGCGATCCTCCGCGGCGGGGCCCCAAAGGTCGACCCCGTCGACGGCGAAATGGCGCCAGCGGGCGTGGAAGGGCACGGCCAGGGTGGGATACTGGTCGCGGATCACGGCGGCGACGAAGCGCGCCGTCTCCGGCAGGCGGTCGAGATCGACGGTCCAGTGTTCGAGGCCGCCGGCGACGCCGATGGCCAGCATCTCATGCGCCCGTTCGCGGACCGCGGCGGCGTTGAGCAGGCCGTGGGCCTGCTGCGTTTCAGAACTGCTCAAGGTCGCGGCCCACCACGCGGGTCAGGTCCTCGGCCGACGGCGGTGCGTCGGGGGTGAAATAGCCGGCGGCCTTCTTGGCCTCCATCTCCACCGAGGCGTCGGGCGGCACCAGATAGTCGGGTATGGGCACCCGCTCGCCGATCTCGATGCCCGAGGCGGTCAGGGCGTCGTGCTTCATGTTGGACATGGAGACGAAGCGGTCGATCTTCGTGATCCCCAGCCAGTGCAGGATGTCGGGCATCAGCTGCTGGAAGCGGGCGTCCTGGACCCCGGCGACGCATTCGGTGCGTTCGAAATAGGTGGCGGCCTGGTCGCCGCCCGGCTGGCGCTTGCGGGCGTTGTAGACGAGGAATTTGGTCACCTCGCCGAGGGCCCGGCCCTCCTTGCGGTTATAGGCGATCAGGCCGGCGCCGCCGTCCTGGGCCTCGCGGATGCATTCCTCGATGCCGTGGGTCAGATAGGGACGGCAGGTGCAGATGTCCGAGCCGAAGACGTCGGAGCCGTTGCACTCGTCGTGCACCCGGCAGGTCAGGCGGCGCTTCGGGTCGGCGATCGCGGCCGGGTCGCCGAAGATGTAGAGGGTGATGCCCCCGATCGGCGGCAGGAAGACCTTGATGTCGGGCCGGGTGACGAGGTCGGCGTACATGCCGCCGGTCTGTTCGAACAGGGTGCGGCGCAGGGCGGTCTCTGTGACGCCGAAGCGTTCGGCGATGCCGGGCAGATACCAGACGGGATCGATGGCGGCCTTGGTGACGGCGACGTCGCCGCTCTCATGCACGATCTGGCCGTCAGCCTTGAGCCGGCCCGCGGCGATGGCCTCGCCGATCTCGCCCAGCTGCAGGCGGGCGCGGGTGACGGCGATGGTGGGGCGGATGTCGACGCCCTCGGCGATCTGGTCGGCGAAATCCTCGGCGACACGGGCGCCCCAGGGGTCGAGGGAGACGATCTTCGAGGCGTCGGTCCACTGCGGGAACGGGCCCATCGGCGTGGTCGGCGCGGTGTTGGTCAGGTCCGGCCGGTTGTTGGCGGCCATGGCGCCGGAGGAGACGGCGAGGGCGCGATAGACCGAATAGGCGCCGCCGTGGGCGCCGATGGCGTTGCGGTCGCTGCCGGAGTTCACCGTGCCGATGACAGGGCCGCGTTCCTTCGCGGTGGCCGCGCCCCATTCGACCGGGAAGCGGCTGACGGTCCCCGCGCCGGGGTGGGAGTTGAGCCGGATATGGCTCGGACGATTGGACATGTTTCCTCACTCGAAACCGGCCTGTTGTTGTTCTTTGAGCCGGACTCGTCAGGACACACCCGGTCGCGGGTTCTGTCCAGTGGGCATGACTCATTGGCCGCCTGCTTTCGCGGCGGTGCGGGGAGGGTGCGGGGCGGCCGGGCCTCGCCCGGTGCTTGAATGTTTTACCGTTTCGACGAGACAGACAGCCCCGCGCGGTCGTTTTCCACGCGCTCTCCGGCTGGCGGCCCTGACATTCGAGCCTTGCCGGATCATCCGCCGCAGACATTGCTGCCTGCGACGCGGGGCGGACACGAGGCCATC
>NZ_JAUYNX010000005.1 GCF_030704825.1 Brevundimonas sp. | reverse complement strand
AGGCGGTGACCGCCTCGCCCTCGACCAACAGGCGAAAGCCCGAATAGACCGGACTTTGCCAGCCGAGGCGCGCGCGCAGGGTCAAGGCCGTGGCGTCGTCGAGCCCGTCTTGGCCGACGTCTTCATAGCGCAGGCGGCTATCGAACAGGATGTCGCCCGCCGGACTGGAGGCGGCCGCCGGTGCTGCGGGGGACTGGGCCTGCGCCACGGCGGGCGCCGCTGTCATCAGCAGGCCGACGGCCCAGGCGCGTCCGGTCAAAGCCATGTCAATGTCTCCGGATCAGGGTGAAGGTGCGTGCAGGCTCCACCAGTTTCGATTTCAGAATGGCGCGGACGCAGGCCAGGGCCGGGTCATCGGCGCCCTGGGCGGCGGAGATCAACCGGGTCCATCCCTCGTCGTCGGCCTCGCGGATGAAGTTGGTGATTTCCCCCTGGACGAACTCGGCGGTCGCCACGCCCGCCTGGGCCGCCGTGTCGCGGGCTCGGGCGGCCAGGCCCGGATCCGCTTCGTCGAGCCAGGCTTCCAGCCGCGCCGTCACGGCGGACTGGTCGTTCAGAAGGTCGCCCAAGGACAGGGCCGCCGAAGCGACGGCGCCGTCCTCGGTCACGCTCAGCCTCACACCGCCTTCGCGGGCCTCAGCGGCCAGACCGGAGACATAGCGGGCGGCGGCCGCCGTCCAGGCGCGGCTTTCCAGGTGCAGGGCGATGCGCGGCAGGACGTGCTCGAACGGCAACTGGCGGCCCTCTATGCGCCGATCCAGGCGCAGGACATGCCAGCCGAAGCGCGACCTGACCGGTTCGGACGCTGTTTCGCCGTCCTGAAGCGCATCGAGACCCGCTTCGACCTCGGCGGCGAGATCGCCCGGCGAGATCTGACCCAAGGATCCGCCAACGCCCTTGGACGGGCAGTCGGACAGGCGCTGGGCCAGGTCGGCGAACCGATGCGGATAAGCGGCCAACTCCGTGATCGCAGCCTTGGCCGCCGCCTGCGCTTCGGCCCAGGCGGCCTCGTCCTGAGTCTGGGGCGCCAACAGGATGTGGGAGGCCTCGGTCAGGGCCGGTGTGCAAAACCGTTTCGGCGCATGGTCATAGACGCGACGGCATTCGTCACGGCTGGGCGCGTCCACCAGGATTTCAGCCTCCAGGACCGCGCGGATCAGGGCTTCCTCGGGCGTCTCCTCGCGGCCGTCTTCATCGCACTCCGGGGCCGGGGTCAGACCCAGTTGATCGGCCCGGTCCAGCAGCAGGGCCTTGATGGCCAGGGCGTGGGCCGCCGCCTTGCGCGCCTCCTCGGCGTTCGGCGCAGGATGGTGCTGGGCCTCCTCGGCGACCAGACGCTCTGGCAGGGCCACGCCGTCGATGACGATCATAGCGCTCATCGTGCGGAGCCTCCGATGCGGCGCGTCACGGGCATGCGGCGTTTGCTGCGAACAAGCTGCCAACCGCGGCGGTTGAGATACCAGACCGGCGCGGACAGCATGTGGACGAGCCGTGTGAAAGGGAAGACCAGCAGGATCGTCAGACCCAGCGTCAGATGCGCCCGGAAGATCCAGTGGACATCGGCGATGAAGTTCGCGCTGTTCGGATTAAGGGTGAAGATGCCCTGGGCCCAGCTCATGAACTTGACCATCTCATGCCCGTCGCGGTGGCCCAGCGACAAGGGAATGGTCGCCAGCCCGAGGCAGAGCTGGGTCATGAGGATGATCAGTATGGCCATGTCGCCGAAGCTGGATGTCTGGCGGATTCGCGGATCGAACAGGCGCCGGTGGAGCAGCAACAGGCCGCCCACCAGACAGGCCGAGCCGGCCAGGCCGCCGGCCACGATCGCCAGCATCTGCTTGAAGCCATGGCTGACGCCCAGGAAGTCCCAGACGGCGATCGGGGTCAGCAGACCCACGAAATGGCCCGCGAAGATGGCCAGGATTCCGACGTGAAAGAGAACCGAGCCCACCATCAGCTGTCTGCGCCGCAGAAGCTGGGAGGAGCCGGTGCGCCAGGTGTATTGTTCACGATCGAACCGCAGCACCGAGCCGATCACCAGCACGGCCAGAGCGATATAGGGATAGACGCCGAAGGCGATGAAATTCAGGTCCATGGTCTCGATCCTCAGGCCGCAGCGTCGGCGCGGCGACTATTGTCAGGGGACGGGGCGGCGTTCATGGCGGACAGGATGGCGTCGGCCTTCGGACACCCGGCCTCGGCGGGGCCGAAGGTGACGGCGGTCTCTTCCCAAGCCTTGTCGAGGGTCTCCAGATCGTCCGGATCGTCGTCCGGCTCCTGCATCAAGGCGGCCACCGCGTCGGAATCCGGCACGGCGCCCGTCATGGCCGCCAGCGCACCGAACACGGCGCGATAGGGGCTTTCGCGCTTGTGAAGCCGCTCGGCCAGCGCCGCCAGGACATGGGCGCCTTCGCCGAGCAGAGATGCGGCGTCCTCGTCCGGCAGGGTGGACAGGAAGTCCAGGAACACCGGCAGATGGTCCGGCAGCTCATTGGCGGTCAGCTCCAGGCCGTAAGAGCCGTAGAGCTCGATCAGAGCCGCCATCGCTTGGCCCCGGTCGCGGCTCTCGCCGTGAATATGCTCATAGAGATTGAGCGACAGGGAGCGCGTTCGGTCGAAGAGGTGAACAAACCCCTCCTGAAGCTCGTACAGATCCTCGTGCTCCAGCTTGCGGGCCAGCTTGTCCAGGGCGCTGACGATGGGCGGCGGGACCAGGCCTTCCGAGCGGATGGCGGCCATGATCGCCGGGGCGGCGGTCTGGATGTCCGCCGTCGGATAGGTCAGCAGAAGGGCGAGGGCGCGATAGGTCAAAGCCATGGTCAGGCCACCTCTGCTGTGGGTTTGGCGCGTGAGCGTTTGTCGGGCCCGAATAGCCCCAGTTCGGTGCGGCCGCCGGAACAGCCGTTGCCGAAGGTGAAGCCGCAGTTGCCCCGCAGGTCATAGGCGTCTTCGACCGTCTCGCGGTGCGTCGAGGGAATGACGAACCGGTCCTCGTAGTCGGCGATGGCCATGATCTTGTACATGTCGTCGATCTGGGCCGCCGTCAGGCCGACCGTCTCGGCGAGCCCGTGGTCGATGCGGCCGTCCACCGTCCGGGCGCGCATATAGGCGCGCATGGTCAGCATGCGGCGAAGCGCCAGGGTCACCGGCTCCTCGACGCCTGCGGTCAGCAGGTTGGCGAGATATTTGACCGGGATGCGAAGCGCCTCCACGTCCGGCATGTCGCCGTCCATCTCCAGGGCGCCGACAGCGGCCGCGTTCTGGATCGGGGAGAGGGGCGGCACGTACCAGACCATCGGCAGGGTCCGGTATTCGGGGTGCAGCGGCAGGGCCACCTTCCAGTCAATGGCCATCTTGTAGACCGGGCTGCGCCGCGCGCCCTCGAGCCAGGCCTCGGGCACGCCGTCCGCCCGCGCCTGGGCGATCACCGCCGGATCGTGCGGATCCAGGAAGAGGTCGAGCTGGGCTTGGTACAGATCCTTCTCGTCCGGGGTTGAAGCGGCCGCCTCGATGCGGTCCGCATCATAGAGCAAGACGCCCAGATAACGGATCCGGCCGACGCAGGTCTCCGAACAGACCGTCGGCTGCCCCACTTCGATCCGGGGGAAGCAGAAGGTGCATTTCTCGGATTTTCCCGAGTCCCAGTTGTAATAGATCTTCTTGTAGGGGCAGGCCGAGACGCACATCCGCCAGCCGCGGCATTTGTCCTGATCGATCAGAACTATACCGTCCTCCTCGCGCTTGTAGATGGCGCCGGAAGGGCAGGCGGCTACGCACGCGGGGTTGAGGCAGTGTTCGCACAGCCTCGGCAGATACATCAT
>NZ_JAUYNX010000029.1 GCF_030704825.1 Brevundimonas sp. | reverse complement strand
AGGTACTCGAGCCCGTCGGTCTTGCTCCGGGCCACAACAACGGAAGTCGCCATCAGCGTCTCTCCATCGAACGGTGTTCCATTCTGGCCCACCTAACGCGTTACGGAACAAACACCGTGCCAGACGCGCAGACGCCGCCGGATGGCGCGGACGTGATCGGGAGGGAGATAGTCGCGCGGGGGCCGAGTGGTGGCTGGAGACGGACTTGAACCGTCGACCTGTGGGTTATGAATCCACCGCTCTAACCAGCTGAGCTACCCAGCCCCAATTGACGATCATGTCGCTCGAGTCCCGGCGGGAACTGGTCTGTCCGCCGGAAGAGGCGTGCCTATATAGGCGGGCGGCGGGGGATTCAAGCCGCATCCGCGTGACGCGCCGCCCCGGGAACGGTAACGGTCGCGGGACCGTTTCGCCGTCGCCCTTCCGGGAGTTTCCCATGCGCCTGCCCGTCCTCGCCGCCTCGGTTTCCGCCGTCGTTCTCGCCGCCGCCTGCGGAGCCGAGGGGCAGGACCAGGCTTCGGTCCCGGCCGGCGCCTCCGTCGAGAGCCGGCCCGCCAACGGCGCCGGGCAGCAGCCCGCCTTCCCGGGCCAGACCCGCGCGCCGGGCGTGCGCACGGAGACGGGGATGGCGCATACGGTGGTCGCCTCGGGGCTGGTCGAACCCTGGGGTCTGGCCCTGTTGCCGGACGGCCGCTGGCTGGTCACCGAGCGGCCCGGGCGCCTGCGCATCGTCACCGCCGAGGGCTCGGTCGGCGAACCGGTCGCCGGCCTGCCCGCCGTCGACCCACGCGGCCAGGGCGGCCTGCTGGACGTCGTGGTCGGGCCGGGGTTCGGCCAGGACCGGATGATCTACTGGAGCTATTCGGAGCCGCGCGAGGGCGGCAACGCCACCTCGGTGGCGCGCGGGCGGCTGTCGGACGATGGAACGCGGGTCGAGAACGTACAGGTCATCTTCCGCGCCTCGCCGACCTATGACGGGACCCTGCACTACGGCTCGTCCCTCGCCTTCGCGCCGGACGGCAAGCTGTTCATAACCCTGGGCGAGCGATCCGACGCGTCGATGCGGCCCCAAGCCCAGGACCTGGGCTCGCACATGGGCAAGACCATCCGCGTCAACGCCGACGGCTCGGTCCCGTCCGACAATCCCTTTGTCAGCCGCGCCGGGGCCCTGCCGGAGATCTGGTCGCTGGGTCACCGCAACGTGCAGGGGATCGCCATCGCCGCGAACGGCGACGTCTGGACCGTCGAGCATGGCACGCGGGGCGGGGACGAGATCAATCTGGATCGCGCCGGCCTCAACTACGGCTGGCCCGACGTCGCCTACGGAATCGAATACCGCGGCGGCCCGATCAACGCTGGCGTCACAGCGCGCGAGGGCATCGAGCAGCCGCTCTACTACTGGGACCCGGTCATCGCGCCGGGCGGCATGACCTTTTACGACGGGGCCATGTTCCCTGGCTGGCGCGGCAATCTGCTGGTCGCGGGGCTGAAGGAAAAGCACATCGCCCGGCTGGTGCTCGAGGGAAACCGCGTCGTCGGCGAGGAGCGCCTTCTGACCGACCTCGGCGAGCGGGTGCGGGACGTGGCGGTGGCGGCGGACGGCGCCGTCTGGGCGATCACCGACGAAACCGACGGCAAGCTGGTGCGGTTGGCGGCGACGAACTGAGGGCTATTCGGGCGGCGGGCCGAAGCGGTTGGGGCCGGGATCGCCGGGACCCCATTCCGGCCGTCCCCCGGTCAGATTGCGGCCGAGGGCCACAATGAAGATGATCGCCGAAAAGCCGACCAGCACCCACCCAAACGGTTCCGGCAGATCGGGTATCAGGATAGCCGCGGCCAGCGGACCGAGCACCATGATGAGGAAGCCGGCCCCTCTGACAAATTCCATCCGGGCGCCCAGACCTACGTCGTGAAGCCTCCGAACCCCCGCAGCGACGAAGGCGACTCCGGCAGGCGGCAGGGCGAGAAACGGCAACCATGCCAACGCCCGGGGCGCTCCGGCCATCAGCAGGGCGATGGGAGTCACCCAAGCCAGTACCGCGATTACGCCCAGCTTCAGTTCAAGGCGGCGTTGATCGTCGCGCCCGAGACGTCCCTGAAAATCGAATGCGTCGGCGAGACGATCAGACATGGCGACCCCTCGGTCACCTTGCGGCGCCAACCCGCCCTGATCAATCCCGCAGCAGTTCGTTCACCCCGGTCTTGGCCCGGGTTTGCGCGTCCACCCGTTTGACGATCACGGCGCAGTACAGGCCCGGTCCGCCGTCCGGATCGGGCAGGTTCCCCGGCACCACCACGCTGTACGCCGGGACCTCGCCGCGGAAGACCTCGCCCGTCGCGCGGTCGACGATCTTCGTTGAGCCCGACAGATAGACGCCCATCGCCAGGACGGCGCCTTCGCGGACGATGACGCCCTCGGCCACCTCGGCCCGGGCGCCGATGAAACAGCCGTCCTCGATGATGGTCGGATTGGCCTGCAGGGGCTCGAGCACCCCGCCGATGCCGGCCCCGCCTGACAGGTGGACGTTCCTGCCGATCTGGGCGCACGAACCGACGGTGGCCCAGGCGTCGACCATGGCGCCCTCGTCCACATAGGCGCCGATGTTCACGAAGCTGGGCATCAGCACGACGTTGCGGCCGATGAAGGCGCCGCGCCGCACGATCGATCCGGGCACGGAGCGGAAGCCCGCCGCCTGGTAGTCGATCGCGGTCCAGTCGCCGAACTTGTTGGGGACCTTGTCCCACCAGGGACCGACGCCCGGCGCATGGCCGGTGGTCGGGCTGGCCGTGCCCCGGTCGGCGGCCCGCATGATCTCGTTGTCGTTGAGCCGGAAGGACAGCAGCACCGCCTTCTTCAGCCACTGGTGGGTGGTCCAGACTCCGTCGGCGCCGCGCGAGGCGACCCGCGCCTGGCCCGAATCCAGCAGGCCGAGGGCCTGTTCGACGGCCTTGCGGACCTCGCCGTGAGTGTGGGCCGAGACATTGGCGCGGTCTTCCCAGGCGGCCTCGATGACGGCTTCCAGATGGGTCGGGTCGGTCATCGGGCGTCTCCGGGCAGGCGGGCGGTGGCGAGGAAGGGGCCGAGGGCGGCGGCCCGATGGTCGGCGAAGGGCGCGTCGGCGTCCAGCGCGTGCGGCCCGACCAGCACCGTGGTCATGCCGATGGCCTTGGCCGGGGGCAGGTTGCGCACCGTGTCCTCGAAGAAGGCCGCCGTGGCGGGGTCGACGCCGAACCGGTCCGTCATACGGGCGAAGGTCCGTGGATCGGGCTTGGGAATCAGGTCGGCGTCCTCCAGCGAGAACAGGCCGTCGAACAGGTCCGCCAGCTCCAGCTTCTCGACGACTCTCCGGGCGTGGGCCATCGATCCGTTGGTGAAGACGATGCGCGAGCCTTCCAGCCGCTCCAGCGCGGCGCGCAGGCCGGGGTCGGGCGTCAACACGTCCAGCGGCACGTCGTGCACCTCGGCCAGGAAGTCGTGCGGGTCGATCCGGTAGTGGGCCATAAGCCCGGCCAGGGAGGTGCCGTAGTCGCGCAGATAGCCCTTCTGCACCGTCATCGCCTGGTCCGCCGGGAGACCCGCGGTGCGCACGACATAGTCGTTGATGCGCTGCTGGATCAGTCCCATGAACTGGCTCTCGGGCGGATACAGGGTGTCGTCGAGGTCGAAGACCCAGCTGCGGACGTGGCGCAGGTCGGCGCCGTATTCGGTCGCGCGAACCGGCTCCGCCGTCATCCGGCCTTCACCAGGGTGCCCGCGCCGTGTTCGGTGAACAGCTCGACCAGCATGGCGTGGGGACGGCGGCCGTCGAGGATGACCACGGCCTCGACCCCGTCGCGCACCGCCGCCATGGCGGTCTGCAGCTTGGGGATCATGCCGCCCGTGGCGACCCCGTCCTCGATCAGTTTCGCGGCCTCGCCGACGGTCATCTGGCGGATGATCTGGCCGTCCGCCCCCCGGACGCCGGCCACGTCGGTCAGCAGCAGCATCCGCTTGGCCTCCAGCGCCCCGGCGATGGCTCCGGCGACGGTGTCGGCGTTGACGTTGAACGTCTGGCCGTCCTCGGTCACCCCGATCGGGGCGATGACCGGCACCCAGTCGGCGTCGGACTCAAGCAGGCGTCTGACCAGCTTGGGATCGACCCGGGTCGGTTCGCCGACGAAGCCCAGATCGACCTCGTGCTCGATCATGCTGTCGGGATCACGCTTGGTGCGCCGGGTCTTTTCGACGGTCAGCAGGCCGGCGTCCTTGCCCGACAGGCCGACGCCCCGCACGTCCGCTTCTCGCCCGGCCATGGTGATCCAGTGGGCGATCTCCTTGTTGACGGCCCCGGACAGGACCATCTCGGCCACCTGCATGGTGTCGGCGTCGGTGACCCGCAGGCCGTCGACGAAGGCCGACTTCACGCCCGCCCTGTCCAGCATGGCGCTGATCTGCGGCCCGCCGCCGTGAACCACGACCGGATTGACCCCCATCAGCTTCAGCAGCACCACATCGGCCGCGAACTGCCTGGCCACGGCGCTCTCGCCCATGGCGTGGCCGCCGTATTTGATGACCACCGTCTTGCGGTCGTAGATCTGGATGTAGGGCAGGGCTTCGGCGAGCGTCTTCGCCGTCTCCCAGCCGCGATCCTCGGATTGCCGTTCGGTCTCGTCCATGATGAGCAGGTCCGTAAAGCCAGGCCCGCCTGCTGTCATCATGAAACCGGAGGCCTCCGGCGCCGTTCCCTCCGGCATGAAGGAACACGAGATAGACGATCGCGACCTGACGCCATCCGGTCCGACCGACCCGGCCTCGTTGCAGCAACCGGATGCGACCCTGTGCCCGGAGTGCCAGGGGATCGGCGCGACGGCGTCGGGCGAGACCTGTCCCGTCTGCGAGGGGACAGGCAAGGCGAGCGGCCGCACGGGCGGCGGATGAGGCGTCGCGGCGGGCTTTTCCGCCGGAGCGGGCCCGTCGTTTTGACGAGTCGCCCTGCGATGGCGCGCCTGGTCTGCCCCGAATCGCGGACACGGCCAGGACTTCGATGCCCGGCCATCGGCGGCGCCGCTTCCCTTCGAGGCGACCGGCCAGGCCCGGAAAATCCCCAACGAAGGTCCGAAAACGGTGTAATGTAGCCTTCCAGCCACGCTCGACAGCGTTCGCGTCGGGCCGTCTCGACCTTGGCCAGCTGGGCTGTTATGAAGCACCAGCGGCGGCTCATACGCCGTCACATCATTTTGGGCTGCGGAGGGCATTCACCCATGCGCGTTAAGACATTCATTCTGGCGTCATGCGCCGCCGGGGCGCTCGCCCTGTCGGCCGGAGTCGCCAACGCCGAGCCGAACGGCTGGTACGGTGCGCTGGACGCCGGTTGGCATTCCGCCGACGTCGAGACGAGCCGTGGTACGTTGCGAACGATCGAGGTGGAGGACGACTGGGCCGGCTTTGCCCGTCTGGGT
>NZ_JAUYNX010000027.1 GCF_030704825.1 Brevundimonas sp. | reverse complement strand
CGCAATCCGGACATGGTCGCGCGGGCGCTGAAGCCCGACTATGCGCTCGGCTCGCACACGGCCTCGCTGGGCCTGACCTTTGGCGAGGGCGGACTCTTTCCGGCCCGCTACCGCGGCGGGGCCTTTGTGGGTCAGCACGGATCGTGGAACCGGACGCCGCGGAACGGTTATCGGGTGATCTTCGTGCCCTTCGCCGGCGGGGTTCCGGCGGGACCGCCCGAGGACGTCCTGACCGGCTTCCTCAACGATGAGGATCAGGCCATGGGCCGGCCGGTCGGGGTGCAGTTCGACGGCGCGGGCGCCCTGCTGGTCGCGGATGACGTCGGCAATGTCATCTGGCGGGTGTCGCCGGCAGCCTGACGGGACGGCAAAAGACCCCGGCGGAGGGATCCGCCGGGGTCTTTCTGTTCAGGGCCGAACGATCAGCCCAGGGGCTCGACCACGATCAGCGGGGGCGGGGGCGAGGCCGGCGGGGAAGCCGGGGTCGCGGGCGCCGTGTTCAGGGTCGACGTCGGCGAGGTCGCCGGCGCGGGCGTATAACTCTGCGGCCCGGTCGGGGTGGTCGGCGCCGGGGACGCGACGCGAGGCGTGGCGGCGGGGGCCTGGACCCGGGGAGCCTCGCGGCGGGCCGGAGCCGGGGCGGCGCGGCGAAGCGGGGCGGCTTCACGGACGACCGGCGGGGCGGCGACCACCGGCGCGGGGGTCGAGGCGCTGGTCGGCGGAGCGACGGCCGCCTCGGTCGGCGCCGGGGTGGCCGACAGCACCGGGGCGGTGGCGGCCGGTTCGGCCAGCGGGGCTGAAGCCTCCTCGCCGCCGCCCATCACCAGCATGGCGCCGATGCCGCCGAGCGCGATGGCGCCGACGGGGACCAGGATCATCCAGGCCTTGATCTTGCTCTGGCCCGTGCGCGCCTTGCCGCGACGGGCATAGACGGGAACGAACGGCTCTTCGTGATCCGGCTCGGCTTGCGGGTCGACGCGCGGTGTCTTGCGAAGGTCGCCATACGGCGTGATCGGATCGTCGGGATAGGTTACGGACATCGTTATTCCTCCAAAACTCATGGAAGGAACCAATCCGTGAGACCACGGTTCCGCGATTCTTATTTCGCCGTGAAGAAACACCGTTGTCGCCACATTTATGGCGGCAACGGTGCGGCTTCTTGTCTTGTGATTACTTGTAGGCGGGAGTCAGAAGTTGGTGATTTCCGAAATCGACAGCACGGCAGGCTGAGGGTCGCCGCTGGAATAGGTGCCGACCCAGATTTCGTAGCGTCCGGCCTGCGAGCCCAGGGTGATCAGCGGGTTGTTGTCCTCGCCCGCGTCGTCGTCGCAATACCATTCGCCGTTCGGACCGTTGACCACCAGGGTGGTGTCGGCCTTGGAAAGCACCGAAATCTTGATGTTCAGCGAACCCTTGCCGCTCCAGTTCAGCCGGAAGTCGGGCGCGTTGGTAATATAGCCGGTGCAGCCGCTGCCCGCGTTCGAGGCGCTGATGTCACCTCCCGCGCGCAGACTGACCAGGTGCGGATCGGGCGTGAAGCCGGGCGCCAGGGTGATGTCGCCGTAGTTGGGGTCGGCGTTGTAGTCCTGGGCCATGACGGGCCCGGCGAGAGCCAGCGCGCAGGCGGCGGTCAGAAGATATTTCATCGGTGAGGTCCCCCGGGATCGTCCCGGCCCCGCGCCGGCAAATCCTCGTTCGTCGATTAAGCGCTGCCGCCGCCGGTTCTTCAAGTGGCTGTCAGGGTTCGACAGGTTCACCCGGCGTCACCGCCGCATCGGCGCCACGCCCTGAAGCAAACCGGCGTTCATATGGCCGCAAACGCCGATCCGATTCCCCTGCCGGTTGACCGCGGCGGGCGGCTTCTTCATCACCAATCGGCGGACGGCTTTCGACGGAGCGGATACGACGATGGGTCTGGTGGCGAACATCAAGCGCAACATGCGTTTCGCCAAGGGGCTGCGCCGTCTGCTCAAGCGGATCAAGCCGATCGAATTGGACAGCGTCGATCTGGTCTGTGACGACTGGGAAGAGGCGGTGGACCGCTTCGGCGACCATATCGCAATCCAGGACGACCGCCGCGCCGTGACCTATCGCGAGCTGGACGCCATGGCCAACCGCTTCGGCCACTGGGCCCAGAGCCGTCGGCTGAAGCGCGGCGACACCATCGCCCTGGTGATGCTGAACCGGGCCGAATATATCGCCGCCTGGATGGGCTTCTCCAAGGTCGGCGTGGCCACCGCCCTGATCAACACCAATCTGACCGGCCACGCCCTGGCCCACTGTTTGTCGATCTCGAACGCCTCCCAGGTCGTTACGGACGAGGACTGCTGGAAGCGGGTCGAGGACGCGCGGGTCCTGTCGGGGCGCAATCTGATGCTCTGGGTGCTGGGTCTCCGGGACGAGGACGAGGCCGACGAACGGCGCGGCCTGGACAAGCCGGTGCGCAGCGGCTCGTCGGTGCGCCCCGCGCGGTCGACCCGCTCCGGCCTGACCAACCGCGATACGGCCCTCTACATCTACACGTCCGGCACCACCGGCATGCCCAAGGCGGCCAGGATCACCCATGCCCGGGCCCGCACCTATATGCGCGCCTTCGCTGGAGCCACGGCGGCGACCGAAAAGGATGTCACCTTCAACGTCCTGCCGCTCTACCATTCTACCGGGGGGCTCGTCGGGGTCGGGCCGGCCCTGCTGAACGGCGGCAGGCTGGTGCTGCGCAAGCGGTTTTCGGCGACGAATTTCTGGCCGGACGTGAAGGCCTCGGGCGCGACCCTGTTCGTCTATATCGGCGAGCTGTGCCGTTATCTGGTCAACTGCCCGGAGAATCCGGACGAGAGGTCGCACAAGCTGCGTCTGGCCTTCGGCAACGGCCTGCGCCCCGATGTCTGGACCGACTTCCAGAAGCGGTTCGCCATACCGGACATTCTGGAATTCTACGGCTCGACCGAGGGTAATGTCTCGGTGTTCAATTTCGACGGAAAGCCGGGCGCGATCGGTCGGGTGCCGGGTTTCCTGAAAAAGCAGATCAATTTCCGCCTCGTCCGGTTTGACATGGACACCGAGGAGCCGGTTCGCGGGGCCGACGGCCTGTGTCAGCTGGCCAGGGCCGGCGAGGTGGGCGAGGCCCTGGGCCGGATCGGCGACGACACCCGCCACGCCTTCTCCGGCTATGCCGACAAGGCGGCGTCGGAGAAGAAGATTCTGCGCGACGTCTTCGAGCGCGGCGATCGCTGGTTCCGTACCGGCGATCTGATGAAGCAGGACAGCGAGGGCTACGTCTATTTCATCGACCGCATCGGCGACACCTTCCGCTGGAAGGGCGAGAACGTCTCGACGGCCGAGGTCGAGCAGCGACTGGCCGACGCCCCGGGGGTGAGGGAGGTGATCGCCTACGGCGTTCCGGTCCCCGGTCAGGACGGCAAGGCCGGCATGGTGGCCCTGGTGATCGACGGCCGGTTCGCGCCCCGGCCCTTCGCCGACTGGGTCGATCAGGAGCTTCCGGCCTATGCCCGTCCGGTCTTCGTCCGCCTGATCAAGTCCGCCGACACCACTGGCACCTTCAAATACAGGAAGACGGACCTCGTCGCCGACGGCTTCGACCCCGACAAGGTGGACGGCCCCCTCTACGTCCGGGGCGGGAAGAACGGCTACGCCAGGCTCGGCGAGGCGGCGCGCGCCGCGATTCTGGCGGGCGAGACCCGGCTCTAGGGCGGCGCTTCGCAACCGCCCCTTAATCATTAACGGCGAAGGTCGGCGTCTCTCGCGCGCAGGACGACCTGTCTCTCCATGTTCCAGATTATCGGCATCGTTCTGCTGTTCGCCCTCGTGTTCGGCAGCTACATCATCTCGGGCGGCAAGTTCGAGGTCATCCTGCACGCCCTGCCGCACGAGATGATGGCCATCGGCGGCGCCGGGATCGCCGCCTATCTGATCTCCAACAGCGTGTCGGTGCTGAAATCCACCTTCGGCGGTCTCGCCAAGGCCTTCGCGGGGCCCAAGTGGAAGCGGCAGGACTACAAGGACCTGCTGTCCCTGCTGTTCCAGCTGACCAAGACGATGAAATCCAAGGGCGTGATCGCCCTCGAAAGCCACATCGAAAAGCCGGCCGAGAGCACGATCTTCCAGAAATACCCCAAGGTGCTGAAGGACCATTTCGCCACCGACTTCATCTGCGACACCCTGCGGATGATGACCATGAACCTCGAGGATCCGCATCAGATCGAGGACGCCATGGAAAAGCAGCTCGAGAAGCATCACCATGAGGCCGAGGGCGTGCCGCACGCGCTTCAGCAATTGGCCGACGCCCTCCCGGCCCTGGGCATCGTCGCGGCGGTGCTGGGGGTCATCAAGACCATGGGCTCGATCACCGAGCCCCCGGAAATTCTCGGCGGCATGATCGGCGGCGCCCTTGTCGGCACCTTCCTGGGCGTCTTTCTGGCCTATGGCCTGGTAGGGCCTATCGCGGCGCGCCTGAAGTCGATCATCGACGAGGAATCCGCATTCTACAAGATCATCCAGTCGGTGCTGGTGGCCCATCTGCACGGCAACGCCGCCCAGATTTCGGTCGAGATCGGCCGCGGCGACATCCCGTCCTCGGCCCAGCCGTCCTTCCTCGAAATGGAGGAATCCCTGTCGGCGGCGCCGGCCGAAGCGTGATCCGGAGCCGGCTGACCCCGAATCGTCTGTGTTGTTCACGGACGATCACGGATCCGGGAACGCCGTCCGGCCTCGCCGGTTAGGGTCCTGAGCGATCGCGTGGCCGGGCGGCGGGTTCGGCCGGATGATCGCCGGGAGGACGCCATGCGCATCATCATCGCCGCTGCGGCCGGAGCTCTCGCCCTGGCCGCCTGCACGCCCCGTAGCGAGACCGGGGACACCGCGGCCGCCGCACCTGAAGTTGCGGAAGACACGGCCGCAGTAGCCGTGCCGGAGGAGCCTGCCGCGCCCCCGGCCAGCCCGGCGGCGCCCGGAAACTCCGACGGCGTCTATCCGCCCGGGCAGACGCCGCCAACCCTGCCGGTCGAACCCGGCACGACCTCGCCGGCGACCAGCCCGCCCCCGCAATAGCGGTCGAAGACCCCGGCCCGCTTTCGCGTTTGCGGGAAGTTTTCCGGCGTTGCAGGACGCCGGTTCACGAACGCGTGAGAATTTCGCTTGCGCTTCTGCTCACGAGGCCGTTATCTCGGGACTGCGAGGATTCATGACCTCGCGTGAACCTTCTGAAGGATAAACAACATGCGCATCACCGCTCTGGTCGCCGCTTCGGTCGCCGCTCTGGCCTTGGCCGCCTGCACCCCGGCCGCCGAAGACAAGGCTGAAGAAGCTTCGGCCGACGCCGCCGCCGCCGCCGACACCGCCACGGACGCCGCCGCGACCGCCGACGCCGCCGCCGCCGACGCCACGGCCGCCGCCGCGACCGCCGACGCCGCCGCTGCTCCGGCCCCGGCCGCCGACGCCGCCATGGCCCCGGCCGCTCCGGCTGCCCCGGCTCAGTAAGACTGAGACGATACGACGGACCTTCGGGTCCGAAGAGGAAGGGCCGCCCTCGCGGGCGGCCCTTTTTCTTTGTCCGAGGGCGTTCGGAACATCGGACGAACGATGGCATTCTAGTTTCGGCCAAAGCTTGGCCGTCGGCCTCCCGATGAGCGGGTCGCCGTCGTCGCCGCCAACCCGAGAGGATTCGCCCATGCGCATTGCCGCCCTGATCGCCGCGACCGCCGTCGCGCTCACCCTGACCGCCTGCAACCGGACCAACGAGGCCGCCACCGACGAGGCTGCGACCGAAGCGGCCGAAGCCTCCGGCGCCGCCGCCGATACCTCGGTGACCGCCGAACAGTCCGCCGCCGAGGCCGCCGCCGCCGCCAACGCCCCGTCCGCCTCCACGTCCGGCGAGACCCTGACCCCGGCCCCCGGCGCGCCGCCGATGACCGACGGCGCCGCGGCGCCCGTCGCCCAGCCGGGCGACACCGCCGGCAACAACGTCACCGAGACCGCGCGGCGACTGAACCCCCCGACCGCGCCGGCCCAGTGATCGCCGGCGCCTGAAACGAGAGGGTCGTCCCGGGCGGACGGCCCTTTTTCGTTGCGTCCCGGCGCGACCGGTATAGCGGTCTTGCATGGCTGAAGATCGCTCGCCCCGCCTGCTCTGGACCGACGAGGGCGAGCCGCGCTCGGGGCGGTTCGACGACGTCTATTTCTCGCGGGAGGACGGCTTGGCCGAGGCCCGGGCGGTCTTCCTCGCCGGTTGCAGTCTGCCGGAGGCCTGGAACGGGCGAGGGCGTTTCACCGTGGCCGAGCTGGGCTTCGGCACGGGCCTGAACATCGCCGCCCTGCTGCACCTGTGGCGGCGGGAGGGACCGCCCGGCGCCCGGTTGAACCTCTTTTCGGTCGAGGGCTTTCCGCTGACCCGCGACGATGCGGCGCGGGCGCTCGCCGCTTGGCCGGATGTCGCCGAGGCTGCCCGGGCGCTGTTGGATGTCTGGCCCGCGACGACGCCGGGGTTTCATCGTCTCGACCTGCCCGATTTCGGAGCCACCCTCGATCTGGCCGTCGGCGATGTCGTCTGGGCGCTGTCCCGGTGGACCGGCCGCGCCGACGCCTGGTTTCTGGACGGCTTCGCCCCCTCGACCAATCCGGCCATGTGGTCCGAGGCGGTGCTGGACGGGATCGCCGCCCGCTCGGCGCCGGGGGCGAGAGCCGCGACCTTCACCGTCGCCGGGGCGGTGCGGCGCGGTCTGGCCGAGCGCGGCTTCACCGTCGAAAAGCGCCCCGGTCACGGCCGCAAGCGCGAACGGCTGGAGGCGCGGGCTCCCGGGACGGCCGTCGACCCGGCCGCCGTTTCCCCGGTCGCCCTCGTCGGGGCCGGCATCGCCGGAGCGGCGCTGGCCCGCGCCTTCGCTGCGCTCGGGGTCCGGGCGACGGTGATCGAGGCCGACCGGCCCGGCGCCGGCGGCTCGGGCTTCCCCGCCGGGCTGGTCACGCCGCGTCTTGATGTCGGCGATGGCGAGATCGCCGGCCTGTACGCCCAGGCGCTGGAGCGCGCCGTCGCGCTGTACGCGGCCGTCCCCGGCGCCGTCGTCGCCCGGGGGGTGCTGCAGCTGGAACAGTCGCCCCGGGACGCCCGGCGGTTCCGGGCGATCCCGGGTCAGGATCTCTGGCCCGCCGGCGCCATGACCGCCCTCGACGCCGCCGCCTGCGCCGATCGGTTGGGCGAGCCGGCAACCGGCGGAGGTCTCTGGATGGAAGAGGCCATGGCCGTCCGGCCCGCAGCCATCCTCGACGCCTGGTTGGCCGCTGCCGACCGGATCGTCGCGACGGTCGGGCGGATCGAACCCGCCGGCCGGGGTTGGGCCCTGCTGGACGAGGCGGGCGAGGCGATCATCGAAGCCGGCGCCGTGGTGGTCGCCGCCGGATGGGGGACCGCCGCCCTGGCTTCCCACCTGCCGCTGTCGCCGGTGCAAGGCCAGGCCGACTGGGTCGAGGGCGTCCGGACCGACCCTGTGGCCTGGGGCGGCTATGCAGTCCCCACCGGCTCCGGCCTGCTGTTCGGCGCCACCCATGATCGCGGCGAGACCGGCGGCCTCCCCACGGCCGGGGCCAGCGCGCGAAATCTGGCGACCCTCGCCGCGCGCCTGCCGCGGCTGGCCGCGGGCATCGCCCGGGCGGGGCCGACCCGCGCCCGCACGGCCGTGAGGGCCACGACGCCTGACCGGCTGCCGCTGGCCGGCGTTCTGGCGCCCGGCCTCTTCGTTCTCGGCGGACTGGGCTCGCGCGGCTTCTGCGCCGCGCCCCTGCTGGCCGAGCATGTCGCGGCGCTGGCGACCGACACCCCGTCGCCCCTGCCGGCCAGCTCGGCGGCGCGCGTCGATCCCTTGCGCTTCGCCGTTGGCGAGGGGCTTGTGGAACCTGCTGGAAAGGCGGACGGTTGAGCTCCGGTATCGCCTCTCAGGAGACTGTCATGCGCGCCCCGCTCCCCGTCGCCGTGAGCCTGTTCGCCCTTCTGGCCGCCTGCGCCCCCACCGCGGACGGCGGCGCGGGCGGAAGCGAGGCCCCGCCGCGAGCCCGACAGTGTTTCAGCGTCAGCCAAGTCACCAATTTCCGCCCCGGCCGGCCCGACCAGGTCTTCCTTCGCGCCGGCCACGACGACATCTATGAGCTCAATGCCGCAGGAGGCTGCCCCGATCTGGACTTCGCCAACCGGGTGGCCCTGGTCCCGGACGGCGGAACCGTCGGCACGCGGCTGTGCACCGACGACTGGGCCCGGGTCGTGCTTCCGGACTCGGCCTCCACCTCGGTCTGCCGCGTGCGGATCAGCCGCAAACTGACCGCCGAGGAAGTCGCCGCCCTGCCGGCGAACCAAAGGCCCTAGGTCTTCTGGGCGTAGCCCAGGCGCTGGTTCAGCTTTTCGATCAGGTCGATGGCCGTATCGGCGATGACCGAGCCGGGCGGATAGACGGCGGCCGCGCCCATGTCGATCAGGGTCTGGACGTCCGACGGCGGGATCACCCCCCCGACCACGATCATGATGTCGGCCCGGCCCAGCTTCTCCAGCTCGGCCTTCAACTCGGGCACCAGCGTCAGGTGACCCGCCGCCAAGGATGAGGCGCCGACGGCGTGGACGTTGCGCTCGACCGCCTCCTTCGCGGCCTCGGACGGGGTCTGGAACAGCGAGCCGGCGACAGCCTCGAGGCCGAGGTCGCCATAGGCGGTGGCGATGACCTTCTGGCCCCGGTCGTGGCCGTCCTGACCCAGTTTGGCGATCAGGATGCGCGGCGGGCCGCCGTCGTTCTCGACGAAGGCGGCGACCATGTCGCGGGCGCGGCTGATCTTCGGATCGGCGCCGGCCTCTTTCGCATAGACCCCCGACACCGTTTTCACGCTCGCCACGTGACGGCCGAAGGCGGCTTCCAGTGCATCGGAAATCTCGCCGACGGTGGCGTAGGCGCGTGCCGCCTGAACCGACAGTTCCAGCAGATTGGCGGTCCCGCGCGCGCCCTCGGTGAGGGCGTCGAGGGCGGCCCGGGTCTTCGCCCCGTCGCGCTCTGCGCGCAGCCGCTTCAGCTTATCGATCTGGGCGGCCAGGACGGCGGCGTTGTCGACCTTCAGCATGGGGATGTCGTCGACGGCGTCGGACAGATAGCGGTTCACCCCGACGACGGTCTGCTGGCCCGTGTCGATGCGCGCCTGTGTCCGGGCCGAGGCCTCCTCGATCCGCATCTTGGGCACGCCGGCCTCGATGGCCCTGGCCATGCCGCCGAGCGCCTCGACCTCGGCCATCAGGACGCGGGCCTTCTCCGCCAGCTCGTGGGTCAGGCGCTCGACATAGAAACTGCCGCCCCACGGGTCGATGACGCGGGTCAGGCCGGTCTCCATCTGCAGCAGCAGCTGGGTGTTGCGCGCGATCCGGGCCGAGAAATCGGTGGGCAGGGCCAGGGCCTCGTCCAGCGCGTTGGTGTGCAGGCTCTGGGTCTGGCCGCCCGCCGCCGCCATGGCCTCGACCATGGTGCGGGGCACATTGTTGAACACGTCCTGGGCCGCCAGCGACCAGCCCGAGGTCTGGCAGTGGGCGCGCAGGGACAGGGAGCGGGGGTCTTTCGCGCCGAATTTCGACACGGCCTCGGCCCACAGCAGACGGCCGGCGCGCAGCTTGGCGACCTCCATGAAATAGTTCATGCCGATGGCCCAGAAGAAGCTCAGGCGCGGTGCGAACCGGTCCACGTCCATGCCCGAGGCGACCCCGGCCTTCAGATATTCGACGCCGTCGGCGAGGGTGTAGGCCAGCTCCAGATCGGCCGAGGCTCCGGCCTCCTGCATGTGGTAGCCGCTGATCGAGATGGAGTTGAATTTCGGCGTCTCGGCCGCGGTCCAGGCGAAGATGTCCGACACGATCCGCATCGAGGGCCCGGGCGGATAGATGTAGGTGTTGCGGACCATGAACTCCTTGAGAATGTCGTTCTGGATGGTCCCGGTCAGGGCCGCGTGGGGCACGCCCTGTTCTTCGGCGGCGACGACATAGAGGGCCAGGATCGGCAGGACGGCGCCGTTCATGGTCATGGACACCGACATCTGGTCCAGCGGGATGCCGTCGAACAGGGTGCGCATGTCGTAGATGCTGTCGATGGCCACGCCGGCCATGCCGACGTCGCCCTTCACCCGCGGATGGTCGCTGTCATAGCCGCGGTGGGTGGCCAGGTCGAAGGCGATCGACAGCCCCTTCTGACCGGCGGCGAGGTTGCGACGATAGAAGGCGTTGGACGCCTCGGCGGTCGAGAATCCGGCGTACTGGCGGATGGTCCACGGGTTGGACGCATACATGGTCGGATAGGGGCCCCGCCCATAGGGGGCGATGCCGGGCAGGCCGTGGATGAAGTCGAGGCCCTCGACGGCGTCAGGGCCATAGGCGGTCGCGACGGTCAGGCCCTCGGGCGTCCTCCAGGCGTCGCGGACCGGACCGGCTCCGGTGGGGCCGAGGTCGAGGGCGACCCTCGTGAAGTCGGGCGCGCTCATCGGGCCGCCTCCCATGCCTGGGTCTCGAACGGCGCGGCGAACCGGATCGGGATCAGGGGGTCGCAGGCGTCGCCGCCAGCGCGTTTCACCGGCCTGCCGGCGGCTTCGAAAGGCGCCGGACGCGGGTCCGGGTCGACGAATTTCGTCACCCCGACCAGTTGTGCGGTCCCGCTCGCCAACGCCGCCTCGCGCTCGGCGCGGGCGGCGGCGACGCGGTCCTGGATATCACCGGTGCGCAGGGCGACGATCAGGCCGCCTTCGCCCTCGATGCGCTGGAACTCGGCCCAGCCGGCCTCGGCCAGATCACGGGTGCGTGCGTCGAGGTACCATGAGCCGGCCGCCGGATCGTCGACCCGTCCGAGGTTGGCCTCCTCCATCAGCACCGCCTGGGTGTTGCGCGCCTGTCGCCGGGCGAAGGCGTCCGAGCGGCCGTTGGCGCGCGACAGGCCGTCCAGGACCAGGGCGTCGGCCCCGCCGACCGCGCCGGCGAAACCCGCCGCCGTCAGCCGCAGCAGATTGGGCCAGGGATCGCGCGCCGACAGCATACGCCGCGACGAACGGGCCTCGATCACCGCCGGGGTCTCGGCGCCGAACGCCCTGCCGATCGAGCGCCAGATCAGGCGCAGGGCGCGGACCTTGGCCAAGCCGTCGAAATACTCCTGGTCGACCGAGACGCCGAGCACCGTGCCCTTCAGCGCCGCTTCGGCCGACATCCCCGCCGCGACCGCCGCCCGGATCAGGGCGGCCGCGTTGGCCGCCGCGAAGCCCAGCTCCTGCCCGATCGACCCGCCGGCCTCGTGCACGACGCGCCCGCCGGCCATGAAGAAGGAAGCCTCGGGATAGGCCCCCGCATGACGCGCCGCCGTATTGGCCGCCAGCATCAGGTGCTCGTCGATGGCGCGCGGGGCCGCGCCGGCTTCGGCGAAGGCGGACAGCGGGTCCATGTGGAATATCAGTTTCGCGCGGGGCGAGCCCTTGGCCGCGACCGCCAGCGCATTGGCCGCCTCGGGGCCGTCGAGCCCGGCGTCCAGGCCCACGGCCGCCAGTTCCAGCGCCACGCCCTCGAGCGCGCGCGCCAGAGGCTCCGAATCCGCCAGAACCGCGCCCTTGAGCAGCACCGAGGCCGCCCCGCCCTCGAGGTCGGCAAGGACTGCGGCGTTGACGGCGCCCGCCTCGTCGCCCTCGACCAGGGTCCGCACGTCCCAGGCCCGACCATCGGCGTTTGAGGGCCGAGGCGCGGATACCGCCGCCCCGCCGGTCGCGGCTGCATACAGGGGCCGCACCGCCAGCCCGTCGGCGTCCAGATGCACCAGGCTTTCCAGCGGCCGGTCCTTGAGCGCCTTCTCGGCCAGGCCGCGCCAGTCGGCGGGGGAGGGGATCGGAAAAGTCATGCGTCTCCATTGCCCGCGCCGGCGCGCCGGGTCCAGTCGGGAGGCCGGCGCGTCCGGATGCAGAAAACACCGTCCGAAGCGTTCGAAGCGTCCGCTCCGTCCGGAGCGTTCAGCGCGAAAACATCGTCCGAAGCGTCCGAAGGGTCCGATGCGTCCGGATCGCCCCGTGTCTGGCTTCACCCTGCCACGCACCTGCGTCAAAATCGGACGCATCGATACGCCACCCGGACGGTTGCGATTGGGGGCGGCCCGCCTACATCCAGCCGGACCCCAGCCGGAGACCTCCATGGCCGATCTGTCCGCTTTTCCGATCACCCGGCGCTGGCCCGCGCGGCATTCCGACCGCCTGCAGCTCTATTCGCTCGACACGCCCAACGGGGTGAAGGTCTCGATCATGCTGGAGGAGATCGGGCTGCCGTATGAGGCGCATCTGGTCGATATCGGAAAGAACGAGAGCTGGACGCCGGAATTCCTGTCGCTCAATCCCAATGGCAAGATCCCCGCCATCATCGATCCCGACGGCCCGGGCGGAAAGCCGCTGGCCCTGTTCGAGTCCGGCGCCATCCTGATCTACCTGGCAGAGAAGACCGGCCAGCTGATGTCCGCCGATCCGGCGACCCGCTACGAGACCCTGCAGTGGGTCATGTTCCAGATGGCCGCCATCGGCCCGATGTTCGGCCAGGTCGGCTTCTTCCACAAATTCGCCGGCAAGGCTTGGGAGGACAAGCGTCCGCTGGAACGCTATGTCGCGGAATCGAAACGGCTTCTCGGCGTGCTGGAGACACGCCTCAAGGGCCGCGACTGGATCATGGACGACTATTCCATCGCCGACGTCGCCACCCTGGGCTGGGTGCGCAATCTGATCGGCTTCTACGAGGCGCGCGATCTGGTCGGGTTCGACGGCCTGAAGGCCGTTCCGGCGTGGCTGGAACGCGGGCTGGCGCGGCCGGCGGTGCAGCGCGGGCTGCTGATCCCGGCCAAATCCTAGCGTTTGCGGAAGCGTTTGGCCTCGGCGGCCATGCCGGCGCCCCAGGGGTCGGGCGTCGTATCCTCCGGCTGGAAAGGCAGTTCGCCGGCGATGCCCCGCATCGCCAGGGCCAGCGGGAGGGCGAAGTGGGACAGCATGCGCAGCGGCTTGCGCCGGTCGTCCGCGACATCCCAGCCCTCGGCCGCGAAGGCGTCGATCAGGTCGAAGCCCTCAAGCTGTTCGATACCGTCCCAGTCGGCGGGCAGGGAGATGGCCTCGGCCGCCTCGACGGTCAGGCCGAAGGCGGCCCGGGCCGTCGCGTCGATGTCGGGAAATTCGGCGCGCGCGTCCGGATCGGCATGGCGCGGCTTCATCAGCGCCTTCAGTTCCAGATCGGCGACGCCAGGCAGGTCCAGCAGACGTCGAAGCTTGGGCCGTGTGTTCATCGTCACGGCTTGAACCCGGGACCGTCCCGATGTCAACGAACCGGCGGGGCCGGCGGCCGTCAGCGCGGGTCGAAGGACCGGTGTTCCCGCAGCGGAGCGACGAACAGGCGGTCGCAGCGCGGGCCGTCGCCGGTCAGCGGAATGGCCTCGAACGCCTCGCCCGAGGCGTCCAGCACCTCGGCGGCGAGGGCCTCGAAGGCCGCCTCATGTCCCGGACGCCGGAACAGCACCGCCCCGTCCCGGGCGTCCACGACGCCGTAAGCCGGAGAACCTTCGAGAAGCGTATCGAGCGTGAGGGCCATGGGAGGGGAATCCCCGAACCGGCGGAAGGTTTCGGACGCCGGCGTGAAATCAGTCGACGGGGACCCGGCGCGTCGACCGTCCGCGCCCCGGCGTTCAGCCGCCCGTCATCGACATCGGTCGCGACACCGCCGGCGCCGCGCCGCGCTCGCCGATGGCGAAGTCGTGACCCTTCGGCTTCCGCGCGATGGCCGCGCGGATCGCGTCCCGCAGCGGCGCATCGTCGTCGGGATGGTCTCTCAGCACGGCGCGCAGGTCGGCGTGGTCGTCCTGACCCAGGCACAGGAACAGCGTCCCGGTGCAGGTCACCCGCACCCGGTTGCAGGTCTCGCAGAAGGTGTGGGTCATCGGCGTGATGAAGCCCAGTACGCCGCCCGTCTCCTCGACCCTCGCATAGCGCGCCGGACCGCCTGTCCGTTGGGCCAGAGGCCTCAGGGTCCAGTCCCTTTCCAGCGCGGCGCGCACCCGGGACAACGGCAGGTACTGATCCGTCCGGTCGGCCTCGATCTGGCCGAGCGGCATGGTCTCGATCAGGGTGAGATCCATGCCCCGACCGTGGGCCCAGGCGATCATCCCGGGCAGGGCGTGGGCGTTATCGCCCTTCAGCGCCACGGTGTTGATCTTGACCTTCAGCCCCGCGCCCAGCGCCGCTTCCACGCCTTCCAGCACGTCCGCCAGGTTCCCGCCTCGCGTGATCCGGCGGTAGTCGTCGGGATCCAGCGTATCGATCGACACATTGATCCGCTTCACCCCGTAGCGCGCCAGGGCCTCGGCATGGTGCGCCAGCCGGGCGCCGTTGGTGGTCAGGGTCAGTTCCTTCAACCGTCCGCCGTCGAGATGCCGGGACAGGCCGGCGACCAGGTCCATGAAGCCCTTCCGGATCAGCGGCTCGCCGCCCGTCAGCCGCAGCCGCGTCGTGCCCAGATCGATGAAGGCGGAACACAGCCGGTCGAGTTCCTCGAGCGTCAGCAGGTCGGCGCGCGGCAGGAAGGTCTGCCGCTCGGCCATGCAATAGGTGCAGCGCAGGTCGCAGCGGTCCGTAACCGACACCCGCACATAGTCGATCGTCCGGCCGAACGGATCGACCAGCGGCGCGGCGGGCGCGGAATCCCCATCAAAAGGCACGGCGCACCTCATCGACTGTCCCGAGGCCCTGGCCGCCCACGCGGACACCCCTGTGTCGCATCACCTGCTTGATCCCGCCAGAGAGGAACATGGCGTCAGCGCGTCATTTCAAGACGCCGGAGATCCCGCGCCGTGTTGATATTGGCGACCGGCCGGGGCAGGTCGATCGCGACCGCGCCCGCCGAATCCGCCCAGGCCCGCACCGAGCGGCCGGGGCTGCCGGCGATGAACCTGTCCAGCGACGGCGACAGCGCAGCTGGCCAGAGTCCCGTGATCGGCGAGCCCCGCAGATAGCTGACCGGTCCGCCGCACTGGAGCCGGAGCACCAGGTCGGCGGGCAGCATCGGCGCATCGCACCCGGCGCTGACCACGGCCTGGTATCCATGATCCAGGGCGTGGCGCAGGGCCGCCGCCAGCCCGCCCAGGGGCCCGAGGTCTGGACGGGGCCGGTCCGGGAGGCAGAGTCGTCCGGCCAGGTCGCGGCCGCAGACCGCCACCATGTCGACCTGGTCCGACAGGGCGTCGACCACGTGGTCCAGCAGCGGACGGCACTCGAACAGGGCCATGGCCTTGTCCGATCCGAACCGGCTGGAACGCCCGCCCGCCAGCACGGCGCCGAGAATCCGTTCCGTCATGCCGCGGCGCCGGCGACGGGAGCCGCCGCCTGGTCGGGCCGGAAGGTTCCGGTCTGATCGGGTCGACCCACCGCATGGCCGATCAGCAGCAGCGTCGGCGCGTCCTCGGCCAGGGCGGCGACGCTGAGCGGCAGCAGGTCGAGCCGCGTGAACAACAGCCGCTCGCCGGGCAGGCTGACATCGACCGCGACCAGCACGGGCGTCGCCCCCGCCATGCCGCGGGCCAGCAACCGGCGGGTTAGCTCGGGCGCGGCCGATCGACCCATATAGACGCCGAGCGTCGCGGCGGAATCGGCCAATGCGTCCCAGTCGAGGTCGAGCTTCTCGCCCGCGCGGGCATGGGCGGTGACGAACTGGACCCGCCGGGCCAGGCCCCGCAGGGTCAGGGACACGCCGGCGCGGGCCGCGGCCGCGCTGGCGGTCGTGATCCCGGGCGCGACCTGGACGCGGACGCCATGCGCGGCGAGGTGCGCGACCTCTTCCGCCGAGCGGCCGAACATCGAGGGGTCTCCTCCCTTGAGCCGGACCACGCGTCGCCCGGCGAGCGCCGCCGCCAGCAGCAGGTCGTTGATCCCGCCCTGATCCCTCGAGTGCGCGCCGGCCCGCTTGCCGACGCCGACGCGCTCGACGCCGGCCGGGATCAGGGCCAGAACGCCCGGCCCCACGAGGGCGTCGTGGAAGACGATGTCGGCGGCGCGGATCAGCCGTTCGGCCTGACGGGTCAGCAGGTCCGGGTCGCCCGGACCGGCGCCGACCAGCCACACCTCTCCGGGCGCGATCAGTCGGGGGCCGGGCGGGCCGGCGTTCCGGGTGTCGGGGCGGCGAGGCATGGGCGGTCCTCCTCAGGCGGCGATCAGTCTGGCGATGGCGGGACGGCAGGAGCCGCAGTTCGTTCCGGCCGACAGGGCCGCGCCGACCTCGGCGACCGTGGTCAGGCTGCGGGCGGCGATGGCGGTCAGGATCGTGCGGGCGCCGACGTCGAAACAGACGCAGACGATCGGTCCGCGATCCGCGGCCGGCCCGGGCGCCCGTCCGGCCAGCAGACCCGACGGCGCGGCCGCCTCGGACAATTGGGCGATCAGCCAGTCCCGACCGGGCAGGGATCCGTCCCGGGCCACGAACAGCGCGCCCTGCAACCGGCCATCGGCCAGGATCCCCGTCCGCAAGGAACCGCGCGCCGGGTCGACGGCGGTCATTCGCTCGCCTTTCGGCAACAGGGCCTCGAGAACGGAGGGGTCTCCGTCGCCGGCCAGTTCGATCAGCCGCCCGCCCGGCACGGCCGCCGCAGCCCACCAGACGCAGTCGGGCTCGACAGCCGGCGTTCCCCGCACGATCAGAAAAGCCCGCCATTCGGTCCGAAGCTGCGCCAGGGTCATGGCCGTCAGCTTGAACCCCGGCTGGCCCGAGACCGGATCGACCGAGGCGTCCGGCAGCAGTCCCGTCCGCCCGCCGGAGCCCGTTCGGTCGGTCCAGTGGATCGGAACGAAGGCCTCGCCGCGGCGCTGGGCGTCGGTGACCGAGACGCGGAACACGCTGCGGCCCCGCGCCGTCGTCACTGTCGCGAGATCGCCCTCGGCCAGCCCGAGCCGGGCCGCGTCGTCGGGATGCACCTCGACCAGGGGTTCACGCCGGTGTTGCGACAGGCGCGGCGACAGGCCGGTACGGCTCATCGTGTGCCACTGATCGCGATACCGGCCGGTGTTCAGGGTCATGCCGTTCGCAGTCAGCGGCTGTTGCGTCACCGCGACCATTCGGGCCCGACCGTCGGGGGTCGAGAACCGGCCGTCGGCGAACTCGCGATCCCGGCCCCAGCGGGTCGGCTCCAGAGCCGCGTACGCGGCTTCATCCATGCCGATCAGAGGCGACAGATCGAGTCTGCGCGCGCCGTTGTTCTCGAATGCCGTCAGCCGGCAGTGCTCGTCGAACACCTGACCGGGCGTATCCCAGCCGAACGCCGCGCCATGGCCCATGCGACGCGCGACATCGGCCAGCGCCCGCCAGTCAGCCCGCGCCTCGCCCGGCGCCGCGAAGAACGGACGCTGGCGGCTGATCATCCGTTCGGAATTGGTGACCGTGCCGTCCTTCTCGCCCCAGGCGGCCGCAGGCAGGCGGGCGTGGGCGAACCGGCCGGTGTCGGTGTCCGCCATCATGTCGGACACCACCACGAACGGACAGGCGGCCAGCGCCGCCCGCACCGCGCCGGCGTCGGGCATGCTGACCGCCGGATTGGTGGCCATGATCCAGATCGCCTTGACCCGCCCGTCGCCCACCGCCCCGAACAGGTCGACGGCCTTCAGGCCGGGGCTCGTCGCCATGCTCGGCGCGCGCCAGAACCGGCGCACCCGATCCACATTGTCCGCCGCGAAATCCATGTGCGCGGCCAGGGTCGCGGCCAGCCCCCCGACCTCGCGGCCGCCCATCGCATTGGGCTGGCCGGTGATCGAGAAGGGCGCGGCCCCCGGCTTGCCGATGCGGCCGGTCGCCAGATGGACGTTGATGATGGCGTTGGCCTTGTCCGTGCCCTGCGTCGACTGGTTCACGCCCTGGCTGAACAGGGTGACCATGCGCGGATGATCGGCGACCAGATCGACGAAGGTCTCCAGTTCGGCGCGCGAAAGGTCGCAGGCCGCGGCGGTACCCTCGAGCCCGCCCCCGCGTTCCAGAGCGTCCCAGAAGCCTTCGGGCGCGGCGACCTGCGCGGACAGATAGCTCCGGTCCAGGGCGCCGCGCGCCTTCAGCCCTGCCAGCAGGCCGTTGAACAGGGCCACGTCGCTGCCCGGCCGCAGGGCCAGATGCAGGTCGGCCAGGTCGGCGGTCTCGGTCCGGCGCGGGTCGATGACGACCAGTTTGGCGCCCCGCGCCGCCCGCGCCGCCTCGATCCGCTGCCAGACGATCGGGTGGCACCAGGCGGTGTTGGATCCCGTCAGGACGATCAGATCGGCCTGCTCCAGGTCGTCGTAGCAGGCCGGCACGACATCCTCGCCGAACGCCCTCAGATGCGCCGCCACCGCGCTGGACATGCACAGCCGCGAATTGGTGTCGATATTGGCCGAGCCGATGAACCCCTTCATCAGCTTGTTGGCGACGTAGTAGTCCTCGGTCAGCAACTGGCCCGAGACGTAGAAGGCGACGCTGTCGGGGCCGTGTTCGGCGATCGCCGCGGAGAAGCGCCCGGCGATCAGATCGAGCGCCTCGTCCCAGCCCGCCCGGCGATCGCCGATCATCGGATGCAGCAGCCGGCCCTCCAGCCCCACGGTCTCGCCCAGATGCGTGCCCTTGGAGCACAGCCGGCCGCCGTTGGCCGGATGGTCGCGGTCTCCGGCGATCTCCACCGTCCTGTCGCCGGTCACGGTCGCCATGACGCCGCATCCGACGCCGCAATACGGACAGGTGGTGGAGACCGGCCCCGTCACTTCAGACCATTTCGATCAGGGTCGCGGCGGCGGCGATCAGGATCCGTCCATCCGTGATCCGGACCTCGACCGTCGGCGTGCAGCCGCTGTCGGGGCCCTGCGCTTCACCTGTCGCCAGGGCGATGTTCCAGTTGTGCAGCGGACAGGCGACGCTGTGGCCGTGCACGATCCCCTGGCTCAGCGGGCCGCCCTTGTGCGGGCAGCGGTTGATCAGGGCGAAGACGGCGTCGTCCCCCGCACGGAAGACGGCGATCTCGTCGCCGCCCGGGATGACGACGGTCCGGGCGCCGCGTCGGGGAATGTCCTCGACCCGCCCGACGTCGATCCAGCGACCGGCGGCCATCACGCGGGCTCCGTCAGGCTGAGCGGCCGGTGCTGCTCGCTTTCGGCGCCGTTCGCCCGCGCCGCCCACGGGTCGTCCTGGCTGAAGCGCTGCGAATGGTGGAACCGCGCGGCCAGGGCGTCGCGGCCCCCGGCGTCGTCGACGATACGCGCCCTGATCGTCTCCAGCCCGACCCGTTCGATCCAGGGCGCTGTGCGCTCCAGATACCGCGCCTCCTCGCGGTACAGCTGGATGAAGGCGGCGCAGTAGTGCAACGCCTCCGCCTCGGTCGCGACCTTGCACAGCAGATCCGTGACCCGGACCTTGATGCCGCCGTTGCCGCCGACGTGGAGTTCATAGCCGCTGTCGACGCAGATGACCCCGAAGTCCTTGATCGTCGCCTCGGCGCAGTTGCGGGGGCACCCCGAGACCGCGATCTTGAACTTGTGCGGCATCCAGCTGCCCCAGGTCATCCGCTCGGTCTGGATGCCCAGACCGGTCGAGTCCTGGGTGCCGAACCGGCACCAGTCCGAGCCGACGCAGGTCTTCACCGTCCTGAGCGACTTGCCGTAGGCGTGGCCCGAGACCATCCCGGCGGCGTTCAGATCGGCCCAGACGGCCGGCAGGTCGGCCTTCCTGATCCCGAAGATATCGAGTCGCTGGCCGCCCGTGACCTTGACCAGGGGGGCGTCGTATTTCTCGACCACGTCGGCGATGGCGCGCAGTTCGCGCGGACTGGTGACCCCGCCCCACATCCGCGGCACGACGGAGTATGTGCCATCTTTCTGGATGTTGGCGTGCATCCGTTCGTTGACGAACCGGCTCTGCTGGTCGTCGTCATATTCGCCCGGCAGCGCGCACAGGAGGTAGTAGTTCAGCGCCGGCCGGCAGGTGGAACAGCCGTCGGGGGTGGACCAGTGCAGCCTCTGCATCACCTCGGGGATCGACCGCATGGCCTGGGCCAGGATCTCGCGACGGACGTCGTCGTGGCCGAAGCTGGTGCATTTGCACATCGTCCTGACGGCCCGCTCGCCGCCGTAGTCGTCGCCCAGCGTCACCGCCAGCAGGCTCTCGACCAGGCCGGTGCAGGACCCGCAGCTCGCCGAGGCCTTGCAGCCTGACCGCACGGCGTCCAGCGTCGCCGCCCCCTCCGTGATCGCCGTGACCACCCGGCCCTTGGAAACGCCGTTGCAGCCGCAGATCTCGGCGTCGTCCGAGAGCGCCGCAACGGCCGCGTTAGGGTCCCCGGCCCCACCTCCGAGGGCGAAGGCCTGGCCGAAGATCAGCATGTCGCGGACGGCGCTGATGTCCTCCGCCTTCCTCATCAGGTCGAAATACCAGCCCCCGTCGCCGGTATCGCCGTACAGCACCGCGCCGACGATGCGGTCCTCCCTGACCACGACCCGCTTGTAGACGCCGCGCGAGGCGTCCCGCAGCACGATGTCCTGGGCGCCCTCCCCGCCCGAGAAGTCGCCGGCGGAAAACACGTCGATTCCGGAGACCTTGAGCCGGGTGGAGGTGACCGAGCCGCGATAGCCCGTGTGCCGCCCGGTCAGGCCGTCGGCCAGCGCCCGGCACATGTCCCACAGCGGCGCGACCAGGCCATAGACCTGACCCTCGTGCTCGACGCATTCCCCGACCGCCAGCACCGCCGGATCGGACGTCGCCATGTGGTCGTCGACATGGATTCCGCGCCCGACCGCCAGTCCGGCCTCCCGCGCGAGCCGGACATTGGGCCGGATGCCGACGGCCATGACCACCAGCGAGGCCGGGATCAGCCGCCCGTCCTTGAGCCGCACGCCTTCCACCCGGGTCTCGCCGACGATCTCGGCGGTGTCGCCGCCGGTCACGATCGTCTGTCCCCGCCCTTCCAGCGCCGACCTCAGCAGCCAGCCGGCGGCCTCGTCGAGCTGACGCTCCATCAGGGTCGGCATCAGGTGGATGACGGTGACCTTCATGCCGCGCAGGGTGAGACCGTGCGCGGCCTCGAGGCCCAGAAGCCCTCCGCCGATGACCACGGCGTCTCCGCCCGCGTCCGCGGCCGCCACCATGCGGTCGACGTCCGTCATGTCGCGAAAGCTGATCACCCCGTCCAGCGTGTGACCCGGGACCGGGATGATGACGGGATCTGACCCCGTCGCGATCAGCAGCCGGTCATAGCCGACGACCCGCCCCGACCGCGCCGTCACCGTCTTTTCCGCCCGATCGATAGCCTCGACGGGGTCCGAAACGATCAGCTCGATGGAATTGTCGTCGTACCAGGCCCGGTCGTTGATCACGATCTGGTCGAACGTCTTCTCGCCCGCCAGCACCGGGGACAGCATGATCCGGTTGTAGTTCACATGGGGCTCGGCCCCGAAGATGGTGACGCGATACCGCCCGGCGTCCCGCGCCAGCAGTTCCTCGACCGCCCGACACCCGGCCATGCCGTTGCCGATGACGACCAGATGCTCCCGGGCCTCCAGCGGCAGGGCCGCCCGGCGCTCCATGGTCCTTGTGAAACCGTCCATTCCGGGGCCTCAAAACGAAAAAGCCGCCATGCGGACGCTGGTTTTCCCAGCGGCTGCATGGCGGCTTTGCCAAATCTCGATCACCCCGGGCCTGACGCAGGTCAGGGGTGCGATGGTCGGACGATCCTGCGGTGGAAGTCCGAAAACGCCGGGGCGTCCTTGCCCCGGATTCCGAAGGTGACTCGTTTCACCTCATGCGGCAAGGGGATATTTTGCAGTGCAGCAATCCGGCCGGTCAGGCCTGGCCCGGCTTGAAGGCCCCCACATAGTCGTCGATGCGGGCCGGATCGAAGGGTCTGTTGTCGAAAAATCCCTCGACCGGCCCCGGGAGCGTCCTGTCGACCACGGCGCGGCGATACAGGTCGGGCCTGAAGACAGCGGCCGCGGCCGCCTGCGCAGCGTCTGACGCTTCGACCATCCCCCAACGGACGAACTGCGAGTAGATCCAGAGGCCATGGTCGGGCGACGGGGCGTTGGCGGCCTCGCGGTGCAGCATCAGGAAGTCCGGTTCGGACAGCGGCGGCTCGCCCCGACCCAGAACGAGGCGCCCGGACAGGGCCGGCGTTATGACCTCGACCGGCCGGTTCACATAGGCCGGCGCGGCCAGCATCGCCGCCAGCGCCGGATGGTTCTCCGGCGCGTCGCACCAGGCCGCCGACCGGTCCAGCGCGACCAGCAGGGCGTCCAGCGCCTCGGGACGGGTCTCGGTCCAGTCGGCCCGCATCGCCAGCACCTTTTCGACCCCGCGGCGCCACAGCCGCGATCCGAAGGCGGCGATCTGGCCCAGTCCCTCCGCCACGGCGACGCTGTTCCACGGCTCGCCGGCGATGAAGCCGTCGATCTCTCCGGCGCGCAGCGCCTCCACCATCAGGGACGGCGGCAGGACCCTGAGCGTCAAATCCCGGTCCGGATCGACCCCGGCGAACCCCAGCCAGTAGCGCAGCATCAGGGCGTGGGTCGAAAACCGGTGCACGACCCCGATGACCGGCTTCCTGCGGTGCATGCCGATCGCCGAGGCGAAATCATGGGCGGTCGCGACCGGGTCCTCGACCCGGTTGGCCAGCACCGGATCCAGGGCCGCGGCGAACTCCGGCGACAGGGTCAGGGCGTTGCCGTTCAGGTTCAGGCGGAAGGGCGCGACCAGCGGCGCGGGCTGCTGGCTCAGGCCCAGGGTCACCGCGACGGCGAGCGGCGCCAGCATGTGCGCGGCCTGCACCTGGCCATAGACCAGCCGGTCCCGCACCGTCGCCCAGGACGTGCTGCGGACCAGATTCAGATCGAGGCCGGCCTCGGCGGCGAACCCCTGTTCCTTCGCCGCCACCAGGACGGCGCTGTCGGTCAGGGGCAGGAAGGCGATGGAGATCGGGGTCATCGGCCTGTTCCTTTGGGCGGGTCCAGCAGGGCGTGGGCCGTGATCAGGGCCTCGGCCACCTCCACGATGCGGCGGCTCTGGTTCATGGCGGTGGAGCGCAACAGGGCGTGGGCCTCGGGCTCGGTCAGGCCGCGGCCCTGCATCAGTATGGCCTTGGCCCGATCCAGCGTCTTGCGGTCGGCCAGGGCCGTGATGGCGTCGTCGCGCTCCACCCTCAGGGCGTTGAAGGCGTTGAACCGGCGAATGGCCAGTTCCAGGATCGGCCTGACCCGTTCCTTGCGCAGGCCGTCGACGACATAGGCCGACACGCCCGCGTCAATGGCGGCGCCGATCATGGCGTCGTCGGACCGGTCCACGAACATGGCGATGGGCCGGGCCAGGGCGCGGCTGACGGTCAGCATTTCCTCGAGCGCGTCGCGGCTGGGGTCGCCCAGGTCCATCAGCACGATGTCCGGAGCCATCCGCTCGAGCCGGGCGACGAAGCCGCCGTGAGGGGCCACGACCTCGATGTCGGTATAGCCCGCCTCGGCCAGTCCCTCTTTCAGGATGGCCGCACGCAGTCCGCTGTCATCGACTATGGCGATACGCAATCTGAAGGTCCCGGAACGAGTAAGCCGTGGCGGTCATCAAGAGTCCAGACGTGGCGGGGGTCCGGGACGACGGGGATGACGAAGGCCTCGACGCCTGTGTCCTTCAGGGCGCCGCGCTCGCACGCCGCCGGCCCGGGCGCCCCGGGATCGCCGACGTAGAGCCGCACGACCCGCTCGCCCTGCGCCAGGTGTCCGGCGATCAGGTCCCGGACCTCCGGCGCGGTCATCGCCGACACATCACGCCGGGGCGCATCCCGCCTGGCCCGCGCCAGAACGCCGGGCGGAACTCCGGCGTCATGCAGGATCACATCGGCGTCCTGCAGAATCCGGAGCGCCTTGAGGGTCAGCAGTTCGGGATCGCCCGTCCCCGACCCCAGAAGATGGACGACGCCGGCCCCGGGCGCCGCCGCGTCCAGCAGCCGGATCATTTCGTCGTGCGCCGCCTCGATCCGTCCCTCCGCGACCATATCCGCCGCGGCCCCCCGGAACGCCTTCTCCCAGAACCGGCGGCGCGCCAGGAAGTCCGGCGCGCCGGCCTTGACGCGTTCCCTGATCCGTCCGGCCAGCGCGGCCAGGGGCCCGAGCGCTTCCGGCAGAACCCCCTCGATCCTGGCGCGGACGTCGCGGGCCAGGATCGGAGCCGCCCCGCCGGTGGCGACGCCGATGACGACCTGGTCCCGGTCGATCAGCGCGGGCGTCTGGAAATCGCTCAACCCCGGACGATCGACGACATTGACCTGCGCTCCCGCGGCCCGCGCCAGCCCGGCGACCCGTGAGGCCTCGGCCTCATCGTCCAGAGCCACGAAGACCAGCCGCGCGCCGGCCAGGTCCTCCGGCGTCGGCGTCCGGGCGAAAGGGGAGGGCGCGCCCTGAGGCCTCCGGTCGGCGCCCGGCGCATCGCCCGGCGCGAACCAGACCAGATCGGCGGGCGAGCCGACAAACAGCCGAAGCTTGGCCAGCGCCGCCTCGCCGCCGCCGATCACCACGACCCGCGCGCCTTCCAGCGGGATGCCGGCGAGAAAGACCCGCATCAGCCGCCGCGCCCGATCACAGCGCCCATTCCAGCTGGAGCCAGATCTTCCGGACGTCGACCGAAAAGCCCTCGGCCTGGTAGTTCGCATATTTGGCGGCGACGCCGAACTTGCCCGGCTTGTAGCCGATCTGGGCGTCCCACTCGGTCCCGTAGTCGATCCCGCCGACGTCGCTGGTGAAGTCGTGATAGGTGACGACCGCGTTCAGGCCCGGCAGTCCGGTGACGTTCGCGAAGCGCCGCCCGACGCTGACGTAGGCGTCCTGAAGCCCCTGCGCGGGCGTGGTCAGGAAGACGTCGGCCCAGCCGTTGAACTTGTGCAGCGTCGCCAGCGGGGTCTGGAAGCCGCGCCCGTTGTCGGCCCCGAGCTGTTCGTAACCCGCATTGACCGTGAACCCGGCGACCGCCCCGCCGACGTCGAGCGCCAGGTAGTCGGCGTCGTAGTTTCCGGGATTGGACCCGGCGTCGGTCTGGCGCGCATAGCTCGCGGCGATCGTGATCGGGGCATGGCCGGCCAGCGGGATCGCCCCGGTGGCGCGCAGCCCGAAGGTGTCGCTGGAATTGGCGAACTGGATCGCCTCGTCGAAATCCAGCAGATAGCCGAAGGCCTTCAGCGTCACCGGCCCCGCCGACAACCCGGCGCCGAGAAAGACGAATTCGCCGTCGAAGCTCTCGCGCGGCCCGGCGTCGGCGCCGAAGACCGTGCGCTGCGCATTGCTGTAGGTCAGGTCCAGCCTGACCGGCCCGACGGCTCCCTCGGCCCGAACGGCGTCGAACGTCTGTTCGCTCTGGCGCCAGCCCGCCGATCCGACGAACCTCTGGTCGTCCAGATTGATCCTCTGCCGACCGAGGGTGATGGTCAGGGGCGCGGTCCTGTACTGAACCTGCAGCCGGTTCAGCTCGAGGTTCGCCGGATCGGCGATGATCGCGAACGGCTCGACGCCGTTGCCGGCGTTGGTGTCGTTGTAGTCGTCGGCGAACGCCAGCACGCCCTCGGCCTCGGCCAGCAACGACCAGACGCCCTTTCTCGCCTCGAATCCGAGCCGCAGCCGCGCCGTGACCGCGTCCGCGTCGGTCAGGGGTTCGTCGCGGTCCACGCCCTCATAGCGCACCCGGCCCTCGACGATCGGCGTGATCCCGTCCCGGGGCGGGGCGGTCTGGGCCAGCGCGGGCGTCGACAGGGCGGCGAACAGAGCTCCGCCGAGAGCGAGTTCGAGCATCTTCATGGCATCCCCCATGGATGTGAAAGGTCAGTCGCCGCTGATCGGGAGAGGACGATCAGGCGGCGTCGGCGTGCGCGCCGTGTTCATAGTCGGCCAGGAATTGCAGCACCTCCTCGCGATACGCGTAGAACTGTGGGTGGCCCAGCAGAGCCCGCCGGTCGCGCGGGCGCGGCAGATCGACCTTCAGCACCCTGCCGATCGTGGCGTTGGGTCCGTTGGTCATCATCACCACCCGGTCGGCCAGCAGGATGGCCTCGTCGACGTCATGGGTGACCATGACGGTGGTGACCCTGGTGCGGTTCCAGACCTCGACCAGCACGTCCTGCAGGTCCCATCGCGTCAGGCTGTCCAGCATCCCGAACGGCTCGTCGAGCAGCAGAAGCCGGGGCGACAGGGCGAAGGCCCGGGCGATGCCGACCCTCTGGCGCATGCCGCTGGACAGGTCGGCCGCCATCTTGTCCATCGCGTCGCCCAGGCCGACCCGCTCCAGGTAGTAGGCGACGATGTCGGCCCGTTCGGCCCGCGTCGCGTGGGGATAGACCCGCTCGACCCCCAGAGCCACGTTCTGGCGCGCCGTCAGCCAGGGCATCAGCGACGGGGACTGGAACACCACCGCCTTGTCCGGTCCGGCGATCTCGATTTCGCGCCCGTTGAGCACGATGCCGCCGTCCGAGATCCGGTTCAGTCCCGCGGCCATCGTCAGCACCGTCGACTTGCCGCACCCCGAATGTCCGATCAGGGAGATGAACTCGCCGCGGTCCATCAGCAGGTTGATGTTCTCCACGACCGTCAGCGGGCCCTTCGGGCTCGGATAGACCCTGGACAGGTTGTAGAACTCGAGATAGCGCCGGTTGATCGGGCTGTAGGCCGCGTCCTGGTAGGCCTTGGGCGGCGCCGTCAGGTCCAGCGGCGTCACGGTCGGCAGATCGATCACATTGGACGGCGCCGTCTCCTTCACCCCGCCGGCGAGACGCCCGAGATAGCCGACGATCTCGTTCCGCAGCGCCTTGTAGGCCTCGTCGTGGTTGAGGTCGGTGCGGACGCGCGGCCGGGCGAGGCCGACCTCGAAGATCCGGCCGATATGGGCCTCGGGAGCCGGGGTCAGGACCGCGATCCGGTCGGCCAGCAGGAGGGCTTCGTCCACGTCGTTGGTGACCAGGAAGATGGTGCGCCTTTCCTGGCCGCGGATGCGCTCGATCTCGTCCTGGAGTTTGGCCCGCGTCAGGGCGTCCAGCGCCGACAGCGGCTCGTCCAGCAGCAGGATTTCAGGTTTCGTCGCCAGGGCTCGCGCCACCGCGACCCGCTGGCGCATTCCGCCCGACAGCTGGGCGGGTTTCCGGTCCAGGGCGTGACCCAGGCCGACCAGGTTCACCGTGGACCGCGTCAGTTCGGCGCGCTCGTCCGCGGGCATGGACCGATGGACGGCGTCGACGGCCAGCCGCACGTTCTGCTCGACTGTCAGCCAGGGGAACAGCGAGTAACTCTGGAACACCACGCCCCGATCCGGTCCCGGTCCGGCGCAGGGCGCGCCCCGGATCAGGATCTGGCCGGCGTCCGGCTGGATCAGCCCGGCGATGGCGGAAACCAGGGTGGTCTTGCCGGCGCCGGAGAAGCCCAGGACCGCGATGAACTCGCCCTCCTCGACCTCCAGGTCGACGCCGGCCAGCACCCGGGTCTCCTCGCCGGAGGCGCCGACCCAGGATTTGGACAGGCCTCTCAACGACAGGATCGGGGGCCTCATTTCCCGTGGTTCCGCGAGGCCAGCGCCTGCAGCGCCATCATCAGCCGGTCGAGCAGGAAGCCGATCACGCCGATGACGATGACCGCGAACATGATTCGCGCCAGCGACTGTTCGCTGCCATTCTGGAACTCGTCCCAGACGAACTTTCCGAGACCCGGGTTCTGGGCCAGCATTTCAGCGGCGATCAGCACCATCCAGCCCACGCCCAGCGAAAGACGCATGCCGGTGAAGATGTAGGGCAGCGCCGACGGCAGGATCAGCCGCCGCAGCCGGGCGTAAGGGCTGAGACGCAACACCCGGCCGACGTTCAGCAGGTCCTTGTCGATGGAGGCCGCGCCCACCGCCGTATTGATCAGCGTCGGCCACAGCGAGCACAGCATCACCACGATGGCCGAGATGACGAAACTCTTGGGCAGCATCGGATCGGGACTGGTCATCGTCGCCGACACCACCATGGTCACGATGGGCAGCCAGGCCAGCGGGCTGATCGGCTTGAAGATCTGCACCAGCGGATTGAACGCGGCGTTGAACCCCTTCGACAGACCGCAGACCAGGCCCAGCGGCGTCGCGACCAGGGACGCCAGGCCGAACCCGAACGCCACGGTGAACAGCGAGGTGAAGATCTGATCGATGAAGCCGGGCGAGCCCGAATACCGGAAATGCTGCGCCTCGCTCCCGCGACCGGCGGCCTGGAGTGCGGCGTTGCGGTCGGACTGGGCGGTGTAGAACGCCGACTTTTCGGCCTGTCCCGCCCGCCATTCCCCGACCAGCGACACGCCTTGCCCGGCCACGGCGACCGGTCCCGGCAAGGCGCCCAGCGAGGTCTTCACCATCGGCGCGGTCAGCGCCCACAACAGGATGAAGACCACGATCCCGACCATGGGCAGGATCACCGCCCGGGCTTTTGGACCGACCGCCGCGAACCCCGAAACAGGACCCGCCCCACCGGGCGGCTGCGCCTTCGGCGTTTTCTGGAGGGTGGTTTCGAGCACCGTCGGCGTGGGCCGTTTGAACGACTTCTCGATCGATCCGGCCGCGGACTTGAGCTGGCTCATCGTCATCTCCTGCATCCCCGCGATTCGATCACGCCGCCGAAACGCCGGCGGCGGTGACCGTCTGCCCTGCCTTCAGGCCGATCGCGAATTTCGCCAGATAGGCGTTGGGCGCCCGCCCGTCGTAGGCGACGCCGTCGATGAAGCCCGTCTGCACGCCCTTGAACCCGTCGGTCGTCGGGATGGAGGCCGCCGGAATCGCGCCCTCGGCCGCCAGGGAGTTGGCCGCCGCCAGATAGAGATCGGCCCGGTACACGGCCCTGGCCGTGTCGACATACCACTGATCGGGATGGTCCTCGGCGATCTGCCCCCAGCGCCGCATCTGGGTCAGATACCAGACCGCGTCCGAGGCGAACGGATAGCCGGCGAAGTCGCGGAAGAAGATGTTGAAATCGGGCGCCGGCCGGGTGTCGCCCGGCGCGTAGGTGAACTGTCCCGTCATCGAGGCCGCGATCACCTCGGCGTCGGCGCCGACATAGTTGGGCCGCGCCAGGATCTGCACCGCCTCTGAGCGGTTGGCGCCATCGTCGGCGTCCAGCCAGTGCTGGGCCTTGATGATCGCCCGGATCAGCGCGGTGGTGGTCGCCGGATGCCGCGCGGCGAAGGCCCTGGTCATGCCCAGGACCTTTTCCGGATTCCGGGCCCAGATGTCGTGGTCGGTGATGATCGGCACGCCGATCCTCTTCTTGACCGCCGCCTGGTTCCACGGCTCCCCGACGCAATAGCCCTCGATGGTGCCGGCCTCGAGCGTCGCCGGCATCTGCGGCGGGGGCGTCACCGACAGCTGGATGTCCGCCCCCGTCGTGCCCCCCACATCGCCGGGGAGATAGAAGCCCGGATGGATCCCACCCGCCGCCAGCCAGTAGCGAAGCTCGTAATTATGGGTCGAGACCGGGAAGACCATGCCGAATTTCAGCGGTTTGCCCTCCGACCGGAACCGGTCGACCACGGGCCGCAAGACCGAGGCCGGGATCGGGTGCGTCGGCCGGCCGTCGGCGCCCTTGGGCAGGGTCGGTTCGATCTGGGCCCAGATGCGGTTCGACACCGTGACTGCGTTGCCGTTCAGGTCCAGCGACAGGGGGGCGATCAGCTCCGCCCGGGTCCCCAGGCCGATGGTCGCCGCGATCGGCTGACCGGCCAGCATGTGCGCCGCGTCCAGTTGCCCGCCGATGACGCCGTCCAGCAGCACCTTCCAGTTGGCCTGCGGCTCCAGGGCGACGTTCAGCCCCTCCTCGGCGAAGAAGCCCTTTTCCTTGGCGATGGCCAGCGGAGCCATGTCCGTCAGCTTGATGAATCCCAGCGTGAGACTCGGTTTCTCGACCGCTCCGGGCGTCGCGGGCGCCGCGCCCGGCGTCGCCTTCCTGTCCCCGCAACCGGCCAGCAGGGCCGCAGCGCTCGAAGTCAGGAGCAGCGAGCCCCCGGCGGTCAGAAACTTGCGCTTGTCGATCATCTTCATTCCTGTCGTTCACCAGGTCGCAAAATCGGGTCGGATCGCGGACGCGGAAAAGCCGCCTCGGCGCGGCTCATGTCAGAGCGCCCCCGGGCGGCTTCATTGCCGAAATCTGCTGAATGTCCGGAGCGTCTCCCCTCATTGGGGACGAACCGTCAGGCGCCACGTTCAAACGTATGACGCCCTATTGGTTACACGGAATGTTGCACTGCACAAGTACCGAAACCCGGCGATCGACGTCCGGGGGCTTGCTGGTCGCCGGCGCCGCTTCCCGGGCGCCGGGGCGGTCCAGAGCACGCCCGGCGTCACACGGATCGTCCGCCGGTCGACCATCGACCAGGGCCCTTGTCCACCCTTGCCAAAGTTGTCCGGGGGAGCATCATGGGCAGGGGGATCCGGGGAGGTCATCGTGAAATATCTTGTATTGAGCCTGATCGTTCTGGCGGCCGGTGGGACGTCCGCCGCGGCTGAGGAGTGGCATCCGTTCGCCCGCAGCCAGAACAATGTCTTCATGGCCGACGTCGACAGCATCGTCGTGAACGGCGACACCACCACGGTGCTGGCGGCGACGGCGCCCCGCGCCGGCGACGCGGGCGACTACAGCCACACCGTCGAGACCTACGAGATCCAGTGCGGCACAAGCAAATGGCGGACGGCCGGCATGGTGGAATACGGCCCCGACGGCGCGGAGATCGGTCGCTATCCCGAGGAAGGCGCGGCCTGGGAAGACGTGCGCCCCAACACATCGCCGGCGTTCATCAAGGCGATCGTATGCGACGGCGTCCGCGCCCAGCCGCCGATCTGGGCCACCGTCAGGGCTTTCATCGACGCCGGCCGGAACTAGGACCCGGCCGGGTCGTCAGGCGTCCACCGCCGCGTCGAGCGCATTGGCCTGGATGAACTCCCGGCGCGGCTCGACCACGTCGCCCATCAGTTTGGCGAACAGATCCGATGCATCTTCCTGATGCTCGACCTGCACCTTCAGCAGGGTGCGGGCGTTGGCGTCGAGCGTGGTTTCCCACAGCTGTTCCGGGTTCATCTCGCCCAGGCCCTTGTAGCGCTGGATGGCGATGCCCTTCTTGCCGGCGTCGAGGACCGCCTCGAGCAGGTCCAGCGGGCCGCGGACGGTGACGGTCTTGTCCTTGCGCCGGAAGGTGGCGGGCCTGTCGAACAGGCCCTCGAAGGCGGCCGAGCGTTCGGACAGGCGACGGGCGTCCAGCGAGCGGATCAGAGCCTCTTCCAGCACGATGCGTTCGGTGACGGCGCGGCGCACCCGTTCGAAGGCCACGGCCCCCTGGGCGCCGGGCTGGCCGGTCCATTCGCCATCGCCTTCCTCGGCGTAGAGGTTGAGGCGGGCGGCGGCCTTCGACGGGTCGGCGGGGTCCTCGTCGAACAGGCCGGCCAGGGCCGCCTGTTCGACGGCGAAGGCCGGGGCGCGCTGCGACAGGCGGTCGACCCCGGCCTTGAAGGCCTTGGCCTCGCGCACGAGGGCCTGCAGGTCGAGACCCGTGCGGCGCTCGCCGGTCGGCAGGTCCAGCTCGGCCTCGGATGATCCTTCCTCGATCAGGTAGGAGTCCATCTCGGACTGGTCCTTGAGGTAGCGGGACTGCTTGCCCTTGGCGACCTTGTAGAGCGGCGGCTGGGCGATATAGACGTGGCCGCGCTCGATCAGCTCTGGCATCTGGCGGTAGAAGAAGGTCAGCAGCAGGGTCCGGATGTGGGCGCCGTCGACGTCGGCGTCGGCCATCAGGATGATCTTGTGATAGCGCAGCTTGTCGGCGTTGAAATCGTCGCGGCCGATGCCGGTGCCGAGCGCCAGAATGAGCGTGCCGATCAGTTCGGATGACAGCATCCGGTCGAAGCGGGCGCGTTCGACGTTGAGGATCTTGCCGCGCAGGGGCAGGACCGCCTGGTTCTCGCGGTTGCGGGCCTGTTTGGCCGAGCCGCCGGCGGAATCGCCTTCGACGATGAACAGCTCCGATTTGGCCGGATCCTTCTCCTGGCAATCCGCCAGCTTGCCGGGCAGGCCGGCGATGTCGAGCACGCCCTTGCGGCGGGTCATCTCGCGGGCCTTCTTGGCGGCTTCGCGGGCGCGGGCGGCCTCGATCATCTTGCCGGCGATGGCGCGCGATTCCTTGGGGTTCTCCACCAGGAAGTTGCTGAACGACTCACTCATCGCCGAGCTGACCGCCGGCTGCACTTCCTCAGTGACCAGTTTGTCCTTGGTCTGGCTGGAGAAGCGCGGCTCCGGCACCTTGATCGAGATGATCGCGGTCAGGCCTTCGCGGGCATCCTCACCGGCGAAATCGACCTTCTCCTTCTTGGCCAGGCCTTCCTTCTCGATGTAGGCGTTGAGGCAGCGGGTCAGCGCGGTGCGGAAGCCGGACAGATGGGTGCCGCCATCGCGCTGCGGGATGTTGTTGGTGAAGCAGAGCACCCGCTCCTCGTAGCTGTCGTTCCATTGCAGGGCGACTTCCACCGTCACCCGCTCCTGCTGGTTGCTGAAGTGGATGACCGTGGGATGGACTGCAGTCTTGCCCTTGTTGAGGAACTCGACGAAGGCCTGGATGCCGCCCTTGAACTCGAACACGTCCTCACGTCCGGTCAGTTCCTCACGCAGGCAGATGCGGACGCCGGAATTGAGGAAGGACAGCTCGCGCAGACGCTTGGCCAGGATGTCGTAATGGAACTCGGTGAGCTTAAAGATGCTGGCGTCGGGCCAGAAGCGCACTTCGGTGCCACGGCGGTCGCTCGGGCCCAACTGCTTGAGCGGCGTGGCCGGTTTGCCGCAGGCGTATTCCTGCTCATGGGCAAAGCCATCGCGCCAGATCGACAGCAGCAAGCGACTGGACAAGGCATTCACCGCCGAGACACCAACGCCGTGCAGACCGCCAGAAACCTTGTAGGAGTTCTGGTTGAACTTACCGCCGGCGTGCAGCACGGTCATGATGACTTCGGCGGCCGAGACGTTGAACTTGGGGTGCAGATCGACCGGAATGCCGCGACCGTTGTCGGTGACGGTGATGCTGCTGTCCGAGTGCATGATCACGTCGATCTGCGAGCAGTGACCGGCCAGGGCTTCGTCGATGGAATTGTCGACCACCTCGAACACCAGGTGGTGCAAGCCGGAACCGTCATCGGTATTGCCGATGTACATGCCGGGACGCTTGCGCACGGCCTCCAGACCCTCCAGAGCCTGGATACTGGAGGCGTCGTACTTGTTTTCTTGGTCAGACATCGAGATTCCTACTCAATCGCAGCGTGTTCGCTGCTTTTCAGCGCATCTATTGGGGCGTCTCCACGACACCCAGAGTGCCTTGTTCCACGTGGAACAAGCGGTAGTCGGAGGGACTCAGTCCCGCGACGCCCGGTGCAACACGCCATTCTAGCGACGTCACCAGGCTTTGTCCGGGGTAACGCTTTAATGCGGCCAGCAGGCGGTTTTGCCAGTCCTGGGACAGCTCGGCTTCCAGGTCATCGAGCAGGATGACCGGATGCTGTTGGCGATGGCGCGCGACCAGCGCGGCCTGGGCCAGTACCATCGCCACCGACAGCATCTTCTGCTGTCCGCGGCTGACGAAGCTGCGGGCTTCGTGGCCCTCGAATCGCAGCCGTAGTTCGGCCCGATGCGGACCGGCGTGGGTGAAGCCCATTTTGCGGTCGCCCTCAAAACCGGATTCGAGCGCCTTGCTCAGGCTAACGGCTTCGTCCCAGCCGGCCACCAACTGCAAACTGAAGCGGTCGCTGCCCAGCATCTCCATCAACCAGACCCGCGCTTCCTGCTCCAAGACCGTCAGGTGTTCGCGCCGCAATTGATGGAGGGCCTCCCCAGACGCGACCAACTCTGGCTCCCAAGCCTGAATCTGTCGAAGGCTGAGCTTCTGGCGCAGCGCCTGATTGCGTTGCCGCAGTGCTCGCTCGTAGCGACGCCAGAGTCCGAAGAATGACTGTTCCACGTAGAACAATCCCCAGTCCAGATAGCGACGGCGGTAAACCGGGCCTTCCTCAAAAACGCGATGAAGTTGACGGTCAACCAGAGCAACCGGAATCGCCTCGGCGAGTTCGCGGCGGTTCGCCGCTTCATCAAAGCGCTGAATCTGCGCCTCGCCGCGTCGGCAGGAAACACCCCAGATAACTGGGGGTGCAGGAAAGTCATCGCCGCAAACGGCTAGCGAAACCTTGGCGCTGGTCGCGCCTTCGCGGATGACTTCATCCAGACGGCGAGCGCGGAAGCTGCCGGCCCTGGCCCCCAGATAAACCGCTTCGAGGACCGTGGTCTTTCCAGCGGCATTGGCGCCGTGGAAGATATTGATATGGGGATGCGGCTGAAACCGCAGGCGCTCGAAGCTGCGCAGCGATTCCGCTGCTACCTGCGTGATCCGCATCGAATCTGTCGAAGCGCCTCCGGACTAGAGGCGCATCGGCATGACCACGTACTTGCTCTGGGTTTCGCCGGCCTCAAACAGCAGGCCGCTGGCGTCCGGGCCACGAAGCTCAAGCACGAAGTTCTCGGTCTTCATCGCGTCGAGGGCATCGAGCAGATAGGTGACGTTGAAGCCGATCTCCATGCTCTCGCCTTCGAGCTGCACCTCGACCTCTTCCTCGGCTTCCTCGCGCTCCGGGTTCTGGGTCTGGATCCGCAGCAGGTCCGGCTCCAGTTGCAGGCGGACGCCACGAAACTTCTCGTTGGACAGGATCGCAGCCCGCGCCAGGGCCGAGCGCAACTTCTCCCGATTGCCCAGCACGCGACGATCCTGGGAATCCGGAATCACCCGCTCATAGTCCGGGAAGCGCCCGTCAATGAGCTTGGACGTGATGCGCAGGTTGAGCAGCTGCACCTGGATCTGGCCACCACCGATGCTCAGCGTGACCTCGGCATCGCCGCCATCCAGCAGGCGAGCCAGCTCCAGCACGGCTTTGCGCGGCAGGATGATCTGCTGCTCCTCCTTGAGGCCGGTCTCGATCAGTAGCTCCGACATCGCCAAACGATGACCATCGGTCGCCACCGCGCGCACGAAACGCGGGCCAATGTGCAGCAGCATTCCGTTCAGGTAGTAGCGGACATCCTGCTGCGCCATGGCAAACGAGACCCGCTCGATCAGATCGCGCAGGGCCTTGTGCGTCAGGGTCAGCTGCGTGTCCGCCTGGATCCCGGCCAGCGAAGGGAACTCCTCGGCCCCCAGGGTTGCCAGGGTGTAGCGGCTCTTGCCGGAACGCACCAGCATGCGTCCTTCCTCGACCACCTCGAAGCTGATCTCGGCGCCCTCGGACAGGCCTCGCAGGATGTCGTAGAGCTTGCGTGCCGGGGCCGTCACCTTACCGGGCTTGAGGTTCTGGACCGGCGTGCTGACCTCCATCTCGATCTCGAGGTCCGTGGCCCGGACCACCAGTTCCGCGTCCCTCGCTTCCAGGAACACATTGCTCAGGATGGGCAGGGTCTGCCGGCGTTCCACGACCCCTACGACGGTCTGCAGGGCACCGAGCAACTCGTTGCGAACGTGACGGATATGCATGAACTAGAGTCCTCAACAATAACTGTATTAACGCCACATGGATTCGGTGAACAACTTTAGGAAAGTCTTTTTATTCATCGACTTATATCCTCAAACTGCCTCCGCTCCAAGGCCATTTCCAGCCTTATCAGCCTGTGCGCTGCCGGTGGATAAAACCACGGGCCCGTCCTACGCAAAGCTTATCCACAACTTGTCAGCCTTACATCTGCCCTGTCGTGCTCAGTTTGTTAGCTTACGCAACAGGTTGCTGTAATCCTCCCGAACCCGGGGGTCCGACTCCCTCAGTTCGGCCACTTTCCGGTGCGCATGCAGCACCGTGGTGTGGTCCTTGCCGAAGGCATCTCCGATCTCGGTGTAACTGTGCTGGGTCAGCTCCTTGGCCAGGGCCATGGCGATCTGCCGGGGCCGGGCCAGGGAACGGGTGCGTCGGGCGGAAGACAGGTCGTTGAGGCGGATGTTGAAGTAGGCCACGACCTCCTTCTTGATGTTGTCCAGGGTGACTGCGCGGTCGTACACCGCGAACATGTCACGCAGGCTCTCGGTGGCGAACTCGGGGGTTACCTGGCTGCCACTCAAGCGCGCCGTGGCGGCCAACCGGTTCAGGGCCCCCTCCAGTTCACGCACATTGGACCGCACCCGGCGGGCGATCAGGAAGGCAACGTCTTCCTTCAGCTTCAGGCCCTGCTGCTCGGCCTTGCTGAGCAGGATCGCCACCCGGGTTTCCAGGTCCGGCGAATCCACCGGCACCGACAGTCCCCAGGCGAAGCGGGTCTTCAGGCGCTCGTCGAGGCCATCCAACTCCTTCGGGTAGCGGTCACAGGTCAGCACGATCTGCTTGCGGCCGTCGATCAGCGCATTGAAGGTGTGGAAGAACTCTTCCTGGGTGCGCTCCTTGCCGGCGATGAAATGAATGTCGTCGATCAGCAGCGCATCGGCGGTGCGGTAATGGTTCTTGAACTCCTCGGCGCGGCCGAGCCGGATCGAGGAGGTGAACTGGTTCAGCCACTGCTCGGCACCGACGTACACCACCCGCGCCTTGGGATTGCTGCGCAGGATGCTGTGGCCGACGCCGTGCATCAGGTGGGTCTTGCCCAGGCCCGATTCACCGTAGATCAGCAAGGGGTTGTACTGCCCGCCCGGGGCGCTGGCTACGTATTCGGCTGCCGCGCGGGCCTGCGAGTTCGACTTGCCCTCGATGAAGGCGTCGAGCGTGTAGCGCGGATCCAACCGACCGCTGGCGAACGAGCCGTTGACCGCAGCGGCCGCCGGCTCCTCGACCCGCTCGGGGCTTGCTGCGCGTACTGCAGAGGGCGCGCCGACGGTGACGTTGAGGGTCAGGTCGTAGGGCAGCAACTCGCTCAGCGTCCGGCGAATCGCTGGCAGGTAGTCGCGCCGTACCCGGTCCACCACCACCCGGTTGGGCGCCAACAGGGTCAGCTGGTCGGGCGAACGCACCGCATGCAGGGGCCGCAGATAGGCGTTCACCTCCGCTTCCGGAAGCAGGGCTTCCAGCCGGAGCACGCAATCTGACCACAGGGTATCGCCCGACATCGGATGCGCGCTGGAAATAAAGGGGGGCCTCGCAGTCTATCCCGCGAGTTCTGCTGTCTCAATGAAATAAACGGACTGCCCAGGCCAAGGCTGGTGCGCCGTTCGGCCGCCATGATCGTCTAAAACTTGCTCGCTGTGGGTCGACTGCTTACACTTCGCGGCCTTTTTGCATTCTCACCCCCGAGACATCCCATGTCGAAGCGCACTTATCAACCGCACACCGTGCGCCGCAAGCGTACCCACGGCTTCCGCGCCCGCATGGCGACCGCTGGTGGTCGCCTGGTGCTGGCCCGTCGCCGTGCCAAGGGCCGCAAGCGCCTCATTCCGTAAGCGGACTGGAGCAGTTCGGTGAGCCGAGCGCGCTTTCCCCAGCGCGTCCGGCTGCTGACGCCGGCGCAGTTTGACCGCGCCTTCAAGCAGGGGCGCCGTCTACATCAGGGACCGCTCAGCGCCGTGTTGGCGCCCAATGCCCTGGAGCATCCGCGCATCGGCTTCGCGCTCGGCAAGAAATTCGCCAAGCGCGCCGTGCAGCGCAACCGGCTCAAGCGGCTCCTCCGCGAGCGCTTCCGTCACCGCCAGACCGGTCTGCAGGCGGTGGACATGGTGGTGTTCCTCCGCAGCCGGCTGACGGATTCCGCCAACGCCGAGGTCGAGGCGGTGGAGCGGCTCTGGGCCAAGCTCGACAGCACATGCGCCAAGTCCTGATCGTACCCATCCGTGGTTATCAGCGCCTGATCAGTCCGCTGCTGCCGCCGCGTTGCCGTTTCATTCCCAGCTGCTCCAGCTATGCCATCGAAGCGCTGGAGCGGCATGGTGCTGCTCGAGGCAGCTGGCTGGCGGCGAAGCGTATCTGCCGCTGCCACCCCTTGAACGCCGGCGGTTACGATCCGGTCCCCTGAGTTGTACCCCGATCCCGCCTCTCCCGCGAAACAGTAGTAAGGACGCGTCCCGAGCATGGAAAACCGCCGTTTTTTCCTCATCGCCATTTTCGGCGTGCTGCTGTTCCTGACCTACCAGGCCTGGCAGAAGGACCACCCGAAGCCGCTCGTCGCCACGACCCCGGCTGCGGTTTCGACCACCGATGAGCCGGTGCTGGCCGACGTATCCGCAGCGACGGCCACGACCGCAGCGAATCCGCAGCCGGCGCCCGCAGTGGCCGAGCAAGCGCCCGCCGTCAGCTCCAGTGCCCGACTGCACGTGGTCACCGACAAGCTCCGCCTGGACATCTCTCTCGCCGGCGGCGACCTGCGCCGGGTCGAGCTGATTGGCTACCCGGTGTCCAAGGCGCAGCCGGACATCGACCTCGCGCTCATCAGCGAGGAAGACCCGCACTTCTTCATCGTGCAGAGCGGCCTGGCCGGCAGCGACAAGCCGCTGGTGACCGCCAACACCCTGTTCAGCTCGCCGGCCACCAGCTACACCCTGGCCGAGGGCAGCGACAGCCTCGACGTCCCGCTGGAAGCGGTCGGCGCCGACGGCCTGCGTCTGCGCAAGCTGTATCGCTTCAAGCGCGGCAGCTACCAGATCGAACTGGTGCAGACCCTGGTCAATGGCAGCGCCGCGCCGGTGCAGGCCTCGCCCTATGTGCGCATGCAGCGCAGCCCGGTCGCCGCCGGGCCGGAGGTGCCGTTCGTATCGACTTTCCTCGGCCTTGGTTTCTACGAGCAGAAGGAAAGCGGCGGCTACCGTTTCCGCAAGATCGACTTCAAGAAGCTCAACAAGGAGCCGCTCGAAACCAGCCAGACCGGTGGCTGGCTGGCCATGCTGCAGCACTACTTCATCGCCGCCGTCATTCCGCCTGCGGGTGAAAAGGCCAGCTACGCCGGCAAGCCCAGCAGCGTGAAGGGCTATCTGGGCCAGTACCACGGCCCGCTGCAGGCGGTGGCGCCGGCCGGCGAGCAGAGCTTCAGCACCGGCCTCTATATCGGCCCCAAGCTCCAGGGTCATCTCGACAGCATCGCCCCCGGTCTGGAGCTGACCGAGGACTACGGCATCCTCACCCCCATCGCCAAGCCCTTGTTCTGGCTGCTCGCCAAGCTGCACGCGCTGTTCGGCAACTGGGGCATCGCCATCATCCTGCTGACCCTGATCGTCAAGGGCCTGATGTACAAGCTGTCGGAAGCGCAGTTCCGCTCGATGGCGAAGATGAAGAAATTCGCGCCGCGCATCACCGACATCCGCGAACGCTACGCCGGGGATCGCGAACGTCTGAACAAGGCGATGATGGAGCTCTACACCAAGGAGGGCTTCAACCCCCTGGCCGGCTGCTGGCCGCTGCTGGTGCAGTTCCCGGTGTTCATCGCCCTGTACTGGGTGCTGCTGGAATCGGTGGAACTGCGCCAGGCCAGTCTCGGCCTCTGGCTCAATGATCTCTCCGCGCCTGACCCTTTCTACGTGCTGCCGGTGCTGTTCGGCATCTCCATGTGGCTGCAGCAGAAGCTCGGCGGCCAGATGGCGACCATGGACCCGATGCAGCAGCGCATGATGCAGTTCATGCCGATCGCGCTCGCGGCCTTCTTCACCTTCTTCCCGGCCGGCCTGGTGCTGTACTGGTTCGTCAGCAATGTCATCAGCATTGCCCAGCAGTGGTACATCACCCGCAAGCTGGAGCACGAGACAGTGGCGAAGGAAGCCGCCAAAAAGTGAGAGCTTGTGAATAAACCTACTGCGCTGCCCATTCGCGCACTTGGCCCAAGCGGGACTGGCACTGCCAGTCCCGACGCGGGGCCAAGTGCCATGCGGTGCTCGCAATCCTCACGCACTGTAGTGCGCTGCGGTTTCTGTGCTCCTATTCCTTGCGACTGGGCATGCTCGCTACGGTTTCTTCACAAGCTCTGAGTCATCGGCGGCGCTGGACAGGCGGATGAATCCCACCGACACCATCGCCGCCATCGCCACCGCCGCCGGGCGCGGCGCGGTTGGCATCCTGCGCCTGTCCGGGCCCGCCGCGTTCGCCATCGCCGAGCGGATCACCGGCAGCCTCCCGCCGCCGCGCCAGGCCGGACTGCGGCCGCTACGTGATGACGCCGGCCGGGTGCTGGATCAGGCCCTGGTGCTCTGTTTCCCCGGCCCCGCCTCGTTCACCGGCGAGGACGTGGTCGAGCTGCAGGGCCACGGCGGCCCGGTGCTGCTGGCCGAGCTGCTGCGGGTCGCGGTCGCTCGGGGCGCGCGCATCGCCGCGCCGGGCGAGTTCTCCGAACGCGCCTATCTCAACGGCCGCCTCGATCTCGCCCAGGCCGAGGCCATCGCCGATCTCATCGATGCCGCCTCGACCCAGGCGGTGCATGCCGCCCAGCGCACGCTCGATGGCGAGTTCTCGCAGCGCATCCACCGCCTGGTGGCGCAGCTCACCGAGCTGCGCGTATTTGTCGAGGGCGCGCTGGATTTCTCCGACGAGGACATCGACTGGCTGGCCGACGCCCGACTGGCGGAGCGCCTCGCCGCTGCCGAAGCACTGCTCGCGGACACCCTGGTGCAAGCCGCCCAGGGCCGGCGCCTGCGCGAGGGCCTGAGCGTGGCCATCGTCGGCCAGCCCAATGTCGGCAAATCCACCCTGCTCAACGCCCTCGCCGGCTTCGACGCCGCCATCGTCTCCGAGCAGGCCGGCACCACCCGCGACCTTTTGCGCGAGCACTTGGTGCTCGACGGTCTGCCGATCACCGTGATCGACACCGCCGGCCTGCGCGAGACCACCGACCCGCTCGAACAGGAAGGCATCCGCCGCGCCTGGGCCGCGCTGGAAAAGGCCGAGTTGGCGCTGTTCCTGGTCGACGACCGCCAAGGGGTCACGGCCGAGGACGAAGCCCTGCTGGCGCGGCTGCCGCCGATGCCGCGCCTGCTGCTGCGCAACAAGTGCGATCTCGCCGGTCATGAACCTGCGGTACTGGAGCCGGGCCGCGAGTTGCGGCTGTCGGCCCGGGCCGGCCTCGGGCTGGAGTTGCTGGTGGCCGCGCTGAAAGCACAGGCCGGCCTGTGCGATGTTGGCGAAGGCCTGTTCCTGGCCCGGGCCCGGCATCTTGAAGCCCTGCGCGCCGGCAGCCTGCACCTGGGGCTGGCCCGGCAGCGGCTGCGCGAAGGCGCGCACGCGGAGCTCGCCGCCGAAGAGCTGCGCCTGGCCCAGCAGGCCCTGGGCCGGATCACCGGCGCGCAGAGCAGCGACGAGCTGCTGGGCGAGATTTTCCGGCGCTTCTGCATCGGCAAATGACGTCCGGCACTGCTAGGCTTTTGGCATGAAACCGTATGCCTACTGCCCGCAGTGTTCCAAGCCCCTGACCGATGCCGAGCACGGCGGTCGCGTTCGCCGCGTCTGCGTCGATACCAGCTGCGGCTTCATCCACTGGAACAACCCGGTGCCGGTGGTGGCGGCGGTGGTCGAGCACGAGGGCAAGATCATCCTTGCCCGCAACGTCGCCTGGCCGGCCAGTTTCTACGCCCTGATCACCGGCTTTCTGGAGCAGGGCGAGTCGCCGGAAGTCGGCGTGCAGCGCGAGGTCGAGGAAGAGCTGGGCCTCACTCCCCAGGGCGCGAACTATATTGGCGTCTACGAGTTCGTCCGCAACAACCAGCTGATCGTCGCCTACCACGTCCCGGCCACCGGCACCGTCCGACTCAATGAGGAGCTGGCGGACTGGAAGCACGTCGCCTTCGGTGACGTCCGGTACTGGCCCGCCGGCACCGGCTATGCGTTGCGCGACTGGTTGCGCACCAAGGGCTTCGAGGCGCCGGCGATGGAGCTGCCGCGGCGCTGACGCCGCAGCAGGACCCCGGAACAGTGCACAAGACCTCAAGCTTTGAATTAAGGTAAGTCCACTCAGGGTCGAGTCTGCACGGCAAGGATGCCGAAGCCTTCCTGCGGAGTTTCGCCATGTCCGTTCGCACCCGTTCCTGCCTCGCCCTATTGCTGCTGCTCGGCGCCGTCACCGGCCATGCCGCCGAGCCGGCCAGCGCCACGATCAGCCCGGCTGCTCCGGCCACCAGTTTCGAGAGCGGACCCTTCCTGACCTCGGGCGGGGTGTTCTGCTCCTTCACCGATGGCTGTGACAGCTACGAGCTGAACGTCGAGCTGCCGGCTGACTACGCGATGACGAATCCGCAGGCGCAGGTTCGCATCGGCCTGGGTTGGGACTTCAAGCTCGACCTGTTCACCTTCACCCTGACCGACATCGATAGCGGGGAAGCGGTGGTGACCAGCGACAGCACCGACCTTGGCTCGATGACCCTCTATTTCCCGGCCGGCAGCGGCAGCCGTCACCTGCGGCTGGACATCACGCCGCTGGCCGCCAACAACAGCGTCGTCTTCGGTCGCGTCAGTCTGGAGCCGGGCAATGGCGATGGACTGCTGCCCAATCCCATCGGCGCCGGTATCCCGCGCTACCAGGTGTACGCCCCGCCGGAAGGTCTGTCCGGCAACACCGGCGAACCCTCGGTGGGCTACAACCCGCTGAGCAAGCAGTCCTTCATCCTGTCCGGCCTCAAGACCCTTTTCCTGAAATACCCGCAGGATCTCGAACCGGCGCAGCCGCAGGCCTGTGACGGCGAATGGGAGAACCGCAGCAGCCCGCTGACCTCGGTCACCACGCTCGATCCGATCGGCGTCACCGACTCGCTGGTGCGCGGCCACGAGACCGGCCGCACTTGGATCGGCCAGCTGGCCGGCGCCAACAGCGTGATGGCCTACTCCGACGACGACGGCGCTACCTGGATTCCCAACCAGGGCGGACCCTTCGCCTCCGCGGTCGACCACCAGACCATTGCCGCAGGGCCCTACCCGCCGCCGCTGGATGCGATCCCCAACCCGCTCTACCCGAACGCCTTCTACTACTGCGGTCAGGACATCGCCTTCGCCTCCTGCGCGCGCTCCGACAACGGCGGCCTGACATTTGGCGCGCCGACGCCGGTCTACACGGTGGCCCAGTGCGCCGGCATCCACGGCCACGTGCGAGTTGCGCCGGATGGCACCGTCTACCTGCCGAGCAAGGCCTGCGGTCCCAATGTTGCGATCAGCGTCTCCACCGATGCGGCCAGCACCTGGACCCAGCGCCCGGTGCCGGACAGCGCACCAGCGATCCGCGACCCCTCGGTTGCCATCGCCACCGACAACACCGCGTACTTCTGCTATTCCGACGGCGACCGCAATGCCCGCGTCGCCGTCACCAAGGACCGTGGCGCCACCTGGGAGCGCGTGGTCGATGTCGGCAAGGACATGGGCATCAAGCATGTGATGTTCACCCACGCCATTGCCGGCGACGGCGACCGCGCCACCTGCGCCTACGTCGGCACCAACACCGAGGGCAATCCGGTGTCGCTGGACTTCCCCGGCGTCTGGTACCTGTATTTCTCGACCACCTACGACGGCGGCCAGACCTGGACCACGATCAATGCCACGCCCAACGACCCAGTGCAGGGCTTCGGGGGCATCTGGAACTCGGGTGGCGGCAACCCGAATCGCAACCTGCTCGACTTCAACGAGATCAGCATCGATGCGCAAGGCTATCCGCTCTACGGCTACGCCGATGGCTGCATTGGCGCCTGCGACCGCAATCCCTCGCTCAACCCCTTCGCGGCCTTCCCGAAGATCGCGCGCCAGGTGGGCGGCAAACCCTTGTATGCCGAGTTCGACCCGGTCGAACCGCGCGCGCCCGCCAATGCCTGTCTCGCCGGCAGCCGCACGCCGGAACGCACCCAGCTGACCTGGAAGCCGCCGGAAAACGGCGGCGCGGCGATCAGCCAGTACCGCGTGTTCCGCGGCACCGCGCCCGGCACGGAGAGCTTTGTCGGCACCACCGCCGGCACCCCGGGCTATGTCGATCTCACGGCCGACCCGACGGTCGAGAAGTACTACTACAAGGTCACGGCGGTGAACGCACAGGGCGAGGGTATCGCCAGCAACACGGTCGAGCTGCCCATTGTCGTGCCGGAGGCGCAAACCAGCTGCGCGATTCCCGGCCTGCGCTTGGTCACCGATGCCGTCGGTGACGGCACGCTCGATGGCGCCGACCTGATCTCGCTCAGCATCGCCGAGCCGCCGGACGCCGCCGACAAGCTGATCGTGCAAATCAAAGTCGCCTCGTTGGCGGCGCCGGTGCCGACCGGCATGTATACGGTGCTGTTCCACACTCCGGACCAGCCGCTGACCAATCCCAACGACCGCTTTGTCGGCATGGTCAGCGACGGCGCCCAGATGAGCTTTGTCTACGGCAGCCGCACCGAGACCGTGGTGGCGGTGGCGGTAGTGCAGCAGTACACGGTCGAAGGCACGCTCGACCCGGCCAGCAGCGCCACCGACGACGGCACGATCTCCCTGGTGGTGCCGCGCGCCCTGTTTGATCTCAAGGACGGCGACCTGCTCGCCGCTGTCTCGGCCAATGTCCATGTCGGCGCGCTGGCACAGGGCACCCACATCGTGCGTAGCACCAACGTGCTCGACTCCGCCGAGGCATCCGACCCCTACGAGCTGCGCGCCGGCGATTTCTGCCGCACCAACACCGCGCCGACCGCGCGACTCGCTGTGACTCCGGCCAAGGGCGGCGCGCCGCTGATGTCGATGCTCGACGCCAGTGCCAGCAGTGACGCCGAGGACAGCCTGATCGAGTACGTGTTCGATCCGGGCGACGGTACCCCGCAGGTGGTGCAGTCCAGCCCGAGGCTGGCGCACAGCTACACCCGCGACGGCAACTACCGCGCCAGCCTGCAGGTGCGCGACTCGCGCGGACTGGTCAGCCCGAACGTCGCGGCCGGGATCGTCGAGGTCGCAGGCAGCTCCGGTAGCAGCTCGGGCGGAAGTTCGGGCGGCGGCGACGGCGAGGGCCGCTTTGGCGGCGCCTTCGGCCTCAGCGGTCTGTTCGCCCTGCTGCTGCTGGCGATGCCACGAATCCGTCGGCGGCGCCTGAAGGCGGCTCGCGGAGACGCCGTGTGAGCTGCCGCAGGTTGAGAATCTGCGGCAGCGCGCGATCGGCTTCGCGGTAGATCAGGCTCAGCCGCGCCCTGGCGCTGATGCCCTGGATGGGCCGGTAGGTCACGCCCTCGATCTGCATCTGCTGCATCGAGGCCGGGACGATTGACACGCCCAGTCCGGAGGCGACGAGGTTGACGATGGAAGTCACCTGCGATGCCTCCTGCACCACCCTCGGGCTGAAGCCGGCGGCGTGACAGGCCTGGATGATCTCGTCGTGCAGACCGGCACCGACCGGACGCGAGAACAGCACGAAGGGCTCCAGCGAAAGCGCCAGCAGCGGCAGGCGCTTGCGCCGCGCGAGCGCGTGGCCGGCCGGCAGCGCCACCAGCAGCGGCTCTTCAAGCACCGGCTCCACGCACAGGCCTTCGCCGGAATCGAGCAGCGGCCGCACGAAGGCCACGTCCACGGTTTCGTTGCGCACGGCGGCGGCGAGGGCCGGTGTAGTGCGTTCCTCCAGGCTCAGCGCCACCTCGGGATAGCGCCGGCGAAACTCGCGGATCACCCTCGGCACCAGCGGATGAAACGGTGCGGAGTTGATCAGCCCGACGCGGATGCGGCCCTGCTCACCACTTGCGACACGGCGCACGCGCTCGATCGCCTGCTGCGCTTCACGCAGGATGCGGCGGGCGTCGTCGAGAAAAGCCTGGCCGGCCGGGGTCAGCGCGACGCCGCGCGGCAGGCGGTGGAACAGCGGCGCGCCCAGCTCGCGCTCCAGCTGCTGGATCTGCTGCGACAGCGGCGGTTGGCCGATGCCCAGGGTCTTGGCGGCGCGGGTGAAGTGCCGCTCCTCGGCGACCGCGACGAAGTAACGCAGGTGCCGTAGCTCCATGAGCCATACCTATAACAGATGACAAGACGCGCTTTCATATATTGGACGTATCGTCGGGTCGAGGTCTACAGTCCCGAGTCGAATTCGCCGGTAAGGAGAGCGGGGCCATGGCAGAGCAAACACCGAGTGCGGACACCGATCCGCAGGAGACCCGGGAATGGCTCGACGCCCTCGCCTCGGTGCTGCAGCGCGAGGGCCCGGAGCGCGCCCACTTCCTGCTCGAAACCCTGAACGAGAAGGCGCGCCGCAACGGCACCTTCCTGCCGTTCTCGGCCAATACCGCCTACATCAACACCATCCCGCCGCACCTGGAGGCGCGCTCGCCCGGCGATCACGCGCTGGAGTGGAAGATCCGCTCGATCATCCGCTGGAACGCGCTGGCGATGGTGGTCAACAGCAACCGCGAGCACGCTGGCATCGGCGGCCACATCGCCACCTTCCAGTCGGCGGCGACGCTCTACGACGTTGGCTTCAACCATTTCTGGAAAGGCGCCGACCACGAACTCGGCGGCGACCTGATCTATGTGCAGGGCCACAACACGCCGGGCCTCTATGCCCGCGCCTTCGTCGAGGGCCGCCTAGGCGAGGAGCAGCTTCACCGCTTCCGCATGGAAGCCCTGGCACCCGGCCTGTCGAGCTATCCGCACCCCTGGCTGATGCCGGACTTCTGGCAGTTCGCCACGGTGTCGATGGGCCTGGGCCCGATCCAGGCGATCTACCAGGCGCGGCTGATGAAGTACCTGCACAACCGGGGCGTCGCCAACATGGAGGGCCGCAAGGTCTGGTGCTTCTGCGGTGACGGCGAGATGGACGAGCCGGAGTCGCTGGGCGCGCTCGACATAGCCGCGCGCGAGAAGCTCGATAACCTCATCTTCGTCGTCAACTGCAACCTGCAGCGCCTCGACGGCCCGGTGCGCGGCAACGGCAAGATCATCCAGGAGCTGGAAGGCGCCTTCCGTGGTGCCGGCTGGAATGTCATCAAGCTGATCTGGGGCAGCGCCTGGGACCCGCTGATCGCTCAGGACACCAGCGGCAAGCTGCTGCAGGCCTTCAACGAAACGGTCGACGGCGAGTACCAGAACTACAAGGCCAAGGGCGGCGCCTACACCCGCGAGCACTTCTTCAAGAAGTACCCGGAGCTGGAGCGGATGGTGGCGACCTGGAGCGACGAGCAGATCGGCGCGCTCAACCGGGGCGGTCACGATCCGCACAAGGTCTACGCCGCCTATGCGGCGGCCAGTGCTCACACCGGCACACCGACCGTGATCCTGGCCAAGACCGTCAAGGGCTATGGCATGGGCGAGGCCGGCGAGGGCCAGAACATCACCCACTCGCAGAAGAAGGTGGGCGAGGAAGCCTTGAGGAAATTCCGCGACCGCTTCCAGCTGCCGCTCACCGACGAGCAGGTCGCCAACACCCCGTTCTACCGGCCGCCGCCGGACTCGCCCGAGGTCAAGTACCTGCAGGAACGCCGCAAGGCCCTGGGCGGTCCGCTACCGGCGCGCAAGGTGATCGAAGAAACGCTGGAAGTGCCGGCGCTGCAAGCCTTCGACAAGCTGCTGCAGGGCAGCGGCGAGCGCGAGATCAGCACCACCATGGCCTTCGTGCAGCTGCTGCAGACGCTCTGCCGCGATCCCAAGGTCGGCAAGCGCGTGGTGCCGATCGTGCCGGACGAGGCGCGCACCTTCGGCATGGAGGGCATGTTCCGCAGCCTCGGCATCTATTCCGTGGTCGGCCAGAAGTACAACCCGGAAGACGCCGAGCAGCTGTCCTTCTACAAGGAAGACATCAAGGGCCAGATCCTGGAAGAGGGCATCACCGAGGCCGGCTCGATGTCGAGCTGGATCGCCGCCGGCACCAGCTACGCCAACCACGGCGTGGCGCTGATGCCCTTCTACATCTTCTATTCGATGTTCGGTTTCCAGCGCGTGGCGGATCTCGCCTGGGCCGCTGCCGACATGCGCACCCGCGGCTTCCTGATGGGCGCCACCGCCGGCCGCACCACGCTCAACGGCGAAGGCCTGCAGCACGAGGACGGTCACAGCCATACCTTCGCCAGCGTCATCCCCAACTGCCGGACCTACGACCCGGCGTTCGCCTACGAACTCGTCGTGCTGATCCAGCAGGGCATGAAGGAGATGTACGCCGAACACCGGGACGTCTACTACTACCTCAGCGTCTACAACGAGAACTACCAGCAGCCGGCGATGCCGGCCGGCTGCGAGAGCGGCATCGTCCGCGGCATGTACCTGCTGAAGCCGGCCGAGGGCGCGGTGAGTGGCCCGCACGTGCAACTGCTCGGCAGCGGCGCGCTGTTGCGCGAGGTGCTGGCTGCGGCCGAGATTCTGAAGGCCGATTGGGGCGTGAGCAGCGATGTCTGGAGCGTGCCCAGCTTCACCGAGCTGGCGCGCGATGCCCAGGACTGCGAGCGCTGGAACCTGCTGCATCCGCAGGCCACGCCCAGGGTCGCCTACGTCACCGAATGCCTGACCGGCATGACTGGCCCGGCCATCGCGTCGAGCGACTGGATTCGCGCCTGGCCCGAGCAGATCCGCGCCTATGTGCCGATGCCCTATCACGTGCTCGGCACCGACGGTTTCGGGCGCAGCGACAACCGCCCGGCGCTGCGCGACTTCTTCGAGATTGACCGCCGCTGGGTGACCATCAAGGCGCTGAAGGCGCTCGCCGAGCAGGGCGCGATCCCGGCCGAGCGGGTCACGCAGGCGATCAAGATCTACGGCATCAAGCCGGAGCGTGTTGCTCCGTGGAAGGCCTGAAGCCATGAGCAAGCTCCTGGAGGTGAAGGTTCCGGACATCGGCGGCAGCAGCGATGTGCCGGTGATCGAGGTGCTGGTGAAGGACGGCGACGTCATCGAGAAGGACGCCGTCCTGCTCGTGCTCGAATCCGACAAGGCGACCATGGAAGTACCGGCGCCAGCGGCCGGCACCGTGCGCGGGCTGGCGGTGAAGGTTGGCGACAAGCTCTCGCAGGGGAATCTGATCTGTCAGCTGGAAGTGGCGGGCGAAGCAGCCGCGCCGGCTCCCATGGCACCGCCGCCTGCGCCCTCGAAGGCCGCAGCGCCGGTTGCATCGCCCACATCGACACCGGCTGTACCGGCCGCTGCCGCTGCCGGCCCGGATCGTCTCCCGTCTCCCGTCTCCCGTCTCACCGTGACCGTCCCCGACATCGGCGACTTCAAGAACGTGCCGGTGATCGAGGTGCTGGTCGCCGACGGTGCCCACGTCGAGAAGGACGCGCCGCTGATCGTGCTGGAGTCGGACAAGTCGACGATGGAGGTGCCGGCACCCGCTTCCGGCATCGTGCGTGGGCTGAAGGTGAAGAACGGCGACAAGCTCAATCCGGGCGACTTCATCTGCGAACTGGAGAGTGCCGGTGCCGTGGCTGTCAGCGCGCCGCCTGCACAGAGCGTCCCCTCCCCCCTCGCGGGGGAGGGCAAGGGTGGGGGGGCTGTCGCTGTGAAGAGCGAACCTCCGAAGCAAAGTCCCCCCCCACCCCAACCCTCCCCCACGTTGGGGGGAGGGAGCCAAGCAGTGCCCGCTGCGGACGCCGGCCACGCCGGCCCCGCCACCCGCAAGTTCGCGCGCGAACTCGGCGTCGATGTCGCGCTGGTGAAGGGAAGTGGCCAGAAAGGCCGCGTCACCGTCGAAGACGTGCAGGCTTACGTGAAGTTGCGTATGTCCGCGCCCCAGACTGCGTCTGCTGCGATAACCGCCGGAGGCAGCGGCATCCCACCGATTCCGGCGCAGGACTTCAGCCAGTACGGCCCCATCGAGCGCAAGGAGCTGGCGCGCATCCGCAAGCTCAGCGCCGCGCACCTGTCGCGCAGCTGGCTCAACGTCCCGCACGTCACCCAGTTCGACGAGGCCGACATCACCGAGCTGGAAGCCTTCCGCAAGACCGCCAGCGAGGACAGCGGCGTCAAGCTCACCCTGCTGCCCTTCCTGATGAAGGCGGTTGGCGTGGCGATGAAGGCATTCCCCGAGTTCAACAGCTCGCTGGCTCCCGAAGGCGATGCGCTCATCCTCAAGCAGTACTGCCACATCGGCTTTGCCGCCGACACCCCGAACGGCCTGGTGGTGCCGGTGGTGAAGGATGTCTGGAGCAAGGGCATCGTCCAGCTGGCGCAGGACTGCGCCGAGCTGGCCAAGAAGGCGCGCGACGGCAAGCTCAAGCCCGACGAGATGCGCGGCGGTTGCTTCTCGATCTCCAGCCTCGGCGGTCTCGGCGTGACGGGTGGCTTCACGCCCATCGTCAACGCGCCGGAAGTCGCCATCCTCGGCGTCAGCAAGGCGACGATGAAGCCGGTCTGGGACGGCAAGGCCTTCCAGCCGCGGCTGATGCTGCCGCTGTCACTGTCCTATGACCATCGTGTCATCGACGGTGCCTATGCCGCGCGCTATACCGTGGCCCTGGTGAAGCTGATCGGCGACCTGCGGCGCCTGGCCCTGTAAAGTGCCCTGGCGTCCGCGGGCGGGGCCGCGGCGCCACAACCAGAACTCCACACGCAAGGGAAAGCCATGAGCAGCGACACCGCGTTCGAATACCGCATCGAAGGTTCCGACCTGCAGTACGTGCAGCTCACCCTGCCGCCGGGCGGGGCCGCCGTCGGCGAGCCGGGCTCGATGATGTTCATGGACGACGCGGTGACCATGGACACCGTGCTGGGTGATGGCGCCAACGAGCCCTTCTTGTCGCGCATCGTCGGCGCCTTCAAGCGCGCCTTCACCGGCGAGAGCATGTTCTCGACGCTGTTCCACAACCCGACGTTGCAGCCGCAGCGGGTCGCTTTCGCCGCGCCCTCGCCCGGCAAGATCATCGCCATTGATCTGGCCGAGAACGGCGGCGCCATCATCTGCCAGAAGGGTGCCTTCCTCGGCGGCACCCAGGGCGTGCGGGTCGGCATCGCCTTCAAGAAGCGCCTGCGGGTCGGCTTCTTCGGTGGCGAGGGCTTCATCATGCAGAAGCTCAGCGGCAGCGGCCTCGCCTTCGTGCACGCCAGCGGCACCCTCACCGAATTCAGCCTGGGCCCCAACGATGCGCTCAAGGTCGATACCGGCTGCCTGGCGGCGCTGCAGACTTCGGCGACCTATGACATCCGCTACGTCGGCAAGGCCAAGACTGCGCTGTTCGGCGGCGAGGGTCTGTTCTTCGCCCACCTGAAGGGACCGGGCCAGGTCTGGCTGCAATCGCTGCCGGTGCAGCGGCTGGCGAAGGGCCTGTTCGCGCACGCCTTCCGCGCCAAGTCGCGCTCGCCGCTGGGCATCCTGTACCTGATCTTCATCGTCA
>NZ_JAUYNX010000024.1 GCF_030704825.1 Brevundimonas sp. | reverse complement strand
GTTCGCCCGGGGTTCGATGGATGTCGGACGTCAGGGGCGAGGGGGATACTCGTCCGGTCCGGGGACCGTGTCGCAAGCACGGCCCGCCCGCCGGAGGCGCTGCGGTAAGGCGATAAGACCGCCACCGGACGCAAGCTTCCGGAAAATCTCCGCGCGGAGCGTCCGGCCCCGGGCCGAAACGGTTCGTCTCATCTGATCTCCGGGCTCCGGTCCGGCGCTCCGCACGCCTCCCCGCCTGCTGCCGCCCTCACTGAAAGACAAGTTTGCAAAGCAAACTAGTCTATGCAATACGGCATTCATCAAAGGGGAGCCCTTGTCATGTCGTCATCTGAAACCCTTCCGTCTCAACGCCTGCACGGCCTCGACGCCCTGCGGGGGACCGCCCTGCTGCTCGGCGTCGTCCTGCACGCCGCCATGTCGTATTTCCCGGTCACCATCTGGATCGTGCCGGACACCGACAACTCGCCGGTCGCCGGCGTCATCTTCTTCGCCATCCACCTGTTCCGGATGACCGCCTTCTTCCTGATCGCCGGCCTGTTCGCCCATATGATGCTGGGCCGGCGCGGGACCCTGGGCTTCATCAAGGACCGCCTGATCCGCATCGCCGGACCGCTCGCGGCCTTCTGGACCCCCATCCTCGCCGCCATCATCGCCGGCCTTGTCTGGATGGCGGCCATCCGCAACGGCGGGACCATTCCGACCGACGGACCGCCCCCGCCGCCGCTGACGCTCGAGACCTTCCCCCTGACCCATCTGTGGTTCCTCTGGGTGCTGCTGATCCTCTACGCCGGCATGATCATCCTGCGCGCGCCGTTCGCGATGGCGGATCGCGACGGCGGCTGGGGCCGGCTCGTCGACCGGATCACCGGCGCCCTGATCGGGCCGTGGACGCCGGCCCTGATGGCCGCGCCGTTGGCGCTCGCCTTCTGGCTGGCGCCCAACTGGACGCCCTTCTTCGGCATACCGACCCCGGACACGGGGCTGGTTCCGAACGCGACGGCGCTGACGGCCTTCGGGACCGCCTTCGCCCTCGGCTTTCTGCTCGACCGCCGCCGGGACCTGCTGGTTCGTATCGAGCGGCTGTGGCCGGTGTTCACGGTCGTGGCCCTCGGCGTCGGCGCGGCCGCCATGGTCATGGCCGGCGGACCGGTCCCGGACCTGGCGCCGGTCACCGATCCCGAACTGAAGGCCCCGCTGGCGGCGGTGATGGCCCTGGCCGTCTTCGCCTCGACCTTCGCGGTCCTGTCGCTGGCCTTGCGCTTCGCCTCGGGCCACAGCGTCGTTAGCCGCTACCTCGCCGACTCTTCCTACTGGGTCTACATCGTCCACCTGCCGCTGGTCATGGTCGGACAGATCCTGGTGGTGAACGAAACCTGGCCGTGGTTCGTCAAGTTCGGCGCGGTCATCGGCGGGACGATGGCGATCAGTCTGCTGACCTACGAACTGCTGGTGCGCCACAGCTTCGTCGGCCGGTGGCTCAACGGTCGGCGCGTCCCGTGGCGCCGTCAAAGGGAGGCGGAATTCGCCGCCGCCGAATAGCTTGCCAAGACTCGCCGGCTCGTCCACCCCCGGGGGCGAGCCGGCCCCGGAGACAGACCATGCCCGCCAAGCCCCGCCTTCATTCTCCTGAGGACGACCTCGCCTTCATGCGCTCGATCGTCGAGGGCGGCGGACGCCCGCCCATGACCCTGGCGATCTGCTATCTCGCCGGCGGCCTGCTGTACGGCCTGCAGTGCCTGTTCCATGTCGGTCAGGCGACCGGGCTGATCCGCTGGCCCGATCTCGCCAACCTCGCCTTCGTCGTCGGGATCACCGTCGCCTTCCTGTCGGTGCTGACCTGGGCCATTCTCAAGGACCGCAAGGATGGCGGGGCCAATCGCGGTCCGATGGCGAGCCGCACCCTGAACGCGGCCTTCAGCGCCACCGGCATGGCGAACACCGCCGTGATCATCGTCTTCGGCGTGGGCGCCTGGAGGGATCAGGACTTCGCCATCTGGCTCTATTACGCGGCCATTGTCTTCGCGCTTCAGGCCGCCGCCTGGTACATGGCCTGGACACTGAAGCGGAAGGGCTGGATGCTGGCCACGGCGCTCGGCGGCTGGGCCACGGCGGTGGCCCTCGGCGTGCTGGTGCGCGAGCCCTTCTGGTATCTCGGTGTCTGCACAGTCGCCCTGTTCCTGCTGTTCGCCCTCCCAGGCTGGATCATGTTCCGCGACGCCCGCGCCGGATCGAAGGCGGCCTGAACCATGGGACTGGCCGATCTCGGACGCATCGACGAGGTCATCCACGGCCGCATGCGGCTGGGGATCATGGTCTATCTGGCCGACGCCGACAGCGCCGACTTCACCGAGCTCAAGACCGTGCTGGAAGCCACCCAGGGCAATCTGTCGGTGCATCTGAAGAAGCTGGAGGAGGCCGGCTACGTCGCCATCGTCAAGAGCTTCGTCAACAACAAGCCGCTCACCCGGGTCTCGATCACCGGGGAGGGTCGGAAGGCGTTCGCCGCCTACCTCGACGCCATCGCCGCGCTGATCGGAGGGCGGGACCAATGAACCGGCCCCGCGTCATGGGCATCGTCAATGTCACGCCCGACAGCTTCTCGGACGGCGGCCGGCTGCCGGACGTCGAGGCCGCGGTGGCGCACGGCCTGGCGCTGGCCGGGCAGGGCGCGGACATTCTGGACATCGGCGGCGAAAGCACCCGGCCGGGCGCGGATCCGGTGGCTATGGACGAGGAAATCGCCCGCGCCATCCCGGTCATCGAAGGCCTCCGCGCCGCCGGCTGGGCCGGGCCGATCAGCATCGACACCATGAAGCCCGGGGTCGCCTGCGCCGCCGTCGCCGCCGGGGCGACGATGTGGAACGACGTCAGCGCGCTGGGCTTCGCATCGGACAGTCGGGAGACCGCGGCCGCCCTCGGTTGCGACGTCGTGCTGATGCACATGAAGGGCCAGCCGCGCACCATGCAGGACGCGCCGGCCTATGCCGATGTGGTCGCCGAGGTCTCCGAATGGCTCCTCGCCCGCGCCGACGCCGCCATGGCCGCCGGCGTGGCGCGCGAGCGGATCTGGCTCGATCCCGGCATCGGCTTCGGCAAGACGCCGGCTCACAACCTCGCCCTGACCGCTCATCTGGACCAGCTGGCGGCGGCCGGCTTTCCTGTGCTGTACGGGGCCAGCCGCAAGCGCACGATCCGGTCGATCGATCCCTCGGCGACCGACCCGGGGGACCGTTTGGGCGGTTCGCTGGCGCTGGCGCTGGAGGCGGCGCGGCGGGGAGCCTCGATCATCCGCGTCCACGACGTCCGCGAGACGGTCCAGGCGCTGAAGGTGCAGGCCGCGGTGGCGGACACGTGAGGGGCGCTAGAGCCCCTTTTCGCTGCGCGAACGCACAGCCAGTTTCCTGACCAGTTCAGCCGTGATCGGCCTGTTGGGCGAGAACGTCACTCCGGTCTTCGACGCCTTGAGCTTCAGGGAGGCGATCTCGTCGGCATGGGCGGCGATCGCGCCCGGATCGACATACAGGCCGCACTGTTTGCTGAAGGCGGCGTAACCCGCGACGATCATGTCCCCGATCTGAAATCCGGGCATGCCGTACATGACGACTTCCCTGGCGTCCGGCAGCGCCTGCGACAGCCCGGCGCGCAGCTGACGCAGCAGGGGGCGAAACGGCTCCGGCGCGGCCGCGATATAGGCGTCGTGGTCAGTTGTCGTCATGCAGACACTCCGGCCTCAGGGGAGGTTGATCTGCCACGACACGCCGAACCGGTCCTGCGCCCAGCCGAACCTTTGCGAGAAGCCGTAGTCGTCCGGCGGCATCAGCAGCCTGCCGCCCTCGCCCAGCGCGGCCGCCAGCGCGTCCACATCCTCGGCCTTGTCGACGATCAGAAACGTCGAGGTCGAGGGCGTGAAGTCGAAGGCGTGCACGGGCGGGGAATCGTTGGCCATGATCTCCAGCCCCGCCACCGACAGCCGCGCCATGGCCACCGTGCCGTCGGGCTTCCTGTCCAGCGACACGATCCGCGCGCCCGGGATCGTGCCGGCATAGAAGGTCAGGGCGTCCTCGCACTTGCCCTGGAACATCAGGAAGGGAGCGGCGGCGGTGATCATCGGCCCGCCTCCACCACTTCGACCAGGCTCTCCAGGATCATGGCCCAGCCGGCGACGGTGCGGTCGGCCCAGGCGGCCCAGGCGGGCGCGAGGTCGTGGGTCAGGACGACGACGCAGCCGTCGCCGTCGTCGGCGAAGGTCACGATGACCCGGGTCGGCTCGTCCGGGGCCTCGTCGACCCGGAAATCGAAGACGATGCGGTCGGGCCGCGCGATCTCGACGAACTTGCCGAAATGCCGCGCGAGGTTGGCGCCCCGGCGCTCGAAGAGGGCGAACGATCCGCCGACGACGGGGTCGTAGTCGGTCTTCTCCATCACCCCGTCGGGCGTATGGAACAGCCATTCGCCGACGCGGACGGGGTCGAGGAAGGCGTCGAACACCCGCTCCCGCGGATGGCGGAAACGCTTTTCGACGCGGACTTCCACCGGCGCGGTCATGATGCGTCCCACCCCGCCACGCGGGCGTCCGGATGGCGGTCAACGACGAAGCGCGGGTCGATCCCTTGCTCCAGCCAGATTTTGGCCCCGGCCAGCACCAGGGCGAAGCCGCCCGTCGAATCGAGCGCCTTGGCGACCTGTTCGTCCCGGGCGCCAGGAAACCCGCGATTGAAGACCTCCACCCAGGTCCCGCTTCCGCGAGCCTCGAAAGTCCATTCGACCTCGGTCGGGTCGCTGTCGACGTCCCAGTCGATCAGGATGCGCCGACCCGGTTCGACCGCCTTGACGACGACGTCCGTGCCCATCCCGTACATCGCCCAGGTCCAGCGGACGCGTGCGCCGGGCTCAAGCGGGCCGCCGCCCTGACTGAACCAGAAGCGGGCGGTTACGTCCGGATCGACGAAGGCCTTGAAAACCTCGGCGACAGGCCTGCGGATCAGCATGCCCGCCGAGGCGACGGGGGCTGTCACGCCGCGCCCTCCAGCCGGGCGGCGTAGGCGTCGCGCAGGGCGAACCAGCGATCCCACGACCACGGATGGCGCACGCCCTGCGCGGCGTCGTCCAGTCCTTCCATGTGGTGATGCCAGCCGCTGAGGACATTCTTGCGCATGTCCGTCCACGATTCCGGCACGCGGTGGATCAGGGTCAGATGCGTACCGTCGCCGTCGGGCTCCAGCCGCCACGACACCACGGACTCCGGATTGCTGCCGAAGGTGTGTTCGAACCGGGCGAAGGGCTGGACCAGGAGCACCTCGTTCGACTGCCGGCGTCTCTCGGGCGTGTCGGGCATGAAGTCGTGGTCGGGCTGGCGAAAGTTCAGTTCCATGGCGCCGCCGGGCCGCAGGTCGATGTCGGCCTCGGCCAGCCAGCAGGCCAGGCCGTCGCCGGTGGTCAGCGCTTTCCAGACCCTCTCGGGCGAATGGCGCAGGCGGCGTTCGAAATGCAGTTCCCAGCCGCCGTCGATCCGCCGCCACGTTCCGGCCTCGGCGCCGAGGCGAACCTCCAGATCAAGCGTGTCGGTCATTGCGGAAACTCCCTGTCGAGATGCGCCTCCAGCGCATCGAGCCGATTCGTCCAGAAGCGGCGATAGCCGGCCAGCCAGATGTCCAATTCCTTCAGCGGCGCGGGGTTCAGACTGTACAGCCGCCGCTGGGCGTCCTTGCGGACCGTCACCAGACCGGCTTCGCGCAGCACCGACAGGTGTTTCGACACCGTCGGCTGGGCGATGGGCAGGGCCTCGACGAAATCCCCGGCGGGGCGTTCGCCGTCGGCCAGCATGGACAGGATGACCATGCGGTGCGGCTCGGAAAGGGCTTGCAGGGCGGCGTGCATGAATATCGTATATCAGCAATATAGCCTAAATACAATATATGATCCGCCTTGCCGAGTCGGCGCGGATTGGCCATCCAGCGGCATGCCTTCCTTCCGCGGACGCGTTCTGATCATCGCCGGCTCGGATTCCGGCGGCGGCGCCGGAATCCAGGCCGACATCAAGGCCGTGACCATGCTGGGCGGCCATGCGGCGACAGCCATCACCGCGCTCACGGTGCAGAACACCCTCGGCGTCCACCGCGTGCATCCGCTGCCGCTGGATCTGATCGAGGCCCAGGCGCGGGCCGTGCTGGACGACATCGGCGCCGATGCGATCAAGACCGGCATGCTGGGCTCGGCCGCCGTGGTTGAACGGGTCGCGGCCATCCTCGATACCTCGAGCGCCCCGGCGTTGATCGATCCGGTGATGATCGCCAAGGGCGGCGCGCCGCTGCTGGCCGACGACGCCGTCGCCGCCGTGCGCTCCCTGATGATCCCGCGCGCTGCCCTGCTGACGCCCAACGCCCCCGAGGCCGAGGCCCTGACCGGCATCGCCGTCGCCGACCTCGACGGCCAGCGCCGCGCTGGCGACGCCCTGCTGGCCATGGGCGCGCGAGCGGTCCTGATGAAGGGCGGGCATGTTCCGGGCGAGATGGTCGTCGACCTTTTGCTCACACCGACCGGCGAAACCCTGCTGGAGGGCGAACGGTTCGACACCCGCAACACCCACGGCACGGGCTGCACCCTGGCCAGCGCCTGCGCGGCGGGAATCGCGCAAGGACTGCCGCTGGAGACCGCCGTAGCCCAGGCCTGGGCCTATGTCGCCGAGGCGATCCGGCGGGCGCCGGGGTTGGGCGGCGGGCATGGGCCGCTGGACCACGGCTGGCCGATCCGGGACCGCAAATGACCGACCTGCACGTCCGCCTGACCGGGATCGTCCGCTCCGATCCCGCCCTGATGCATGTGCTGCGGACGGTGCGCCCACTGGGCCTGAACGACTGGCGGATATTCTCCGGCGCCGTTTATCAGAGCGTCTGGAACGCCCTGACCGGCCGCCCGGTCGGTTATGGGCGCAAGGACTATGACCTCGGCTATTTCGACCCGGACACGAGCTGGGACGCCGAAGACGGCGTCATCAAGCGGGTCGCCGCCGCCTTCGACGAGCCTTTCCGGTCCGAGGTGGAGGTCCGCAACCAGGCGCGGGTGCACCTGTGGTTCGCGGACCGGTTTGGAGAACCCTATGCAGCCCTGACCGGCACGGACGAGGCCCTGGCCCGTTTCGTGGCTCCGGCCTTCGCGGTCGGAGTGCGGCTGGAGGCTGACGATGCGATCAGCGTAGCGGCCCCGTTCGGCCTGGACGACGTTTTCTCGATGACCCTGCGGCCCAATCCCGATCGGCCGCTCGCGCGCGGCTGGGACAGGGCGGTGGCCAGCGCCCGGGCGCGCTGGCCGGAACTCACCGTCATCGGGCCGGAGATCGCCTGATGCGCCAATGGACCGTCGACGCCTTCTCCGCCACGCCCTTCAAGGGCAATCCCGCCTGCGTGGTCGAACCTTTCGATCAATGGCCGGCGGCCGACTGGATGCAGGCGATGGCGAAGGAGAACAACCAGGCCGAAACCGCCTTTCTGCTGCGCACCGGCGATCCGGCCCGTTTCGGCCTGCGCTGGTTCACGCCGGGGATGGAGGTCGACCTGTGCGGCCACGCCACCCTGGCTTCGGCCCATGTGCTGCTCGCCGAGATGGACCTTCCGGCCGGGATCCTGACCTTCGACACCCGGTCGGGACCGTTGGCCGTGGTCCGGGTCGGCCAGGGCTATGAGATGGACTTTCCGGCCGATCCGCCGCGCCCCACCGTGATGCCGGACGGTCTGGCCGGAGCGCTGGGCGTGACCCCGCTCGAGATCTGGGCCGGACGCTACCTGGTCGCGGTGCTGGTCGACGCCGACGCGGTGCGATCGGTGCGGCCCGACATCCGGGCCCTGGCCGACCTCCAGGGCGAGGCCGGCGAGCGGGGGCAGGTGATCGTCTGCGCCCCGGCTGATCCCATGGACGACGTGGACGTCGTCGACCGCTTCTTCGCGCCCGGCTGCGGCGTGGACGAGGATCCGGCGACCGGATCGGCCCACTGCATCCTGGGACCGCTTTATGCGGCCAAGCTGGACCGGGCGACGGTGCGATTCCGGCAGGTCTTCCCCGGCCGGGGCGGAGACATCGAGACCGAGACCCGCGGCGACCGGGTGCTGCTCAGAGGGCAGGCGGTCACGGTCGTCGAGAGCCGCCTGCGGCCGGACGCATAGGGAAAGGGCGCGACCCGTGCGGATCGCGCCCTTCGGACCTTCGGGAAGAAGGTCAGGTCTTACCAGCGGCGGTCGTCGTCCCGACGGTCGCCACGGCGGTCGTCGTGGTCGCGGCGCTCGGCCCGAATCTGGACCGACAGGCGATCATAGCGACGGTCCAGCTCGGCGCGCTCACGGAACGAGAGGCCGCCCCGCAGATAGGTCCGTTCCAGATGCACGAGGGCGTTCAGTTCGGCCCGCAGCCGGGTCGCTTCCCGACGGCTGAGCTGACGGTTGCGCTCGCCCTGGTCGATGCGGCGATCCAGCTGGTATTTGCGCTGGCTGATGTTCTGCCAGTTGCCGCCGCGGTCGTTGTCGTAACGACCGCCCCGATCCTGCTCGTAGCGCCCGCCGCGATCGTCGCGATGCTGCACGCCGTAGTTCTGGGCCATGGCGGGGACCGCGACGGAAGCCGCGGCCAGGGCGAGGGCGGGGATGAGAAACTTCTTCATCATCGGTCTTCTCCTTGGACTTCACGCCGGCCGGGTCGGCTGCGTTGATCGGAGAAAACCATGCCGGGCCTGAGCCCCGTCTGAACGGTCCGGGTCAGCTTTCGTTCATGTCCGTGACTTCGCGTCCATGACCGCCTTTTCGGCGCGGAGGAGGAAAAGAGGGGCCGCTATTGACGGAGGGCGGAGCACGATCGTGAAATATGTCTACAATGCCCGTTCAGGCGGCGTTCAGAGCCGCGGGCCTAGATCGTCTTTCATGAACCGGATCCGCACATGTCTGCTGGCCGCCCTGATCGCCGCCGCGCCCCTGTCGGCGGCGGCGCAGGATCGTGGCGACCGTGGCGACCGCGACCGCGGCGGGGATCGCTCTGAGCAGATCCGTCCGGCGCAGCGTCAGATCAGCGTGTCGGAGGCCCAGGGAATTGCGCGGTCCCGGGCGAGGGGCGCGACCTTCGTGGGCTTCGTCGGGACGCGAGGCGATCAATATGTGTTCCGCTTCGATCGGGATGGACAACTGTTCGACGTCGCCGTCTCGATGACCGGCCGGTAAGGAAGCCCAGATGCGTGTGCTGCTCGTGGAAGATGACGTTGATCTGTCGCGTCAACTGAAGACCGCCCTCGGCGACGCCGGCTACGCCGTGGATCACGCCGCGGACGGCGAGGAGGCCCATTTCCTGGGCGATACCGAGCCCTATGACGTGGTGGTGCTGGATCTCGGCCTGCCCAAGATCGACGGCGTCTCGGTGCTGGAGCGCTGGCGCCGGGACGGCAAGACCACGCCGGTGCTGATCCTGACGGCCCGTGGGGCGTGGTCCGACAAGGTGTCGGGTTTCGACGCCGGGGCCGACGACTATCTGACCAAACCCTTCCATACGGAGGAGTTGCTGGCGCGGCTGCGCGCCCTGTTGCGACGTTCGGCGGGGATCGCCTCGGCCACCCTTTCCTGCGGCGGCCTGCGCCTTGACCCGCGCGCGGCGCGGGCCAGCGTCAACGGCGAGCCGCTGCGCCTGACCTCGCTCGAATACCGGCTGCTGCATTATCTGATGATGCATCAGGGCAGGGTGATCAGCCGCACCGAACTGGTCGAACACCTCTACGACCAGGACTTCGACCGCGATTCCAACACCATCGAGGTCTTTGTCGGGCGTCTGCGCAAGAAGATCGGTCCCGACCGGATCGAGACGGTGCGCGGCCTGGGCTATCGCCTGACCCCGTTGCCCGGGGAGTCCGCGGAAGGGTGACCGGTACGACGGGGGGCACGGACGAAGTGAACAAGGTCGCGCCGGAACCGCAATCCTGGGGCCGCTGGTTTGGTCGTCCCGGCCGCAGCCTGACCCGCCGACTGATCTGGCTGGCGGCGCTCTGGATCGTGCTCGCGCTGGTCGCCACTGGCTGGACCCTGACCGGCCAGTATCAGGAAAGCGCGCTCCGGCGGCTGGGCAATATGCTCGGCGAAACCATCGACGAGGTCGTTCTGGCGTCGAACGCCACGCCCACGGGCGTGGTCGTCGCCGAAATCAGGGACGCCCGGACCCTGCGGCCTCTCTCGGGGAAATACTGGGCGGTCGCCGAACCGGACGGGCGCGGCGGTTTGAGGGTGCTGGCGCGGTCGCCGTCGCTGGCCGGGGAGGCGCTGGCGGTTCCCGCCGAGCTGCCGGACCGTCTGGTCGACGCCTTCGGCGAGATGATCTCGTACAACGCCAACGGCCCCATCGGCCGGCCCCTGAGGATCGCCGCGACCATGAAGCGCCTGCCGGGCCGAGAGGCGCCGGTGGTCTTTATGGCCGGGATCGACCGCTCCAACATCGACAAGGACACCCGGCAGTTCGCCACCTTCACCTGGACGGCGCTGCTGATTCTGGGTCTCGGCCTGGTGACCGCCGTCTTTCTGCAGGTCCAGATCGGCCTGCGGCCGCTGTTCGGCCTCAGGAACGAGATCGCCGACGTCCGCAAGGGGAAGGCCGCCCGTATCGTCCGGAATTATCCGCTGGAGATCCAGCCGCTCGCCGAACAGGTCAACCGTCTGCTGGACCACAACCAGGAGACGGTCGAGCGTCAACGGACCCATGTCGGCAACCTGGCCCACGCCCTGAAGACGCCGCTGTCGGTCATGCTCGCCGAGGCCGGGACGCAGGAAGGGCCGCTGCCCGACATGGTCCGCAAGCAGACCGAGGTGATGAAGGCCCAGGTCGACCACCACCTGCGCCGCGCCCGCGCCGCGGCCCGGGCCCAGTTGCTGGGCGAGCGTACGCCCATCGCCGAGGTGCTGGACGAGTTGGCGGTCATGCTGGAACGGGTGTTCGAGGCCCGGAAGATCGAGATCGACTGGCGCGCGCCCGACGATCTCGGCTTCCGCGGCGAACGCCAGGACCTGCAGGAAATTCTCGGCAATCTGATGGAGAACGCCTGCAAATGGGCGAAACGACGCGTGCGTGTTTCGGCCGGGCCGACCCATCTGGGCCAGATGGTCGTCGTGGTCGAGGATGACGGCCCGGGCCTGCCCGCCGACCAGCGCGAGGCGGCCCTCGAACGCGGCGCGCGGATGGACGAGACAACGCCTGGCTCGGGGCTGGGCCTGTCGATCGTGGTCGAGCTGACCCGCGCCTACGGCGGACGCATCACCCTGGGCGACAGCGACATGGGCGGCCTCAAGGTGCTGCTGGAGCTGCCGACAGCCGAGGCCTGATCCATCTCCGGAGAGCGGATATTAACCTTGCAGGCTCATCGTCCGGGTCGCCGGCTTGTTTCCGGTCTCGGGATTGTCGCATGGCCGAGCTGACAGTGGCACATCGCGTCGCGCTCGCCGCCCTTCTGGAGCGGTGCCCCGACGCCATGCTCAGGACTGTAGCGGCGGCCGTTGCACCACTGCCAGGCGACCGGGCCGCCGAGTTGCGGATCATGCTGGCCGAAGAAGCGCGCGACCGGAAGCGGCGCGCCCTGGTCCTGGCGCCCGTCCTGCCGATGTTCCGTCCACGCGTCGACGGCGTGGCGGCCATGACCTTTCCGGCCCATGTGCTGCCGCGCCTGTGGAAGGTCGCCAGCGGACGCGAGCCGCATCTTTTGAAGCGTCTGGATAACGACGAGGCCGAGGCCGCCGTCGTCGCCGACCGCATCTGCCTCGCCGCCGCCGCCGTGACGCGCGATCAGCCCGCCATGATCTGGCCGGACGACGGCGACGCCGCGGCGCGCGATCAGGGTCTGACCGACCTTGCCGCCTGTCTGGATCTGAGCCATCTGGCCCGCCGCGGCTTGCCCTCGCTCGAGGTCTGGCTCAAGCGGCCGGACGGCGACCAGATCGCCGAACTACGCCTGCTGCTCAAGGATTGCGCCGGGGTGCGCCTGGATGGCGCCCAGCGGGTTCTGGAGATGTTGTTCGCCCATCTGGACGACGCGGTGCTGATCCTGCGCATCGTCACCCAGACCTCGCTGGCCGCGGGGCGGGAAGGATTTCTCAGCGAGTCGGAACTGGCGGGTTTCGTCGACCGGCTGATCGCCGGCGTGGACGTGCGCGCGAAGCGGATCGCCGCCTTCAAACCCGGCGGGGATCTGGGCCACGTCGAGGCCGTCATCGCCGATCTTGGCTGGTGCGCGGCGGTGCTCGGCGAACTGGACGTGACGCTGACGCTGAGTCCCCAGAGCGTCTGGGGCAAGTCGGTGCGCGACGGGCGGGTCGCCATCGCCCGCCAGCTGTCGAATCTGCTGCGAGCGGCCGACAAGGCCGTCGACCAGGCCCTCCCGCTCGAACGGGTCCAGATCGCCGGGCGGATGACCCGCAAGGCGCCCAACCTCGCCGCGCCCGTGGAAGGCGAGACGGTGACGGCGGCGCTCAGCTTGCTGAGACTGGTCGGCTCGGTGCGCGGTCCCGCCTCGACCTTCGGCTGCGAAGCCGATCGCAGGTCCCTGGTCGAGGCCCTGACCGTCCGACTGACCGACCACGCCGACGAAACCCTGCGGATGATCAATGACGGCGACGCAGGAGACGAGGCTCATGCGCTTGCGCTGACCGAACTGGCGGGGAGATGCCTCGATCTGATCGACGCCACCGAGGCGGCGCGCACGGTGCGGCGTCGGGCCGCGGTCGCCGGCGGTCCCTTAAGGGATGGCGAGGCCTCGTCCCGGGCCGCCTGATCGGCTACATCGCGCGTGATGACCGCTTTCTGGATCATGACGGCGTTGCTGACCACGCTCGCTGGCCTGCTTGTGCTGGCTGGCGCGCGCCGGGGCGCCGATGTCGCCGAGGCCGTGTCCGCGTCCGCTGAACTGGCCGAGCTGGACCGGTTGAAGGCGAGAGGGCTTCTCGACGAGGCTGGCTGGACCGCCGCCCGCGCCGAGGCCGGTCGGCGCATCCTTTCGTCCCGGCGAGTGGCCGCGCCCGTGCGCGCCGGGCCGCGCGACCGGCGGTGGGTGCTGGCCGGGCTGGCGGCGATGGCGCTCGGCGCCCTGGGCCTCTACGCCGTCGTCGGCGCGCCCGGCCTGCCGGATCAGGCCTACGAGCGCCGGGTGGACCGGTGGACGACTGAACTGGACACGCTGGAAGCTCCGCAGATCGCCGCCGTCGCCGCCCGGGTGGTGCGCGAAAGGCCCGGGGATCACCAGGCCCTGACCATGCTGGGCGCGGCCCGCTTCGAAGCCGGCGATCCGATCGGCGCGGCCTCGGCCTTCCGAAGGGCTGTGGCCCTGAGGCCCGACGACGCCCAAAGCTGGGCCCGGCTGGGCGAGAGTCTCGTGCGGGCCAACAATGGCGTGGTCGACGGCGCCGCCGAAGCCGCCTTCCGCCAGGCGCTGCGCCGCGACCCGGATCAATTGGGCGCGCGCTATTTCCTCGGCGAGGCGGCGCTGGCGCGAGGCGACGGCGCCGACGCGCGCGCGCTTTGGGGCCCGCTGATCGCCGTCCTCGATCCCGCCGATCCGCGTCGGATCGACCTTGAGCGCCGGATGCCGGAGGCCGGGTCGTGAGCTGGCTGCCGAAATCGCCGAAGGCGCGGCGGCGGCTGTGGGTCGTGGCCGCCGTGGCCCCGGTGCTGGCCCTGGCGGTCGGGTTGTCGCTGTTCGCCATGCGCGACAACGTCACCTTCTTCTTCTCGCCCTCCGAGGCGACCGCCGACAAGGCCCCCGAGGGCCGGGTGGTGCGACTGGGCGGCCTGGTTGCGTCCGGCAGCGTCGCGCGGGGCGTGAACGGCGAGGTCTCGTTCGCCGTCACCGACAACGTCGCGACCACCCGCGTGGTCTACCAGGGCGACCTGCCCGACCTGTTCCGCGAGGGACAGGGGGTGGTGGCGCAGGGCGCCTTCCTGCCTGATCGCAGTTTCCGCGCGACCCAGGTTCTGGCCAAGCACGACGAGACCTACATGCCGCGGGAAGTGGCGGACCGCCTCAAGGCCAAGGGCGAATGGCGACCCTCGGCGGGAGCGCCCGCCACGTGATCGTCGAACTGGGCGGTTTCGCCCTGATCCTCGCCCTGGCGCTGGCGGCCCTGCAAACCGCGCTGGGCGCTGCCGGTCGCCTGCGCCGCAGCCCCGTGCTGGCCGGCGCCGCCCAAGGGGCGGCGATAGCCGCCGCGATCGCGACGGGCCTCGCCTTCGCCGCCCTGATCCAGGCCTTCGCGGTCTCGGACTTCTCCGTCGCCAACGTCGCGGCCAACAGCCACACCGACAAGCCGATGCTCTACAAGGTCGCCGCCGCCTGGGGCAGTCACGAGGGTTCGCTGCTGCTCTGGTGCCTGGTGTTGACCGGCTTCGGCGCCCTCCTGTCGCGCGCGCGCGGCCTGCCGTTCGGACTCAAGACTTCGGCGGTGGCGACGCAAGGCCTGCTGGGCGTGTTGTTCCTGGCGTTCGCCGTCTTCACCTCCAACCCCTTCGAGCGGCTGGACCCGGCCCCCTTCCAGGGCGGATCGCTGAACCCCCTGCTGCAGGACCCGGCGCTCGCCTTCCATCCGCCCTTCCTCTACGCGGGCTATGTCGGGTTTTCGGTCTGCTTTTCCCTCGCCGTGGCCGCCCTGATCGAGGGCCGGGCCAATTCCAGCTTCTGGCCCGCCTGGGGCCGCTGGGTCCGGCCCTGGGCCTTGGCCAGCTGGGCCTTCCTCACCGTCGGCATCACCCTGGGCGCCTTCTGGGCCTATTATGAACTGGGGTGGGGCGGCTGGTGGTTCTGGGACCCGGTCGAGAACGCCAGCTTCATGCCGTGGCTGGCGGGGGCCGCCCTGCTGCATTCCGCCGTGGTCACCGAGCGGCGCGGCGCCCTGGTGGGGTGGACGGCCTTTCTGGCCCTGCTGGCCTTCACCTTCTCCATGCTCGGGGCCTTTCTGGTCCGCTCGGGAGTCCTGACCAGCGTTCACGCCTTCGCCGTCGATCCGGAGCGCGGCCTGATGCTGCTCGCCATCCTGGGGGCGACGGCGGGCCTGGCCTTCGCCCTGTTCGCCTGGCGCGCGCCGCAGCTGAAGGGCGGCGGCATGTTCGCCCCGGTCAGCCGCGAGGGGGCGCTGGTGCTCAACAACCTGTTCCTGACCGCGGCCTGCGCCACCGTCCTGCTCGGCACCCTCTATCCGCTGATCCTCGAGGCGGCCAACGGCGCGACCATCTCGATCGGCCCGCCCTATTTCGCCCTGACTTTCGTACCGCTGATGGCGGCGGCGTTCCTCATCCTGCCGGCGGGTCCGTTACTGGCGTGGAAGCGCGGCGACCTCAGGGGCGTCGCTCAACGGTTGAGCGTGGCCGTGGGCCTGGCCCTGCTGGTCGCGCTGGCGGGCTGGATGGCCTTCGAGCCCGGGAAGGCTCTGTCCGCCGTCGGCATCGGACTCGGCGCCTGGCTCATTCTCGGAACCCTCGCCGAGGTCGTCGAGCGGGTCCGCCTGTTCCGGGCGCCCCTGGCCGAGACCTGGCGTCGCGCCCGCGGCCTTCCGCTCGGCGCCTGGGGTACGACCCTGGCCCACGCCGGGCTCGGCGTCTTCGTCCTGGGAGCGGTGGTGGAGACCGGCTACCGGGTCGAGGCGGCCCGCCCTCTGGCCGTCGGCCAGACCCTCGAAGCGGGCAAGTGGACCGTTCGCCTCGATGACGTCCGGATCGTCGAGGGGCCCAACTATCTGGCCGAGCAGGGCCGGCTGACCGTGATGCCGTCCGACGGCGGCGGCGCGCGCCCGGTCGTCGCCGAACGCCGCTTCTTCCCGGCCGGAGGCCAGACCACGACCGAGGTCGGCCTCGACTTCCGGGGGCTGGATGACGTCTATGTGGTGCTGGGCGAGCGGGGGCGAACTTCCGCCGGCGCGCCCGCATGGAACGTCCGCGTATGGTGGAATCCATGGGCGCGGCTGATCTTCCTCGGTCCGGCGATCATGGCGCTGGGCGGGCTGGTTTCGCTGCTGGACCGGCGTCTGCGACTCGGCGCCGGCGCTCGCGGGGCGGCGACATGAGGCGCGCCCTGCTGATCGCGATCGCGTCTCTCGGCCTGATCGCCGCCGAGCCTGCCCCGGCGCCGGACCGTCCGCTGCCCGACGCCGCGCAGGAGGCCCGGGCCCGGGCCCTGTTCGAGGACATCCGCTGCGTCGTCTGCCAGCACGAGGCCATCGCCGACAGTCCGGCCGGCATCGCCGCCGACATGCGCGGGCTGGTGCGGGAGCAGATCGCCGCCGGACGAAGCGACGAGCAGATCCGGGACGATCTGGTGCGTCGTTACGGCGACTTCGTCCTGTTCACGCCGCCCCTGCGGATCGGGACCTGGTTGCTCTGGTTCGGACCCGTCGCGGCCATGCTGGCGGCGGGAGCCGGCCTGCTGTTCGTCTCGCGCCGCCGGCCGGTCGAGGCCGCGCCGCTGTCTCCGGCCGAGGAGGCTCGCCTGACCGGGATTCTCGCCAGTGAGGCGGTTCGCCCCGATGCTGACGCAAAGCGGTCTGACGACTGACGCCTGCGGACCTATCATGGCGCGATCGCGTTGGTGAAACAGGCCGACGCTCTATATTGAAGACCCAACGGGCGCCCGCCGCCCGACGAGAGGATCGCAAGACACGCCTATGATGAAGCGCAAGGAATTCATGCTGGGGGCCATCGCCGGCCTCACCTTCGCCGCCGCGGCGACCGCCGGCGGGGTAATCGACTGGCCGTCGGCCCAGGCCGGGCCCGTGGCCGGAGTCTCCGGCCGTCTCGCCCCCAGCGCCGGCGCCGCGGGCCTGGCCTTCGCCCCGCCCCAGGGCGCCCCGCTCAGCTTCGCCGACATCTTCCAGCAGGTTGCGCCCGCCGTGGTGCAGATCGACGTGAAGACGCGCGTGCAGGCGCGTCAGGGCTTCATCCAGATTCCCGGTCTCGGCGCGGTGCCGGTGCCCGTGCCGGAAGGCGAGGAGGGCGAGGAAGGCGAAGGCGGCGCCACCGCGCTCGGCGCCGGCTCCGGCTTCTTCATCTCGGCCGACGGCTTCATCGTCACCAACAACCACGTCGTCGCCGACGCGCTCGAGATCACCGTCAAGCTGGCGGACGGCCGCGAGATGGAGGCGCGCGTCGTCGGTCGCGACGAAAGCACCGACCTGGCCGTCATCAAGGTGGACGGATCGGACTTCCCGTTCGTGACCTTCGAAGAGACCGCCAAGCCCCGGGTGGGCGACTGGGTCATCGCCGTGGGCAACCCGTTCGGTCTGGGCGGCACCGCGACCGCCGGCATCGTCTCGGCCGAGGGACGGGGGGAAGTCGACAATTCGACGCCCTACACCGACTACCTCCAGATCGACGCCGCCATCAACCGCGGCAATTCGGGCGGCCCGACCTTCGACATCTACGGCCGGGTCATCGGCGTGAACTCGGCCATTTATTCGCCGACCGGCAATTCGGTCGGCATCGGCTTCGCCATTCCGGCCACGATCGCCAAGCCCATCACCGACCAGCTGATGCGCGGCGAGACGATCGAGCGCGGCTACCTGGGCGTAGAGATCGGCAACCTCGCTCCCTTCCGCGAGTCCATGGGCCTGCCCGAGAATACCCGCGGGGCGCTGATCAACAGCGTCACGCCGGGCGGCCCGGCCGACCGCAGCGGGCTGCAGGCCGGCGACATTGTCACCGCCATGAACGGCACGGCGATCACCAGCTCCAGCGAGCTGACCCGGCGCGTCGGCCAGGCGCGCTCGGGCGACACCTTGCGGCTGGAAATCCTCCGCGACGGCCGCCGCCAGACCGTCAACGTTCGCTCGGGCACGCGGCCTTCGCTGGCTGAGCTGAACGCGGACCGCAACGGACCGGACGAGCTCGAGACGCCCGCCCCGGCCGCCGCCAGCGCTGCGGTCGCGGGTCTCAATGTCGCGCCGCTGTCGGCGGCCTTGCGCCAGCGCTACGAGGTTCCGGCCAATATCAACGGGGTGGTCGTCACCCAGGCGGGGCGAGGCCCCACCCAGGGCTTCCAGCCCGGCTATGTCGTCTTCCGGGCCGGCAACGCGCCCGTGACCTCGGTCGCCGATCTGCAGGCCGCCGTCCGGGCGGCGCGCGCCGCCGGCCGGGATTCGCTGTTTCTGATGATCTGGACGCCGAGGGGCAATGTTCCCTTCCCGCTCGAGCTTCCGGAGTCTGAATAAGCCTTAACTGCCCCCATCGCCGCCGATGCGCTACCATCGGCGGCGATTCCGCATATGAGGGCTGATTCCATGCGCATTCTGGTGGTCGAGGACGACGCCGAGGCCGCGACCGCCATGGTCCGGGGACTGACCGAGGCCGGGCACGAGCCGACCCACGCCGTCGACGGCGCCTTCGGCCTGCTTGAGGCGCAGAAGGGCGGTTACGACGTCTATGTGGTCGACCGGATGATGCCCCGCCTCGACGGCATCGGCATGGTCGAAACCCTGCGTCGCGACGGCGACCAGACGCCGGTGCTGTTCCTGTCGGCCTTGGGCGAGGTCGAGGACCGGGTCACCGGGCTGAACGCCGGGGCAGACGACTATCTGGTCAAGCCCTACGCCTTCTCCGAGCTCATCGCCCGCGTCGAGGCCCTGTCGCGCCGACGAGAGTCCGGCAGCGTCGCCACCATGCTCAAGGTCGGCGACCTCGAGATGAACCTGATCGCCCGCACGGTGCACCGCGCCGGCCAGGAGATCGACCTGCAGCCCCGCGAGTTCCAGCTGCTCGAATTCCTGATGCGCCACGCCGGCCAGTCGGTGACCCGCACCATGCTGCTGGAGAAGGTCTGGGAATACCACTTCGACCCCCAGACCAACGTCATCGACGTCCACATCAGCCGCCTGCGCGCCAAGATCGACAAGGGCTTCGATCACGCCATGCTGCAGACCGTGCGCGGGGCGGGCTATCGGCTGGAGCCCTGACGGCCGCCAGTGAAACTTCCCTCCCTCCTTCGCCGCACACCCTTCCGGCTGACGCTGCTGTTCCTCGCCCTGTTCGCCGCGGCGGCCAGCGCGATCCTGGCTTATGTGTATTTCGCCTCGGCCTCCGAGGCGCGGACCAAGGCCGAACGCGATGTGCGCGGCGAGATGCAGGTCCTGACGGGCATCTACAAGGAACGCGGCTTCGACGCCCTGAACCGGGCGATGATCGACCGGTCGTTGCAGGGCGGGTCCTATCTGTATCTGCTGATGGACCGCGACGGCCAGCGGATCACCGGCAGCCTGACCTATTCGCCGGTCGAGAATTTCGAGGGCGACCTCCAGTGGCAAACCTTCCGCTTCACCGACACCGATCCGAACGGACGGGTCGTGCGGCCCGAGGCGCGCGGCGTCCAGGTCAGGCTGTCGGGCGGCGAGATGCTGTTCGTGGGCCAGTCCCTCGGCGACACCGAGGCCTATCTGGCCCGGCTGACCCAGGCCTTGTGGGCCGCAATGGGCATAGTTCTCCTGCTCGGTCTGGGCGGCGGCGTGCTGGTCAGCCGCAACCTCGAACGCTCGATGGGGCGGCTGAACAAGGTCGTCACCGCGGTCCAGGAGGGCGACCTCAAGGTGCGCGCCCCGGTGAGGAATTCCGGCGACGAACTGGATGAGCTGGGGGCCGGGCTCAACACCATGCTGGATCGGCTGGAGGGGTCGATGGCCTCGATCCGTCACGCCGGGGACGCCATCGCCCACGATCTGCGTTCGCCGCTGACGCGGATGCGGGCCAAGCTGGAAGTGGCGCTGATGGACGCCGAGGCGGGCAAGATCGACGGCGTCGACGCGGTGCAACTGGCGCTGGACGAGGCCGACAGCCTGCTGAAGACCTTCAACACCGTCCTGGCCATCGCCCGTCTGCAGGCCGCGGCGGGCCGCACGCCGGATCCGAAGGTGTTCGACGCCGCCGACCTGGCCGCCGACATGGCCGAGCTCTATGAGCCCGCCTCCGAGGACAAGGGGCTGGAGTTCTCGGCCGAGATCGAGCGCGGTCTGATGGTCGAGGGCAACCAGCCCTTCCTCGCCCAGGCCCTGGCCAACATCATCGACAACGCCATCAAATACACCCCGGCCGGCGGGGCGGTGATGCTGCGCGCCCGCCGGCGTTCGTCGGGCGAGATCGAATATTCCGTCACCGACACCGGCCCGGGGGTTCCGGAAGAGGACCGCGAGCGGGTCATCGAGCGCTTCGTGCGCCTGGACAACAGCCGCACCGAGGCCGGGTCGGGTCTGGGCCTGTCGCTGGTGGGGGCGGTGATGGAGGCACATGGCGGCCGCATCATCCTCGACGAGGGGCCTGGCGAATACGGCGGCTTCGGCCCCGGCCTGCGGGTGGCGCTGGTCCTGCCGGCGGCGGAATGAGCGCCCCCCTGGGGCCTCGCCTCAAGCCGTGCGGCCCGGTCATCGACGCCGGGGCCGCCGACCGCGCCCGGGAGCGGCTGGTCGAGGCGGCCCGCGAGACGGGATGGACCGACGGGCTGGAACCGGTCTGGCCCGCGCTGGAGCCGGTTTTCGCCGCCTCGCCCTATCTGTTCGGCCTGGCCCGCCGCTGGCCCGAGCGGTTGCGGCTGACGCTGGAGACGGCGCCGGAGGACCGCCTGGCGGCCATCCTGTCCGCGACCGGCGCCCTGACCGGCGGCGCCGATGAGGTCCGGGCCCCGCTTCGCCGGTTCAAGGCCGAACTGCACCTGCTGACCGCCCTGGCCGACCTCGGCGGGGTCTGGGACCTGGACGCCGTCACCGACGCCCTCAGCCGCTTCGCCGACGCCTCGGCCCAGGCCGCCCTGCGCGCAGTGGCGCGTGACCAGCGGACGCGCGGCAAGCTGGTTTCGGCCTCCGACGATCCGCGCGGCCCTGTCCCGGGCCTGTTCGGCCTGGCCATGGGCAAACACGGCGCCTTCGAACTCAACTACTCCTCCGACATCGACATCAGCCTGTTCTGGGAGCCCGAGGCGCTGGCGAGCGCGCTCGCGGAAGGCGTCGAGCCGCAGAAATTCGTCGACCGCGCCGCCCACGCCGTGGCCTCCCTGATGCAGGAACGGACCGGCGACGGCTATGTCTTCCGCGTCGACCTGCGGCTGCGGCCCGATCCGTCCTCCACCCCGCCCGTGGTCGTCGCGCCCATGGCGTTGGCCTATTACGAAAGCGTCGGCCAGAATTGGGAGCGCGCCGCCTTCATCAAGGCCCGGCCGGTGATCGGCGACCTCGCCGCCGGGGCCGAATTCGTCAAGGCGCTCAGACCCTTCATCTGGCGCCGCAGTCTCGACTATCCGGCCATTCTCGACATCCAGTCGATCAAGCGTCAGATCCACGTCCACAAGACCGGCGAGGGCATGGAGGCCGCGGGGGCCAATCTGAAACTGGGCCGCGGCGGCATCCGCGAGATCGAGTTCTTCGCCCAGACCCAGCAACTCATTCTGGGCGGCCGCGATCCGGCTCTGCGCCGCCCCCGCACCGTCGACGCCCTCGCCGCCCTGCGCGACGCCGGTCACGTCAGCGCGGAGGTCTGCGCCGGATTGACGGCGGCCTATGTCGAACTGCGCGGGCTCGAACACCGGGTTCAGATGCTGGACGACGAACAGACCCACATCCTGCCGGCCGAACCCGCGCGCCGCGCGGCCGTGGCGGCGCTGGCGGGCGTGGGTGACCTGGCCGCCTTCGACGCCCGCATCGAGGCGCTTCTTATCGGCGTCAACCGCCGGTACGGCGAACTGTTCGAGGGCGAGGAGGCGCTGTCGTCGCCCTACGGCTCGCTGGTCTTCACCGGCGTCGAGAACGATCCCGAGACCTTGGCGACGCTCGAGCGTATGGGATTCGCCGAGCCTGCGGGCGTGGCCGATACGATCCGCAGCTGGCACCACGGACGCATCCCCGCGACCCGATCGGCCCGAGGGCGCGAGCTGTTCACGCGTCTGGCTCCGCGCCTGCTGACGGCCTTGGCCGACACCGGCGCGCCGGACGCCGCCTTCCGCCGCTTCGCCGTCTTCTTCGCCGGCCTCAACAGCGGGGTTCAGGTCCAGGCCCTGTTCCTGGCCCAGCCGAAACTGTTCGACCTCGTGGTCGGAGTCATGGCCTTCGCCCCCCGGCTGGCGCGCACCCTGGGCCGTTATCCCGCCGCCCTGGACAGCATGCTGGACGCCCGCTTCGGTCAGGCCATCGACGAGGACTCCGGTCTGGTCGACCAGATGATCGCCGAGGCCGCCGCCGCCGCCGATTTCGAGGGAGCCCTCGACGCCGCGCGCCGGGTGCATCGCGAGCAGATGTTCCGCATCGGCCTGCAGACCCTGGCGGGCCACGCCGGACCCGAGGCCGCGGGACGGGCCTACACCGCCCTGGCCGATGCGGTCATGACGACCCTGGCCCCCGCCGCCATGGCCGAGGCCGTACGCCAGGGCGGAACCCTGCGAGGCGGGGCCGTGGCCGTGATCGCTCTCGGCAAGGCGGGGTCGCGCGAGATGACCGCCAGCTCCGACCTCGACCTGATGACCGTCTACGACGCCCCGGCCGAGGCCGTATCCGACGGCAAGGGCTGGGCCGCCGGCGTCTTCTATTCCCGCTTCACCCAGCGGCTGATCGCGGCCCTGTCGGCCCACACCGCCGAGGGCGGCCTGTACGAGGTCGACATGCGGCTGCGGCCCGGCGCGGCCAAGGGGCCGGTGTCGCTGCGGCTTCCGGCGGTCGAGGACTACTACGCCGCCGAGGCCGACACCTGGGAGTTCATGGCCCTGACCCGCGCCCGCGTGGTCTGGACGGATGATCCGGCCTTCGGCGCCCGGGCCGGCGCGGCGCTGGAGGCGATCCTGCGCCGGCCCCGGCCCGGCGTGAATGTGGCCGCCGACGCGCGTCGGATGCGCGACCTGATGGCGCGCGAGCGGCCCGGGCAGGGGCCCTGGGATCTCAAGCTGGCGCCCGGCGGCCAGGTCGACGCCGAATTCGTCGCCCAGGTCCGGCAGCTGGCCGCCGCGGCGGCCGGACCGCCGCTGACGGTGTCGACCCTCGAAGCCCTCGCGGACGAACCGGCGCTGGCCGAGGCGTGGCGGCTGCAACAGGCGTTGAGCCAGATTCTGGGCGCCGCCTTCGACGACCGGCCCGATCCGGAGCAGGAGCCCGAAGGCTTCCGCCGCCGTCTGGCGGAGGCGGCGGGGGTCGCCGATTTCGGCACGCTGAAGGCCCGCCTCTTCGAGATCCGGAGCGCGGCCCGCGCGGCCTTCGAAAAGGCCCTGCCCGCCATACGCGACGGAAACTGACCCCACCCTCGTTTCAGTCTCCAGACGCAAGCAAGGCCGCGTTGGGCGGCCGTGGAGAGCATCGAGATGAACAAGTCCCTTCTGGTTGGCGGCATGGCCGCCCTGGCCTTGGCCGCCGCGGCCGGCGTCGCCATCGCCCAGCAATCCCCGGCCCGCCCGGCCCACGGCGCGCGGGCCGACGTCGATGGCGACGGTCGCGTCAGCCAGGCCGAGTTCGTGGGCCGGCGCGTGCAACGCCTGACGGCGGCCGATGCGAACAGCGACGGCTCGGTGGCGCCCGACGAAATGCGCGCCGCCCGCCGGGCGCATATGGCCGCCCGCGCCGACGCCGGTTTCGACCGGATGGACGCCGATGACGACGGCGCCATCAGCCGCGCCGAATTCGACGCCCGACGCGAAGCCCGCGCCCACCACGGTCCCCGCCGCGCGGGCCGCGGAGCCGCTCGCGGCGGCCATATGGAGACGCGGGGTCCGGTGGTGATCGCCGAAGCCCAAAGCCGGGCCGAACAGGCCTTCGCCCGGCTCGACGCCGACAACGACGGCTTCGTCACCGCGGCCGAGCGTCAGGCCGGCCGGCAGGCGATGCGCGAGCACCATCGCGAGCGGATGGCCCAGCGCCGCGCCCAACGACAGGCGTCGCCCCAGGCGCCCGCTTCGGAGTAAGGAAATGTCGGGGACGACGGTCATGGACCGGCCTGCCCTTTCGGTAACGAGTGAAGAGGGCCGGATTGGCGCCGATCGCCGACCCCGACGAGGACCTGGTGCGCCGTGTGGGTCAGGGAGACCCCGCGGCCATTCAGGCCATGGTGGCGCGCAAACTGCCGCGCATGCTGGCGCTCGCCCGTCGGATACTGGGCGATCTGACCGAGGCCGAGGACGTGGCCCAGGACGTGATGCTTCGGGCGTGGAAACAGGCTCCGCGCTGGACGCCGGGTCAGGCCAGGTTCGACACCTGGCTGCACCGGGTGGGTCTGAACCTTTGCTACGACCGGCTGCGTCGGCGGCGCGAAATCCCCACGGGGACGCCGCCCGAGCGGCCCTGGGAAGGGCCGGCTCCGGACCGGGGCCTGCTGGCGGCGGACGTGGGCGTTCGCGTCGACGCGGCCCTGGCGCGATTGCCGGATCGTCAGCGAGAAGCCATCGTGCTGTGCCATTATCAGGAACTGACCAATATAGAGGCCGCGGCCCTGATGGAGATCAGCGTGGACGCGCTGGAGAGCCTGTTGTCGCGCGGGCGGCGGGCCTTGAGACAGGCACTGGCCGACATCCGGCCGGGCGCTGAAGGAGTATGAGTGGGATGACGGCGGAACGGTTCCTCGCCCTGGTCGCGGCCTGGGGCGCCGACGCGCGGCGCTGGCCCGAGGCGGAACGGGCGGCGGCGCAGGCCTTCGCCGCCGCGTCGCCCGAGGCTGCGCGCGCGGCCCTGGCCGAGGCGGACGCGACCGACGCCCTGCTTCAGCTGTCGCGCGCTTCCCATCCCTCCGCGGCGCTGCGCGACCGGGTTATCGCCTCGGCGGCCGGGGCGGGCCTGAAGGCGCGTCGCGAGGGCCGCCGCTGGCTGGATCGTCTGACCCTCGCCCTGGGCGCCGGATGGGTCGCGGCAGCCTGCGCCGGCATCGCGGCGGGCGTCATGATGACCGCCCATCTGACCGCCGCCGCCCAGGCCGACGCGGTTCTGTATGAGGCCTCCTTGCTGGGCATGGACGATACGGAGGTGCTGGGTTGACCGCTCGCACGCTGAAGATCGCGCTGGCCGTTTCGGTGGCGGTCAACCTGTTCGCCCTGGCCGCCGGGACGACCCTGCTGGTCACGCGCGCCCGGGTTGAACATCGCATCATCGAGCAGTCCCGGCCGCTGCGTCAGCCGCCGATGATCGAGGTCATGGGCGATCTGACGCCCGAGGTGCGCGAACGCGTTCGCGAAAGCCGGATCGCCTCCGCCCTTGCCGCCCGGCCCGATTTTCGCGAGGCGCGCCGGAAGCGACGCGAGGCGGTCGAGCTGGCGGCGGCCGATCCTCTCGACCTCGACCGGGTGCGGGCCTTGCTGGAGCAGTCGCAGCAGGCCGAACTTCGCGGGCGGGCGCGGCTGGAGGCCGACAGCCTGAGGCTGCTCTCGGAACTGGAACCGGCCGATCGAAAGATCGTGGCGCGGATCCTCGAGGGCCGCCGGGGCCGACGCGATCGCGATCGCAGGGAGGACGGCGCGCACGCGCCTCGTCCCGGAACCGGGAGCGCCGCCGGCTGAGCGTGCGGCTCAGGCCGCGCGGGCCTGCTCCGGTTGCGCGGCGGCGGGCCGGTGGATCGGCAGGTCGAAGCTCACCGTCGTTCCGCGCCCCGGCTCGCTCTCGATGCTCAGGGTTCCGCCGTGCAATTCGATCAGCGACTTGGTCAGGGCCAGGCCCAGGCCCGTGCCCTGGGTGGTCTTGGAGTGCTGGCCCTCGACCTGTTCGAACGGCCGCGCCAGCCGGTTCAGATCCTCGGCCGCTATGCCGATGCCGGTGTCCGTGACCGCGACCCGCACCCGGTCGTCATCCTCCCGCGACAAGGCCACGACGATGTCGCCGCCCTCGGGCGTGAATTTCACCGCGTTCGAGATCAGGTTCAGCACCACCTGCTTCAGACCACGGTAGTCGGCGTCGAGCTCGGGCAGATCGGGCGCGTCGACCAGAAGGTTCAGGCCGGCCTCCTGGATCTTGCCGCGCATCAGGCGGGCGGCGTCGTCGACCACCTCCTTCATCGAGACCTTTTCGTAGTGCAGCGTCAGCTTGCCCGCCTCGATCTTGGCCATGTCGAGGATGTCGTTGATCAGGCTCAACAGATGCTGACCCGATTTCAGGATGTCGGCGGCGTAACCCTTGTATTTGGGGTCGCCCAACGGGCCGAACATCTCGCCGGCCATGATCTCGGAGAAGCCGTTGATGGCGTTCAGCGGCGTGCGCAGCTCATGGCTCATATTGGCCAGGAATTCCGACTTGGCCTGGTTCGCCGCCTCGGCCCGGGTCATGGCCACCTCGTATTTGCGGGCCAGCAGGGAGAGCTTCTCCTCACGGTCCTCCAATTCGGTGATGGTGACGTGCAGGCGTTCGGTGGCGCGCTGGCGCTCGGCTTCCTTCTGCTTGATGGCGGTGATGTCGGCCGCGGTGACGACCGAGCCGCCGTCCGAGGTGAACCGCTCGACCAGTTGCAGCCAGCGCCCGTCAATCAGCTCGACCTCGCGCGCGCCGGCGCGGCCGCCCGTCGCCGGCTGGTCGGACTTGATGGCCAGGGCGGCGATCTGGTTGAGATCGTTCTTGAGGGCGCCTCGCCGCACCACGCCGGGCCCGAAGGCGAAGGCGTCCTGGAAGGCCTGGTTTGACAGGATCAGCCGCCCGTGCCGGTCGAACAGGACGAAGGCGTCCGACACGCTCTCGATGCCGTCCCGCAGCCGGCCCTCGGCGGCCTGGGCCTGGGCCTTGGCGCGCCGGGCCTCCGTGGTGTCCAGCGCCACGCCCAGAACGCTGGTGAAGCCGTCGTCGCCCCGGTCCCCGCGGGCCTGGCCCCGCGCATCGATCCAGCGCGCCCGGCCCTGCGCGTCAGGCACGGGAAAGCTGACATCGAACGTCCCGAAGGTCTGGGCCTGGCGCAGCGCATGCAGCACCGCCTCCTGATACCGCGGATGGATCCGGGCCATCAGTTCGTCGGTCGGGATCGGGCCGCCGTGCTCCAGCCCCATCAACTCGGCCATATAGTCCGAGACGGTGACCTGTTCGGTCTCGGTATCCCACTCCCAGACTCCGCAGCGCGCGGCCTCGACCGCGCCGCGAAAGCGCTGTTCCGACGCCGCCCATTGACGGCTGATGCCCTGCTGGCGCCGCTGCAGCAGCAGGGCCAGCAGCACCACGAAGGCGCCGATGCCGACCGGCGCGGTCAGCACCCAGGCGTCGTCCAGAAGGGCGTCCGCCCCGGTGTGGACCGGCGTCGAGGCCACGGCGATCAGGCCGGTCCCGTCCGCCGACACGGCGGTCCGGCGGATCGACCGCTCTCCGGCGGTCAGGGTGACGCCCCGGCCGTTGGCCACCACCGGCGTCGAGGGCAGGCCCAGGGCCGCGCCGTCGGATCGCGCGCCGGCCAGCACCGCTCCAGGCCCGGAAAGGATCGCAAGGTCCACGCCCTCGCGACGACCCAGCGCCGGCAAGGGCGCGCGACCGACCAACCGGCTTCCGCCCGGCAGATCCCTGGACACCAGAATGGCGCGGCCGTCGGCGGACAGCCGGGGCCGTCCGGGGGCCGGGGCGAAGGCCCGGACGTCGTCGCCCGCCGCCGCTACGACGCGGCCGTCGACGGCGACCACGGCGAAGGCCCGCCCGGGAGCCGTGGCCCGGGCGCGGTCGACGGCGGCCCGGGGCTGGTCGGCCCGGGCCGCAGCGGCTCCGGCCCGCACGCCGGCCTCGACGGGGCTGATCCGGGTCTCGATCTCGAGCGCCAGCAATCGCGCCTCGCGGTCCACCGCCGTCAGGCGAAGGGCGTCGGCTTCATAGCCCGGACGGGCGATCTCGCGGGAAAACAGCAGCACATAGGCCGCGACGGCCAGGGTCACCACGAGGATAGCGATGCGCACCCAAGAGGGCGGGCCCTTGCGCCGGTCCGCGGCGCGTCGTCCCTCGCTGGTTATGCGGCGCTCCTCACCCCGCAAGGCGCTCTCCCCCAAGGATTGACGACGAATAGGCGAATCTAGGCTGCGTCGCGGATTCCTGTCGAGGCTTGGTTAGGAACCATCAACCATTTCAGGCGGCCTGGGATTCCCGGGCCGCGGCCGCGGTGTCCGAAGGCGGCCCCAGCACGTCCTTGATCGACTTGAGGACGGTCCGGGCGTCGCGGGCCAGGATCAGCATTTCCGGAGGCGCGTCGTCCGGCGCGTCGTCGACGGCGGCCAGCACCCGCTCGGCCAGGGCCATCAGGCCGGGAGCGGCGGCGATCAGCCGGGCCTGGAACTCGATCTGGTCGGGGTCGCGGTCGTATTCGGCCCCCGGCACGCGCCAGCCGCCCCAGTCGGCCTTGTCGGTAACCACCACCGGATAGGTGCCTGGAAAGGGATGATGCGGGCAGTCGTCGGCGTTCTGCCACTTGTTGCGGGCCCGCATCAGCCGCCAGGTTTCGCCGCCGTTGGCGGCCGGATCCTCGGTCGGCAGCAGAAGCTCGTGGCCGAGGAACTCGCGGCCCAGGCCGACATCATAGGTGACGCGTACGGGTTCCTCGAAGCCCTTGGCCCACACCGGCTGGACCTTTTCGATCTGGGCCCATGCGCCGACACATTCGACCCAGACCTTCTGACCCTTCTGGAACTGCGCGCGCGCCATCGGCGTCTCCCGTACTCGACGGACAGACTAGAAGCGCCGGGTGAACGCGTGGTTTGGCGAAAGGGTTAAGAGGAGCTTGACGTCCCGCGCCCGTCAGGTGCGCGAGATATCTTCCAGCGCCTCGCCGGCGTATTTCTCCTTCACCCGCGTGGACAGGTCGCCCAGCGATACCACCCCGACCAGGCGGTCGTCCTTGTCCAGCACGGGCAGGCGGCGGATCTGCCGGGAGCCCATGGCGTCCAGCACCGTCTTCAGATCGTCGTCGGCCCGGGCGGTGTGGGGATCGCGCGAGATATACTCGACCACCGGCGAGGTGCAGGCTGCGCCCCCGGCCACGGCCCGCACGGCGATGTCGCGGTCGGTGATCGTGCCGATCAGGGTGTCGCCGTCCGCAACCGGCATGAAGCCGAAGTCGCCGGCGCTCATCCGCGCGGCCACGTCCTGAAGGGTGTCGCCGGGTCGGGCCACCTGCACGTCCTTGCTCATCACGTCGCGAACTTTCATCGGTCATCTCCTTGTCGAGGGGCTGCGGTCAAAACCCCCGCCCGGGGTCGCGGTTCCGGTTCATCTGGCTGACTGCCAGACAACGAGGCTCTCAGGGTCTCGTCACGCGCCGGGTGATTTCCTGCCTCCATGACCCGACAGGGGTCGGAAGAAGGAAGACGACAATGAAAACCGCCATGATCCGGAAGGCCCTGCTTTCCACGCTGGCGGCGTCGGCGGTCATGGTGGCCACGCCGGCGCTGGCCCAGAACGTCAGTTTCTCCATCGGCGTCGGCTCGCCGGGCTACAGCCAATCCTACGGCTATGGCCACCGCTACAACCGCGGCTATGGTCACGACCTGCGGGCCCGCGCCGAGCGGCTCGAGCAGCGGGTCGACCGGCTCGCCTGGAACGGCCGCATCAGCCGGCGCGAGGCGCAGACCCTCAGCTGGCGGCTGCAGGAATTCCGCAGCCTGGAATGGCGTTATGCGCGCGACGGACTGAGCCGTCGGGAGTACGCCGACCTCAGCCACCGTCTGGACCGTATCGAGCGCCAGCTCCGTCACGAGCGTCGCGACCGGTGGTAGTCTGACGCGACCCGCGCGGGCCGCCTCGACGACGGGGCGGCCCTTTCGCTTTGGCCCCGGTCCCGCTAAGCCGCGCGGGCCAGCCGGAGCCCGCCCCATGACCGTCCCGACGACCGCCGCCGCCGAATGCCGCGAGATCCTGAACCGCCTCGGCGTCCCGGCCGCCGCCTGGAGTTCGGACGGGTTCGAGGCCCGCTCGCCGATCGACGGCTCGGTCGCCGGTCGCGTGGCCGAAACGCCCGACCTCGACGCCGTCGCCGACCGCGCGACCGCCGCCTTCCAGCAATGGAAGCGCGTCCCTGCCCCGCGCCGCGGCGAACTGGTCCGTCTGCTGGGCGAGGAGTTGCGGGCGTCCAAGGACGACCTCGCCCGCCTGGTCACGCTCGAGGCCGGCAAGATTGTCTCCGAGGGGCTGGGCGAGGTTCAGGAGATGATCGACATCTGCGACTTCGCGGTCGGCCTGTCGCGGCAGCTGTACGGGCTGACGCTGGCCAGCGAGCGGCCCGGGCATCACATGCGCGAGACGTGGCAGCCGCTGGGGCCGGTGCTGGTCATCTCGGCCTTCAACTTTCCGGTCGCTGTCTGGGCCTGGAACGCCTGCCTGGCCCTGGTCTGCGGCGATCCGGTGATCTGGAAGCCGTCGGAGAAGACCCCGCTGACCGCCCTGGCCACCCACGCCATTCTCGACCGCGCCGTCGCCCGGTTCGGGGACGCGCCCGAGGGCCTGTGCCAGCTGGTCATCGGCGGGCGCGAGGCCGGAGAGGCCCTGGCCGCTGACCCGCGTATTCCGCTGGTTTCCGCCACCGGCTCGACCCGGATGGGCCGCGCCGTGGCGCAGACGGTCGCCGCCCGTCTCGGGCGGTCGCTGCTGGAGCTCGGCGGCAACAACGCCATGATCGTGACGCCCAGCGCCGACCTCGACATGACCGTCCGCGCCATCGCCTTTTCGGCCGTCGGCACCTGCGGCCAGCGCTGCACCACCCTGCGCCGTCTGCTGGTCCACGAGAGCGTCGCCGATGGTCTGATCGCGCGGCTGAAGGCGGCCTATGAGACCCTGCCCGTCGGCGATCCGCGCCAGGACGGCGTGCTGGTCGGGCCCTTGATCGACGAAAGCGCCGGCGCGGCCTTCGACGCGGCCCTGCGTCAGGCCGCGACCGAGGGCGGCGAGGTCGTCGTCGGCGGAACCCGCGGCGCCGGGGGGGGCGGCATCTACGTCCGTCCCGCCATCGTGCGCATGCCGGCCCAGACCGCCGTGGTCGAGCACGAGACCTTCGCCCCGATTCTCTACGTCCTGACCTGGTCCGACTTTGACGACGCCGTGGCGATGCAGAACGCCGTGCCCCAGGGCCTGTCGTCCTGCGTCTTCACCGACAGCGTGCGCGAGGCCGAGCAATTCCTTTCGGCCTGGGGCTCGGACTGCGGCATCGCCAACGTCAACATCGGCCCCTCGGGCGCCGAGATCGGCGGAGCGTTCGGCGGCGAGAAGGACACCGGCGGCGGCCGCGAATCCGGCTCGGACGCCTGGAAAGCCTATATGCGCCGCCAGACCCAGACGGTGAATTTCAGCGCCGCCCTGCCGTTGGCGCAAGGGGTGAAATTCGACATCTGAGGCGTCCGGCCGACCAGGCCAATTCGTCCGATCCACTCGACATCGTCGGTCGGGACAGGGTGACATGCACGACACCTTCGACATCTTGCGGAGAATCCCGTCCGGAGGCTGACGGAACGACGCGCCGCAGCTTCACGTTGACGCTCCAGCCCATGCCGGGCTGGAGCCGCCTGCATGGCCGACGACGCCCCGCCCGTCGAGACGCCCGACCCTCGCAAGGGCATGCCGAGTCCGCAACTGGACAAGACCGCCTTCACCGCCCGCTTCCTCAGCCGCTACCGCGATCCCGCCTTCGACGACCTGCGGGCCGAACTGGACCGCATCGCGGAGGTCGCCTGGGACGGCTACGACCAGGGCCGCAAGTCGCCGGTGACGCGGAAGGCCGGGCCCGGGTTCGCCGATCCCGACTACGACCTGTCCGTCGACTGGATCGCCGCCCGGGCCATGATCGAGGCCGCCCAGGCACGGCACGATGACAAGGGCCGCCCGCCCCGCGTCCTGCTGATCAACGGTTCGTCGCGCAGCGAACACACCTGCCCGGGCGAGATGTCCAAGAGCTTCCGCCTGGTCGAGATCGCGCGCGCGGTGCTCGAGGCCGACGGGGTCGAGACCGAGGTGCTGGACCTGTCGCGTCTGGCCTCCGAATTCGGCCGGACCATCCATCCCTGCAAGGCCTGCTTCTCCACCGCCGCGGCCCTCTGCCACTGGCCGTGCAGCTGCTATCCCAACTACAGCCTCGGCCAGGTCGACGACTGGATGAACGACATCTATCCGATGTGGGTCGCCGCCCACGGGATCATGATCGTCACCCCGGTGAACTGGTACATGACCTCCTCGCCGCTCAAGCTGATGATCGACCGGATGGTCTGCGCCGACGGCGGCAATCCGGACCCGACCCTGACCCAAGGCAAGGACGCGAAGAAGGCCAAGGCGGTCGAGCTGGCCGGCTGGGACTATCCCCGCCACCTCAAGGGCCGGGTCTTTTCGGTCATCGTCCACGGCGATGTGGAGGGGGCCGGGAACGTGCGGCGCTCGGTGTCGGACTGGCTGCGCTTCATGAAGCTGCTGCCCGCCGGTCCGACCGCCGAACTGGACCGCTACATCGGCTACTGGGAGCCCTACGCCACCAGCCATGACGCACTGGATCGGGACGAGGCCGTGCAGGAAGAAGTCCGCAACGCCGCCCGCACCCTGCTGGAGGCGGTCGCGGCCCAGCGCGAGGGCCGGCTGGCCTGCGCCGGCGCCGAGCTCGAGAGCCCACGCCAGAAATAGCCGGTGTCAGAGGATCGCCTGCAACGCCCCCGCCAGATCGCCCTTGCCGACGACCTCCACCGCCTCAAGCCCCAGCCATCCCGCCATGCGCTGCAGCTCCTCCCCCAGTCGGGCCGCTGTCTCCGGCGTCGCATCGGGCTCGCGCCACGCCGCCTGCACCAGCAGCCGCCCGGCCTTGCGGTCGGACTTCAGATCGACCCGGGCGGTGATCGCCTCGTCCTCGAGGAAGGGCAGGACGTAGTAGCCGTGCGCCCGCTTGTGCGCCGGGGTGTAGATCTCCAGCCGCACCCTGACCCCGAACAGCCGCTCGGTCCGATCGCGGGCCCAGACGAGGTTGTCGAACGGCGACAGCAGGGCGGCGCCCGCCACCTTGCGCGGCGACCGCGCTCCGGCGGCCAGATACGCCGGCTGCCGCCAGCCCTTGACCGGGACCGGCGCCAGCTCGCCCGCCTCGACCAGCTCCGCGATCCGGTCGCGCGCATCGGCCAGCGGCAGCCGGAAATAATCCCGCAGGTCCGCCGCCGTCGCCACGCCCATGGCCCGCGCCGAGATGCGGACCAGTTCCCGCTGGGCGTCGGCCTCGTCGGGCGTCGGCAGGTCGACGATGCGGGCGGGCAGGGCGCGTTCGGTCAGGTCATAGACGCGCTCGAACCCGTTGCGCGTCTTCGTGGTGATCAGCCCGGCCCAGAACAGCCATTCCAGCGCCCGCTTGCCGTCCGACCACGACCACCAGCCGGGCGCCCCGCGCGGGCCTTCCGCGAAGTCCGCCCCCGTCACCGGCCCGCGCCGCTCGATCTCGGCCAGCACCCCGTCGATATAGTCGCGCTTCTCGCGCCCGAACCGCGACAGGCCGGTCCACATGGCCCCGCCCCGCGCCCGCTCCATCCGCCAGCGCAACAGCGGCTGGCTCTCCAGCGGCAGCAGCGACGCCTCGTGGCCCCAGTATTCGAACAATCCGCGCCGCGCCCCCCAGGCCTCCGCCTCCAGCGCCTCGCGCGGATAGTCGCCCAGCCGCGAGAAGGCCGGCAGATAGTGGGTCCGCGTCACCACGTTGACGCTGTCGATCTGGATCACGCCCAGACGGCGCGCGACAGCGCGGACCTGGCTGCGGCCCGGCGCGGCGGGGTGCGCGCGGCCGAACCCCTGCGCAGCCAGGACGATGCGGCGGGCGGTCTTGAGGGAAAAGGTGTCAGTCACCCGATCAGCCTAGCGGGAGTCTCCCGGCGCGCCAGATCACGGGCGCGCCGGGATGGCGGAAATCGGCTACGGCGCCGCCCGCGCCGGCAATCCCTGCGCCGCCCGGACCAGTTGCACGAACTCGGCCCGCTCGCCATAGGGATCGTCGCCGCGCGCGCCCTGCGCCTGTTCTAGGATGTCGTCCCAGCCGTACTCCGCCGGCATCCACGGATCGCCGCGCAACCTCTGGCCGAAGGCGGCGACGGCCAGCGCCCAGCGGGTGCTTTCGGGGCCGGTCCAGTCGCCGTTTCGCATCGTCGGCCGGTCGGCGTTGGACGCCACCCGCTGCATCAGCCGCGACTCCGCCTCGCCCGGCAGTTTGTAGCGCACCTGGACGAAGCCGACCTCGCCGTCCGGATCGCCGCCGCCGACGCTGAGGCTGTTGCGGTTCTCGGGATAGCGCCGATCGCCCATCTGGCTGGGCCCGCCGACCGGAGTGATTTCGTAAAGGGCCGTCACCGAGGCGCCCGACCCGACCTCGCCGGCGTCGACGCGGTCGTTGTTGAAGTCCGCCTCGTTCAGCAGCCGGGTCTCATAGCCGATCAGCCGGTACTCGCTGACGCGCGCCGGATTGAACTCCACCTGGATCTTGACGTCGTCGGCGATGGGGAAAGCCCCGCGATCGAACGCCGGGCCGAACAGCCGCCGCGCTTCGTTCAGGTCGTCGACATAGGCCGCCGTCCCGTTGCCGGCCTGGGCGATCGTCTGCATCCGCGCGTCCTGATAGTTGCCGCGCCCGAAGCCGTAGACTGACAGATAGACCCCGGTTTCCCGCTTGGCGGCGACATAGTCCTCCAGCCGCATGTTGTCGGTGACGCCGACGTTGAAGTCGCCGTCGGTGAACATCAGGATGCGGTTGACCCGGTCGCGGGCGAAGCTGGCCTCGGCCTGCTGATAGGCGTTGGTCATGCCGGTCGCCCCGGCCGTGCCGCCCGAGGCGTACAGGCTGGCCACCGCGCAACGCAGCTTCAGCTTCTGGTCGCCCGGCGTCGGGGCCAGGCGCGTGCCCGCTCCCTCGGCGTAGAAGGTCACCGCCGCCGTATCCTGCGGCCGCAGCCGGTCGATGATCAGGTTCATCGCCTTCTGCGCCAGGGCCAGCTTGTCGGGGCTGTCCATCGAGCCCGAGACGTCGACCAGGAAGGTCAGGTTCAGCGGCCGCCGCTCGCCCTCGGGCAGTTCGTAGCCCTGCAGTCCGACATGGACGATCTGCCGTCCCGGCGCCCAGGGCGAGGCCGTGACCGCCGTGGTGATGGCGAACGGCTGCGTCGCCGAGGTCGGCCGCTCATAGCCGTAATCGAAATAGTTGATCAGCTCCTCGACCCGCACCGCGTCGGCCGGCGGCGCGCGGCCGTCGTCGATGAAGCGGCGCACATTGGCGTAGCTGGCCGTGTCGACGTCGATCGAAAAGGTCGAGACCGGTTCGTCGGCCACGCGGCGCACGGGATTGGGCGTGGCGTCCGGATAGCGTTCGGTGTCGGTCGGTCGCGGCGGGGCGATGACGCCGGGCGAGGGCGCTGGCGCGCGCGACCCGGAGACCACGACCTCGTTCAGCGCCCTGGCGTCGGCCGCCGACATGGGCGCGGGCGCATGCAGCAGGGGCGGCGGCGGGGGAGGAGGCGGAGGCGGAGGCGGAGGAGGCGGGGGCATCGGCGGGGCATAGGCCGGCGGCGCGCCGGCATGGGCCCGGGCGGTCCCGCCGCCGCCCACGCCATAGTTGGCGTTGCGCTCCTGCGGCAGGGTGAAGCCGAACACGCGGCAGGCGGCGGGTGATACCGCGCCGTCCGACGGCTTGTCGGGGTCGACGCTCTGCGCCCGCACGGGCAGGGGGGCCATCGGTACGGCCAGGGCGAGGCTCAATACCCCGGCCATGGCCTGTTTCAGCGGAAGGGTCGTCATCGGCGCATCTCCCCTTGTTGATATGACCGATGAGGCCGGCCGGCGTCGGGCGAAACTGTGGCGCTCCGGGCTGACGGAGTCTGACGGCGTCGGGCTGGCGCCGCGAGGCGTCACCCCCCACTATCCGTCCGACGCACGACAGGGGACCCGCATGCACGAGACGACCAGCATGGGACTGGGCCACGCGGTGGCCCTGCTGGCCGCCATGGTCGTGGCCGCCACCCTGTTCCGCCGCTTCGGCCTCGGCGCCGTGCTCGGTTATCTGGCCGCCGGCCTGCTGATCGGCCCCTCGGTGCTGGGGGTGGTGAACGATCCCGAGTCGGTGCTCCACGTCGCCGAATTCGGCGTCGTCATGTTCCTGTTCATCATCGGCCTGGAGATGCGGCCCGCGCGATTGTGGAGTCTGCGCAAGGAAATCTTCGGTCTTGGCGCGGTCCAGGTTCTGGCCTGCGCCCTGCTGCTGAGCGGCCTCGCCATGGCGGCCGGTCTCGCCTGGCCCGCCGCCCTGATCGCCGGTTTCGGCTTCGCCCTGTCGTCGACGGCCATCGTCATGCAGCTGCTGGAAGAGCGCAACGAGAACGCCGAGCCGGCGGGCCAGCGCGTGGTCTCCGTCCTGCTGTTCGAGGATCTGGCCATCGTGCCGCTGCTGGCCCTGGTCGCGGTTCTGGCCGGGACCTATGGCTCTGCGGTCGGGACCGGCCATCCCATCTGGTTGACCATCGGCCTGGCCATCGCCGCCGTGGCGGGGGTCTACGCCGCCGGCCGCTGGGTGGTGAACCCCTTCTTCCGCCTGCTGGCCCGCTACGGCGGCCGCGAGGTCATGACCATGGGCGCCCTGTTCGTCGTCCTGGGCGCCGCCTACGCCATGAACCTGGGCGGGCTGTCCATGGCCATGGGCGCCTTCCTGGCCGGCGTCCTGCTGTCGGAATCGACCTTCCGCCACCAGCTGGAGGCCGACGTCGAGCCGTTCCGCGGCCTGCTGCTGGGCCTGTTCTTCCTCAGCGTCGGCATGTCGCTGGATCTGCGCGTGGTGGTCGCCGACTGGGCCTGGGTGCTGGGCGGACTGGCCGCCTTCATGACCGCCAAGATGGTCGCGGTCTACGCCGTCGCCCGGCTGCGGCAGAAGCATGGCGAGGGCCTGCTGCGCGCGGCCCTGATGGGCGAGGGGGGCGAGTTCGCCTTCGTCCTCTATTCGACCGCCTTCGCCGCCGGCCTGTTCGACGCCCGCACCGCCGCCATCCTGTCGGCGATCGTCATCCTCTCCATGGCCCTGACGCCGCTGCGGGTTCTGCTGGCCGACCGTCTGCGCCCCGACGAGGATCTTTCGCCGGACGACGCCGAAGGCGTCGACCACGCCCGCAATCTGCGCGAACGGGTGCTGATCATCGGCTTCGGCCGCTTCGCCCAGGTCGTGTCCCAGCCCCTGCTGGCCCGCGACGTCGACGTCTCCATCATCGACATGGACGTCGAGATGATCCAGGCCGCCGGCAATTTCGGTTTCAAGGTCTACTATGGCGACGGATCGCGCCTCGATGTCCTGCGCGCATCCGGAGCCGGGAACGCCGAAACCATTCTGGTGTGCGTCGACAAGCCCGAGGTGGCGGACCGCATCGTCGAACTGGTCAAGGCCGAGTTCCCCCTGACCAAGCTTTTCGTGCGCGCCTTCGACCGCGGGCATTCGATCCGGCTGGTCAATGCGGGGGTCGAGTACCAGATCCGCGAGACCTTCGAGAGCGCCCTGGTGTTCGGCTACCAGGTGCTGATCGACCTGGGTTTTTCGGACGAAGAGGCGCGCGAGACGATCGAGGACGTTCGGCGACGGGACGAGAAGCGGTTCACCCTGCAGCTCGCCGAGGGAATCCAGGCCGGCCGCGCCCTGATGCGCGGCAACATCGCCACCACCCGGCCGGAGCCCTACGTCAAGCCGCGTCGCGAGGGCCAGGCGCTCAACGAGGAAGCCGCCGACGCCCTGGAGGAGGACGAGCCGCACGAAAAAGCCGACGCCTGAGGGCGCCGGCTCTCTCGCTCCAACCCGGAAGACGGAAGGCCTAGAGGGCGGCCTTGATCTGCTCGGCCATGCGCAGGTGGGCCTCGATCTTCGGAACCACTGAGCGGGCGTGCGCCGCCAGTGGGGAATCCTCGTTCGAAAAGCCCCGGTGCAGGGTCAGGGCCTCGTTGTGGGCCGCGATCTGCTGGTCGATCCAGGTCGCGTCGAAATTCGTCGCCGAGGCCGAGCCGAGGTTGTCGATGAGGCCCTGGCGCCGCTCGTCCAGCTCGGCCGGAACCGCGGCCCCGGGCGCGGCTTGCGGCAACAGGGCCTTGAAGGCGTTGGACGCGGCGGCGTGGTCGGTCTTGAGCATGGTCGCGAGTTCGCGGACGCGGGCGTTCTGCGAACGTTGCAGGGCGATGTCGGCCGCGGCGATCTCGTACATGTCGCCGATGGCCGCGCTCGGGATATAGGCCGACTGCATATTGGCGCCCATGGTCGCGGCCGAGGTCTGGCCCACCGGTCCGGCGGCCATGTCCTGGGCCTTGTCGACAGCCTCGGGGCTGCGTTCCTGGTTGCAGGCGGCCAGCAGGGCGAGACAGGCGGCGCCGGCGAGAAGCGGTCTGATCATGGGGTTCCTCCTTGTGGCCGGGAAAACCGCCTGGAAGGGAGCGGGTTCCATCGTTGGCGCAGGAGACGCCTTTCGGTGTAGAAGCCCCGCGCCATGAACCGCCGCCTCTCGATCGCACCCATGATGGACTGGACCGACCGGCACTGCCGGGCGTTCCATCGCGCCCTGACGGCGGAAACCCTGCTCTATACGGAGATGGTCACCGCCCCCGCCGTCGTTCACGGCGATCGGGACCGCCTGCTGGGCTTCGACGCCGTCGAACACCCTGTCGCGCTCCAGCTCGGCGGCTCCGACCCGGTCCAGCTGGCCGAGGCCGCCCGGATCGGGGAAGCGTTCGGCTATGACGAGATCAATCTGAACGTCGGCTGCCCGTCCGACCGGGTCCAGTCGGGCCGGTTCGGCGCCTGCCTGATGCGCGAGCCTGGACTGGTCGCCGACTGCATGGCCGCCATCCGCGAGGCGGTGTCGGTCCCCGCCACGGTCAAATGCCGCATCGGCGTCGACGACCAGGATCCGCAGGTGTCGCTGTTCGCCACGGTCGACGCCTGCGCCGCCGTCGGGATCGAGGTCTTCATCGTCCACGCCCGCATGGCCTGGCTGAAAGGCCTGTCCCCGAAGGAAAACCGCGACGTTCCGCCGCTCGACTACGGCCTGGTGCGGCGGCTCAAGCGCGAGCGGCCGCATCTCAGCGTCACCCTCAACGGCGGCGTCGCCTCGCTGGATGAGGCCGAAGCCCACCTGGACGACAGCGACGGCGTGCGGCTGGACGGGGTCATGCTGGGCCGCGCCGCCTATCACGAACCGGCCATCCTCGGTCAGGCCGACCGGCGCCTGTTCGGCGCGGCGACGCCGGACGTGGACGCTTACCAGGCGATCGACCGCTATCGTCCCTACATGGCCGCGCGGCTGGCCGAGGGCGTCCACCTGCCGGCCATGACGCGGCATATGCTTGGGCTCATGCACGGGCGCCCGGGGGCACGCGCCTTCCGCCGCATCCTGACGGTCGAGTCCATCGGCCCGGGCGCGGGGCTGGAGGTGGTCGATCGCGCGGTCGACGCGGTCCGCGAGGCCGAAGCCCGTCACGAGCTCCGGGGCGAGGCGGCCTGATCCGGGCCTGTGATTCCGCGGCCACACCGCCGCAACGACCCACAGCCGGTTCGCCCGTCGGGGGAACGCCGCGGCGGCGCTTCGCATTGGTCCGGGCAGGAGACTGGTCCATGCCCAAGAGTCCGCCCGCCAAGCCCGATCTGCGCCTCGTCCCGGCCGAGGCCGAAATCTACGACCTGATGCGCACCCCGGAGACCACGACCGAACGGGTCCGGCGGCTTCAGCTCGAAGCGCGCGCCCTGGCCGTCGAACAGGTCGAGGCGCTCGAGAAGGTGCTGATGCAGGCTTCCGTCATGGCGAGGGAGATCGCGGACGGCGGCGACGCCTATCCGGTCGGGGCCCGGGAATTGGCCGGCCGCCTCGCCGCGGACCTGCCGTCGAAGGCCGAGACCCTGAAGGCCATCGTCAGCCGCGTCCTCTGATCAGGCGGCCCGGGTCTCTCGCCGGTCGCGGATCCGCCGCGCCAGCCGGAACACCACCACGATCAGGATCAGCAGCACCAAGGGTATGACGATCGGCGCCAGGAAGGCGACGATCACGGTCAGCGCCGCCAGCACGTCCTCGATCAACGACACCAGCGGATTGCCCAGTCCGCCGGTGGCGGCCGTCGATCCGACACGCACCCCCGTCTGCGCCGCGTTGAAGGCCAGGGCCGCCGGCGCCCCGACGATCAGGCCGGCGACGGCCGCCGCCGCCGGATCCACGTTCCAGAACACGCTGCCCGCCGCTATGGCGCCGGCGACCGGCCGGGTGACATAGCCGATGGCGTTCAGTCCGTGATCGATGGCCGGGACCTTGTCTCCCAGGAATTCGGCCACGGTCGCGGTCCCCAGCGCCGCTATGGCGGGCCAGGAGACCAGCCAGTCCATCTGATCGATCAGGCGAACGCCGAACATTTCGAACCGCGCCGCCAGCGCCAGCATCAGCAGCGGCAGGAAGGTGCGCAGGCCCGTGGCCGAGGCCAGCCCCAGTCCCAGCAGGGCGGGCAGCACCCAGGTCTGCAGCGGTCCCGCGGCGGCGCCCACGGCGGACAGGTCGATGTCTGGCATGGCGGCGTTCCTTGTCGTCGAACATCACAATGCACGGGAACGCCGGTGCGCTCCATCGGCGTCAGGCGGCGCGCACCGGCTGGCGGAGGATGGTCCTCAGCTTCTCCGGCGCCGCCTTCCGCGGATCGCCGAGATAGATTTCGTGATGCCTGCCGACGGGGACCAGCCCCTGCCCGGGCAGGAATTCATCATGTAGCCGCGCCAGGATCGGGCCTTCCCCGTCATAGGGACCGACATGCAGAACCTGCACGCAGCGGCCTTCCTCGAGCCGTTCGGAGCGCAGACGCGACAGCGCGGCCGTCGGGTTCTTGAGCCCGGCTTTCGCGACCGCCGCCCTGACCTGGTCCGCGGAGATCCAGTCCGGCTGCAGCATCATCATCGTCCAGCGCCATTTGCCCTTGGCGCGCTGCCGGAAGGCCGCCATGTCGTCGGCCCACCACAGCCCCTCGAGTGGCGGCACGACATAGTCCCGGCCGACGGCCTTGCTGGCGAACTTCAGGGCGTAGGCGACGCCATAGAGGGCCTCGACCGCTTCCGCATAGGCGGGCGCCGTGTTCGGATCGCCTTCGCCGTCGACCATCAGATAGGTCAAAGGCGGCGGCTCGACGAAGGCGAACCGATCCTTCGGCGCCGTATAGAGGTCCTTGTGGACCTGCTTGAGATCAACCTTGCCCATCTCCGCCCTCCAGCGTTCGCAACGTCTCTTCAGTCCGGGACAGCCGCACCCGGCTGGCCCGGGACGTAGCCCAGGATGACGCCAACGGGAACGCTTGCCCGCTCCATCGGCTTTTCCATCAATCCTGAGATTGGAGGCCGCCATGGACGACCGTTTCGAACCCCGCGCCGGGAAGATCGCCGATCAGGAGCGGAAGATTCAGGCCGGAATCGATGCGAAAGCCGGCGCGGGCGGCGATGAGTCCGAAAAGGCGGTCCAGGCCGGGGCCCGCGAATACCCCGAGCCGCCCTTCCCGAAACAGCATCAGACCAAGCCCGGCGACGAGGCCGCGCTGGATCCGGCGCCCATGTATGACGCGCCTTTCTGGAAGGGCTCGGGCAAGCTGGAGGGCATGGCGGCCATCATCACCGGCGGCGACTCCGGCATCGGTCGCGCCGTCGCCGTCCTGTTCGCCCGCGAGGGCTGCGACGTCGCCCTCTGCCATCTCGACGAGGAACGGGACGCGGCCGCCACGAAAGCCGCCGTCGAGGCCGAGGGCCGCAGGGCCATCGTGCTGAAGGGCGACGTCGCCGACCCCGCCTTTTCCGAGGCCGCCGTCAGGGCGACGCTGGACGCCTTCGGCCGCCTCGACGTGATCGTGCCCAACGCCGCCTTCCAGGAACATGTCGAGGCGCTCGAGGATCTGACCTTCGAGCATTTCGACCGCACGCTGAAGACCAATCTCTACGGCTATTTCAACCTGGTGAAGGCGGCGGTTCCGCACCTGAAGCCGGGCGGCTCGATCGTCATGACCGGCTCGGTCACCGGCATCGAGGGCAACAGGAACCTGCTCGACTATTCGATGACCAAGGGCGGCATCCACGCCTTCGCCCGTTCGCTGGGTACGCACCTGGCGCCCAAGGGAATCCGCGTGAACGTGGTCGCGCCGGGCCCGGTCTGGACGCCGCTGAACCCCGCCGACCAGCAGGCCGACAAGGTCGCCAAATTCGGCTCGAAGACGGTGATGAAGCGCCCGGCCCAGCCCGAGGAGATCGCGCCGGCCTTCGTCTTCCTCGCCTCGCCCCAGATGTCGAGCTACATCACCGGCGAGATCCTGCCGATCATCGGCGGCTACGGTGGGGGATAGGCCGCGTCGGGTCGAAAAGGCGGAGCCTTTTGAGCGCGGCCCGCCGGAAGTCAGGCCGCGTCGGGTCGAAAAGGCGGAGCCTTTTAAGCGCGGCCCGCCGGAACCTCAGGCCGCCAGATCCTCGAACTCGCGATGCCGCTTGAGCCAGGCCACGGCGTAGCTGCATCGGGGCTGGAGTTTCAGGCCCTCCGCCCGCGCATGGTCCGCCAGCGACTGCATGAAGCGTCCCGCCGCCCCCGATCCGCGCAGGGCGGGATGGGCCTCGACGTGCAGGATCACCCGCGTCGTTCCCTGCACGGCATAGTCGGCGAACACGGTGCGCAGCACGCCCTCGTCGTCCGTGAAACCCTGCTCGAAACGCTGCTCGGCGCGGACGTCGCGAAAATCGGTCACGGGAGGCTCCTGGAGGTATGTCGGCGAACGGACATAGTCGCCAACTCCTTGCTTGTCCTGCCGTTCCTCGTCGAACCGGATAACCTCGAACATCCTCGCCGGTGTCGCTCCACCGCCACAGACGAGGCTCAGGGCGCGCGATCGCCCAGCAGGTTGATCAGACCGATGATGCTCTTGATCGTGAACCAGACCGTCAGGAACAGCAGCGCCAGCAGCAGGAGGACCGCCAGGGGGACCAGCGCCACGCCAAGGGCCGGCGCCGTGAACACGCCGACCACGCAGGCCCAGAACCCGACCCAGAGCAGGATGGTCCACCAGAACACCGACCAGAAAAGACCGATCTGGGCGTCGATATGGGCCCGCGACAGGCCGTCGGACCCGCTCCGTCCGGCATAGGCGACGATCAGGCCGACGATGACCAGCAGGTTGGCGCTGGGCAGGGACAGGATGTACAGGCCCCAGGCGATCAGCGCCGCCGGCTTGCCCTGCGATTCATGACCTGGCGCGAAGCGCGGCCCCTCGGTTCTTTCGGGCGTCGCGTCGGCCATGCGGTCTCTCCGTCAGATCCACCAGCCGAGCGGATCTGCGATCGCGCGGCCGGACTTCAGGGCCCAAACGCCCGAAGCGCCGCGAAGCACCATCCACAGGGCCAGAAGGAACAGGATCGGCACCCCGAGGGCGAAGGGGGCGGCCATCAGGATCAATCCCGCCACCGCCGCGACGGCCGCCGCCCACAGGGTGCGCTGCTGGTAGATGAAATGCGAGGACGACAGGTCGTCGTCCGGCCCCGCCCGCCCGGTGACCGCGAAAAGGCCGATCGCCGCGGACACGCCCAGCGTCGGCACGGCGAACAGGATCAGGGCGTAGACGGCGTACAGCCCCATGCCGCCGCCCGGCACGGCGGCGGGCTGGTCGCGCCGCCGCGAACGGGTCGAAAACTCCCGCGAGGACTGGAAGACGGAACCGGCCTCCACCGGCGTCGGCCCGGGCGGCGGCGCGTCCTCGACCGTTTCGAACAGTTCGGGCTCAGGTTCAGGCTCGGGCTCAGGGCGCGGCTCCGGTTCGAACGCGAACTCCGGTTCGGGATCAGGCTCAGGTCGCGGATCCGGCTCGAACGTCGGTTCCGGTTCCGGCGCGCGCATGCGCCCCTCCAGCGACGCCGGAGAGGCGAAGCCGATCAGGTCGTCGTCGTGGTCGTCCGCGTTCGTGGGATCGCCGGCTTCGGCCATCGGATATCCTTCAGTCCGGTCCAAGGTATGACGGCCCCCCGCCGCCCGCGCAACCGCCCAGGCGCCGCAGGCTCAGCGCGCCAGCACGACCTCGCATCCGGCCGCGGCGGCGCCCTCCAGCGCGCCGGGCTTCTCGATCCGCACCGAGCAGCGCCGCACCCGACCGTCTTCCAGACACGCCAGGGCCAGTCGTTCGGCGAAGGTCTCGACCAGTCCGACATGGCCCTCGGCCGCGATGGCCAACGCCCCCCGGGCCACCGTCTCGTAGTTGACGGTGTCCGACAGCCGTTCGACCGGCGCGGGAGTCAGGTCCAGCGTCACGTCGATGATCAGGGTCTGCAGCCGGCCCAGCTCGTGGTCGTGCACGCCGATTCCGGCCTGGACCGTCAGGCCCCGCACGAACACGGTCAGGCCCTCGCGGCGGGGCGCGTCGCCGGCCGCCGAAGCGCCGGAGAAGGGCAGGGGGGAGACGGTCAAGGCTTACTCCACGATGTCCGGGGTTCGCCAGGCCAGATGCTGGCCCCCGTCGACGGCGATCATCTGGCCCGTCACCAGTTCGGCGTCCACCAGCCAGCGCACGGCGGCGGCCACGGCTCCGGGACTGCCCGCCCGCTGCAGCGGCACGGCCCCGGCCTCGGCGGCGAACTCTTCGGCCGTCTGGTGCACCGACGGCAAGGTCGGTCCGGGCCCCACGCCGTTGACCCGGATGCGCGGCGCCAGGGCTTGGGCCATGGTCCGGGTGGCGAACCACAGCGCCGCCTTGGACAGGCTGTAGGAAAAGAATCGCGGGTCCGGCTTCAGCACCCGCTGGTCGAGGATGTTGACGATGGCCGCGCCGTCCGGCGCCTGCCGCGCGAACACCTGGGCCAGCAGCACCGGCGCGCGCAGGTTGGTGTCGATATGGTCGTTCCAGCTCTCGCCGGTGATGGTGTCCAGCCGGTCGTCCTCGAACACCGAGGCGTTGTTGACCAGAACCGACAATGGTCCCAGCGCCCCGGCCGCGCGGTCGACCAGTTCATGGACCGCGACCACATCGGTCAGATCGGCGGGCAGGGCGACGGCGCGCCGACCCAGGGCCTCGATCTCGCCCGCCACGCCGGCGGCCTCGTCCCCGGAATCACGATGATGGACGGCCACGTCGAAACCCGCCGCCGCCAGTTCGAGACAGATCGCCCGGCCGATCCGCCGGGCCCCGCCGGTGACGAGGGCGGCGCCCCGACGGGCCGGAATCTCAGTCAACCCGGCCGAACTCGATGAAGTTGATGGCCGCGAGAACCGCGACGAAGCCGAGAATGATGTAGAGGGCCAGCATGGAAACGCTCCTTGGTTGGGGTCGCAATAAAGCGCCGCGGCCGGCGGTTCAAGAACGCACGACAGTCCGGGCGGCTCTCGTGTCGACCCGGGCCGGGCGGGTGAGCGACGGAACATCGCCTCGCCGCCGTGAAAGATCACGCAAGGCCAAGCCTGAAGGAGCCCGCCCATGCTTACCTCCCGCCGCGCGCTTCTGACTCTCGCCCTCGCCGCTGGCCTGGCGCCGTCCCCGGTTCTCGCCCAGCGCGCCGCGGCCACGGCGCGCGCGGTCTCCTTCGGAAGCCATCCGCTTCAGACGCTGGACCTCTATCCCGGCGCCGAGAGCGGGCCCGTCCTGCTGTTCGTGCACGGTGGCGGCTGGAGCCGGGGCGAGCGGAGCATGGTCCATGATCTGCCGGCCTACGCGACCCGGCACGGGCTGACGCTGGCCTCGACCTCCTACCGGCTGGTCCCGGAGGTCAGTGCGCGGGAGGCGGCCGAGGATGTCGCCGCCGCCGTCGCCCGGCTGAAGCGGGACCTGCCGGGTCGCCCCCTGTTCCTGCTGGGCCATTCGGCGGGCGCGCACCTCGCCGCCCTGGTCGGCGTCGATCCCGTCTATCTGGGTGCGCATGGGCTGGCCCCGGCCGATATCGCGGGGGTCATACTGCTGGACGGGGCCGGTTATGACGCCACGGGCGATCGAGGTCCCGGGATCGTCGGGCGCGCGCTGGACCGGAGATACGAACAGGCCTTCGGCGCCGACGCCGCGGCGTTGTCACCGACGCTGCGGGTCGAATCCGGCCGGGCCTATCCGCCGTACCTGATCTTCCACATTGGCCGCCGTCAGGATTCCGCCGCCCACAGCCGGGCCCTGGCCGAGGCTCTGGTCCGCGCCGGCGGCCGGGCCGAGGTCGCCGTGGCGCCGGACGACAGCCATCGCGACATCAATGTCGGCTTTGGCGGGCCCGGCGATCCGGAGGGAGTGCGCGCCGCTCGCTTCATCTCCGCGGAGTCCTGACGCCTCGTGTGACCCGGCCGACGTGTGCTAGCCAGAGTCCATGAACCCCAACCTGCTCGCCATGATCGCTGTCGTGTTCGGGGGCGCCGCCACCGCCCTGCAGGCGCCGACCAATGCGAAGATGATGACCGCCGTCGGTTCGCCGGTGAACGCCGCCTTCGTCTCCTTCGCGGTCGGCACGGCGGCGTTGGGCATTCTCGCCGTCATCCTCCAGACCCGCCCCGACATGGCCGCCTCGCGGGCCCTGCCCTGGTACGCCTGGGTCGGCGGGCTGTACGGGGCCATCTTCGTGGTCGCGGCGGCCTGGGGCGTGCCGCGGCTGGGGGTGGCCACGACCATCATCCTGATGGTGGCCGGCCAGCTGTTGCTCAGCGTCACGCTCGACCATTTCGGGGCCATGGGCATGCCGAAACAGCCGATCAGCTGGGGCCGCGTCGCCGGCGTGCTGATGGTGCTGGGCGGCGTCCTTATGGTTCGCCGCTTCTAGCCCTATATCGGTCCCGATGACCGAGGCGCCGATTCCCGAAACCGCGAGCGACGCCGGCGCCCTCAAGGCCGCCGACCTGATCCGCGACGAGGCCCGGCGCGCGCCCGACAAGCCGGGCGTCTACCGCATGTACGGCGAGGACGGGACCTGCCTCTATGTCGGCAAGGCGCGGTCGATAAAGAAGCGCATCCTCCAGTACGCCCAGGGCCGGTTCCACACCCAGCGCATCGGCCTGATGGTGTCCCTGACCCGGTCGATGGAGCTGGTCGTCACCGCCTCCGAGACCGAGGCCCTGCTGCTCGAATCCAACTTCATCAAGAAGCTGAAACCGCGCTTCAACGTGGTGCTGCGCGATGACAAGTCGTTCGCCGAGCTGATGATCCGCCGCGACCATCGCGCCCCCCAGGTGCGCAAGCATCGCGGGGCGCACGCCACGCCCGGCGACTATTTCGGCCCCTTCGCCTCGACCTGGGCGGTCAACCGCACCCTGACCACCCTGCAGAAAGCGTTTCTCCTCCGCTCCTGTTCGGACAGCGTCTACGAGACCCGCACCCGCCCCTGCATGCTGCACCAGATCAAGCGCTGCTCGGCGCCCTGCACCGGCCTGATCTCGCTCGAGGACTATGGCGACCTGGTCGAGGAGGCGTCCCTGTTCCTGCGCGGCAAGTCGCGCGCCGTCATCGGCCGGCTCTCGGCCGAGATGAGCGCCGCCGCCGAGGCCATGGACTACGAACAGGCCGCCCGCGTCCGCGACCGCATCCGCGCCCTGTCGGCCATCTCGATGGAGAATTCCGTCAGCGCCGACAGCGTGGCCGAGGCCGATGTCTTCGCCCTGTTCTCCGAGGGCGGTCAGGCCTGCGTCCAGGTCTTCTTCTACCGCGGCGGCCAGAACTGGGGCGGCCGGGCCTATTTCCCGCGCGTCGACCGCAGCGACACCGACCCCGAAATCCTCGCCGCCTTTCTCGGCCAGTTCTACGAGGACAAGCCGATCCCGCGTCTGGTCCTGTCCAACGTCCGCCCGCACGAGCTGGAGCTGCTTGAGGAGGCCTTCTCGATGAAGGCCGGGCGCAAGGTCGAGATCGCCAACCCCCGGCGCGGCGACAAGCTCAACCTCGTCGACCACGCCCTGACCAACGCCCGCGAGGCGCTGGGCCGCAAGATGGCGGAAGGGTCCGCCCAGGGCAAAATCCTCGACGAGGTCTGCGAGGCCTTCGGTCTGGACAGCCGCCCCGAGCGGATCGAGATCTACGACAACGCCCACATCCAGGGGACCAACGCCGTGGGCGGCATGGTCGTGGCCGGACCCGAGGGCTTCCAGAAGTCGCAGTACCGCAAGTTCAACATCCGCGGCGAGGACCTGACCCCCGGCGACGACTACGGTATGATGCGCGAGGTCATGCGCCGCCGCTTCTCGCGCCTGGTCAAGGACGAGGACGCGGGCGAGGAGGTGGTCCGCCCCGACCTGCTGCTGATCGACGGCGGCGCCGGCCAGCTGGCCGAAGTGCTGGCCGTGCTGGCCGATCTGGGTCTGGACGACATCGTCGCCGTCGGCGTGGCCAAGGGTCCCGACCGCGACGCCGGCATGGAGCATTTCTTCATGCTCGGCAGGCGGCCCTTCATGCTGCCGCTGAAGTCTCCGGCCCTCTATTACATCCAGCGGCTGCGCGACGAGGCCCACCGCTTCGCCAACGGCGCCCACCGCACCCGCCGCTCGATGGACATCAAGAAGAACCCCCTCGACGAGATCGAGGGCGTCGGCCCCGGCCGCAAGAAGGCCCTGCTGCACGCCTTCGGCTCCGCCAAGGGCGTCGGCCGCGCCTCGGTGGCCGATCTGGTCAAGGTCGAGGGCGTCAGCCAGCCCATGGCCGAACGCATCCACGCGTTTTTCCGAAAGGCGTGAGCCCCGGCTGGCGGTTTCACGCGCCCGTGATAAACCTGAGCGGGAGTAGGGGGGCGTTTTCAATGTTTGTACGGTTGTTCGTGGCGGTGGCCGCGTCTCTTGTCATGCTTGCGACCACCGCGGCGGCGCAGGAAGTTGAGCATGCGCCCGCGCCGGCCTGGGTCGCGGCGCCCTCGCTGGACGCGCCCACGCCCGCCACCGGCGACGCGGCCCTGCGCATCCTGACCAACGACCACCAGATGCGCTTCGACGCCGGGGGGACGCACACCTACACCTTCCAGCGTTTTCAGGTTCTCACCCGGCAGGGTCTCAGCAGCGTCGGCACCGTCAGCCTGGTGTGGAGTCCGCCGCGTGAGACCGTTCAGGTCCACGCCCTTCGGCTCGTTCGCGACGGCCAGGCGATCGACGTGCTGGCCGGTCAGGAGTTCGAGACGATCCGCCGGGAGAACAACCTCGAGTCCGCCATGCTGGACGGCCAGCTGACCGCGACCCTCCAGCCGCGCGACATTCGCGTCGGCGACATCCTCGAGCTGGCGTTCACCGTTCACGACACCCACGGGGTGCTGGCGCCCCACCGGGAGGCGTTCGACAGTGCGGTCTCAGGGCAGGTGATCGACCACTATCGTCTGCGGGCGAGCTGGTCGGATGACCGCCCGATGCGCGTCATGGCCACGGCTCCGTGGGCGGATATTCGCCCGCGCCGGGTCGGCCGCGATTGGGTCTATGAGATCGACGCGCGGAGCCTGACGCCTGAGCGGGTCCCTGAAGACCTCCCCGTGCGCTTCACCCTCACCCGCACGGTTCAGTTCACCGACTTCGAATCATGGGCCGACGCCTCGCGGCTTATGGCGCCGCTCTATGAGAAGAGCGCGACGCTGGAGCCCGACTCGCCGCTGTTGGCCGAGATCGAGCGCATCCGGGCGGAGAACGACACCGACGCGGGCCGCGCCGCGGCCGCCCTGCGGCTGGTCGAGGATCAGGTCCGCTACCTCGCCCTGGCCATGGGCGAAGGCAACTATGTCCCGATGACCGCCGACGAGGTCTGGCGCACCCGCTATGGCGACTGCAAGGGCAAGACCGTGCTGCTGCTGGCGCTGCTCAAGGGATTGGGCATCGAGGCCGAAGCGGCCCTGGTCAGCACCAATTGGGGCGACGGGCTGGACGCCCAGCTGCCGCTCATGACCTGGTTCGACCACGTCATCGTTCGCGCGATCGTGGACGGCAAGGTCCACTGGATGGACGGCACCCGCATCGGCGACCGCACGCTGGAGGGCCTGATTCCGCCCCCCTATCGCTGGACCCTGCCTGTCCGGGCGGAGGGCGCGGCCCTCGAGCCCATCGCCCAGCCCCCGCTGACCGTTCCGCTTACCGAGGTAACAGTGAGCATCGACGCGAGCGCCGGCATCGACGCCGACGCCGGGATGGTGCTCGACGTCGCCTACGGCGGCGACTTCGCGACGGCCATGCGAAGCCAGCTTGGAAACATTCCGGCGGACCAGTTGGAGACCATGCTCAAGGCGCGGTGGGCAGCCGCCGATTCCGGCGTGACGATCGAGACCGTGGAAACCCGCTACGACGAACCGGCCAATGTGCTTCACATCATCATGCGTGGCGCGACGCGGATGAGTTGGGTCAACGGGTCCGCCGGCCGGGTCATGGCATTTCCTGAGTCGGCCATCGTCCTGCCCGGCACGGCCGAGCGCAAAGGCCTCCTCGCGGCGTTCAAGGACCATCCCTATGCGATCGGCCATCCGACGATGACCCGGTCCGTCTCCCGGATCACCCTTCCCCACGGCGGCCGCGGTTTCCAGCTCGAGGGCGGCGACCAGGTGCTGGAGGGCGGGGGTTACCGGCTGGAGCGACGCGGCTCGCTGGAGAATGGAGTCGCCGAAATCACCGTGAACATCACCAGTCTGAGGTCCGAGATCACGGCCGCGGAAATGGCCGCCGCCCGGACCAGCGCCGAAAACGCCCCGGCCCTGCCCCTGCGCCTCCGCGCCCCGGCCGACTATGTAGCGACCAGCGGCGACGCGGCCCGCCAGCAGCCGGGATCGAGCGACACGGCCGATCTTCTCGCGCGCGCGGGCCGCCTGCGCGCCGCCGGCGACCATGACGGCGCCCTGGCCCTGCTCGACGCGGCTATCGAACGCGAACCGGACAACGCCGAGGTCGTGCGGGCGCGGGGCCAGGCGCGGGCCGCGGCGCGGGACTTCGACGGCGCACGGGCCGACTATGACCATGCGGTCGATCTGGACCCGGCCGATCAGGCCGCGGTCATCGGCCAGGGTCGCGCCGCCTTCGGCCAGCGCAAATACGGGGAGGCGGTGATCAGCTTCTCCGTGGCGCTGCGGCTGGACCCTTCCGACGGCGGCGCCTTGGGCGGGCGGGCCGCGTCCTACTACCAGCTCGGCCGCTGGGACCGTGCGCTCGCCGACTATCGCGCGTTCCGCAACGCCTCGCCCGACAGCGACTTCGCCGCCTCGGGCGAACTGGCGACGCTGATCAAGCTGGGGCGCGGCGAGGAAGCCCGACCCCTGCTCGAGGCGCGGCTGCAGACCGATCCGACCGACCCTACGGCGCTGGAAGCCCTGGTCCGGCTGGAGCGGCAGGCCGGCGCGCCCGCAGACGCCCTGCCGGCTCTCGACGGCGCCATCGCGGCGGCTCCGGACGCCGCCCACCTGCTGAGCCTGCGCGGCCAGATTCGCGCCGCCGCCGGCGACGTCGAAGGCGCGCGCAGCGATTTCGCCGCCATGCGGGCCATGGACCGGAACGATCCCACCCTGGCCAACAACGTCTGCTGGGCCCAGGCGATCTCGGGCTTCGATCTGGAACTGGCGCTGACCGACTGCGATCGGGCCCTGTCGGCCGGGGAGGCCGCCTATATCGACAGCCGCGCCATGGTGCTGCTGCATATGGGTCGCTACGCCGAGGCGCGGGCCGACTACGAACGCGCGGTCGCCGCGGCGCCCGACCAGGCCGCGTCTGTCTACGGGCTCGGCATGGCCCGGCTGGCGCTCGGCGACGAGGGCGGCCGCGAGGACCTCGCCAGGGCGCGCGCCATCGATATCGATGTCGCCGAAGACTTCGCCGTGTTCGAGGCGCGTCATCCCGGGCTTGTGAACTGAACACGGGCTGGCGCCGTCGCGGGGTTTGAGGCATGCCGCGTCCATGTCAGACGAATCCCGCGACGCCCTGCTCTCCGGCTACCGCCGCTTTCGCGAGGGCCACTGGGCAGAGGCCCGGGCCGAGTACGAGGCCCTCGCCGAACAGGGGCAGAGGCCCCACACGCTCGTTGTCGCCTGCTCCGACAGTCGCGCCGACCCGGCCCTGATCTTCGACGCCGCGCCGGGCCAGCTGTTCGTCGTGCGCAACGTCGCCAACCTGGTCCCGCCCTATGAGCCCGACGGCCATCTGCACGGCGTCTCGGCGGCGCTGGAGTTCGGGGTCAAGGTGCTGAACGTCTCGCGCATCATGGTCATGGGCCACGCCCTCTGCGGCGGCGTGAACGCCATGATCCATGGCGCCCCGGCCGACTGCCAGGATTTCGTCGCCCCCTGGGTGGCGCAGGGCTCGGCGGCCGTCCGGCGGGTCTGCGAGGAATGCCCGCCCGAGGAGCTCATGCAGAGGGCCGAGGAGGCGGTGGTCCGGCTGTCGCTCGACAATCTGCGCACCTTCCCGTGGATCGCCGAACGCGAGGCGGCGGGAACGCTTGCGCTCAGCGGGGTCCATTTCGGCATCGCCGACGGCATCCTGCGCTCACTGCGCGGCGCCCGGTTCGAGGTCCTGGACTAGGTCTGGAGGCGCCCCTGCGTCCGAATCTGACGCAGGCGGGTGCTTTCCTGATCGCGACCTCCCCGAGGTCCGGTCTTTGACAATCGAACAATGCGAGGCATCCGGACGCTTCGGACGCTTCGGACGCTTCGAACGCCTCGGACGGTGTTTTCCGCCCTGCACGCTGCGCACTCTTCGGACGCTTCGGACGCTTCGCACCGTGTTTTTCGCGGGCCCGGCATGAACCCGACGGCCAACCGCCTCGCTTCATGCAGCGAAGCGTGGCAGATCGGCGTTGAAGGCAGCGGAGCCCTTGCATGACCCCCAATCCCCACGCCAACCCCATCCCCAACATCCTGACCGGCCTGCGCCTGTTCGCCGGGGTCATCATGTTCCTGATCCTCGCCGGCGCCGCGCCCCAGGGCATCCCCGTCCTGTCCGAATATCTGAGCCCGGACGACCAGTTCCGCTTCGGCCGCACGGCCTTCGTCATCTTCGTGGTCGCGGCCTCGACCGACTGGGTCGACGGCTTCCTGGCGCGGCGCTGGCACGCCACCACCCGCTGGGGCGCCATTCTCGATCCGATCGCCGACAAGGTGCTGGTCACCGGAGCCATCCTCGGCGTCCTGGCCTGGGGCGCCCTGCCGCAGATCGCCATCCCCTGCGGCCTGATCCTGTTCCGCGAGTTCGCCGTCTCGGCCCTGCGCGAGACCGTGGCCGGCAAGGTCAAGCTGCCGGTCACCCTGCTGGCCAAGTGGAAGACCCTGCTGCAGATGGTCGCCCTCGGGGCCCTGCAGATAGCCCTGCTGTGGGACGGCTTCGGCTTTCCACTGGAATGGCAGCCGCATTTCCAGATCTTCGCCTACGTCCTGATCTGGGTCGCCGCCATCGTCACCCTGTGGACCGGCTGGCAGTATTTCTCCAAGGCGCAGCAGAAGATGAGCCAGCTCTAGGTCTCTGATCAGGCGGGCCCGTTAGTCCGCTTGATCATCCAGCGACCAATGAGGTGCATGACCGATCCTCCCGCCACATTGGCGGCGATGATGCCTGCGGCGAACCAGGTCATCTGTCCGGCGACCACGGCTACGACCAGAAGGAAAAGCGCGCCGACCACCATAATGGCGCCCACGTAGTAGAACATGTACGCCCTCAGATGACGCACTCGAGTCTCAAGGCGTGGGAAGTCGATCATGGGTCGTTTTCACCGAACCCCCAGTTCCTGCACCAGCCGCTCCATCCCGTACACATCCCGCAGCGCCGCCGTCACCGCGCCCGTGGTCACGATCACCGAGCGGTTGACCCTGACATCATAGCCATAGGCGTTGCGCTGGGTCAGGACGGTGGAGTCGAAATTGGCGCCCAGTATCTCGCCCGCCGCATTGACCACGGGCGAGCCCGACGAGCCGCCGATGGTGTCCGAGGACAGGGTCATGTTCATCACTGTAGCGCCGTCGATCCGTTCGCGCGCGGCCAGCAGCCGCGGGGCCACGTCGAACGGCGGAGCGCCCGTCGCCCGGTCCCACAGGCCGTCGAAGGTGGTGAAGGGACCCCAGCGCTGACCGGGAACGTCCGAGCCTTCGATCTTGCCATAGGTCAACCGCAGGGTCCCGGTGGCGTCCGGATAGACGGCGGAGCCATAGGCCTGGAAGCGGGCGGCGGCCAGGGCCTCCGAGGCGCGGTCGGTCGGGGCCTGGACCTTCTCCTCCCAGTCCGAACGGATGGCGCGGGTCTCGTCCTGGATCGACAGCAGGTACCGGATCAGCGGGTCCTGCGAGGCCTCCACGGCGGCCAGGCCGCCTTCCCACAGGGCGCGGCGCACGGCCGGATCGGCCAGGGTCGTGCCCTCGACCAGGCGGGCCGAAAGTTGCTCGGGCGATTCCCGCCCCAGCAGGCCGCGCACGGACGGGTGATCGACCGTCAGCCACTCTCGGGTCTTGGACAGCCACCATTCCATGCGGACCTGCTCGAGGCCCGGATAGACCGGTCGTTCCGCGAACAGGCCGGACTGCACGCCGGACAGACGGCTGTCGGCGTACTCCGGCAGCCGCTCGGCCGAGGGCTTGGCCCGCTCCTGCGCTCCACGCACCAGGGTCCGGGCCCACAGGAACAGCTGCGATCCGCCCGCCACCGGCGTGGTGCCCATGCCGGTGCCGCCCTCCAGCAGGGCCATGGCCGGATAGAGCTCGCGCGCGATCGGTTGCACCGCCGCCAGCTCGCCCCAGGGGTCGGCGCCGGACGTGCTGGAGCCGGACGCATACCGCCCGCGGAAGTCGGCCTCGCCGTCGGCCTTCATGCGCATGAAGTCAGCGTCGATCAGGGCCGCCATCCGCCCGCGCCCGCGCTTGTAGGTGTTCTCCAGACCCACGATCGGATCCATGGCGATGAAGGCGTTCTCCTCGCTCTCCTCGCTGAACCGGATCAGCCGCCCGCGCAGCTCCGAGGCGAGGAGCTGGTCCATCGGCAGCACCACGTCCCGTATGGTCATCAGCTGGTCGATGGTGAGCAGCCGCTGGGTCGCGCCGGGGCTGCCGGAGACGAACACCGGCGAGCCCTCGACGGGCTTGTCGGCGTTCCAGACGAAATGGGTCGGCGTCGCCGCCGGCGCGTCGTTCTCGTACAGCCGGATGAAGGCCGCATCGATGGCGAAGCGGGGGAAGCTGAAATTGTCCAGGTCCCCGCCGAAGGTCGCCGCCCGGTCCTCCGGCGCGAAGGCCAGGCGGACGTCGGAGTATTTCTTGTAGGTGTAGAGCTTGAACTGGCCGCCCCGGTACAGGCTGACCACCTGGCAGCGCCTGCCGGCGTCGCCGCCGCAGGCCTCCTGCTCGATCCGGCCCGCCTCGGCGTCGCGGGCCCGCGTGAAGGCCTGGCCTTCCAGGCCGGCGCCCGCCGCGTGCATCCGCTCCGTCACATCGGCGATGTCGGTCAGGATCTCGGCCGTGCCGCCGGGGCATTTCAGCTCCTCCTCGCGGCTGCGCGGGGCGAAGCCGGTCTCGGCGTAGTTGACCGCCTGGGTCGACAGGTTGGCCACGCAGGTGGCGACGCAGTGATTGTTGGTCATCACCAGCCCCTCGCCCGAGACCAGGCCGGCCGAACAGCCGCCGAACTTGACCGAACTCAGCCGCACCCGGTCCAGCCAGGCCTGGTCGATGTTCGTTCCCAGCGTGGCGTTGGCGCGCGCGATGGGGAAGTTGTCGAAGGTCCACATGCCTTCTTCCGCCCGCGCGGCGGAAGCGGCAGCGAGGGTCAGAAGGGCGGCGGCGAGGGCGGGGGTGAGGTGACGCATCAGTATCTCCTTCCTTCTCCCCTTGAGGGAGAAGGTGGCCCGCGGAGCGGGCCGGATGAGGGGTGATACACCCATGAAAGACGTGAGGGGCGAAACGGCAAGTCATCTCTGACCAGCGCGTTTCACCCCTCATCCGTCATCCCCGGCTTTCGCCGGGGCTGACACCCTCAAGGGGAGAAGGTGACTACCGGACTCCCAGCTCTTCCAGCAGGCGCGGCTGCGGATAGATGTTGCGCAGCGCTTCCGTGATCGCCGCCGTCGACACCGTCACCGTCCGGTTCAGCTCGCCGTCGTAGCCGAAGGCCCCGCCCAGCGAATGGATGTTGCCGTCGAAGGCGGCGCCGATCACCTCGCCGTCGGCATTGATCACCGGCGAGCCCGAGTTGCCGCCGATGATGTCGTTGGTCGAAACGAAGTCATAGACGACGTCCTTGTTCACCCGGCTCTCGGCGTCGAGGAAGGCCTGGGCCGCGTTGAACGGCTCCGACCCCGTGGCCCGCTCGTACAGGCCGCCGATATAGGTGAAGGCCGGCACGGTGACGCCGCGATAGGTCCACCCCTGGACCTGTCCGTAGGACAGGCGCAGCGAGAAGGTGGCGTCGGGATACAGGTTGGTGCCGTAGGCGGCGAAGCGCGCCTGGGCGACCCGCTCCGCGGCGCGGGCGGTCGGGGCGTTGACCTCGGCGGCCCAGCGATCGCTGATCGCCTTGGCGGCGTCGTCATTGGCGATCACGAAGGCCAGCAGCGGATCGGCCTCGGCCAGTTGCGCCGTGGTCATGCCGGCGGCCTGGGCGCGGAAGGCGGCGTCGGCCATACGGGTGTTCGAGATCAGCCGCTCGGCCAGGGCTTCCGGGCTTTCGCGGCCCAGCATGGCCTTCACCTGTGGATTGTCGACCGTCAGGTATTCGCGGGTCTTGGACAGCCAGTAGCGCAGCCGGATCTCCTCCATGTCCGTCGCGATCGGCGTCTCGGCGCCCACCATGGCGAGCAGGCGGGCGCGCTGGGCGTCGGTCGTCGACGCATCCTTTGACGCGCGGACGATGGCGCGGGCCATCTGGTAGAGGGTCGAGCCGCCGCCCGCCGCCTGCTCCAGCTGGCGATAGGGCAGGTACAGGTCGCGCGCCGTGGCCTGGACCGCCTCCAGTTCGGTCCACGGATCGCCGATCCGCTGCAGCAGGGCGGGGTCGGCGGCCACGCGCTGGCGCAGGTCGGCTTCCTCGGCGCGTTTGCGCGCCATGAAGGCCGGATCGGTCAGGGCTCCCTGCTGGCCGTAATAGACCTTGAAGCTGTTCTCGAGGCCGAAGATCGGGTCGAACGACAGTCGTTTGGCCTCGTCGCCGGTTAGCGAATACTCCAGCAGCCGGCCGCGCAGCTCCGAGCTCTGGATCAGGGTCACCGGCAGCTGCTGGTCGCGCAGACGCTCCAGCTGGCTCATGGTCAGCAGGCGCGAGGTCGAGCCCGGATTGCCGGCCACGAAGGTCACGTCGCCCTCGGCCGGCGGGTTCGGGTTCCAGCGCAGATAGTTGGGCGTCTCGACCGGAACCCCGTCCTCGTAGGCGCGCAGGAATCCGGCGTCGAGGGCGTAGCGCGGGAAGTTGAAATTGTCGGGGTCGCCGCCGAAGAAGGCCGCCTGGTTCTCGGGGGCGAACACCAGCCGCACGTCATCGTATTTGCGGAACTTGTACAGGGCGTAGCGGCCGCCGCGATAGAAGCTGATGACCTGGCAGGTCAGCTTGGGATCGCCGGCGCAGACCTCCTGCTGGATGCGGTTGATCTCGGCGGTGCGGGCGGCGTTGAACGCCGCGCCTTCCAGGCCCTGTCCGGCGGCCAGCACCCGGTCGGTGACGTCGGTGATGTCGGTCAGGACCTCGGCGGTCTGGCCGGGGCAGCGCTTCTCTTCCTCGCGATTGGCGGTCAGCCAGCCGTTCTTGACGTAGTCGTGCTCGGCGCTCGACAGCTCCTGCACGCAGCCGACCACGCAGTGCCAGTTGGTCAGGATCAGGCCCTCGTCGGAGACGAATGAGGCCGAGCAGCCCTGCAGCCGGACCGCCGAGTTGCGCACCCGGTCGAGCCAGGCCTGGTCGATGCGCGTGCCGTATTTGTCGTTCACCGTCTGGATGGGGAAGTTGTCGAACGTCCACATGCCTTCGTCGGCGCGGGCCGTCGTGGGCGCGGCCATCATGGCCAGGACCCCGGCGACGGCGGCGATCGAGGCGGTCGTCGAAACGGCGGCGCGAAGCGAACGAAGCGGCATGCTGCGAAATCTCCCGTGGGTCGGCGTTCGTCGCCGACGTCTGCTGCCTGCATAGACCCGATGAACGAACCTCGTCCATCGTCCCGGAGCGACCGGACGAAGCGGCCGCGGCCGCCTTACCCCGATTTAACTTGGCCCCGTCTCCGGGCGTCGTCAGATAGCGGTCAACGTCAGGGGCCTGTCCGTTTCCATGTCGCTCGCACTCTCAACGCTGCTCTACGAGTGGCGCCGCTATATGGCCGCCGTCATGGCGCTGGCCCTGTCCGGCCTGCTCGTGCTGGCCATGACCGGGGTCTTCATCGGCATCGGCAAGGGCTTCACCGCGACCATCGAGCGGTCCAGCGCCGACATCATCATCATGCAGCCGGGCGCCAAGAGCCTGATGGGCGGGCCGTCGGGCGTGCCGCGCCGGTTCATCCCGCTGGCCTACCGCAACCCCCAGGTGATCGAGGTCCAGCCGCTGGACGGCGCCGGCGGCTCGTTCCAGAGCGTCAAGAACGTGGATCCGACCATGTCCCAGGCCGAACGGGCCCGCCAGGGCGCGCCCCGTCAGGAATTCGTCCAGGCCAGCATCATCGACACCACGCCCGGCGCCGTCACCATACCCCAGGACTATTCGCAGGAACTGGTCGACGCCCTGCGCCAGCCCTACACCGTCGCCATCGACGAGACGGCCGTGACCAAGCTGGGCGTCAATCTGGGCGACAAGGCGCTGTACAACGGCCAGACCGTGACCGTGGTCGGCATCACCCGCGGCTATCCGAACATGATGCAGGCCAATGTCGTCATGTCGCGCGACACCCTGCGGATGCTCGGTCAGGCCGACACCGGCCCCCGCGTCGGCCCGCTGATGGTCAAGCTGCGCGACCCGACCCAGGCCGCGATCGTCGCGGCCCAGCTCAACACCCTCGGCGACGGGCAATGGAAGGCCTGGACGCGTCAGGAACTGGCCGACGCCAACGCCGGAGCCATGTTCGAGGAGGGCATTCTGGTCATCATCATCGGCGGCTGCGTGGTCCTCGGCACCATCATCGGCGTGGCCATCACCTGGCAGACCCTGCGCGGCGCCATCATGGCCAACATCAAGGAGTTCGCCTCGCTGCGGGCGCTCGGCGTCGGCATGGGCTCGCTGAACCGCATCGTCATGGAGCTGAGCTTCTGGGTGGGCATCGTCGGCGTGGGCGCCGCCATCTTCCTCACCTGGCTGGTGCAGCTGCTCGCGGCGGCCAACGCCGTCATCATCGCCCTGCCGGCGATTCTTCTGGTCGTCGTCGGCGGCGGACTGATCGTCATCTCCATGCTCTCCGGCCTGCTTTCGCTGGGCGTCCTCAAGAACAGCCAACCGGCGGACCTGCTGCGATGACCGGCCACACCACGCTTCACGGCCGTCACGGGGCCGCCGCCATTGAGGCCACCGGCCTGGTCAAGCGGTTCAAGTCCGGCAAGTCCTTCATCGAGGTGCTCAAGGGCGTCGACTTCGATGCGAAACACGGCGATCTGACCATGGTCATGGGGCCGTCGGGCTCGGGCAAATCGACCCTGATCGCCGCCCTGTCCGGCCTGCTCCGACCCGAGGAAGGCCGCGTCGACACGCTCGACGTCGATAATCTCTGGAAGCTGTCTTCCGGCAAGATCGACAAATTCCGCCTCGACCACTGCGGCTTCATCTTTCAGGGCTTCAACCTGTTCCCGGCGCTGAGCGCGCTTCAGCAGGTCGAGATCGTGTTGAAGTTCCAGGGACTGTCCAAGGCCGACGCCCGGAAACAGGCGACGATCGCGCTGGAGGAGGTCGGCCTCGGCCCGCGCCTGCATCAGCGGCCCTCGGCCCTTTCGGGGGGCGAGAAGCAGCGCGTCGCCATCGCCCGCTGCCTGGCCAAGAATCCCCAGATTCTCTTCGCCGACGAACCGACCTCGGCTCTCGACGGCGAGAACGGCCAGATCGTCATCCGGCTGCTGCGCCGCGCCGCCACCGAACACGGCGCCGCGGTCATCTGCGTGACCCACGATCCTCGCCTCGAGGAATGGGCCGACCGGGTCATCAAGCTCGAGGACGGCGTGATCATCGACGATCAGCGCCGCATTCCCAATCCCAACGCCACGCTGGCCTCGCACTGACGCCTTCAAGGACCTCCGAAATGCCCGCCTTCCTCAAGAACAAATGGCTCTGGATCGGCCTGGTGCTGGTCGTCCTCATCATCGTCGGCTTCCTGTTCGTCCAGGGCGCGGGCAAGGCGAAGAAGGCCGAGATGGAAAAGGCCGCGTCCGAGAAGGTCGAAAGTCCCTATGCGGCCATCGCCAACGGCAAGGTCGATGTCGAGGGCGGCATCATCCAGATCGCGGCCCGCCGCGGCGGCGTCGTCCGCGAGGTGCTGGTGCAGGAAGGCGACCGCGTCGTCGCCGGCCAGATCCTCGCCCGTCAGGAGGACGACGAACCCCGTCTGGCCCTGCAGAGCGCCAACGCCGACGTCGCCCAGGCCGAAAGCCAGCTGCGTCTGATCCAGGTCGACATCCGCACCGCCCAGCGCGAACACGATCGCCTGCAGCAGCTCGTGGCGTCCAACTTCGTCGCCGCCTCGCGCATGGACCAGGCCCGCGACGCCATCGCCACCGCCCAGGCCCGCCTCGCCAACCAGCAGGCGGCCGTCCAGACCGCCCGCGCCCGCCGCGACCAGGCCGCCTACGACGTTGAGCTGACCGTGATCCGCGCCCCGCAAAGCGGCCGGATCGTGCGCCGCTACGCCAATCCCGGCGCCGGCGCCTCGACCCTGAACGTGTCCAATATGTTCGACCTCGAGCCCGACGCCCCCCGCATCGCCCGCGCCGAGATCGTCGAGAGCGACATCCCCAACATCACCCCGGGCCAGGCCGTCGAGATCACCCCCGAGGGCGATCCGTCCAAGGTCTATGTCGGCGCCGTCCTGCGCCGCGCCGCCGTCTTCGGCGCCCGCAAGCTGGCCTCGGACGACCCGTCGCAACGCTCGGACGAACGGGTGGTCGAGGTGGTCGTCACCGCCGGCGACGCGCCCCTGCTGATCGGCCAGCGCGTGCTGGTCAAATTCATGAAGCCCGGCGAGACGGCGGGCGCCCCCCGCGCCGCGGCCGTCGGCGTTCCGGCCGGCCGTTCGATGCGGGCTCCGGCGCAGGCCGGGTAGGCTTTGAGCTAGCGGCCGGTGAAGTCCGCCGGCCGCTTCTCCAGCGCCGCCGCCACGCCCTCCGCGTGGTCCTCGCCCAGATGCGCCAGCGCCTGCATCGAGGCGGTCATCTCCAGGATCTGGTCGAAGGTCGCGTCGCGGCCCTGGCGCAGCAGGGCCTTGGTCATGCGCAGGGCCCGGGGAGCCCGGGAGGCCACGTCCTCCGCGATCTGCATGGCCTCGTCCATCAGCCGTTCGGGCGCGACCACCCGGCTGATCAATCCCCATTCCATCGCGGTCGGCGCGTCCAGCACCCGGGCCGTGAACAGCATCTCGGCCGCCCGCGCATACCCGATGTTGCGCGGCATCAGCCAGGCCCCGCCGTCGCCCGGCAATATGCCCAGCTTCAGGAAGGGCACGCCGAACGTCGCCGTCTCCGAGGCGATGCGGATGTCCGCCAGCCCGGCGATGTCGCAACCCAGCCCCATGGCCGGCCCGTTCACGGCCGTGACCAATGGAACCTCCAGCCCGTACAGCGAGCGGACGATCCGGTGCACCACGCGGCGATAGCGTTCGCGGATTTCGGCGCCCGAGCCGGCGAACAGATCGCGCCGCTCCTTCATGGCCTTCAGGTCGCCGCCGGCCGAGAAGGCCCGCCCGGCCCCGGTCAGAACCACGCAGCGCACGCCCATGTCGGCGTTCACCGCCTCGCAGGCAGCCGCGAAGGCCTCGCCGTCCTCGAGATCGGGCAGGGCGTTCAGCCGGTCGGGCCGGTCCAGGGTCCAGACTTCGACGTGGTCGCGGCGGTCTCGGCGGATCAGGGTCATGGCTCCGCTGTGCCGCAAGCGCGGCCGCGCCGCAACGTCAGGCCCTGGGCGGCTTGCTGGCCAGCGACCACCAGGCCCGCAGTCCCGCGGCTTCCGGCGCGCTTTCGACCGAGGCCGCCTCGGCCGCGGCCAGGCTGACGAAGGTTCGTACGATGGCGAGGTCGGACGGGACGGCGAGGTCCTCGTCCAGGAAGCAGGCCGGCTCGGCGTGGGGGCGAGGGTCCCGCTCCGTCGGCGGCGCGACCGTCGGCGGGACGCGAAGGGTCATGGCGAAATCGACGCCGCGCTCGAGCGGCCAGCCGACGCGCCAGGGCCGCGCGGCCGTCCTCGCCACCAGCGTCGCCTTCAACCAGAGCATGTCCCCGTCTCCCCGTCGTCCCATAGTGGCACGGATCGACCGCCAGCGCGACTGACCGGACCTGACCGCCAATTGCAGAGCCCCGGTCTTGCGGACCGGGGCTCTGCGGGTCGACGGATCGGGAAGGCTAGCGCCGCTTCTCGATCTTGATGGGGACGAAGTTCGACGGGTGGCTGACCACGCGGTCGCCGGCCCCGTTGCCATTCTTCGTGTTGACCAGCATCCCGCCCCACAGGGCGAAGGACATCATGGCGTGCTGCAGGTTGCGGTCTCTGTCGTTCATCCTGGCGTCTCCTTTCGATGGAACGATGAAAAGAGACACGTCGTGCTTTTCGGGAATCTCACCGTCATAGTCGTTTCGCGTCATCCTTAACCTGACTTCGCGACGCGAAAAACGCAAGTGTTTTACTCCGCAGCCGGAGCATATTTCGTATTGATGTCATCAACTGTCGCCCAACCGCCACAGCCGCCGCGCGCCGTCGCCACGCCCTGCGTCAAGGTCTGCGTCGTCGACGGCGCTTCGGGCCTCTGCCTGGGCTGCTGGCGCACCCTGTCCGAAATCGGCGGCTGGAGCGGATTCACCGACGCCGAACGGGCGGCGATCATGGCTGAGCTGCCGGGCCGGGCGAGGTTCACGTGATCAGGGACTAGGCCCGGGGCCGCCGCAACGGCCTGATCCTGCCTTAACCCCCCGCAAACCATCCCCCTTCACGGCATGCCAACCGCGCTGTGCGACAGGGAGAGGCCGCGGAAGCGGTCATCTGTCCGCGTGAGCACGCCCCGAACATGCGTTTCGACTTTTCCTCTCTCGGAGTCATGGCCCTCGCGGTGGCTTCGGCCCTGACCACCGCCTGGTGGCTCAACCACGCCGATGCCCGGGGTCAGGCGCAGGCCGCTACGCCCCCGGCCGCCTTCGCCGAGGTCCATGCGGCCCGCGGCGCCCCGGCCCAGGTGTTGAAATCCGCCGACGGCCACTATTGGGCGGAAGCGGTCATCGACGGCCGGGCGGTTCGCGTCATGGTCGACACCGGCGCCAGCGTCGTGGTTCTGACGACCGATGACGCCGTCCGTCTGGGCCTGCGGCTCAAGGCCGATGATTTTTCGGGCACGGTGATCACCGCCTCGGGGCCGGTGCGCGCCGCCCCGGTCGAGCTCGGGGCCGTCGCCGTGGCCGGCGCCCGTGTCGAGCGGGTCGAGGCCATGGTTGTCGAGCACGGCCTGCCCCATTCCCTCCTCGGCATGAGCTATCTCGGCCGCCTGTCGGCCTTCACCGCCACTCCGGCCGGAATCACGCTGCGACCGTAAAGGGCGGGCCGGGCATCCCGGATGCCCGACCCCTACAACGCCTTCACTACCACCAGCGCCGCCGTGATCAGCAGCCAGATCGCGAACGCCTTTCTCAGCACCCGCCGGTCCAGACTGTGCGCCAGCTTCGCCCCCCACGGGGCCACCGTCGTCGTCAGCACCGCCATCACCACCGCGCCCGGGACGTTGACGTACCCCAGCGACAGCGGCGGCCGCCCCGCCGCGTTCCAGCCGAACACGACGAACCCCAGCGTCGCCGTCGCCCCGATGGCCAGGCCGAAGCCGGAGGCCGTCGCCACCGCCTGGTGAATCGGCCGCCCGCACAGCGTCATGGTCATGCCGCCGAAACTTCCGCCGCCGATCCCCATCATCGCCGACAGCCCGCCGATGGCCGTGCCGACCACGCGTCGCCCCCAGCCGGTCGGCAGGTCGGGCCGCAGCACGTACCGTTCCGGCATCAGCCCGAGCTGCGCCGCCACCAGGGCCAGGCAGACGCCATAGACCAGGGCCAGACCCTCCATCGAGGCGACCCCCGCCGCCGCCGCGCCGAGCAGCCCTCCGAACGCCACCCACGGCGTCCACGTCCTCAGCACGATCTCGTCCACCGCCCCATGCGCCCTGTGCGCCTTCAGTGATCGCCAGGAGGTGGCCACGATGGTCAGCAGCGAGGTCCCGATCGCCGTATGCAGATTGCCTTCGCCTCCCACGCCCAGAACCTCGAAGGCGTAGAAGACCGCCGGCACGATCACCGTCCCGCCACCGACGCCGAACAGCCCTGCGATCAGCCCCCCGACCAGTCCCGCCGCCGTCAGGGCGGCGAGCAGGAGCAGCAGGTCGGCGAGGGGGAGGGCGGTCATGGGGTCAAGCTCTAGCGTCTCCTCGCCCGCGGAGGGAGGGGGGCGGCCATCGCATCGGCCCCGGCAACCTTCCCCGCCTACCCCCGTTCTTTCCGCCACAGGGCAACCCCCGCCGGAAAGAACCCCCCATGACCGCCATCAAGACCCTCACGGCCGCCGCCGCGGCCCTCACCCTCGCCGCCGCCGCCGCCGGCGCCTCGGCCCAGACGCCTTACAACCAAACCCCCTACAGCCCGCCGCCGCAGGATTCGTCCCAGGGCGGGCGGGTGCTCGAAACCATCCTGGGCGCGTTGTTCGGGACCGGCCAGACCACGCTGGACTCCGAATGGAGCCGCGGCCGCCGGCCGCTGTTCAACCAGCGCGCAGCCTTCGAGGCGCGGCTGGACGCCGGTGTCCGCGACGGGACGCTGTCGTACAGCCAGTCGACGCGGCTGCGCGCCGACTACGGCGATCTGGTCGCGTTGGAGACCCGCTACGCCGCCGACGGCCGGTTCACCACGGCCGAGCGGACCGAGCTCAACAACCGCTATCGCGACCTGACCCGGCGCCTCGATTCCGACGGGTATGACGACGACGGCGACGACTATGACAGCTGGGAGCCGTTGGCCGGCCAGACGGGCGCCTTCAACGCCCGCGTCGCCGCCGCCCTGCGCGCCCGCGACATCACCCGGGCGGAATCGACCCGCCTGCGCAGCGACTTTCAGGCCCTCGTGCGGCTTGAAGCCCAGTATGAGCGCGACGGCCTCAGCGCCCGCGAACGCGAGGATCTGGAGGCGCGCTACGCCGACCTGAACCGCCGGGTCGGCGACGACTACGGGTCCGGGAACGACGGCGGCTACGGCGCGGATCCCCGCGCGGTCCAGATCGAGGCCCGCATCGCCGCCGGGGTTCGCGACGGCTCCATCAGCCGCGCCGAGGCGACCCGCCTGCGCGAGGAGCTCCGCGAGCTGACCCGCCGCTGGGCCGATCTCGAAGCGCGGGTCCAGGTCCGCCGCTAGGGCGGAACGAGGGGCGTTGCTCAGATCAGCAGCGCCCCCTCGTGCCTCAGCAGCCAGCCCTTGCGCTCCAGACCGCCGCCGAAGCCGACCAGGGCGCCGCCGGCCCCGATGACCCGATGGCAGGCCAGCACCAGCGGGATGGGATTGCGGTTCAGGGCCACGCCCGCCGCCTGGGCCGCACCGGGTTCGCCGGCCCGCTTCGCCATCTCGCCATAGCTGATGGTCACACCGGCCGGGACGGCGGCCAGGGCCTTCCACACCCGCGGCTGGAAGCCGTCGCCGGACGCCGCGCCTTCCAGCGACCACGACACGCGGTTCAGGGCCTCGCGGTCGCCGTCGAAATAGGCGGTCAGCTCGCGCGCGACGGCCGCCGGGGTTTCTCCGTCCGCCAGCGCCGCCTGCGGATACTCGCGCCGCATCGCCTTGATCAGACCCCCGTCGGCCGGGGCCCCGAACGACACGCCGCGCACCGCGCCCGCCGCGTCGCAAGCCAGGGCCAGCGGCCCGATCGGGCTCTCGACCCAGGACAGGGTCAGGCGGTCGGGCGGGTTCATCCCGCGTCCGGCATCAGCGCGTTGACCTCGCCCCAGCCCAGGGCGCCTTCGCCCAGCGGCTCCGAGCGTCCGTCGGCGAGGAAACCCTCGGTCAGCGCCGCCGCCCGGCCCCAGGTCGCCCCGCAGATGCCCGATCCGGCGCTCAGCCGCCGCACGCCCAGCGCCTCCAGCGTCTTCGCGTCCGGCAGGCCGGGATAGGCCAGCAGGTTCAGGGGCAGGAGCGTGGCGGCGACCATGGCCGCGATGTCCGCCGCGTCGGTCAGCCCGGGCGTGAACAGGCCGTCGGCCCCCGCCGCCTGATAGATCGCCCCCCGCCGCGTCGCCTCGGCCACGCGCGTCCCGGGCTCTCCGACCCCTCTCAGCCACACGTCGCAGCGGGCGTTGACGAACAGATCCGGTCCGACCGCCGCCCGGATCGCCGCGATCTTGCTGGCCAGCAACTCCGGCGTCCCGCCGCCGTCCTCGATATTGATCCCCTGCGCCCCCGCCTCGACCAGACGCTTCGCCTGCGCCGCCACCGCGGCCGGATCGTCGGAATAGCCGCCCTCGAAATCGATCGACACCGGCAGCCCCTGGGCCGCGCGCACCACGTCCACGCACACCTGCACCGCCCGGTCGACCGGCAGGGCGTCCCCGTCCGGCCAGCCCAGCGCCCAGGCCACGCCGGCGCTGGTCGTGGCGATCGCCTTCGCTCCCTTCGCCCGCATCAGGGCCGCCGAGCCCCCGTCCCAGGCGTTGGGCAGGATCAGCAGGCCGTCGTGGTGCAGGGCGTGGAAGGGGGTCATGGAAGGCTCCTCGGTGAGACTGGCAACATGGGGACGGCCGGGCCGGGCCGCTCGCGGTTTCCGGACATCCTCATCACCCTGCCGCCACCGGCTGTCAGCAGCGGCCCGGTCGCCTCAGGTTAGCGGCGCGTGGACGTGCGGAACAGGGGCGCGCGCGCCGCGTTACGGCCAAGCTCGACCGCTGCATCCCGCGCCGCGTCGCGCATCAGGACACCGCCCCATGGCCCTTCGTCGCGTCGGCCTTCCCCTCACGGCCCCGTCCGTGCCCCTGTTCGCCCTCGCCGTGGTGCTGGCCGTCCTGGCCATGCTGGCCCAGTACGGCGACGTCGCCATCCCGGTGGTCAGCGAGCACGTCTTCAACACCCTGGCCGTCGCCTTCGCCGTCCTGACCGCGGGTGTTCTGCTGCGCAACGCATAGTCCGCCCCTAGCCGAACCGGGCCTCGCACCCTAGGTTCTGTTCATGGCCCGTTCCCCCTCCCAGCCCGGCAAGCCCGTCCACGTCCCCGGCCAGTCGGGCCTGTCCGAGGCGCCCGCGTCCTTCATCTTCGACCCGGCGGCGGCGAAGAACCGGCCGCCCATGTTCGCCCCCGTCACCGGCCCGCGCCTGACGCCCGACGAACCCCCCGGCAAGCCCGCCGACTGGACCCCGCACCGCCCCGACCGGCCCGAGGGGCGCAAGCACATCCCCTTCCGACTGCACTCCGAATACAGCCCCGCCGGCGACCAGCCCTCGGCCATCGCCGAACTCGTCGCCACGGCGCAGACCGGCGAGCGCGATCAGGTCCTGCTCGGCGTCACCGGCTCGGGCAAGACCTTCACCATGGCCAAGGTCATCGAGGCCACCCAGCGCCCCGCCCTGATCCTCGCCCACAACAAGACCCTCGCCGCCCAGCTCTATTCCGAGTTCAAGAGCTTCTTCCCGGACAACGCCGTCGAATACTTCGTATCGTATTATGATTATTATCAACCTGAAGCGTACGTCCCGCGAACCGACACCTATATCGAGAAGGACTCAAGCATAAACGAGCAGATCGACCGCATGCGCCACTCGGCGACGCGGGCGATCCTCGAGCGGGACGACGTCATCGTCGTGGCCAGCGTCAGCTGCATCTACGGCATCGGCTCGGTCGAGACCTATACGGCCATGACCTTCACCCTGAAGGTCGGCGACACCATCGACGAGGCCAAGCTCCGCGCCGACCTGATCGCGCTTCAGTACAAGCGCAACGACGCCGCCTTCGACCGCGGCATGTTCCGCAAGCGCGGCGACGTCATCGAGGTCTTCCCCGTCCACATGGAGGACCGCGCCTGGCGCATCCAGCTGTTCGGCGACGAGCTGGAATCCATCCAGGAGTTCGACCCCCTGACCGGTAAAAAGACGGCCGACCTCACCGAGATCACCGTCTACGCCGCCAGCCACTACGTCACCCCGCGCCCCTCGCTCAACCAGGCCATCACCGGCATCAAGGCCGAGCTGAAGGAGACGCTCGACTGGATGGTCGAGAACGGCAAACTGCTGGAGGCCCAGCGCCTCGAGCAACGCGTGCGCTTCGATCTGGAGATGATGGAGGCCACCGGCTCCTGCGCCGGCATCGAGAACTACAGCCGCTGGCTGACCGGCCGCGCCCCGGGCGAGCCGCCGCCCACCTTCTTCGAATACATCCCCGACAACGCCCTGCTGTTCGTTGACGAGAGCCACGTCACCGTCGGCCAGATCAGCGCCATGTACCGCGGCGACTACCGCCGCAAATCCACCCTGGCCGAATACGGCTTCCGCCTGCCCAGCTGCATCGACAACCGCCCGCTGAAGTTCGACGAATGGGACGCCATGCGCCCCCAGACGATGTTCGTCAGCGCCACCCCCGGCCCTTGGGAGATGGAGCGCACCGGCGGCGTCTTCACCGAACAGGTCATCCGCCCCACCGGCCTGATCGACCCCCCGGTCGAGATCCGCCCGGTCTCGGGCGCGACCCGCAACCAGGTCGACGACTGCATCGACGAGGTCAAGGCCGTCGCCCGCGCCGGCTACCGCAGCCTGGTCACCGTCCTGACCAAGAAGATGGCCGAGGACCTGACGGAGTACATGCACGAACAGGGCGTCCGCGTCCGCTACATGCACTCCGACGTCGACACCATGGAGCGGATCGAGATCCTGCGCGACCTGCGCATGGGCGCCTTCGACGTCCTGATCGGCATCAACCTTTTGCGCGAAGGGTTGGACATTCCGGAATGTGGTTTGGTCGCCATCCTCGACGCCGACAAGGAGGGCTTCCTGCGCTCCGAGACCTCCCTGATCCAGACCATCGGCCGCGCCGCCCGCAACGTCGACGGCCGCGTCATCCTCTACGCCGACCGCATGACCGGCTCGATGGAGCGCGCCATCGCCGAGACCAACCGCCGCCGCGAGAAGCAGGAGGCCTGGAACGCCGAACACGGCATCACCCCGGAGTCGGTCAAGCGCGACATCCGGGAGATCATGGCCAGCCCCTATGAGAGCCGCGCCCTCGACAGGCTGACGTCGCCGGGCGTCGCCGAGGCCTCCAAACCCTTCGTCGGCACGAATTTCCAGACCACCCTCAAGGACCTCGAAGGCCGCATGCGCAACGCCGCCGCCAACCTCGAGTTCGAGGAGGCCGCCCGCCTGCGCGACGAGATCAAGCGCATGAAGCTGATGGACCTGGAGTTCGCCAACGAGGTCCTGACCGCCGAGGGCGAAGAGGTCGACAAGTCGGCGCCGAAGCGGTGGCGGGCCGATGCGGCTGCGGAGAAGGCGGAGGCGTTCCGGAAGGGGCGGTAGGGGGAGGGCGGGAAGGGTAGCCGACTTGACAACCCAGAGACGACGGCAGCCTATCGTCATGCTTCTTGGGGGAAAGCTTGACGGACCAGAAAATAGATCAGCCGCCGACTTGGCGACGGACCGCGGCCCACATCTGCCGGGTCGCTTTTTCCATGGTGCCATTCTTAGGTCGAATGGAGTTCTCAAACTGGGAAGCTTGGAAAAAGACGTCACTCCAAACAAGCGTCTCCGTTATATTGTCGTCCCTTCCAATCTGGATAGTGACGATCGCTCTGCTTTTTGGGAAAGTTGAGCTCACTTTGGCCGACTCGATAAGGTATGCCATCAAGAACGGTGAGTTGCTTTTGCTCTCATCTAGCGCGGTGTCCCCGCTTCTTTATCTGGTGGCTACCACCAAAACTACAAAAGCAAATCGGTTTCTAACTAGCTTCCCGCATGGCCTGTTTTATATAGTATTTACGCTATTAGTTATTATCGCTTGTGCCGTATTCATTACTCTTAGGGCCGTAAGCGGCCACCCGCCGGCTTCGCCGAACGACCAGATCGGAGGAACGATGTTTCCTTGGTCTCTGTGGCTCTATGCGTTTTCTGTGTTTTTGTATTTCACTGCGACTTTCCACAAAAACGCGGCTTCCGACGCTGATGCTCGCTCCTTGATAATTCCTGGGGAAGCGGAATTCGGTACAGCTTGGGAGAATCGATAGATGGCTGAGTTGCCTTTCGATCGTCCAGTTGACCCGAACAATCAAAGCATCCGGCTCAAGGCGCTGAGAGTTCGGCAGCCCATTGGTGACATGTATGTCGTCTCCATGCCTCATGATATAGTCACACGTGTCAGCGATTTTGACGTGCGACGGCTCATAGATGACGAAAGAGAAGTCGAAACCTATCTCGGTATACAGAGACCTCTCAACGTCAAGAGAGCGCAAGAAATCGCCACTTACGTAAACTTCGTCGATGCAACGTTTCCTAGCGCAATCATACTGGCGGTGTCTGACGAGTATGCATCCTTTGATGCTGTCACATCGGAAGTCGAGCTCCGCAATCATAAGGTAGGAGACGATGTCCCTAGCAAAATGATGCGAGATTTGGCCAAGGTTCTCGACGGGCAGCACCGCATCGAAGGTCTAAAGGGTTTTCGCGGCGAGTCCTTTGATGTGTCGGTAACAATATTTATTGGCGCGGATATTTCAGATCAGGCCTATATTTTTGCGACAGTTAATCTGGAACAAAGGAAGGTCAATAGAAGCTTGGCCTACGATTTATTTGATCTAGCCAAATCTCGTAGTCCGGAGAAAACTTGCCATAATATCGCAGTGGCATTCGACAAGGACACGAAGAGCCCATTCTATCATCGTATCAAACGTCTCGGTACGGCGACCGATGGACGAGACGGAGAGACAATCACGCAAGCGACGTTTGTCGATGGTCTGCTTCAGCATATCTCTCGGCAGCCAAAAATTGATCGTGATCTACTCCTGCGGAAGAAACGCCTTCCGTCACCATCTGAACGCGATCTGGAAGAAACTCCACTTCGTGGATTTTTTGTCGCTGAGCACGATTTGGAACTCGCGCAGATCTACGATGCCTATTTTCGAGCGGTGCAAGACCGGTGGCCGGTCGCTTGGGCATCACGCGAGGACGGCTATATCCTCAACCGGACCAATGGCTATCGCGCCCTGTCCCGGTTTTTCCGGACAGCGTTTAGAAGCTTCTCAAAGGGTCTGAAGCCGGTGGGATACGATGAATTCCGGGCCGTCTTTGACGGCGTCCACCTGCGTGACGAGGACTTCACGGTCGCTACTTTCCCGCCAGGAACGTCAGGCGAGGCCGAACTTCATCGTCGATTGATGGCAAGCGAGACTTTACGCGGATTCCAGTTCTAGAGGGCCAACGGTTCGCGCGCTGCCGCTCAACCAGGTGGGTTCATATCCATCGTCGGCTTGGTTGCCCCAACTCGCCCAATTCGGGCGTGTGCCGCGCGCAAAAAGTTCGAGGTAGGGACCCGGGCTACATGCCTCCATGAGCTCATATTGCTCGTCAGGCTTCCTGCTATGCTCGCGCTTCCGGGTTTCGATCATATTCACTTGACGACGCCCGGCGTCGAGAGTGCGTGCGTTCTTACCGCGAACGCCGAACAGGATGAGTTCAGTGACGTTGCGGAAGTAAAAACCTACACCGCGACCGTCTGAGCCACCGTCTTTCCGTACTTTGTGCCAGACGAGATTCGATTTGTAAGTGAAACCCCAAGCTTCCATCACCTTCAGTCCGTCTGGCAGCAAGGCGTTTGGAACCCACATATAGAGATGGGCGGTTTCCGTGGCGCACCCGTCCACCGGCAGCGCACAAATGTCCGTCAGCTCCATGGTGGGATACCGGGTTAGGCGGTGGTGCTCCGGTGCGATCTTTCCCGTGCGGTTCTGAAATTGCCACGGCGGGTCAGCCAAGATCGTGCTGAACTTCTTGCCTTGAGTGACAAGCTGAAGATCGATGCTCGCGTCACGAGCAATGGTGCTCAGGGCCATAGTCCGCACTCCACAACGGCGAGATCCGACCACGTTCAGATCTACGTTCGGTTAACGGAACGTTTAGTGAACGATGCTGGCGTCACTATCGGTCGTACCCCTCCCGCTATCGTCATCCCGGGTGGAGCGGCGCGCAGCGGCTCGGAGACCCGGAACCCAGCGGCGCGCGAGAGCGCGACCCTGTCGCGGACGCCCTGCCTGAACAGGTCGCCTTCGGCGCCGCTGGGTTCCGGCCTTCGCCGGAATGACGATAGCGGGTGAGGGTTGCGCCCGGCGGCGACCGGTAAGCGGTCCACTGGCGGTCGATGACTCCCCGGCCTGAGAGACCCCTCATCCGACCTCGCTCCGCTCGGCCACCTTCTCCCGCAAGGGGGGAAGGGACTCTGATGCTGGCAAGACCACTCCTCCCGCGTCCAAAACCCGCCCCTTCGACCCCCGCTACGTCCGCTTTTGACGCCCCCAACCCCCACAATCCGCCCGCATTCACGGAAGGGGGACCGCCACATCATGCCAACACACCAACCGCCCGACACCCGCTACGTCACCGTCAGCCCCGACTGCTGGAGCCTGATCCGCGGCGCCTACCTCTCCGGCCTGTCGGCCCGCACGGTCGCCGGCCGGTTCGGCATATCCGAGGGGGCGTTGCGCAAGCGGGCCGCGCGCGAGGGCTGGACCAAGCGCGCCTTCGCCGCCCGCGCCACGCCCTGGCCCGGGGCGCTCGAACGGCCCCGGACGGCGGCCTTCGCCGGATCGGCCGGGACCGCCGCGCCTTCTGCGGCGACGGCGGGCGAGGCCGACGCGCCCCTGACCGAGGACGACATCGTCGCCGCCTGGACCGCGCCGATCCAGATCCGGCCCGGCGACCTGGCGCGGCGGGCGCTGGCCTCGGCCGCCGAGGCGGTGCGGGGCGGGCGCGGCCTGACGGCCCTGCGGCTGGCCCGGGCGGCGTCCGAGATCGCCCGTCTCGACGCCCTGTTCGAATGGGTCGAACTCGACCCCGCCGAGCAGGAGGCCCGCAGCGAGGAGAGCCAGCTGATGGCCCGCCGTTTCCTGCGGGAAAGGGCGTTGAAACTGGCCCGCGACCTCGCCCTCGGCCGCCCCCTGCCGCCCGAATACGACGAGTTCGCCGCCCCGCCGGAGCGGGACGAATGAGGGTCGAATGTCTCCAGATGGGCGGAAATCGCATTTTCGCGTGGGCCGACCCAACTCGCCCTTCTCCCGCAAGGGGAGAAGGGTCGCCGGGGCAGGGGGAGAAGGAACCGATGACGCCCGCCGGCCCCGCGCTCTATACCCCTCCCATGCCCGCCTCCCGCCTCTCCGCCCTGATCGTGCTGGTCCTCGCCGCCATGGTGCTGGGGCTGGCGCCCATCCTCGTGCGGCTGGCGGACGCCGGGCCGGCGGCGGCGGGGTTCTGGCGCTTCGCCTTCGCCCTGCCGTGGCTGCTGGTCATGACCGCAAGGCCCGGCGGCGAGGGGGTCGGGCGGCCGTCGGGCTGGATGGCGCTGGCGGGCGGCATGCTCGTGCTCGACCTGACCTTCTGGCACTACAGCATCGCCCTGACCTCGGTGGCCAACGCCACCACCCTGACCAATCTGACGCCGGTGGTGGTGACCCTGGTCGGCTGGTGGCTGTTCCGCGACCGGCCGCGGGCCCTGTTCCTCGCAGCCCTCGCCGCGGCCATCGCGGGGGCGGTGGCCATGTCGCTGGGAGCCGACGGGGGGCAGGGGTCGAACCCGCCGCTGGGCGACGCCTTCGCCGCCGTCACCGCCCTCTGGTACGCGGGCTATTTCATCGCCGTGAAGGCGGCGCGGGGGCGGTATTCGGCCGGACGGGTCATGCTGTGGTCGACGGCCCTCGCGGCGCCGGGCCTGCTGCTGGCGGCCCTGGTGCTGGGCGAACAGGTTTTGCCCGGCTCATGGGGCGGCTGGGCCGCCTGCGCGGGGCTGGGGGCGGTGCATGTGGTCGGGCAGGGCGGGGTGGCCTGGTCGCTGGGCCGGCTGCCGGCGGCCCTGACGGCGGTGACGGTGCTGATCCAGCCCGTGGTCGCCGCCCTGCTGGGCTGGCTGATCTTCGCCGAGACCCTGACCCCGATGCAGGCGCTGGGCGGGGCCGTGGTGCTGGCGGCGATCGTGCTGGCGCAGTGGTCGAGTACGCAAAAGAAAGGCGCGGAAGCCGAAGCCGCCGCGCCCGTCTCATGATGGTGATGTCCGTGGCTTCAACCAGGCCGCGTCGGGTCGAGAAGGCGGAGCCTTCTGACCGCGGCCCGGCCTTAAAGAAGCTTCAGGTCGACCGCCGAGGTCTTGCCGCGCTGGGATTCCAGCTCGTATTCGACCTTGGCGTTTTCATCCAGGCCTTGCAGGCCCGCCTTCTGGACGGCGGTGATGTGGACGAAAACGTCCTGACCGCCGCCATCGGGCTGGATGAAGCCGAAACCCTTCGTCGGGTTGAACCACTTGACCGTGCCGGTCGCCATGTTGCGTCTCCTGAACGCGCTTTCCAGGCAGGCGTCCCGAAAGGGAGGCCCGTCAGTCCATCTGGACGGCTCGATCAGGCGAAGGAGCAGGCACGGGTGTGGACGCCGCGCGAAATCCGGACTGCGCCGACTTTCTCTCGCGCAATTCGGGGACGGTCAACCGCAAACGATTCGCTCGCCGGGCGAACGGGGGCGGCGCTCGTCAGGCGCACAGGGGCCGCGGGGCTCCGTCCAGATGCAGGTGGTTGGCGTGGGCGGCGTTGTAGTCGGGCGTCAGCACGGTGGCGAACACCCGGCACGCCCCCGCCCGGATCCGCGTCAGGAAGGTTCGCCCCTCGGCGCCGTTGGGGCCGGTTCCGGGCCAGTCCGCCAGCACCGAAACCCGCCGCCCGTCCTCCAGCGTCATGCCGCCGATGTCCAGCGCATTGGCCCGGGCGTGCTCGCTGGGTTTGGCGTCCACCGCCGTCTGGCCGTAGATGCGGCGGCAGGCGTAGGCGCCCACGTCGTTCAGCCGCGCCACCCGCGATCCGAAGGTCGCCTCGGCCGCGGGCTGCAGCACCTGGCGGTCCCAGATGACGTACCGCACCGCCAGCGGGCACTGCATGACCGGATTTCCGGGCAGGGGGGTGACGGCGCCGCCGGTGATCCGGACGGCGCCGCGCACGACGCAGAAGCCGCCGTCGTCGCGGTCGGGCGCGCGCTCGACCTGGACCCCGGCCTCGCGCAGCACCTGGATGCAGGCGTCGGTGACGGCGGTGATCTCTTCGGGGGCGGCGGTGCGGGGCAGGACGAAATCGCCCACCTTGGCCGCCGTCGCCTGGCCGATCGGATGGCTCAGGTCCAGCGGCTTCCACGGCAGGTCCTGGTGCGGCGCGAACAGATTGAGCAGGGCGAAGGCGGCGCAGACGCCGAGCGCCAGCTCCCACAGCAGGTTCCAGAAATCGGCGAAATCGCGCTTCATGCCCGGCCAGCCTTACCCGGCGTCGGCGCCCTCCGCCAGCCGCCGGACCAGGGTCAGGCAGGCCCGCTGCCCCGCCGCGCCGTCGTTGGACAGGGCGATGAACCCCAGCCCCCGCTCCGGCGCCGCCAGCACGGTGGCGAACCACAGGGTGTTGGAGCCGTTGTGGGTGATCGTCGGCCCGGGCCCGCCGAGGCCGGCCCAGGGCGCGCTCCCCACGCCCCAGCCGGCCGCATACGCCGGCGGTTCTCCGGCGGCGGGGGTCAGCAGCCGGGCGCGGGTCGCCTCGCCGAGCCAGTCGGGAGCGCCGCCCATCATGGCAGCGACGAACCGTGCGTAGTCGGCCAGGCTCATATGCGCCGTGCCCGCCGGTCCCAGCGCCCGGGGATTGTCCGCGAAGCCGGCCGGATCGAGGCCGACGCCGCCCCGGTGGCCCCAGGGCGCCTCGCCGCGCGGCGCCCCGAAGCCGGCCGAGGCCAGCCCCAGCGGGGCGAACAGCTCGGCCGCCATCGCCGCCTCCCAGGCCTGGCCGGTCAGGGCCTCGATGGCCGCCCCGACGAGGATGTAGTTGCCGTTGCCGTAGGCGAACTGGCCTGCCCGAACAGCTGGCGGCGCCGCCAGCGCCCGCGCCGCGAACTCCGCCCGCTGTTCCGGCAGGGGCCGCGGGTCGATATGGGCTCCGAGCAGCCAGGCCTGGTCCAGCAGGCCAGGGTCCAGCAGGCCGGCGCGGTGGCGCATCAGGTCGTCGAGCGTGGTCCCCGCCCAGGCGGGATCGATCGTGAGGCCGGGCAGGGCCTCGGCCAGCGGCATGGCCCAGCGGGCGCGGCCCTGCTCGACCAGCCGGCCGAAGACGGCGGCGGTCATGGCCTTGGTGTTGGAGCCGAGGTGCCAGCGGTCCCCCAGCGTCGCCGCCGCCTCGTGCCCGGCCCGGCGCACGCCCCGGACCCCGGCCCAGCCGAGGCCCTCGCGCGTGACGACGCCGGCGGCGAGGGCCGGCGGGGCGGTCTCGGCGAAGACGGCGTCCAGCGCGGCTTCGGCCGCCGCTTCGCGGGCGCGGGCCGGAAAAGGGCCGGCGAGGGGCAGGGCGGCGGCTCCGCCCAGCAGGGCGCGGCGCGTGACGATCATGGCGGCCTCCATCGTGATCCGCCCATCCTGCATTGCCCCGCCCGCGGCCGGAGCGCATCGTGCCGGCATGGGCAAGACATCCGATTATCAGACCGAACTGGAACGCCTCCAGCTCAAGCTTGTCGAGGCCCAGGCCTGGGCCATCGATAAGGGCGTCAGGACCCTGATGCTGTTCGAGGGCCGCGACGCCGCCGGCAAGGACGGCTCGATCACCCGGCTGACCGAATACATGTCGCCACGCCAGACCCGGGTCTTCGCCCTGCCCAAACCGGGCGAACGCGAAGCCAGCCAATGGTATTTCCAGCGCTACGTGCCGCATCTGCCCGCCGCCGGCGAGACCGCCATCTTCAATCGGTCCTGGTACAATCGCGCCGGGGTCGAGCCGGTGATGGAGTTCTGCACCCCGGCCCAGCACGACCAGTTCCTGAAGGACGCGCCGCGGTTCGAAAAGCTGCTGACCGATTCCGGAATCCTGCTGATCAAATTCTGGTTCGACATCTCGAAGGCGGAACAGGCCGAGCGACTGGCCGAACGGGTCGCCGATCCGCTCAAGCGGTTCAAGATCTCGCCGCTGGACGCCGAGGCGCAGAAGCGTTGGGACGCCTATTCGGCCGCCCGCGACCGCATGCTGGCCGAGACCCATTCGGCCCATGCGCCCTGGACCATCGTCGCCACCGACCACAAGAAGACCGCCCGTCTGAACGTCATCCGTCATGTGCTGACCCGGCTCGGCGCGCCGGGCGTCGGTGCGGAAAAGCCGGACAAGGACGTGGTCTTCGCGGCGGACAAGGCGGACGGCCGGCTGGCCCCCTGATCAGAAGCCCAGTTCGGCCCGCAGCGTTTCGGGGCGCAGCCCGCCCGCCCTCAGCTCCGCCAGGGTCACGGACCGGTCGCGCTTGGCGTAACGCCTGCCATCCTCGCCGACCAGAAGACGGTGGTGGCGATAGACGGGGGTGGGCCAGCCCATCAGCGCCTGGATCAGGACCTGGACATGGGTTGCCTCGAACAGGTCCCCGCCGCGGATCACATGGGTGACGCCTTGCAGGGCGTCGTCGTGGGTCACCGCCACATGATAGGCCGCGCCGGCGTCCTTGCGGGCCAGCACCACGTCGCCCGCGGCTTCGGGCCGGGCCGGGATCCGGCCCTGCTCTCCCCCGGGGCCACCGCCCTCCTCGACGAAGGCGAGGGCGGTCCAGGCCGCCTCGCCCAGCGCCTCGCGCGCACGATCCAGCGAGAGCCGCCACGCGAACGGCCGACCGTCGGCCAGCAGCGCCGCCTCCTCCCAGCCCGGGTGCGGGCCGGGCCGGGCCGCCTCGACGGGCCCGTGAGGCGCATCGCCGATGGCGTCCAGGATGTCCTTTCGTGTCCGGAAACAGCGGTAGAGCAAACCCCGCGCCTCAAGGTCGGCGACGACCGCCGCGTAGTCGGCGAGATGGTCGGACTGGCGGCGCACCGGTCCGTCCCAATCGAGGCCCAGCCATGCCAGATCCTCGAGGATGCCGGCTTCGAACTCGGGCCGGCAGCGTGTCGGGTCGATGTCCTCGATCCGCAGTAGGAAACGCCCGCCGGCCGCCCGGGCCGCTCTCCACGCCGTCAGGGCCGAAAAAGCATGACCCTTGTGCAGGCAGCCGGTCGGCGAGGGCGCGAAGCGGGTGACGAACATTCCCGCACGATAGCGACAACCGGACGCGATCACACCCGGCGCGCTTGTCCCGGGCGGGACCGGCGCTACGGTCGTCGCATGCAGACACCCTACTGGCTGGACGATATCGAGGCGGCCCGTCGGGCGGTGGTCGGGATCGACCCGGCGCTGGCCCGGGCCCACGCCCAGACCCCGGCTTTCGAATGGCGACGCCGCGTGGGCGGGTTCGAGGGCCTGTTTCACATGATCGTCGACCAGCAGGTCTCGCTCGCCTCGGCCGCTGCGATCTGGGCGCGTGTCGAAACGGGGCTGGGCGGAGAGGTGACGCCCGAACGCATGCTGGCCACGCCCATCGAGACCCTGCGCACCTTCGGCCTGTCGATCCAGAAGGCGACCTACGGCCACGAGATCGCCAGGGCCCACGTCGACGGCCGCATCGACTTCGACCATCTGGAGCGGCTGTCGGACGAGGAGGCCGCCGCCCGGCTGACAGCCATCAAGGGCGTCGGCAAATGGACCGCCGAGACCTTCCTGATGTTCTGCGAAGGCCGGCGGGACGTCTTCCCCGGCGGCGACATCGCCCTGCAGGAGGCGATGCGATGGGCCGACGGCGCCACCCTGCGTCCGACCGAGAAACAGGCCTATGTCCGGGCGGAGATCTGGCGGCCTCACCGCAGCGTGGCGGCGCATCTGCTCTGGGGATGGTATGGAGCGGTCAAGCGCGGCGTGGTCGTGCTGGAGGACCATCCCGCGTGAGCCCCATCGTCGATCCCGCCCTGACCGATCCCGAGACCGTCCTGGGCGCGCTCGACTTCGCCGGGGTGGCCGTGTTCGCCGCCACCGGCGCCCTGGCGGCGGCGCAACAGCGGCACGACCTGGTCACCTTCGCCTTCTTCGGCGCCATCACCGGGGTCGGCGGCGGCACCCTGCGCGATCTGCTGATCGGCGCGCCGGTCTTCTGGGTGCAGGATTGGCGCTACATCGCCGTCTGCCTGATCGCCTCGCTCGCGGTCTGGATGGTCGGAGCCAGGCCATGGCGGTTCCGGGCCCTGCTGTGGCTCGATGCGATCGGGCTGGCGGCCTATGGCGTGATGGGCGCCGCCAAGGCCGAGGCCTTCGACGTCGCGCCGCTGATCTGCATCGTCATGGGGGCCCTGACCGCCTGTTTCGGCGGGGTCGTGCGTGACCTCCTGGCGGGACAGCCCTCGATCCTGCTGCGGCGCGAGATCACCGTCTCGGCCGCCCTGCTGGCCGCCACGGTCTTCGTCGCCGCGCGCGCCCTCGGCCTCGACGCCTGGCCGGCCGCCCTGGTCGCCGCACCGTGCGGCTTCGCCCTGCGCGCCGGCGCCCTGGTCTGGGGCTGGAGCCTGCCGGCGTTTCCGGGGACCCCTTCGCGCGGCTGAACGTTGCGCAAGCGTCGTCCCGTCGTCATCGCCAAGCCGTCGAATCAGGGCTAGGCTTCGACCACAGCCAGGGAAGGAGACGTGTCTTCAGTCCGGTCGCGTCGATGATCCTCTCCCGAGCGGCGAGGGCCTGATGCAGGTCCTGAGCCGCCCCCCGTCCGGCTGGCCCGCGCTGGTGCTGAACGCCGACTTTCGCCCCCTGTCCTACTATCCGCTGTCGATCTGGCCGTGGGAAGAAGTGGTCAAGGCGGTCTACCAGGACCGCGTCGAGGTGGTGTCGACCTACGACAAGGTGGTGCGCAGCCCGTCGATGGAAATGGTCCTGCCCAGCGTCATCGCGCTGAAGAGCTATGTCGACCAGGATCGCCAGCCGGCCTTCACCCGCTTCAACGTCTTCCTGCGCGATGGCTTCGCCTGCCAGTATTGCAACGCCACCGCGGAACTGACCTTCGACCATGTCATCCCCCGCTCGCGTGGCGGGCGCACGACCTGGGAGAACATCGTCGCCGCCTGTTCGCCGTGCAATCTGAAGAAGGGCGGCCGCACGCCGCAGCAGGCCGGCATGCCCATCCGCCGGCCGCCGCACCGGCCCAGCGCCTGGCAGCTGCAGCAGTTCGGCCGCCGCTTCCCGCCGCATTACCTGCACCAGAGCTGGCTCGACTATCTGTACTGGGACATCGAGCTGGAACCGTAGGGTTCAAGGAACGGCGGCGGGCCCGCGCCGTTGACGACAGGCCCGTCCTGCTTCAGTCGAGCCCACATGAAAATCCGTGTCCGCGCCGACCTGGTCTATCGCTTCGATCCGCCGACGGACGCCATCTACAAGATCCAGGTCGCGCACTGGCCGGGCCAGACCCTCCTCGAGGAACGCCTGACCACGACGCCCGCCGTCGACTTCATCGAGGATGAGGACGAGGAGTTCGGGGGCCGCACCCTGCGCGCCCACCTGTCCGGCGAGGTGGCCCTGACCTATGAGGCGACGGTCGACAATGGCGTGCTCAAGGGCCTGCCGCCGGTCACGGTCCAGCACGACTGGAACGACCTGCCGGCCGAGGTGCTGACCTATCTCTGGCCCAGCCGTTACTGCCCTTCGGACCAGTTCGGCCGTTTCGTCGAACGCACCTTCGGCGGCACGACGGGGGGCGACCGGGTGCTGAGGATCCTCGACTGGATCAAGGCCGAGATCGACTACGAGCCGGGCGCCTCGGACAGCGAGACGACGGCGGCGCGGACCTTCATCGACCGGGCCGGCGTCTGCCGCGACTTCACCCACATGGGCATCACCCTGTGCCGGGCCTCGGGCATTCCGGCGCGGGCGGTCAGCGCCTTCGCGCACCAGCTTCAGCCGCCGGACTTTCACGCCATCTTCGAGGTCTGGCTGTCGAACGGCTGGTGGCTGGTCGATCCGACGGGCCTGGCCCCGGTCGAGGGTCTGGTGCGCATCGCCTGCGGCCGCGACGCCGCCGACATCGCCTTCCTGACCACCCAGGGCGCCTGCCAGCTGGTGCGCCAGTCGGTGACGGCGGAGGCGATCCAGGGGCTCAACGCCGCCCCGGTCCGGCCGTCGGTTCGCGGACGGGCCGCGGAGGATGCGTCCCCGGCGAAATCCGACGACCGCCTCAGCTTCCGCCCGCGGCCTTCCATGCCTCAATGAACTCCAGCCGGCGCAGGACCTTGTTGTCCGGGTCGATCAGGACGTGGGCGCCGTCCGGGACCGCGACCCGGTCCCGCCCGCCGGTCATGGCCACTGTCTGGCGGAGTCCGTCGATCTCGATCTCGACCGGCATGGGAAAGGCGGCTCCGTCGCCAGTGACCCACTCCAGGGCCAGTTCCCCGCTCTCGCGGGTCTGACGCAGGTCGGGCAGGGCGGCTTGGTACAGATAGCCGCTGAAGAACCAGGTCAGGTCCCGCCCGGCCTCCTCGTTGACGATGGCCAGGAATTCGTCGGTCGTGCCGTGGCGAGGCGTGAACTCGCCGGGCCGCGGCGTCGCCGTCCCGTAGACCAGCCGGGTCACCGACCGGAAGAAGGCCTCGTCGCCGATCAGCAGGCGCAGCGAATGGGCGATCAGCGAGCCCTTGTTGTACAGGTCCAGCCCCGGTCCGACCTCGTCCTTGTAAACCTCGTCCTCGGCCCGCTCCGTGCCGGAGACGACCGGGAACCGGTTGATCAGGTCGCGGCGCTGGTCCTGAAGCTGGGCCTGCATGAAGCGCTCGCCGTGCAGCCAGCGCAGGTAGAGGGGCTGCATGTAGCTGCCCAGTCCCTCGTGCAGCCACATGTCGTCCGCGTTGCGGTTGGTCATCTGGTTGCCGAACCACTCGTGGGCCAGCTCGTGGTGCAGCAGCCAGTCGTAGCCCTTGCCGTCGAGCTGGTAGGCGTTGCCGTAGGCGTTGATGGTCTGGTGTTCCATGCCCAGGTGAGGGGTCTCGACCACGCCCATCTTCTCGTCGCCGAAGGGATAGGGACCCACCGTCGCCTCGTAGAAGTCCAGCATCGGCGCGAACTGGGCGAACAGGGCCGCGACCTTGTCCGGATCGTCGGACCGCAGATGCCAGTAGGACATCGGGATCACATTGCCGAACCGGCTGCGGTAGTCGGCCCGCACCTCGTCATACGGCCCGATGTTCAGGGCGATGGCGTAGGTGTTGGGATGGGCGGCGCTCCAGTTCCAGGTGGTCCAGCCGTCGCCGTGATCGACCACGTCGAGGAATCGCCCGTTCGACGGCGCCGACAGGTTGGACGGCACGGTAATGTGCAGATCCACCCGGGCGGGTTCGGCGAGGGGGCTGTCGATGCAGGGCCAGAACAGGTCGCAGCCTTCCGGCTGGACGGCCGTGGCGATCCACGGCGTCCCGTCCGCCGTGGCCCCCCAGACGAAGCCCCCGTCCCATGGCGCCTGGGGCGCGACGCGCGGGGCGCCGGAATAGGCGATGCGCACCGACACCGTCTCTCCAGCCGCCAGCGTGCGCCCGAGGCGAATCGTCATCCGGCCTTCGGGGTTGTCCCATTCGTCGTCGGCCGACAGTTCGTCGCCGTCCACCTGCACCGACGACACCGTCAGCAGGGTGTCCAGTTCAACGACCACGGCGGTCAGCGGCGCGGTGGCGGTGAAGTCCAGCACCGCGACGGCGTCGATGGTCTTCGTTTCGGGCATGACCCTGATCGACAGATCCGCCTTGTCGAACTGCATGGCCAGTTGTTCCGGTGTGCGGGGCTGGTCGGTGCCGAGGGTGAAGGCGGTCGATTCGCGCATCGCCGTGGCGGCCGGCGTTGGCTCGGCGGCGGACGCAACCGCCCCGGGCAAGGTCGGCGTCGCGGCGCAGGCTGCGAGCGCGAGAACGGAGACGCCGGTCAGGACGGCGCGGAGGGTTTTGCAGGACACGACGGCTCCCCGGAAACGACCGTCTCAGCCTAGAGACGGGGGCGTTGCGTGCAACCCGAAAGCCTTACAGGCCGCGCGCCTCGCGCTGGGCCTTCGTCGCCCGCCGCGCCCAGGCCTTGTCGATCTGTTCGCGCAGCCGGTCGTCGTCGGCGGCCTCGTAGCGCACCAGCACCGCCGGCCAGCCTTCGAAATGCGGCGTCTTGAAATAGGTCTGCGGCTCGGTCTCCATCAGAAGGTCGATGTCGCCATGGTCGAGCGACAGGGAGACGGCGTCGGGCAGGCGGGTGTCGTTGATCAGCAGCTTGCCGCGCAGGCGCACGCACCGCGCGCCGTGCACCGTCGACTCCTCGACCTCGGGCAGGGACAGGGCATAGGCGTACATCTCGTCGCGGGTCATGGGGGCAGTTTGCCGCCGTCGCGGCCAAACAAAAAGGGCCGACGTTTCCGCCGGCCCCTTCAAATCTTGCGGCTGTCGCCCGTTCAGGCGGCGGCGGCCTGTTCGGCGATCCGGGCCTTGACCTGGCGCTTGATACGCTGGGCGGCCAGCGAAAGCTGCTCGTCCCGGGCCTTGACGATAAACGGGTCGAGGCCGCCCTTGAAGTCGAGGGTGCGCAGGGCGGCGTTCGAGATGCGCAGGCTGAAGGTCTGGCCCAGGGCCTCCGACGTTACCTTGACCGTCTTCAGCGACGGCAGGAAGCGGCGCTTGGTCTTGACGTTCGAGTGGCTCACGCTGTGGCCGACCATCGGGCCGATACCGGTGAGTTCGCAGCGACGCGACATCTGACTATCCTTGGCGGAGCGGTCCGCGAGACGGGGCGGACACGTGAAACAGAGGCGCGCAGGGACGGGTCCCCGCGCGAGAGGGGCCGTATAGTGGAAGTCACCGCGCTACGTCAAGGCTTGTGGCGGCGCGCCGCCTGTTCAGCCAGCGTTCAATTCCCGCCATATATCCCCATTAGTCATGTCGCCAACGTCCGTCGTCGAGGGGTCCGTCCTGTGAAGCCGTCCATCCTGATCCGCATTGTTCCGGTGCTCGCCGGCGCCCTGTTGCTGGCCGCGCCGGCGACCGCGCCCATGGCGGGTCCCGCCGCGCCGGTTCAGCCCGCCGAGCCGCCCGTGCTGGCCGGCTATTGGGAATACACCACCAGCGCGCTCGGCAACCGCGACACCGAGACCAAATGCGTCCGGCCCAGCGAGATCAACCGCTTCTTCGGCGGCCTGTCGACGCGCCACTATCAGTGCACCTATCCGGTCCGCGAGGTCGGCAATGGCAACGCCCGCTTCGAGGGCAATTGCGTCAGCCGCAGCGGCCGTCGCGTCCGGGTGCGCCTGAACGGGACCTATCAGCCAGAGCAGTTCAGTTTCCGCGGCGGGGCCTCGATCCGCGCCGCCGGGATGTGGAGCCCGTATATTCCGGCCACCATCACGGCGCGCCGCCTGGCGGCCCAGTGCCCGGCCGGGGCCGAGTATTTCTAGACTTCGGCCACCCGCGCCACGACGTAGGTATGCTGGCCGCCGGAGGGCGACGTCAGGCTGACGTACTCTCCGGCGACGAACCGCTCGTCGGCGAATCGGAATCCGAGGGCGTCCCCGGCGTCGCCGCCGTCGAGGTCCAGGGTCCAGCTCCCGCCGGGACCGTGCCGCAGGCGACCCGTTCCGGCCGTCTGACCGCTCAGGAAGCTCCGCACATGACCGCGCTCGGGCTCCGCGCGCAGCGCGTCGCCGTCCAGCCGGCCCTCGGCGTCGAGCGGCGCGACGATGTCGTACCCTTCGGTGGGATCGCCCGCCGGGTGGTCGGCCTCCCGCGCGAGTTCGAGCCGGATGTGGTGGAATTGGGTCATCGTATCGCCTCGCTGGAACGGGTTTCGCCGGGAGAATAGGCCGGTCCCGCGTCGTCCGTCTTGTCTTGAGTCAAGCCGGGCGCGGAGTCCGCATGATATACGACGATCCTGACCGGGAGGAATCGGACGATGACAGGTCGACTATGGATGGTTCTGGGGGCCCTGGTCCTCGCGGGCTGCGCCGGGGAAGCCGTCCGCCAGAACGGAACCGAGCCCGTCGTCATGGGATCGGCGGACCGGGGCGCCATTCTCGTGCGACAGAAGTGCGCGGGCTGCCACGCGGTGGAACGGTCCGGGGACAGCCCCATGCACGCCGCGCCGCCATTCCGGGACATGGGTGTCCTGTATCCAGTGCGCGACCTCCAGGAGGCCTTCGCCGAGGGGCTGGTCACCGCCCACCCCGCCATGCCGGCCTTCGAGCTTCAGCCGACCGAGATCGCCGACCTCATCGCCTATCTCGAAAGCGTCTCCGGGACCGGTCCGGGCCGGTGAAAATGCAAAAGGCCCGGGATCGCTCCCGGGCCTTTGGTCTCTAGCGACGCGCGTCGAAATCAGGCGGCTTCGGCCTCGGCTTCTTCCGCGGCCTCGGCGGCGGCGATGACGGCCTTCTTGGCGCTCAGCGACCGGGCCAGCAGCTGGACGGCGGCGTCCTTGTCGATGCGGTTGGCGGCGGCGACTTCGCGGGCCATGCGGTCCAGGGCCGATTCATAGAGCTGACGCTCCGAATAGGACTGTTCCGGCTGGCTGTCCGCGCGATGCAGGTCGCGGACCACCTCGGCGATCGAGATCAGGTCGCCCGAGTTGATCTTGGCCTCGTACTCCTGGGCGCGGCGCGACCACATGGTGCGCTTGATGCGGGCGCGGCCCTTCAGGGTCGTCAGCGCCTTGGTCACCACGTCGTCGGCGGCCAGCGAGCGCAGGCCGGCCGTCTTGGCCTTCTTGGTCGGGACGCGCAGGGTCATCTTCTCGTGGTCGAAGGTGACCACATAAACTTCCAGCGACATGCCGGCGACTTCCTGGACCTCAACCGCCGCGACCTTGCCGACGCCGTGCGCCGGATAGACGACCGCGTCGCCAACCTTGAATTCCAGTCCGCTCTTGTTCGTCATGTCATTCCTTTCCCGGCGCAGGGTGGATGAGGCGGCAACGCAAAAGACGACAATGCACTGTCCGGCGACGGGGAACCGTCAACGGCGCAGCTTTGTCAGTCGTCAGGAGCGAAAACGGATCACCAAACCTCTGGCCGACCCCGCCTTCGTGGGCGGAGTTCTGTCGCAAACGCGGGCGGCGCGAGAAAATCGCTTACCGCCCGACCCAATGACAGGAACCTATCACAAAACTTCGGAATTTCAAAACGTCCACAGCGTCAGCGCGTGCGGGACGGGAAATCCCCACCGTTTCGGGCCAGGGCGCCGTTCACGGTCCAGACCACGCCGGTCAGGGCGAACGCCAGGGCCATGAAGGTCCACTCTGACCCGCTGCTCGGCGCGGCGGCGATCCGGGGCAGGTGAACCACTAACACCCAGGAGGTGAACATCGCTCCGACGAGAGCCGTGGCGGGCCGTCCGAAGACGCCGCTCACGACGGCGAGCCCCGCAACGGTCTGGCCGGCGCCTGTGGCCCAGGGCCACAGGGCCTGGCCGGGCATCCACGCCGGGATCATGCCGGCGATGGCCGCGGGATACATCAGATGCACCGCGCCGAAGAGGATCAGCATCGCCCCGACGACGATCCGGGCCGCGAGTCGCGCGCCGTCGCTTTCCGGCTTGATCAGCAGACAGAGAGCCGCCGCGATGGCCACAGCCTGGGCCGCAGAGACCCAGAGGGTGACATCCGTCGGCGCCGCCAGAAGTCCGGAAATCTGGAGGGCCAGCGACACCCCCATCAACGTGACGAGGAGCAGCGCGCCTCGGTCGCGGTATCGGGCGACCAACAGGCCGGGGCCGCTGACCAGCAGAATTCCGCCGTTGATCAGGGCGACGATGCGGTTGGGCGCCTCGACGGGCTGAAGCCCCTCGATCAGCTGTTCGGTCGCGACGCCGATCACGCCCAGGGCGGTGATCCCGGCCGCCAGCAGCCAGAGGCCGGGCTTGTCCAGATCAGGCATTCGTCCGTCCCCCGCTCAAACGGAGAAGATCACATCGAACGCCGGCTCGCCAGCGGTACGCTCAGGAACCCTTGCCGGGCTTTTCGGAGAAGTATTTCTCGAACTTGCCGGTCTCGCGTTCGAACGCTTCCGCGTCGGCGGGGGGCGTGCCCTTGACGGTGATGTTCGGCCAGACCTTGGCGTAGTCGGCGTTGACCATCAGCCATTTGCCGTCGGGTTCGTCCTCGGTGTCGGGCTTGATGGCGTCGACCGGGCACTCCGGTTCGCAGACGCCGCAGTCGATGCATTCGTCCGGCGCTATGACGAGGAAATTCTCCCCCTCGTAGAAGCAGTCGACCGGGCAGACCTCGACGCAGTCCATGAACTTACATTTCACGCAGGCGTCGGTGACGATGTAGGTCATGAGGCGGTCTGGGGCGCTATCGGCTGGCGGGAGGAACGGGCAGCGCACATGACCCCGCCGACGAACGCTGTCAACCGAGGGGAAGCCGCAGTCGGGGCGGTGAGGCGGAGATGTCGCACCGCGATCCGCATCCTTCGGCCGCGGGTGTCACCCCTCGGGGCCGGACAGGGTGTAGAGCGTGCGGGCTTCCCCGGCCGGACCGCGCCGCTCGCCGAGCCCGGCGACGGTCAGCTCCACCAGCCGGCCGCCGAGGGCGAAAACCAGCGCATCGCCGACGTGGACCGGGCGGCTCGGCTTGTCGAGCCGGCTCTGGGCGCCGTTGTGTGTCAGCCTCACCATGCCCCGCTCGACCATGGCCGCGGCGAGCGACCGCGACTTCGCGAAGCGCGCGCGCCACAGCCAGACGTCGACACGGCAACCCGTCTGGCTCATGCGGTTCCGGTCGGGGTGCGAGGGACCCGTCGCGGGCGACGGCGTCCGGCCCGCGCGGCCGCGGGCGGCGCCGTCAGGACCGACAGGGCGGCGAACGGCGAGTCCTTCGCGGGACGCGGCCCCCGGGCGTCGCCGTCCGGTTGCTGCGCCCGCGTGGTTTTCAAGGCGGCGGTCAGAATCTTCGCTTCCTCGAGGCTGAGACCCAGTTCGGCCAGATCGTTCTCGTTTAGCCGCCCGTCGCCGCGCGCCTTGCGTTCGGTCAGCGCCTCGAGCATCTCCACCGGGGCCGCGAACCGGCCGGCGGCGCGCAGACCGAACGCCGACATGGCCCGCGCGGAGGGCGCAGGCGCCGGCAGCGGAGACAGGCCCGCGTGGGGACGGAATCCCTCGCCGGCCACAAAGGCCTGGGCCAGCGCCCGGGACCGGCTCTTCGACAGGGCGGGCAGCCAGACCGAATGGGACCCCATCCGCACGCCGAACGTCTTGAGCGTGCGCCGCTCGACCTGGCTCAGCGCGGCCAGGTCGCGGTCCACCTCGCGCCGGTCGAGGATCCCGCCGGCCTCCAGCAGGCGGAAGGCGATGCCGCGCGGCAGGCCTTTCAGGGCGCCGCTCTCGATGGCCGTCTTCAACCGTCGCAAGGGTTTCAGCGCCCGGCCCGCCTCGCCGGCCAGCCAGGCCTCAAGCCGCCGCTGGGCCCGCTCGCGCGCCGCCACGGGGCCCAGCTCGCCCGGCAGCCGCACCCGGGGCGCGAACCAGTCGCCGCCCGCCACCTGGCCGGCCCGCACGCCGCGCCACAGCACGGCTCCGTCCGGGGTGACGCCGAAGGCCGCATCCTCATCCGCCGCCAGCCGGCCCAGCCGACGCGCGATTTCAGGCGTCACGGCCTGCCGCGCCGCATGGCGCAACGCCCGGTCCTCCAGGGCGCTGGAACCCCGGTCGATCTGGAAGTCCACGCCGAGCAGCCGCCCGACCGCATGGCCCTCCACCACCACGGCGCCGTCTTCCTCCACTTCGGCGACCGCGTCCTCCCGCACGTTCAGCGCCCGCATCAGGGCGGTGGTGCGCCGGTCCACGAACCGGGCCGTCAGACGTTCGTGCAGCACGTCCGAGAGGCGCTCCTCCAGCACCCTGGTGCGGTCCCGCCAGCCCTGGGCCTGATCCAGCCAGTCCGGGCGGTTGGCGATATAGCTCAGCGTCCGCACGCCGCTGAGCCGCGCCGACAGCTGGTCGATCTGGCCGTCGTCGCGGTCGAGCCCGGCGAACCGCGGCGCGATCCAGTCCTCGGTCAGCCGCCCGCGCCTGCCGGTCAGGGCCTGGAAGATGTCCTTCGCCAGCCGTCCGTGCTCGTCCAGCGTCGTCTTCTGGAAGTCGGGAAGCTGGCACGCCTCCCACAGCCGCATGATGGCTCCGCGCGAGCGCCCGACCCGCGCCACCTCCTCGTCCTTGATCAGCCGCCGCAGCAGGGTCTCGTCCAGCGCCGGCTGCGTCAGGCTCAGCCCCGCCCGTCCCGGCGTCACCACCAGCGAACGCAACAGGTCGGGCAGGGTGTCGAAGTCCAGCCGGGCGTTCCTCCACTCCGCCCCCTCGACCGGATCGAAGCGGTGCTCGACCACCTGTTCGACCAGATCGGGATCCAGCTCCAGCGCCTCGCCGGTCACCCCGAAGGTCCCGTCGCGCAGGTGCCGTCCGGCCCGGCCGGCGATCTGGCCGATCTCATGCGCGTGCAGCCAGCGGGTGCGCCGCCCGTCGAACTTTCTCAGGCCGGCGAAGGCGACGTGGTCGACCTCCATGTTCAGCCCCATGCCGATGGCGTCGGTGGCCACCAGGAAGTCGACCTCGCCGGACTGGAACAGCTCGACCTGGGCGTTGCGGGTGCGAGGCGAGAGGCTGCCCATGACCACCGCCGCGCCGCCGCGCTGGCGCCGGATCAGTTCGGCTATGGCGTAGACCTGCTCGGTCGAGAAGGCGACGATGGCGCTGCGTCTGGGCAGGCGGGTCAGCTTCTTGGAGCTGGCGTACGACAGGGTCGACAGGCGCTCGCGCTGGACGATCTCGACGTCGGGAACCAGCGCGCGCATCAGCGGCGCCATGGTCCCGGCTCCCAGGAACATGGTCTCGAAGCGGCCGCGGGCGTGCAGCAGCCGCTGGGTGAAGACGTGGCCGCGTTCGGGATCCGCGACCAGCTGGATCTCGTCGACGGCCAGGAACTCCACCGACCGTTCCATCGGCATGGCCTCGACCGTGCAGACGAAATAGACGGCGCGCGGCGGGACGATCTTCTCCTCGCCGGTGACCAGGGCCACCGCCGCCGCCCCGCGCCGCTTGACGATCCGGTCGTAGACCTCGCGCGCCAGCAGCCGCAGCGGAAGGCCGATCATGCCCGAGGCGTGGCCCAGCATCCGTTCGACCGCCAGATGGGTCTTTCCGGTGTTGGTGGGGCCCAGCACCGCGACGACGCGCGAGGGGGCCATGCCGGTGGCGCGGTCGCTCATGATCCTGAAAAGGTGGCTCTTCCCGTCCGGTTCCTCAAGCGCGGCCATGGCGTTTCAGCGAGGTGTGAACGGCCACGGCTGTTTCGCCGGAACAGGGGCGAAACGAATCAGGACCGAATCACCGACACGGCCCGATTCGGGGTTTGTTCACCCCAAGATATTGTATCTTAAGACGGATTAACCACAATCCTGAAACAGGAGGTCACCGGGATTCGCAGGCGACCCCGTCGTTGTCGCGATCCAGCGGCGGCCGGTAGCCCGGTTCTCCACGCCGGATGTTCTCCCGACCGGCCGCCCGGGCGGCGGTGCAGTTGGCGAAATAGACCTCCCGCGCGGGGGGCGCCGACCGGGGCCGCTCGCGAGCCGGCGGATCCCGGCGGGGCGATTCCCGGACCTGGCCCGGCCCGGTCAGGCCCAGGATGGCCATCAGCAGCAATGTCACGGCCCGCGCCCCTGAAAAATCGTCGGAGCGGCCGCGAGACGCTTCCCCGCCGCGCGATCACCCGCTAGGTCAGCCTGCGTGACCCCGTAGCTCAGCCGGATAGAGCAAGGCTTTCCTAAAGCAGAGGTCGGGGGTTCGAGTCCCTCCGGGGTCGCCATCTACCGCTTCCGCTGGAAAATCATCGCGGCGGCCATCCCCAGGATGACGGCGGGCACGAGGATCAGCAGCCACGACAGTATGCGCTCGATGTCCATGGCCGCGCCCCTCCCCGGGACGGGCGCAGGGGGCGCGTCGCCGCGCCGGAAGTCAAACGGCGCGGATCACCGCCACTTCGACCCCTCGCCGTGCTTACCGACGCTCTCGAACTCCGGCGGGGCGGCCTTGTGGATGTACTGTTCCGACACCAGCCAGCCCTTCAGCGGCCGCAGCACGGCCAGGCAGCCGAGGACCAGCAACGGCATGGTCACGATCAGATGGACCCAGATCGGCGGGTGGACGGCGAACTCGAACCACATGAACAGGGCCATGCCGACGATGCCGACAACGCTCATGCCGAAAAAGGCGGGGCCGTCGGCCGGCTCGGCGAACCCGTAGTCCAGACCGCAGGCCGGGCAGGCGTCGCGGATGGTCAGAAACCCCTTCAGCAGCGGGCCCTCGCCGCAGCGCGGACAGCGACAGCGCAGGCCGGTCGAAAGGGTGTTGAGAGCGGGATACTGGGGGTCGGTCACGTTCGGATCCTCACGGGCAGACGACGCCGCATGTCGGCGCGCCGGCGCCCGGCCGCAACGCGCCGTGATGTCGCGGGAACGGGCGGGACAGCGTGACCGTTGCGCTGCCACAGGAGCCCGTATGACCGAAACCCTCAGCCCCGCCCTGCCGAACGACATCGAGGCCCTGATCGAGGCCGTGCTGAAGGGCGCGGAGAGCCGCGACGTCACCCTGGCCACGGCCGAAAGCTGCACCGGCGGCCTGATCGCCTCGGTCCTGACCGACGTGGAAGGCCGGTCGCATGTCTTCGAGCGCGGCTATGTCGTCTATACGGACGACGCCAAGGCCGACGAACTGGCCGTGCCGCCCCGGCTGATCGCACGGAACGGTGCGGTTTCGGAGCCGGTCGCGCGGGCCATGGCCGAGGGCGCGCTGAGGGCATCGGGAGCTGGCGCGGCGGTGGCGGTCACCGGCTTCGCGGGGCAGGCGGGTCCGGATGACGAGCCCGGTCTGGTCCATTTCGCCGTCGCGGCCTCGGGCGCGCCGACCGTCCACGAGGAGCACCATTTCGGCGACATCGGCCGGGGGCCCTGCCGCCTCGAATGCCTGCGTGTGGCGTTGCGGATGCTGGAGGCGGCGGTCATCAACCGTTAACCGCGTTGAAAGGCCGGTCGCGCGAGGGTGCGCGCGTATGTCCGGGGCCTCCTCCAGCAAGCGCGTTCTCAGAACCACCGTGGCCGCCGCCGCGGCGGGCGCGGTTCTGTTCGCGCCCCTGGCCCCGCTGGCCCAGGAGGCCGCCGCCCCGCTGGATCCGGTCTCGATCCGCATCGGGGCCAATGCGGAATTCACCCGTATCGAATTCGCCGGCGTGGTCGGGGCCCGGTCGCGGGTTCGGCGCGAGGGTCGTGACGTCGTCGTCCGCATCGGTTCGACCGCCGCGCCGGACATCTCGCGGCTCAGGGTCGATCCGCCCCGGGGCGTGGAAGCGGTCGAGACCCGCGCGGTCCAGGGCGCCACCGAACTGGTGCTGACCCTCGCCGAGGGCGCCGACGTCCGCAGCGGCTCGGCCGACGGCGCGGTGTGGCTCAACCTCTATCCGACGGCCCCGGCGGCGGCGCCCGCCGCCGCGCCGGCCGTCCAGACCGTCGCGGTCTCCGCGAGGGCCACGCCCGCCAAGGTCAGCCTGTCCTTCGCCTGGCCGACGCCGGTCGGCGCCGCCGTCTTCCGGCGCGGCGAGGCCGTCTGGGTCGTGTTCGACACGCCCGCCCGCCTCGACATGCCCGGCGACGGACAACTCGGTCCGGCCTCCGACGCCCGCTGGACCGCCGGCGCCGATCATGTCGCCGTGCGGATCGCCGCGCCCGAGGGGCTGGCGGTTTCGGCCGTCGCCAGCGGCTCGACCTGGACCGTCGTCATCGGCGGCCAGCCGGTGGCCGTCGAGAGCGTCGCCGTCGACCGCGAGGACGGCGGCGAGCCCGCCCTGGTCGCCCGCATGGCCGGCGCGACCCGGGCCGTCTGGCTGACCGACCCTCTCGCCGGCGACCGCTTCGCCGCCGTCACCGCCCTGGCGCCTGGCAAGGGGTTCGCCGACCGCCGCCGCACCGTCGACCTCGCCCTGCTGCCGACCGCCCAGGGACTGGCCGTGGAAACCCTCGCCAGCGATCTCGCCATCCGGGCCGAGGGGGATCTGGTCACCGTCAGCCGGCCCGGCGGCCTGACCCTGTCCTCGCCCTCCGCCGCGCTGGATGCGGCGTCGGTCGACGACGGCGCGCCCCGCCGCGCCAAATATCCGGCCCTGATCGTGGCGGAATGGGCCGAGACGGGCCATGCGGGCTTCTCCGCCCGCTATCGCCAGCTTCAGGACGCCGCGGCCCAGGAAGCCATGGCCGCCGGCGACGATCCCCGGGCGCCGGCCGAGGCGCGCTTCGCCCTGGCCCGTTTTCTGGTTGGCTCCGGTCTCGGCTACGAAGCCGTCGGGATTCTGAACAGCATCGTCGCCCGGGCCCCCAACATGGCCGGCGAACCGGAGCTGCGCGGTCTGCGCGGCGCCGCCCGCGCCTCCATCGGCCGCATGGAAGAGGCCCAGGGCGATTTCGCCTCGGCGGCCGTCGCCTCCGATCCCGCCTCCGCGCTCTGGCGCGGCTATATCGCCTCGAACCAGGGCGACTGGGTCGCCGCCCGCCGCGCCTTCGCCTCCGGCGCCCCGGCGATCGACGACTTTCCGACCGCCTGGCGGGCCCGGTTCGGGGCCGCCCACGCCATGGCCGCGATTGAGACGGGCGAGCTCGACTCCGCCCGCGCCCTGCTGGCCTACAGCTTCAGCCAGGACGCCCCGGCGGCCGATCAACTGGCCGCCCGCCTGGTCCAGGCGCGGCTGTTCGAGCTGGACGGTCAGTCGGACCGCGCCCTGGCGATCTACACGGCCGTCGGCCGCGCGCCCCTGGACGCCGTCTCGGTGCCCGGCAAGCTCGGCGTCGTCCGCCTGTCGCTGGCCAAGGGCGCGATGAAGGCCGACGCGGCGGCGGCGGCGCTGGAAGCCCTGCGCTGGCGCTGGCGCGGCGACGCCACCGAACTGGCCGTGATCCGCCAGCTGGGCCAGCTGTATCTGTCGCAGGGACTGTACCGCGAGGCCCTGACCGCGCTGAAGGGCGCCGGTCCCGGCCTGAACCGCCTGGAGGGCGCCGCCGACATCCAGGCCGACCTGGGCAGCGCCTTCCGGATGCTGTTCCTCGAGGGCGGCGCCGACGGCCTGCAGCCGGTGCAGGCGCTGGGCCTGTTCTACGACTTCCGCGAACTGACCCCGATCGGCGCCGACGGCGACGAGATGGTGCGCCGCCTGGCGCGCCGCCTGGTCGACGTCGACCTGCTGGACCAGGCCGCCGAACTGCTGAAATACCAGGTCGACAACCGGCTGGAAGGCGTGGCCAAGGCGCAGGTCGCGACCGATCTGGCCGCCGTCTATCTGATGGACCGCCAGCCCGAGCCTGCGCTGCAGGCGATCTGGGGGTCGCGGACCACCATCCTGCCGGCCGCCCTGAACACCGAGCGCCGGTCCCTGGAGGCCCGCGCCCTGATGGAGCTGGGTCGCTTCGACCACGCTCTGGAGGTGCTCGGCGCCGACGTCTCGCCCGAGGCTCGCGAGGTCCGCGCCGAAGTGTTCTGGAAGCAGCGGAACTGGCTGCCGGCGGCCGGCCTCTACGAGGGGCTGCTGGGCGATCGCTTCGGAAATCCGGCCGCCCTGACGGCGGCCGAGGAGGCCCGGCTGATCCGCGCCGGCGTCGGCTATTCCCTGGGCGGCGACAGCGCCGCCCTGACCCGCCTTTCGCGCAACTACCGGCCGTTCGTGGCCGGGGCGCGGGCGAAGACGGCCCTGTCGATCGCCCTGGACGACGGCGTCCGCGGCGGCGCCGCTCCGGGCGACTTCGCCGGCCTCGCCGCCTCGGCCGACACCTTCGCCGGCTGGGTCGCGGCGATGAAGACCGAACTCAGGACGAAAACGGGCGGGAACCGACCCGCGGCGCCCGCCCGTCCTGCGTAGGCGATCCCCCTGGAAGGGGGAGGACCTTACTTGTTCACCGCATCCTTGAGCGGCTTCGACACGCGGAAGCGCACGGCCTTGGAGGCGGCGATCTTGATGGTCGCGCCGGTGGCCGGGTTGCGGCCTTCGCGGGCGGCGCGGGCGGCGGTGTCGAACACGCCCAGGTTCGAGATGCGCACGTCGCCGCCGCCGGTCAGCGACTTGTGGATGTTCTTGACGAGGGCGTCGAGCATGCGGCCGGCGTCGGCCTGGCTGACACCGGCGTCCTTGGCGACGGCGGCGATGAGTTCTGCTTGGGTGGTCATGTGGGTCGTTTCCCGATGTGAGCTCGTCCCGATTCAGGGACGATGACGGACGGATTGACGCCGCTTTTTCTTCCCTTGGCAAGCGACTTCGCCGCTGTAAGGCCCACGGGCTGGGGATTTACCCGGTCCCGGACGCTCTCTGGAAGCTCTCGACCAGGCTTCCGGCGACCAGTCTCCAGCCGTCCACGAGCACGAAAAAGATGAGCTTGAACGGCAGGGAAATCACCACCGGAGGCAACATCATCATGCCCATGGACATGAGCACGCTGGCGACTACCAGATCGATCACAAGGAACGGAACGAAAAGGAGAAATCCGATCTCGAAGGCCCGCTTCAGCTCGCTGATCATGAAGGCCGGGGTCACCACCCGCAGGGGCAGGTCGGCGGCCGCCGTCGGGGCGTCGAGATTGGACAGGCGAACGAACAGGGCCAGGTCGTCCCGGTCCACCTGGCCCAGCATGAAAGTCTTCACAGGTTCCGACGCCGCATCGAAGGCCTGGGGCAGCTCCATCTGCTGGTCCAGCAGGGGGCGGATGCCCGAATCATAGGCGTCCTGCCAGGTCGGGGCCATCACGATGGCGCTCAGGAACAGGGCCAGGGACACCAGCACCGCGTTCGGCGGCGACTGCTGCATGCCCAGGGCGGTCCGCAGCAGCGACAGCACCACGACGATGCGCACGAAGCTGGTGGTCATGATGACGATCGACGGGGCCAGCGACAGCACGGTCATCAGCCCGACCAGCTGAACGACCCGTTCGGTCAGGCCCGATCCGGTGCCGAGATCGACATTGATCGCCGCTCCCGGCCCACCCGTCGCCACGTCCTGGGCCAGGGCCGCCAGCGGCCACAACAGGCAAAGGGCGGTAGCGATCAGCGAAAGCATCGCCGCGTGCTTCAACTCGGCCCTGGTGGGCAGGGCGAATACGCCCTTCAGCGTCACTGGCCCGCCTCCGGCCCGCGCGGTTCGATCAGTTCGCGGCCCTCGCCCAGAATCAGCAGCCGCTCCTCGTCGTCGATCCTGACCAGCACCAGCCGCCGCGCGGGGTCCAGCACCAGGGTCTCGACCACCTGCATCCGCCGCGCCCCGCGCTCGGCGCTGAGCCGGGCCAGCAGTTGCGGCGCATAGCGGCGCGCCGCCCAGGCGGCCAGGCCGATGATGCCGAGGGTGAAGGCCAGGGCGAACAGGGCCCGCAGCAGGTCGAGAAAATTCATGCGTCAGACTTCGCCCGTCATGGTTAACGCCGCGTTGAGATAACTCCCCGTTAACCATGCAGGCGGCAGTTTCTGCCCATCTCATGAAGGGCGATCCGCGCCCGAGGAGTCGCCCGTGGGCTTCGCCGACCTGCCGCTGCTCAGCCAGATCAAGGGCCGCCTGTCCTGGCTGGACGAGCGCCAGCGCGTCATCGCCCAGAACGTCGCCAACGCCGATACGCCCGGCTACGTGGGCCGGGACCTGAACCAGCCAGCCGATTTCGCCGCCGCCCTGCGCGAGGGTGGGGGCGGGGTGCGGATGGTTCGGACCAGCGCCCTGCATATCGCTCCGGCCGGCCCGGTCGCCCGTTTCGAGACGCAGACGGCCCCTGATTCGGAGACCACCCTCGACGGCAATTCCGTCGTGGTCGAGGAACAGATGCTGAAGATGGCCGAGAGCCGCATGGCCTACGACGCCGCCATCGGCTTCTACCAGAAGTCCATGCAGATGCTGCGCATGGCCGCCCGCCCGCCCGGCCGCTGACAGAGGGATAGCCGATGCCCGACCCGATCCCGCCCCGCAACTCGGCCATGGCCGTCGCCGCCAGCGCGCTCAAGGCCCAGCAGTCGCGCATGCGCGTCATCGCCGAGAACATCGCCAACGCGGAATCGACCTCGCCCGTCGCCGGCGGCCAGCCGTACCGCCGCCAGATTCCGGTCTTCCAGGCGCGCGAGATCGACGGGGCCACCGGCGTCGCCCTGGCCGAGGTCAGGACCGACGCCGGCGAGTTCCGCTCCGAGTACGACCCGGCCCATCCGGCCGCCAACGCCGAGGGCTATGTGCTGCGCCCCAACGTCGACACCCTGATCGAGGCCATGGACATGCGCGAGGCCCAGCGCGCCTACGAGGCCAACCTCAACGTCATTGAGACGGCGCGTTCGATGGACGCCCGCACCCTCGATCTGCTGAAGAAATAGGGACTGAGCCATGAACCCCCTGATGGCGGCCAAGGCCTATGCGGCGATCCAGGACGGCGCCCTGCCGACGGGGGGCGCGGCCGGCGCCGGTCCGTCCGGCTTCGCCGACATGCTGACCAGCGTGATGGGCGACATGACCGCGACCTCGCGCGCCGCCGAGACCCAGATGGCTTCGGCCGTCCAGGGCCAGGGCAGTCTGATCGACGTGGTCACCGCCGTCTCCTCGGCCGAGGCCTCGCTGGAAACCGTGATGGCCGTGCGCGACCAGGTCATCTCCGCCTATCAGGAGATCATGCGGATGCCGATCTGACCCCGTCCGGGTCAGAAGGTCCGCGCGCGTCCGCGCAGCCACTGCGACAGCACCCATTTCTCGCCCCGGGTCGGCGGCAGACCGGCATGGCGGGTGCGCCGGTCGACCCCGCCGTCCGGCAGGGTGTTGGCCCATAGCAGGGCGTCCCCCTTGCGGCCCCGATGGCGCAGGCCCCCGGCTTCGAACGCCGTCTCCCCGCCCTCGAAATCGTCATTGAGAAAAACCAGGCAGGTGGCGATCCGCTGCCCCCCCGCGCGAAGGTCGGCGGCATAGGCCGGGTTGGCCGGGTCCAGCCAGTCGACGTGCCAGTCGAAGGTCTGGCCGACCGCGTAATGCAGCACCTGGCTCCATTCCAGCCCGGGAACCGGCAGCCCCGCCGCCCGCGCGATCCTTTCGCGCACCACGGCCAGGACCACGTCCATCCGCTCCAGTTCGAACCGGGCCGCGGCATTGGTCCGCACGCTTTCGCGCCGGCCCTCGCCCGTGTCCGGATCATAGACCAACGCCGGCTCGGCCACGGCTTCGGCCCGCGCCTTCAGCCAATCGCAGACCGCCGCCGGCAGGAAGCCGTCGATGGCGAAGATGGCCGGCTCCTGGCTCAGCGCGCTGGGCGCTGGCGAGGCCAGCCATGCGGCGATATCGACGCCGGACGGCGTGTTGGACAGCAGATCCAGCTCCAGGCCCGCCGTCGCGTGGCCGGACCGGGCGGCCTGCGCCAGTCGCTCCAGCGCGAGGCTCCAGTCCTGCGGCGTACCCAGTCCCATGGCCGACAACACCGCCAGCCGGTGCAGGGCGTCGCCATCGCCGCGCCGCGCGGCCTCGCTCAATGCGATCGGATCGACGGGGGCGGGGGTGGTGGTGGTCACCCCGCCGTTCTAGGCCGCGAAGGCCCCGACGGGAACCCGACCCCGGAGCGGGACGCTCGGCATCCATCACCCCGGAGCACCATCATGCTGAAGGACCGCAATTCTTCCGCCATCGTCGCCGTGAGCGACATCGATCGCGCCCGCGTCTTCTACGAGGAAGTGCTGGGCCTGACCCTCGTGCCGGGCCAGGACGAGAAGGAGGTGCTGGGCTTCCGCACCGGCGACACCCGTCTGACCGTCTACCGTTCCGACTTCGCCGGAACCAACAAGGCCAACGCCGTCACCTGGGAGATGAAAGGCGATCTCGTCGAGACCGTGAAGGCCCTGAAGGGCAGGGGCGTGACGTTCGAGCACTACCCCGACATGGGCCTGACCCTGAACGGCGATATCCACGAGGCCGGACCGGCCAGACTGGTCTGGTTCAAGGATCCGGACGGCAACATCCTTCACCTGGTCGAGGGGATGTAGGGCTCAGCCCTCCAGCGAGACCACCGGCTGGGTCGCGACCCTCGGACGCGACCGCGACTGACCCTTGAGCCAGGCGCGAATGCGGTCCTGGATCGGCGTGTCGACGATCTGGTGGAACAGGAAGGCGAAGACGAAGGCCGCCATCACCCCGGCGCCCCACAGGACCCACTGCGCCGCGACCGGCAGGGCGAATTTGGCGATGGCGACATTGGCCACGCCGAACCAGGCGATGCGCACCACCTCATTGGTGATGAACATCGAGAACGAGACCTGCGCCGCCTTCTCCACCCATTTCGACGGCCGCGGGGTAGGGATGGCGCCGGCCGCGAGAATGATGACCGAGATGCAGGCCAGCGAGACCAGGGCGTGTTTGTCGAAATACTGGACGAAAGCCAGCATCAGGGCCGCGGCGATCCCGGACCAGCCCGCCAGCTTCGGCGCGATCCAGACCTTCTGCGCGAACCAGGCCAGGGTCATGCCCAGGAAGAACAGCGGCAGGGCCCGGATGAAGCCGAAGCCCATCGGCATCTGGTAGACCGGATAACCCAGCAGGCTCCAGGTCAACTGGTTGACGATCAGATACAGGCCGACGCCCAGCGCCAGAACGCTCCACGGCCCCATCCGGACGAGCGCCTTCAGAATCCACGGAAAGGCGAGATAGCAGCCGATCAGGGCCGAGATCGACCAGCTCGGCGCGTTCCAGCCGTAGCCGCCTGGAATCCCGAACGCCTGCACCAGTCCCAGCTGGGCCGGCAGCTGGTCCCAGGCGAACCACTCCGGCGCCCGGGGGCCCACGCCGATGGCCGTTCCCCCGACGACGAGGGCGACCAGGCTCAGCCCCATGATGATGTGCGCCGGCCAGACCCGCAGGAACCGCTTGGCGAAGAAGTCGCCGGCCGACATCCGGCCTCCGGCGATGGACGCGCCATAGACGCGCATCAACACATAGCCGCTGTCGATCAGGAAGAAGTTGGTCAGCAGGAATCCGCCGCGCTCGAACACCGGATGCAGTCCATCGGCCAGCGGAACGGGCCCCGCGCCCTGGAAGTGATGCAGGATGATCAGGGCGGCCACAATGAAACGCAGGGCGTCCAGCCACCCGCCGCGCACGATGGGCGGTGTCTCGTTTCGGGTCGAAATCGCGGTCCAGGCCATGGAAAACACCTCTTCTGAGGCGAATTCCGCAAGGACCGGGCCGCTGTGGCGGGGTGATCAGGCCCGGCCGCAAACGTAGATGGTGCAGGTCGACAGGCCGCCGGTCAGCGGATTGTCGAATGCGACCACCTCGGCGTCGACCCGCTCGAAGACGGCCTCGAGCAGGGCGGTGAAGGCCGCGTCCGGTCCCTCGTCCGACCACATGGCGAAGACCCCGTCGTCGGCCATGCCGGCCCGCAGCCGCCGCAACCCCGCCTCGGCGTAGAAGCGCGCGTGATCCGGATGAAGCAGGTTGCGGGGCGAGTGATCGATGTCGAGCAGGACGACGTCGTAGCGGTCCGCCGGCGCGCGCGGCGCGTCGAACCAGCCGAAAAAATCGCCCTGTCGGAGATGGCAGCGCGGCTCATGGCCGAGACTTTCGCCGAGCGGGACAAGGCCGGCCTCATGCCACTCGATCACCGGCGCGAGGGCGTCGACGACTTCCACGGACGTCACCCGGTCGTCGGCGAGGGCGGCCCGGGCGGTGTAGCCCAGCCCCAGCCCGCCCACCAGGACCCGCAGCGGCCCATCCTTCGCCGCCGCGAGGCCGCGGACGGCCAGTTCGGTCTCGCCCACCGTGAACAGGCTGGACATCAGGTGCTCGTCGCCGAGGATGACCTCGACCACGTCGGCGTCGATGGCCGCGACCCAGCGCCGCCGCAGGACCAGCGGTCCCATGGCGGTTTCGCGATAATCCAGTTCCTCGATCAACCGGCCCACGTCAGGCCCCTTCCGAACCGGCCGCAAGCGGGCGCGTCACCCCCGCACCAGCCGCAGGAATTCTTCCCGCGTGCGCGCATCGTCCCGCACCACGCCCAGCAGGGCGCTGGTGGTCAGGCTGGCGCCCGGAGCGTCGACGCCCCGCATCGTCATACAGCTGTGCTCGGCCTCGATGACCACGCCGACGCCCTGGGGGCGGAGGACTTCCTCAATGGCGGTCGCGATCTCGGAGGTCATCTTCTCCTGGATCTGGAGCCGGCGGGCGTAGCCGCGCACAACCCGGGCCAGCTTGGAGATGCCCACCACCCGGTCGGTCGGCAGATAGCCGACATGGGCCACGCCGACGACCGGCAGCATGTGGTGTTCGCAGAAGCTGACGAAGCGGATGTCCTTGAGCACCACCAGCTGGTTGTAGCCGCCGACCTCCTCGAAGGTCCGCTCCAGATAGGCGCGCGGCTCGACCTCATAGCCGGCGAACAGCTCGCGATAGCTGCGCGCCACCCGCGCCGGGGTGTCGAGCAGGCCTTCCCGGTCGGGATCGTCCCCCGCCCATTCGATCAGGGTGCGCACGGCGGCTTCGGCGTCGGACTGGGAGACGGGGGGCTTGGTCATGCTTCGCTTTACGCCGGGCGGGGCGGTTCGATCCAGCCGGTGCGTCATCCTAACCCCTCGTTAACCACGCTCCCGGCATTTTCTGCCCGGTATCCCGGAGTATGATTTCGATGAACGGCGCGGAAGTTCTGGATGTGGGGCGCGACGCCCTGTGGCTGACGATCCAGCTGTGCGCCCCGATCCTGCTGGTCGGCCTGGTGGTCGGCGTGGTCATCGGCCTGGTCCAGGCCCTGACCCAGATCCAGGAACAGACCCTGATCTACGCGCCCAAGATCATCGCCATCTTCGTCAGCCTGCTGCTGTTCCTGCCGCTGATGGGCGCTCTGCTGGGCGGCTTCATGCGGACCATCGCCGCTCGCATCGCCGGCATGTGACCTGACGGGTGGAGCCTTACGCCACATCGGACCAGGTCTGGCAGGGGGCTCTGATCTTCGCGCGGATCGGCGCCGTGCTGATGATGATCCCGGGAATCGGCGAGAGCTATGTGCCGCCGCGCATCCGCCTGTCCCTGGCCCTTGTCGTCAGTCTGGCCCTGTGGCCGGTGATCGCCGGGGCCTTGCCCGCCCTGCCGGAAACCGTCGGCGGCATGGCCGGCTGGATCATTCGCGAGGTCATCGTCGGCCTGATGATCGGCGCCCTGCTGCGCTCCTTCACCACCGCCCTGGCGACGGCGGGCGAGATCGTCGCCCTGCAGACCACCCTCGCCTTCGCCCAGACCGCCAACCCCATGCAGGCCCAGCCGGGTTCGACCATCGCCGCCTTCCTGATGTTGCTGGGCACGACCCTGGTCTTCGCCACCAACACCCATCACCTGTTCATCGCCGGCCTGGTCGGTTCGTACGAGCTGATCGCCCCGGTCCGTCCGCTGGTGACCGGCGACTTCGCCGAACTGGCCATCCGGACCTTGGGGGATGCCTTCATGCTGGGAGTCCAGCTGTCCGCGCCGCTGCTGGTCTTCGCCCTGATCTTCAACCTCGCCTCGGGCCTGGTCGGCCGGGTCATGCCGTCGTTCCAGGTCTTCTTCGCCGCCGCCCCGCTCAGCATCCTGCTGGGCCTGTCGGTCTTCGCCCTCAGCCTCGGCGTGCTGGGCACGGTCTTCATCGACCGCTACCGCGCCCTGGCCAATGTCTTCGTCGGAGGCGCCGGTGGCTGAAGGCCCCGATCCCGAGTCGAAGACAGAAGAGGCGACACCCCGAAAACTCGCGGACGCCCGCAAGAAGGGTGACGTCGCCAAGTCGCCTGACGTCGCCGCGGCCCTGTCCCTGACCGGCGCGGCCGCCGTGGTGCTGATGTCCGGCGGCTGGTTCGCCACCTCCATGGCCGAGCAACTCCTGCCCTTCATCGCCGCGCCCCACACCATGCTGGGCGGGCTGGAGACGGGGGCGGGGGTCGAGATCGGCGCCATGGCCCTGTGGGCCGTCGCCCCCTTCCTCGGCGTGGTCATGCTGGCCACCATCCTCGGCGGCGTCGGCGGCAACGTCGCCCAGTCGGGCCTGATCTTCACCGCCGAGAAGCTGAAGCCCGACTGGTCCAAGGTCAGTCCGATGAAGGGCTTCCAGCGCATCTTCGGCCCCGACGGGCTGGTCCAGTTCCTCAAGACCTTCCTCAAGCTGCTGGCCGTCGGCCTGATCTGCTGGCTGGTGCTCAAGCCGCATCTGCGCGAGCTGGAGAACATGGCGGCCATGCCGCCGGCCCTGATCCTGCCGTTGGCGCGGGACCTGGCCATCGCCCTGATGACTTCGACCATCGTCTTCCTGGGCTTCACGGCCGGGGCCGACTTCCTCTGGCAGAAATTCCGCTTCGCCGAGCGGATGAAGATGTCCAAGGAGGAACTGAAGGAGGACTATAAACAGTCCGAGGGCGACCCGCACGTCAAGGCGAAGCTGAAGCAGATCCGGGCCCAGCGCAGCCGCCAGCGGATGATGCAGAACGTTCCGAAAGCCACGGTCATTGTCGTCAACCCGACCCACTATTCCGTGGCCCTGCGCTACGAGCCCGGCGAGGGCGATCCGGCCCCCATCTGCGTCGCCAAGGGCGTCGACGCCCTGGCCCTGCGCATCCGCGAGGTGGCGCGCGAGCACAATGTGCCGATCGTCGAGAACGTGCCCCTGGCCCGCGCCCTCTACGCCGCGGTCGATATCGACGAGACCATCCCCCGCGAACATTTCGAGGCGGCCGCCAAGGTCATCGGCTTCGTGATGCAGAAGCGGAAGAAGCGTTGATCGTTCAAGGGTCTTAACCCGCCATTTACCATGCGCCCGGCATTTTCTGCCTGGCGGGCCTCCAGTGGTACCCGTGAGTAATCGGGGCGGGACGCGTGGGCGGCTTCACGGCGGCGTTGCAGAGATTCGGAATCGGTCGCCTGGCCATCCTGGTGGGGGTGGCCGTGGGCGTGGCCGCCGCCTTGACCATCGGCGTCAACATGGTCGGCCGGGCGCCGGACGCCCTGCTGTATTCCAACCTCGACCTGCGTGAAGCCTCCGAGGTCACGACCGCCCTGGACGGCGCCGGCATCAAATATTCCTCCAGGGGCGACGGCTCGACCATCTTCGTCAGCCGCGACGAGGTCGGCGAGGCGCGCATGCTGGTCGCCGGCAAGGGGCTCGTGACCTCGGGCAGCGTCGGCTACGAGATCTTCGACAACCAGTCGGTGCTGGGCCAGACGGAATTCCAGCAGAACCTCAACGAGAAGCGCGCTCTCGAGGGCGAGCTGGCCCGCACCATCCTGACCATGCGCGGCATCAATTCCGCCCGCGTCATGATCGCCCTGCCGCGCCGCGAACTGTTCCAGTCGGACGCCGCCGAGCCCACCGCCTCGGTGGTCGTCGGCGTCACCGGCGGTCAGCTGTCGTCAGCCCAGGTCCAGGCCATCCGCAACGTCATCGCCTCCTCGGTGCCCAATCTGAAGCCCGAGAAGGTCACCCTGACCGACACCTCCAACCGCACCCTGGCCGCCGGCTCCGACTCCGAGGGATTCAGCGCCGCCTCGGCCCAGGAGGCGCGCGACTCGACCGAGGCCCAGCTGCAGGCCCGCATCATGGACATCGTCGAGGGCGTCGTCGGCGTCGGCGGTGCCCGCGTCCAGGTCACCGCCGACATCGACCACAGCCGCTCCACCACCCAGGAGCAGCGGTACGATCCGGACGGGCAGGTGGTGCGCTCGACCTCGACCAATGGCACGGAAAGCGCCGACACCACCGGCGTCAACGACGGCGGCGCAACGGCCGCGAACAACATCCCCGGCGGCGAGGCTCCGGCCACGACCCCGCTGGGGTCGCGCGACACCGCCAACACCGAAACCACCAACTACGAGATCTCCAACACCACCACGACGACGGTGAAGGAAGCCGGCGAGATCAAGCGACTGGCCGTCTCGGTCGCGGTCGACGGCCGATGGACGCCGGCGGCCAATGGCGGCGCCCCGACCTACGCGGCCCGCACGCCGGCCGAGATTGAGCAGATCAAGGCCCTGGTCGCGGCCGCCGTCGGCATCGACGCCACGCGCGGCGACAAGATCGAGGTGCTGAACGTCCGCTTCAACCGCGACCTGGCGGTGGTCGGCGGCGAGGAGGCCGGCTCGTCGCTGTTCAACTTCACCAAGAACGACATCATGCGCGGCGTCGAGCTTCTGGTGCTGCTGGTCACCGGCCTGCTGCTGATCTTCTTTGTCCTGCGCCCGCTGCTCAAGTCGGCCACGGGCGGGGGCGCCGGCCAGCTGCAGCTGGCCGGCTCGAACGGCGCCCCGGTGACCTCGCTGCAGACCACCATCATGGGCGGCGCCATGCAGCAACTGCCCGGTCCGTCCGAGATGGATCAGCGGCTCGACATCGCCCGCATCGAGGGTCAGGTGAAGGCCTCCTCGGTCAAGAAGGTCGCGGACTTCGTCGAGAAGCACCCCGATGAATCGACCTCGATCCTGCGCAGCTGGGTGCACGAAGGCTGATGGCGGCGCGCATGGTCAGCAAGAAGCCGGCCGTAGAGGACGCCAGGAAACTGACCGGCCCCGAGAAGGCCGCCGTCATCCTGCTGTCGCTCGGCGAAGACCACACGCGCCTGTGGCAGGGTCTCGACGAGGACGAGATCAAGGAAATCTCCCAGGCCATGGCGTCGCTGGGCACGGTCAGCGCCTCGGTGGTCGAGGAACTGCTGGTCGAGTTCGTCTCGGGCATGAGCGGTTCGGGCGCCGTGATGGGCAGCTTCGAACAGACCCAGCGCCTGCTGGCCTCCTTCATGCCCTCCGACCGCGTCGAAGGCCTGATGGAGGAGATCCGGGGTCCCGCCGGCCGGACCATGTGGGACAAGCTCGGCAATGTGAACGAGGCCGTCCTCGCCAACTATCTGAAGAACGAATATCCCCAGACGGTCGCGGTGGTCCTGTCCAAGATCAAGGCGGACCACGCCGCCCGGGTGCTGACCAGCCTGCCCGAGGACTTCGCGCTCGAATGCGTCCAGCGGATGCTGCGCATGGAGCCGGTCCAGCGCGAGATCCTCGACAAGATCGAACAGACCCTGCGCACCGAATTCATGTCGAACCTGGCCCGCACCTCCAAGCGCGACAGTCACGAGATGATGGCCGACATCTTCAACAGCTTCGACCGTCAGACCGAGGCCCGCTTCATCGGCGCCCTGGAAGAGCGCAACCGCGAGGCGGCCGAGCGCATTCGCGCCCTGATGTTCGTGTTCGAGGATCTGGCCAAGCTGGACCCCGGCGGCATCCAGACCCTGCTGCGCGCGGTCGAGAAGGATTCCCTCGCCCTCGCCCTGAAAGGGTCGTCGGAATCCCTGCGGGAACTGTTCTTCTCCAACATGTCCGAGCGCGCGGCCAAGATCATGCGCGAGGACATGGAGTCGATGGGTCCCGTCCGCCTCAAGGACGTCGACCAGGCCCAGATGGCCATGGTCCAGGTCGCCAAGGATCTCGCCGCCAAGGGCGAGATCATGCTGGTCGGCCAGAGCGGCGACGACGAGTTGATCTACTGACATGACCCATCAGCCGATCAGCACCCCCTTCGCCTTCGACACCGAGTTCGACGCCTCGGGCGTCGTCGTGCAGGCCGCCGCCTTCCGCCCGGTCAAGCGCGCCTATACGCCGCTGGAGGTCGAGGAGCTGATCGCCCGGGCCCGTCAGGACGCCCGCAACGAGGTCCTGGCCGAGGTCGACAGCATCCAGGCCATGGCCCTGTCGGCCATCGGCGAGGCGCTCGCCTCGGCCGCCCCGGCCCTGACCCAGGTCGCCCGGGCCCACCGCGAGCAGTCGGCCGAGCTGGCCCTGGCCGCCGCACGGGTCGTCGCCGCCTCGGCCCTCGACCGCTTTCCGGCCGCGCCCTTGCAGGCGGCGCTCGAAGCCCTGGCCCAGGAAATCGACGCCTCGCCCCGTCTGGTGATCCGCACCGGCGATCTCGACGAGGCGGGCCGCGGCCGGATCGAACAGCTGTGCGCCGACGCCGGCTTCTCGGGCGTCGTCGCCTTCCGCGACGGGCCCGGCATGACCGCCGCCGCCTTCCAGCTGGAATGGGCCGATGGCCGCGCCGCCTTCGACCCCGACGAAGCCTTCGCCCGCATGGGCGAGGCCCTGAACTCCGCCCTCGCCGCCGAGGCCGGGCATGCTGAAACCCTCACTGAAGGGAGGCCGTAATGGCGTCCGACACCATGGCCCTGGAGGAGTTCCCGGACTCCGTCGCGATGACCCTGACCGAAGAGGCGGGCGAGAAGACCGCCCACGATCTGGCCCCTGTCTTCGACGTGCCGGTCAATATTTCGGCCGTGCTGGGCAAGGCGCACATGTCGGTCGCCCAGCTGCTGAAACTCAATCGTGGATCGGTGCTCGAGCTGGACCGCAAGGTCGGCGAGGCCATCGACATCTTCGTCAACAACCGTCTGGTCGCCCGCGGCGAGGTCGTCGTCGTCGAGGACCGGCTCGGCGTGACCATGACGGAAATCATCAAGACCGAGGACAGCAACGCCTGACGGCGTTGATCGAGCGGCCTCCGGGCCGTCGTGCGTAGAGATTGGAGGAGAAGACCCATGCGGCTTCTGGTGGTTGGCAGGCTCAGCGGACAGCTGGCGACGGCGGTGAAGATGGCCATGGCGCACGGCGCCAAGGTCAGCCACGTCGAGCGCGGCGATCAGGCGACCGAGCAGTTGCGGCGGGGGCAGGGCGCCGACCTGCTGATGGTCGACTACCGCATCGACATCGCCGCCCTGATCGCGGCCAACGAGGCCGAACGCATCCATGTGCCGGTGGTGGCCTGCGGCGTCGACGCCGACGCCAATGACGCGGCCAACGCCATCCGCGCCGGGGCCAAGGAGTTCATCCCGCTTCCCCCGGAAGCCGACCTGATCGCCGCCGTCCTGTCCGCCGTCGCCGACGACGACCGCCCCCTGATCTCGGCCGACCCGTCGATGAAGGCGGTGGTCATGCTGGCCGACCAGGTCGCCCGCTCGGAGGCCTCGATCCTGATCACCGGCGAAAGCGGCGTCGGCAAGGAGGTGATGGCCCGCTATCTCCACGCCGGATCGAAGCGCGCCGACCGGCCCTTCATCAGCGTCAACTGCGCCGCCATCCCCGACAACCTGCTGGAATCCGAACTGTTCGGCCACGAGAAGGGGTCGTTCACCGGCGCCATGGCCCGCCGCATCGGCAAGTTCGAGGAAGCCGACGGCGGCACCCTGCTGCTGGACGAGATCTCCGAGATGGACGTGCGCCTGCAGGCCAAGCTGCTGCGCGCCATCCAGGAGCGGGTCATCGACCGCGTCGGCGGGACCAGGCCGGTGCCGGTCAACATCCGCATCATCGCCACCTCGAACCGCGACCTGGCCAAGTCGGTGGCCGAAGGCACGTTCCGCGAGGACCTGCTCTATCGCCTGAACGTCGTGAACCTGCGCCTCCCCGCCCTTCGCGAACGGCCCGGCGACATCGCCGTCCTGGCCGATCATTTCGTCAGGAAATACGCCGCCGCCAACGGCGTGCCGGTGCGGCCGATCTCCGCGGATGCGAAACGCGCCCTGGTCTCCCACCGCTGGAACGGCAATGTTCGCGAGCTGGAAAACGCCATGCACCGCGCCGTGTTGCTGGCGGTGGGGCCCGAGATCGACGTCGAGGCCATCCGCCTGCCGGACGGCCAGCCGCTCAGCGCCGGCGCCCACGGCGCCGCGAGCCATGACAACCCCGCCGCCCGCGCCGCCCAGACGGCCGACGCCGTCACCCGCGCCCACGTCGGCCAGACGGTGGCCCAGATGGAGAAGACGCTGATCCTCGACACCCTGTCGCACTGCCTCGGCAACCGCACCCACGCGGCCAACATCCTCGGCATCTCGATCCGCACCCTGCGCAACAAGCTGAACGAATACGCCGACGAGGGGACGCAGATCATCGCCCCGCAATCGGGCGTCGCCGCCTCCGGCTACGCGGCGGCCTGAACATGGGTGTGGAAACGGACCGCAGAAGCGTCCTGACCGGGCTCGGCGCCCTCGGAGTCATGGGCTGTTCGCAACAGGCCGCGTCCGACGTCGCGCCCCAAGAGCGGCCGGCGGGGCCGGCGGTGATCGTACCGAGAGAAGCCATCGACTTCTCGGCGCTGGAAGAGCGTGGCGGCGGTCGGCTCGGCTTCGCCGCCATGGACATGGCGAACGGGCGGAACCTCGCCTGGCGCAGCGACGAGCGCTTCGTCTACTGCTCCACCTTCAAGATGTATCTGGCCGCCGCCACCCTGCTGCGTATCCAGGCGGGAGAGGAGCGGCTGGATCGCGCCATCCCGATCACGTCCGCCGACATGATCAACCATGCTCCGGCCACCGGCCCCGCCGTCGGCTCGACCCTGACCATCGAACAACTGATGAAAGGGACGGTTGAACTGAGCGACAACCCCGCCGCCAACATCCTGATCCGCGAGCTGGGAGGCGTCGACGCCCTCCGCTCCTTCTACCGCGGCATCGGCGACGACAGCACGCGCGTGGATCGTCTCGAGCCGGAGATGAACCGGCAGGACGGCGACAAGGACACCATCAAGCCGGCCCGCTCCCTCGGAAACATCATCCGCCTGCTGGTGTCTCCCGCCACGCCGTTGACCGAACCCTCGAAGGCGCTCCTCATGCGCTGGCTCATCGACACGCCCACCGGCCAGGGGCGGCTCAAGGCGGGCGTTCCGACGGGCTGGACTGTCGCGCACAAGACCGGCACCGGCGGATACGGCCCGACCAACGATATCGGCGTCCTCTATCCGCCCGGGGGCGGGGCGATCGTCGTCGCCGCCTATTATCACGCCACCCCGGCCTCATCCGCGGCGGCGAACGACGCCGTCATCGCCGAGGCGACCCGCCTCGCCCTCGCCGCCCTCGGTCACGGCGCCGCGGCATGACCGACGTCCCCGCCTCGCCCATGATGAAGGACGGCATGGCCCGTCCGACCGGGCGCGACATGCTGGGATGGGTCGTGCGCGGCGAAGTCGCCATGGCGGTCGGCGTCATCGGCGTCATCCTGCTGTTGATCCTGCCGATCCCGAAATTCCTGCTCGACCTGCTGCTGGCCATCTCGCTGGTCTCGTCCGTGCTGATCCTGATGACCGCGGTGATGATGAAGCGGCCGCTGGACTTCGCGATCTTCCCGACCGTGCTGCTGGTCGCCACCCTGTTCCGGCTCGGGCTCAACCTGGCTTCGACCCGCCTGGTGCTCAGCCACGGCCACGAGGGGCCCGGCGGCGCGGGTCAGGTGATCCAGGCCTTCGGCAGCCTGATGATGGGCGGCAGCTTCATCATCGGCATCATCATCTTCGCCATCATCCTGGTGGTGAATTTCGTGGTTATCACCAAGGGCTCGACCCGCATCGCCGAGGTCTCGGCCCGCTTCACCCTGGACTCCATGCCGGGCAAGCAGATGGCCATCGACGCCGACCTGTCGTCCGGCCTGATCGACGAGGAGACCGCCAAGCGCCGGCGCAAGGAGCTGGAGCAGGAATCGACCTTCTTCGGGGCCATGGACGGCGCATCGAAATTCGTCCGCGGCGACGCCGTGGCGGGCCTGATCATCGTCTTCATCAACGCCATCGGGGGCATGCTGATCGGCGTCATCCAGCACCAGATGCCGATGGGCGAGGCCGCCAACTCCTACGTCGCCCTGACCATCGGCGACGGCCTGGTGACCCAGGTCCCGGCCATCATCATCTCCATCGCCGCCGGCTTCCTGGTGTCCAAGGCGGGCGTCGAGGGCACCGCCGACAAGGCCCTGGTCGCCCAACTGGCCACCAACCCCGTCAGCCTCGGGGTCGTTTCGGGCGCCGCCGGCCTGATCGGCCTGATTCCGGGCATGCCGCTGATCCCGTTCGCCGCCCTGGCCATCGGCGCCGGTTTCATGGCCTGGCGTCTGGGCCGCCAGCGGCTCAAGCCGCGACCCAGCGAGGCCGAATTGGCCGCCACCGCCTCGGGACCGAAGGAGGATGTCGAGGAGCCCATCGGCACCGCCCTGACCATCGACGAGGTCAAGATCGAACTGGGCTATTCCCTGCTTTCGCTGATCAACGACCTGGAGGGCCGCCGCCTGACCGACCAGGTCCGCGCCCTGCGCCGCTCGCTGGCCCAGGAGTACGGCTTCGTCATGCCGTCGGTGCGCATCCTCGACAACATGCGCCTCGGCACCCAGGGCTACGCCATCCGCATCAAGGAGATGGAGGCCGGGCAGGGCGAGGTCCGTCTCGGCTCCCTGATGGCCATGGACCCTGCCGGCCGCCAGGTCGAACTGCCGGGCGAGCACACCCGCGAGCCCGCCTTCGGCCTGCCCGCGACGTGGATCGACGAAAGCCTGCGCGAGGAAGCCACCTTCCGCGGCTACACCATCGTCGACCCCTCGACGGTGCTGACCACCCACCTGACCGAGATCCTCAAGGAGAACATGGCCGACCTGCTCTCCTACGCCGAGGTGCAGAAGCTGCTCAAGGAACTGGGGACCGAGGAGAAGAAGCTGGTCGACGAACTGATCCCCTCGGTCGTCACGGTCACCACCCTGCAGCGCGTGCTCCAGACGCTCCTGCGCGAAAAGGTCTCGATCCGCGACCTGGCCGCCATTCTGGAAGGCCTGGCCGAGGCCGCGCCGCACACCTCGAGCGTCACCACCTTGGTCGAGCATGTCCGCGGTCGTCTGGCCCGCCAGCTGTGCTGGCAGCACAAGGGCGACGACGGCGCCCTGCCGATCGTCACCCTGTCGCCGGAATGGGAGCAGGCCTTCGCCGACGCCCTGGTCGGCCAGGGCGAGGACCGGCAGCTGGCCATGGCCCCGTCGCGCCTGCAGGACTTCATCCGCGCCGTCCGCGACGTATTCGAACGCGCCGCCATGGCCGGCGAGACGGCCGTCCTGCTGACCGGACCGCAAATCCGCCCCTACGTCCGCTCGATCATCGAACGCTTCCGCGGCCAGACGGTGGTGATGAGCCAGAACGAGGTCCATCCGCGGGCCCGGCTGCGGACCGTCGGGACGGTCTGAGCGTCCCCGGGAAGACTACTGGACCTCGGTCCATCCTCCCGCCGACGCCGCCCGCGCCGCGTCGTTCGCGGGTCGCGCCACCAGGCCGGACTGGGTGATCCAAACCTCGTATTTGGCTCCGTCGGCCATCGGCATATAGGCCCCGCCGCCGTACAGGGTGTCGACGGCGTCGACATAGCGGCGGTACTTCCGCGCCGCGTCCCAGGCGCTGATGCGCCACGGAAGCCAGTCCGGTCCGGCGTCGCCCCCGGTCAGCGGATGTACGCTGCGGGCGCCGTTGATCTCCTGCTCGATCGACCGGTAGCGGCCGGACAGCCGGTCCAGCCGGTACTGCGTGTCCAGGCCCAGCACATTGGCCCACGGCTTCCATTTCAGCACCTGGGCCTCGATGCGCCATTCGTCGCCGTGCAGCGGATACAGGTTGCTGACGCCGGGCGCGTTCTCGCCCCGGCCGGGCTGCATGACCGTGGCCTCGAAATACTGCGGTCCCAGTTGCCGGGTCTCGACCGTGGCGACCGGCCGCTCATAGGTCAGCCGGCCATAGGTCTGGACGTCGAGCGCCAGCAGGGCCGCGATCGTCGCCGCCGCCAGAAAGCCCGCGCCGCCCGCGCCGACCAGAAATCCGCTGAACACCCGCCCCCGGAACAGAGCGCCCAGGCCCCTGAACAGCAACACCAGTCCGAGCAATCCGACGATCGCCGGAACAACCCACCACCACCACACCATGTCGTTCTCCCCCGATCCTGACGGGCGCACCTTTACCCTAAATCCTCAGAACGGCGAGGGTTTCTCCCGATACGCGACTGGACAGGGCCAAACGCGCCGCTAATGCTCGCCGCCGATGAGTCCGGCGCTCCGCTCCACGCTGCAGGCCTTCAGCCAATTCATGCGCACGCCGACGCTCGGCCGGCGCGTGGCGGGTCTGCTGGCGCTGGCGATCATGCTGCTGCTGGCCGTCAACCTGGCGGTGTTCGTCATGATCCGGCGCACGGCCGAGTTCAACGACACGGTGGAACAGGCCCAGCAGGTTCGCCTGCTCTCGCGCGAGGCCCTGACCCGGCTGGTCGACGCCGAGACCGGACAGCGCGGTTTCCTGCTGACCGCACGCCCGGATTACCTCGCTGTCCATGAAGAGGCGATCCGCGATCTGCCGGAACTGTTGTCGGACCTGACCGGCCTCACCGGCGACGATCCCGATCTGGGGCCGCGCGTCGAACGCATCCGGGAGCTTGCGGACCAGCGCCTCGACGTCATGGACCGCACCATCGCCCTGGCCCGCACCGGCCGCATCGGCGAAGCGGTCAGCCTGATCCGGGGCGGTCAGGGCAAGACCCTGATGGACGCCATCCGCGTCGAGATCGCCGCCATCGACGAGATCCAGGCCACCCGCCTGCAATTCCGCACCCGCCAGTCCGAATGGGCGGCCAATGTCACCGTCCTGGCCAACGCGCTCGGCGGGGCCCTGATCCTGGTTCTGGCGGGCGCCAGCATCTGGCTGATCCGCCGCTATGTGATCGAGATCCAGGACGCCCGCGCGGCGCTCGACCGGATGAACGCCGGACTGGAGCATCAGGTCCGTAGCCGCACCTACGAACTGACGCGCGCCAACGAGGAGATCCAGCGCTTCGCCTATATCGTCAGCCACGATCTGCGCGCGCCGCTGGTCAACATCATGGGCTACACCTCGGAGCTGGAACTGGCCGGCCAGGTCGTCGACCGCCAGATCGCGGCCATCGAGACCCGGGCCCCGAAGTCGGTCGATCCCGCCGCTGTGACCGCCGTCCGCGAGGACATCCCCGAGGCCATCGGCTTCATCCGGGCTTCGACGGCCAAGATGGACCGGCTGATCAACGCCATCCTCAAGCTGTCGCGCGAGGGCCGCCGGGCCCTGACGCCCGAACGGCTCGACATGACGGGCATGGTCCGCGGCATCGCCGACTCCGTCCGCCATCAGACCCAGGCCGCCGACGCCGAGATCGCGATCGAATCGCTGCCGGATCTCGAAAGCGACCGCCTGTCGATCGAACAGGTGTTCGGCAACCTCGTCGAGAACGCGGTCAAATACGTCGATCCGTCCCGGCCCGGCCGCATCGTCGTTTCGGGCGAGGAGATCGCCGGGGGGCGGGTGGTCTACCGCATCGCCGACAACGGCCGCGGCATTTCCGATCGCGATCACGAGCGGATTTTCGAACTGTTCCGCCGGTCGGGCCGGCAGGATCAGCCGGGCGAGGGTCTCGGCCTGGCCTTCGTGCGCAACAGCGTACGCCGCCTCGGGGGCGAGATCACGGTGGAGTCGGAACTTGGAAAGGGCTCGACTTTCATACTGAAATTCCCCACACGCCTCCTCCTCCCGGACGCCGGAGACTACGCATGACCAGTGCCGTCAAGATCGTGATGGTCGAGGACGATCTCGGCCACGCCAAGCTGATCGAAAAGAACATCCGGCGCGCCAATATCGCCAACGACATCGTGCATTTCGCCGACGGCGGCTCGGCCATGGACTATTTGTTCAGCCATGAGGTCCGCATGAACGGCCCCATGCTGATCCTGCTGGACCTCAACCTGCCCGACATGTCCGGCACCGACATCCTCGTGAAGGTGAAGGGCGACGAGCGCCTGAGGCGCGCGCCCGTCGTCGTGCTGACCACGACCGACGACAAGGTCGAGATCGACCGCTGCTACGACCTGGGCTGCAACGTCTACATCACCAAGCCGGTGGACTACGAAAGCTTCGCTGGCGCCATTCGCCAGCTGGGACTGTTTCTGTCGGTCATGCAGGCCCCGGACATCGAGTGAGTGAACGCGTGAGGACCCAGGGCGAGGTCATCCGTCTGCTCTACATCGACGATGACCGCGGATTGTCGCGGCTGGTCGAGAAGGAGCTGGGGCGACACGGTTACGCCGTCACCTGCGCGCCGGACGGCGACGCGGGCCTGCAGATTCTCGTCGACCGGCCCGGCGATTTCGACGCCGTCGCCCTGGATCACTACATGCCGGGGCGCGAGGGTCTGGACGTCCTGCCGGACATCATCGCCCTCGAGAACCCGCCGCCGGTGGTCTATGTCACCGGGGCCCAGGAGGGTCGCATCGCCGTCGCCGCCCTGCGCGCCGGCGCCGCCGACTATGTCATCAAGGACGTGTCCGAGGACTTCACCGCCCTGCTGCGCAACGCCCTCGAGGATGCCCTCCACCGACGCCGTCTCCAGCGCGAGCACGACGAGGCCCAGGAAGAGGTCCGTCTGGCCCGCGACCGCGCCGAGGCCATGCTGCGCGAGGTCAACCACCGCGTCGGCAACTCCCTGCAGCTGGTCTCCAGCTTCATGTCGCTGCAGCTGCGCCACCTCGTCGACGAGGGCGCCCGCGCCGCGCTGAAGGAATCCCAGGCCCGGATCGAGGCGGTGGCCCACGTCCACCGCCGGCTCTACACCTCGGGCGACATGATCTCGGTCGCCATGGACGAATATCTCGAGGGCCTGATCGCCGAACTCGGCAAGTCGATGGGCCCCGGCGGCGCCGCCCCCCGGATCACCCTCGACGCGGAACCGATGCGGGTCTCGACCGACCAGGCCGTGTCCCTGGGGGTGGTGGTCACCGAACTGGTCACCAACGCCGTCAAATACGCCTACGCCCCGGGCGAAGGCGGCGAGATCCGCGTCACCCTGCAACCCGACGGCGCCGGCCGGGCCCTGCTGACCGTCGAGGACGACGGCCCCGGCATGGGGGAGGGCGCGATCAGGGGCACCGGTCTGGGCGGCAAGATCGTTTCGGCCATGGCGTCCGGCCTCCGCTCGGCGGTCGAGTTCGACAAGGCGCACAAGGGCGTGCGCGCCCGCCTGGCCTTCGATCTCTGAGCATGGGCCGGCCGCTGCAATTCGGAACGGCCGAGCCCGGTCTGGACCACCGGACGCGCGCCACGGCCTTCGGGCTGGTCGTCCATGAGGGCCGCCTGGCCTGTGTACGCGTCGACCGGGGACGGGGCAGCTATCACGATCTTCCCGGCGGCGCCGTCGATGGCGACGAGACCGAGGAACAGGCCCTGATCCGCGAGTTCGTGGAAGAGGCCGGCATGACCGTCCGCCCGCTCGCCCGCATCGCCGGGGCCGCCCAGTATTTCCGCAAGTCCGACGGCCAGCCGATCAACAACACCGGCGGCTTCTGGAGCGCCGAAATGCTGTCGCTCGACGCCGCCGCCAAGGTCGAGGCCGATCACCAGCTGGTCTGGCTGGATGCGGCCACGGCGATCAGGTTGCTCCGCCATGACGCCCACGCCTGGGCGGTGGCGGTCTGGCTGCGGCGCGGGGCCTGACCTCCGCGGCCCGGCGCCGCGCGGGCCCGGTCCATTGACGCGGAGGGGGAACGGGTCCCGCCCGGTCCCGTTATCCTTGCACGAGACGCCGCCTCCCGACGGCGTCCAGCAGAGGATCATCCCATGCCCGATCACGATCGCGTCGAAGGCGCCGCCCGCAACCTCGAAGGCAAGGCCAAGGAACTCGCCGGCAAGGTCACCGGCGATCAGAAGCTGAGGGCCGAAGGCGAGGCCGACCAGGTCTCCGGCAAGGTCCAGAACGCCGTGGGCGGTCTGAAGGATACGCTTCGCGACAACCGGAACTAGACTTTCCGGCTGCCGAATCGACGCCGCGTCCTCACCCCGGGGCGCGGCGTCGTCATGTCAGGCTTCCGGTTCAGCGAGGCCGCAACACCGCTTCAAGCGCCCGCGACGCTGCGCTGGACGGGTCGCCGCAGAGGATCATTCCGGACGACGACGATCCGTCCTCGCCGCGCCGGCTGTCCTGCCGCGTCGTGCAGCGTCCGCCGAAGGCCGTGCCGCTGACGGCCGCCGGAGGATCATCCGCTCCCGAGGCGACGAGGGTCGCCGCCGGCCGCGGACGGAAACCGGGCAGGCGGGCGCGCAGGGCTTCCCCGACGCGGTGTTCGCAGGCCTCGAGCGACTCGCTCGACCGTCGGACCAGGGGGCTGCAGTTCGACAGCACGAAGCCGTAGGGGTCGCGCAGGGCCCAGTCCGGAATCTCGAGTTCCGGCGGGTCGCCGGCCGCCGCCGAAAGCTGGATCGTCATCGCCATCATAGCCAGCAGCATCGCCCGCCCCCGTCTTCGGGGCGCACTGTGCATGGCCGGACGCGGGCGTCTCCTTTCCGGACCTGACGACGCCGGAAGGGCCTAGTCGCGGCCGCCCAGCCGGATTCTCAGACCCTCGTCGCGAACCTCCTGTCCGCCGACCGTGCATTCTTCCCGGAACGACACCGCGCCCTCGGCGGTGACGCTCGGGCGTGAGGTGCAGGACCGTTCCCGAAGGTCGGGGGCGGACGGCGCGCTGCGGGCCGGGGCGCCGCACTGCAGGGCGTAGCGGTCGCCCGCCGCCTCCTGGCGGCAATTGTCCGCCGCGCCCGCCGGCGCCAATCCGTCGGGAAGGGCGGCGCCCAGATTGGCGGCCAGGGCCATGCGAACCCGCTGCTGGCAGGCCTCCATCGGTTCCGCGGCCTTGCGCACCAGCGGGCTGCACTCGGCCCGTTCATAGCCCCAGGGGTCGGTCCGGGCGTAATCGGGAATGGCGGGAACCTCGGCTGTCCCGACAGCCGCGACGGGAGGCGGCGGGGCCGGCGTCTCCCACACCACCTGGCCGGGCGTGGCCTGCTGGAGCAGGACGGCGACAACGATGGCGAGCATGGCTTGGCCTCCCGTGACGAACGCCTCAGCCTAGCCTATTTGGCCAGCGCCCGCATCGCCTTCTCCAGCCCTTCCAGCGTCAGCGGATACATCCGCCCGTCGACCAGTTCGCGCACCATCCCGACCGAGGCCGAATAGCTCCAGTACCGCTCCGGCGACGGGTTCAGCCAGGCGACCTTGTCCCACTGCTGCGTCGCCCGCTTCATCCAGACGGCGCCCGCCTCCTCGTTCCAGTGCTCGACCGAGCCGCCGGGCATGGTCACCTCATAGGGGCTCATGGTGGCGTCGCCGACGAAGATGGCGCGCCAGTCGCCGGGGTATTTGTTCAGCACCTCCCAGGTCGGGATCTTCTGCTCGTGCCGGCGCCGGTTGTCCTTCCACACCCCCTCGTAGAGGCAGTTGTGAAAGTAGAAGAATTCCAGGTGTTTGAACTCGGTCTTGGCGGCCGAGAACAGCTCCTCGCACATCTTCACATGGGCATCCATCGAGCCGCCGATGTCGAGGAACAGCAGCACCTTGATCGTATTGCGCCGCTCAGGCCGCATGTGGATGTCCAGCCAGCCCTGACGCGCCGTGCCGTCGATGGTGGCGTCCATGTCCAACTCGTCCGGCGCGCCCTGCCGGGCGAACCGGCGCAGACGGCGCAGGGCCACCTTGATGTTGCGCGTGCCCAGTTCGACCTGGTCGTCCAGATTGCGGTACTCGCGTTTCTCCCAGACCTTGACCGCGCGGCCCTGCCGCCCCGGCCCGCCGACGCGCACGCCCTCGGGATTGTAGCCGCCGTGGCCGAACGGGCTGGTCCCGCCGGTGCCGATCCACTTGCTGCCGCCTTCGTGCCGGCCCTGCTGCTCCTCGAGCCGCTGTTTCAGCGTCTCCATCAGCTTGTCGAACCCGCCCAGCGCCTCGATCTGCGCCTTCTCCTCGTCGGTCAGGTATTTTTCGTTGAGCAGCTTCAGCCAGTCCTCGGGCACGTCCAGCGACGGCTCCTCGCCCGCGCCGACGGTCTCGATCCCGGCGAACACCTTGCCGAACGCCTGGTCGAACCGGTCGTAGTGCTTCTCGTCCTTGACCAGCACCGCCCGCGACAGGTGGTAGAAGTCATCGACCTTCCGCCCCGCCACGTCCCTGTCCATGGCCTCCATCAGGTGGAGCCATTCCTTCATCGACACGGGAACCCGCGCGTCTCGCAGGGCGGTGAAGAAGGGAAGGAGCATCAGTCAGCCATTTCGGGAATGGCGCACGACCATCGCGCGCAGTAGCGATCCCTCACCGCGATCCAGATGGCCCGCTCGTTGGGGTCCGCAAGATCGGACGTCGCGACCGCCATCTGTTCGGGCGTCGGGACAGGGGACGACGGCAGGGTTCCATCGGCAAGATAGGCCGACATTTCCGACTCCGCCGACAGACGCGCGACCATCAGGGTCTGGTTGTGGATGAAAATTTCATCGCCGAGCGGTCGAAGCTCCCGAAGCCAGTCCCGGACAATCTCGCGACGGTCACCGGCAAGACCGTCAAGCAGGGCCTCCTCTTCGGATTGCACGGAGACGTCGAGGCCCTGAAGGACAATCCGGCGAGCCAGGGCGAGGGCGGCGGGCGTCGGCTCGGGTCCCTCGTACGGGACGGGCGCCCACGCCGCCTCCTCGAGCGTCTCGGTCGAGAACTCGATATTGAAGGTGACCTCTTCGCGCACCGGGACGCCGTCAAGCATGGCGGGTCGGACAATCCCGGTCCGGGCGACTTCCAGGGCGGCGGCCTCGAAGCCCATGCCCTCCGGCGCGGCGCTGACGACCTCGCAGTCCTTCGGCAGACCCTGCTCTTCCGCCTGGCAACTCAAACGGACCCTGCCGGAGATGCCGATCCCGGCGGCGAAACCCGGCGTCAGTTCGCCGGCGACTTCGACCGACGGCGGATTGATCCAGCGGGCGGGTTCGAAGTCGCCGTCGGCGGCGTTGTCCGGCCTCTCCGCCGCTCCGACGGGGAGGCGGTCGACCGGCGGCGACGCCTGAGGGTCCCTGATCGCGGTGGGATCCAGGAGGCAGGTCGCCAGGGCCAATGACGTCAACGTCGCAATCACCAGACATCTCCATTCTATCGGCCGTGAGAAAGGGCGATATTCAGCCCCGCCGCAAGATGAACTCGTCATCCAGCCAGCGCCCGACCGGATACTGGTACTCCCCGGCCTTCACGAACCCGTAGGCTTCATACAGTTTCTGCGCCTTCAGGTTTCCGCTCCAGACGCCGATCCATAACGAGCCGTCGGTGTGGGCCTCCATCCACTCGAGCGCCACGGCCAGCAGCTTCGTCCCCAGCCCCATTCCCTGCGCGGCCCTGGCCACATACAGACGCCGCAGTTCGGCATGGCTCGGCTTCGCGTCCGGATGGGGCAGGGTGTTCGGCCCGGTGTTGGCGAAGGCCAGCAGGTCGCCGTCGCGTTCCGCCACCCACCAGGCCGCCCCCGGCTCCGTCAGCTTCGCCCGGATCGCCTCGGGGCTGAAGCTGGCGTCGAGGAAGGCGGTCAGATCATCCGCCGGATAGGGGATGGCGAACCCCTCCACGAAGGTGTCGATGAAGGTCTGGCGCCCCAGCACGCCGAGGGCTTCGGCGTCGGCGTCAACGGCGGGGCGGATCACGGGTTCGGTCATGACCCGCCCCTTAGCCTCAGAATCCGGTCAGGGCGAGCTTGCCGATGGTGGTTCCGCTCTCCAGTCGCCGGTGGCCCTCCCGCAAGGTTTCGGCCGAGATCGGCCCCAGCACTTCTGTCAGGGTCGTGCGAATACGTCCCGCGTCGACCAGCGCCGCCACCCCGGACAGGATATCGTGCTGCCGGACCATGTCGGGCGTGCCCTGCACCGATCGGGTGAACATGCTTTCAAAGGCAAGGCCGACCGATTTCGACTTGAGACCGTCGATGGGCCCGGGCGGCAGGTCGTCGATGACGCCGATCACGCCCTGCGGGGCCACGGCGCGGATCAGGGCCTCGAAATGCCGGGGCGTCTGGGTCAGGGAGGCGATGTATTTCGGCGCGCGTTCGCCAGCGGCGATCAGCGCCTCGTCCAGCGGGCCGCTGTGATCGATGACCGCGTGCGCCCCCAGGCCGAAACTCCAGTCGCGCGTCTCGGGTCGCGACGCCGTGGCCACCACTCGCAGTCGGGTCCTGGCCCGGGCGATCTGGATCAGGGCCGAGCCGACGCCGCCGGCGCCCCCGACGACCAGCAGGGTCTCGTGCTCGTCCACGCCTGCCCGCATCCGGTCGAACAGCAGCTCCCACGCCGTGAGCGAAGTCAGCGGCAGGGCGGCCGCCTGGGCGAAATCCAGCGACCGCGGCTTCGGCCCGACGATCCGCTCGTCCACCGCCTGGCGCTCGGCGTTCGAGCCGGGGCGGTTGATCTGTCCGGCGTAAAAGACCTCGTCGCCGACCTTGAACAGACTGGCCTCGGGCCCGACGGCCGTCACGATTCCGGCGGCGTCATAGCCGAGAATGTCGGGCGCGCCGTCACCGGGCGCGCGGCTGAGCCGCACCTTGAAGTCGACCGGGTTCAGGGCGACGGCCCGGACCTCGATCAGCAGGTCGCGGGGCCGCAGCTCGGGCTCGGGAGCTTCGACGTCGGCGAGTGCGGCCGGATCGGCGACGGGACGCGGGCCGGGGGTTACGATGGCTTTCATGCCTGGACTCCATTGCGGGTCCCGCTCAGCTGATGCATCGTCGCGCACCGTACAAGTACGCCATTTTTGTGCAGATAGTACCCGAATGGATACCGCATCCAGCCTTCATCAAAACCCCATCCGCCGCCGTGTCCGGGGCGGCGAATGCGTGGTCGACGCCGCCCTCGACGTGATCGGCGGCAAGTGGAAGGGGATGATCGTCTATCAGCTGCTCGACGCCGGTCCGCTGCGCTTCAACGCCCTGCGCCGCGAGGTCGGCGACATCACCCAGCGCATGCTGACCAAACAGCTGCGCGAACTCGAGGACGACGGCCTCGTGTCCCGAACCGTCTACGCCGAGGTGCCGCCGCGCGTGGAATATCGGCTGACCCCCGGCGGCGCGGCCCTGGCCCCGGTGATCGCCGCCCTCAAGGCATGGGGCGAGAGCCACCTGCGCGTCCCCGCGACCCGGGAAGCGGCGTGAGCGCCGCCCTCTTCACCCACCCCGACATGCTGGACCACCGGCCCGGTCCCGGTCATCCGGAGCGGCCCGAGCGGCTCCAGGCCGTGCTCGACGCCCTCGACGCCGCCGACCTCGATCTCGACCGCCGCGCCGCGACCCAGGCCGCCATCGCCGACCTCGAACGCCTGCACCCGCCCGCCTTCGTGGCCCGTCTGCTGACCGCCTCTCCGGTCGGGGGGCTCAACGTGCTCGATGCCGACACCATCCTGTCGCCCGGCAGCGTCCGCGCGGCCCGCCTCGCCGCCGGCGCCGTGATCGACGCCGTCCGCGCGGTGGCCCGGGACGAAACAGCGCGCGCCTTCGCCGCCGTCCGCCCGCCCGGCCATCACGCCGAGCCGGACATGCCGATGGGCTTCTGCCTGTTCTCCAACGTCGCCGTCGCCGCCCGCGTGGCCCAGGCCGAGGGCCTGGCCCGCGTCGCCGTGATCGATTTCGACGTCCATCACGGCAACGGCACCCAGGCGGCTTTCGAGGCCGACGACAGCCTGTTCCTCGGCTCCATCCACCAGATGCCGCTCTATCCCGGCAGCGGCGCGGCCTCCGAGACCGGCGTCGGCAACATCGTCAACGCGCCGGTGGAGCCCCACGCCGCCCGCGGGACCTGGCGCGCCGCCTTCGCGGACCGTCTGATGCCGGCGCTGGAAGCCTTCGCCCCCGACCTGATCCTGATCTCCGCCGGCTTCGACGCCCACCGCCGCGATCCGCTCGCGCATCAGAGCCTGGAGGCCGAGGATTTCGCCTGGGCCACCCGCGCCGTGCTCGAGGTCGCGAGATCGTGCTGTGGCGGCAAGGTTGTGTCCTCGCTCGAGGGCGGTTACGACCTAGAGGGGCTGGGCCGTTCCGCGGTCGCCCACGTTCAGGCCTTGGGGGAGGAATAGAGGACGGTTCGCCAAAGGCTTCTTGTCCGATCATCATGCCCGCCCCCGCCCGAGACTCAGTGATGGCCCACCCGCCGGTGTCCGCGCCGACAGAATCCGCGCCGGCGCCGGCTCCCCGGGCCGCCGCCCTGGTCTCCGTCCGCCCCGGCGCCATCGTCCTGGCCCGCCACGGCGAGCCGGCCCTGTCGCGCAAATGCCTGCTGACCTCGGACCAGTACCGCGACTGGTGGGCGAAATACGAAGTCGGCGGCCTGCGCGCCGGCCAGACCCCGCCGCCCGAGCTGCTGGCCACGGCCGAGGGCGCCGGCGCCATCTACGCCTCGACCCGTCCCCGCGCCCAGGAAACCGCCGCCGCCATCGCCGCCGGCCGCGAGGTGATGTCGGACGCCCTGTTCATCGAGGCCCCCCTGCCGCCGCCGCGCTTTCCGTCGTGGTTCAGGCTGCCGCCGAAATACTGGGGCGTGGTCGCCCGCATCTGGTGGCACGCCTTCAACCACCACGAAGGTCAGGAGACCCGCGCCGAGGCGGAAGCCCGCTCCGAGGCCGCCGCCCGGGCCCTGATCGCCCGCGCCGAGAGCGGCCAGGACGTGCTGGTCCTGGCCCACGGCTATTTCAACCACATGGTCGGCAAGCGCCTGCGCGCCGACGGCTGGGACCTGGTCCACAACCAGGGCTTCAAATACTGGTCCCAGCGACGCTACGAGCGGCGCTGACGACGGGGAGAGGACGATGAACCGGCGGTCCCTCATCTCCTGCGTCCTCTGCCTCGCCGCCGCGGTGTGGGGTCCCGGTCCGGTCTCGGCCCGGGTTCCCGTTCAGGATCCGGCGGAAGCGCCCGCGCCGGCCGTCGCCGTTCGGGTGGCGATCGAAACCACGGCCGGAACCATCCTCGTCGAGACCGACCCGCGCGCCCCGGTCACCGCGGCCAACTTCCTGCGCTATGTCGACGAGGGCCGCTTCGACGGCACGGATTTCTACCGCGGCATGGAGCTCGGCGCCGGGACCGGCGTGGTCCAGGGCGGGACCAGCAATGCGCCGGAACGCGTCCTGTCGCCCATCGCCCACGAGCCGACCAGCCAGACCGGCCTTCGCCACGTCGACGGCGCGTTGTCCATGGCCCGGTTCGACCCGGGCACCGCCGACGGCGACTTCTTCATCATCGTCGGCAATCTGCCGGGCTTCGACGCCGGCCGCGCCGCCCCCGGCGATCCGGGCTTCGCCGTCTTCGGGCGGGTGGTCGAGGGCATGGACGTGGTCCGCGCCATTCTCGCCGCCCCGAAATCCCCTACCGAAGGCGAGGGCTTCATGCGCGGCCAGATGCTGGACCCCCGCGTCCGGATCATCTCCGCCCGCCGGGTCCCGCCCGCCGGATAGCAATTGCCGAACCCGGACGCCGGTCTCCGCTTGAGGCCAGCCCCCGCCCCCTCTAGGGTCGCTGGCGATGACCGACGCCGCCCCCATCCCCGCCGATCTCAGCTTCGAGGACGCGCTCCAGCGTCTCGAGGGCATCGTGTCCCGGCTCGAGTCCGGCCAGGCGCCGCTGGAGGAATCCATCGCCCTCTACGAGGAAGGCGCGCGGCTCAAGGCGCACTGCGAGAACCGGCTGAAGGCCGCCCAGCTGCGCGTCGAGAAGATCGTGGTCGGCCCCGACGGCCAGGCGAAGGGCGTCGAACCGGCCGGGTTCAGCTGATGCCGGCCGCCGGCCAGATCGCGTTCGACGACTTCCTCAAGGTCGATATCCGCGTCGGTCAGGTCCTCGCCGCCGACCCCTTTCCCGAGGCGCGCAAGCCGGCGTGGAAACTGACCATCGACTTCGGCCCCGACATCGGAACGAAGAAGTCCTCGGCCCAGATCACCGTCCACTACGCCCGCGAGGAGCTGGTCGGCCGCAAGGTCGCCGCCGTGGTCAACTTCCCGCCGCGCCAGATCGGGCCCTTCATGTCCGAAGTGCTGACCCTGGGTTTCCCGGACGCGGCGGGCGAGGTCGTCCTGATCGGCGTCGACCGCGACGTCCCCGTGGGCGGGAGGCTGTTCTGATCCCCGTCCTCGCCGCCAACTCTCCCGAGCAGACGGTCATCGACCGGGTGGCCGAGATCGCCGATCTGGTCACGGTCGCCCTCGACGAACTGCTGCCCCGCGCCGACGGACCCGAATCGCGCCTGACCGAGGCCATGCGCTACGCCGCCCTGGGCCCCGGCAAGCGGCTGCGCCCCTTCTTCGCCCTCGAGGCCGCCAATCTGTTCGACATCGAGGAACGGCCGGTGCTGCGCGCCGCCTGCGCCCTCGAATGCGTCCATGCCTACAGCCTGGTCCACGACGACCTGCCCTGTATGGACGACGACGACGTCCGCCGCGGCCGGCCCACCGTCCACCGCGCCTATGACGAGGCCACCGCCGTCCTCGCCGGCGACGCCCTGCAGACCGCCGCCTTCGACATCCTGCTGCACCCCGACACCCACGACGACCCCGCCGTGCGCTGCGAACTGGCCGCCCGCCTGTCGCTGGCCTCGGGCGCGCGCGGCATGGCCGGGGGCCAGATGATCGACCTGCTCGGCGTGCGCGACGACCTGGGCGGCGTCGCCCGCATGCAGCGGCTCAAGACCGGCGCCCTGTTCACCTACGCCTTCGAGATTCCCCTGATCATCGCCGGCGCCCGCGAGACCGAGCGCCAGGCCCTGACCAGTTTCGCCCACGACATCGGCCTGGCCTACCAGATCGTCGACGACCTGCTGGACGTCGAGGGCGACGAGGACATCCTCGGCAAGGCGGCCAACAAGGACGCCTCCCAGGGCAAGACCAATTTCGTCACCCTTCTGGGCATAGAGGCGGCGCGGCACAGGGTCACCCACCTGGCCGACCAGGCCCGCGCCCATCTCGACGTCTTCGGCCCCGACGCCGAAATCCTCAAGACCAGCGTGGACTACGTGCTTCAGCGCCGGTCCTGATCCCATGAAGGCCAACACCTCGATCGCCGCCCGCATCCTCAGGGTCAACCACGGCGGCGAGCATGGCGCGATCAGCATCTACAGCGCCCAGATCCTCGCCGCCCGGCTGCGCGCGCCGGACCTGCTTCCGTTTCTTCGCGAAGCGCTCGCCCACGAGCGGTCGCACCGCGTGCGGTTCAGAAGTCTGATGCCGGCGCGCGCGGCCAAACCGTGCCGGATGATGTGGATATGGGGGGTCGGCGGCGGCCTCCTCGGCCTGTTGACGGGTCTGCTGGGACGCGAAGCCATCCTCGCCTGCACCGAGGCGGTCGAGGGGACCGTTCACCGGCATCTCAATGACCAGATCCGCTGGGCGGCCGGCCGGGACGAGGGTCTTCGGGCGGTGATCCAGGATATCCGGATCGAGGAACTCGCGCACCTCGGCTACGCTGTCGACCAGCGCACCCGTCCCGGCTTCGGGTGGCTGGACCGGCTCGTTTCCGGCGCCACGGAAGCCCTGATCTGGATTTCGACGCGGGGGGATTCGGTCCGGCTGGCCCGCGAACTGGCCCGAAGCCCCGCCGCCTGAGGCTCCCGCATGTCCCCGGCGACATCGTGGACACTCGCCTGTCCCTGCGTCAGAGGCTAGATGCATCGATCCTGCATCGTTTTTCCAGACCGCGTCGATCCGAACCGCAGCGAAATGCGCTACAGGGTGTTGGAAGACCAATGGCTTAGGTACGAACCGTCCGCATGCCCGACACCCCGCTCCTCGACCAGGTCCACCTGCCCGCCGATACGCGGGGCTTCGACATTCCCCAGCTGCGCCAGCTGGCCGACGAGCTGCGGGTGGAGACCATCGACGCGGTCTCCGTGACCGGCGGGCACCTCGGGGCCGGCCTGGGCGTGGTCGAGCTGACCGTCGCCCTGCACCACGTATTCGAGACGCCGAAGGACATCCTGATCTGGGACGTCGGCCACCAGTGCTATCCGCACAAGATCCTCACCGGCCGCCGGGACCGCATCCGCACCCTGCGCCAGCCCGGCGGCCTCTCGGGCTTCACCAAACGGTCGGAGAGCGAATACGACCCCTTCGGCGCGGCCCACGCCTCGACCTCCATCTCCGCCGCCCTCGGCTTCTGCGCCGCCCGCGACCAGAAGGGCGAATCGAACAAGGTCGTGGCCGTCATCGGCGACGGCTCCATGTCCGCCGGCATGGCCTATGAGGCCATGAACAACGCCGCCGAGACAACCAAACAGCTGGTCGTCATCCTCAACGACAACGACATGTCGATCGCCCCGCCGGTCGGCGGCATGAGCGCCTATCTGGCCAAACAGGTCTCGGGCGGCGCCTACCGCAATTTCCGCCGCTTCGGGAAGTCGGTCGCCGAACACCTGCCGCGCCCGTTCCGCAATGCGGCCCGCAAGGCCGAGGAATACGCCCGCGGCATGATCGTCGGCGGCACCTTCTTCGAGGAGCTGGGCTTCTACTACGTCGGGCCGGTCGACGGGCACGACATGGACAACCTCGTCCCCATCCTGAAGAACGCCGCCGCCATCACCGACCGCCCGGTGATCGTCCACGTCGTGACCCAGAAGGGGAAGGGCTACGCCCCCGCCGAATCCAGCGCCGACAAGCTGCACGCCGTCGCCAAGTTCGACGTCGTCTCGGGCAAACAGTCCAAATCCGTCTCCAACGCCCCCAGCTACACCAAGGTGTTCGGGACCGAGCTGATCAAGCGCGCCGCGCTCGATCCCTCGATCGTCGCCATCACCGCCGCCATGCCCTCGGGCACCGGTCTGGACCTGTTCGGCCAGGCCTTCCCCGAGCGCACCTATGACGTCGGCATCGCCGAACAGCACGCCGTCACCTTCGCCGCCGGCCTCGCCGCCGACGGGATGAAGCCGGTCTGCGCCATCTATTCGACCTTCCTCCAGCGCGGCTACGACCAGGTCGTCCACGACGTCGCCATCCAGTCGCTGCCTGTGCGCTTCGCCATGGACCGCGCCGGTCTGGTCGGGGCCGACGGCGCCACCCACGCCGGCAGCTTCGACATCGGCTACATGGGCGCCCTGCCGGGCATGGTGCTGATGGCCGCCGCCGACGAGGCCGAGCTGGCCGCCATGATCGCCACCTCGCTCGAGATCGACGACCGTCCCTCGGCCTTCCGCTATCCGCGGGGCGATGGCGTCGGGGTCGAGATTCCGGAACTTGCCGCCCCGCTCGAGATCGGCAGGGGCCGCGTCGTCCGCGAGGGCACGGCGGTCGCCATCCTGTCGCTGGGCACGCGGCTGCAGGAGTCGCTCAAGGCCGCCGACGCCCTGGCCGCCCGCGGCGTCTCGGCCACCGTCGCCGACGCCCGCTTCGCCAAGCCGCTGGACGCCGACCTGATCCTGCGCCTCGCCCGCGAGCACGAATGCCTGATCACGGTGGAAGAGGGGGCCATGGGCGGCTTCAGCGCCTTCGTGCTGCAGATGCTGGCCGAAAAGGGCGCGCTCGACGCGGGCCTGAAGATCCGCACCCTGTGCCTGCCCGACGTCTTCCAGGACCAGGACAATCCCGCCGCCATGTATGCGACTGCCGGCCTCAATGCCGAACACATCGCCGCGGCGGCCCTGCAGGCGCTCGGAGTCGAGGCGACACGCGCCGTTCGGGCCTGAGACCGAACGCAACCCCTCGTCCCCGCAGCCGTTTCCATGCGGGGCTTTGAGGGTTGAGCATCATGAAGTCCGTTATCCTGTCCGTCGCTGCGGCGATGAGCCTGGGCGCCGTTCCGTCGGCCATGGCCCAGGAGGCCGGGGCCGCGCCGGCGTCCGGTCCGATCGAGATCATCCGCGCCGCCGATACGACGATGACCTGCGCCGCCATGGCGGACGAGGCGGCCGGGCTCAGCGAGGCCATGGGCGGCGAGCCCGGCGGCGGCCTGTTCGGCCGGCTGGGCGGAGTCGCCCGCGCCGGAGCGGCCATGGTGATTCCGGGCGCAGGCCTCGTCATGGCCGGAACCGACGCCCTGACCGCGCCGGAACGCGAGCGCAAGGAGGCCGAGGCCGCCGCCGTCCGCCACCGCTGGTACTATCTGAACGGCCTGTATGCGGGCCGGAACTGCCAGGCCGCAGCCGACGCGGCCGGACCGACTCCAGCCACCCCGGCCGACGCCGCTCCGCCGGTCGAACCGGGGTCGTGAGCGAAAGCCAGCCTTGGCATTCCTTCTCCCTCGAGGGGAGAAGGAAGCCGTGACGCTGCCCCGTCAATATAGTCGCGTTGAGCAAAAAATATCCTCCCTAATCAACGCCTTCTGCTTTTGAAGCGGGTTTTTCCCATCACCCCCTCCCGGCGGGCTTATCCTTGTGTCCATCCCGTCGCGGGGGAGGGCGTCTGGCGCCAGGGCCATCAACGTGCGGCGGGGTGCGATCGAGCGGGAAATGTCGTCCTGTAATCGTCGCCCGGACCCTTGCGCGGCTCATCCTGCGGCTTGTGGAATAACGGGGGCGTGGGGGCGGCGGACTGCCCGGGGGGTCGAAACCCCGGGGCCCGGGAGGCCTGGAAGCCTTCCGCCCGTCGCAGG
>NZ_JAUYNX010000020.1 GCF_030704825.1 Brevundimonas sp. | reverse complement strand
GCGGACGTCGAGGGATGGCGTCCGCCTGCTCGCCGCGCGCCGCTGGATGCGGACCGCCGACGCCTGATGGCCTCGTGTCCGCCCCGCGTCGCAGGCAGCAATGTCTGCGGCGGATGATCCGGCAAGGCCCGAATGTCAGGGTCGCCAGCCGGAGAGCGCGTGGAAAACGACCGCGCGGGGCTGTCTGTCTCGTCGAAACGGTAAAACATTCAAGCACCGGGCGAGGCCCGGCCGCCCCGCTCCCTCCCCACACCGCCGCGAAAGCAGGCGGCGAAGACTCCTGCGTCTCTCCAGGCTTCGCCGCGGCGCGAGAGCTTCTCCCCCGCCCCCGAACCCGCTAACTGGAACCCATGGCCGCCGCCGAAACCCCCGCCGAAGTCTTCAAGCGCGCCCTCGCCCATGCGGCGCGGGCCCTGGCCGAGCAGTCCGGGCTGGAGGTCGTGTTCGGCTCCGACGGACCCCGGCTGGCCAACGGCGTCCTGACCCTGCCGCATCCGCCGCGCGATCCGGGCGGGCCCGAGAGCGCCAGCCTGCGCGGTCAGGCCGACCGGCTGGCCCTGCGCCTGGCCAATCACGACGAGAGCCTGCACGCCCGACTGCGTCCCGTCGACAGCCGCGCCGCCGAGGTCTTCGAGGCGGTCGAGCAGGCGCGGGTCGAGGCGGTCGGCTCCACCGCCCTGGCCGGGGTCCGGGCCAATATGGGCGCGGCCCTGCTGACCCGGCTGGAAAAGATGGGCGCCCTGCGCGCGACCGAGGCCGAGCGCGTCCCGGTGGCCGAGGCCGTGGCCCTGCTGGTGCGCGAGCGGCTGACTGGCCAGCGCGCGCCCGACGGCGCCGCCGCCATGCTGGACCTCGTCCGCGCCGCCGTGGAGGACAAGGCCGGCGCCAGGCTCGACGCCCTGGCCGAGGTCGCGGACGACCAGGTCGCCTTCGCCGCCCGGCTGAAGGACGTGCTGCGTGCGCTCGATCTCGATCCCGGCGACGGGCGCGGCGACGACGCCTCTGAAGATCAGGGCGACGAGGAGCCCGATCCGCAGGATCCGGACGCGGCCGACGATCAGGACGAGGACGACGCCGGCGGCGGCGAGGGCCAGTCGATGGACGGCTCGACCGACGACCAGACCGCGGGCGAGGAACGCGAGTCGCGTCCGGACGGCGCGCCCGCCGACCCGGACGGCGACGCCTCGGACGAGGGCCCCGACGTCAACGAGGGCGCCCTGCCCAACCGCCAGCAGACCGCCGACGACGGCCGCGCCATCGACGCCTATCGGGTGTTCACGACGGCCTACGACGAAGTCGTCGACGCCGCCGACCTGTGCGATCCCAATGAACTGGAACGGCTGCGCGCCCTGCTGGACCAGCAGCTGATCGCCCTGTCCTCGGTCGTCGCCCGCCTGGCCAACAAGCTGCAGCGCCGGTTGATGGCCCAGCAGAACCGCAGCTGGCATTTCGATCTGGAAGAGGGGGTGCTGGACACCGCCCGCCTGACCCGGATCATCACCGACCCGACCAGCCCGCTCAGCTTCAAGGCCGAGAGCGAAAGCCCGTTCCGCGACACGGTGGTCACCCTGCTGCTCGATAATTCCGGCTCGATGCGCGGCCGGCCGATCATGGTGGCGGCGGTCTGCGCCGACATTCTCGCGCGGACGCTGGAGCGCTGCGGCGTCAAGGTCGAGATCCTCGGCTTCACCACCCGGGCGTGGAAGGGCGGCCAGGCGCGCGAGGCGTGGATCACCGCCGGCAAGCCGCCGCATCCGGGGCGGCTGAACGACCTGCGCCACATCATCTACAAGGCGGCGGACGCGCCGTGGCGGCGGGCGAAGAAGAGCCTCGGCCTGATGATGCGCGAGGGGCTGCTGAAGGAGAACATCGACGGCGAGGCCCTTTCCTGGGCGCACGACCGGCTGCTGGCCCGGACCGAGTCGCGCAAGATACTGATGGTCATCTCCGACGGCTCGCCGGTCGACGATTCCACCCAGTCGGCCAACGCCGCCCTGTATCTGGACAAGCACCTGCGTCAGGTCATCGCCGAGATCGAGACCCGGTCGCCGGTCGAGCTGATGGCCATCGGGATCGGCCACGACGTGACCCGCTGGTACCGCCGCGCCGTGACTATCGTCGATGTCGAGCAGCTGGCCGGGGCCATGGTCGAGAACCTGGCCGCCCTGTTCGACGCCGAGCCGAAGGCGGCGCCGGCGCGGCGGCGGCGGGCCGCTTGAGACTGATGCGCCGCCTTGCGCCGGCGGTGGCGGGCCTGCTGCTGGCGGCCTGCGCCGGCGTCGCGGCGGTCGTCCCGCCCGATCCCGCCGGCCTGGCGGACGCCGGCTGGATCCCCGCCGCGGCTTCGGCGCGGCCGGCGGGTCTGGGCCTGCCCGGCGGCGCGCGGCTGGAGGACGGCGTCCGCTTCGCCGGCGGCCTCGAACTGGTGCTCGACGAGGCCTCGCCGTTGCACAGCCTGTCCGACCTGAAGCTGCTCGACGAGGCGGCCTTCGTCAGCGTCAGCGACGCCGGCGATCTGGTGCGCGGGCGGCTGCGGCTCGACCCCTCCGGGCGGCTGGCCGGGGTCGAGGGCCTCGCCGTCCGCCGGCTGACCCTGGCGGACGGCGCGCCGATCGTCGAAAAGGCCGACGGCGACGCCGAAGGGCTGGCCGTCGACGCCGACGGCGATCTACTGGTCAGCTTCGAGCGCGATCACCGCATCTGGAACTATGGCGATCCCCGGCGACCGGCGTCGACGCCGGTTCCCGTCCGCATGCCCGACGCGGCCTTCGCCTCCAACGACGGCATGGAGGGTCTGGCCGCCGGTCCGGCCGGCTGGCGGGTCAGTGGCGAATCCGGCGGCGTCTGGGATTGCACGGCGATCCGCTGCGCCGTCGTCGTCGCGCCGGGAGCGCCGGTCGCGGACGGCGACTACCGCATCACCGGCATCGACCGCGATCCTTCGGGGGCGGGATATTTCGTGGTCCAGCGGTCGTTCAGCCCGCCCGTCGACGCCCGCGCCCGGGTCCGGCGCATGGACCGGGACGGAACCCTCGGCCCCGTCCTGATAGAGTTGAAGCTGCCGGGCACGACCGACAATTTCGAGGGGATCGCCGCCCGTTCCCAAGGGGGAAGCACGCGGCTCTACATCCTGTCGGACGACAACAACAACGCCGCGCAGCGCACCCTGCTGCTCGCGTTTGACGTGGCTTCAGATCGTTGAGATCAGCCGCCGTCAGGCATGCGGGCGCCCTGCATCCGGCGCAGCATCTCCTGGCTGTCCCGCCGTTCGTCCGCCGTTTCGACGGAGTTGCGGCAGACGCGGCGGCCGAAGCGCGACCCCGTCACCGGCTCGGTGCGGCAGACCTGGGTGATGGGCGAGCGGTCGGGAGCCCGAACGTCCACGTTCGGAAGGGCCGTGGCCGAGGCTTCGCCCTCGACGGGGCCCGGGGCCTGACCGGGCGGAGGCGCCTGCTGAACGAGGGCGAGCGAGGCGAAAAGGACGGCGGGAAGCAACACGGAGCTCTCCTGAATATTTCAGCCATAATGACGGACGGACCGAAATTCGCAACCCGGACGTGCGATCAGAGGCGTTCGCTGACCTTGATGGCGGCGCGGCAGCCGGCCCGGATCACCGCGGTCAGAAAATCGTACCCCGGCGTTTCCCGGCTGCCGTGGTCCACGGCGTGGTCGCGGTGGGCCAATTCCTCGTCGCGGAAGGCCGACAGCTCGGCCGCCAGCGCCGGATCGCGGTCGGCCAATTCGGCGATCTGGTCGGCGTAGTGTTCCTCGATCACGCTTTCGACCGCCTCGGTGCAGGCGTGGGCCGCCTTTTCGCCCATCAGCGCCGTCCCGGTTCCCAGCGCCAGGGCGGCCAGACGCCACACCGGCGTCATCACCGTGGGCCGCACCCGCTCGGCGTTCAGCAGGGCCTCGAACCGGGCCAGGTGGACGGCCTCCTGCGCCTGCATCTCGCCCATGTCGGCGGCGATGGCCTCGCGGCCGGCCCGTCCCTCGAACACGGCCCGCTGGGCGCGGTAGATGTTCACGGCGGCGTATTCCCCGGCGTGGTCGACCCGCAGGATCTCGGCCCGACGACGCTGGCTCGCCCCGCGGCCGGGACGGGCCAGCGGAATGCGGCGGCCGGTCGCGGGATCAGTTCCGGGGGGCGCGTGCATCCTTGGGCCTCTTGGCGGCGAGCAGGCTGAACACGGCCAGGGCGGCCGAGATCAGGGCGTTCCACCCTGCCATGGACAGGCCCAGGAAGCTCCAGGCCACCGCGTCGCACAGGGCGACCTTCTCCACCGGCCCCGTGCCCAGGGCCAGCGCCGCGAGGCTTTCCAGATTGACGTCGCCGCCGCCCGAGCAGGTGGCGGGCAATTCCCACCATTTCAACTCGCCGCCCATGTGGAAGACAGCGGTCACCGCCCCGGTGAGGAAGACCACGGCCAGCAGGAAGGCGGCGATGCGCGGGGTGCCGCGGCTGCCGCGGCTGACGACATGCCAGAGGGTGGCGGTCAGGGCGATCGCCGCCGCGAACCAGTAGACCTCGCGCTGCTTGAGGCAGAGGTTGCACGGCGCCAGCCCCCCGAACCGCTCGAACGCGTGCGCCGCCCCGAGCAGGGCCAGCGAGGCTGCGAGGGCGAAGGCGGTCCACCACCGCGTCAGGAGTCGATAAAGGCCTCTCATCGGACGACGTTCATAGCCGGGCGCGAAGCGTCCGTCGATTGGCCTCGCCTAGAACAGAAGCTTTACCGCCACGATGGCGCCGATCAGCACCACCAGACCGATGACGCTCCACATGGCCAGCCGTTTCTCGACCTCGGCCAGCATGGCGGGCCCCCAGCGCCTCAGCACCCAGGCCTCGGCGAAGAAGCGCGCGCCGCGTGTCGCCACCGAGGCGGCCACGAACACCGGGAAGCTGAAATGGGCCAGGCCCGAGGCGATGGTCACCAGCTTGTACGGAATGGGCGTCAGGCCCTTCACCAGAATCACCGCCAGACCCCAGCGATCGAACCAGTGCTGGAATTCCTCGAGGCCGTCGGAGTGGCCGATGACGCTCATCAGCCAGAGCCCCAGGTCGGTGAGGTAGAAGCCTATGGCGTAGCCGAGAATGCCGCCCAGCACCGAGGCCAGGGTGCAGACGCCGGCGTAGAAATAGGCCCGGTCGGGTCGGGCCAGGATCATCGGCGCCAGCATCACGTCCGGAGGAACGGGAAAAAAGGAGCTCTCGGCGAAGGAGACGACGGCCAGGGCCGGGGTGGCGTGGCGGCTGCGGGCCAGGGCGAAGACCCAGTCGTAAAGCTTGCGAAGCATGTGTTTCCCGGATGACCGAAGGGCGCGTCTAGCAGGCCCAGAGCGGTCGCGCACCCACCGAAACCCTCCGTGAGTCGCCGCCGCGGCCAAGGGCCGCTATAGAGGCCGCCTGCCGCCTCTCCCCAGGACGGATCCCCATGCGCTATCTGCACACCATGGTCCGGGTGACCGACCTTGACGCCTCGTTGCGCTTCTATTGCGACCTGCTGGGCCTCGCGGAGATGCGGCGCATGGAAAACGAGGCCGGACGCTACACCCTGGTCTTCCTGGCCGCGCCGGCCGACCGGTCGCGCTCGGACGCGGATCGCTCGCCCGAGATCGAACTGACCTTCAACTGGGATCCCGAGCCTTACGGCGGCGGCCGCAATTTCGGTCACCTGGCCTACAAGGTCGGCGACATCTACGCGATCTGCCAGAGGTTGATGGACGGCGGCGTGACCATCAACCGGCCGCCTCGAGACGGGAACATGGCCTTCGTCCGCTCGCCGGACGGCATTTCCATAGAACTGCTGCAGGAGGGTTCGCCGCGCGCGCCCGCCGAGCCCTGGGCCTCGATGCCCAACACCGGGAGCTGGTGATCTTGAAACCGTATCCGATCCTGGCGCTGGCCCTGCTGGCGGGCGCCTGCGCCTCCACTTCCGAGACCTATCCCTCGCGCACCGCCACCGAACAGCTGCTGGTCGCCCGCGCCGCCGACCGCGCCGTCGAAGGCCTGACCCTGCCGATTCCGCGCGGCTCGCGCGTCTATGTCGACGACACCTGGTTCCGCGCCGAGACCGCGCCCTACGCCGTCAGCGCCATCCGCAACGCCCTGTCGGAGGCGGGCTACGCCCTCGCCCCTTCGAAAGCCGAGGCCGACGCGGTGTTCGAACTGCGGGCCGGGGCCCTGTCGCTGGAACAGATGCGCCGCGTCTTCGGCCTGCCCGAGATGCGGGTGCCGATCAACGACAGCTTCAATGTCGTCTCCGTGCCCGAACTGTCGATCTACAGCCGCCGCGACCGGGTCGGCGTGGCCGAATTCTCGGGCTTCCTCTACGAGCCCCGCACCGGCGCGCCCCTCGGCGCCGTCCTGCCCATGACCGGCGAGTTCCGCATCCGCAGCCACAAGCTGCTGATGATCGTCGCCTGGGGCCAGCAGAGCGTCGACCCCGGCGAACGCGACCCCGGCGACAGCTGGCGGGAGTTCTAGGGCGGGCGTCGGAATCTGCTCTGATCCCTGGCCCCCCTAACTTGCGCCCCTGCCCCGTGTCGGGGATGGTCACGCCCTCAGTGAAATCGGGGGTTCCCATGCGCCGTCTGCTCGTCTCGTCCGTCGCCGTCGTCGCCCTGCTGACGGGGGCCTCCGCAGCCGCGGCCCAGGATCCCCACGCCGGCCACGCGGGTCATGCCGCCCCCGCCGCCCAGAGCGAGGACGCCCGGCTGGCGGCCTTCTTCGAACAGGCCTTCCAGGAGCGGATCGCCCTGTCGCCGCAGCAGATGACCTCGCTGGGCCTCAAGACCGACTATGACCGGCTGGACGACGCGACGGACGCGGCGGCGGAGCGGTCGCTGGCTCTGGCCGAACGGCAGCTGGCGCAGCTGAACGACCAGTTCAATCCGCAGACCCTGAGCGACGAGAGCCGGATGTCGTGGCGGCTGTTCGAATACGGGGTCGAACAGGCGCGGCTGTCGAACCGCTGGCGCGAGTGGGGCTACCAGTTCGCGGCGAACGGCAATCCGACCACCGGCCTGCCGGTGTTCATGATCAACAACCACCGCGTCGACAGCGTCTCCGACGCCGAGGCCTATGTCTCGCGGCTGCGCGACGCCGGGCGGGTCATGGACGAGATCGCCGCCGAACTGCGCGACCGGGCCGCGCACGGAGTGATATCGCCCCATTTCGTCTTCGAGCCGTCGATCGCCAACACGCGCAACATCATCGCCGGCGCCCCCTTCGACGGCGGGGCCGACAATCCGGTCTGGGCGGATTTCCAGAGGAAGGTCGGCGCGCTGGAAGCCGATGCGGCGACGAAGGAGCGGCTGCTGGCCGAGGGCCGGTCGGCTCTGACCGGCGAATGGAGGCGCGGCTATGAGACCGTGCTGGCGGCCCTGGCCGAGGTTCAGGTCCAGGCTGCGGCCATGCCCGACCGCGACGCCGGCGTGTGGCGGCTGCCGGACGGCGAGGCCTTCTACAACGCCCGTCTGCGGCTCTCGACGACGACCGACCTGACGGCGGACCAGATCCACGAGATCGGCCTGTCGGAGGTGGCGCGGCTGCACGGCGAGATGCAGGCGATCATGACCCGGGTCGGCTTCACCGGTTCGCTGCAGGAGATGTTCGCCTTCCTCAAGACCGACCCGCGCTTCCAGTATCCGAACACGCCGGAGGGCAAGGAGCAGTATCTGACCGACTCGCGCGCCTTCATCGCCCAGGTGATGGCGATGGGTCCTGAGCTGTTCCATGACCTTCCGCGGGCGGCGCTGGAAGTGCGGTCGGTCGAGCCCTGGCGCGAGGCCACGGCCTCGGTCGCCTTCTACAACTCGCCGTCGCCGGACGGGACGCGACCGGGCATCTATTACGTCAACCTGTCAGACATGACCCAGGTGCTGAAGCCCCAGATCGAGGCGATCAGCTATCACGAGGGCGCGCCGGGCCACCATTTCCAGATCGCCGCCGCCCAGGAGATGGAGGATCTGCCGCGCTTCCGCCGCTTCGGCGGCTACGGCGCCTATGCCGAGGGCTGGGGGCTGTACGCCGAGCGGCTGGGACTGGAGATGGGCTTCTACCAGGACCCCTATTCGGACTTCGGGCGGCTGTCGCTGGAGCTGTGGCGGGCGGTGCGGCTGGTCACCGATACGGGGCTGCACGCCAAACGCTGGAGCCGCGAACAGGCGATCGAATATTTCCAGCAGAATTCGCTGCTCAGCGAGCGCGACATCGTCAAGGAGGTCGAGCGCTATCTGACCAATCCCGGCCAGGCGACCAGTTACAAGGTCGGCGAACTGAAGATCATGGAGCTGCGCCGGCGCGCGCAGGCGGCGCTGGGCGCGCGGTTCGACATCCGCGACTTCCACGCCGTCGTCCTGGGTTCGGGCTCGGTGCCGCTGGAGGTGCTGGAGGACCAGGTCGACGCCTGGATCGCGGCGGGCGGCGGAAGGCCGGACTGAGCGGCCGGCCTCGGGGTCGGGCCGAAGCTGCGCGGCTGATCGCCGCGTTGGCGGAACCGGGCCGGCTCCCTAGCTGTATCGTCCGACACCTATTGGAGACGCCGATGCCCCTCTTGATGTGCCCCAACGATAACGCCGCCATGCAAACCCTCGAGCGGGGCGGCGTGCAGTTCGACATGTGTCCGACCTGCCGCGGCGTCTGGCTGGACCGGGGCGAGCTGGAGAAGCTGATGGAGTCGGCGGCCCAGGAGGGTCGGGCGTCCGCGCCGCAGGCCGCCCCCCAGCCCCAGACCCAGCCTTATCCGCCGCAGCAGCCGACCCAGCAGCCTTGGGGGGCGCAGCCGGGCTATCGGGACGACCGTTATCGCGATCGCGACGACGACTATCGCTACAAGAAAAAGAAGCGGGACAGCATCTTCGACATCTTCGACTGACCGGAACCCTCAGGCCGCCAGGCCCGCCGCCTTCATCAATCCCTTGAGCGGCGCGAGCGTTTCCGGCGCGGCCGACAGGACGGCGCGCGATTCCGGGGCGCGGAACAGTTTGATCGCCTCGGCCTTGGCGCGGTCCGCCGCCGGTCCGAGCGGGGCGGTTTCCCCCGCCGCCAGACGCAGCAGCACCGACAGCTTCTGCACCAGCGGCGCCGGCGATCGGGCCAGCTGGGCGACGATCCGGGCTTCGGCCTCCACGGCGCCGCCGACGGCGCCGATGGCCGTCCCGATCCCCGCATCGTCCCGCTCCGCCAGCCCGCACCCGCGCACGGCCCGCTGCAGGCCGGCCAGCACGCCCAGCTTCTGGGCGGCGGTCTGGGTGGTCGAGGGCGCGCGCATCTCGCTCTCGAAGCGCAGCGAACCGACGCAGGCCGACAGCCAGCGGGCCGCCGACCGCTTGTTGCCCGCGCCGGTGACGTTCTCGCACAGCCGGGTCAGGGCCTCGGCCTCGCACAGCACCGTGGTGCAGACCTTGACGTAGGCCGCGACGAAATCGGCGGTGACGATGGCCTTGGAACGTTCGTTGAAGGCCGTCTGGACTTCATCCAGCGTCAGCAGCCGACCCGCCGTCACGGTCAGCGCCGTCGCGAGGGTGCGCAGGATGTCTATCTCCCCGCTCGCATCATTGGGACGCAGCCGCCGGGGGCTCATCAGTTCGCGCAGCACCATTCGCGCGAGGGCGGCGGCCAGCAGAGGGAACTCCCCGGCTTCCAGCCGGGCGCCGAGGCGGGCGGCGGGGCCGTCGACGGCCGGGACCTGCAACGCCAGCCGGGGATCCTGGGCGATCAGGGCGTTGATCTCGCGCGGCGCCACCATGCGCACCACGGCGGCCAGCGAGGCTCCCTGGTCCAGCGACGGCCCCAGAATGTCCGCCAGACTGGTCCGGGCGGCCAGCATCTCGCACAACAACTGTTCAACCGGGACCATCACCATGGCCCGGGGCTGACCGTCCATCGGCGCACGGTCGGTCAGGTCCATCAGCCGGTCCAGACGGGCCCGTCCGCCGCGCACGCCCTTCAGGGCGCCGGACACGATGCCGCCCATGACGAAGGCGCGGTCCGGCTGGCCGGCCATGCGGTGGGCCAGATCGGCGATCGAACAGTCGTCCAGACCGGGAAACAGGTTGCGCCGCCCGGCCGAGATGAGTCGCTCGACCGCCTGATCGGACAGTTTCTGATAGTGCCGCACCAGATCGTGGACGGGCTGTCCCACATCCTGGCTTTCCGGCACGGCGATCTTCTGGATGGCGTGCTGGAGCTCGACGCCCGAGGCTTCGAGCTTCTCCGCGAGGTCGGGACGGTGCAGCAGTTCGAAGGCGGTCACGCCCTGACGCGCGAGCCAGTCCTCCAGCACCCGGCCGATGGTTTCGCGAGCGTGCGGCGCGTAGAAATCCTGGGCCCCGGTGCAACGCGGCCCGGCCTGGTCCTCCGGCACGACGCGCTTCCTGTGCACCTCGGGCGCTCCGCGGGTGAGCACCGTCAGGCTGGAGAACTCCATGGTGTCGGGATCGAGGGTCTCCTTGGTCACCCGCACCGCCGCGGCGCGGTCGTCCTGCAGCATGTCCTCGGCCGTCTGGATGGCGTGCGCGCGATCCTCCGTCGCCATCTGGAGGCTCCAGGGCGCCGGCGCGGTCTTGCGGATATAGACTTCGTAGTGGACGGGGCCGGCCATGATACGCTCACGCTGTTCGGCCTCCAGCATGGCGCCAAGGCTTTAAGGCCGGGTTTCGTTGCGCATCGAGGGCCGGGAGCCCATGTTTCCCGCCGTAATCTCACCCGATTGATTTAGAACGGTTACGCTTGCCGTGCGTTCAGACGGCGACGACTCGACTGCAAGGAGCCCGACTTGGCCAACATCACCCTGGTCGACGACGACGAGAACATCGTCGCTTCCGTCTCGCTGGCGCTGGAAAGCCATGGCCACAAGGTCACCGCGTGGCATGACGGAGCCTCGGGCCTCGAGGCCCTTGAGACCAATCCGCCGGACCTCGCCATCCTCGACGTCAAGATGCCGCGCATGGACGGCATGGAGGTGCTGCGCCGGCTGCGCCAGACCTCGCAGATTCCGGTCATCATGCTGACGTCCAAGGACGAGGAGATCGACGAGATTCTCGGCTTCAACCTCGGCGCCGACGACTACATCCACAAGCCGTTCAGCCAGCGCCTGCTGATCGAACGGGTCAAGGCCCTGCTGCGCCGCACCGGGGCGGACGGGGCCGAACCCGACCCCGTGGGCGACAACTCGGCCAAGGCCATCAAGCGCGGCAAGCTGTCGATGGACCCGGCCCGCCACGAGAGCACCTGGGAAGGCAAGCCGGTCAAGCTGACGGTGACGGAATTCCTGCTGCTCCAGGCCCTGGCCCAGCGGCCCGGCTTCGTGAAGAGCCGCGACAACCTGATGGACGCCGCCTACGACGACCAGGTCTATGTCGACGACCGCACCATCGACAGCCACGTCAAGCGGATGCGAAAGAAGTTCCGGGTGGTCGACCCCGAGTTCGACGCCATCGAGACCCTGTATGGCGTCGGATACCGCTATCGCGAAAGCTGATCCTCTCCCGCCGGGAGATAACGAACCGCGCCGCCGGCTGAAACGCTTCGGCGGCTCGCGGCTCGGCGGCCTGATCCTGGCGCTGAACCTGCTCAGCCTGCTGATCCTGTTCGTCGGGGCGCTGCTTCTGAACGAGTGGCAGCGGGGCCTGATCGAGGCGCGGCAGGAAACCCTGGTCGCCCAGGCGGAACTGCTGGCCAATGTGCTGGCGGACAAGGAATATACGATCGGGGAGCCGACGCCGCAGTTCAACGTCGAAAAGGCGCCGTTGCTGCTGCGCGACAACTTCATTCCGAAAGGCCAGAGGGCGCGGCTGTTCGATATAGACGGCCTGCTGGTGGCGGACAGCTACGCCGTGACCGAGGTCATTCCCGGTCGCCCCCTTCCGCCCGCCCGTCCCGCCGGTACGCCTGTCCAGAGGCCCGACCCCGGCTCGGAGACCCGCAACACCGCCGATCTGGATCGCGCCCGCGCCGCCCTGGCCGCGGAGGTGGAGCAGGCGCTGGACGGCCAGCCCCAGGCGACCCAGCGCCGTTCGGAGGGCGGCGACCGGGTGATCTCGGTCTCCATCCCCGTGCGTCACGTGCAGCAGGTTCTGGGCGTGCTCACCCTCGAGGCGGGCGATGTCGACGAGACCCTGGCGGCCCAGCGCCGCGCCCTGATGCCCTTCGCCCTCGTGGCCCTGGCGGTGAACCTGCTGGGCTCGCTGCTGATGCACCTGTTCGTGGCCCGGCCGGTGATGCGGCTGTCGGCGGCGGCGGACGAGGTGCGGCTGCAGCGCGCCCGCGCCATCTCCCTGCCCGACCTCGAGCACCGCAAGGACGAAATCGGCGACCTGGCCCGCTCGCTCGAAACCATGACCGAGACCCTGTCCGACCGGATGGACGCCATCGAGGCCTTCGCCGCCGACGTCTCCCACGAGATCAAGAACCCCCTGACCTCGATCCGCTCGGCGCTGGAGACCCTGCCGCTGGTCAAGACCCCGGCCCAGCGTGAGAAGCTGACCACCCTGCTGCAACAGGACGTCCGCCGCCTGGACCGGCTGATCACCGACATCTCCAACGCCTCGCGCCTGGACGCCGAACTGAATCGCGACCGGCCCCGGGCCATCGACCTGACCCAGCTGCTGACCGAGATCGTCGGCGTCTATGAGTCCGGCCTCAAGCCGGGCGAGGCCCATTTGACCTTCGCCGGGCCGACCGGTGACCACGTCCAGATCCTCGGCCGCGACGGGCCGCTGGGGCAGGTGTTCCGCAACCTGATCGACAACGCCCGGTCGTTCAGCCCGCCGGGCGGGACCGTCCGGATCTCGCTCCTTCGGGACGATATCGATCCCGACCGGCCGGTGCGGGTGCGAATCGACGACGACGGCCCCGGCATTCCCCCGGAAAATCTCGAGACCGTGTTCCAGCGCTTCTACACCTCGCGGCCCAGGGGCGCGGTCTTCGGAGCCAATTCGGGCCTCGGCCTGTCGATCGTGCGTCAGATCGTCGAGGCGCATGGGGGCCGGGTTCGCGCGGAGAATCGCCACGGCCCGTCGGGAGAGATCTCCGGAGCCCGCTTCGAGGTCGCCCTGCCGGCCGCTCCGCCCGCGGGCCGCCGGCCATGACGGACGCGGCGCCGGTCCACGCCACGGCCGCGGCGCACTGGACGCCCGGGGCCGGCTGGCGCGCCGTCGTGATCAGCGGCCCGTCGGGCGCGGGCAAGAGCGACCTGGCCCTGCGGCTGATCGGGCGCGGCTGGCGGCTGGTCGCCGACGACTACGTCCATGTCTTCGCCTCGGGCGGAGCCCTCTACGCCACGGCGCCGGCGGCCATCGCCGGCCGGATCGAAGCGCGCGGGCTCGGGATCGTCGGAGCCGCGTCCACAGGGGTGGTTCGCCTGGTCCTGGCCGTGGAGCTGACGGCGGCCGCCACGGACCGGCTGCCGGAGCCCGGAACCCGAAGCTTCGCGGGCCGATCCTTGCCCCTGCTGCGTCTCAACGGGTTCGAGCCTTCGGCGGTCGAAAAGGTCGCCGCGGCCATCGCCCCGCTTTGACCTGGCGCGGACTTGGGCTATTCCGCCCGGCTTGCGGTGCGCTCACGGGCGGCCGGACGCGGGGGCGAAAGTCTTGGTGAAGCCTTCATGATCGGGCTGGTTATCGTCACCCACGGGGGACTGGCCTCGGAATTCCTGGCGGCGATGGAGCATGTCGTCGGCCCCCAGCGCGGGGTCGCGGCCATCTGCATCGGACCGGAGGACGACATGGAGCGGCGCCGCCGCGACATCGTCGACGCGGCCCGGGCCGTGGACGATGGCGACGGCGTCATCCTGCTGACCGACATGTTCGGCGGCACGCCGTCCAATCTGGCCATCTCGGTGATGGAGGAAACCCGCGCCGAGGTCATCGCCGGACTGAACCTGCCGATGCTGATCAAACTGGCCAGCGTGCGCGGTCGGGAGCCGCTGGAGGCCTGCGTCGCCCACGCCCAGGACGCAGGCCGGAAATACATCTCGGTCGCCAGCTGGGTGCTTCAGGGCGAGAAATGACGGCGACCGCGACCGCGAACATCTGCAATACGCGCGGCCTGCACGCCCGGGCCTCGGCCAAATTCGTCAAGCTGGCCTCCGGGTTCGACGCCGAGGTCCACGTCACCCGCGACGGGGTGACCGTCAACGCCCTGTCGATCATGGGGCTGCTGATGCTGGGAGCCGGCAACGGCTGCGGCATCCAGATCACCGCCGAGGGCCCGGATGCCGAGGCCGCGGTCGCCGCCCTGGCGGATCTTGTCGAACGCCGCTTCGACGAGGATCAGTGATGGCCCCGCCGGCCTTCAAGATCCGGATCATCCGCCCGCCGGCGGGCGAGGCGCCGCTATGGGTGCGCGAGGCCTGGGTCGGGCTTGAACTGCCGCTCGCCCATCTCGAGCCGGTCACGGTCGACACCGGGGGCGTCCTGAGCGGTCCGACCTCGCGGACGGGCTGGTGGTGGGCCCGCCTCCTCGGTCGCCTCCACAAGACGACGGGCTATTGCGTGAACTCCGCGCGCGCCATCGAGATTCTCGGCCGGTCCCGGCCCGAGGCGGCGAACTGGTGGGTGACGAACGCGCCGCGCTTCACCCATCCCGACGAAGGCTTCATCTTTGACATCCCGGCCTGCGAGCCCTCGCCCGAGCCGATCGCCAACAGCCCCTGGGGCTGACCCGGGCCGCAAACCGCAATCCCGTCCTTGAACCCGATCGACGGGCAAACGCCTGGTGGAGCCGAGGGGAGTCGAACCCCTGACCTCGTCATTGCGAACGACGCGCTCTACCAACTGAGCTACGGCCCCGTTTCCGGGTGCAGGCGAGGGCGCGACATACGAGCGGCGGCCCCGTGGTGTCAACGGCCTTGCGGCGCGGCGTCGCCCGGGACGCCGGAATCCTTGGACGGACGGCCCGGCCACGCTAGAAGCGAGGCTGATTTCGTTTCGGGAGCCCCTTTATGGGTTACGCCATCGTCTGGCTGGTCAACACCATCCTGTCGCTCATGACCTGGGCGATCATACTGTCAGCGATCCTGAGCTGGCTTTTCGCCTTCGATGTGATCAATCACCGCAATCGTTTCGTGAATCAGCTGGCGGGGTTCCTCGACTCGCTGACGGGACCGATCCTCGCCCCGTTCCGGCGCTTCATTCCGCCGCTCGGCGGACTGGATATCTCTCCGATCGTGGCCATCCTGACGATCCAGTTCCTGGGCATTCTGTTCAACCGGACGAGCGCGCCGTTCCTGATCGGCGTCCTTGGCTAGACGTGACTGGCGGGTGACAGGTGGAAGACCCCGCCGCCGTGGCGACGTTCCAGCCTTGCACCGTCCGGCAGGGGTCCTAAGGTGCCGCTCCGATCGGGCCATGCGCCTGCCAGCCAACCGGACTCAATGACCACTATCCGATCCGTCGCCATCATCGGCGCAGGCCAGATGGGCGCAGGCATCGCCCAGACCGTGGCCGCGGGCGGCTATCAGGTGAGCCTGTACGACGCCGCCGGCGACCGCGTGCCCCAGGCCCAGGCGGCCGTCGCCGCCAGCCTGGCCCGGCAGGTCGAACGCGGACTGACCGATCAGGCCGCCGCCGACGCCGTGGTGGCGCGGATCACGGCCGCCCCGTCGCTGGCGGCGGCGGCGAAGGCGGATCTGGTCATCGAGGCGGCGGTCGAGAACGAGGCGGTCAAGAAGGCGATCCTGGCCGAGCTGGTTCCCCATCTCGGGCCCGACACCCTGCTGGCGTCCAACACCTCGTCGATCTCGATCACCCGTCTGGCCTCGGCCACCGACCGGCCCGACCGCTTCATCGGCCTGCATTTCATGAAGCCGGCGCCGGTGATGAAACTGGTCGAGATCATCCGCGGCATCGCCACCTCGGCCGCCACCTACGATACCGCGGTGGCTTTCGCGGAATCGCTGGGCAAGACCACGACCAACGCCGAGGATTTTCCCGCCTTCATCGTCAACCGCATCCTGGTGCCGATGATCAACGAGGCCATCTACACCCTGTACGAGGGGGTCGGGAACGTCGCCTCGATCGACAAGGCGCTGAAGCTGGGGGCCAACCATCCGATGGGGCCGCTGGAACTGGCGGACTTCATGGGTCTGGACGTGGTTCTGGCCATCATGAACGTGCTCTATGACGGCCTGGCCGACAGCAAATACCGGCCGTGTCCGCTGCTGGTGAAATATGTCGAGGCCGGCTGGCTGGGGCGCAAGTCAGGCCGCGGCTTCTACGACTATTCCGGCGAGACGCCGGTCCCGACGCGGTGAGCCCGGCCCGATGATCCCGACCCTCGAAAAGCCCGAGGACTTCCCCGGCCAGCAACGGGTGGCGTGGCGGCGGGAACCGGTGCGGATCGTTCTGGCGGCTGTGGCCGGCGCCCTGTGGCCGCCGTTGGCGATCACCCTGGTGATCTGGCCGCCCAGCAACTGGCTGCCCAGCCTCGAGATGGACTGGCGGCTGGTGGTGATGGTCGTCGGAGCCCTGGCCGTGCCCGGCGGGCTGTGGCTGCTGGCGCGGGAACGCGAGCGTTCCGGGCGGCCGTCCACCCGGCTGGGCGTGGTGTGGCGCTTCATGTTCTACGGCGGCCTGCTCGCGGCCGGGCTTCAGGCCATGCTGGCGCTGACGGTGTCGGTGGTCGGCTGGTTCGAGGCCGGCGGCGTCGCCCAGGCGGCGGGCGCGACCGAGACGACCCTGCTGATCTTTGGAGTCGGCGGCCTGCCGGTCGCCGTGCTGCTGGGTGTCAGCTATGCGCTGTGGGCCGGTCTGTGCGCCGCCTTCATCGCCTTCATGCCCCAGCCGGAGGTCCGCGACCGACTGGGCGTGATGGGCGACCGCGACGCGGACTGATCCGCGCCGACCCCGGGCCGGTTACGTCGAATTCAGTTTCACGCCGCCGCCGCATCGGCCAGGTTGCGCCCGACGGGATGGGGAAAAATCATGGCCGCTGTCGAACCATTGAGCGGGGAGGCGCTCGCGCCTGCCGTCAAATTGGCGCCGGTCGCGCCCGGCGATCGCATCTTCAATCTCGACATGCTGCGGGGCTGGGCGATCCTCGGCATCCTCGCCGTCAACGCCATCACCTTCGCCTGGCCGATCGCGGCCGGGATGAGCGAGGCTTCGCGCCCCTATGACCTGACCGGCGCCGACGCCTGGGGGCACTGGGTCACCGACGTCTTTTTCGAGGACAAGTTCCGCACGCTTTTCACCATGCTGTTCGGCGTTTCGATCTACCTCGTCGGCGGCGAGCGGTTTGACCAGGCTCGTGGCAGGCTGTTGCGCAGCCGCCTGTTCTGGCTGGCCGTTTTTGGCCTCATCCACGGCCTTGCGATCTGGTGCGGCGACATACTGCTGCACTACGCCTACTGCGGCCTGATCATGATGACGATGCGGTCCATGAAGGCCGGAAAGCTTCTCTGGATCGGCGGCGGCGTCACACTGTTGTGGGCGCTGCTCGCGACCGCCGGGCCGCTGGTGATGAACGCCCTGCCCCCCGGGCTCATGGCGAAGGCCGGAGCTGAACAGGCCGGCGTCACCGTTCAGGATATTCTGGCGACCGTCGACGCCTATCGCGCGGGGGGCGCAGGTCCGTGGATCGAAAACGCCAAGGCCTGGCTGATGGTCCAGGGGTTCAGCCTGTTCCTGATCCCGGTCACCATCCCCCTGATGATGCTCGGACTGGGACTGTTCAAGTCCGGCTTCCTTGGCGGTCGGTCGCCGGTGTGGGTCTATCTGCTGTTCGCCGCCGCCGCCGCCGCCAACCTGTGGGTCTTCGGCGCCAACGCCTGGGCCGAGGTCGTCGCCGGGCCCGACGCCGATCCGACGGGCGGCCTCGCCTCCGCCGCCGGCGGCCTGGCGCCGCTGGTGACCCTCGGCTACGCCAGCATGCTGATCCTCATGACGCGGTTCGGGCTGAAGATTCTCACCGGCGTGCTCGCGCCGGTGGGACGCATGGCCTTCACCAACTACCTCACCCAGTCGCTCATCATGGCCAGCCTGTTCTACCTGCCGTGGGGCCCGAACTGGATGGGAACCATGGGACCGGGCCAGCTTTGGAGCGTGGTCGGGGCGATCTGGATCGCCCAGCTCATCTGGTCGCCGCTGTGGCTGTCCGTGTTCAGCATGGGGCCGCTGGAATGGCTTTGGCGCTGCCTGACCTACGGCCGGATGGTGCCGATCCGCAAACCCGCCCCGGCCTCGGTCGCCCTCTGAGCGTTGCCGGGCGGCGAGCGATGGCTTAAGCGCCCGGCATGACCGACACCGCCGTTCCCGCCCGTCCTGAAGCCCGCGGCCCCCGGGGGTTCGCCGACCGTCGCGGCCGCGACCTGATCGCCGAGCGCCGTCTCGTCCAGCGGGTGTCCGAGGTCTATGAGCGCTGGGGCTTCGAACCGCTGGAAACCGGCGCCTTCGAATACGCCGACGCCCTCGGCAAATTCCTGCCCGACGCCGATCGTCCGAATGAAGGCGTCTTCGCTCTTCAGGACGACGACGACCAGTGGATGGCGCTGCGCTACGACCTGACCGCGCCCCTGGCCCGGTTCGCCGCCCAGTCATGGGAGACCCTGCCCAAGCCGTTCCGGCGCTACGCCTTCGGTCCGGTGTGGCGCAACGAAAAGCCCGGCCCCGGCCGCTTCCGCGAATTCGTCCAGTGCGACGCCGACACCGTCGGTTCGGACCGGCCCGAGGCCGACGCCGAGATCATCGCCATGGCCGGCGAGGGCCTGCGCGCCGCGGGGCTGGACGCCGGTCAGGCCGTGGTCCGGGTGTCGAACCGCAAGCTGTTCGACGGTCTGTTCGCGGCAGGCGGTATCGAGGACCCCGGCCAGAAGCTGACCGCCCTGCGCGCCATCGACAAATTCGACCGGCTGGGCTGGGAGGGCGTCTCCGCCCTGCTCGGCGAGGGGCGCCTGGACGAATCCGGCGACTACACGAAGGGGGCGAAACTGTCGTCGGGCGTCATCGGCGCTATCGAAGGCTTCCTCGCCTCGGTCGGGACCGAAGGCCTGACGCGGGCGCAGACGCTCGACGCCGTGGCCGCGGCCGGCGGTCTGGGCGAGATCGGCGAGGGCGCCCTGAACGAACTGGCCGCCATCGATGCGGCGCTCAACGCCATGAAGGTCGGCCAGGAGGCGGTGCGGTTCGATCCGACCATCGTGCGCGGGCTGGAATACTACACCGGGGCCGTGTTCGAGGCCGAACTGCTGCTGGATACGGTCGACGACAAGGGCCGGGCCGTGCGCTTCGGCTCGATCGGCGGCGGCGGTCGCTATGACGATCTGGTCGCCCGCTTCACCGGCGAGCGCCTGCCGGCCACCGGCTTCTCGTTCGGGGTCTCGCGTCTGGCCTCGGCGCTGAAGGCGGCGGGTCGGGAGGCGGCGGAATCCGCGCGCGGGCCGGTCGTGGTCATCGTCTTTTCGGACGCCGACATGCAGCACTATCTCGACGCGGTGTCGGAGCTGCGCAACGCCGGGATCGCGGCTGAGCTCTATCTTGGCCGGGCGGGCATGAAGGCGCAGATGAAATACGCCGACCGGCGCGGAGCCCCCGCCGCCGTCATCCTGGGCGGGGACGAGATCGCGGCCGGTCAGGTCACGGTCAAGGATCTGGACGCGGGCCGGGCGCTGGCCGCCGGCGTCGGCGACAACGAGGCCTGGAAATCCGAACGGCCGGGTCAGCGGATCGTCCCTCGATCCGATCTGGTCGCCACGGTGGCCGGTATTGTGGCCCAGGCGCGCACAGCTTCGTGACTTATCACTGATAAGATTGGAAAAACCCGGGTTTCACCCGCCGCTTCATTGACTTGGGACGGTAAATGTCGTTTTTCTGACGCACTCGGGAAGCGCAGCGTTTCGGCGCAGCAGCGGCCCGGAGGCGTTTCGGGGAGGAAACGTCCGCTCGTTCAAAGAGCGAAAGAAAGCCCGCCGCGATGTATCCCCCGCGGCGGGCTTTTTTGCGTCTGGAATCAGGGCGCTAACGCTCGCCCGCGGAGGCTCGCCGCCTGGGCGGGTCGCGCCCTGCCGATCGGCAAACAGTCTCAAGCCAAACAGGAAGGGCCGGAGCGTCGCCACTCCGGCCCCTCGGTTCGTTCGGGCTCGCGGGTCTACCAGATGCGGACCCGGTCTTCCGGTGCGAGATAGTATTTGTCGCCGGGCTGGACGTCGAAGGCTTCGTACCAGGCGTCAACGTTGCGGACCGGGCCGATGACCCGGAACTCGGCCGGGCTGTGCGGGTCGGTGTCGATCTGTTGCCTCAGCGCGTCGTCGCGATATTTCGACTGCCAGACCTGGGCCCAGCCGTAGAAGAAGCGCTGGTCGCCGGTCGTACCGTCTAGGACCGGCGCGGGCTGGCCGTTCAGCGACAGATGATAGGCCTCGAGACCGACGGCGTTGCCAGCGGCGTCGCCGATGTTCTCGCCCATGGTCAGGGCCGGGCGGACCCGGAAGCCCGGGAGGGGCTCGAACTGGCCGTACTGTTCGCCGAGGCGGGCGGTCAGCGCGTCGAAATTGGCCCGGTCCTCGGCCGTCCACCAGCTGCGCAGCACGCCATCGCCGTCGGACTTGGAGCCTTGGTCGTCGAAGCCGTGGCCGATTTCGTGACCGATGACGCCGCCGATGCCGCCATAGTTGACGGCCGGGTCCGCATCCGGATCGAAGAAGGGCGGTTGCAGGATGGCGGCCGGAAAGACGATCTCGTTATTGGTGGAGTTGTAATAGGCGTTCACGGTCTGCGGGGTCATGCCCCATTCGTCCTTGTCGACCGGCTCGTTCAGGCGATTGAGCTGATAGTTCCAGCGGAACAGGCCGGCCCGCTCACCGTTGCCGAACAGGTCGTCCGGGCGGATTTCGAGCGCGGAGTAGTCACGCCACTTGTTCGGGTAACCGATCTTGACGGTGAACTTGGCCAGCTTCTCCTGGGCTGCGGCCTTGGTGGCCTCGCCCATCCAGTCGTAGGTGTTGATGCGGTTGCTGAGCGCAATGCGCAGGTTGGCGACCAGCTCCTCCATCTTGGCCTTGGACTCGGCGGGGAAGTATTCAGCGACGTACTGGCGGCCGACGGCCTCGCCCAACATGCCTTCGGCGAAGCTGATGCCCCGCTTGTCGCGCGGGCGCTGCATCGGCTGACCCTGCAGGTCACGCGAACGGAACTCCCACTGGGCGTCGGCGAAGCGGCGCGACAGGCGCGAGGCGGCCTGGTCGGTGGTGTGGAAGGCCTCCCAGGCCTGGAGGGTCGCGACCGGGGTCTCCGCGAAGATGGCGGCGATGGCCGGCATGGCCGTGTCCTGGCGAACGATCAGGCGGGGCACTTCGCCGACGCCGACCGCCGTATAATAGGCCTGCCACGGGAAGCCCGGGGCCTCCGCCGCCAGTTGGGCGATGGTGTATTCATTGTAGGTCTCGTCGCGGTTGCGGTTCTGCTCCGGCGTCCAGTGCGCCTCGGCGATCCGACCCTCGAAGGCGAGGATCGCGTCCGCGTTCGCCGCCGGGTCTTCCCAGCCAACCATGGTCAGCATGCGCTCGACATAGGCGCGGTACAGCGCCTTCTTCTCGGCCCAGCGGTCCGCCAGATAGTAGTCGCGATTGGGCAGGCCCAGGCCGGCCTGGCCGGTCGAGACGACATACCGGGTCGGCGCCTTCTGGTCGGTGGTGATGCCCGTGCCGAAGATCGAGGCGCCCACGCGGCCCTGGGTCTGGCCCATGTAGACGGCCATGGCGTCATGGGTGTTCGCGGCGCGGATGGCGGCGAGGTAGGGCTGCAGCGGCTGGGCGTCCAACGCCTCGATCCGGTCCTCGTCCATGTAGGAGCGGTAGGCGTCCGCGATCTTCTGTTCGTCAGAGCCGGCGGCCAGGTCTGTGCGCGCGACGAGAGCGTCGATCATCACCTTCACGCGATTGTCGGACAGTTCGCGCAACAGGTTGAACGAGCCATAGGAGGTGCGGTCAGAAGGGATCTGCAGCCGATCGAGGGCTGAACCGTTGGCGTAGCGCATGAAGCTGTCGCCCGGGCGCACCGAGGTGTCGCGGCCGGCCAGATCAAAGCCCCAATCGCCGTAGCTCGGCGCCGCTACGCCCTGGTAACCCAGAACCGTCCCGCCTTCGGCGGGGGTCTGGAACAACTCGAAGACGGTGCAGCTTTCGTCGATGCAGGCGTGGCCGTGGTCATCGCCGCCCACCTGGGCGGACGCCGCGGAGGCGGGCAGCAACAGGGCGCCGAGCGCGGCGCCGATCAGCAGTTTTCTCATGGGATCCCTCGACTTCGCTTCTCTCACGGACAGCGTCGGCGGCGACCCTACGCTCCGGCCGCGCCCTGTCGTCTGAATTTTTTGTCATGCGCGGGAATCGGCGGTTTCCGGGGTTTCGCCTTGGCGGCGACGCATCCTGCCCGGATAGTGGGTCCTGTCAGGAGGGCGCATGAACGGACACGGCGGGGGCGGCGAGTACAAGGATCTGGTGGTCTTCCTGGCCGCGGCGGGCGTGGTCGTGCCGCTGTTCAACCGCCTGAGGATCAGTCCCGTGCTCGGCTTCCTCGCGGCGGGCGTTTTGCTGGGGCCGGACGGACTGGCGCGGCTGGCCGACAACGCGCCATGGCTGTCGTGGCTGACGATCTCGGACGCGGCCCAGATCCGCTCGCTGTCGGAGCTCGGCGTCGCCTTCCTGCTGTTCATGATCGGGCTGGAGCTGTCGTGGGAGCGGCTCCGGGCCATGCGCAAGCTGGTGTTCGGCCTCGGCCTCACCCAGGTGGCGGTCTGTACGGTCGCGCTGGCGGCGGTGTTCGTCTTTATGGGCCAGCCGATGGTCTCGGCGGCGGTGCTGGGCATGGGGCTGGCCCTGTCGTCGACGGCGGTGGTGATGCCGGTGATGGCCGAGCGAAGCCGGATCAAGACGACCGCGGGACGCGCGACCTTCTCCATCCTGCTGGCCCAAGACCTGGTCGTTGCGCCGATCCTCATCACGGTCACCGTCCTGGCGGCCCTCGCCGAGAGCGGGGTCGGAGGCGGCGACTTCGATCCGGCCGTGCTGCGGCCCGCCCTGTTCACCCTCATCCCGGCCGCCATCGGCCTGGCGCTGCTGGTCGTGCTGGGCCGGCTGGTGTTGCGGCCCATGTTCCGTTCGGTCGCCCGCGCCAAGACCAGGGGGCAGGGGCAGGAGATGTTCATCGCCGCCAGCCTGCTGGTGGTCGTCGGAGCCGGCGTCGCGGCCCAGGCGGCCGGCTTGTCGATGAGCCTCGGCGCCCTGATCGCCGGCCTGCTGCTGGCCGAGACCGAGTTCCGCCGCGAGGTCGAGATCTCGATCGAACCGTTCAAGGGACTGTTGCTCGGGGTCTTTTTCGTGGGAGTCGGCATCGGCCTTGATCTGGATGCGGTGGCCGGCGATCCGGTCGCGGTCTTCGGTCTCGCCGCCATGCTGACCTCGCTGAAGGCGGTCCTGATCTTCGGCGCCGCGCGCGTCTGGGGCCTGAACAATCGCACCGCCATCGAGACGGCGCTGGTGCTGGGGCCGGCGGGGGAGTTCGCCTTCGTGATCCTTGGGGCCGGTCTGGTCGAGGGGATCGCCTCGCCGGCCTTCACCCGGACGGTTCTGATGGCCGCGACGATCAGCATCTTCACCGTGCCCCTGATGGCCCTCATCGCCGATCGGCTGCTCAAACGCGCGGCGCCGACGGCGCCCGGCCTGCCCCGTGAAGCCCTGGAGCCGCCGGCGGCGACCGCAGGCCAGGTCCTGATCGTCGGCTTCGGCCGCGTCGGACGGCTGGTGGGCGAAATGCTGACCGAGCATGGCCAGGCATTTCTGGCCATCGACGCCAACCCCACCACCGTGGCCATGGGCCGGGCCGAGGGCGCCAACGTCTTCTACGGCGACGCCGGACGGCCCGAAATGCTGGAACGCTGCGGCATCGACACGGCCCGGGCCGTGGTGGTCACCATGGACGCGCCGACCAAGGTGGACGAGGTGGTGACCGCGACGCGCTCACTGCGCCCGGACCTGATCCTGATCGCGCGCGCCCGCGACCATCGCCACGCCGCGCGCCTGTACGCCCTCGGCGTCACCGACGCGGTGCCGGAAACGACCGAGGCCAGCCTGCAACTGGCCGAGAACACCCTGATCGATCTGGGCGTGCCCATGGGTCTTGTGCTGGCGTCGATCCACGAGCGCCGGGATCGATTCCGCAGGGTTTTCCAGGAGGCCATGCCCGAGGGGGACGCATCCCGACGCCCGCGCGCCCTGCGTTCCACCCTGCGTCGCTGAGCCGCAGCGCCGGAAGACCCGGCCGGTCCCGTTAACCGAACGCCTAACCCCGCTGTTAATCCCGCTACCCCATTTTGGTCATCGTTGCGTGATGTGTGCCCCTGATCTCGCCTGACAGGCGATATGTTTGCGTGCCTCCCCGCTCGCCCCGATTGTCCCCATCGCTTCGGCGTCCAGTTCCAACGGCGGATGTCAGCCGCCGCTCAGTGAGTAACCGTTTATGCGAGATGTCGCTTTGAACCCTTCCACGAACATCGATTCCGAAAGCGAAACTCCCCGGCTGAACCGTCGCCAGGCCGCCAAGGTCCGGACCCGTCAGAAGGTGCTCGAGGCCGCCCGCCAGCTGTTTGCCGAGCGGGGCTACGAGCCCGCCACCATCCGCGACATCGCCAAGGGCGCGGGCATGTCGACCGGCGCGGTCTTCGCCAACTTCCAGGACAAGGCCGAACTGTTCGAAGCGGTCCTCTCCGAGGACATGCTCAAGCTGGCGGAAACCCTGAAAGCCGCCGCCGCCTCCGAAACCTCGGTCCGCGCGCGTCTGTTGGCCGCCCTGACCGCGGGCTACCACAGCTCGCTGGAGCTCCTGCCGCTGGTCCAGGCCGTCGTCGCCCGTTCCTGGTTCCAGCCGGTGGCCGCCGAAATGCGGACCCGCGACGCCATCAAGCCGCTGGTTTCGGTCGTCACCGACGCCCTGCAGGCGGGCGTCCGCGAAGGCGAATTGCGTCAGGACGCCGACGTGCGCCTTCTCGGCGACCTCATCTACGACGCCTATCTGTCCAACTACCGCCGCGCCGCGTACGACGGCTGGACCATCCAGCAACTGACGGCGCAGCTCGGCAAGCAGGTGGACGTGATTCTGGCGGGCCAGATCTCGCGACAATAGGGAACCGCCCCTCCCCGCCGCCGCGCGCCGGGGAGGGACTCAGCTCTTCCAGCGCAAGGTCGCGGGTTTGACCGGGTTGGCGAACGGCCGGCCCTCGGCCCGGCTCCTGTTCCATTCGCGCTTCAGCTGCTGGTACCATTTCGCCTGTTTGTCGGCGTCGTCGATCCAGATCAGGGCCGGGTCGTAGCGCAGCCCCTCGTTCTGCAGGTTCACCATGCCGCCGTCCTGTTTCAGGAAGGCGACCACCCCCATCCGCAGGAAGGGTTTGGCGATCCCGAACACCCAGTGATCGGACCAGAAGATCTGGGTGATCCGGGTCTTCGTTTCGCTAAGCGGAGTCAGGCAGGTCAGGGCCAGAACCTGCTTTTCCCCGACCTGGATATGTTCCCAGCGATAGCCGGGCAGGCGGAAGGTGATTTCGGTCGCCGGCGCTCCGCCGAGGATTTTATACGCCCGGCTGTTCGACGACGGCGCGTGCCGCACCATGGCGAAGCCGTGCTCGCGCGGCTCGAAGGCCTTGGCCTTTTCGTGCATCGACTGCTCGGACCGCCACCACCACTGCTGATGCACATAGGGGCCGTGGGCGGGATCCACCAGGCCGACGACGGCGTGGTCGACATGGGCGTCGAAATCCATCCATTCGACCATCTTCGCCTCGCCGCCCACAACGCCGGGAAACAGCGGCGGCTCATGGTCGGGATCGGGTGCGGCGCGCGGATCGGACGCCATCCAGACGAACACCATCCCCTGGCTTTCGCGCACCGGATAGCTGCGCACCCGGATGCGGTCCGCCTCATAGGCCTGGTCCTCGACCAGCGAGGGGATGGCGGCGCAGACGCCGTCGGGGCGGAACCGCCAGCCGTGGTAGCAGCATTCGATGGTCTCGCCCTCGCCAGGCTTCTCCACCAGCCGTCCGGCCGACAGGGGCGCGGCGCGGTGGGGGCAGATGTCGCGCAGGGCGTAGACCTGTCCGGAGCGGGTCCGGCCGATCAGGACCGGCTCGCCCAGCAGTTCGTGGCGCTTCAGCGAGGCCGGCGCGACGTCGCGCGACAGGGCGACGAAATACCAGGCGTCCAGCAGGAAACCCGTGCCGAAGGCGGTGGGCGGGGCCTTGGCCTCGGGCGATTTCGCGGAAAGGGGGGCGCTGTCGGCTGGGCTCATGACGCCAGTTTAGCGACCCGGATGCGGGAAGTCTTGACCGGCTGCATCCGTTCGCGCCCTGTGCGGCGACTAGGGGACAGAAGCGGGCGCGTCGCCCGCCCCATCGGGGACACGCCATGAAGACCATGACCGCCATCGCCGCCATCGCCGCGGCCTTCTCGTTCGTCGCGGCGCCCGCCTTCGCGCAGGCCCACGGCGATCACGCCCGGCACGCCCCGGCGCCGGCCCCGGCGGCCGGGCACGGCCACGCCCATGCCGATTTCGACTCGGGCCGCTTCCACGTCCGCGTCGACGGCCCCGAGCATCCGGTCGGCGACGTCATCCTGATCCCCGGCCTCAGCTCCTCGCCCGAGGTCTGGGACGGGCTGACGGAACAGCTGAAGGGCCGCTACCGCGTCCATCGCATCCACGTCCAAGGCTTCGCCGGCGCGCCGGCCGAGGACAACGCCATGGGTCCCGTCTCCGCCCCGGTGGCCGAAGACATCGCCCGCTACATCGCCGAGAAGGGTCTGAACAAGCCCGCCGTCATCGGCCATTCAATGGGCGGGACCATCGGCATGATGCTGGCCGCCCGCCATCCGGACAGCGTCGGCAAGCTGATGGTGGTCGACATGGTGCCGTTCATGGGGGCCATGTTCGGCGCTCCGGGCGCTACGGCCGAAAGCGTCACGCCGACGGCGGACCAGATCTACGCCGCCATGGCCAACGGCCCCGAGGACTCCTACCGCCAGCAGGCCGCCGCCTCGGTCACCGGCATGATCAACACGGAATCCCTGCGCGCCGGTCCGCTCGAGGACGCCGCGAACAGCGACCGCGCCGTCTCCGCCGCGGCCTTCCGCGAACTGATCGTCACCGACCTGCGGCCCGAGCTGGGCCGGATCACCGCCCCGACCACCGTGCTCTACGTCCGGTTCAACGATCCGCGGATGACCAATGACATGGTCGACGGCATCTACCGGGCCTCGTTCGCCAACCTGCCCGGCGCGACTCTGACCCGGATCGACGACAGCGCCCATTTCGTGATGCTGGATCAGCCGGCCCGGTTCGCCGCCGAGGTGAACGCGTTTTTAGAATAGGCATGCGAAGCGTCATGGTTTCGGCGGAAACCGCTCTCACAGTCCCGTGAAGACCACGGGGGCGTTTCCGTGCGTTCCGTGACCGGCTAAGACCGGGATCGGCTTGATGAGGTTTCGATGGCGGGTTCCGGCTTCAGCTTCGGACGTGGCGGCGGCGGAAAGCCGAAGCCCGTTCGCACGCCCTGGCAGAAGGTCGTCTACTGGGGCGCGGTCCTGGGCGTCTGGGCCGCCATCTTCCTGGTGGTCTTCTTCGCCGTCTTCGCCCGGGACCTGCCCGACACCTCGACCCTGTACAATGTCGATCGCCAGCCCTCGATCACCTATCTGGACCGCAACGGCGCCCTGATCGCCGTGCGCGGCACCCAGCAGGCGCCGCCGGCCGATCTGGACGCCCTGCCCGACTATGTTCCGGCGGCCTTCATCGCCATCGAGGACCGGCGGTTCTATCATCATCCCGGCTTCGACCCGATCGGCATGAGCCGGGCCATGGCCGCCAATATGCGCGCCGGCCGGGTGGTCCAGGGCGGCTCGACCCTGACCCAGCAGCTGGCCAAGAACCTGTTCCTGTCCCCTGACCAGAACATCAAGCGCAAGGTCCAGGAGCTGATGTTGGCGGTCTGGCTGGAGATGAAATTCTCCAAGCAGGAAATCCTCGCCCTCTATCTGAACCGGGTCTATTTCGGCGCCGGCGCCTATGGCATCGAGGCGGCTTCGCAACGGTATTTCGACAAGAGCGCCCGCCAGCTGACCGTCGGCGAGGCGGCCTTGCTGGCCGGTCTGCTGAAGGCGCCGTCGCGCTATTCGCCCGTGTCCGAGAGCGAGCGGGCGGCGACCCGCGCCACCGTGGTCCTGGACGAGATGGTAGACGCCGGCGTCATCACGCCGGAGCAGCGCGCCGCCGCCGTGACCGAACCGGTCCGCGTTTCGCGCACCCTGGCCACCCAGCACGCCCAGTATTTCATCGACTGGCTGGACAAGCAGATCCGCGAACTGGTCGGAGAGCCGACCGAGGACATGATCGTCGAGACCACGCTCGACCTGACCCTGCAGACCCAGGCCGAGCGGTCGGTGCGCCGCATTCTCGATCGCGACCGCTCCAAGGGCGTGCAGCAGGCGGCGCTGGTGGCGCTGGACGGCGAAGGGCGGGTACGGGCCATGATCGGCGGCGCCTCCTACGCCGACAGCCAGTTCAACCGCGCCACCGAGGCGCGCCGCCAGGCCGGCTCGGCCTTCAAGCCGTTCGTCTATCTGACCGCCCTGGAGAGCGGCTACACGCCCGAGACGCGGGTCAATGACGCGCCGATCCGCATCGGCAACTGGTCGCCGCGCAACTACTCGGGCTCGTTCGCGGGCGAGATGACCATGGCCAACGCCGTGGCCCAGTCGACCAACACCATCGCCGCCGGCATGGCCGACCAGATCGGCCGGGACAATATCGCCCGCACCGCCCGCCGCCTCGGCATCACCAGCCGCATCGGCCTCGAGCCGGCCATGGCCCTGGGCGCCGTCGAGGTTTCGCCGATCGAGATGGCCCAGGCCTATGACGCCTTCGCCAACGGCGGCAAGCGGGTCACCGCCTATGGCATCAGCCGCATCCGTACACCCCAGGGCCGGGTCATCTACCAGCGCGCCTCGCGCGCCGACGGACCGCTGCAGGCTATCTCCAACCCGTATCTGTACTATATGAACCAGATGCTGCGGGGGGTGATGACCTCGGGCACGGGCCGCTCGGCCGCCATCGCCGGCCGCGACGTGGCAGGCAAGACCGGCACCACCTCGGACTACAAGGACGCCTGGTTCGTGGGCTACACCGGCGGCTTCGTGACCGCCGTCTGGGTCGGCAAGGACGACAACACCGCCATGCGCGGCGTCACCGGCGGTTCGTCGCCCGCCGCCATCTGGCGCGGCTTCATGGAGGCGGCCCTGCCGCGCCTGAACGCTCCGGCCATCCCCAACGGCCCGGCCATGCCGGAAGGCTGGCGGCCGCCGGATCCGGTCGAGAGCCTGATTGGCCGCATCGGCGACCTGTTCGGCGACAATCCGCCCGGCGACGACGTCGAGCCCCTGGATCCGGCCCTGATGGAGCCGCTGCCGCGCGAGCCGGCCCCGCGACGCACCGAGCCGGCGACGCCGGTCGTCCGTCCGACGGCGCCCCAGCCGCAGATTCCGCGCGATACTCCCGACCAGCGCCCGGAGCCTGCGCCCCCGCCCGAGAAGAAGGCCGAACCGCTGTTCTTCTGATCGGAACCGGAGCCGACGGGCGCCGGGAAAGCCAGCCTGGGCGGCGACGGCGGGTTCTGCGGTTTCCAGCAGCCGGTTGAATGGTCGAACTGGCCGGTCTGCACCCTGTTCTGCAGGCAATGCATGGTCAAAATCGTCGCGAACTGGTCGGTGTTCGGCCTACCGCCCCACGGCGTGCAGCGCCGGACCATTGTCGCGCAGCCATTTGCGGTGCGGGCGGTGGTCGCCGACCAGCCGCTGCACCACGGCCCAGTAGGCCGGGCTGTGATCGGCGTGAACCAGATGGGCCACCTCATGGGCGGCGAGGTAGTCGATCACCGCCGGCGGGGCCATGACCACCCGCCAGCTGTAGCGTATCGAACGATTGTGCGGGCTGCATGAGCCCCAGCGCGACTTCGGATCGGCGATCGACATCTTCACCGGGCGCTGGCCCAGGGTGAGGAGATGGACATCGGTGCGGGTCTGAAGCGTTTCCCGCGCCACCCGCTTGAACAGGTTTTCCACCCTCCGGGCGAAGGCCTCGCCCTCGCCGCCCGAGGCGATCACGGGACCGTCCTCGCCCTCGGTCAGCCGCGCGGCTCCCGCGCCGCCCGTGGCGACGAGGCGGACGGGCTCGCCGAACAGATCGATCACCGCCCCAGGCTCCAGCGGCGTCCCGCCGGGTCGTTCCGCCAGACGCTCGCGCATCCAGCCGGCCTTGGTGCGGGCGAAGGCGACCACATCGGCCAGCTTGCGTTCGGACGGGGCGATCAGCACCGCCTCGCCGGCGCGGGCGTCGATGCGGATCGACAGCCGGCGCGCGCGGGGATTGACCGACAACCGGGCCGTCAGGCCGTCAAGCGGCAGCCGCTGACCGTTCCGGTACTGCACAAAGGGCCTCGTTGGCGGCGATGAAGTCGCGCACCCGCGGATAGATGTCGTCGCGGAAGCGGCGTCCGTTGAAGACGCCATAGTGGCCCACCTCGGGCTGGACATACAGCACCCGCCGGTCGTCGGGCAGGCCGGTGCACAGGGTGTGGGCGGCCTGGGTCTGGCCGACGCCCGAGATGTCGTCCTTGGCGCCCTCCACGGTCATCAGGCCGATGTCGGCGATCCTGGTCAGGTCGACCCCCCGCCCGCGATGTTCCAGCAGACCCCGCGCCAGCAGATGCTGCTGGAAGACGATGTCGATGGTCTGCAGGTAGAATTCCTCGGTCAGGTCCAGCACCGACAGATACTCGTCGTAGAACTGCTCGTGCTTCTCGACGCCGTCGCCGTCGCCGTTGACGAGGTGCTGGAAATACTCGTGGTGGGCGTCGACGTGACGCTCCTCGTTCATCGACATGAAGCTGTAGAGCTGGACGAAGCCCGGATAGACGCGCCGCCCGAAGCCCGGATAGGGCCAGGGCACGGTGTGGATCATGTTCGATCTGAACCAGGTGAAGGGCTTGGCCTCGGCCAGCTGGTTGGTCACCGTCGGCGACAGACGGGCGTCGATCGGCGAGCCCATGAAGGTCATGGAGGCGGGCCGGTTGGGGTCCTCGTCCTCGGCCATCAGGGCGCAGGCGGCCAGCACCGGCGGTCCGGGCTGGCACACCCCGACGACATGGGCCCGCGGCCCGATCACGCCCAGCATGGTCCGCACGTGGTCGATGTAATCGAAGAAATCGAACCTGCCTTCCAGCATGGGCACCTGACGGGCGTTGACCCAGTCGGTGACATAGACGTCGTGGTCCTGCAGGAAGCCCTCGACCGTGCCGCGCAGCAGGGTGGCGTAGTGGCCCGACAGCGGGGCGACGATCAGCACCGCCGGCGCCGCGGTGGACTTGCCCGCCCGCTTCAGGTCGCCGAGATGCCGCGCGAACCGCACCAGCCTGCACCAGGGCGAGGACCAGATCACCTGTTCGGTCGTCCGCACCGGCCTGTTGTCGATCGTGACGACCTCAAGACCCCAGACGGGCTTGCCGTAGCGGCGCGTCACGCTCTCGAACAGGCCGGCCGAGGCGAAGGCCGTGCGGCCGATCGCGGTCTCGGACGCCGGATTGAACGGAGAGGTCCAGAACTGGCGGGCCATCTGGGCCCCGAACCGGAACGGCGTCGCCGAATGATAGGCGAGCTCGTGAAGCGAATAGAGCATGAAATCCTTGAGACGGCCCCGCCGTTGTGCGGCACAGCACCATAGAATGCATCGCACTGCAAAAAGATTATCGGCGGCTGATCGGAACGTGAATCCCGATTTCCATCTTCAGGGGCGCCGGGAGGGCCTTGATGCGGGCGTCGTCGCGAGGGACAAGCGCCCATGTCCATGAGTTTCCAGCGCATCGCCTATGAGGCGCTCCAGGTCTGTAATGGTGTGGAAATGGCCGCGATCGAGGCCGCGATCGAACGGACGGGCCTTTCCTCCGGCGCCTCGGCGATCGATATCGGCACGGGCAACGCCGCGGTCGCCCTGCGGCTGGCCGGGCGCTTCGGCCTGCGCGTCGCGGCGATAGAGTTCGACCCCGTTATGGCCGACCTCGCCCGCCAGAAAATCGAAGCCGCCGGGGCGGGCGACCAGGTGACGCTGGCCGTCGCCGGGGCAGCCGATGTGCTGGCGCGGAGCCGGCCGGTCGAGCTGATCGTGGCGCTCGGCGCCACCAATGTGACGGGCGAAGGCCGGCCGACGCCGGAGGCGGGGTTTACGGCCCTGCGGCGCGCGCTCACGCCGGGCGGCTGGCTGTTGTGGGGCGACGTGGTCTGGCTGGCCGAACCGCCGGCTCCGCTGCGACAGATCACCGAAGTCACCAATCTGTACACGGACGATGCCGGCTGGCGGGCGGCGGCCTCAGCGGCGGGTTTTGAGGTGGTTTCGAGCCGCATCTCCGACCAGGCGGAGTTCGAGGCCTACCCACGCGAGGCCCTGACCGCCGTGCGAGCCTGGCTTGAGGCGCACCCCGACGCCCCGGAATCAGCCTCGATCCGGTTCAACGCCGACCGGATCCAGGCGATCACCGACTTCGGTCGCGACTATATCGGGTTCGGCCTCTATCTGCTGCGCAACCCCGGTTAGGCCAGGTCAGGCGGTGCGGATCGCTCCGCCGGACGCCTCAACTGGCCAGGCCGTCAGCCGGGCTCCCGCGCAGGGGCCGCCGACGCATTCGCCCGACAGCGGTTTGAACACCGCCCCGTGCCAGCCGCACAGGATCAGCGAGCCGTCCGGAACCAGATAACGGTCCAGCTCGATCGCCAGCGGAAAGCCCTGATGCGGGCAGCGGTCGACATAGCCCGCGACCTGGCCATCCTTCCGGACCACGAAGCCGTGGAAGAAGGCCTCGCCGATCTGCAGCACGAAGCCGCGCGATCCGGGGTCGGGGATGTCGGCCTCGGCGCAAAGAATCACCCCCGGCGGCGTGGACCAGGCGCGCTTGCGTTCGGCCGGGGCGGTCTCGCTCAATGACGCTCGGCCTTCAGCGGACGCGACAGCAGGTTGTCGATCACCGCGTCCACCGTCGTCTCGCCGTTGAGCAGGGCGGCGACCGCCAGGGAGATGGGCATGTCGACGCCCATCTTCGCCGCCAGCTCGCGCACCGCCGGCGCGCTCTCGTAGCCCTCGGCCACCGAGCGCTTGCCGGCCAGCGCCTGTTCGACCGTCTGGCCCTGGCCGAGGGCCAGGCCAAGGCTCATGTTGCGCGACTGGGGGCTGGAGCAGGTGAGGACCAGATCGCCGAGACCGCACAGGCCGGCGACCGTCTCGGCCTGTCCGCCGAGGGCCACGCCCATGCGGGTCATTTCGGCGAAGCCCCGGGTGATCAGGGCGGCGTGGGCGCTGCGGCCCAGACCCTTGCCCTCGGACATGCCGCAGGCGATGGCGAGCACGTTCTTGATCGCGCCCCCGACCTCGGCGCCGATCAGATCGGTCGCCAGATAGGGCCGGAAGGCGGGCGCTGACAGCGTCTCCATCAGTTCCTCCCCCAAGGCCTGGTCGGCGCAGGCGAGGGTGACGGCGCTGGGCAGGCCCCGCGCCACCTCGGCGGCGAAACTGGGACCGGACAGAACGGCCGCAGGGGCTTCAGGCAGGGTTTCTGCCAGGACATCGGTCATCAGCTTGAGCGAGCCGCGTTCGATCCCCTTGGAGCACAGCACCACCGGCACGCCGGCGCGGTGGAAGGGGGCGAAGGCGGCGAGGGTCGAGCGCATGTGCTGCGCCGGCGGTACGGCGAGGATCACGTCGCAGCCCCCCAGATCGGCCAGTTCGGTGGTGACCAAGACATGATCGTCGAGGGTGACGCCGGGCAGGAAGGCCTCGTTGATACGCCGGGCGCGGATGCTTTCGACCACATCCGGCTCGCGCGCCTGCAACAGGACGTCCAGTCCGGCCCAGCCGGCCACCTGGGCCAGGGCCGTGCCCCATGCGCCGCCGCCGATCACTCCCGCCGTACGAAATTCCATACCTTGTCCCTAGGCCTTGGCGCCCTTGCGACCCGGCTTGTGCGTCGGATCGGACAGGGCGCTTTCTTCGTCAAGCGGCCAGCGCGGCCGGGCGGCGGTGTCGATATCGGAGGTCCAACCCTTCTGCAGCCGTTCCGCTCCCGCCAGGGCGATCATCGCCGCATTGTCGGTGCAATAGGCCATGGGCGGCGCGAGAAAGGCGAATCCGTTCTTTTCGGCGACGGATTCAAGGGTCGAACGGATGGTGCGGTTGGCCGCCACCCCGCCCGCCACCACGAACAGGCCCGGGCCGTGGCGATCGAGATGGTCCTTCATCGCCCTGTCTGACCGTTCCCCCAGCTGGCGGGCGATCGCGGCCTGGACAGCGGCGGCGAGGTCGGCCCTGTCCTGATCCGTCTCGCAGGTCCCGGCCAGTCGCGAGGCTGCGGTCTTCAGTCCCGAGAAGGAAAAATCGCAGTCCTTGCGGCCCAGAAGGGCGCGCGGCAGGTCGAAACGCGAGCCGTCGCCCCCTTCGGCCAGCGCCTCCAGCGCCGGCCCGCCCGGATAGCCGAGGCCGAGAGCCTTGGCGATCTTGTCGAAGGCCTCGCCGGCGGCGTCGTCGATGGTCGTGCCGAGCCGCGTCATGTCGCCGATCCCGCGCACCTCCAGCAGCTGGCAGTGGCCACCCGAGACCAGCAGCAGAAGAAACGGATAGTCGACGACGGCTCCGAGCCGGGCCGAGACCGCGTGCCCCTCAAGATGGTTGACCGCGACCAGCGGCAGGCCGCGGGCCAGGGCCACGGCCTTGCCGAAGCTGAGGCCGACCATGACCCCGCCGACCAGCCCCGGGCCCGCCGTCGCCGCAACCCCGTCCAGCCCGTCGTAGCCGAGGTTCGCCCCGGCCATGGCCCGGCGAACCACGCCGTCGATCATCTCGACGTGACTGCGGGCGGCGATCTCGGGCACGACCCCGCCATAGGCCGAATGGTCGTCGATCTGGCTGTGCACCACCGACGACAGTACGGTCGCCTCGCCGCCCGGCGTCAGCCGGACCACGGCGGCGGCGGTCTCATCGCAACTGGTCTCGAGGCCGAGCACGGTCAGGGCGCGGCCCACGCCGCGACCATGGGCGCCGGTTGCCCGGGTCCCTTCGCTGCTATAGTCGGCGGCCATACCCATCGGGCGGGAGGTAACGACCCCGCCCCCCCGGCGCAACGGCTGTCTCAATGGCTCCTCTCGTCCGCATCGGCACGCGCCGCTCGAAACTGGCGCTGACCCAGTCGGGCATGATGCAGCGCGCCATCGGCCGCGCCCTCGGCGTGGCCGACGCCGACCTCGCCGAAGCCGTCCCGCTGGTCGAGATCGTCACCACCGGCGACCGGGTGCAGGACCGCCGTCTGATGGAGATCGGCGGCAAGGCCCTGTTCACGAAAGAGATCGAGGAAGCCCTGTTGGACGGCCGTGTCGACGTCGCGGTGCATTCAATGAAGGACGTGCCTGCCGAACAGCCCGACGGCCTGTGCATCGCCGCCGTCCCGCCGCGCGAGGACGCCCGCGACGCCTTCGTCAGCGAGAAATTCGCGAGTTTCGACGCCCTGCCGCACGGGGCGCGGCTGGGCACGGCCTCGCTGCGGCGGCAGGCCCAGGCCCTGGCCCTGCGGCCGGACCTGACCATCGAAATGCTGCGCGGCAATGTGGACACGCGGTTGCGCAAGCTGGCCGAAGGGGAGTTCGACGCCATCCTGCTGGCGGTTTCGGGTCTCAATCGTCTGGGGTTCGAGGACGTGATCCGGGAGCGGTTGTCGCCCGACGCCTTCCTGCCGGCGCCGGGCCAGGGCGCCTTGGCCCTGCAGACCCGGACGGACGACCGCGGGGCTGCCTGGGCCGCGGCCCTGAACGATCCGATGACCGCCCTCGCCGTCGCGGCCGAGCGCGGGGCGATGACGGCGCTGGAGGGGTCGTGTCGAACGGCCATCGGAGCCCATGCCGAGATCGCCCACGGGCGGCTGCGGCTGACCGCCGAAAGGCTGGCGCCGGATGGTTCGGCGCGCTGGCGTAGGGCCGGCGAGATCGGCGATCCGGGCGCCAGCGACGCCATGGATCAGGCCCGTGAACTGGGGCTTCGCATCGGGGCCGAGGTGCAGACGGCGGCCGGGGATCAAGGGGTCGATCCCTGACCCCGATCCGCCGCGTCTGGGTCACCCGCGCCGAACCGGTCGCGTCGCGCACCGCCGACCGCCTGAAGGCGGCGGGTTTCGAGCCGGTCGTCGCACCGCTGCTGGCGATCCGCGCCTTGCCGCAGCGAGAGCCCGACCTGACCGGAATCTCGGCCCTGGCCTTCACCAGCCGCAACGGGGTCGAGGCCTTCGCGGCCCTGACCCGGGATCGGGCCCTGCCGGTCTTCGCCGTCGGCGACGCGACGGCGGAAGCGGCGCGGATCGCGGGGTATGCGGACGTCCGCTCGGCGGCAGGCGCCCTGGCCGACCTGGCCGGTCTGCTGATCGACCTCGGGCCGCGCAGCGGCCCATTGCTGATTCCGGGAGCCAGGGAGCCGGCCGGAGATCTGCCGGCGCTGCTGGCCGGCAGGATGGAGGCGAGGGCGTTGGCCGTCTACGAAGCGGTCGAAACCGGGGCGCCGCCGCCGGAGGCGTTCGACGCCGTTCTGATCCATTCGGCCCGCGGGGCGCGGGCGCTGGCGGCGCGGGGACCCTTCGCCGGGCAACTGGCCGTCGCCCTGTCGGCCGCCGCGGCCGAACCCCTGGGCCATCGGTCCGGACTGGAAATCCGCGTCGCCCCGACGCCCGACGAAGCCGCCCTGCTGCAGACGCTTGGCAAGCCGACCCCCCGCGTATAAAGAGCGCCTCTCGCGCGGGCCACGCCGCTCGCCGCGCCAAGGCCGCTTTAGCTCAGCTGGTAGAGCATCGCATTCGTAATGCGGGGGTCAGGTGTTCGAGTCACCTAAGCGGCACCACCCTTTCCATCAGGCCAGAGAGCCGTTCTGAACGCGGTTCGGCGCGTTCTGGCGAAACCGCGGCGAGGGCCCGGCGGGGCCTGGCCGGCGCAATTCGGAATAATAGGCCGACAGCCGTCTTGAACATATAAACATATCTTTATATGTCTGGCCGCCGCGCATCCCCGGAGCCCCGCCTTGTCCCGATCCTCCTTCCTGTTCACCTCGGAAAGCGTATCCGAAGGCCACCCCGACAAGGTCTCGGACCAGATTTCCGACACCGTCGTGGACCTGTTCCTGTCCAAGGATCCGGAGGCGCGCGTGGCCTGCGAAACGCTGACGACGACCAATCTGGTCGTGCTGGCCGGTGAAATCCGCGGCAAGGGCATCATGGACACGGACGGCAATTGGGCGCCGGGCGTGCAGGGCGAGATCGAAGCCGCCGTCCGCGCCGCGGTGCGCGACATTGGCTATGAGCAAGCCGGGTTCCATTGGGAGACCTTCGAATTCATCAACCGCCTGCACGGCCAGTCCGCCGATATCGCCGTGGGGGTGGACGCTGCGGGGAACAAGGACGAGGGCGCGGGCGACCAGGGCATCATGTTCGGCTACGCCTCCAATGAGACCCCCGAGCTGATGCCCGCGACCCTGCAGTACAGCCACAACATCCTGAAGCGCCTGGCCGAGGTTCGCCACGCGGGCGACAAGCGGCTCGAACCGGACGCCAAGAGCCAGGTCACGATCTTGTACGAGAACGGCGCACCGGTGCGCGCCACCTCGATCGTCCTCTCGACACAGCATGCCGCCGGCCTCTCGTCGGCCGATGTCGCCGATATCGTGAAGCCCTACATCCTCGAAGTTTTGCCGGAAGGCTTCACCGACGAGAACACCGTCTGGCACATCAACCCGACCGGCATCTTCGAGATCGGCGGGCCGGACGGCGACGCGGGCGTGACCGGCCGCAAGATCATCGTCGACACCTACGGCGGCGCGGCCCCGCACGGCGGCGGCGCCTTCTCGGGCAAGGACCCGACCAAGGTCGACCGCTCGGCGGCCTACGCCTGCCGCTCCCTGGCCAAGAACGTCGTCGCGGCTGGTCTGGCCGACCGCTGCACCATCCAGATCTCCTACGCCATCGGCGTGGCCAAGCCCCAGTCCATCCACGTCGATCTGCACGGGACCGGCAAGGGCGCCGTCACCGAGGCGGCGCTTGAGGCGAACATCCTGGGTCTCATCGGCGGCGCCACGCCGCGCGCGATCCGCGAGCACCTGGGCCTGAACAAGCCGATCTACGCCCGCACCGCCGCCTATGGCCATTTCGGCCGCGCGCCGGATGCCGACGGCGGATTCAGCTGGGAGAAGACCGATCTGGTGGAGCAGCTGAAGGCGCTGGCCTGATCGCCCGGGCGCGTCTACAGGCGCGCCCATGACCTCCCCCGACGATTCCGCCCACCGACCGCTCCGTTCGTTCGGCCGCATCAAGTCGCGCGCCATCAAGCCGCGCCAGGCGGCCCTGTTCGACACCCTGCTGCCCACGATCGCCCTGCCCGATCCGAAGGCCGGGCCGATCGATCCCAAGGCCCTGATGCCGGACGCGACCGCGGTCTGGCTGGAGATCGGCTTCGGCGGCGGCGAGCATCTGGCCGAACAGGCCGCGCGCCATCCCGATACGCTGATGATCGGCTGCGAGCCCTTCCTGAACGGGGTCGGCTCGGCCCTGCGCCACATCGACGAGCGCGGCCTGACGAACGTCCGCCTCCACGCCGACGACGCCCGCGACGTGATGGCCGCCCTGCCGGACGCTTCGCTGGACTGTGTCATGATCCTGTTCCCCGATCCCTGGCACAAGGCGCGGCACAACAAGCGCCGGCTGGTCCAGGACGAAACGGCGGCGGAGATCGCGCGACTGCTCAAACCCGGCGGTCGGCTGCGGTTCGTCACCGACTGGAAGGACTACGCCGACTGGGCGCTGGAGCGGTTCGAGCGCACGCCGGGCCTGGTCTGGCGGGCCGAGACCGCCGACGACTGGCGCACGGCCCCGGCCGATCATGTGGTCACCCGCTACGAGGAAAAGAAGCTGGGTGACACGGCCCCGATCTTTCTGGATTTCGTGCGCGAAGCGTAGCAGAAGGCGGGTCTGCAAAAAGGACTGACACATGAGTCTCGCCCTCGACACCCTCTCGACCTCCATGTTCCTGCGTGGCCTGAACGTCCTGTCCGGACTGGTCGACCGGGCCGTGGAGTCGGGGCTGGACGAGGCGGTCCTGATGGAGGCGCGGCTGGCGCCGGACATGAGGCCCTTCCCCGACCAGATTCGCATGGCCAGCTTCTCGGCCCGCAGCTGCATCGCCCGCCTGACCGACCAGCCGTGGCCGAAGACCGACGACACTGAAGCCAGCCTTGCCGACCTCAAGGCGACGGTCGCCCTGTCGATCGCCTTCGTCGAGGGCGTCGAGGCCGCGTCCTTCGCCGGCGGCGGGACCCGCCGGATCGAGCTGCGCTTCCCCGGCGTCGAACTGAATTTCGAGGGCCAGGGCTATCTGACCAGCTTCGCCCTGCCGAACTTCTATTTCCACCTGTCCATGGCCTACGCCATCCTGCGCAACGCCGGCGTGCCCCTGGGCAAGCGCGACTATCTGGGTCAGCTCGAGCTGGCCTGACGATCAGCGGCTGCCGCGGCGAAGGCCCGGATGAAGGCCAGTTGCTCGTCCGTCTCGGGCACGGGCCGACCCCGGGCGCGCCCGACCCGAAGTATGGCCTCATCGGGATTCATTCCGCCCTCGATCAGCGCACAGATGGCCAATGATGGCGCGCGGCCCAGGCCGGCCCGGCAATGGATGACCATGGCCTGACCGGCGCGCAGGCGGTGATCGACGGCGCGAGCCACGCGGCGGTAGTGGTCGACATTGTCGGGGGCGCCGTGATCGACGATGGGGAAGTTGTAGAAGCCGACGCCGTTCCGTTCGGCCGCCTCGCCTTCACCGGCCAGGCCGAGCGCCTCCGCTTCGGCGGGTTCCAGAAGACTGACGACATGATCGACCATGCCATGAGCCAGCCTGGCCATCTGTTGATCCAGCGCTTCATCGCCCTCGGGCTTGCGCGAAATGCCCAGGCGCCCGGGGGTGTCGAGGCCGATCCAGTAGACTTTCATGCCATCCTGTTCTGGCGTCGCCGACGGTCCAGGGCAACGCCGTGTTTCAGGATATAACGACAGGGGCTGACAAACCCGTTGCCCGGAGCTATACGCCCTCCCACATCGTTAGACCGGCGTCCAACGGCGTCGTTCCAAGCGGCGGCCCGGATGGCCCGCCGCTTTTTGTTTGGACCAAAGCCTTTGAAGGCCAAGACCGTCGAAGACCGCCAGCTGCTGGAGCTGATCGAACCCGTGGCCGAAAGCCTGGGTCTCGACATCGTGCGCGTGCGGCTGATGGGCGGCTCCCTGCGTCGCAGGCTGCAGATCATGGCCGAACGGCCCAGCGACCACGACATCGCGGTCGAGGAATGCGCCCGCCTGAGCCGCGCCGTGTCGGAAGTGTTCGACGCCGCCGACCCTATCGCCGGCGAGTATCTGCTGGAAGTGTCGTCGCCGGGCGTCGACCGCCCGCTGACCCGCCTGTCCGACTTCGATCTGTTCGAGGGCTTCGAGGCGCGGCTGGAGAGCGACCGCATGATCGAGGGCCGCAAGCGGTTCAAGGGCGTGATCGCCGGGACCGAGGGCGACAATGTCGCCATGGATCTGGAGGGCGAGGAGGACACCGCCCTGATCCCGTTCGACTGGCTGGTCGACGCCAAGCTGGTGCTGACCGACGAACTGATGAAGGCGGGGGCCGAGAAACGGGCCGCCCGAAACGACAACTCTGTTGAGACCGAGGACTAGACCATGGCTGTAGCCGGCGTTTCCGCGAACCGACTCGAATTGCTGCAGATCGCCGACGCGGTCGCGCGCGAGAAAAACATCGACAAGGAGATCGTCGTCGAGGCGATCGAGGAGGCGATCCAGAAGGGCGCCAAGTCGCGTTACGGCGCCCATCACGACATCCGCGCCAAGATCGATCCCAAGTCCGGCGAAATGGCCCTGACGCGTCATGTCACCGTCGTGGCCGACGACTGGCAGCCGGAAGACGAGCTGGAGGAGTTCAACGACTCGGCCATGGTCCGCCTGACCGACGCCTCGAAGCGCGATCCGGAAGCCTTTGTCGGCAAGGAGTATGTCGAGAGCCTGCCCGAGTTCGAATTCGGTCGGGTGCAGACCCAGATGGCCCGCCAGGTCGTCACCGGAAAGGTTCGCGAGGCCGAGCGCGCCAACCAGTACGAGGAGTTCAAGGACCGCGTCGGCGAGATCGTCAACGGCACCGTCAAGCGCGTCGAATACGGCAACACCGTCGTCGACCTGGGCCGGGGCGAGGGCATCATGCGCCGCAACGACTCGATCCCGCGCGAGGTGTTCAACATCGGCGACCGGATCCGCACCTACATCTATGACGTCCGCGCCGAGGCCAAGGGTCCGCAGGTCATGCTGTCGCGCTCGCACCCTGGCTTCATGGCCAAGCTGTTCGCCCAGGAAGTCCCGGAGGTCTACGACGGCGTGATCGAAATCCGCGCCGCCGCTCGCGACGCCGGCTCGCGCGCCAAGATGGCCGTGCTGTCGAACGACTCCTCCATCGATCCGGTTGGCGCCTGCGTCGGCATGCGCGGCTCGCGGGTCCAGGCGGTCGTCGCCGAACTGCAGGGCGAGAAGATCGACATCATCCAGTGGAACAGCGACGAGCCCACCTTCATCGTCAACGCCCTGGCTCCGGCCGAGGTGTCCAAGGTGGTGCTGGACGAGGAAGCCGACCGCGTCGAGGTGGTGGTGCCCGACGAGCAGCTGTCGCTGGCCATCGGCCGCCGCGGCCAGAACGTCCGTCTCGCCAGCCAGCTGACCGGCTGGCAGATCGACATCATCACCGAAAGCCAGGACTCCGAGCGCCGCCAGCGCGAGTTCAGCGAGCGCACCGCCCTGTTCCAGGAAGCCCTGGACGTGGACGAGGTCATCGCCCAGCTGCTGGTCACCGAAGGCTTCGCCACGGTCGAGGACCTGGCCTTCGTCGAGCCCTATGAGATTTCCGACATCGAGGGCTTCGACGAGGATACGGCCGAAGAGTTGCAGGCCCGCGCCCGCGACTTCCTCGACCGTCAGGCCGCCATTCTGGATGCGAAACGCGTCGAGCTGGGCGTCGAGGACGGCGTCATGGCCGTTCCGGGCGTGACCGGCGCCATCGCCGTCGCCCTGGGCGAAGGCGGGGTCAAGACCGTCGAGGATCTGGCCGACCTGGCCACCGACGAGATCCGCGGCGGCTACGAGGTCAGGAACGGCGAACGGGTCAAGGTCCCGGGCGTGCTGGAAAGCTTCAACCTGGCCCAGGAAGAGGCCGAGATGCTGATCCTCCAGGCGCGCGTCGCCGCCGGCTGGATCGACGCCTCGGAACTGCCGCAGCCGCCCGAGCCCGAATACGAGGAAGAACTGCCCGAGGGCGAATACGACGCCGACGCCGTCTTCGCCGCCGCGCCGGAAGGCGACGAGGCTGAAGGCGACGACGACGCGGAGGTCCTCGCCGGGGATCCCGAACAAACCCCCGACGCGTGATGAAGAGCCGGATCGTTCATGAGTCTGCGCGAAGCGACGATCGATAGAGAGCGACGCGACCTCGTCACCCACGAGGTCATGGACGAATCTCGCCTGATCCGCTTCGTCGCCGCTCCGGACGGTTCGGTGGCCCCCGACCTGGCGCGCAAGCTTCCGGGACGCGGCCTGTGGGTCGCGGCGGACCGCGCCTCGATCGAGATGGCGGTGAAGAAGAACCTGTTCTCGCGCGCCGCCAAGGCCCCCATGAAGCCGGCCGCCGACCTGGCGGACACGGTCGAAAGCCTGCTGGCCAAACGATGTCTGGACCAACTGGGTCTTGCCCGGCGCGAAGGCGTGCTTATCTCCGGCTTCGAGAAATCCCTGGCCAACGTCCGGTCGGGCAAGGCCGCGTGGATCATCGAGGCGGCCGACGGGTCCGCCGACGGCCGGGGCAAGCTGCTTTCGCTGGCGAAACACATCACGCCGCGCCCGAAAGTCTGCGGCGTCTTCACGGCGGACGATTTGAGTTTGGCCCTTGGGCTGGAAAATGCGATACACGCCGTCCTGCTTGAGGGCGGGCGGGCCGATCGCTGGACCATAGAGGTCGAACGACTGGCGGGATTTCGACCGTTGACGCCTCCGCAGTGGGGCGATGAAGCGGCTGGGATGCCGAACAAGGTTTTGGACGGGCGGGGTTCTGCTCCCTGATTTGGGGGCCGGGCGACGCGCGGCTTTTTGTGTTTGAACGAGACGACGGCGGATCACCCGCTGTCCCGAGTAAAGCGACCGGATGACTGACGAGAACGACAAGACCAACGACGGCACGACACCCCCGACGCAAGGCACGCCTTCGACGACGGGACCGCGCGCGCCGCTCAGCCTGAAGCCGCGGCAGGCGGGATCGGTTTCGACCGGCACCGTGCGCCAGAGCTTCAGCCACGGCCGCACCAAGACCGTGGTGGTCGAGACCAAGCGTCGCGTCGGCGCCGTGCCGGGCCATCAGCGTCCGCAAGGCTTCGACGTCGCGCGTCCGCGCACCGAGGCTCCGGCGGCGCCGCAGGCGCCGCGCCCGGCTCCGGCCGACGGCCATCTGTCGGCCTCCGAACAGGAAGCCCGTCGCCGCGCCATCGAACTGGCCACCCGCCAGAACGCGGAACGCGAAGCCGCCGCGGCCGCCGAGCGGGCCCGCCGGGACGCGGCGGCCCGCGAACAGGCCGCCGCCGCCGACCGTGTCGCCAGCGCCGCCCAGGCCGAGGCCGCCGCGGCCCG
>NZ_JAUYNX010000016.1 GCF_030704825.1 Brevundimonas sp. | reverse complement strand
CCCCGACCTTTGCGCCGCATTCATCCCTGTCCGTCATACGCCTGCGACGGGCGGAAGGCTTCCAGGCCTCCCGGGCCCCGGGGTTTCGACCCCCCGGGCAGTCCGCCGCCCCCACGCCCCCGTTATTCCACAAGCCGCAGGGTGAGCCGCGCAAGGGTCCGGGCGACGATTCCGGGACGACGTTTCCCGCTCGATCGCACCCCGCCGCACGCGATGGCCCTGGCGCCAGACGCCCTCCCCCGCGACGGGATGGACGGAAGGATAAGGCCGACGGGAGGGGGTGATGGGAAAAACCCGCTTCAAAAGCGGAAGGCGTTGATCAGCGAGGATATTTTTTGCTCAACGCGACTATATTGAAGGGAGCAGCGTCATGGTCGCTATCGTCATTCCGGGCGAAGGCGAGCGCGGCGAGCCGCAGACCCGGAACCCAGCGTGGCCGAAGGCGATCTGTTCACGCACGCTGGTTGCCGGTCGTGTCCGCGACAGCTTCGCGCTCTCGCGCGCCGCCGGGTTCCGGGTCTCCCCCCGGCTTTCGCCGGGGTCCGCCCGGAATGACGATAGCGGAAGGGGCGCAGCCGGCGAGGCCAAGAAGTTGGCGGCCGGCGCTCAAGCCCTCCCCCGACGGGAGAGGGAAAGCGGCGCCCTATTCCGGATTGGTCTTGCGGACCAGTTCCGAGAGCTGGAAGCCGATGCGGCGGGCCTCGCGTTCCCCGGGCCGTTTGCGGACGTCGAGGAGGACGTTGATCTGGCCATAGTGCTGGATCAGCCGCACCGGCTTGCCGTCCGCGTTCTTGCCCAGGAACATGATGAAGTCCGGGCCCCAGAAGCCGACGTCGTCGATCGACATGGTGCCGTCGCCCGGCAGGCCGACGATGCGGGCCCCGACCTCCTCGTCCTTGTCGAGACCCTGCTCGAAATCCTGGATCAGCTTGGACAGGCGCACGAAAGCCCATTCGGCCGGATTTTCGCGCATGCGGACCCCGTCCATCAGGGCGGCGGTCCGTTCCGGCGTCGCGGCCGGCAGAACCGGCTCCGGACACGGCTTGTCGTCCCAGTCGGGCACGAAGACGGGCGGCGTTGCGGCGGCGGCGGGGCTGGGCTTGCTCATCATCCAACCCTAACGCACGAGCGCCGGATCAGAACAGCCCGTGGCCCTTGGGCAGTTCGACATAGCGGTGCACCCGCGTCGACAGCACCAGGCCGAAGCCGAACATCACGGTCATCATCGACGACCCCCCGTAGGACAGGAGGGGCATCGGCACGCCCACCACCGGGGCCAGACCCATCACCATGGCGCCGTTGATGAGCACGAACAGGGCGAAGAAGGCTGTCATCCCCGCGGCGGCGATGCGGCCGAAATGGCTGTGCGCGAGGGAGGCGATGCGCAGGGAGATCAGGATGATGGCGACATAGCAGGCCAGGACGGCGAACGAGCCGACGAAGCCGAACTCCTCGGCGACGGTCGAGAAGATGAAGTCCGTGTGCCGTTCCGGCAGGAACTCCAGCTGGCTCTGGCTGCCGAGCCCATAGCCCTTGCCGAGCACGCCTCCCGAGCCGAGGGCGATCTTGGACTGGATGATGTTGTAGCCCGTGCCGGACGGGTCGGACTCGGGGCTGAGGAAGGTCAGCACGCGGTTGCGCTGGTATTCGTGCATGCCGAACATGACGAAGGGCGGGATGACGGCGACGGCCGCGGCGGCCCCGGCAGCGATGACGCGCCAGCTGAGGCCGGCCACGAACATGACCGCGGCCCCCGTCAGGCCGATGACCATGGCCGAGCCGAGGTCGGGCTGTTTGGCCACGAGCAGGAAGGGGACGCCGACCATCGCCGCCGGGATCAGCAGCTTCCACGACCAGCGGGCTTCCTGGGCCGTGTGGTTGTGGTACCAGCGCGCCAGGGCCAGGACGAGGCCCAGCTTGATGAACTCGGCCGGCTGGATGCGGATGAAGCCGAGATTGAGCCAGTTGCGGGCCCCGCCCGCGACATAGCCCAGCGGGGTGAACTCGATCATCAGGACGAGGACGAGCAGGACGCCGTACAGCGGATAGGCGGCGCGGAACCACCATTTCGGATGCACCATCGCCATGGCCAGCATGACCACCAGCAAGGCCCCGAAGCGGATCACATGCTTCACGGCCCAGGGCTGCCACTGCCCGCCCGCGATCGAATAGAGCATCGCCGCGCCGACCATGGCGACCACGCACAGCAGGCCGACGAGCCGCCAGTCCAGCTCGGTGATCTTGGTCGACAGACGGTCCCTCTCGCCGGGACGGGTCAGGGCGGAGGCGGTCATCGCGGCGGCTCCGACAGATAGGGGCGTGGGCCGCTGGTCGCGGTCGGAGCCGGACGCGGCGCGGGCGGCGCGATCGCGGCGGCGGCGGCGCCGGTGACTTCTCCGCCGGGCGCGGCGCCGGCCTCGCCCTCGTCGGCGCCGGGCGGGGCGACGGCCTCCGGCGGCAGGGGGCGTTCGATGCGGGCGCGCATGTCGGGATCCTTGAGCAGGACCGTCTTCATGATCTCGCGCGCCTTGGGCGCGGCGTCGGCGGCGCCGCCCGACGGCGCATGCTGGATGATCAGGGCGATGGCGTAGCGCGGCGCGTCGTGCGGAGCGAAGGCGACGAACAGGGCGTGGTCGCGGCGGGTCCAGACGGCGTCGCGGGGACCGCGCGAGCCCGAGCCGTAGTCGCGCGACTGGGCCGTGCCGGTCTTGCCCGCCATCTGGATGTCGCCGAGACCGAGCTGGGAGGCGCGATAGGCGGTGCCGGTCACGTCATTGGCCACCGCGGCCATGCCGCCGCGAACGATATCCAGATGTGCCTTGCTGAACGGCAGGTCCGGCGCGGCGGCGGCGGCGGCCCGCGCCTCGCCGCCGACCGATCTGACCAGCCGCGGCTGGATCGCCTTGCGCCCGTTGGCGATGCGCGACGTCATCACTGCCAGATGCAGGGCGCTGACCTCCAGCGCGCCCTGGCCGATGGCGACCGACAGGGTCTCGCCCGGGTACCATTTGCCGGCGTCGGGATGGGTCTGGCCCGTGCGCCGGGCGTAGTCGGCCTTCCAGGCCTGGCTGGGAACCGTGCCGTCCGACTGGCCCCCGATGCCGATTTCATAGGTCCGGCCGAAGCCCAGGTCCTTCGCAACCCGGGCGATCCGGTCGACGCCCGCCCGGTTGCACATGTGGTAGAAATAGGTGTCGCACGAGTTCTTGATGGCGTTGTGCATATCCATGGCGCCATGCCCGCCGGCGCGCCAGCAGCGGAAGGTGCGGTTGCCGTAGCGATAGCCGCCGGTGCAGACGACCCGCTCGGTCGGATCGACGCCGGCGTCGAGCAGGGCCAGGGCGGTGGTCATCTTGAAGGTCGAGCCGGGCGGGAAGGTGCCGTAGATCGCCTTGTCCAGCAGCGGCTTGCGCTCGTAGTCGCGCAGGGCGTTGTAGATGCTGGACGGCACGCCGCCGACGAACATGTTGGGGTCGAACGACGGGGCCGACACCATGCACAGGATGTCGCCGTTGCGGACGTCCATGACCACGCAGCCGCCGGATTCCTCGCCGTAGACCTCGAGCGCGCGGTTCTGGACGTCGGCGTCCAGGGTCAGGACCACGTCCTTGCCGGGCACCGCGGGCCTGGAGCCGCCGATATCCTCGGCCACCACCCGGCCGCGCGCGTCGACCTCGACGCGATTGCCCCCGGCCTCGCCGCGCAGGTCGGCGTCGAACGACTTCTCGACCCCCTGGCGGCCGATGCGGAAGCCGGGGTTGTAGAGGATTTCCGGGACCTTCTCGCCGCGCTCCTCGATCGCCTTGATGTCGCGGTCGTTGGGCTTGGCGACATAGCCGATGACGTGGGCGAAGGCGCCGCCGAAGGGGTAGAAACGCGCCTCGTTCATGTCAGCCATGACGCCCGGCAGTTCGTTGGCGTAGAGGTTGACCCTGGCGAACTCCTCCCAGGTCAGGTCGCTCTTGACCGGGACGGGGCTGAAGCGTGGCGCGGCGTTGACCTCGCGGATGATCGAGCGACGCCGATCCATGGTGTCGGGCAGCAGGCGGCCCAGCAAATCCAGCGTCTGATCCAGGTCCTTGGTCTCGTCGCGCACGACGAGAACCCGGAAACTGGGCCGGTTGCCGGCGATGACCACGCCGTCGCGATCGAGGATGCGGCCGCGCGGCGGGGGCACGAGGCGGAAGTTGAACTGGTTGTTCGACGCCATGGTGGCGTACTGGCCGGCCTGGATGACCTGCAGCTGGGCCAGGCGGCCGGTCAGGGCCAGGCCGCCGAGGGCGGTCAGGCCGCCGAGGACGAAGGTCCGGCGCAGGAAGGAGCCCTGCCGCTCGTTGACGTCGGAGAAGAAGATCGACGGTTCCGAACTCATCGGAACCTCACGTCGCCGTCCTCGAACCGCTCGATCATCCGGTCGGCGAACGGGAACAGCAGCAGGGTGGGCACGACCTGGCCGATCAGGGCCAGCAGACTGGGCGGATTGCGGGCGATCAGGGTGACGACGAGGTACGCCACCAGGAAGGCCAGGCCGCAGCAGGCGGCGTACCAGACGAACAGCACCGCCGTGTCCTGACCGATCAGGAAGCTGCGCGAGGCCAGCACCACCGCATAGATGGCCAGCAGGGCCAGGGCCCACAAGCCCAGGGGCCCGTAGGTGAGGATGTCCAGGCTCAGGCCCAGCAGGGTCAGCACCAGCGGGGCCACGACCGAGGGCCGGATCAGCGGCCAGGCGAAGGCCAGGACCATGGGGATGACCGGCTCGGGCAGGTTCAGGCCGAACAGTTCGACCGGCGTGGCCAGGACGATGGTGACGGCGATAGTGACCAGGGCCGGAATGACGATCCACTGCACCGGTCCGACGACACGGACCGCGACCGGCCGTCTCATTCGGTCCCTCCCGGCGGAGGAGCGGCGGGTTCGGGAGCCGGCGGCGAGGGCGTCGCCGCGGCGGCCGCGGCGGCGTCGGACCGCGTCTGTTCGTTGCGGGCCCGGGCGGCGTCGCGGCGGGCGGCGGAATCGGCGATGGCCGCCGCCTGGGCCGCGGTGGCCTCCGGCAGGGCGCCCAGGGCGGCCAGCGGGGGCGCGTCGAGGTCGTCGGGGCCGATCAGCTGGCCGAAGTCCTCCAACAGCATGACGCGGACATAGTCGATGGCGCCGCGGTCGCTGAACAGCTTGACCCGCCAGGTCCCGTCGATCCCCTTCGCCGCCACGCCGATCGGCACGCCGCGCGGGAAGCCGCCGCCGTCGCCGGAGGACAGGATGCGGTCGCCGGCCTGGACCGAGCCCACCCCGCGCACGAACTCCAGCCGCGGATTGTCGCTGCCGTCGCCGGTCAGGAGGGCGCGGGCGTCGGTGCGATCGACCAGCACCGGGGTGCGGCTGGCCACGTCGGTCAGCAGCAGCATGCGGCTGACGCCCGGCGAGGTCCCGACGATGCGCCCGACCAGGCCGTGCTCGTTGATCACCGGATTGCCGATCCTGACGCCCTTGGCCGAGCCGGCGTCGATCAGGCGGGCCCTGGAGAAGGGGCCGCGCGAGTCGGAGATCGAGCGCGCGGTCTGCATGGCCACGGGCGGCTCGGGCCGGATGCCCAGCATCGCCTCGTAGCGGGCGTTGACGTTCTTGAGGGCGATGGCCTGGTCGCGCCACGGCTGGAGATCGGCCAGTTCGCGCTTGAGCCGGCGGTTTTCCGACACGGCGAAGAAATAGCCGCCGACATAGTCCGAGGCGTGGCCGAACCAGCGCACCGGCGCGGCGAAGACGCCGCCGACCGGGCCGGCGACGGCCTCCACCCCGGAACGGACCGGCTGATAGGGCGACGACTGGGCGCGGGCGTCGCTGATCAGCAGCAGGACGCAGCCGATCGCGGCGAGCACGACCGTGAGGGCCGCGGTCCAGACCAGCGGCACCTTGATGTTCTCGAACGGTCCGTCGCGAAACGCCACGGCGCGCCTTCCTCAGAAAAGGGAATCAGCGGGACGCCCCGGCCGATCCGACGAGCCTATCGCAAAATCCATGCCGCTTGGATACCGGCGTCGGGCCCACATGACAGGGTTTTGAGGCGGTGTTTCGACCGAACCCTACAGGGCCGAGTCGAGCACGCCCTTCATCCAGCGCGGATGCTCGAGCACCCGGCCGCAGCCGATCGCCACGCAGGACAGCGGATCGTCGGCGACGGAGACCGGCAGGCCGGTGTGGTCGCGAATCTCGGCGTCCAGGCCGCGCAGCAGGGCGCCGCCGCCGGTCAGCATGATGCCCTTGTCGGCGATGTCCGCGGCCAGTTCGGGCGGGGTGGCCTCCAGGGCGACCTTCACGGCCTCGACGATCTGGGTGACCGGCTCGGCCAGGGCCTCGGCGGCCTGGCGTTCCGAGATGCGGACCTCGCGCGGCACGCCCTGCATCAGGTCGCGGCCCTTGACGTCGATCGACAGGCCTTCGCCGTCGGCCGGGATGCGGGCGGTGCCGATGTCCTTCTTGATCCGCTCGGCGGTGGTCTCGCCGATCAGAAGGTTATGGTTGCGGCGCATGTAGCTGATGATCGCCTCGTCCATCTTGTCGCCGCCGACGCGGACCGAACGCGAATAGACGATGCCCGACAGGGACAGCACGGCGACCTCGGTGGTGCCGCCGCCGATGTCGACGACCATGGAGCCGGTCGGCTCGTGGATCGGCAGACCGGCGCCGATGGCGGCGGCCATCGGCTCGTCGATCAGGCCGACCCGGCGGGCCGAGGCGTTGAGGCAGGAATCGTTGATGGCGCGGCGCTCGACGGCGGTGGCGCCCGACGGCACGCAGACGATGACCTTGGGGTTCACGAAGCCCTTGCGGTTATGAACCTTGCGGATGAAGTGCTTGATCATCTCCTCGGCGACCTCGAAGTCGGCGATGACCCCGTCGCGCATGGGACGGATGGCTTCCATGTGGCCGGGGGTGCGGCCCAGCATCTGCTTGGCCTCTATGCCGACGGCGTGGACGATCTTCCGGCCGCCGACGTTGCGCAGGGCCACGACGGAGGGTTCGTTCAGCACGATGCCCTTGCCCTTCATGTAGATCAGGGTGTTGGCGGTGCCGAGGTCGATGGCGATGTCGTTGGAGATCGCGCCGAAAATGCTGGAGAACATGGGTTCGGGATACCGTTCGTTCGGGCCTGGAAGGGGCGTGCGTCAGTCTCGATCCGTTTCGGCGACGCCCCGGCGAACGCGCATCCCCACGCGCCGCCTCCTGATCGTTATCGCCTGACCGACCTTACGGCTCGTTTGCCCGTGTGCGCGGGCGAATACAAGCCCTGTCGCCGGACGAGCGAGCGCGAAAAGTCCAGCCGGCCATGCGTTTGAGCCCGCCTCACCAGAACGTGACGCGGCGCGGCGCCCGTGTCAGGCCGCGTCGCGGGCGGCGCCGCCGTCCGGACGGTCCATCGCGGGATAGAGGACGTCGTTTTCCATCTCGATCCGCAGCGACAGGGCCCCTATGACGCCCCCGGTGACGGCGGCGAACCGGCGCGTTCCGCCCAGGATCGTCGCGACGGTCCAGTGATCCCGATAGTCGGTCCACACTCCGAGGAGGCCGCCCATCTCGCCGGCGGCGGACGTGCCCAGCGCCCGGGTCCGCGGGTCCGCGGCGCCCATCATCGCCGGATAGAGATCGGCGTCCTCCCGGGCGAGGTGACCCCGCAGCAGGTGGTCGATGTCGAGGATGAGGGCCCGCGCGCGTTCGGCGTCGTCCCGCCGCTTCACGTCATGTGAAAGGCCGCCGAGCCGGCTGACCAGGCGCAGGATCGCACTGTGTTCGTTCCGCAGCGTTTGAGTATCGATGGCGACACCCCCCGTTCTCGCGCTGAAGTTGATCTTCGCAGATTAAGGGAGGTTGAATGTTCGTTCGGGAGGGGAACATCCCGGGGGCCGGTCCTGACGGCCGCGAGACTGAATGCCGGACACGAAATCTAGTCCGGACCCGCCGCCCGCTCGCGCCGCCTGACCAGTTCGCGCACGCCCAGCATCAGACCCAGCCAGACCACGGCCACCCCCGCCAGGATCAGCGAGGTCCAGACGCCGTCGCCGCTGACCGCCGCGACCACCGCCCCGCCGAAGAAAGCCACCAGGGCGGTCTTGGGCAGGACGCCGAGGGCGCAGCCGGCGAGGAAGGCGGGGAAGGACGCGCGCGTGGCGCCGAAGGCCATATTGACGACGATGAAGGGCGCCGAGGGCACGTTGCGGATCATGAAGCTGGCGTAGAAGGCGTTCTTGCCGACGAAGCCCTTGAGCCGGCCCATGGTGCGGCCGCCGAAGCGATCGACCAGCCGCGCCGTCGGCCCGCGCCCCAGCCAGTAGGTCACGCCCGCCGAGGCCACGGTCGCGGCCCAGCTGTAGAGAAATCCCAGCGTCGGCCCGAAGGCGACGACGCAGGCGGCGATCAGGATGAATTGCGGCGCGCCGATGAAGGCGGCGGCGATGAACAGGACGATCGTGGCCGCGAAGGCCCAGGGGCTGCCGGCGTAGCCCTGCAGCCAGGCCTCGAGGTTCTCCTCGGCCGCCAGGCCCAGCTGGCTCTTGCCGATCGCCAGCAGGCCGAGGGTCGCGCCGAGCAGCAGCGCCGTCGCCAGCACCGCCCGCCAGCGGCGGGCCTCCATGTTGAGGATGAAGTCGAGGAGACGGCGCATCCGCCAGCGATTAGCACCCCGGGACGGGGCCCGCGAGAGCGGCCGGACGCCAGAAGGCGTCCATCCGCCCTACTCCGCGTACCGGCCCGACCTTTGAGCCACGGTCCCCTGGTCGGTCTCGGGCACATATTCGAGGAGATCGGCCGGGGCGCAGTCCAGATAGCGGCAGATGGCGTCGAGGGTCGCCAGCCGCATGCCGCGCACCTTGCCCGATTTGAGGAGGCTGAGGTTGGTCTCGGATATGCCGATGGCGCGCGCCAGCACGTTCGAGCGCACCTTGCGCCGGGCCATCACGACGTCGAGCCGGACCACAATGGGCATCAGACGAACCGCGCCGCATCGTCGGCGACCTCGGCGCCCCATCGCATGACCCGCGCGACGACAACCAGCACGAGGCCCAGCACCAGCGCCTGGAGGCTGTCCAGCCTGAGCCAGCCGCGGTCGTCGAACCCGGAAGCGGCCACGACCATATGCCCCAGCGTCGGACCGACGGCGTAGGCGATCAGCCAGACGGCGATGGCGGCGATGCAACGCGCGTTGCGCGCTTCGAGGACGACGCCCTCCCCATAGAGCCGGAACAGACGCCGCAGCTGCCACAGGATGGCGAGCGCCGGGACGACCATCAGGCAGGCGGAGACCGACAGGGCCAGCTTCTGCACCCAGGGCAGGGCGCCCACCGTGGTCCAGCCGGGCGGGACCGGCGGGACGGCGGCTTCGACATAGATCTGGATACCGCCGGGCCAGACCTGCAGCCGGTCGCCGCCATAAGCCAGCGCGCCCGCCACGGCCACGACGAGAATGACCGCGCCGAGAGCGAAGAGGGCCGTGAACAGCCACTCCAGCGGTCGGCTCAGCCGGCGGATGCGGCCCAGCAGCGGGGGCTGTTCGATGACGGGCGGAGGGAACGGCAGGATCAAGGCCAAGGGCGGACCTGTATGAACACGCGATTGACAGAGATATTTTTATGTATTTCGATATGATCCGGAAATCAAACGGAGCGCCTGATGCCGTCGATCCTCTCATGCCGCAGCGGGCTTGTCGCCATGGCGATCCTGGCGTTCGCCGCCGGTCTGTCCGCTTGCGCCACGCCGGCGACGCATCACCCGGCGATTGCTTCCAACCTGGGAACACCCTCCCGGACGTCCGGCCTGGAAGCCAGCCTGACGCGGCCTGGTACGGTCACCTTCCGCCGGGTCCGCTTCGCGACATGGACCGGGGGCCGGGGCACGTTCATCGACCGTGACGACCCCCGCACGTCGGCCGTCCCGCCGGGTTCCGAGGAGGCCAATATCTACGCCTATGTCGTCGATCATCCGACGCGGGGACGGTATCTGATCGACGCGGGAGTATCCGCCGATCTCGAGCCCCGCCTGAACGGGATCATGCGGCGCGCGCTGGCGGACATGGCCGTGCGGATCGACCAGACGACGGGACGGCTGCTGGCGGGGCAGACGGCGCCTCGCGCGGTGTTCCTGACCCATCTGCATTTCGATCATATCGGCGGGCTTATCGACCTGGATCACGCCGCGCCCGTCCATCTGGGGCCCGGCGACGCCGCCGAGAAGAACAGACTCAACGGCCTGCTGGGCCCGCCGGCGGACGCGATTCTGGAGGGCTTCGGCCCCTTGAAGGAGTGGGCCTTCCAGGCCGATCCGGACGACGGCTTCGCGGGAGTTCTGGACATTTTCGGGGACGGCTCGATCTGGGCGATCCATGTGCCCGGGCACTCGCCCGGCTCGACCGCCTATCTGGTCAATGCGACCGACGGTCCGAAGCTGATCGTCGGCGACGCGGCCCATACCCGGCTGGGCTGGGAACAGGCCATGCCCCAGCCCGTCGCCCCCGGCGCCCGCGTCGATGCGGCGACCTCCTTCGAACGCCTGCGCCGCTTCGCCGCCGCCCATCCCGAGGTGGAAATCTTTCTCGGGCACCAGTCCCGGACCGGTCAGGCCGAGGCGGGCGTCGAATAGATTCCCTGCCGCCTGACCCGGCATTTGCCCGCTCTTTCGCAACTGCGTAAGGATTGCGCTCCGTCCCCGGGAGTCGTCATGTCCAGCCTGCAGTCCGCCGCCCTCGCCCGCGTCAAGCCGTCAGCCACCCTGGCGGTCACCGCCCGCGCCCGCGAGCTGAAGCGCGAGGGGCGCGACGTGATCGGACTGGGGGCCGGAGAACCGGACTTCGACACGCCCGAGAACGTCAAGGAGGCCGCCATCGCGGCCATCCGCCGGGGCGAAACCAAATACACCGACGTCGACGGCGTGCCCGAGCTGAAGGCGGCGGTGGCGGCCAAGTTCGCGCGCGAGAACGGCCTGACCTACGCCGTGAACCAGATCCACGTCGCGCCCGGCGGCAAGACGGTGATCTACAACGCCCTGGTCGCCACCCTGTCGCCGGGCGACGAGGTGATCGTGCCGGCGCCCTACTGGGTCAGCTATCCCGACATGGTGCTGCTGGCCGGCGGCGAGCCGGTGACCGTCGTCGGTCACGAGGCCGACGGCTTCAAGCTGAAGCCGGAGGTGCTGGAGGCGGCGATCACGCCGCGGACCAAGTGGCTGATCCTGAACAGCCCGTCGAACCCCACGGGCGCAGCCTATACCGGCGCCGAGCTGGAGGCGCTGGCCGCCGTGCTGCGCCGCCACCCGCAGGTCTGGGTGATGACCGACGACATGTACGAGCACCTGATCTACGGCGACTTCGACTACAGGACGATCGCCCAGGTCGCGCCCGACCTCTACGACCGGACGCTGACGGTGAACGGGGTGTCCAAGGCCTACGCCATGACCGGCTGGCGCATCGGCTACGCCGGCGGGCCGAAGCCGCTGATCGACCTGATGCGCAAGGTGGCGGGCCAGACCACCTCCAACCCCGCGTCGGTCAGCCAGTGGGCGGCGGTCGAGGCGCTGAACGGGCCGCAGGACTTCATCGCCGAACGGGCGAAGCATTTCGAGCGGCGGCGCGACCTGGTCGTTTCGATGCTGAACCAGGCGACGGGCATCCGCTGCGCCACGCCCGAAGGGGCCTTCTACGTCTATCCGTCGATCGAGGGCCTGATCGGCAAGCGGACGGAGGACGGGACCGTGATCGACAGCGACGACGCGTTCGCGACCGCCCTTCTGGACGCCGAGGGCGTGGCGGTGGTGCAGGGTTCGGCCTTCGGCCTGAGCCCCTATTTCCGCATCAGCTATGCGACCTCGGAGAGCGTGCTGGAGGAGGCGTGCGCGCGCATCCAGCGGTTCTGCTCAGGGTTGCGCTGAAATCGCCTTTTGATTGTATCGCCGGCTTATGATAGGGTGACGGACGTTCACAGTTGAAGCGAAGGCCGTGACCCGGCGACTGCAGACGACGGCCCCCCATCTGGCGTTCGCCGCCCGGCTGCGAGACGCTTGCGACAAGGCCGGCGTCCCGCCGCTGGATCAAGACCGGTCGCTTTGGATCCGCGACGAGATGGGGCGTCGCTTCCGTGAACCCGTCACGGTCGAGGCGGTCCGAAAGTGGCTGTCCGGAAAGACGCGCCCTCGCCCCGGAAGGTTGACGATGCTCGCCGCCATCCTGGGCGTTGAACCCGGCGGGCTGTCCAGCGCTTCGGACGTCGGGGTCGCGGAAAAGGGCGCGCCGTTTCAGCATGGCCAGGAACCCGTCGAAGAGGATCGCGGCCGTTTCATCCTGGATCGCATTCGGGAACGACTTGGCGGCACGGTCACGATCATGCCGGGCGTGGATCTGACGGACCCGACGGGGGAGGTCTGGGACGCGGAGCGTGACTGACCGTCCCATTTTGCTCGACACCTGCGCGGCGCTCTGGCTCGCGGCCGGGGAGATGAAAGCACCGGCGTTGGACGAAGTCCGATCGACCCTCTCCGCCGGGATCGCCGTCCTCGTGTCGCCGATCACGGCGTGGGAGGTCGGCATGCTGGCGTCCAAACAGCGGATCGTTCTGGCCATGCCGGCGCTGAATTGGTTCGAAGGGTTGGTGGAGGCGGGAATAGACTGCGCCGGGCTGTCTCCCGCGATTTTAGTCGCCGCGACCGAACTGAACGCGCCAAGGCTCCGCGATCCGGCCGACCGCATCATCGCCGCGACGGCGCGCGCCAACAGATACCGGCTCATGACCCGCGACCGGCCGTTGCTCGACTTCGCGGCTGAAAGACACGGAGCCGCGATCAGGTGCTAGCTGTCAGGCCGCCCGGCTGACCGCGAAGTCCGCGACCTGCTCCAGCGCCGAGCGCCAGTCGCCTTGCGGAAGCGGCCCGAGCGAATCCCGGGCGGCGGCGGCGTATTCCCAGGCGAGGTCGAGCGTCGAACCGACCGCGCCCGTGCCGACCACCAGTTCGCGGGCGCGGCGGAAGTCGTCCTCGGTGCGCTGGCCCTGGTTGATGGTGCGGTCCCAGAAGGCGTCCTCGCGGCCGCGCGTGCGGGCGGCGGCCAGCAGCAGGGGCAGGGTGACCTTGCCCTCCCGGAAGTCGTCGCCGGCGTTCTTGCCCAGCACCTCGGACTGGCCGCCGTAGTCGAGGGCGTCGTCGGCCAGCTGGAAGGCCAGGCCGAGGTTCAGGCCATAGGCCCGCAGCGCCTGGACCGCGTCCTCGTCGGCGTCGGCGCCGACAGCTCCGGCCTCGGCGGCGGCGGCGAACAGTTCGGCGGTCTTGGCCGAGATGATGCGCAGATAGGTGTCCTGGTCCAGGTTCAGGTCGTGGGCGCGGGTCAGCTGCAGCACCTCGCCCTCCGAGATGACGCTGGAGGCGCGGGCGAGGATGCCCAGGGCCCGCATCCGGCCGGTCTCGACCATCAGTTCGAAGGCGCGGGCGAACAGGAAGTCGCCGACCAGGACGCTGGAGGGGGCGCCCCAGATCAGATGGGCCGCGACCTTGCCGCGGCGCAGGTCCGAGCTGTCGACCACGTCGTCGTGCAGCAGGGTGGCCGTGTGGATGAACTCGACCGCGGCGGCCAGCTTGACCGGGGCGGCGATATCGCCGGTCGCGCCCGAGGCCCGCGCCGCGGCGAGGGTCAGCAGGGGCCGCAGCCGCTTGCCTCCGGCCGAGACCAGGTGTTCGGCCAGCAGGGGGATGACCGGCACCTGCGACTGCATCCGCTCGAGGATCAGGGCGTCGACGGTCGCCATGTCGCGCGACGCGAGCCGGACGAGCGGCTCGACGCTGCCCTTGGAACGGGGGTCGGCGACAGGGACAGCGTCCAACGGGAAACTCATCGAAACGGCGGCGCGGGGGAGAATCACGCCCGAAAATCCAGCCGCCGCCTTGCCCGGCGACGATGCGGCGCACAATGGTGATCGGTCCATGAAGGGTCAAGCCGCGTGACCGTCGCACCATCTCCGCCCGACGACGCCGGGATCGTCGAGAACGCCCTGCTGGGCGGTCGCGTCCGGCTGCGCCAGCCGGCGACGGGATATCGCGCGGGCATGGACGCGGCCCTGCTGGCGGCGGCGGTGGCCGCTGCGCCCGGGCAACGGGTGATCGAGGCCGGCTGCGGCGCGGGCGCGGTGCTGATGCAGATCGCCGCGCGGCGGCCCGGCGCCGTCCTGACCGGGCTGGAGCGCGATCCGGCGCTGACGGCGCTGGCGCGTGAGAACGCGGCGCTGAACGGGGCGCAGGCCACGATCCTGACCGGCGACGTGGCGGCGGGGTTCCGGGAGCTGGAGGTGGAGCCCTTCGACTGGGCCGTGAGCAATCCGCCCTTCTTCGACGACCCGGCCGCCCTGCGCGCGCCCTCGCCGGGCAAGCGCGGGGCGTGGATGGCCGACGACGGGCTGAAGGCCTGGACCGGCTTCCTGCTGAAGGCCGTGCGCGAGGGCGGGCGGATCGTGGTGATTCACCGCGCCGACCGGCTGGCCGACCTGCTGGCCCTGCTGGGCGAGAAGGCCGGCTCGTTCGCCATCCGGGCCGTTCATCCGTATACGGACGAACCCGCGAAACGGGTGGTGGTCCAGGCGATCAGAACCGGCCGGGCGCCGCTACGTATGTTGCCGCCTCTGGTGCTGCACGACCGTTCGGGCGCCAAACATACGGCGGAGGCGGAGGCGATCCTGAGGGGCGAGGCCGCCCTGCCCTTCTGATCGCCGACCCCTTGCGCTAGAGAGCCCGCATGTCCCTGCGCCCGTTGTTCGTCACCCAGGTCTATGAGGCCACGCTGGCCGCCTCCCCCGGCTTCGCCGCCTTCAACGCCGGCCTGGCCGAAGCCTGCCGCATGCTGTCGGTCGAGGACCATGCCGGCCGGGCCTGGTGCCGGGAGCACGGCTATCGCGGCTACACCTCCTATGGCTCGCTGACGGACCTGCCGCAGCGCCTGCCCGAGTTCGCCGAGCTGAAGCGGCATCTGGACCGCCACGCCCTGCTCTATGCGAAGGCGTTGAATTTCGACCTGGCCCGCCGGCCCCGGCTCGACAGCCTGTGGGTCAACATCCTCAAGCCCGGCGGCGGCCACAGCGGCCACATCCATCCCCACGCCTTCCTGAGCGGCACGCTCTATGTCGAGGTCCCCGACGGCGCGTCGGCCCTGAAGCTGGAAGACCCGCGCCTGCCGATGATGATGGCCCGACCCGCCGTCCACGCCGACGCGCCGGAGGCCGAGCGGCCGTTCGTCTACCTGGCCCCCGCCGCGGGGACGGTGCTGATGTGGGAAAGCTGGCTGCGCCACGAGGTGCCGCCCAACGCCGCGAAGAGCGAACGCATCTCGGTGAGCTTCAACTACGCCTGAACCGCACGACGCGGCCGCCGGATGGTAGCGGTAACCCTTCCTTATCCACGTCATGGCCAACTGCCCGCAACAAGACGCTGTTTGGGAGGGCGTCATTGGCCTACGGCCTGCTTGCGGAAATCAACGCGAACTCGTGCAGATTCGCCCTGCTGGACGTCGACGCGTCCGGCGCGCCGGTGATGTCGGCCTATTTCGAACTGGCCGTCGCCGACGTCGCCGGTCCGGTGGAGGCGTTCGAGCGCTATCTGTCTGATCTGGCCGACGGGCCGCCGGCCCGGCTCGGCCTTTCGGTCGCCGCGCCGGTCTCGGGCGACGCCTTCGTCGTGACCCAGTCAGGCTGGACGGTGTCGATCCCGGAGCTGAAGGCGGCGTTCGGATTCACCGACATCACGGTCGTGAACGATGCGGCGGCCTGGGCGCTGGCGCTCGAATGGCTGTCGGCCGACGATTTCATGGCGATCACCACGACGCCGGGCGGCCCTTGCCGGTTGCAGCCCGGCCGCTACGCGGTGGTCAGCTGCGATGACGGACTGGGGGTTTCGGCGGTCGAGATCAGCGAGTCGGGATGCCGGGCGATCGATACGGAGGCGGGCCATCTGGCCTTCGCCCCCGCCGACGCCGCGGAGATCGCCCTTCTCAACGAACTGGCCAGGATCTACGGCCGGGTGTCGTACGAGCGGCTGCTGTCCTGGCCCGGGCTGGCCCAGGTGAACGACGCCCTGATCACCGCCGAAGGGGGGCCGGCGCCGGGCCTGTCGCCGCTCGAGGTGATTCTGTACGCCCGCACCGGGGCCGATCCCCGGTGCGTGAACGCGGTGCGCCGCTTCTTCGGCGTGATGGGCGACTTCGCCGGACAGGTCGCCCTGGCCATGGGAGCCACCGGGGGCGTGGTCCTGGTGGGGCGGGCGGTCCTGGAGGCGCACGATCTGATCGACGCCGGGGCCTTCCGCGCACGGTTCGCGGCCAAGGGCCGGTTGTCGGGGGTGGTCGACGCCCTGCCGACCTGGGCCGTGGTGAACCGCGGCGGCGTGCTGACCGGCGTCGCCCGCCAGTTGCTGCAGCGCGACGGCGCGGGCGACGTCCCCTCCCCGTCCCGCCGTCGCGCGGCCGAACACGCGCCGGCCGCGGGGTGCGCCGCCACCGATCTGCCGCCGCCCCTGCTGGAAGCGATCGGCGCCGGCGTCCTGATTCTCGACCCGGATCTGCGCATCGTCGCCAGCAATGGCCGCTTCTGGGAAGGATCGTCGACGCCGCAGGGCCTGACCCGTCCCGGGTCCGGGTCCGCCGCCTGCATGCAGGCCATGATCGCCGGCGGCGACTGGTCGAGCGAGGCGGCCGCCTCGATGCGGGAGCATTTCCGCACCCGGACGCCCTTCACCGTCGAACGCACCGCCTTCGGCGGCCGGCTCATCTGCGACGAAGGCAAGCCGCTGGCCGACGGCGGCTGGATTCTGACGGCCCACGACGTCACCACCGTCGAGCGGAGGGCGCGCGAACTGGAGCGGATCGCGGCCGACCTGCGCGACGCCAAGGCCGAGGCGGACGCCGCCAACAGCGCCAAGTCCAACTTCCTGGCCACCATGAGCCATGAAATCCGCACGCCGCTGAACGGGGTGCTCGGCATGGTCCAGGCCATGGCCATGGATCGGCTGTCCGGCGCGCAGAAGGACCGGCTGGAGGTCATCCGGGAGTCCGGCGAGAACCTGTTGGCGATCCTCAACGACATTCTGGATCTGTCGAAGATCGAGGCGGGCAAGCTGGAACTGGAGGAAGTCGCCTTCGATCTGGGCCGGCTGGTGCAGGGGGCCCATTCCGGATTCACGGCCATCGCCAACAAGAAGGGCCTGTCATTCGCCCTGACGATCGCGCCGGACGCCGCAGGCGTCTATCGGGGCGATCCGACCCGGGTGCGCCAGATTCTCTACAACCTGATCGCCAATGCGCTGAAATTCACCGAGAGCGGCGAGGTGCGGGTCGACGCCTCGCGCCAGGACGGGGCCCTGCGGATCAGCGTCAGCGACACCGGCATCGGCATACCCGAGGACCGGCTGGCGGCCCTGTTCGACAAATTCACCCAGGTCGACGCCTCCACGACCCGCCGCTACGGCGGCACGGGGCTGGGGCTGGCGATCACCCGCGATCTCGTCGCGCTGATGGGCGGCGACCTGTCCGTGGTCAGCGAGCCGGGCGGGGGCAGCCGGTTCACGGTCGGCCTGCCGTTGCGGCGGCTTTCGGATGTCGCCGCCGCGACCCCCGCCCCGGAGGGCGCGCGGCAGATCGCCGCCGGCGCCTCGGGCCTGCGCGTCCTGGCCGCCGAGGACAACCGGGTGAACCAGCTGGTGCTCAAGACCCTGCTGCACCAGCTGGGCGTCGATCTTCGGGTGGTCGACGACGGCGTCGAGGCGATCGAGGCGTGGGAACACGACGTCTGGGACCTGATCCTGATGGACGTGCAGATGCCGCGGATGGACGGACCCACGGCCACGCGGCGCCTGCGCGAACTCGAAATCGAGACCGGCCGTCCGCGCACGCCGATCATCGCGCTGACGGCCAATGTGATGTCCTACCAGGTCGCCGAATACCTCAAGGCCGGCATGGACGCCTGCGTGGCCAAGCCGCTGCAGCTCACGGAATTGCTGGAAGCGATGCGGGCCGTCCTCGAGTCGGGCGACGAACCCATGGCCGCCACGGGCTGAGTAGCGGACCCTGCCCCGCAAGGAGACGCCGGGTGGATCTCGATCAGCTTCAACGACGCCTGACGCCGGCCAGACCGTCCCAGGCCATCATGGCGGCGCGCGCCGTGCCGCGCAGCTCGTCGGCCGCGGCTCCCTCGCGGGCCCGGAAGGTCATGCCCTGCTGGACCGTGGTGTAGAAGGCGGCGATGGCGGCCGGGTCGGCGTCCGCGGCGATCTCGCCCGCCGCCTGACCCTCCCGCAGCCGCGCCTCCATCGTCGCCATCGCATCCGTCCGGATTTTCGCCACCTCGTCGCAGGCTCCGTCCGGCAGGGCGTCGGGGTGGGCGCCCGACAGCACGAGCAGACAGCCCTTGGGCCGGTCGCACCGGCTGTTGGCCTCGGCCGTCGCCAGCAGCAGGCCCTCGATCGCCTCCCGCGCCGTCGCGGCCTCGCGCATCGAGGCCCACAGGTCGGCGCCCGCGGTGTCGGTGTAGAGCCGAACCGCCTCGCGGAAGAGATTCTCCTTGCTGCCGAAGGCGGCGTAGAGGCTGGGCGAATTGATCCCCATCGCCCCGGTCAGGTCGGTCATGGACGCGTCCGCATAACCCTTGCTCCAGAACACCTGGAGGGCGCGGGACAGGGCTTCGTCGCGATCGAAACTGCGGGGACGGCCGGCCATGGCGTCTTTCGGACCTCTTTTTCTAGCGAACGATACATAATCCCTTGACGAAGGGAGGCAAGCTTTCCATCTGACTTTCTGTGTCGATCATTACAGAAAGAGAACCGACCATGACCGCCTCCCTTCCCCTCGCCGGCAAACGCGCCCTCGTCACCGGCGCCAGCCGCGGCATCGGCGCGGCGATCGCGCGCCAGCTGGCCGCCGACGGCGCCGACGTCGCCATCACCTATGAGAAGTCCGCCGACCGAGCCGAAGCCCTCGCCGCCGAACTGCGCGCCCTGGGCCGCAAGGCCGTCGCCATCCAGGCGGACGCCGGCTCCACCGACGGACCGGCCAGGGCGGTCGATGGCGCCGTCGCCGGGCTGGGCGGCCTCGACATCCTCGTCAACAACGCCGGCATCGCGGGCGGGACCCCGTTCGCCGACCAGTCCCTCGAAGAGATCGACGCCCTGCTGAACGTCAACATCCGCGGCGTCATTCTGACGACCAAGGCGGCCCTGCCCCATATCGGCGCGGACGGCCGGATCATCTCGATCAGCAGCGTCCTGGCCGATCGCGTGCCCTTCGGCGGCGTGACGGTCTATTCGGCCAGCAAGTCGGCGCTGCAGGCCTTCACCCTCGGCCTCTCGCGCGAGCTCGGCCCGCAGGGGATCACGGTCAATCTGGTCAAGCCGGGCGCCACCGACACCGACATGAACCCCGCCGACGGCCCCAACGCCGCCGGCATGCTCGCCGGCATTTCGCTGGGCCGGTTTGGCCAGCCGACGGACATCGCCTCGGCGGTCGCCTTCCTCGCCGGTCCGGGCGCCGGCTACATCACCGGAACCAGCATCCTGGTCGACGGCGGCATCGGCGCCTGAGAGCGTGGCCTTCCAGCCGTGACACCACCGGGCGAGCACCGCTGGTGTGTATTCGTGTGTATTGCTCTTGTAGCCCTTGCATGCGTGTGTATAGGTACACACATGAAAAGCGGCGACGTGATCAGTGTGTTGGAAGCGGCTGGCTGGCGGCGGATCTCTACGAAGGGTTCGCACGCGCAGTTCAAGCATCCGAACAGACCGGGCCGGGTCACCGTCCCGCACCCCAAGAGAGACCTGAAGATCGGGACTCTCAAGAGTATTGAGCGGCAGAGCGGCCTTACTTTCCGCTGACTGCGTTTCTAGGAGTTCGAATGTCCACTGTGATTTACGTAGCCATCGTCGAGGGAGATCAGGATGGGGGCTATAGCGCCTTCTTTCCAGACCTTCCCGGCTGCGTGACGGGGGCAGAATCGATGCTGGAACTACCCGCTTCCGCGCGTGAGGCCCTGTCTTTGCATCTGCAGGGAATGTCCGAGGACGGAGAGGCATTTCCTGAGCCCACCGCGCTGGAAGACATCAAAGGCGATCCGGACGTTAAGGAGGTCGGTCGCATCCTGGTTGATGCTGATGTTGAAGACGCCCCGGTGAGGGTCAACATCTCCATCGGGGCTCAGTTTCTGAAACGAGTCGATGTCGCTGCCGAGGCCCGAGGAATGACGCGCTCCGGCTTTCTGATCGAAGGAGCACGACACATCATGGCGTTGGCCGACGATGGAAATCGCTTACGATCATCCCCGTGTGTGACGTGGCATCTCTCCAGGCAAAGAGCCAAGGAAAAGCAGGAATTCTGGCGAAGCCACCTTATGCCAGCTCCCGAATCCCGAGGAACATCCACGGAGGCGGGCCGGTACATGATCGTGCCTGCGGAATCAGCTGATCTCGCCGTTGTTTGGGATAGGCTAGAAAACCAAGTCATAGACATCATCGAGTGCAAAGCCTCGCTGAACTATCCCCTTAAGCCCCCGGTGTTCAAAATCGGTGGGGTTGCAAGTGATCCACTCGCGGTCGCCGCATCCGGCGGAATGCCAGGGTGGACTTCATTTGGGAAGACCGGATAAGGGCGCACCTAGTCCGTCCTCCCGGCCGCCTTCAATCCGCCGTGTCGAGGGGCTAGTCATTTGCCTCACGGCGCGGCGGTCGCTACATCCCGCGCCAACCTCCCCTAAACTCCGGACGACAGGGCGCACCGCACCTCATGGCGCAGCAATATATTTTCCAGATGCAGGGTCTCACCAAGACCTTCCCCGGCGGCAAGAAGATCTTCGAGAACATCTGGCTGAGCTTCTACAACGACGCCAAGATCGGCGTCGTCGGGGTCAACGGTTCGGGCAAGTCGACCCTGCTGAAGATCATGGCCGGGCTGGATACGGAATTCACCGGCGAGGCGCGCGCCGCCGACGGCGTCAAGCGCGGCTATCTGGAGCAGGAGCCCCAGCTCGACGACAGCCTGAACGTCCGCGAGAACGTCGAGGCCTGGTGCGAGGAGAAGCAGTGGGTCACCCGCTTCAACGCCATCGCCATGGAGATGGCCGAGGAATACACCGACGAACTGATGGCCGAGATGACGGCCCTGCAGGAAAAGATCGACGCCGGCGACGTCTGGGACATCGACAGCCGCATCGAAATGGCCATGGACGCCCTGCGCTGCCCGCCCGACGACTGGGAGGTCACCAACCTGTCCGGCGGCGAGAAGCGCCGCGTGGCTCTCGCCCGGCTGCTGCTGAGCAAGCCCGACATGCTGCTGCTGGACGAACCGACCAACCACCTGGACGCCGAGTCGGTGGCCTGGCTGCAGCACCACCTGGAAGCCTTCCCCGGCTGCGTCATCCTGGTGACCCACGACCGCTATTTCCTGGACCTCGTCACCAAGTGGACGCTGGAACTGGACCGCGGCAAGGGCCATCCGCACGAGGGCAACTACTCCAGCTGGCTGGAAGCCAAGACCAAGCGCGTGGTGCAGGAGCAGTCGGAATCCGAAGCCCGCCAGCGCGCCCTCACCCGCGAACTGGAGTGGGTCCGTTCGGGCGCCAAAGCCCGTCAGGCCAAGTCCAAGGCCCGTCTGGCCGCCTACGAGCGGATGGTCGACGAGCAGGAAAGCCTGCGCGGCACCCAGACCCACGCCGTGATCCAGATTCCGCCCGGCCCGCGCCTTGGCAATGTGGTGCTGGAGGCCGAGGGCCTGCAGAAGTCGTACGGCGACAAGCTTCTGTTCAAGGACCTGACCTTCAAACTGCCGCCCAACGGCATCGTCGGCGTCATCGGGCCCAACGGCGCCGGCAAGTCGACCCTGTTCCGCCTGATCACCGGCCAGGAGCAGCCCGACGCCGGCACGATCCGCGTCGGGGAGACGGTCAAGCTGGCCTATGTCGACCAGAGTCGCGACGATCTGGAGCCGAACAAGACCATCTGGGAGGTCATCTCGGGCGGCACCGACGTGATGATGGTCGGCAAGCGCGAGATCAACACCCGCGCCTATGTCGGCAGCTTCAACTTCAAGGGAGGCGACCAGCAGAAGAAGGTCGGCCAGCTGTCCGGCGGTGAGCGCAACCGCGTCCACCTGGCCAAGACCCTGGCCACCGGCGGCAATCTGCTGCTGCTCGACGAACCGACCAACGACCTGGATATCGAGACGCTGCAGAACCTCGAGGAGGCGCTGGAAGGCTTCGCCGGCTGCGCCGTGGTCATCTCCCACGACCGCTGGTTCCTGGACCGTCTGGCGACCCACATCCTCGCCTTCGAGGGCGACAGCCACGTCGAATGGTTCGAGGGCAACTTCGAAGCCTATGAGGAAGACAAGAAGCGCCGCCTCGGCGTCGACAGCCTGATCCCGCACCGGATCAAGTTCCAGAAGTTCGGGCGCTAAACCCGATGCGGCCTCCGGAGCGATCCGGAGGCCGTTTTTCATTGAGCGCGACTGGACTAGGGTGCGCGGCATGACCGACCGCCCCGCCCTTCTGATCATGCAGCGGCATCTGGCGCCGCTGACGGCCTTTCTCGAGAGTCAGTGGACCGTCTACCGGTTCTGGGAGGGGCCGCCGCTGGAGGCGCAGGCGGAGATCCGGGCGCTGGTCGTGGCCGGGGAGTTTCCGCTCGACAAGGCGTTGATCGAACAGCTGCCGAAACTGCAGCTGATCGCCTGTTTCACCTCGGGCCATGACCGCATCGACACCGAATGGTGCAAGGCGCGCGGCCTGCCCGTCACCCATGCGCCGGGCGTGAACCACGAGGACGTGGCCGACCACGCCATCGGCCTGATCCTCGCCGCGCGGCGGCAGATCGCGGCCGGCGACCGGGCCCTGCGGGCCGGGGAATGGACGGCGGATTCGAAGATGATCACGCCGTCGCTGCATGGCCAACGGGTCGGGATCGTCGGGCTGGGCGGCATCGGCGAGGCGGTGGCGCGGCGGGCCGGGGCGTTGCGCATGACGGTCAAATGGTGGGGACCGCGCGAGAAAGAGGCCGCCTGGCCGCGCGCCGCGTCCCTGATCGAGCTGGCGCGGGACAGCGACATCCTGGTGGTGGCCTGCAAGGCCGACGACAGCAACATCGGCCTGATCTCGCGCGAAGTCATCGAGGCGCTGGGACCGCAGGGTCTTCTGGTCAATGTCGCGCGGGGCCAGCTGGTCGACGAGGAGGCCCTGATCGCGGCGCTCGAGGACGGGCGGCTGGGCCAGGCGGCGCTGGACGTGTTCGAGGACGAGCCGACGGATGCGGCGCGCTGGGCCGCCGTGCCAAACACCGTGCTGACCCCCCACACGGGCGGGGCGACGACCGAGGCCGTGCAGGGCATGCTGATGCTGCTGATGCAGAATCTGACGGCCGCCTTCGCGGGCGAGCCTCTGAAGACGCCCGTGGCCTGAAGCCGACGGGATTCGGTCGGGCCCTCAGCCCCCGTCGGGCGGGCTGTCGGGGAAGGTCGGCATGGGGTCCGGGGCCGGAATGGGCACGGGCGCCGGACGCGACGGCGGCTGGGGCAGTTCGTCGTCGGCCAGCCGCCCATCGCCGTTCCGGTCCATGCGACCGAACATCCGCAGCGCGCCGGCGGCCAATTCCTCGCGGCTGATCCGGGCGTCGCCGCTCGAATCCGACTGGGCGACCATGGCGCGCAGGCGCGATCCGCCCCGCGCCGCGGCCTGGGGCCCGGTCAGGACGGTCAGCTCATCGCCGGTGACGGCCCCATCCTGACCGACGTCGAGGCGCGTAAACAGCCGGTCCGACCACGGCTGGACCTCGGCCGCGGTCCGCGGCAGGCCCATGCCCCCGCCGGGATGCGGCGTCTGGGCCGGCGCCGGGGCGGCGAGCGCTGACACGACAGCCAGCGCGAGCGCCGGAACGATCGGACGAAAGGTCATCGAAGCCTCACGAAACAGGAGCGCGTCCGGGCAGAGTGATCCCCGATCGGCGGTCTGGCCAGCAATTTTCCTTGCCAAATCATATAAGGATATCTTTATATAAGGATATGTCATTGACAGCCGACCAGACCGTCGAGGCCCTCCGCGCCGCGGGCGAGCCGACCCGCCTGCGGGTGCTGTCCCTGCTGGCGGGCGAAGAGCTGTCGGTGATGGAGTTGTCCGGCATCCTCGACCAAAGCCAGCCACGGGTGTCGCGGCACCTGAAGCTGATGACCGACGCGGGCCTGATCGAGCGGTTTCCCGACGGGGCCCGGGTCTTCTACCGGCTGTCGTCGGATCCCCGGGCGCGGCGGCTGATCGACACCGTGCTGGACCTGCTGGACGCGACAGCGAACGGCGACGACCATCGACGGCTGGAGGACGTGCGACGCACCCGCGAGGTCGCGGCCAGCGCCTATTTCGAACGCGTCGCGCCCCAGTGGGACCGCATCCGCTCCCTGTATGTCTGCGAGACCGCCGTCGAGGCGGCGATCCAGCGCGCCGCCGGCGACGGCCCCTTCGAGCGGGTCGTGGACCTGGGCACCGGCTCGGGCCGGATGCTGACCCTGCTGGGCCGGGCGGCCAGGATGTCGGTCGGTCTGGATCTCAGCCACAACATGCTCAACATCGCCCGCGCCAATGTCAGCCGGGCCGGTCTGGAGAAGGTGGAACTGCGCCACGGCGACATCTTCGCCACCCGCCTGCCCGAACACAGCGCCGATCTGGTGCTGGTGCATCAGGTTCTGCACTACCTGGCCGATCCGGCCGCGGCGGTTGCCGAGGCGGCGCGGCTGGTCATGCCGGGCGGCCGGCTGCTGATCGTCGATTTCGCGCCTCACCAGCTGGAGCATCTGCGGGCAGAGCATCAGCATCGCCGTCTCGGTTTCTCCGATCCCGAGATGCAGCGCTGGCTGTCCGGCGCGGGCCTGAGACCCGCCCCCCCGATCACCCTGCCCCCCGACACTGACGGCCTGACCGTCTCGATCTGGACCGCCGAGCGGCCCGACGTAACCAAGGCCAAGGTCGCATGAGCATCGCCCCCCGCAGTCTGGCCGAGGCCCGCGCCCTGTTGCTGTCGCCGCTGGGCCCCGTCGCCCGCGCCGGACAGGACCAGTCGCGCCCCCGCGTGTCGTTCGAATTCTTCCCGCCCAAAACCGACGAGGCCGAGGCCAATCTGTGGAAGGCGGTCACCCGTCTGGCCCCGCTGGAGCCCGAGTTCGTCTCGGTCACCTACGGCGCCGGCGGTTCGACGCGCGAGCGCACCCACCGGACGGTCGAGCGCATCCTGGCCGAAACGGCCCTGACCCCCGCCGCCCACCTGACCTGCGTCGAGGCCAGCCGCGAGGATGTGGACGCGGTCATCGAGGGCTATCGCGACGCCGGCGTGCGCCACATCGTGGCCCTGCGCGGCGATCCGCCCGGCGGGAACGGCATCGGCGGCGTCTATGTTCCGCGTTCGGACGGTTACGCCAACGCCACCGAGCTGACCGCCGCCATCACGGCCAGGGGCGGCTTCGACGTCATCGTCGGCTGCTATCCCGAAGGCCATCCCGAAAGCCCGTCGACCGCCCATGACATCGACGTGCTGAAGGCCAAGGTCGACGCCGGGGCGACGCGCGCCATCAGCCAGTTCTTCTTCGACATCGACGCCTTCCTGCGCTTCCGCGACCGGGTCCGGGCGGCGGGGATCACCATTCCGATGTCGCCGGGGATCATGCCGGTGACCAATTTCACCGGGCTCAAGCGGATGTCGGCGGCGTGCGGCGCGGCCGTGCCCGACTGGCTGGCGGCCCATTTCGACGGGCTGGACGACGACCCGGAGACGCGCAAGCTGATCGCCGCCTCGGTCGCGGCCGAAACCTGCGCCCGGCTGCAGGAGGAAGGCTTCGCCGACTTCCACTTCTACACATTGAACCGCGCCGACCTGGTCTATGCGATCTGCCGGGTGCTGGGCGTGCGAGAGACGAAGGCCAAGGTATGAGTATCCCCCTTCCCCGCAGCGAACGCATCGCCGCCCTGCACCGGGCCGCGAAGGAGCGGATCCTCGTCCTCGACGGGGCCTGGGGCGTGATGATCCAGCGCAGCGAACTGTCGGAAGAAGATTTCCGCGGCGAGCGCTTCGCCGGGCACAACGGGCAGATGAAGGGCAACAACGACATCCTGTGCATCACCCGCCCGGACGTCATTTCCGGCCTGCACGACCAGTATTTCGCCGCCGGCGCCGACATCTCCGAGACCAACACCTTCTCGGCCACGGTCATCGCCCAGGACGACTACAAGCTGGACGAGCAGTCGGTGTGGGACATCAATCTGGAAGGCGCGAAACTGGCGCGCGCCGCGGCCGACCGCTGGACCGCGAAGGAGCCGCACAAGCCGCGCTTCGCCGCCGGTTCGATCGGACCGCTGAACAAGATGCTGTCGATGTCGTCGGACGTGAACGACCCCGGCGCCCGGCTGGTGACCTTCGACCAGGTCTATGACGCCTACCGCCATCAGGTGAAGGCGCTGAACGAGGGCGGGGTCGACCTCTATCTGATCGAGACCATCACCGACACGCTGAACTGCAAGGCGGCGATCAAGGCCATCAAGGACCTCGAGGACGAGGGCATGGAGGCCCTGCCGATCTGGATCTCGGGCACCATCACCGACCGCTCGGGCCGGACCCTGTCGGGCCAGACGGCCGAGGCCTTCTGGAACAGCGTGCGCCACGCCAAACCCTTCGCCATCGGCTTCAACTGCGCCCTCGGCGCCGATCTGATGCGGCCCTTCATCGCCGAGCTGAGCCGGGTGGCCGACACCCTGGTGGCCGCCTATCCCAACGCCGGCCTGCCCAACGCCATGGGCCAGTACGACGAGGAGCCGCACCAGACGGCCCACTTCATCGAGGAATGGGCGGCCTCGGGCCTGGTCAACATCGTCGGCGGCTGCTGCGGCACGACCCCGGAACACATCCGGCACACGGCGGAGGCGGTGTCGAAACTGCCGACGCGGGAGATCCCGGAACGGCCGGTGGCGATGCGGCTGTCGGGGCTGGAACCGTTCGAGCTGGTGGCGTGATGTGTCTTGATTTCCGCTCATCCCCGCGAAAGCGGGGACCCAGTTCTTTGGGCGATCGGTCTCACCGAGCGCGCCCTGACATCAATCCCATGCACCGTGCCTCACGAAAGCACTGGGTCCCCGCTTTCGCGGGGATGAGCGGAGTTTTCGAGTGAGACCCACCTTCATCAACGTCGGCGAGCGGACCAACGTCACCGGATCGGCCAAATTCAAGAAGCTGATCATCGACGGCGACTATTCCGCCGCCCTGTCGGTGGCGCGGCAGCAGGTCGAGGCCGGGGCCTCGGTGATCGACATCAACATGGATGAGGGCCTGCTGGATTCGAAGCAGGCCATGGTCACCTTCCTCAATCTGATCGCGGCCGAGCCCGACATCGCCCGCGTGCCGGTGATGATCGACAGTTCCAAATGGGAGGTGATCGAGGCCGGGCTGAAATGCGTCCAGGGCAAGCCGATCGTCAATTCGATCTCGATGAAGGCGGGCGAGGCCGAGTTCCGCGAGCAGGCGGTCAAATGCCTGCGTTACGGGGCCGCCGTGGTGGTCATGGCCTTCGACGAGGTCGGCCAGGCCGACACCGCCGCGCGCAAGATCGAGATCTGCACCCGCGCCTATCGCATCTTGGTGGACGAGGTCGGCTTCCCGCCCGAGGACATCATCTTCGACCCCAACATCTTCGCGGTGGCGACGGGGATCGAGGAGCACGACAACTACGCCGTCGACTTCATCGAGGCGACGCGGGCGATCAAGGCTGCGCTGCCCTACGCCCGCGTCTCGGGCGGGGTGTCGAACGTCAGCTTCAGCTTCCGCGGCAATGAGCCGGTGCGCCGGGCGATCCACAGCGTCTTCCTGTACCACGCCATCCAGGCGGGCATGGACATGGGCATCGTCAACGCCGGCGACCTGCCGGTCTATGACACGCTCGACCCGGTCCTGCGCGAGGCGGTCGAGGACGTGATCCTGAACCGGCCGCAGCGGACCAATGTCTCCAACACCGAGCGGCTGGTCGACATCGCCCCCAACTACAAGGGTGACAAGGGCGTGGCCCGGGTCGTCGATCTGAAATGGCGCGACGCCCCCGTCGGCAAGCGGATCGAACACGCCTTGGTCAACGGCATCACCGACTACATCGACGCCGACACCGAGGAGGCGCGGCTGTCGTTCGACCGCCCGCTGCACGTCATCGAGGGTCCGTTGATGGACGGGATGAACGTGGTCGGCGACCTGTTCGGCTCGGGCAAGATGTTCCTGCCGCAGGTGGTCAAGTCGGCCCGGGTGATGAAACAGGCCGTGGCCTGGCTGGAGCCCTATATGGAGGCCGAGAAGGCCGGCAAGCCGCGCGAGCAGGCGGGCCGCATCCTGATGGCCACGGTCAAGGGCGACGTCCACGACATCGGCAAAAACATCGTCGGCGTGGTCCTGCAGTGTAATAACTACGAGGTCATCGACCTGGGCGTCATGGTCCCGGCCGACCGGATTCTCGACGCCGCCATCGAGCACAAGGTCGACATCGTCGGCCTGTCGGGCCTGATCACGCCGTCGCTCGACGAGATGGTTTTCGTGGCGCGCGAGATGGAGCGGCGGGGCTTCGACATTCCCCTGCTCATCGGCGGGGCGACGACCAGCCGGACGCATACGGCGGTCAAGATCGAGCCCGGCTATCGCGCCGGCTCGACCACCTATGTCATCGACGCCAGCCGCGCCGTCGGCGTGGTTTCGGGCCTGCTGTCGAAGACCGAGCGGGCGAAGAACGAGGCCCTGACCCGCGACGAATACGTCCGCATCCGCGAGCAGTATGCGCGCGGCCAGGAGGTCAAGGCGCGGGCGTCCCTGCCCGCCGCGCGCGAGAACCGCTTCAAGCCAGATCCGGCCACGCCCCTGCCCTGCGCTCCGTCGTTCCTTGGCGTGCGCGCCTTCGACTCCTGGGACCTGCAGGACCTCGCCGACCACATCGACTGGACGCCCTTCTTCGCCAGCTGGGAGCTGATCGGCCGCTATCCGCTGATCCTCGAGGACGAGATCGTCGGCCAGGCCGCGCGCGACCTGTTCGAGGACGCCCGGGCGATGCTGAAGCGGATCGTCGACGAGAAATGGTTCACCGCGCGCGGCGTGGTCGGCTTCTGGCCCGCCAACGCCGTCGGCGACGACATCGCCGTCTATGCCGACGAAAGCCGCACCGACGAGATCGCCCGCTTTCACACCCTGCGGCAGCAGATCAGGAAGTCGAACGGCAAGCCCAATCTGGCTCTGTCGGACTTCGTCGCCGAAGGGGGCCGGGACTATATCGGGGCCTTCGCCGTGACCGCCGGTCATGGCGAGCTCGAGATCGCAAGGCGATTCAAGGAAGCGGGCGACGACTATTCCGCCATCATGGCCACGACCCTGGCCGACCGCCTGGCCGAGGCCTTCGCCGAGGCCTTGCACAAGAAGGTTCGCACCGAGCTCTGGGGTCATGCGCCGGACGAGGAAACGACGGTCGATGACCTGATCGCCGAGCGATATCAAGGCATTCGCCCGGCGCCCGGCTATCCCGCCCAGCCCGATCACACGGAGAAGGCGACGCTGTTCCGGCTGCTTCAGGCCGAGGACAACGCCGGCATGGCCCTGACCGAGAGCTTCGCCATGACCCCGCCGGCGTCCGTGTCAGGGCTGTATTTCGGCCACGCCGAAAGCCACTATTTCGGCGTCGGCAAGATCGATCCGGACCAGGTCGCCGACTATGCGCGGCGCAAGGGCTGGGACGTGGCGACGGCCGAACGCTGGCTGTCGCCGATCCTCAACTACGATCCGGCGGCGCCGCGAAGCGACGCGGCCTGACTCCTGGAGGGGCGCTTGGCCGGACGGGCCGGTTGATCTAACAACGGAGCGAACGCCGATCATTGATCGGCGAACTCCGATTGTGGTCTGACTGGAGCCGGGATGAGCCCTTCGCCTTCCGAAAAGCGGCGTGGGTGGCATTGGAGCGACTACTGGCGGAGCGGCCGCACGGACGTCATGACGGTCCAGACCCCCGCCGGGCCGGTCGCCTTTGACACCCGGCCGATCTGGACTGAATGGTTCGGCGCCTTCGAGACCGACTCCGCTCTGCTGGATCTGGCGACGGGCAACGGCCAGGTCGCGGTCCATGCCAGCGGCGTGGCCGCGGCCAGCGGCAAGGCCTTCACGATCACTGGTGTCGACTATGCCGAGGTTGAGGCCGCATCCGCGCGCCTGCCCGCCGATTGCCGGCTTATGGGCGGCGTGGCGCTGGAACAGCTGCCGTTTCCGGCGGCAACGTTCGACGGGGCCTCGTCGCAGTTCGGGATCGAGTACGCGGACACCCGGGCGGCGCTGCTGGAGCTGGGACGGGTGCTGAGGCCGGGCGGACGGGCGCTGATGCTGATCCACCATGCCGACAGCGTCATCACCCGACAGACGGCGGGCCAGATCGCGGCCTATGACGCGGTGTTGGGAAAGTCCGGCGCGATCCGCCACGCCCGACGCGCCTTCGCCGCCCATCTCAAGGGTTTGACGGCTTCGGGGCCGGAAGACGCGCTGCGCGAGGCGGTTCGGCAGGCCGCGGCCCGGCTTGAACCAACGGCGGCGTTCGAGCCGGTGCGCTATATGGTGGGCTATCTCGATGACCTGTCGCGCCGGATCGCCTCGTATGAGCCGAACAGCGCCCTCGCCCGGCTTGAGGTGTTCGAGGCCGGCAATGCGGCGTGGCGGCACCGCCAGCAAAGTCAGAACCTGGCCGCGCTGGACGGCCCGGGCCTGGATGTCTTCGTCCAGCGGGCGGCGCGGGCCGGGTTGACGCTGGAGGAGCGGGCCGAGCTGAATGACGGCCAGGGAGCCTTGATCGGCTGGCGGACGAGCTTCCGGAAGCCGTAGTCCGGCGCCTATTCCAGTCCGACATCCGCGGGCGTGGCCGGAGCCGAGGTGATGTTCTCGCGAATGCGGCGGGCGGCGTGTTCGCAGCGGCCGGGCAGGCCGAAGAACAGGCCGAAGGCCTGGCTGCGCACCGTCTCGTCCTGTCCGATCAGCGGCGTCCATTTGGCGGCGGCCTCGGCGGCGGCGGCGCGGGCCGCGGCGCGGCTGGCGGCGGTCTGGCGCGGCTCGGCGGCGTTCAGGGCGGCGCGGAAGTCGGCGGCCTCGAGCTTGCCCAGACGGATGATGTCCAGATCCAGCGGGTCGCGGTTGGTCAGGGTCTCGCCCAGGGCGACGTGGCCGTTCACCAGCGCCTCGCACCAGGCCACCAGCGGATAGTCGGCCTCGGGCGCGCCCCTCGGCATCGGATTGGCGTAGGCCACCGCCTCGCGGAAGCGCTCGGTCTCCCCGGTCTCGACGCCGGGAGCGGTGGACATGGCGCCGACGTCCCGGGGCGGCGGAGTCTGGCCGGCGAGGACGAGGGCGGTGACGAGGCTGAGCAGCATGAAGGCGCCTTGAGACGTTCAGGGGATGAACCGCAACGCTCGAACGCGGAGATGGTTTTTCCGAGGCGGCGGAATTTGCAAAGAAAAGGGCGGCGGACCCGAAGATCCGCCGCCCCAGATGGTCTTGACGTCAGGCCCTAGAAGTTGGCCGTGACACCGAAGAAGAAGTAACGGCCCAGCGCATCATACAGCTGCGGGTAGGTGTTGCCGTTGCCGGTGGTGCCGACGCTGTAGGACAGCGGCGGATCGTTATCCAGAACGTTGTTGACGCCGGCGCGGAGGGTGACGGTGTCCGTCGCCTGCCACACGGCCGCCAGGTCGAGGTAGTTCTCGGCGTCGAAGTAGCGATCGATGCGAGCGCCACCGTTGTTGAGCGAGCCGTCAGCGGCCAGAACGGCGATTTCAGATTCGCCGTAGTGACGCCACGTGGCCGACAGGTCCAGGTCCCACGGGGTGAGCCAGGTCGCGCGGGCGCGGTGACGCCATTCCGGGTTCGGAACGCCGCACTGGTTGGCGTAGAAGCCCGTGCAGTCATAGACCGAGGCGGGTCCGCCCAGACCGGTGTCCGTGAGGAGCTCGCTCAGATAGGTGCCCACGAAGGACAGCTGCATCGAGCCCATGTTCGACATGCCCATGTCTTCGAGGTCGAAGGCATAGTTGGAGTTCACGTCGAAGCCCGAAGTGGCCAGGCCGCCGATGTTGTTGTTCAGGTCCTCGACGAAGCCCGAACCGACCCACAGCTGGCCACCGGGGTTACGGTTGATGCGGCCGCAGGCGGCGGCGTCACCCTGGCTGTAGCAGAGGTCGAAGGTGTTCAGCGCCCCGATCGTCGAGATCAGGCCGTCGACCTTGATGTCGAAATAGTCGACCGAGATGTTGAAGCCGGGCAGGAAGCCGGGCGTCCACACCACGCCGTAGGTGTAGGTGTCCGACTCTTCCGGGTTCAGGTTCGGGTTGCCGCCGCCCAGGAAGTTGTACTGGCCGGCCGGGCTGTTCAGGGCGCCGCTGTCGGACTGCGCCAGGGTGACCTGGTGCGAACCGGTGCCGATGCACGCCGCCGGGACGCTGTTGTTCAGCACGCCGTCGTCGTTCAGGTCGTCGCAGGGGTCGTTGTCAGCGTCAAACAGGTTGAAGCCCTGGGCCGCGAACATTTCGATCACGTTCGCCGCACGAACCGCGCGCGAGTAGCTGGCGCGGAAGCGGATGTCCTCGACCGGGGCGTAGTCGGCGCCGAACTTGTAGGTGTCGGTTCCGACGTTCGCGTACTCCGAACGACGGTAGGCGGCGTCGACCGAGGCCGAATAGGCCCACGGCTGATCGTCGGCGAGGGGGATCTGGATTTCTCCGAAGGCCTCGTAGACGTCCGCGTCGCCCGTGATGCCGATCGTCGGGCCGCCCTGACCGGCGCCGTCGCCGGTGGCGAAGGCGTTGTCGGTCGTGGAGGACAGGGCGTCGCGGCGATACTCGACGCCGAACGCGACCTGGACGGTGCGGGCGGCGGTCGGGAAGGACCAGCCCGTGTCGCCCGTGACGGCGCCGGTGATGACCTGTTGGGTCGTCTGGCCGGTCTGCATCAGCGGGATCTGCAGATAGTCGATCGCTTCCTGGGTGACGCCGCCCGGCGAGAAGATGTCGTAGGGGACGCAGGTGGTGTCAGTGCCGTCAACCACCGAACGGCAGGTCGGGACGCCGCCGACGTCGACGACGTCAAGAGCGCGGCCGAGCCGGGTGACCGAGAAGTCGTTCAGGTAGGTCCGCGCCAGGCGAACCCGCGAGAACTGGGCGGCCAGATCGTAGTTCCAGCCCGGAGCCATTTCGCCGCGGATACCGACGACGCCGCGATAGGACTGATAGTTCAGGCTGTCCTGACGTCCGCCGCCCTCGACGTTCCGGCGGCCGATGTAGAGCGGAACCCGGTTCGGATCATTGATAAAGCCAAGCGCGAACGCGGCGGCGGCGGGCGCGCCGCAGCCGATGTCCGTGCGCTGGGCGGCCGACAACAAGGGGTTGTCGCAGTTGATGGTGCCGGTTGCGAAGAAGTTACCCGACGGGGCGATCTGGGCTACCGAGCTGTAGTCCGAGAACATCAGTTGGGCGAAGACTTCAGCCTTGTCGTTCAGCTCGTAGCGACCGAATGCGCCCATGGTGTAGCGTTCGTCAGGACGCTGATAGTAGTTCACCGGGCCATAGTTATAGTCGTTGATCGCGCCGTTGTAGGGCGTGAAACCCGCTGCGTTGATGGTGTAGTTGAAAGACGGCAGCGGATTGGCGATGTCATCCGCCGTGCCGGTGATTCCATCCGGACCCGGAAGGCTGCTGCCGTTGGCGCCGAAGTCGGTGAAACGACCCGGGAAGGAGGTGCCCGATCCGCCGCACGAGAAGGTGGTCGGGCCCGAGCCGGCATTCGGCGCGCCGATGGCGCAGGCCGAATAGTCGCGGTGGGCCTGCAGGACCGGGTTGTTGTTGCGGTAGCCGACGTAGGCCATCAAATTGCCGCGGCCATCGGGCGAGGACACGCCCAGGGTCACGTTCACCGAGCGGCTTTCGCCGTCAGAGACGTTGTCATCGGGCAGTTGGAACTGGGCCGCGTTGGTCAGGGCGCGGCGAGCGATTTCAGCCCGCAGGTTGCCGACGCCGTCATAGTCGTTGTTGTGCTGATAGAGGCCGTACTGGGCGTCGATCTGCAGGCCTTCGAAGTCCTTCTTCATGATGAAGTTGACAACGCCGGCGATGGCGTCCGAACCGTAAACGGCGGAAGCCCCGCCGGTCAGGACTTCAACGCGCTCGACCAGCTGTTCCGGAATCTGGTTCAGGTCGGCCGCGTCGTCGTTCGGCGAACCGTAGCCCATCCGGCGACCGTCGATCAGCACCAGGGTGCGCGACGAGCCGAGGTTGCGCAGCGACACCGTGGCCGTGCCCGACGCGCCGTTCGAGACGGTCGAGTTCTGGGCGGCGAAGGCCTGCGGCAGTTGCGAGATCAGGTCCTCGACCCGGGTCACGCCCGCGACGTCGATGTCCTCACCGGTCACCTGGGTCACCGGGCTGGTGGTGACGAGGTTGGACTGCGGAATGCGCGAGCCGGTGACGACGACTTCGTCGAGTTCGGTCTCCTGCGGCGTCTCTTGCGCCATGGCGGGCGCGGCGAACGCGAGGGCGGCGAAACCGCCGATCATCGTCGTCGTCAGCAGCCGGCTGCGGATTTTCTGGGTTCTCAAAGGTCGTCTCCTGATGTTCAGCAAGCCCGGAAACCGGGCCGCCGCGGCCTTAAATGGAATATTCCCGTCCCCCGCGGACAGAATCCCCGACCGCAGTTGCCCGACGTTATGCGCCCCGGCGTACCGTTCGCCAGCCAAATTACACGAAAGTAACCCTGTCGAAGCAGGACTGTCGTATTTAGGCCACGATACGGTCACCTCTCCGGTTGCAGGGGCTGGTTGACCCCGCGACCGTCTTGTCCGAGTGAAGTCGGGCCGGGCGACGGCGGGAATTGCGAGGAAACCCATGTCTTTGATTTCCGGACTGGCGGCGGCGGCCGCGGCGGCGACCCTGTCGGGTCAATCCCTGCCCGCCCAGGAGCGCCCCGAGACCCTGGAGCGGCTGATGGCCTGCCGCGGCGTGGCCGACGGCGCCGCCCGCCTGGCCTGCTACGACGCCGCCGCGGGCGCGCTCGACGCGGCCCAGCGCGGAGGCGAGGTCGTCGTCGTCGACCGGGCCCAGGTCGCCGAAACCCGGCGCCAGCTGTTCGGCTTCGAAATGCCCTCCCTGCCGCGCCTGTTCGGGCCCGACGGGGGAACCGAGATCGACTCGATCGATACGACCCTGCAGAGCGCCTCGCGCAACAACGAGAACCACTGGATCTTCCGCCTGGCCGACGGCGGGGTCTGGCGCCAGGTCGATTCCGAACGCGTCCGGTTCGAGAACCGCGCCGGCCAGCCCGTGCGCGTGCGCAAGGCCACGCTGGGCAGCTTCCTGCTGACCGTCGGCGACAGCCGGGCGGTGCGGGTAAGGCGACAGTAGGGATGGCTCCGCGGTCCCTGTCGCCGACGGTCTGGACCTCGCCCCAGCTTTCACCCGCCGCCCTGCCGGCCCTGGCGGCGGCGGGGGTGCGGCGCCTGATCAGCAACCGGCCCGACGCCGAGGAGCCCGGCCAGCCCTCGGCCGCGGAAATGGAGGCGGCCGCCCGGGAGGCCGGCCTGGCCTTCGCCTGGATTCCCGTGTCCGGCCGGCCGGACGGGACGCAGGCTCTCGCCGTCGCCGAGCTGCTGGCCGACGGCGCGCCGACCGTGATGTTCTGTCGATCCGGAATGCGGTCGGCCGCGGTCTGGGCCATGGCCGAGCGGCTGAGGGGCGCGGACGCCGCCGACCTGCGGGCCGCCGCCGGCGCGGCCGGCTACGACCTGGGCGGTCTGCCGCTGTGACCGGTCAGCGGAGGATGGCGACGCGCGTGGCGTAGGGCGCCGGTTCCGGCGTGCAGGACGCCACGGCGAGTTGCATCGCCATGAGACACAGGAAGGCCGCGGCGATGGGCTGGAGCCGATTTGAGACAGCCAGGGCGATGGAAACAGCCACTTCGGGGACTCCGCAGAAGGTTTACGAAGTGTTGACGCAAGGGCCGGGCCGCGCCCGATGATCCCGTTCGTCCCCGCGCCGGCGTTCGAATACGGGCGGACCGATACGGTCTCGCCCCTGATCCGGCGCGTGATCGCCCGCAATCCCGGGCCGTTCACCTTCACCGGCACCGGGACCTATGTCGTCGGACGCGGCCATGCCGGGGCGGGCGTCGCGGTGATCGATCCGGGCCCGCTGGACGAGGCCCATCTGGCGGCCTTGCTGGCGGCGGTCGCGGGCCAGACGGTCAGCCATGTGCTGGTGACCCACACCCACCGCGACCACGCTCCCCTCGCCCGTCCGTTCGCGGAGGCGGTTGGCGCGCCCGTGCTGGCGGCGGCGCCCCCGGCGCGAACGGTCCACGCCTCCGCGACGCCCGACGAGGAGGAGGACGAGGACTTCCGGCCCGATATCGTGTTGACCGGCGGCGAACGGCTGCGGGGCGACGGCTGGACGATCGGGGCCATGGCCACGCCCGGGCACGCCTCCAACCACCTGGCCTATGTGCTGGAACAGGAGAACGCCCTGTTCAGCGGGGACCACGTCATGGGCTGGTCGACGACCGTGGTGGCCCCGCCCGACGGCGACATGGCCGCCTATATGGCCAGTCTGGACGCGGTGATCGCGCGGCGCTTCACCACGATCTGGCCGACCCACGGCGCGCCGATCCTGGAGCCGGGCCCGTTCCTCGAGGCCTACCGCGCCCACCGGCTGATGCGGGAGGCGCAGGTTCTGGCGCGGGTGGCGGCGGGCGACCGCCGCATCGCCGACATGATCCCGACACTCTACGCCGCGGTGGACTCCCGGCTTTGGCCCGCGGCCAGCCTGTCGGTCTGGGCCCATCTGATCGCGCTGGAGCGGGCCGGACGGGTGCGTGCGACGCCGGGTCCGGCGATCGACGCCGACTGGACCCCGGCCTGACGGTCAGCCGGCGGCGCGCAGGGTTTCGCTGATGGCGGTCGCCATGCGGCACGCCTCTCCGCCATGGGGCCGATGATCGCGGGCCGCGACGCGGATGTCGGTGCGGCCCGGCCGGATGCGGATGACGGCGTCGTGGTCGACGCCGAACCAGAAGCCCTCGCGGCTGCCGTCAGCCCGCGCCACGCCGGCGCCGCGCAGGGTGAAACCGGCCTGTTCCAGGGCGTAGATGGCGGCCGTCGGCGCGACCTGCCGCATCACCGGCAAGGCGCCGGGGCAGGCTTCGGCCCCGACCGCCGGACCGGGGCCCCGCCCGCTCCGCTCGTCGCCGAGATCGCCGAAGCCGGGCACCTCGGCGAGATCGGTGCTGACGTTCTCCACCGGGCCGGCGGCGATGCGGGCCTTCTGCCAGAGGAAGCCGCCCAGGGTTCCTCCCGCCACGAGCGCGGCCAGGACGGCCAGGGCTCCCAGCTTGCGGAAATTGCCGAAGGACAGGGCCAGCGCGCCCAGGGCCGCCGCCACGCCGAGGAAGGACAGATACCAGCCCGCCCGCAAGGTCAGCAGGTCGTAGCCGATCTCGACCGGCCAGGCCCCGACCCGCGTCCCCAGGGCCGCGACCAGCACCAGCACCGGCGCGGCGACCGCCAGGGCCGCCAGCGCCTGGACCCGTCCGGCCCCGGGCGTGCGGCGCGCCACGGCCTCAGCCCCCCGCCGTCGGCAGGCGGTAGTCCTTCAGCCGCTCGCGAACCAGCTTCTTGTCGATCTTGCCGGTGGCGCCCAGCGGGATGTCGTCGACGAAGACCACGTCGTCGGGCATCCACCATTTGGCGATCTTGCCCTGCAGGAAGTCGAGATGCTCCTGCTTGTTCTGGGTCTCGCCGGGCTTCAGCTTGACGATCAGCACCGGCCGCTCGTCCCATTTGGGGTGGGCCGCGCCGATGACGGCCGCCAGTTCGACCTTCGGATGGCCGACGGCGATGTTCTCGATCTCGATCGAGCTGATCCACTCGCCGCCGGACTTGATCACGTCCTTGGCGCGGTCGGTGATCTGCATGAAGCCGTGTTCGTCGATGGTCGAGACGTCGCCGGTGTCGAAGAAGCCCTCGTGGTCGAGGATGTCGCCGCCCTCGCCCTTGAAATAGGCCCCGGCGATGGTCGGCCCCTTGATCATCAGCCGGCCGTAGGTCTGCCCGTCGTGCGGCATCTCCTGGCCGGCGTAGTTCTTGAGCTTGAGCTCCACGCCCAGCGGCGGCACGCCCTGTTTGATCCGCCACTTCATCTGCTCGTCGTACGGCAGGGCCAGCAGCTCGGGCGGCAGGTTGGACAGGGTGCCGATTGGCGAGGTCTCGGTCATGCCCCAGCCCTGCAGCACCTCGATGCCGAACTCCTCCTGGAAGGCGCGGATCAGGCTTTCCGGCACGGCCGAGCCGCCGATCAGCACCTTCTTCACCGTCGGGATGCGCAGATTGTTCTCGCGCAGGTGGGTCAGCAGGCCCTGCCAGACGGTCGGCACGGCGGCCGAGAAGGTCACCCCCTCGCTCTCGATCAGCTCGTAGATCGCTGCGCCGTCCATCCGCGCGCCGGGCATGACCAGCTTGGCGCCCGAGGCCGGGCCGGCGAAGGCGATGCCCCAGGCGTTGGCGTGGAACATCGGCACCACCGGCAGGATCACCTCTTTCGGCGACGGACCCAGCACCGTGGACTGCATGCCCAGCAGGGTGTGGATGAAGTTCGAGCGGTGCGAATACAGCACCCCCTTGGGATTGCCGGTCGTGCCCGAGGTGTAGCAGAGGCCGCAGGCGGTCTGTTCGTCGAACCCGCCCCAGGCCACGTCTTCCGAGGCCGAACCCAACAGCGCCTCGTAGCATTCGGCGCCGGGCAGACCGGTCGCCGGCATGGTCAGTTCGTCGGTCAGGACCACCACCCGCTCGACCGAGGGGCAGTGCGGCAGCACGGCCTCCAGCAGGGGAATGAAGGTCAGGTCGACGAAGATGATCTTATCCTCGGCGTGGTTGATGATGTAGGCCAGCTGCTCCGGGAACAGCCGCGGGTTCAGGGTGTGACAGACGGCGCCCATCCCCATGATGCCGTACCAGACCTCCATGTGGCGGCCGCTGTTCCAGGCCAGGGTGGCGATACGGTCGCCGACCTTGACGTCCCAGTCCTTCAGCACGCTGGAGACGCGTTTGGCCCGGGCGTGGATCTCGGCATAGGTGGCGCGGACGATCGGCCCCTCGACCGAGCGGGTGACCACCTCGCGGTGGCCATGCCAGTTCTTCGCATGGTCCAGGATCTTGTCGACCGTCAGCGGCCAGTCCTGCATCAAACCCAGCATCGCAATCCCTCAACTTGCGCCTGCTTTATCGGGGCGCTTGACGGCCACGCTATCGGCGCGACCGGCGATAAGCAACGTGACGCCGGGTCAACCGAAGTCGGCGCCCGGCTTGGCGAAGGCGGCCCCGGGGCCCTAGAAGCGGGGCCATGCCAATTCTCATCGCCATCACCGGGGGCTCCGGGTCCGGGAAAAGCACCCTCGCGGAAGCCCTGGTCGCCGCCCTGCCCGACGGCGCGGCGGTGCTGCTGCGCGAGGACGCCTATTATCGCGACGCCGCCAGCCTGCCCGATTTCGATCCGGCGACCTTCGACTTCGACGATGTGGCGGCGCGGGACCATGTCTTGATGATCCGGGATCTGGCCGAGCTCAAGGCCGGCCGGGACATCATGGCGCCGATCTATTCCTTCATACATCACGGCCGCGAACGGGGCGGAGAGCCGGTCCGGGCCGCCGCCGTCGTCGTGGTCGAGGGTACGCATGTCCTCTGCACGCCGGGCCTGGTCGACCTGTTCGACATCCGGGTCTTCGTCGACACGCCCGCCGACATCCGCTTCATCCGCCGCCTGCTGCGCGATCAGATCGAGCGGGGGAGGACCGCGGATTCGGTGATCGCCCAATACCTGGCCACGGTGCGTCCGGGGCACGAACGGCTGACCGAGCCATCGCGGGTGAACGCCGACTTCATCGTCGCCGACGCCACCGCGGCCGTGCGGCTCGAGGATCGCCAGGCCGTCGTCCGGCTGGTCGCCCCCGTGCTGGCCCATCCGCTGCTGGCGCCGCTGGTCGCGACATGACCGCCGAACAGCGTTCGACGGCCTCTTGACCCTCCCCATATCCAAGCCCCACCCTGCGGGCCTCCGCGAGCCAGGAATTCCATGCACGGCACCGCCGTCCGCCCCCGATCCGCCGATCCCAAACGTCAGGCCATCGTGCGGGCCGCGCGAAAGTCCTTCGTCAGCGAGGGCTACGCCGCGACCCGGATCGAACCGATCGCCCGCGAGGCCGGAGTCTCGACCGCCACCCTCTACGCCCTGTTCGACGGCAAGGCCGGGCTGTTCTCGGCGGTCATCGACGACGCCGCCGAGGATTTTTCACACCAGATGGCCGGCGTCCGGACCATCGAAGGCGACGCGCGCCAGCAGCTGACCAGCTTCGCCGAGGCCTACGCCGGCTTCATGGGCGATCCGTTCATCCGCTCGGTGTTCCGTCTGGTGATGGCCGAGCGGCCGCGGTTCGAGGCCGTGGCCCTGCGCTTCTTCGAGAAGGGCCGGGCGGAGTTCGGCGCCACCCTGATCGGCATTCTGGTCGCCCAGTCGGAGTCCGGCGGCCTGAAGCCGATCGCCAGGCCGTCCTGGGCGGCGGGGAATCTGATGGGGATGCTGGAACACCCCGTCTTCCTGGTCCCCCTGGTCACGGGGGACGAAATCCGGGTCCGCCGGCCGCTCGCCGTGGTGGTGGAAGACGCGGTCGAAACCTTCCTGGCCCGCTACGGGGCCTGACCGGTCAGGGCCAGAGGCGCGTCTTCGCCCAGCCCTCGCCTGTCCGGTCGAAGCGCAGCCGGTCGTGCAGGCGGAACGGCCGGTCGCGCCAGAATTCGACGCTGTCCGGAACCACCCGCCAGCCGGTCCAGCGCTCGGGCCGCGGCACCTCCTCGCCCTCGAACCGCGTCGTCTCGCGCATCACGGCCGCCTCCAGCGCCTCGCGGCTTTCCAGCGGCCGCGACTGCTCCGAGGCCCAGGCCCCGATGCGGCTCTCGCGCGCCCGGCTGGCGAAATAGGCGTCGGCCTCGGCCCGGGTCACTGGCTGGACCGCCCCGCGCACCCGCACCTGGCGCCGCAGGGATTTCCAGTGGAACAGCAGGGCGGCCCGGGGCTGGGCCGCCAGGTCGCCACCCTTGGCGCTCTCGCGGTTGGAATAGAAGGTGAATCCCCCCGCATCGACGTCCTTGAGCAGGACCACCCGCGCGTCGGGCAGGCCCTCGGCGTCCACCGTGGCCAGGGTCATGGCGTTGGCGTCGTTCGGTTCCGTCGCCCTGGCGTCGCCGAGCCATTCCACGAACAGGGCGACCGGCTCGGCGCGGTCGAAAATGGTCTCGTCGCCATTGGCGGCCAGGGCGGCGGCGTACTGCTCCGCATATTCCTCGCGGGTGGGGCTGGGCGGAATCACGGGGGTGGTCATGGCGTTGAGATAGGCCTTGGCGAAGCCGATGGGGAGAGCGTCACGGTTAACCCGGCATTGACCGTATGTCGCGCCTTAGTGCGAGGATGCACGCCCGATCGCACGCCGAAGTCGTCTCGACCCGCGAGGCCTGGGCCCTGCTCGGCCTGACCGGCCCGGCGGAGGGCGAGGCGCTGACCGCCGCGTTCCGCATCGCCATCAAGGCCGCGCGGCCCGAAGCGCCGGGCGGCAGCGAGGCGCGATTCCGCAAGACGATCGCGGCCTGGCGATTGATCCAGCGGCAGGCCGCCCCGCTGGCGCTCGCCGCGCCGACGGCGCCTCCGCCCGCCCCGCCGGTGGTGGCGATCGGGCCGATGGAGGCCCTGAACGGCGGCCACGTCGCGATTCGACTGGCCGGCCGCACCATCAACATCCGCCTGCCCAGGGGCCTGCGCAGCGGCGAACACCTGAGGCTCCGCGACGCGGGCGGCGGCGGCGGCGACGTCTATCTGCCGGTGCTGGTTCGCGGCGCGGACGGGCTGAGCGCGGTCGGCGACGACCTCTACATGACCTGCCCCGTCCCCCCTCGCCTGCTCGAGGACGGCGGACGGCTGGAGATCGACACCCACGCCGGCCTCCGCTCGGCCTGGCTGGTCGCCGGGCACCAGCCGTTGCGGCTCAGGCTCAAGGGACTGGGCCTTCCCGCGCGCGGCGCGCGGCCGCAGGGCCATCTGTTCGTGACGCTGCAGCCTTCGGAGGACGCCCCCTCGGCGGCTGAGGATCTGCTGGTCCGCTTCACCCGCGTCTGGACGCCGGACCGGCTGGCGGCCTAAGCCTGACGGGTCATGTCCCACAACACCTTCGGCCATCTGTTTCGCGTGACCACCTGGGGCGAGAGCCACGGGCCGGCGATCGGCTGCGTCATCGACGGCTGTCCGCCGTTGATCCCGCTGACCGAGGCCGACCTGCAGCCGTGGCTGGACCGCCGCAAGCCCGGCGGCAGCCGCTTCGTCACCCAGCGGCAGGAGAGCGACACGGCCCGCATCCTGTCCGGCGTGTTCGACGACGGGGACGGACCGGTGACCACCGGCGCGCCCATCGCCATCCAGATCGACAACGAGGACGCCCGGTCCAGGGACTATGGCGAGATCGCCCGCGCCTTCCGGCCCGGCCACGCGGACTTCACCTACCAGGCCAAATACGGCGTGCGCGATCACCGCGGCGGCGGCCGTTCCTCGGCGCGCGAGACGGCGATGCGCGTGGCGGCCGGGGCGGTGGCGCGCAAGGTGCTGGGCGAGAACGTGCGCATCCGCGCCGGGGTGGTCCAGCTGGGCCCGCACCGGATCGCCCCGGAGGCGGTGGATTTCGACGCGGTGTACGACAACGCCCTGTTCGCGGCTTCGGCCGGGGTCGTGCCGGCGTGGGAGGACTATCTGGACGGCGTCCGCAAGGCCGGCTCGTCGATCGGCGCGGTCGTGGCGCTGGAGGTCACCGGCGTCCCCGCCGGCTGGGGCGCGCCCATCTACGGCAAGCTGGACGCCGAACTGGCCGCGGCGATGATGTCGATCAACGCGGTCAAGGGCGTCGAGATCGGCGCCGGCTTCGGCGCCGCCGAACTGTCGGGCGAGGAGAACGCCGACCAGATGCGCATGGGCGACGACGGGCGGCCGGTCTTTCTGTCCAATCAGGCCGGGGGCGTGCTGGGCGGCATCTCGACCGGCCAGCCGGTGACGGCGCGGGTGGCCTTCAAGCCCACCTCCTCCATCCTGACCCCGCGCCAGACCGTCACCCGCGACGGTGCGGAGACGGATTTGCGCACCAAGGGCCGCCACGACCCCTGCGTCGCCCTGCGCGGCGTGCCGGTGGTCGAGGCCATGGCGGCCTGCGTCCTGGCCGATGCGATGCTGAGGCACCGGGCGCAGGTCGGGTGACGTCGAAGCTGCCACGCCGCCGCTTGGGCTGGAGGCTCGTTCCACTCTGGTTTGATGAGCACGGCTCCTCCCTCGGCATCCCCTTGGGGGCCTTGGCTGTCGCTGCACTTCTGGCCTTGATGTGGTTCGTCCTCGACCCTCGATTCCCGGCACGAAACGTCACAGGACGGATCACGGGGATGGGCTTTCTGGAGGTTGAAGGCCGAGGGTCGGTCAGTACGGCAAGCGTGGCGGTCGAGGGCGATCCGGTGCGGGTAGAGCTCCCATCACGTCACGGATGTCGGGTTGGGGATCAGGTGCAGTTGCGGCAGCTGGGTGTTCGTTGGGGCTACATGTATCGCGTGGCCAACACCCGCTGGCCCTGCCATCCACAATGACCCCTTTTCAGCCACCGGAACTGTTACTATATACGCGCCAGCGAGGTTCATAACCCTCGGAGTCCCGGGAGCATCCCCATGATCGACATTCGACCCTTCAACACCCTCGGCGGCGCCAACCACGGCTGGCTGAACGCCAAACACCATTTCTCCTTCGCCAACTACTATGACCCCAACCGGATGAGCTGGGGCCGGCTGCGCGTCTGGAACGACGACGAGATCGCCGCCCAGTCGGGCTTTCCGCCCCACCCCCACGCCGACATGGAGATCATCACCTACGTCCGCACCGGGGCCATCACCCACGAGGATTCCATGGGCAACCGCGGCCGCACCGGCGCCGGCGACGTCCAGGTGATGAGCGCCGGCACCGGTGTGCGCCACGCCGAGTTCAACCTCGAGGACGAGACCACCACCCTGTTCCAGATCTGGATCGAGACCGACAAGCCCGGCGCCCAGCCCGGCTGGGGCATGAAGCCCTTCCCGAAATCGGACCGGACCGGGAAATTCCAGGTGCTGGCTTCCGGCGATTCGACCGATGACGCCCTGACCATCAACGCCGACGCCCGGGTGCTGGGCGCCACGCTGAAGGCCGGCGAGAGCCTGAGTTATTCGCTGGGCGAGGGCCGCCGCGCCTATCTGGTCCCGGCCGTGGGGGCGGTCGAGGTCAATGGCGTGGCCCTGAACGCCCGCGACGGCGCGGCGATCAAGGACGAGGCGGAGATCACGATCACGGCGAAGGCGGACGCCGAACTGGTGATGGTCGACAGCCTCTGATCAAACCCGAGCGCTCTGGCCAAGCTCGTGCCCGCCCGCCATGCTGGCGGCTGAACTTGATCGGAGCGCTCATGCACATTCAGGGTGAAATGCAGGTGGGCGAGGCTGCCCGATATGCGGGGCGAGCGAGCGCGCGCCTTTCGGGTCACCCCAAACCCATCATCATCGCGAACCTTGCGGCAGCCTTGACGACGGTGGTTCCGATCCTTGTATTCGGTGCTTGGCAGTCAGCGGTGGATGGGCCAGCCTGGCTGTGGCTGCCCGCCTTGCCGCTGGCGATGGCTTTCGGCTTCTGGGCCGGCCCAGCGGCTTGCCGCAGGTACACGGTGGGCACCTTTCGCAGAAATCTCGCCATGCGCGGTCTCAACGAAAAGTTCCTAAGCAGCATTACTGTAACGGATGACGCCTTCATCAGTTCAACCGGTCGCATGACCGTCACGGCTCCGTGGACGGCTGTCAGCGATCTCGTTCATACGGATCGCTACTGGATCTTTCTGGTGGAAGGCCATCCGCAGTTCCTGCCCCGGCGTTTCTTCACCTCGCCGGTCGAGGAGAAGGCCTTCCTGCAGGCCATCCTCAACCGGGTTTCGCCGGAAGCCCGCAACCGCAGCAACAAAGCGGTCGCCTTCGCGGCAAGCTGATCGCGGGCAAACGAAAAACCCCGCCCGGATCGCTCCGGGCGGGGGTCTTTCTGTCGGCTTCAGGCCGTCAGTGCGTCGCGGGCACCGTACCCACGTCCTGGATCGGCGGGGCGGCCGGCAGCGGGTCCGAGGCCTCGTCCCATTCCACCGGGGTCAGGGTGCCGGTCAGGGCCCATTTCAGGGCCTCGTCGGCGGTCTTGATCGGGACGATCTCCAGCGCCGACTTCACATTGTCGGGCACGTCGGCCAGGTCCTTCTCGTTCTCTTCCGGGATCAGCACCGTCTTGATGCCCGAGCGGAGGGCCGCCAGCAGCTTCTCCTTCAGGCCGCCGATGGCGGTGACCCGGCCGCGCAGGGTGATCTCGCCGGTCATGGCGATGTCCTTGCGGATCGGAATGCCGGTCAGGACCGAGACCATGGCCACGGTCATCGCCACCCCGGCCGAGGGACCGTCCTTGGGCGTCGCGCCGTCCGGCACGTGCACGTGGATGTCGGTCTTCTCGAACGCCGGCGGCTTGACGCCGATGCTCAGCGACCGCGCCCGGACATAGGAGGCGGCGGCGGAGATGGATTCCTTCATCACCTCCTTGAGGTTGCCGGTCACGGTCATGCGGCCGCGGCCCGGCATCTTGATCGCCTCGATGGTCAGGATCTCGCCGCCGAACTCGGTCCAGGCCAGGCCGGTGACGATGCCGACCTGATCCTCCTCGTCCGTCTCGCCGTAGCGGAACTTACGAACGCCGGCGAACTCGGCCAGCTTGGCCTCGTCGATGGTGATCGACAGCGTCTTCTCACGCGCCATCTCGCGCACCGCCTTGCGGGCCAGGCCGCCCAGGGCGCGTTCCAGCGAGCGCACCCCGGCCTCGCGGGTGTAGTAGCGGATCAGGTCGCGGATCGAGCTCTCAGGCACGACGAATTCCGCCGGCTTGAGCCCGTTCTCCTCGGTCACCTTGGGCAGGACGTGGCGTTTGGCGATCTCGACCTTCTCGTCCTCGGTGTAGCCGCTGACCCGGATGATCTCCATCCGGTCCATCAGGGGCTGGGGCATGTTCAGCGTATTGGCCGTGGTCACGAACATGACGTTGGACAGGTCGTAGTCGACCTCCAGATAGTGGTCGCCGAACGCATTGTTCTGCGCCGGATCCAGCACCTCGAGCAGGGCCGACGACGGGTCGCCGCGCCAGTCGGCGCCCAGCTTGTCGATCTCGTCCAGCAGGATGAAGGCGTTGGTGGTCTTCACCTTCTTCATCGACTGGATGATCTTGCCCGGCATGGAGCCGATATAGGTCCGGCGGTGGCCGCGGATCTCGGCTTCGTCGCGTACGCCGCCCAGCGACATGCGGATGTATTCCCGACCGGTGGCCTTGGCGATCGACTTGGCCAGCGAAGTCTTGCCCACGCCCGGAGGGCCGACCAGGCACAGGATCGGACCCTTGAGGCTGTTGGTGCGCGACTGCACCGCCAGGTATTCGATGATCCGTTCCTTGACCTTCTCGAGGCCGTAGTGGTCCTCCTCGAGGATGGCCTCGGCCTTGTCGAGGTCGATGGGTTTGGTCTTGGCCTTGCCCCACGGGATCGACAGCAGCCAGTCGAGGTAGTTCCGGACCACCGTCGATTCCGCCGACATCGGGCTCATGTTGCGCAGCTTCTTGACCTCGGCCTCGGCCTTGATCCGGGCTTCCTTGGACAGGCGCGTCTTACGGATGCGCTTCTCCAGCTCCATGATCTCGTCGCGGGCGTCGTCGGTCTCGCCCAGCTCGCGCTGGATCGCCTTCATCTGCTCGTTCAGATAATATTCGCGCTGGGTCTTCTCCATCTGGCGCTTCACGCGCGAGCGGATCTTCTTCTCGACCTGGAGGACGGAGATCTCCCCCTCCATCAGGCCATAGACCCTCTCCAGTCGCGCCGGCACGGCGATGGTCTCCAGCAGGCCCTGCTTGTCGGTGATCTTGACCGACAGATGGGCGGCCACGCTGTCGGCCAGCTTGGACGGATCGGTGATCTGGGGGATGGAGCTGAGGGCCTCGGGCGGCACCTTCTTGTTCAGCTTCACATAGTTTTCGAACTGCTCGATCACGGCGCGCAGCAGGGCTTCCGACTGGGCCGGCTCGCCCGGCTCGTCGGCGATCTCGACCGCCTCGGCCTCGAAATATTCGGCGCGGTCGGTGAATTTGGTCAGGCGGGCGCGGCTCTTGCCCTCGACCAGCACCTTGACGGTGCCGTCGGGCAGCTTGAGCAGTTGCAGCACCGTGGCCAGCACGCCGATCGGATAGATGGCGTCGGCCTGGGGATCGTCGTCGACGCTGTTCTTCTGGGTGGCCAGCAGGATCTGCTTTTCACCCTTCATGATCTCGTCGAGCGCCTTGACGGACTTCTCGCGCCCCACGAACAGCGGCACGACCATGTGCGGAAAGACGACGATGTCTCTCAGCGGCAGGACGGGCAGGGTCTTGGTCTCGGACATGATGCCTACTCTCACAGGGTCCTCGTTGATCTCGGACCCGCCGCGCCGGCGTCCGGAGCGCCCGCGCCCCGTCGTTTCGACTCGGCCCGCCGTTCGGCGGCCTTCGGATCAGTATGTGGTTCTGCGCGCGCCCGGTTCAAGCGTCGCGGCTGGTGGCGGCGGCTTTCCATCCACAACCGGTCAAGCTGCACGGCGTGGCCGGTCCTGTCCGCCTGGATCGGCATGGCCGTGCCGCCCGGCCGGCTCCCTTGAGGAAACCTGCCTTTGACGGTTGTGGCGCGCGGGCATCATCCCGCGCACAGAAAAGGGCGGGTCCGTCGCGCGGGCCCGCCCTTGTCCGTGTCGTCGGCCGGAATCAGGCGGCGCTGTCGGGCGCGGCCTTCTTGGACTTGGTTTCGGAATAGATCAGCAGCGGCTGGGCCTTGCCCTCGATCACCTCGGCGTTGACGACGACTTCCTCGACGCCCTCGAAGGTGGGCAGTTCGAACATCGTCTCCAGCAGTATGCCTTCCAGGATGGAACGCAGGCCGCGGGCGCCGGTCTTGCGGGTGATGGCCTTCTTGGCGACGGCGATCAGGGCGTCGTCGGTGAACGTCAGGTCGACGTTTTCCATCTCGAACAGCCGCTTGTACTGTTTGACCAGGGCGTTCTTGGGCTCGGTCAGGATGGTGACCAGGGCTTCCTCGTCCAGGTCCTCCAGCGTCGCCAGAACGGGCAGGCGGCCGATGAACTCGGGGATCAGGCCAAAACGCATCAGATCGTCCGGCTCGACCCCCTTGAGGATGTCGCCCGTGCGGCGCTCGTCGATTTCCTTGACCTTGGCGCCGAAGCCGATAGAGGCCCCGTCGCCGCGCGCCGCGATCACCTTCTCCAGGCCGGCGAAGGCGCCGCCGACGATGAACAGGATGTTGGCGGTGTCGACCTGCAGGAACTCCTGCTGCGGATGCTTGCGGCCGCCCTGCGGGGGCACGGAGGCGACGGTGCCTTCCATGATCTTCAGCAGGGCCTGCTGCACGCCCTCGCCCGAGACGTCGCGGGTGATCGAGGGATTGTCGGACTTGCGCGAAATCTTGTCGATCTCGTCGATGTAGACGATGCCGCGCTGGGCCCGTTCGACGTTGTAGTCGGACGACTGCAGCAGCTTCAGGATGATGTTCTCGACGTCCTCGCCCACATAACCGGCTTCGGTCAGGGTGGTGGCGTCGGCCATGGTGAAGGGCACGTCGATGATGCGCGCCAGGGTCTGGGCCAGCAGGGTCTTGCCCGAGCCGGTCGGCCCGATCAGCATGATGTTGGACTTGGCCAGTTCGACGTCGTTGTTCTTCGTCGCGTGGTTCAGCCGCTTGTAGTGGTTGTGGACCGCCACCGAGAGCACCTTCTTGGCGTGGCTCTGGCCGATCACATAGTCGTCAAGAACCTCGCGGATCTCCTTGGGCGAAGGAACCCCGTCCTTGGCCTTGGAGAACGAGATCTTGTGCTCTTCGCGGATGATATCCATGCACAGTTCGACGCATTCATCGCAGATGAACACGGTCGGTCCGGCGATGAGCTTGCGCACCTCATGCTGGCTCTTCCCGCAGAAAGAGCAGTAGAGCGTGCTTTTGGCGTCTGTGCCGGCGGCTTTGGTCATCGAGCCTTCTCACTCCCGCGGTTCGCCCCGATATGAGACGAAACGCGCTTCCTTCGCGTTGATTCCCGAACACTGGGCGCAAAGGTCTTCAAAAATTGACAATCACCCATACGGACGCCCGCCACAACCCCGGCCAAGCGTGGCCGAGGCGGGAAACGGACGGTTCACTGTTGAGGGAGATCGCGGCGAATGTCTGACATGGGAAGTCCCACCATGGTTCGCCAGTCGCCTCGCAAGGATCAGGCCATCGTCGCGTTTGATTTCGACGGCACGCTGACGATCCGCGACAGCTTCACCCAGTTCCTGCGCTGGCGGGCCGGCGCCGGCGGCTGGTTCCTGGGTCTGACGCGTATGGCGCCGGATCTGGCGGCCTACGCCGGCGATCGCGACCGCGGACGGCTCAAGGCCGCCTCGGTGCGGGAATTCCTCAAGGGCGTGCCCCGGATCCAGCTCGAGGAGGACGCCGAGGCCTTCGCCGGCCAGGTCTGGCCCGGCTTCATGCGCTACGACGCCCTCGCCTGCTGGAAGGACTGGGGCGCCAGGGGCGCGTATCGGGTCATCGTCACCGCCTCGCCCGAAACCACGGTGGCGCCCTTCGCGCGGAGACTGGGCGCCGAGGCCCTGCTGGGCACGCCGCTGGTGTTCGACGGCGACGACCGCGTCACCGGCGCCTTCGCCAGTCCCAACTGCCGGGGCGAGGAAAAGGTGCGGCGGCTGCGCGCGGCCTTCGGCGACGACATGAAACTGGCCGCCGCCTATGGCGACACTACGGGCGACACCGAGATGCTGGCCATCGCGGAAGAGGCCGGCTTCCGGCGGTTCAAGGGCTGATCCTGACCGTCAGCGGCCGTCGGCGTCCACGTCGAAAACCACGGCCTTGCCTCGCGAGGTGGGGTTCCAGCCCGCCTCGATCGCCGAGGCCACGGCATTGCGCACCGCCTCGACATTGATGCGCTGCTTCTCCTGGTCGGGCCGTCCGTTGGGGCGCATCGGCATCGGGAACTGCACCACCGCCTCGCGCTTGAAGTCCTTCAGCCGCAGGCTCAGGGCCATCCCGTCCCACTGGCCGCCAGCCTTCGGCTGGGGCTGGCGACGGATTTCCCACTCGTAGGTCTCGCCGTCGACCTCGACGATCCCGCTCGTATCGCGCGTATGTTGCATGGCGGCCTGATAGCACAAAAGAAAGGGGCCCGCCGGTCGCGGCGCGCCCCTTTCCGACCTGTTGCGGCGTCGGGGTCAGACGGTCTTGACGCCGTCCCCCTCGGCCTGTTCGCGGCGGTCGTAGACGTGGTCGACGATGCCCCAGGCCTTGGCTTCCTCGGCGCTCATGAAATGGTCGCGGTCGAGCGTCTTCTCGACCTCCTCATAGGTCCGGCCGGTGTGGTGGACGTAGATCTCGTTGAGGCGGCGCTTGGTGTAGCGGATGTCGGCCGCGTGCAGTTCGATGTCCGAGGCCTGGCCGCGGAAGCCGCCCGAGGGCTGGTGCACCATGATCCGGGCGTTCGGCAGGGCCACGCGCTGGCCCGCGGCGCCGGCGGTCAGGATCAGCGAACCGGCCGAGGCGGCCATGCCCATGCACACCGTCGAAACCGGCGAGCGGATGTATTGCATGGTGTCGTAGATCGCGAGCGCCGAGGAGACCTGGCCGCCGGGGCTGTTGATGTACATGCTGATTTCCTTCTTCGGGTTCTCCGATTCCAGGAACAGCAGCTGGGCGCAGATCAGCGAGGCCATCGTGTCCTCGAAGGGCCCCGTCAGGAAGATGATCCGCTCGCGCAGCAGGCGCGAGAAGATGTCGAAGGCCCGCTCGCCCCGGCTGGACTGCTCCACCACCATGGGGACGAGGTTCATGTTCATCAGTTCGATCGGATCGCGCATTGGGGCTTTCTCGGGATGCATCTGGGCGCGACTCACCGGCCGCACGCCTGTTGGACAGGATATCGCGTTGCCGAACCGTTGACGCAAGGCGCCGTCACGGCGTCGGCGCCGCCCCGGTCTCCGGCTCGGTCTCCGGCTCGGGCTCCCGGGTCCGGGCGTCGACCATGCCGCTGACGATCTCGCGCGCCTGTTGCGTCGGGCGCGCCCGGTCGCGGCGAGCGGCGTACAGGGACTGCAGATAGTCCCTGTCCCAGTCGGTCAGGCCGGCGGGCGGTTCGGCCGCGGTGAACAGGTTGAGGACGCTGGGCCAGTCCGAGGTGTCCGCCGCAGGGTCGATCTGGGCCAGGGCCACGAGGGCGACATAGTCGCTGAGCGCCCCGTACGAGATCCGGCCGATCCGGGGCGTGTCGAGGATGATGACGACCCGCACCAGATCATCGCGAACATTGGCCCGCAGCCGCGACACGTCGCGCACCCGCACCGCGGGAGCCTCCTCGCCATTCAGGCGGATCGCCACGTCGCCGGTGTCGACGCTGACCGGAAGGCTGACGTGCCACCAGCGAACCGGTGCGTCCGTGGTCTGGAAGAGCGCGAGCGCCCGGCTGCCCAGATCGGTCTGGTTCAGCGCGGGCCGAAACCCGTTGGGATCGTCCCTCACAAGGGCGACGGCCAGTTCGTCGGCGTCGGCCGCGGCGGCGATCATGATGTTGGGCCGGCATCCCGGCTCGCCGATCTCCAGCCCCAGGTCGAGGGCGACGGTCGATACGCGGTCGATCATGAACCGGGCGTAGCGGCCGCTCATATTGGCGGCGCCCACGCAGATCGCCCGGTCCCAGCGGCCCAGGCCCCGTCCGCGCGGGGCCGCGGCGACCTCGTCGATGAAGGCGGCGGCCCGCTCCTCCACCGGACGCGGGCCCGTCACCTCGACCGCGCCCAGCTCGACCGCCGGTTCCTGGACCCCGGCCTGCGGGTCCGGGGCGGAAACCGGAGCCGGCGGCGCCGGGTCCTGCGCCGCCTGTCCCGGGAGAACCAGAAGGCCGGCCGAGATCAGGCTGACGAAGAGGCTCATCGCGGGACCTTCCTTTGTGAACGACCGGGGCCGGACGAACCGGATCCAGCGATCCGGGCGGGCCGGATCAGCCCTCCTCGTCTTCCTTGAGCAGCTCTTCCTTGCTGATCGGGGTGTCGACGACCTTGGCCGTGTCGAAGATCAGGTCGCAGACCTTCTCCTCATAGATCGGAGCGCGCATCTGGGCGGCGGCGTTGGGGTTCTGGCGATAGAAGTCCAGCACCTGACGCTCCTGGCCCGGATAGTTGCGGGCCTCGTTCATGATGGCGTTGTTCAGTTCCTGGTCGGTGATCTGGACGTTGTTGGCGCGGCCGATCTCGGCCAGCACCAGACCCAGGCGCACGCGCCGCTCGGCGATCTTGCGGTACTCGTCCTTGAGCTTCTTCTCGGACTTCTTGGCGTCCTCCGGCGGCAGGCGGCTGGCTTCCTTGTCGGCCTGGACCTGTTGCCAGATGCCGTCGAACTCGGCCTCGACCATCTTGGGCGGCAGCGGGAAGTCGTGGGCCTTGTCCAGTGCGTCGAGCAGTGCGCGCTTCAGCTTGAAGCGGGCGGCGCCGACATACTGCTGGTTCAGATTGTTGCGCAGCAGCTCCTTCAGCTTGTCCAGCGACTCGATGCCGATGCGCTTGGCGAAATCCTCGTCGATCTTCGCCGGCGCCTCGGCCTTGATGGCCTTGACCTTGACGTCGAAGGTCACGGCCTTGCCGGCCAGGTGGGCCGCCTGGTAGTCCGCCGGGAAGGTCACGTTCAGGACCGTCTCGTCGCCGACCTTGGCGCCCTTCAGCTGCTCTTCGAAGCCCGGGATGAAGCGGTTGGAGCCGATCACCAGCTGGGCGTCCTCGGCGGCGCCGCCCTCGAAGGGCTCGCCGTCCAGCTTGCCCAGGAAGTCGATGGTGACCTCGTCGCCCTCGGCGGCCTTCACGGCCTTGCCCTTCTTGTCCTCATAGGACTTGGCCTGGCCGGCCAGTTCGGTCAGGGCCTCGTCCAGATCGGCGTCCGACGCCTCATAGGTCGGGCGTTCCAGCTTCAGCTTCTTGATGTCGGTCGGGGTGAAGTCGGGCATGACCTCCAGGGCCATTTCGTAGGCCAGGTCTTCCGTGCCGGCGATGACCTTGTCCATGTCCGAGGTCAGCTTCATCTCGGCGGGGGCGGCCGGACGCACCTTGGCGTCGTCCAGGGCCTTCTGGCTCGAGGTGTTCAGGGCGTCATTGACGATCTCGCCCATCAGGTCGCGGCCGAAGGTCTTCTTGACGTGCGAGGCCGGGACCTTGCCGGGCCGGAAGCCCTTCAGCTTCACCTGGGGCGCGACCTCCTTCAGCTTGGCGTCCAGCCGGGCGTTCAGCTCGGCGGCGGGGATGGTCACCGCGATCACGCGGCTCAGACCTTCGTTGGACTTTTCGACGACTTGCATGGTCGGGATTCTGACGCTCTGGGGCGGCGCCCTTTGGGGCAGGCGCTGCACTGTGGGGTAAAGCAACAAGGGCCGCCCTTTGGAGGCGGCGCCTTTGAAGCCCGCCCTTATGTCGAGGACCGCCCGAAAGGTCAACGTGAGACGCGGGGCACGGGACGGTTTCGGCGGCGGCGGAGGCGCGCTATCTGGACGCCATGAGCCCCTCCCCCGCCCCGATCGGCGTCGCCGTCTTCCCCGTCACGCCGCTGCAGCAGAACTGCACCCTCGTCTGGTGCCGCAAGACGCTGAAAGCGGCCATCATCGATCCGGGCGCTTCGATCGACGCCCTGCTGGGCGCGGCGGCCAAACAGGGGCTGACGCTCGACGCCATCTGGATCACCCACGGCCACCTCGACCACGCCGGCGGCGCGGCCGAGATGCAGGAGAAGACCGGGCTCGAGATCATCGGCCCCCATGCCGACGACCAGTTCTGGATCGACGGCATCCCGGCCCAGGGCCAGCTGTACGGCATCCCCGGCGCCCGCAGCTTCACCCCGACCCGCTGGCTGGCCGACGGCGATGTCCTGACCCTCGGGGAGACGACCTGGGAGGTGTATCACTGCCCCGGCCACACGCCCGGTCACGTGATCTTCTTCAACCGCGCCGCCCGCTTCGCCCAGGTCGGGGATGTGCTTTTCAAGGGTTCGATCGGCCGCACCGACTTCCCCCGCAGCGACCACGGCGCCTTGCTGAACGCCATCACGACCCGGCTGTGGCCGCTGGGAGACGACGTCACCTTCGTGCCGGGGCACGGGCCGACCTCGACCTTCGGCGCCGAGCGCCGCGGCAACCCCTTTGTCTCGGACGAGGCCATGCGGCGCGCGCCGATCGCTCGGCCGGCGACCGGCCCGTCCTAGGCGCTCCGGCTCAGCGGGCGACCAGCAGGCCGATCAGCACGCCCAGGCCGAGCGCGTAGAGGGACGCCCTGACCGGTTCGGCCTGCACGGCGCCGCGCAGCCGCGTCGTCCGCTCGCGTCCCCACGCCCGGGCCCGCGCCGCGTCCTCGCGCACCGCCTGCCGCAGCGGCCGCGCGCCGAAGGTCCGGCCTTCCAGCAGGATGGCGTCGGCCTGGCGGTCAAGCACGGTCGAGGCGGTGTCGGGATCGGCCTCGATGTCGTCGGGCGTGGTCGGGCCCGTGTAGGTCTCGCTCATGGCAGGCTTCCTGGCGGGGATGAGGAACTGCCACAATCCGCCGACGCCGGACCCGGTTCCGACGAAATCGCCGCCGCCGTCAATCGTGATTGAACACGGCGGTCCGGCGCGGCGTTCTTCCCGCAGCAAGGAGAAGGCCATGACCTATATCGAACCCGACAGCCCCGGCGGGAAGCCTGAAATCCTGCCGCCCGACACGCCCGGACCCGACATCGATCCGGCCGGGTCGCCGGACGAAGTACCGCAACAGGACCCCGGCGGCGGCGGGGAAGGTGACGCGCGCCCGTACGAGGGAAAGTGACCATCGCTCTCCCAAGTCCCTGTGATTCGTTCGCAATTGTGTGACCGCCCGACCGGAACCGGACGGGAGTCGGGGGGTTCTGTCAGCAACCATCAAACGCCGCCACGAAAGGAACCCCCGATGGCTCAAGGTCAGACCACCCGAGCGTCCGGCGTGTCCAAGCGGGGCTTCGCCTCCATGGACCCGGAACGCCAGCGCGAGATCGCCCGCAAGGGCGGCGCCAGCGTGCCCAGCGAGAAGCGCAGCTTCTCCCAGGACCGGAGCCTCGCGGCCCAGGCCGGCCGCAAGGGCGGCGAAGCCTCTCACGGGTCCCGCAACCGGCCGGCGCCGACCATCGCCGACTAGGCGAAACCGGCTGCGAACAGAAGAAGGGCGGCGACCGGACCGGTCGCCGCCCTTCTTCGTTCAGGCCTCCAGCAAGGCCAGGGCCACCGACGGCGCGGGACCGGTCTCGAACGCGGCCACGGTCCAGCCGGCGGCCTCGGCCAGTTCCCGCACCGACGCTTCGGCGTATTTGCGCGAACTCTCGGTGTGGATGGTTTCGCCGCGCTTGAACGTGATGGGGCGTCCGTCGATCTCGACCGTCATGTCCCGCGTCGCCTCGAGGTGCATCTCCATCCGCGACGCCGCCGTGTTCCAGACCGCGCGATGGGCGAAGGCGTCGACGTCGAATCCTGCGCCCAGTTCGCGGTTGGCCCGGACCAGCAGGTTGCGGTTGAAGGCCGCGGTCACGCCGGCGGCGTCGTCGTAGGCCGCGATCAGCGTTCCGGCCTCCTTCACCAGATCGACGCCGAGGATGAACAGGGCGTCCGGTCCCAGCAGGCCGCGCGCCGCCTTCAGAAAGGCGATGGCCTCGTCGCGCTCCAGGTTGCCGATGGTCGAGCCGGGGAAGAAGCCGATCTTTCGACCCGCGCCGATCCCGGACGGCAGGGCGCCCAGATGCAGAAAATCCCCGACCAGGGGCGCGATCCCCAGCGTCGGGTAGGCCTCGGCGATCCGCCGGGCGGCGGCGTCCAGCGCATCGGCGCTGATGTCGATCGGCACATAGGCGGCCAGGTCCGGCGCCGCGTCCAGCACGATCCGGGTCTTGTCGCTGGCCCCCGAACCGAACTCGACCAGAACCGCGTCCGGCCCGAACCGCGGCGCCCATTCCGGCGCCACCCGCCGCAGCAGGGCGGCTTCCTGCCGGGTCGGATAGTATTCGGGCAGGCGGGTGATCTCCTCGAACAGACGCGAGCCCTCGGCGTCGTAGAACCATTTCGGCGAGGCGACCTTGGGAGAGCGGGACAGGCCGGCGAGCAGATCGCGGCGGAAGCGCGCCGTCTCGCCCGCGTCGGCGGTTCGAACCACCGGGACGGGGGCGTCTTCGGCCAGTCGCAACCCCATGAAGGCCCACCTCTGATGTGGATAGAAGAAGTTTCGGTAGCTGACCCGGGCATGGCCGTCGGGCGTCGCGAAGCTGGAGCCCCGCAACACCATCTGGTTGGCCATGAACTTGCCGTTGTACTCGGACGCCGTGCCCTCGGTGGGCCGAAACCCCGGATAGGGGGCGTAGGCGCTGGAGGTCCACTGCCAGACCTCGCCGAAGGCGTTGGAGAAGGCCTCGGGACGGCATCGCGCCGCATGCTCCCACTCCGCCTCGGTCGGCAGCCGCTTGCCGGCCCAGCGGGCATGGGCGTCGGCTTCGTAGAGGCTGACGTGACGCACCGGCGCGGCCGGGTCGACGGGCTTGCGACCGGCCAGGGTCATCGTCGTCCAGCCCTCGCCCCCGCTCTCGCGGCGCCAATACAGGGGCGCTTCCCAGCCCCCGGCCTTCGCAGCCGCCCAGCCGTCCGAGAGCCACAGCTCCGGCCGGGCGTAGCCGCCGTCCTCGATGAAGGCGATCCAGTCGGCGTTGGTCACCAGATCGTTGGCCAGGGCGTAGGGTTCGAGCCAGACGCGATGCGCCGGCCCCTCGTTGTCGAACGCGAAGTCCGCGCCGCCATGACCGACCTCGACCAGGCCGCCGTTGAACCGGGTTGTTCCGCCCCGCGCGGGCTGGGCCGCCCGGGCCCGGGGTTCGGCCTCATAGGCCGCCGGGTCCAGCGGCGAACGCGCCATCAGGTTCAGCAAGTCCATCAGGAACAGCTCCTGATGCTGCTGATCGTGATGCAGGCCGAGGGTGAACAGATAGCGCTGGCGCCGGTCGGCCGGCCCCTCGCGAAGCCAGACGGTCATCCGGCGATCGATCTCGCGCCGATAGGCCAGCACCTCGTCCAGCGACGGGCGCGTCATCAGGCCGCGCTCCGGACGCTCCACGCGGGATCCGAGAGCCTCGTAGTAGCTGTTGAACAGGGTCTGGTAGCGTGGATCGACCGGCTGGTAGCCGGGCGTCTCGCCCAGGATCAGGGCCTCGAAGAACCAGCTGGTGTGGGCCAGATGCCATTTCCCCGGACTGCAGTCGGGCATGGACTGGGCGGCGAGATCCTCCGGGCTCAGCTTCTCCGCCAGCACAGGCAGGGCGCCCCGGACCATGCGATAGGCCGCGAGATCGTCCGCCGTCCGGTCGGCGATACGAGACGGTGCGTTCATGACAACCCCTCCGAACCTCGACCTGTCGCCGCGAGGCGAGAATGGTCACGCTTTGTTCTATTTAGGGCGAGCATGGCGACGGTTCAATGAACGGCGCGCTCAAAGCGTTGCGATGGCCTGCAAAAGTTCCTCGACGGCGTCTTCCCGCGTCGCCCACGAGCAGACGAACCGCACCGACCCGTCATCGAAGCGATAGCAGGCCCAGCCGGCCGCGTTCAGCCGCTCATGGGCCTGGGGCGGCATCCGCACGAACACCGCATTGGCCTCGACCGGATGCGCCAGGGCGAAGGCCGAGCGCGTCGCGATCCCCTCCGCCAGCCGCTGCGCCATCAGATTGGCGTGGGCCGCGCCGGCCTCCCAGTCCCCGCTCTCCAGCAGGCCGAGGATCGGGGCGGCCAGAAACCGGGTCTTGGACGCCGTCTGTCCGGCCTGCTTCAGCCGGTTGTCGATCCGCCGCGCCAGCGACCTGTCGAACATGACCAGGGCCTCGGCGCAATTGGCCCCGGCCTTGGCCCCGCCGAACACCAGCACGTCCACGCCCAGCCGGGCGATCTGCGTCAGGTCGAAGCCCGCCGCCGCCGCATTGGCCAGCCGCGCGCCGTCCATGTGCACGCCATGGCCCTTCAGCTTCACCGGCTCGATCAGATGGCGCAACTCCTCCTCGGTATAGACCGTGCCGTATTCGGTGGACTGGGTCAGGCTCAGGGCCGCCGGCGGCTGGCGATGGCCGACCTCGGGCTCGTCGAGAACGGCTTGCAGGGCGCGGGGATCGATCTTGCCCGACAGGCCCGGCAGGCCGATCAGGCCGACGCCCGAGCCGAAGAAGCCGGGCGCGCCGGTCTCGTCGGTGCAGACGTGGGCCGCGTGGTGGGCCAGCACCGCCTCGTGCGGCCAGGCCAGCATGGACAGGGCGATGGCGTTGGCCGCCGTGCCGGAGAAGACGAAGCGGATCTCGGCGTCGGCGTCCAGCCGGGCGCGGATCAGGTCGGCGGCGCGGGCGGTGACCTCGTCGGCGCCATAGGCGCGCGCGTAGCCGTCGTTGGCCGCGATCAGGGCGTCCAGGGCGGCGGGCGCCATGCCGGCGGTGTTGTCCGAGCCGAAGTCGTAGCGCATGGGCGTCAGGCCTTCTGGCCCAGCCGGCGGCGGCGGGGAGCCGGCGCCGGGGCCTGGGGCTTGGGTTCGGGTTTCGGCTTCTCGACCGGGTCGGGACCCGGCGCGGGCGGTTCATAGGCCACGGCGACCTGATGCGGGAAGGGTATTTCGACCCCGGCGGCGTCCAGCGCCTCCTTGACCCCCTGGGTCAGGTCGGCCCTGACCTGCCACCAGTCGTCGACCTGGACCCAGGCCTGGAGCGTCACCTCGACCGAGCTGTCCAGCAGATTGGTCACGCCGGCCCAGGGTTCCGGGTCCGCGAGCACCTTTTCATGCGCCTCGGCCACGCCCGCGATCACGGCCCGAGCCTGCTTCAGATTGGCGCTGTAGCCGACGGCGAACAGGATCTCGATGCGCCGCGTCTTCTGTCCGGTCAGATTGACGATGACATCGCCCAGCACCTTGGCGTTGGGCACCACGATCTTGTGATTGTTGGCGTTCGACATCTGGGTCACGAACAGGTCGAGCCGCTGCACCGTGCCCGAGGCCCCGCCGATATCGATGACGTCGCCGACCTTGTAGGGCCTGAGCACCAGCAGCAGCACGCCGGCCGCCACGTTCGACAGCGTCCCCTGCAGGGCGAGGCCGACGGCCAGGGAGGCCGCCCCCAGGACGGCGATGATCGAGGTCGTCTGCACGCCCAGCCGCTGCAGCACGGCGATCAGGCCGATGATGTAGACGACGACCCGCACCACCTGCACGGCGAAGCTGAGCACCGTCTGGTCGTGACGGAAGCCCCGGACCCGCGACAGCGCCCGGCGCGTCACGCCCGAGACCCAGCGCGCCGCAAACACGGTGGCCATCAGGATCAGGACGGCGATGGTCAGATTGACCGCGAAGTCGCCGGCCATGTCGGTCAGCTTGGCGACCATGACGGTATCGACCGCCGCGGCCTTCTCGCCCGCGGCGAGCGCCTGGTTGAAGGAGGGGAGGAGGGAGGACATGGGCCGGGTCTAACGCCTCCGTCCCGATTTGGAACCCCCGCCGGCCGGCAAACGCCGCCCGACGGCGACGATATCCGGCGTAGGATCGAGGCGCGGAGCCCGCCATGAGAACATCGTCGTTGAAGGTCGGGGTCGACGTGCCCTGGGTGACCGGCTGGACGGGAGAGCCGACGCTCGGCGTTCGTCCCTGCCCCACGGTCGGCGGGGCCCTGGCCATCGTCCAGGCGGAGCGTCCCGGCCTGGGTAAGCCGCTCTATTCGCACAACCACGCCGTGCGGCAGCGGCTGTCCGTGCGCGACATGCTGTGTCCCATGTGCGGCCGGCCGACGCCGCTCGGGGACCGCTGGACCCAGGTGGCCCACCCCGCGACCGCCGGCCGGCTGCGGTCGGTTGGTCGCGGCGCGGGGCTGCCGGCCGATCTCACGGACGACGCCATCCTGATCGACGCCGGCGCCATCGCGCCCCTGCACCGGGCCTGCGTCGACCGGTCGCTGCGCTACTGCCCGCATCTGAAGGCTGATCCGGACATCGACGTGCGCCCGTTCCCGGAGCGCTGGATCGTCCTGCCGCTGATCGCCCGCGGCGAGGCCCCGGCCCAGCTGTTCCTGGACCGGCCCGCGCCCGCGCGAACGGCGCCGGTGATCGGCTTCCTGCAGCTGTGCGGCCTGACCGGCGATCGCGATCCGGCCTGGCGGGAGAAGGCTCAGCCCGCGACCGGCTGAGCGATCCTCCCGCCGCCGCCCTCGATGGCGTCGAGCAGGTCCATGACGTCGTCGAGCGTATTGGCCTCGCGCGCCGGCTTGTCCCAGCGGATGCGGCTGACCCTCGGAAACCGCATGGCCACCCCCGACTTGTGCCGCGTCGAACGGTTCAGCCCTTCGAAGGCGATCTCGAGCACCAGGCCGAACTCCCGTTCCGCCCTGACCGACCGCACCGGTCCGAACCGCTCGACGGTGTGGTCGCGGACGAATTTGTCGAGCTGCTTCAGCTCCTCGTCGGTGAAGCCGAAATAGGCCTTGCCGACCGGCGTCAGCGCTCCCGCCTCCGTCCAGACCCCGAAGGTGTAGTCGGAATAGAAGCTGGACCGTTTTCCGTGGCCGCGCTGGGCGTACATCAGCACGGCGTCGATAACGTGGGGGTCGCGCTTCCACTTGAACCACGGCCCCTTCGGCCGTCCGGCGACATAGGGGCTGTCCCGGCGTTTCAGCATCAGCCCCTCGGCCGCGGCCCCTACCGGCGGATCCGCCCGCAGCCGCGCCAGTTCGTCCCAGCCCGAATGGTCGAGCAGCGGCGACAGATGCAGCCGCCCCGCGCCCGCCCGCGCGACCAGCCCCTCCAGCCGCGCGCGCCGCTCGCCCAGCGGCAGGGCGCGCAGGTCCTCGCCCCCTTCCGCCAGCAGGTCATAGGCGACGATGGCCGCCGGAAACGCCGCCGTCATTCTCGCATCCACGGTCTTGCGGTTCAGCCGCTGCTGCAGGTCTCCGAACGGCGCCACGCCGCCGTCCCGCCAGACCACCAGTTCCCCGTCCACCGCCCCCTCGAATGACAACCCCGCCATGACGTCCGGAAAGGCCCCCGAAATCTCGTCTCCGGTGCGCGAATACAGCTTCTCGACCCCGCCCTCCCGCACCGCCTGCACCCGGATGCCGTCCCATTTCCATTCGGCGACGTAGTCGGCCGGGTCCAGCCGTTCGAAATCCACCGCCTCGTCGAGGGCGACCGCCAGCATCACCGGCCGGAACCGCCCCGGCGCGTCGCCGCTCGGCCGCCCGGCCCGACCTTCCAGCCAGGCGAACAGGTCGGCGTAGGGCGGAGCCAGGGCGTGCCAGATCTCCTCGATGTCGGCCACGTCGACCCGCGCGAGGGGCGTCGTCGTCTCGCCGCCCTCCGGATCGGGCGGTTCGCTGACCGCGGCCGGCCGCATCATCGCCGCCGCCGTCCGGGCCAGCCGCGCCGACAGGCCGACCCTCAGCCCGCCGGTCATCAGCTTGAGCAGGGCCCAGCGCCCCTTGGGCTCCAGCGCGTTCAGCCATCCCTCCAGCAGGCCCTGGACCTCGCCGCGGCCCGCCGCCTGCAGCGCATCGACCAGTTCGCCCAGCTGCGGCTCACGGTTGGCGCGGTGGTCGGGATCGCCGGGCCAGATCAGGGCCACGGTCTCGGCCAGGTCGCCGACATAGTCATAGGACCAGCCGAACAGCACCGGATCGACGCGCGCGGCGACCGCCTTGCGGATCATCGCCGGCTTGGCGGCGTCGAAGGTCAGGTCGCCGGTCAGAGCCGCCAGCGCCCAGCCCCGGTCCGGATCAGGCGTGACCCGCAGATAGTCGCGCAGCAGCACGAGCTTGGCGTTGCGCGACGCCGTCAGGGACAGGCGGTCCAGCAATTCGGCGAAGGCGCGCATCGACATCCGTCTAACCCTGTCGAAGGCAAACGGAAAACGCCCCGCGGGTTTCCCTGCGGGGCGCATTTCGGGTCGGGACGCAGCCTAGTTGAACAGGCTGGCGATCACAGCGGCGATCAGGCCGTTGTTCGTGTTGGACAGGATCACGTCATTGCCGCTGCGAACGTACTGGTAGCCGCGGGGCGGGGCGCGCAGGCCGTAGCGGCTGTAGTCGCTCACGATGTACTGGTCCGAGCGGTAATAGGAGGGCATCCGCTGGCCATAGGCCCACTGACGGGTCTGATATCCGCGCGGGGCGTGATAGCGGCCCGCGCTGTAACGCCGTTGCGACTGCTGCCAGCGGGCGTAGGCGCGCTGTTCCTGACGGGCCTCGCGACGGTCGTCGCGATTGTCCTGGCGCCATTCGCGGCGATCGTTGCGATCCTCGCGCCGATCGTTGCGGTGGTCCCGACGGTCCTCGTGGCGGTCGTCCCGATCGTCGCGGCGATCCTGGCGTTGCTCGTGATGGCCGCGCGACTGGGCTTCGGCGGCCGAGGCCACGCCCAGCGAGCTCATGGCGAGCGTCGCGGCGACAGCGGCGGTGAGGAACTTCTTCATCAGAGGTCTCCAGGTGCGGCCGAAGGATTTCGACTTGCCTGCACTCTGGGACCGGCCGGTTGAGCCGGGTCTGAACGTCGCTGGTCGCCCGAGGTTCAGAAGGCGGTCGCGTTTCGAACGCTATTGGCGCCGGATTCTAGGCCGCCGCCGCCGCCGTCTCGCCGGCGTCGACCAGCGAACGGACGGCCGTCCGGCCTCCGCTCACCCGGTTCATCACCTTGGCCAGGGCGGCGAAGTCGATCGGCTTGTTCAGATAGGCGTCGGCCCCGGCGTCCAGTCCGGCGGCGTGATCCTCGCTGCGGGCCGAGGCCGACAGCACGACGATCGGGGTGTCGCTGTTGGGGCCGCCGCCGGCGCGGATGGCGCGCGTGGCGGTCAGGCCGTCCATCACCGGCATGTTCACGTCCATGATGATCAGGTCGAAACACTGTTCCGCCGCCGCCTCGACCGCGATCTGGCCGTTCTCGGCCGTGGCCGAGGCATGGCCGGCGGATCCCATCCAGGCTTCCAGGATCATCCGGTTGACCGGGTGGTCCTCGACCACGAGGACGCTCAGCGCCCGCCCGTCCTCGACCTCGGCATGGATCGGCTCGGCCGCCGCCTGGCGCGCCCATTCGACCACGTCCGCCTCGACGGAGAAGGTGAAGGTCGAACCCTCGCCCACGGTCGACGTCACGCTGATGTCGCCCTGCATGATGTTGGCCATGCGCCGCGAGATCGTCAGACCGAGGCCGGTGCCCCCGAAGCGCCGCGTCGACGAGGCGTCGACCTGGGTGAAGGGCTGGAACAGCCGCGCCAGATCGTCCGGCGCGATACCGGCTCCGGAATCGGTCACCGCGAAATCGAAGCGGACCCGGTCGTCCTCCAGGCGCTGGCCGCGCACCAGATAGGCGACCTCGCCCCGGTCGGTGAATTTGACGGCGTTCGACAGCAGGTTGTGGATGACCTGGCAGACCCGAAGCGGATCGCCGCGCACCACGGCCGGGATGTCGCCCTCGAACTGCGCCGTGAACGTCAGGCCCTTGGCCTCGGCCTGGGCCTGGAACGGGCCGATCACCCGCTTGTGCAGGTCCTCGATCGACACGTCGACGATTTCGAAGGTCATCTTTCCCGCCTCGATCTTCGTCATGTCGAGGATGTCGTTGAGCAGGCTCAGCAGATTGTCGCCCGAGTTGCGGATGATCGACAGATATTCGCGCTGGGTCGGCTCCAGCCGCGTCGCGCCCAGCAGCTGGGCGGCGCCGAGGACGCCGTTCATCGGCGTGCGCAGCTCGTGCGAGATGACGCCGAGGAAGTTGGACTTGGCGTCATTGGCGGCGTTGGCCTTGTCCCGGGCCGTTTCCAGCTCCTCGATCAGGTGGGCCTGGTGCTCCTGGAAGGCGCGAATGCGCTCTTCCCGAAGCATGGTCATGGTGACCAGCACGAACAGCCCGGCCGCCGTGAACGGGACGACGGCCAGGAACGGCAGGAACAGCGGCGTGCCCCACAACGAGCCGAGAATGATCGAGGCCGCGGCCCCGTAGGGCGAGGAAATCACCATCGCCTGCTTGGGCGAGCTGCGCAGCTGCGCGAAGACCAGCACATAGCCGCCGACCAGCAGGGTCATGGCCAGGGGGTGGCCGAAGGGATGGCCCGAAAACCAGGCCAGCAGGGGGGCGGTCGCCCAGGCGGCGGTGGTCGCGGTGGCGACGGCCGGAAAGACCAGGCCCCAGCCCGCGCCGACCCGGTCGCTGATGCGTTTCTCGACCGCGCCGCGCAGCGCCCCGGCCGCGACCGTGCCGCCGAACCAGACGAGGGCGATCAGCGGTCCGACGACCGAGAGCAGGCCCAGGGCCCAGCTGGCGATGATCAGATAGCGAAGATACTGGGTTTGCAGGATGGCGCGAAGCGCCTGCGCGGCTTCGCCGGCGCCGGGCTCGCCATTGATGGACTTGCCGATGCCGTCGGATTCCACCATTGCGCCCGCCCCTCGATTACCCGACCGGGACGCTAGGATGAACCTTCTAAGACGAGATGAACGTGGACGATCTGTCATGAAGCCGTCGACGAACATCAGGCCGGTCCGGCGGCGGCTTCGCCGGGAGTCAGCGCCTGTATCGACAGGGCGTGCACCGGGCCGGCCAGCTCGTCGCGCAGCAGGGCGTTGACCGCCCGCTGGCGCTGCACCCGTCCCTGGCCCTCGAAGGCCGACGACACCACCGTCAGGTTGAAATGACTTTCCCCGCCGGGGCGGCCGTCCATGCCGCCCTCGTGGTGGTGGCCGGCGTGCCGCGCGCTGTCGTCCTCGATCTCAAGCCGCTCCGGCGACAGGCCGGATGTCAGTTTTTTCCGGATAATCGTCGCGATCGGGCCTTCCGGCATGGCTGTGTCCTTGTTGGTGACCAATTCGACCCTACACTTCGGTCGATGTCATCCGCCTTTCAATACAAGCCGCGATTCAAGGATATGCGGGTCAAGCCGCCCCGCCCCGAAGAGGAGGCGGCGGAGGCCGACGTCCTGCACCTGAAACCGGGCGAAAAGCCCTGCCAGTGGCCCGACTGCCGCCAGGCCGCCACGGCCCGGGCGCCCAAGTCGCGCGAGCGGCTGAACGACTTCTACGACTTCTGCCAGCGCCATGCCGGCGAGTACAACAAGGGCTGGAATTTCTACGCCGGCATGACCGACGGCGAGGTCCGCGCGGCCAAGGAAAACGAGGCCATGACCGGCGGCCGTCCGACCTGGGAGATGAAGGCGGGCAAATTCAGCCGCGAGGCCGCCGCCTTCGCCTCGAAGATGGGCACGGCCAACAACAAGGGCGCCGGCAGCTGGCAGGACAGCTTCGGCCTGTTCGGCCGCCGCATGAAGGAACAGGCCGGCCCCGACGGCGAGGACGGCCTGCGCCTCGGCAAGCTGGAACGGGCCGCCCTGGCCGATCTGGATCTGGACGCCCGGACCAGCAAGGCGGGGATCAAGGCGCGCTATCACGAGATGCTGAAGCGCTTCCATCCCGACACCAACGGCGGCGACCGCACCGCCGAGGCCAAGCTGCAACGGGTCATCAAGGCCTGGAAGACCCTCAAGAAGGCGGGACTCGCCTGACGCTCACGCCGCGGCCGGAGTCGTCCACAGCCGGTCGACCGGTTTTTCCAGCACCCGCGCCGCGGCCGCGTGCAGCCGGGAGGGCGACAGCTTGCCGGTGGTCGCGGCCTCCAGCATCCAGGCTTCCAGATTCCCGCCGGTCCGGTCGTACCCCTCGGCCATGAGGGTCCCGTACAGGCCGGCGGCCAGGACATGCATGCCCTGGTCCGCGCGGTTCCAGCGAGCGGCCGGGGGACGGAAGGCCAGGCCCAGCCGCTCCTGGATGATCTGGTCCAGCGCCTGGCAGGTGTCCTCGTTCAGAATGCCCTCGAGCGAATTGTAGCCCGTCCCGGGATCCTTCTCGGCGAGGATGCGGCTGAACAGGGGGTCCGCCTCCAGCACCGCGTAGCAGGCCCGGGCGACCGGCCCCTGCATGTCGAACGGCGGATGCAGGATTTCGTGGGCCGCGGTCAGCACCATGATCTGGTCGCTGGCGGCGACATGGGTGATGAACCTCTGCCCCTGGACCTTGACCCCGTGCGGCCGGCAGAACCAGGACAGCTCGACCCGGATCCCGGGCTCCAGCGCGCGGCCCAGCAGCCGCTCCTGTTCGGCGATGATGTCCAGCCGGGAAAACAGCGCCGTCAATTCAGCCGTCTTCCGCTCCGCCGGTCCGGCGATGCGCTCGTTCCGGAAGGCCGCGAAGCCCGCGTCGCGCAGCCCGGTGAGGACGAGGCGGAGGCGGTCCCGCCCGGCGATGAACCGGTCCCAGTCCGCGACGTCCCAATAGACGCTGGCCCGGAACGGCGGCTCCAGCACCGTCTCGGCGGCGTCGAGGGCGGCCAGCAAGTCTTCGATGGTCGCGTCCGGCCCGCCGGAGAAGATCAATGTCAGCCCGGGCCAGAGCAGGCCGCCGACGGCTTCGGCCTCGGCATGGAGACTCATCAGGGCCTCCATCGTCTCCTCGCCCAGCCGGGGTTTGAAGGCCGCCAGCTCGTCCGGATAGTGGTCGGCGTAGAAGGGCTTGCCCGAAAGCGGACCCAGGAAGGCCAGGGCGTCGACGCCTTCCGAGCTGGCGATGGTCCAGACCGTGCGCATCAGCGGGGCGGCGACGGCTTGCGCCAGGGCGGGCGCGGCGAGGAGGGCCAGGGGAGCGGCCAGCAAGGTTCGGCGAAGCATGACGCCAGCCTGCCGCCATCCTATCCGGCGGTCTTGTCTCCACTTGACCATCGCCGCCAGCGCCCCGGGGGCGCGCCGGTCAGGTCGGCGACCGCGCGGCTCATATGGCTCTGGTCGGCGAAGCCGGACTCCAGCGCCGCCTCCACCAGCGCCCCCTGCCCTTCGGTGACGGCCCGAAACGCGCGCCGCGCCTGGGCCTCGTAGCGGAAGCGCTTGGGCGTGACGCCGAACGCCCGCCGGAATCCGCGCGAGAGCGTCTCCGGGGCGAGGCCGCGGGCCATGGCCCAGTCGTGCAGCGACACCCCCGGTCCGGCGAGAAGGTCCCGCGCCAGCAGGTCCGGCCAGTCCCCGATCTCGACCGTCGCGCCGACGAAGGTCGCCCGCAGCAGCCGCGACGCCTCCAGCGGCCGGGTTTCCGCCAGACGGGCGACGGCGTCGGGATCGGCGATCCGGCCGAAGCCGGCGGAGATCTGCCGCACCGGCAGATTCAGCACCACCGCCCCGCACCCGGCCACGGCGTTCTGATGGCTGGAGAACATCTCATGGACCGCCACGTCGCCCGCCGTCAGCCGGCGCCGGCCTGTCTCCCCCGCCTCGTCATAGCCGCCGCGCAGCACCAGGGCGGCGTAGGCGCCCTGGTGGCGGTGGCGCGGGATTCGCTGCCGGGGCGCGAGCTGCTGGCGAACGGGCGGGGATGGCTCCATCGCGGCGCACTCTACAGGATCGCCGCCCTCGCATCGACAGCCCGCCGTACATAGGTAGGGGCTCCCCCGATACAGGAGCCCTCCCATGGAAGTCCTCTACCGCGCCCACGCTGTCGCCTCGGGCGGCGGCCGTGACGAAGGCCGATCCGCCACCGACGACGGCAAGATCGACGTCCTGCTGTCCGTCCCGACCGAAATGGGCGGCAAGGGCGGCGCCGGGACCAATCCCGAACAGCTGTTCGCCACCGGCTACGCCGCCTGCTACCTCGGCGCCCTGCGGCTGGTCAGCGGCAAGGCGGGCGCCCCGGTCGGGCCGGACACCAAGGTCGCGGCGGGCATCGGCTTCGGCAAGAACACGAGGGGCGAGGGCTTCAACCTCGACGTCGAGCTGACCGTCACCGACCACGGCCTCGATCAGGCGGTCATCGACGACCTGATCCGCAAGGCCCATCAGGTCTGCCCCTACTCCAACGCCACCCGGGGCAATGTGGATGTGAAGCTGACGGCGACCTAGTCCAGCGTCGTCCTGTAGCGCAGCATCGCCAGCGACCCGACCGCCAGCACGAACAGGGCCAGGGCGAACAGGCTGGGCCCGGCGTTCTCCAGCCCCACGCCCTTGAGCAGCGATCCCCGCACCACCCGCAGGAAATGGGTGACGGGGATCGCCGTGCCGATGGCCTGGGCCCACCCCGGCATGCCCCGGAACGGGAACATGAAGCCCGACAGCAGGATCGACGGCAGCATGTAGAAGACGCTCATCTGCATCGCCTGCAGCTGCGTTTTCGCCACGGTCGAGATCAGGAAGCCCAGCGACAGCGAGCCGACGATGAACAGCATCAGCCCCGTCCCCAGGGCGATCCAGCCGCCGCTCATCGGCACCTGGAACAGCAGCCGGGCCATCACCAGGATGACCGTCGCCTGCAACAGGCCCACCACCACATAGGGCGTCAGCTTGCCGATCATCACCTCCAGCGGGCGCACCGGCGTGGCCAGCAGGCTCTCCATCGTGCCGCGCTCGCGCTCGCGGGCCATGCCCAGCGAGGTCATCATCACCAGCGTCATCGACAGGATCACCCCCAGCAGGCCGGGCACGATGTTGTAGGCGGTGATGGCCTCGGGATTGTAGCGCCGGTGCACGACCACCTCGAACGGCTGGCTCCCCGGCGCCCGGTTCGCCAGCGGGCCCGTCAGCTCGCGCGTCAGGGCCTGGGTCGGCAGGCTGGCCAGGGCCGCCACCGCCCCGCTGGTCGCCGACGGGTCCGAGGCGTCCGCCTCCACCAGCAGCTGGGCCCGGTCCCCGCGCACCACCCGTTGGGTGAAGTCGGCCGGGATGATCACCGCGAACTGGATGTCGCCCCGCTCCATGGCCCGGTCCAGCTCGGCCTGACTGCGGGCCCGAAGCACCAGATCGAAATAGCCGCTGTTGTCCATCGCGGTCAGGATCGAGCGCGAGAAGCCGCCGTTGTCCTGCACCAGCACCGCCGTCGGCAGGCCGCGCGGATCGTCGTTGATGGCGTAGCCGAACAGCAGCAGCTGGATGATCGGCATCAGCAGGATCATCGCATAGGTCAGCCGGTCGCGCGTCAGCTGCACGAACTCCTTGGCCATCACGGCCCAGGTGCGGGTCAGGGAGATCATGCCGCTCTCGCCTTCCCGGTCTCGAGGTCGTGGATCAGCTGGATGAAGACGTCCTCCAGCGTCGGCCGCGTCTCGGACCAGTCCAGCGGCGCCTTGCGGTACGGCTGGATCGCCGCCTCCAGCGCCGCCCGGTCGCGGCCGGACACATGCAGGGTGGTCCCGAACGGCGCCGCCATCTCCACCCCCGGCTGGCCGCGCAGCCCGGGCGCCAGCCGGTCGGCCCCCGGCCCCTCGGCGTGGAAGGTGATCAGACCCGAGGCCTCGATCACCTCGTCCGCCGTGCCCCGCGCCAGCGTCCGGCCGCCGGCGATATAGGCGATCTCGTGACAGCGCTCGGCCTCGTCCATGTAGTGGGTCGAGACCAGCACCGTCATGCCCTCGCCCGCCAGCGCGTGGATCTCGTCCCAGAAGGTGCGCCGCGCCTCCGGGTCCACCCCCGCCGTCGGCTCGTCCAGCAGCAGCAGATCCGGCGAATGCAGGGTCGCCGCCGCCAGCGCCAGCCGCTGCTTCCACCCGCCCGACAGATGGCCCGCCAGCTGCGCCCGCCGCCCGATCAGCCCCAGCCGCTCCAGCGCCGCCTCGACCCGCGCCTTGCGCCGGTCCAACTCGTGCACCCGCGCCGTGAAGGTCAGATTCTGCTCGATCGACAGGTCTTCGTAGAGCGAGAATTTCTGCGTCATATAGCCGACGCGCTGCTTGATCAGCCGCGACTGGGTCATGACGTCATGGCCCAGCACCGTCCCCTCGCCGCTGTCGGGCGTCAGCAGGCCGCACAGCATCCGCAGGGTCGTGGTCTTGCCCGCGCCATTGGGCCCCAGAAAGCCGCAGATGCGGCCCCGGTTCACGGTGATGCCGAAATCCTTCACCGCATGCAGGGCGCCGAACGACTTGTTCAGCCCGCGCACGTCGATGACGGGGTCGGCGACCTCGGTCACTCCCCCGCCTCCAGCGGCGCCACATCCACCGGCAGGCCCGGGTTCAGCGTCGCCGCGTTCGCCGGCAGGGCCTCGACGCGATAGACCAGCCGGTCGCGGCTGCCCTTGCTGTACAGGATCGGCGGGGTGAACTCGGGCCGGGCGCTGACCCAGGTGATCCGGGCGCTGCCCGGGGCCGCGCAGCCGTCGCAGCGGAAGCTGACGGTCCGGCCCGGTCGATACCGCGCCATCTCCGCCTCGGGCACGAAGAAGACCAGCTTGACCTCGCGGTCGGGCAGCAGGGCCAGGATCGGCGCATTGGCCGCCGCCCATTCGCCCGGCCGGTAGAAGATCTCCTCCACCCGCGCCGCGCCGGGGGCCGTTGGCGCCAGCTGGCCCAGCCGCGCATTGGCCTCGCTCAGTCCGCCCTCCGCCTGGGCCGCCTGCTGTTCGGCCTGACGCAGCGCGTCCTCGCGGGCGCCGAGGGTCGCCACCTCGCGCCGCCGCCGCACCGCCGCCGTCTGGGCCCGGGCCGCGTCGCGCGCCGCCCGCACCTGGTCCAGCCGCGCCGGCGCATAGATGCCGCGCCGCACCAGCGGCTCTATGCGGGACCAGTCCGCCTCGGCCACGCGCTCGGCCGCCAGCGCCGCCTGCAGCTCCGCGTCGAACACCGACAGCTCCTCGGCCCGCTGGCCCTTCCTCAGGTCCTCGGCCCGCGCCTCGGCCGCGCCGACGGCCGCCGCGGCGCCCTCGGCCTGGGCCCGCTGGATGCCGGGGTCGATCAGGAAGGTCCGCCCGCCGGCCGCCACCCGCTGGCCCTCGCGCACATACAGGGCGGCGACAGACCCGGAGACCGGCGCCGCCAGATAGACCCGCTCGCCCTCGATATAGCCGGTCAGGGTCCGCGCCTCGCCGCCGCGCAGGAACAGCCACCAGACCAGCGCGCCGATGACGGCGATCGCGCCCAGCGCCAGCACGGGCCGCAGCCCCGGTTTCGGACGCGTCATGGCATCATCCCCTTCAGGACCGTGTCCAGATGCTGGTCGGCCAGTTTCGCCACATCGATCGGTTGGGCTCCGACCGGCTCGAACGTCTCGCGCCAGACCATCGACAGGATCATCGGCCCCATGATTCCGAAGGCGAACAGGCGCGGATCGCCCGCCCGCACCTCGCCCCGCGCCTGCGCCGCCGCGATCAGGCCGCTCATCAACGTGATGCCGGGCTGAACCACCGTCTCGTGCCAGATGGTCGCCAATTCGGGATGGTTGCGGCTCTCGGCGATGACCAGCTTGACCACGCCGGTGATGCGGCGGTCGGTCACCACCGTGCGGGCCAGCATGCCGACGCCCATCCGCACCGCCTGTTCAAACGGAACGGGGGCCGCGGCCATCATCTTCACCCGCTCCAGATTGGGCGAGATGGCGTCGGTGACCACCGCCCGGAACAGATCGGCCTTGGTCTCGAAATACAGATACAGCGCGCCCTTCGACACGCCGGCGCGCCTGGCCACCTCCTCCAGCCTTGCGGCCTGGAAGCCGCGCTCGGCGAACACCTCCAGCGCGGCGGCGAGGATTTCGGCCGGGCGGTCGGCGGGGCGGCGGCGGAATTTCGGTTCGCCGGGAGGCAGCATGGCGATTCTTTATAACTGACCGGTCAGTTATTACGCTGGGCGGCCGCGGCTGTAAAGCGGCGTTCTTTCACCGTGCGGCCAACCGGCGCTGGACCCCGCCCCCGCGCTTTTCTATGGAAGCGCATGACCTCCCCGCTCGACGCCTCCCCCGATCCGCTGCTGACCCTGGAACCGCACCGCAAGGCGACCGTGCGCGAGATCTTCGGCGTGGACAGCGACATGGTCGTGCCGGTCTTCACCGAGCGCGACAGCCATGTGCCCGAGATCGACGACGCCTACCGCTTCGACCCCCAGACGACCCTGGCCATCTGCGCCGGCTTCGCCTTCGACCGCCGCGTCATGGTCCAGGGCTATCACGGCACCGGCAAGTCGACCCATATCGAACAGGTCGCCGCCCGGCTGAACTGGCCGATGGTGCGCGTGAACCTCGACAGCCACGTCAGCCGCATCGATCTGGTCGGCAAGCACGCCATCGTCCTCAAGGACGGCAAACAGATCACCGAATTCCGCGAGGGCATGCTGCCCTGGGCCATCCAGCGCCCCATCGCCCTGGTGTTCGACGAATACGACGCCGGCCGTCCCGATGTGATGTTCGTGATCCAGCGCGTGCTGGAGGCGCAGGGCCGCCTGACCCTGCTGGACCAGAACCGCGTCATCCGCCCGAACAAATGGTTCCGGCTGTTCTCGACCACCAACACCATCGGCCTGGGCGACACCTCGGGCCTGTACCACGGCACCCAGCAGATCAATCAGGGTCAGATGGACCGCTGGAACATCGTCACCACGCTCAACTACCTCGACCACGACGTGGAGACCGGGATCGTCGCCGCCAAGGTCCCCGAATGGTCCGACGCCGAGGGCCAGCGCCGCATCGCCGCCATGGTCCGCGTCGCCGACATGACCCGCAACGCCTTCATGAACGGCGACATCTCGACGGTCATGAGCCCGCGCACGGTGATCACCTGGGCCCAGAACGCGATCATCTTCGCGGGGGATGTGGGGCTGGCCTTCCGGCTGACCTTCCTGAACAAGTGCGACGAGCTGGAACGGCCGACGATCGCGGAGTTCTACCAGCGGGCGTTCGGGGAAGATCTGCCGGAGGCGGCGACGCGGGTGAAGGTGGGGTGACACCCGCCGAGACCAAGAAATGGTGGGAGCGGAGGTGGGCCGAAGAAGCCTCAAGGCTCCTTTTAAAGGATTGGGTGTTCAGCGACGACCGGGAAGAACCAGATTTCTTGGTTACCGAGGGCGCGGAGTCCTTCGGATTGGAGATCACCCTGGCGTTCGAAGACCTGACGGCCAGCGGCCAATCCAGGCAGAGACAACGTGAAGCGTTCAACGCCAAACGTCTGCACAACCTCTACCGCTCTTGGTCAGACCAATCCGACACAATCCTAACCGTGCAAGTGCTCGGCCATCTCGACGACTCCAATCAGCATGAGGTCACCCAAGCGCTGACGGAAAGCGGGATGGCGGATAGGTCGGTCGCCGATCCGCTGCTACGGATGGAAACGCCTTCGGGGACAAGAGTCTTTGCTCGGGTCGCTTTTCACCCGAGATGGTCGCAGGTCGACGATGGTGTAGGCTGGGTAACACAAGATGCTGTGGCGCAGGCCCAAGCCGCGATTGCGAGGAAATCAAGTCGGCTCCCATCCTATCGTGCAGCCGTTGGTGACGACATTAGACTGCTCATCGTTGCGGACCACAGCCGGTCCAGTGGAATGCTTGAACTGGAATCTGTCGATGCGATCGACCTTGCCGGTTTTTCGGCCGCCTACTTCCTGACCTTCCCGGGCGGCCCCATCCGCGAGATACGCGCTAAGCCGCCCTCGGCGTGATCATCTCCAGCGCCGGACCGATCTTCCGCCGCTGTTCGCGCAGGTCATGGCTCATCTGGAGCCGCAGGAAGAACCCCTGGCTCATGCCCCAGTAGCGCGTCAGGCGAAGGTCCGTGTCGGCGGTCACCGCCCGCTTGCCCAGCACGATCTCGTTGATCCGGCGCGGCGGCACGCCGATCGCGTTGGCCAGGGCGGTCTGGCTCATGCCGACGGGCTTGAGGAAATCCTCCAGCAGGACGTCGCCCGGCGTCGGGTTCTTCAGCCAGTCGGCGTCAGTGGTAGTCGCAGATTTCAACATCCTCGCACCCTCCGTCGGTCCAGCGGAAACAGACCCGCCACTGCTGATTGATCCGGATGGAATGCTGGCCCTTCCGGTCATCCTTCAGCGCCTCCAGCTGATTGCCGGGCGGCCGACGCAGATCGTCCAGTCGCTCCGCCGCATCCAGAGCCGCCAACTTCCGCAAGGCGACGTTCTGAATGTCCCCCGGCAAGCGACGCGATCGCCCGCCATCCCAGACCTTCTCAGTCTCGCGATCGCGGAAACTCCGGATCATCGCGGAGAACTATAACGCATAACGTTATACGGTGCAATCCAGTCTGTCTCCCGGAGGGTGCTCGTGGAGAATGGTTCCATGCGTCGTTTCCTCTCGGGTTGTTTCCGCTATTCCCTCATTGCTTGTAAGCTCGCCGATCTGCCGGTGTCTGTCGAGAGACCGGCGCCAGCCCTTTCGGGCGCCACCTTCTCCCGCAAGGGGAGAAGGATCACCCGTTCCCGTTCCGCCAGGCTCCCGCCGCCATCTCCCGCGCCGTCTCCCGCACCCCCTCCGGCCATCCCTCCGTCGCCGCGTCGAACGCCGCCCAGTCCCCCGCGAACAGCATCCGCGTCGCCTCCTCGTAGTCCGGCAGATCCCCCGCCATGGCGGTCATGAAGCGGTAGGCCTTCTCCTTCGCCCGCCGCGCCCGGTCCGGCCCCTCTCCCGCCTTCAGCGCCGCCTCGACCAGTTTGCGCAGGGCCACCGACGCCCCGCCCGGCTGGGCCGCCAGCCAGTCCCAGTGACGCGGCAACAGGGTCACCTCCCGCGCCGTGACGCCCAGCTTCGGCCGCCCCGGCCCGCGCTTCTCCGGGGGCGGGACCAGCGCCGGCCCCAGTCGGGCCCGCGCCTTCCCCAGGTCGCCGCGCAGGTCGAGGTCGATCACCCGGCCGTCGACCAGATCGAACACCAGCGGCCCCTGCCCCGCCGCCGCCGCCGCGTGGATGGCCGGCAGGGCCCGATGCAGGGGCGCGCGGGCGATCCGCTCGGCGCCGACGAAGGCGACCACGGGCAGGTCGGACGGAACGGACATGACGGAGCTCCCGGATGACGGCCATACGGCCGATTTTGACGTAGCCCTCCTCCATGATCGCCCCCGGCGAGGCGGGAGGCGGAGAAGACGCCACGGCCGAAGTGGACGGAGTGGACGGAGTGGACGCTACGGACGGCGTCCTCTGATTTACCCGGGCAAAACGGAGTGGACGGGTTGACGGCGGGACGCAGCGAACGGATTGGACGGAGCGGACTCTATGGATGGTGTATCTCTGGATTTACCCCGGTAAAAACCACGCGTCAATATCGCCCGGGTAAAATGACCCGTCGCCGCCCGCCTGTGGATCCATCGCGCTCCTGCGCCGCCGCCGAAAACTTCCGTCCCGGACCTCTTGCCGCAGGAACCGCCGGCGCCGACATGCACTTTCGCTGCAGGCCTCCCCGCCCTGTTCACAGCCAAGGACCTCCCCATGACCGACCAACGCATCGAAGGCGCCGCCACCGAGCTCGAGGGCCAGGTCCAGAACGGCCTCGGCCGGATGACCGGCGACGGCAAGCTGCAGCTCGAGGGCCGGATCAACGAGGTCAAGGGCAAGGCGCTGGACGCCTACGGCCGCGTCATCGACGGGCTGGACGGCCTCGTCGAGAAGGCCCCGGCCCAGTATCAGGACAACGCCCGCAAGGGCCTGGACTTCGCCCGCCGCAAGCCGCTGCTGACCACCGGCATCGTCGCCGGCCTGGCCATCCTGCTCGGCGGCCTGGGCCGTCGCCGCCAATAGTCAGGGCGGAGGGCTCAGAAGCCCCGGAACACCGAGGCCACCACGGCGCTGTCCTCGGTGTCGCTGTCCACCCAGTCGACGCCGAGGGTGAAGCCGCCCAGCGGCGCCGCGACCCCGAGTCGCCAGTCGGTCTTGCCGTCCGGGGCGAAGCCGCCGTCCTCGTGGCCGAGGGCGGCGTGCAGACTGACTGGCCAGGCCTCGGGGGCGTAGTCGGCGCGGGTCCACACCCAGGTATTGGCCTCGTCCCCCGTGCCGGTCTGCGACGGGGCCCAGACCACGCCGGCGCTGAAGGTCGCGTCGCCGAAGGTCCGGCCCGCCTGCAGGGGAAACTCGACGTAGTTCACGTCGTCGCCGTCGGGATAGACGTTGGTCCAGACCCCGGCGTCTACGTCGAAGCCGGCCACGGCGCCGGCCCAGCCGGCGTACAGGGTGACCTCGACTTCGGCGCCGTCGCCGTCCGACCCGATCCCGTATTCCTCGATGGTCGAGCCCCAGACCCCGACATAGAGGCCCGAGGCGTGCGACAGGGTCGCCTCGCCCTGCAGCGCCGGCTCCTCGCCGGACAGGGTGTAGCCCCTGTCGCGATAGTCGGAAACGACGCCGACGCGGCCCTCGACCGACCACGGCCCCGCCTCCTGCGCCAGCGCCGGAGCGCCCGACGCGGCCAGCGCCATCAGACCCGCCGCGACTGCTCGATGGTTCATGGATCCCGCCCCCGATCGTTCGACCGGACTATCGGGGGCGACCGGGCAAACTTCCGTGTACGGACAGGGTTAAGCGCCGATAACCCCGTTCCCTCACCGTCGCTTTATGGAAGTCGTGCCAACTCCCGATATGGCAGGGCGCACCACCAGCGAACGCAAGGACCTCCGGCGGATCGTCGCGATCACCCTGGCCGCCCTGACGCTCGTCATCGCCGGCGCCGCGGGCCTGATGACCTACGCCGCCGCCGGCATCGACCGGGTCCAGGCCGAAAAGGAGCGCCAGCTGGCCCAGGTTCGCCTGGACCGAACGCTCGAGGGCCTGATCGAGAACATCAACTCCTCGGCCATCTGGAACGACTCGGTCATCAGTCTGGCCGGCAGACCGGACCTGGAATGGCTCCAGATCAATTTCGGCGACTACTACGCCGACTTCATGGGTCACGCGGTGACCCTGGTCTACGACCGGCACGGGGATCTGATCCTGACCTCCCGCGACAGCGAACCGGTGGACCCGGCCAGCGAACGGGCCTTCATCGACGCCGTCGCCCCGCTGGTGGCCGAGGTGCGCCGCCAGGCCGCCGCCAAGCACGACCGGCCCCGCGTGAGCTTCGACGCCTCCGTCAACCAAACCGCCCTGGTGAGCGCGGGAGCCGACATCTATCTGGTCGGCCTCGGCACCGTGGTGCGCGAGGACCTGACGCAGCCGCGGCTGGACAACGACCCCGTCATCGTCTCCGCCAAGCCCGTATCGGAGTTCCTCGGCGCCCTCGAAAAGGATCTGGCGATCGTGAGCCCCACCCTCACCGAGGCCGGTCCCTCGCGGGACAATCAGGGCTATCTCGTGCTGGAGGGGCCGGGCGACGTGGTCCTGGGTCAGGTGCGCTGGACGCCGGACCGGCCCGGCTTTTCGGTGCTCAAGGGCGCCGCGCCCGCGGTCGGGGGGCTGATCCTGCTGCTGGCCGCCGCCGCCATGGCCCTCTTCCTCCGGGTCCGCGGCATCGTCCGGCGGCTGGAAGAGAACGAGCTGGACCTGACCGAGGCCCGCGACCGCGCCGAGGGCGCCAATATCGCCAAGACCCGCTTCCTGGGCGTGATGAGCCACGAACTGCGCACGCCGCTGAACGGCGTACTGGGCATGGCCGAGATCCTGGCCATGGGGGATCTCGACGCGAAGCAGCGCAGCCAGCTGGGCGTGCTGAAACAGTCGGGCGAGAGCCTGCTGGCCCTCATCGAGCGCATCCTCACCGTCGCCCGGCTGGAAAAGGGCGAGCTGGTTCCCGATCCGGTCGGCGTCGACGCCGCCGACCTGATCCACTCGCTCGCCGTCGCGCACAGGCCGACGGCCGAACGCGCCGGGCTGACACTGGTCGCCGCCGCGGACGACTCGATCGAGGGTCTCTGGCGTCTGGACGGCGACTATCTGCGTCAGGCCCTGGGGCACCTGCTCGACAACGCCCTGCGTCACACCTCCCGGGGCTCCGTGAAGCTGGAGGCGCGCGCGATCGGATCTGAACTGGAGTTCCGCGTCGCCGACACCGGCGCCGGCATCGCTCCGTCCCGCCTTCCCGACCTGTTCGGCAAATTCGTCCAGGCCGACGATTCCGCCACGCGGGCCAAGGAGGGGGCCGGGGTCGGCCTGACCCTGGCCCGCGGCCTGATCGAGGCCATGGGCGGCTCCGTGCGCGCCATGAGCACGCCGGGCATGGGATCGATCTTCACCATCCACCTGCCGGCCGAACGGGTCGGAACCGCGGCTGCGGCCCCGGCCGAGCGTCAGGCGGCCTGAGCCCGACCCGATCCAGCCGCCCTCCCGGGCCGTGAACCTAGTCCGCCGCCTGGGCCTCGACCGCCTTGACCTGGGCGGCGTTGGGGCCGGCGATGTCGAAGGCGATCTTGCCGTCGGTCAGGGTCACCTTCACGTGGCCGCCGCGCGTCAGCCGTCCGAACAGGATGTCGTCGGCCAGCGGCTTCTTGATATGCTCCTGGATGACCCGGGCCAGCGGCCGCGCGCCATACAGTTCGTCGAAGCCGTTCTTGGCCAGCCAGTCGGCCGCCTCGTCGGTCAGTTCGATGGTGATGTTCCGGTCCGCCAGCTGGGCTTCCAGCTGGATGATGAACTTGGTGACCACCGACTTGATCGTCCCGGCGTCCAGCGCCTTGAAGGCGACGATGGCGTCCAGACGGTTGCGGAACTCCGGCGCGAACAGGCGCTGGATGGCCTTTTCGTCCTCGCCCTCGACCTTGCCCCGGCCGAAGCCGATGGAGGCGCGGGCGTTGTCGGCGGCCCCGGCGTTGGTGGTCATGATCAGGATGGTGTTCCTGAAATCGACCTTCTTGCCGACCGCGTCGGTCAGCATGCCGTTGTCCATCACCTGCAGCAGGATGTTGTAGACGTCGGGGTGGGCCTTCTCGATCTCGTCCAGCAGGACCACGGCGTGCGGGTGCTGGTCGACGGCGTCGGTCAGCAGGCCGCCCTGGTCATGGCCGACGTAGCCCGGAGGGGCGCCGATCAGACGGCTGACGGTGTGCCGCTCCATGTATTCCGACATGTCGAAGCGCAGCATCTCGATGCCGAGGGTCGAGGCCAGCTGTTTGGCCACCTCGGTCTTGCCGACCCCGGTGGGGCCGCTGAACAGGAAGGCGCCGATCGGCTTCTGCGGATCGCGCAGGCCCGCGCGGGCCAGCTTCATGGCCGCGGAGACCTGTTCGATGGCCGATTGCTGGCCGAACACGACCCGGTTCAGGTCAGTCTCCAGCGCGCGCAGGCCTTCGGTGTCGGACTTGGAGACCGACTTGGCCGGAATGCGGGCCATGCGAGCGATGACGACCTCGACCTCCTTCTGGCCGATGACCTTCTTCCGCTTCGACTCGGGCAGCAGCATCTGGCTGGCGCCCGCCTCGTCGATCACGTCGATCGCCTTGTCGGGCAGTTTGCGGTCGGTCATGTAGCGGGCCGACAGCTCGACCGCCGTGCGCAGGGCCGCGTCGGTGTAGCGGACCTTGTGGTGGCCCTCGTAGGAGGTCTTCAGGCCCTTGAGGATCTTGATCGTGTCCTCGACTGTCGGCTCGTTGACGTCGATCTTCTGGAAGCGGCGGGCCAGGGCCCGGTCCTTCTCGAAATGCTGGCGGTACTCCTTGTAGGTCGTGGAGCCCATGCAGCGCAGCGAGCCCGACGCCAGGGCCGGCTTCAGCAGGTTGGAGGCGTCCATGGCTCCGCCCGAGGTCGCGCCGGCTCCGATGACCGTGTGGATCTCGTCGATGAACAGGATGGCGTTGTCGTGCGTCTCCAGTTCCTTGACGACCTGTTTCAGCCGCTCCTCGAAGTCGCCGCGATAGCGGGTGCCGGCCAGCAGCGCGCCCATGTCGAGGCTGTAGATGGTCGCGCCTTCCAGCACGTCCGGGACCTCGTGGTTGACGATCTTGCGGGCCAGACCCTCGGCGATGGCGGTCTTGCCGACGCCGGGGTCGCCGACCAGCAGCGGATTGTTCTTGGTCCGGCGGCACAGAATCTGGATGGCCCGCTCGACCTCGGCGTGGCGGCCGATCAGCGGATCGATCTTGCCGTTGCGCGACTTCTCATTGAGGTCGACGCAATAGGCCTCCAGAGCTTCGCCGCCGGTCTTGGCGGCGGCCGCGTCGTCGGCGTCCTCCGGCGAAGCGCCGGTCTTGGCCGGACGGGTTTCCCCTCCGCCCGCCTTCTTGGCGATGCCGTGGGCGATGTAGTTGACCGCGTCGTAGCGGGTCATGTCCTGCTCTTGCAGGAAGTAGGCGGCGTGGCTTTCGCGCTCGCTGAAGATGGCGACCAGCACATTGGCGCCGGTGACCTCCTCGCGGCCCGAGCTCTGGACGTGGATCACGGCGCGCTGGATCACGCGCTGGAAGCCGGCCGTGGGCTTGGCGTCCTCGCCGTCGCTGGTGGCGAGCGCCGCCAGGTCGGTGTCGACATACAGGGTCAGGGCGGACTTGAGGTTCACAAGGTCGACGTTGCAGGCGGTCATCACATTGGCCGCGTCGGGGTCGTCTATGAGGGCCAGCAGCAGGTGCTCGAGCGTGGCGTACTCATGCCGGCGCTCGTTGGCGTAGTGCACCGCGCGGTGCAGGGTCTCTTCGAGAGGACGAGAAAACGAGGGCATGGACGGATCCTCTCAGTCTTTTTCCATCGTGCATTGCAGGGGGTGCTGGTGGCGGCGGGCGGTCTCGATCACCTGTGCGACCTTGGTTTCGGCCACCTCGTAGGTGAAGACGCCACAGACCCCGACCCCATGCTGATGCACATGCAGCATGATGCGAGTCGCGGCCTCGCGGTCCTTCTGGAAGAACCGCTCCAGCACATAGATCACGAATTCCATTGGCGTGTAGTCGTCGTTCAGGATCAGCACCCGGTACAGCGAGGGCTTCTGAAGCTTCGGCTTGGTCTCGGTGACGGTGGCGGCGCCCAGGCCTCCATCGTTCTGTTCACCTGGCCTGCGGGACGGCGGCATTCGTGGTCCAGTTTGGGGAGAAGATGGATCAGATAGGGAATGATGGCCTGAATTGAAGCGGCGGCAAGTCACAGCTTGCGTGACAGCGCCGCCATGACCAAAGATTCACGGGACATGGGCCGTTCGTGCCCGCAGGTTCCACCGCGCCGTCGCCCTCGACGGTCGAGGAGGTTCCATGTTTCCCACCGCGTTGCTGGCCGCTCTGGCGCTCATCCAGACCCCGCCCGTCGCCCTGCCCGACGGCCCCGCCCTGACCGCCGCGATCGCGGAACGGGATGCGGAACTGTTCTCGGTGATGTTCGACCGCTGCGAGCCCGACGCGCTGGCCGACATCGTCACCGCGGATTTCGAATTCTACCACGACAAGGCCGGCCTGATGGCCGGGCGCGAGGCGTTCGTCGCCGACTATGCGACTGGCTGCGAGGCGAAGAAGGCTCCGGACGCCTGGCGGTCGCGTCGCCTGCTCGTGGCCGACACCCTGCGGGTCTTTCCGATCCCCGGCTATGGCGCTGTCGAGGAAGGCACGCATCTGTTCTACGAGCGGCAGGGCGACGGCCCGGAAACGCTCGTTGGCCGCGCTCGCTTCTCGATCGTCTGGACGCTGGAGGACGGTCGGTGGCGCGCCACCCGGGCGCTCAGCATCGACCACGCGGCGACGTCGGAATAGGGCCGCGGACAGAGAAAGGCCCCGGCGTTTCCGCCGGGGCCCCTCGTACGCTTACTGAAGCGCCAGTCGCCCTAGCGGGCGGCCTGGAACTTTTCGACCGAGGCGGTGACGCGCTCGTTGATCGGCTTGAAGCTGTTCTTGACCGAGGCGGTCAGGACGTCCGTCGCCTTGGTGACTTCGACCAGATAGGCTTCGGTCGCCGACTTGGCCCAGGTCGTCTGCAGCTCGAGCAGTTCCTGGATCGAACGGGCCTGCGACATCGACTGGGCGGCCGCGACGCCGTCTTCCCAGGACTTCTTGGTGAAGGCCACGGTCTGGGCCGACAGGGCCTCGACGCCCTTCTGGGCGGCGGCGGCGGAGGCGACGACGGCTTCGAGGTTCTGCTTGCCCTGGGCGTTCAGCTCGGCAAGGCCGGCGGCGGACTTGTCGGCGGCTTCGCGGAACGCCTTGGCGCCCACGGCCTGCGCCTGTTCGGCATTGGCCTGGAACGTGGCCTGGGCCTTTTCGGCCGAAGCCTTGACGGTGTTGGCGGCGGTTTCGACGGTCTTCTTCACGGTTTCGGCGCTGTCGGCCATGATATCTCTCCTGAACCAGTCGCGGCTGGGCCGCTTTTTATGATTTTTCCCGCGGCAAGCGATTCCACCGCGACGGACCGTCATATGGTGCAACTGCGAAGGAAGGTCAAGGCATTTTGTGCGGTGCACAATAAGTTCATACGGGCCTGAAAGCCGGCCGACAGGCGAGCGCCTTCACAAATCCGTTGACGGCTTGTTTACCCTCACGAAACCCCGATGACGCATGTTAGCCTTTCGTCAGCGTCGCGTGGTGGGGCCGCCGTCGCGCTAAAGTCTTTGTGAGGCCTGTCTTTGCCGATCTCCGCCCTGATCCGTCGCGGGTTCCTGACGCTGCTGCTGATCGCCGGCCTGGCGGTGACGCCGACGACCGCGCCGCTGGTCGCCCAGTCATCGGACAATGCCCGTTACGCCGCCATCGTCGTCGACGCCGAGTCGGGCGAGGTGCTGTTCGCGCGCCATGCCGACAGCCGCCGCTACCCGGCCTCGATCACCAAGGTCATGACCCTGTACCTGACCTTCGAGGCGCTCTCGGAAGGCAAGGTCCAGCTGGACGATGTGCTGACCGTCTCGCCCCGGGCGGCCAGCCAGCCGCCGTCCAAGCTGGGGCTCGCCGCCGGCCAGACCATCACCCTGGACAACGCCATGCGCGCCACCGCCGTGCGCAGCGCCAATGACATGGCGGTGGCCATCGCCGAACACGTCGGAGGATCCGAGGCCCGGTTCGCCGCCCGGATGACGCTGAAGGCCCAGGAGCTGGGCATGAGCCAGACCCGCTACGTCAACGCCAACGGCCTGCCCGACGCCCGCCAGCTGACCTCGGCCCGCGACCTGGCCATCCTGGCCCGGGCCGTGATGCGCGACTATCCGCAGTACTATCGCTATTTCGGCCTGCACGACTGGGCCTACGAGGGCCGCGAGTACCGCAATACCAACGGCCTGCTGCGGGGCGGCGTGGGCTACGATGGCATGAAGACCGGCTACACCAACGCCTCCGGCTACAATCTGGCGGCCTCGGCGGTGCGGGACGGCCGGCGACTGATCACCATCGTCCTGGGCGGCCGTTCGACCGCCAGCCGCAACCAGCATGTGGCGGCCCTTATGGATACCGGCTTCGAGGTCGAGCGCGCCCGCGCCAGCGGTCAGACCATACAGGTGGCCCAGACCTTCTTCGAAGCGCGCGGCTTCGGCATCGGTCCCGACAGCTCCGGGCCCGTGGAATACGCCGCCGTCGCCGGAGAGGATGACGGCGAGACCGACCCCGGACCCAGCCCGCTCGCCTCGGGCGGCGTCGCCTACGCTTCCCTGCCTGCAAGCCCGCCTCCACCGGCGAGAGTGACCCCCGCGCCCTCGGAACGGACCGTCGCCGGGCGGCCGGCCGACGTCACCGCCATCCTCAACGGCGGAACCGCCGAACCGGCGCGGGCGGCGCCGCCGCGAGCGGCCGCGCCGCCTGCGCGCGAACCCGCGCGACCGGCCGCCGGGCGCTGGTCCGTCCAGGTCGGAGCCTTTCGCGACGAGGCGGTCGCCCGGGACTGGCTGACCGAGGTCAACCGCCGCTTTCGCACCCAGTTCGCCGCCGCCGAGCGCAGCGTCCAGAACGCCAGCGGGTGGCACCGTTCCCGGTTCACCGGCATGACCGAACAGGCCGCCCGGTCCGCCTGCGCCGCCCTGGCCGAACGCCGCGTCACCTGCATGGTGGTGCGGCCCGAATAGGTCGCCCCGGCCACCGGCCACAGCCCCCGTTCACCATAGCCGTAAGCCCTCCCTTAAGCAGGCGAGCGCACGCTCGGGCGTCGGGGATGTGTGTGGAGGCCGGTCATGGCTCCGTCCGACGTCCGTCGAATGTTCGCCCGTCTGTTCCGGGGCCGCGCGCGTACCGCCAACGCCTCCGAAACCGACCTGAAGCTGCTCGTCGAAAACAGCCGTGACGTCCTGTGCCGCCTGGGACCCGATTTTGTCATCCGCTACTGCTCGCCGTCCTCGACGACAGTGCTGGGTCGGCCGCCGGAGGAGATGGTCGGCCAACGACCATCCTCGATCGTCATCGAGGAGGACCGGCCCGTCATCGCCGCCGAAGCCGCACGGGTGGTCCAGGGCGAAGATGTCAAACCCCTGATCCTGCGAACGCTGAAACCGGATGGAGTCATGGCCTGGGTCGAGACCAGTTCCCGGGCCCTGCGCGACCCCGTGACCGGCGCTCTGGTCGAGGTCATTCTGGTGATGCGCGACGTCTCGGAGCGGCAGGCCCTGCAGCACCGGCTCGAGCGTGAAGCGGTCACGGACGGTCTGACCGGGCTGGCGAACCGGCGGGCCTTCGATGAAGCCCTGGCGCGGGAGTGGGCGCGAGCCGTGCGCGACGACGGCGAGGTGTCGCTGATCCTTCTCGATGTCGATCATTTCAAGCGGTTCAACGACCGCTACGGGCATCCGGCCGGCGACGCCTGTCTGCGCGACGTCGCAAAGGCAATCCAGGAGATCGTGCGGCGGCCCGGCGACCTGGCCGCGCGCTATGGCGGAGAAGAGATGGCCGTCATCCTGCCGGACACCCCCGCGTCGGGCGCGGCCACGGTGGCCGAGGCCCTGCGCGAGGCGATCCAGGCCCTGGGCATACTCCATGCGGACAGCGCCCGCGGGGTGCTGACCGCCAGCCTCGGCGCCGCCACGGCGACGGCGGCCGTGGGTCAGACGATCCCCATGCCCGATGGCCTGTTGATCGGAGCGGACGGGGCGCTGTATCGCGCCAAGAGCAAGGGCCGCAACCGGGTCGAGACGGCCGTCCTGCTGCCCCCGAGGAGCGGCGCGCGCGCCGCCTGATCCGCGAGAGCCGTGCGGATCGCATCCGCGCCTTGCCGCGCGCCGGCTTTTCCCCTATACGCGCCGCCTTTCCAGGGCTTCGGTCCTGACGCGGAGCTCCAAAGGGTTCGGGAAGTCATCCCGGCCGCCGCTTCAGGATCCATCGTGGGAGAGGACTTACCCGGTCCCCTCGCGCCGACGCCCACCAAGGGAGACTACCGCATGGCTCTTTACGAGCACACGGTCATGTCGCGCCAGGATATCAGCGCGCAACAGGCCGAAGCGCTGAACGACACCATCAAGGGTTTGATCGAAGCCGGCGGCGGCACCGTCGCCAAGATCGAATACTGGGGTCTGCGCAACCTGACCTATCGGGTCAAGAAGAACCGCAAGGCGCACTATTCGCTGCTCGCCGTCGACTGCCCGCCCGCCGCCATGGCCGAGGTCGAGCGTCAGCTGTCGATCAACGAGGACGTCCTTCGCTGGCTGACCGTCCGCGTCGAGGAACTCGACCTGGAACTGTCGCCCCTGCTGGCCCGCCGCGAACGCGAGCGCGAACGTGAGCGTGAGCGCACGCCCCGCGACGACGCCGCCGCCGAAGCCACCTTTTAAGGAACCCGGAACATGACCGACACCACCGCTCCGTCGCCGGGCGCGCCGGCCGGCTCCGGCGCCGCCGGACGCCGTCCCTTCTATCGTCGCCGCAAGGTCTGCCCGTTCTCGGGCGAAGGCGCGCCGAAGATCGACTACAAGGACGTCAAACTGCTGCAACGCTACATCAGCGAGCGCGGCAAGATCGTCCCTTCGCGCATCACCGCCGTTTCCCAGATCAAGCAACGCGAACTGGCCAAGGCCATCAAGCGCGCCCGCTATCTGGCCCTCCTGCCTTACGTGGTGAAATAAGATGAAGGTCGTTCTGCTTGAGCGCGTCGATAATCTCGGCGCCATCGGCGACGTCGTTTCCGTCAAGGACGGCTTCGCCCGCAACTTCCTTCTGCCGCGCGACAAGGCCCGTCGGGCCACGTCGGCGAACCTGAAGGCGTTCGAACTCGACCGCGCCGCCATCGAGGCCCGCAACGAGAAGAACAAGGCCGACGCCGGCGCGATCGGCGCCAAGATCGACGGCCAGACCTATGTCATGATCCGGCAAGCCGGCGAGACGGGTCAGCTGTACGGTTCGGTCGCCGCCCGCGACATCGTCGAGGCCGTCACGGCCGAAGGCGGCAAGGTCGAGCGCAGCCAGATCGTGCTCAACACCCCGATCAAGACCCTGGGCGTCCACGAAGTGCTGGTTCGCCTGCACGCCGAGGTCTCGGCCACCGTCAAGATCAACATCGCCCGTTCGGCCGACGAAGCCGAGCGTCAGGCGAAGGGCGAGGACGTGATCAAGGCCGCCTATGACGAGGATCGCGAAGCCGCCCTCGAACAGGCCAAGGACATGGTCGCCGGCGGCGCCGGCCAGCAGGACGGCCTCGGTTCGGAAGCCTGAACAGGGCCTGATGCCTGAAAGTCACGGCGGCGCGGGGGAAGCCCTGCGCCGCCGAACTTTTTTCCGACACGGACTTGATCCGTTTATGCCGCATCGCAATATCGCATCTGCTCATCGAGACCGGCTGAGGGATAGGCCCTTTGACGCCGGGGCAACCTGCGGACCTCCGTAAGGTGCCAACTCCTTCGGGACCCCTCCCCGGGTCGCGGCAGATGAGAGGACGGGCGACGCCCGAACTCCCTTCATCTGCCACCGAAGCGGTTCCCGACCGAGCGGGAGACGACCATGCGTGACTCCACGCCCTGCCCCCTGACCGCCCTCGCCGCCGGCCTGCGCGCGCGCTGCACCGGTCCGATGCGATGTCGACGTTCGCTGTAACCGGCTGACCGTCCCCCGGTCCCCGCGCCGGACCTGAACCTTCACAATCGCAGGATCCGACACCGGTGATCGCCGTGCGCGACGCCGCGCGGAAACCTGCGTCTCATCGAGAACCCGACATGACCCGAACCTCCTTCCGCATCGCCCTCTCCGCGGCCGTCTCGGCCTCCGCCCTGCTCGCCGGCGCCGCCTCGGCGCAGACAGCGCCGCAACCCACGCCCCGGGACGACGTCAGCGTCATCGACGAGGTCGTCGTCACCGGCACCCGTACGCCCAACCGCTCGCGGCTGGATACGCTTTCACCGGTCGACGTCGTGACGTCCGATGACCTTCAGAACCGCGGCACGACCGAGCTCGCCGCCGCCCTGGCCCAGGCCGTCCCCTCGCTGACCTTCCAGCGCCCTTCCGTGGTCGACGGGACGGACTCCATCCGCCCGGCCACCTTGCGAGGCCTGTCGCCCGACCAGACGCTGGTTCTGGTCAATGGAACGCGCCGCCACGCCTCGGCCCTCGTCAACGTCAACGGCTCGGTCGGTCGCGGCTCGGCCGCCGTCGACCTGAACGCCATCCCGACCGGCGCCCTGGACCGCATCGAGGTGCTGCGCGACGGAGCCTCGGCCCAGTACGGCTCGGACGCCATCGCCGGGGTCGTCAACCTGCGCCTGCGCGAGGCCTCCAGCGGCGGCGGCGCCTCCTTCACGGCCGGCCGGTATTACACCACCGTCGACACGGCGCGGGCCGAGGGCCGCGACGTGGAGGACGGGACCACGCTGACCGCCTCTGGCTGGCAGGGCTTCGGCCTCGGCGCGGACGGTTTCCTGACCCTCAGCGCGGAGTATCTGCAGCGCGATCCGACCAACCGCTCCGACCTCGATCCGCGTGTCACCCCCAACGCCGTCACCGCCCGCTTCGGCGATCCGGAGGTCGAGCAATGGACCGTCTTCGCCAATGCGGGCCTGCCGCTCGGCAATGGCTGGGAAGCTTATGGCTGGACCGGCTATCAGGATCGCGACAGCGAAAGCGCCGCCTTCCCGCGTCTGGCCAACAACACCAACAACGTCGTCGCCATCTACCCCAACGGCTTCCTGCCGAAGATCGCCGTCAACTCGCAAGACCTGTCCCTCGCGGGCGGCCTGCGCGGCGAAGTCGGGGAATGGCAGGCCGACCTCAACCTGGTCTACGGCCGCAACGCCCTCGATTTCCGCACCGAAGAGTCCCTGAACTCCACCTATGGCGCGGCCTCCCCGACCAGCTTCGACTCCGGCTCGCTGATCTACGACCAGCTGGTTCTGGGGGCCGATCTGACCCGCCAGTACGAAATCGGCCTCCACGCCCCGCTCAATGTCGCGGTCGGCCTCGAGGCGCGCCGCGAGACCTATGAAATCCAGGCCGGCCAGCCGGAATCGTACAATCGCGGGCCGCTGGGCGGGAGCACCGCCCTGGCGGGTGGGGCCCAGGGCTTCGTCGGCTTCCAGCCGTCCAATGAGGTGGACGAGGACCGTACGGCCGTCGGCGTCTATCTGGATGTCGAGGCGCCGGTGACCCAACAGTTCACCGTCGCGGGCGCCGTCCGCTTCGAGGACTATTCCGACTTCGGAACCGCGACGACGGGCAAGATCTCGGCCCGTTACGACTTCACCCCGGCTTTCGCCCTGCGGGGTTCGATCTCGACCGGGTTCCGCGCGCCGTCATTGCAGCAGTCGTACTTCACCTCGACCGCCTCGGTGATCCAGAACGGCGCGGTCGTGGAGACCGGGACCTTCCCTGCCACCAGCCCCGTCGCCGCCGTGCTGGGCGCCGAGCCGCTGGATGCCGAAACCTCGACCAACTACACCCTCGGGGCCGTCATCCGGCTGGGCGATTTCGACCTCACCATCGACGCCTACCAGATCGATATCGAGGATCAGATCGTCCTGTCGGAGAACATCAACCGCAGCTTCAGCCCCCAGGTCGCCTCGCTGCTGGATCCGCTCGGCATCCAGGCGGCGCGTTTCTTTCTGAACGGCGTCGACACCACCACCAAGGGCGTGGACGTGGTCGGCCGCTATCGCCTGGACACCCAGGCCTTCGGCGACTTCAATTTCACCGTCGCGGCCAACTTCAATGACGTCGAGGTCACCCGCGTCCCGACCTCGTCGTCGGTGCTCAACCCGGTGCCGCCGCTGTTCGCGCGCAGCCGGATCGAGACCATCCAGCAGGGCACGCCGGATACAAAGGTCTCGGGCAACGCCGACTGGAGCCTTGGCAGATGGGGGCTGACCGCCCGCGCCACCTACTACGGCGACGTCGTTCAACCGGGTTCGACCGCGGCCACGGACTACTCCACCGGCGAGAAGACGGTTGTCGACTTCGAGGGCCGTTTCCAGCCCAATGAGCGGATCACCCTGGCGCTGGGCGTCGACAACGCCTTTGACGAATATCCCGACGCCGTGCCCGCCGCCCTGAACGCCAACGGGGTGCTGGGCTTCCCCTTCTATTCGCCGTTCGGGTTCAACGGGCGCTTCGTCTATGCCCGGGTCGGTCTGAACTGGTGACGGCGGCGGCGCGGGCGGTTTCGCCGTCCGCGCCGACGACCGTTGTTTCGCCACGAATTCCCGATCATTCTGCGTGTCTCGCGGAGGGGAAGACATGTCACGCATCATCCTGATCGCCGGCCTCGCGCTGGCCTTGGCCGCCGGCTCGGCGACGGCGCAGTCGGGCATGACGCTGGACGCTTTCGTGACGCGTGCGAACCGGATTCCGCTCAATCCCACGGCCATGCTGCGCCCCGACGCGCATCGCCTGAAGGGCGAGGCCGAACGCGCGTTTCGTACGGTCGGGGACGAGATCGAGGCGGCCCGCACCGCAGGGCGGACTCCGCCGGCCTGTCCCCCCGCGCAAATCAATCTGAATGTCCGCCAGATGCTGGACTTCCTGAACGGAATTCCCCAGCCTCGCCGGCAGCGCATGACCGTCACCGACGGCATCCGCAGCTGGATGGCCTCGCGATATCCATGCGGCGCCTGAGCCGTTAACTGATCCGGTTACGGATTTCGGGAACGTCCACAGCGGCCCGAAATTGCTCCCCATGAAGCCTGCGACCGAGACTGACGTAGCCCGCGCGCATGGGTAAGACATGATCCCCATGAACGCCTTCGCACCGCTTGCCTTCCCGGGCCCCGCCGACTCCGGGTCGATCCCGTCGATGCCGCACAATCTGGAGGCCGAACAGGCGCTTCTGGGTTCGCTGATGTTCGACAACGCCGTGTTCGAACGCCTGTCGGACCGGTTGCGCGGCGGCCATTTCCACGAACCCTTCCACCAGCGCCTCTATGAGGCGATCGAGGACCATATCCGTCAGGGCATGCTGGCCGAGCCGACCATCCTGATGGAGCGGTTCAAGCTGGATCCGGCCTTCCAGGAATTCGGCGGCCTGCGCTACCTCGCCGACCTGGTCGACCGCGCGCCGCCGGCGGCCAACGCCCCCGACTACGCCCGCGTCGTCTATGACCTCGCCCTGCGCCGCGACCTGATCCGCATCGGCGGCGAGATCGTGCGCGAGGCGCCGCAGCCCGAAACCGCCGCCATCGACCAGATCGAACAGGCGGAGCAGCGGCTCTACACCCTGGCCGAGACGGGCAAGCCCTCATCCGGCTTCGTCAGCTTCTCCAGCGCCCTGAGCGGCGCGGTGCAGATGGCGGCCGAGGCCTATCAGCGCGACGGCAAGCTGGCCGGCCTGGCCACCCATCTGGACGATCTGGACTCCAAGCTGGGCGGCCTGCACCCCTCCGACCTGCTGGTCCTCGCCGGCCGCCCGTCGATGGGCAAGACGGCGCTGGCGACCAACATCGCCTTCAACGTCGCCCGGAACTACCGCTGGGAGCCGACGCCCGAGGGCCGCAAGACCGTCAGCGGCGGGGTGGTGGCCTTCTACAGCCTGGAAATGAGCGCCGAACAGCTGGCGATGCGTATCCTGGCCGACGCCTCGGGCGTGTCGTCCGACAAGCTGCGCAAGGGCGAGATCGACGCCGCCGACTTCGGCCGCATCCGCGAGGCGGCCATCGAGATCGGTGAAAGTCCGCTGTTCATCGACGCCACCGGCGGCCTGTCGATCTCCAAACTGGCCGCCCGGGCGCGCCGGCTGAAGCGGCAGGAGCATGGGCTGGACCTGATCATCGTCGACTATCTGCAGCTGATCACCACCGGCGAGAGCAACAGCCAGAAGAACCGGGTGCAGGAAGTCTCCGAGATCACCGGCGCCCTCAAGGCCCTGGCCAAGGAACTCAGCGTGCCGATCCTCGCCCTGTCGCAGCTGTCGCGTCAGGTCGAGCAGCGCGAGGACAAGCGGCCCCAGCTGTCCGACCTGCGGGAATCCGGCTCGATCGAGCAGGACGCCGACTGCGTCATGTTCGTCTATCGCGAAAGCTACTACCTCGGCCGCGCCGAGCCGCGCGAAGGCTCGCCCGAACACCTGCAATGGCAGGAGGACATGGACCGTCTGGAGCACCAGGCCGAGGTCGTCATCGGCAAACAACGCCATGGTCCGATCGGCATCATCAAACTCAGTTTCGACGCCAATACGACCAAGTTCGGCAACCTGGCGCACGACGGACGGTATCAACAGTCCTACGACTAGGGCGCGCATCCCGGCGTTGACACGCGCGCCGCTCTCGCGATTAAGCTGGGCCGACGCCTGTCCGTGGGGAGACAGGGTTGGGGGACCACCTATGCGTATCGTCGTCTGCGCGCTCGCCGCGCTGTCTCTGTCTGCCTGCGTGTCTGTTCCGCAGGTCCCGAACGCCCGGCCGCTGAACGCGAGCCACATCGAAACCCTGGGACCGACCCCGGTCACGGTGTCGGAGAACAACACCGGCGTGGGCAAGGCCTGGCTGGCCCAGGACAGCTCCGCGGCCGGCGCCTCCCAGGGACTGATCGGCGTCCTGGTCTCGGTGGCTTTCGACGCCATGATGAACGCCGGCCCGTCGCGCCGCGCGACCCAGGCCGCCGACGAGATCGCCGAAGCGGTGTCGGTCGAGGCGCTCAACGCCTCGCTGGTGGAGCATTTCAGGCGGCAGGCCGCCGTCGCCCCCGCCGGCGGCGTGACCGTTTCCGAGGTCAAGCTGGTGCAGCGGCGGACGGCCCCCATCACGATCAACGACAACGTCGAGGTCGCCAGCAGCTATCTGCTCTCGGAAGACGCCACGACCCTGCAGGTCGTCTTCAACCTCAGCTATACGAACCCGGCCGTGCCGTACGTCACGCCCTACACCTTCGAAGAGGCGCCGCCGAAGAGCGAACTGAGCGGGCCCCTCTATCGTAACACCTTCACCTGGTACTCGCGCCAGCTGCCGGTGCCCGTGCTGACCCCGGAGCTGCGCGAGCGCCTGATCGCCTCGATCCAGGACAGCGCCCGCGACGAATCCGGCGCCCTGCCGGCCGAAGGCACGGACGCCTTCAAGGCCATGACCCGCGAACTGGAACAGGCCCGCGACGACCAGCTGACCAAGGCCGAGATCGCGATCTTCCTGACCCGCGAGTGGAGCAAGGACAACGGCGCCCTGCTGCGCGCCGAGGTCGAACAGGCGCATGCCTTCATCGCGCGCTACGCCCTCCTCGACATGAACCGGACCGCCATCCCCAGCCTGACCGGTCTGGACGAGATCGTCGAAACCCTGCCGGACGGCCGGATCGTTCGCCGTCTGGGGGCGGGCGTCACGGCCGGGTCCTACGTCTCGTCGCCGTCGGAGGTCGGGAGCTTCTCCACCTACGGCAACTCGGTCGCCGTGGCGCAGGTCCACAGGGCGCGCGCCGAGGCCCAGGCCGCCATCCAGTGAGCCGACGGGTCAAGGCCGGAGTCGCGATCCTCGCAGGCGCCGGCCTGTGGCTGGGCGGGTGCATGCATCAGGCGGCCTACGGCCGGATCGATGAGGCGGGCAAGGTCCCCTACGGCTTCACGGACACCCTGAACCCGGATGGCGGCTACACCATCCGGGTGCTGCTGCCGCAATGGACGCAGGACCCGCGCACCGCCTTCGAATTCTGGGACCGGCGCGCGGCGGAGCTGTGCGGTTCGGCGGGCTACCGCAAACATCTCCACACGGCGCGGCGGCAGATGATCCACAACCCCGGCTACACGCCTGTAGCGGGCGACTACATCCTGGAGGGCTACGCCTACTGCAATGCCCCGGCGGCGGCGCCCGCCGCCTCCTGAACCGGCCGGATCAGCGCATCTCGACCCGGCGGGCGCCCGCCGGGATCCTCAGCTCGCCGCCGATGAGGGTCGCCGCCCGACCGTCGATGCGGACGGCGGCGGGCGGGGTCTCGCCGGCGGGCCACTGGATGACGAAGCCGCCGGGCGGCGCGACCGGCCCGTCCAGCGTCAGCAGGTAGCCGGCGCCGTCCTCGCGCAGTCGGTAAGTCAAAGAGCCGTATGCGGTGCGCACGCCCGCGACCCCCACGCCCTCGTCATTGTCCTCCAGCCACGCCGTCGGCACGCCGGCCGCCAGCACCAGGGCGTGGTCGCGGTCTCGCTCATAGACCAGCAGATCCAGGGCCGAGCGGATGTAGTCCGAACTGATCCAGGCGTGGGGCATGTCGCCGATGAAGCGCGGCTCGCGTTCGTCGCGGCCGACTACCTCCGCCCATCCGTTCCAGGCGCGCGGCCGCACGTCGGCGAAATAGAAGTCCAGCGCCCGCAGGGCCTCCTCACGGCGCCCCAGACGCACCATCGCCCCGACGTTGCGCAGTTCGTAGGGGGTGTAGTCCTTCCACTGCTGACGGTTCTCCTGCCGCGCCGTGAAATTCTCCCACCACTTGTCGAACGTCCCCTTCAGCAGGTCCTGCGGCAGTTCGTCGATCAGACCGGCGGGCGACAGGGCGATGGTGGTCGAGGTGGCGTCGAAGTCGCCCCGGTCAGCGGCCCCGGCGATCCAGTCGATGCCGTGCACCCGCACCGTCGCCTCGATCGAGGCCATGATGTCGGTCCGGAACTCGGCCTCGGCGGCGCGGATGCGCGCGGCTGCGGCCGCGTCGCCCAGCGCATCCGCGATGAAGGCGGCGTCGCGATAGCCCAGCAGCCCCCAGAAATCGTCCCAGTAGCTGTAGGCCGGCCGGTCGGAATAGCCCTCGTGGCTGATTGTCGGCGGCAGCAGACCATAGAGGTGGCGCCTGTCCGCCGCCTCGAACTCCGCCGTCCGGGTCGAGGCGCGTAAGCTGTCCATATAGCCGATCGCCGCCTGTACCTGCGGCCAGACCTCGCGCAGCAGGGCCTCGTCGCCGGTGTAGCGATAGGTCTCGGCGGCGAGGAAGACGAACTCGCCGTGGCTGTCGTTCTCGGGCACCGGATCAGCCCCGCGGCTGTCGGCGCAGCACGGGACCTTGCCGTTGTCGAAGACCAAGGGCGCGAACCAGCGCAGATAGTCGGCCGACAGGCTCTCGTGTCCCAGCCGGTTCAGCCCCTCGGCCATCATGGCCCCGTCGCGGATCCAGCTGCGGTTATAGCTGCGGGTGCCCGGCTGCAGGATCGGCCCCTGCCGCGACATCAGCATGTGGGCCAGCGAGGACTTCATCACCGCCTCGATCGGCCCGGCCTGCGGCGGCAGTGTCAGATCGAAGCGGTCGAGTTTCCCGCGCCATTCGGCGGCGAGTTTCGCCTGCACCGCGTCGAGCGAGGCCTCCACGAACGGTTCGTCAGGCAAGGGCGCCAGAGCGCCGCTCATGGCCGTCACCCACGCCACCTGACGCGTCTGCCCGGGATAGAGCTCGATCTCGTAGATGAGCGCGCCGGCCGCCAGGCCGTCGTCGGACTCGACCAGCCGCTCGCCGGGTGATCGGCGCCGGTCGGCGTTGGCGAGCAGGGCCTGCGGATCTCCGCCCGCAGCGAAGGTGGAGGCCGCCACGAAATCCGGCGGCATCAAGGGTCTGATGCGAAGCGCATCGTTCAGAACCAGTTCCGCCCCGTTCCAGTCCACCTGCTGGATCGGCCCGACGCCTCCGGGCGTGGTGAGGAACTGGACGGGCCCGTTCACCTGGAAGGGCCGCGCCATCAGGGCCAGCGTCAGGGTCCGGGGCGCGGCCGTCAGGTTTGTCAGATAGTAGCGGCCGAACAGGCGCGGATTGTCGGGCGGACCATCCGCGAAGGTCTCGATCCTCAACGACCAGGTATCGGTCGTCCATGTCACATCCGGCATGGGCAGGTGGTCGGAGTCCGCCATCAACCCCTGGGTGACATCCACATCCGCCCAAGTCGTCACCCGCCCGTTGTCGATCACGAACGGCTCGATCGACGGTCCGCCGCGGCGCAGCTCGATGGCGCCGTCCTCGCCCATCAGGCCGCTCTCGCCGCCGCCGTCCACCCCGACCAGGGTCCAGTAGGGCTGCTCGCCATGGAAGCCGCGCGGATACAGGCCGCGCCGGCTCTCGTCCGCCACCGCGCGCATGAAGGTCGTCGGCGTCTCGCCGAAGGACAGGGGCTCGATCTCGAGGGCGTTCAACGCATAGGCGTCGGCCGCCGCCTGGCCCAGCCGCTGTCCGGCCCCGGCCTGCCCGACCGCGCCGGCCTCGCCGAGCGGCTCGAGCAGGTCCAGCCTCAGCCAGCGGGCCGAGGCCTCCGGCGTGCGCAGCCAGTCGACGCCGCCGTTTCCCCCGGTCACCGCCGCCAATTCGCGCCAGTCCCGCCGGTCCGAAGACGCCATCAGCCGATAGCGGGAGGCCGCCATCCGGTCCGCCCAGCGCAGGGTCACGCCGCCGAACTCGCGCTCATAGCCGAGGTCCAGGGTCAGACTCTGCGCGCCCGCCGCGCCCGTGCGCCACGCCGTGCCGGGATCGTCGTCCACGGCCTGTGCGGCAACGTTCAGCCCGTCCTCGCTACTGGCGGCGGCCAGCGGGCGAGGCGGCACGCCCGGCTCGGGCGGCAGTTCGCGCAGCTCCAGCTGATCGATCTCGATCCAGCCCGCCCCGCCCTCCCCGGCCGTGACCACGAACTCGATCCGCTCGGCGCCGCGGAAAGTGCGGTCCGGGTTCGGGCCCCAGGCCCAGACGATCTGGCGCGCCTTGACGGTGTAGCGGGTCCATTCCGGCGTCGCCTGGAAGCCCCGGATCTGTCGCCAGTGGACGTTGTCGCCCGAGGCGTCGACGAATTTGATCTCCAGCGTATTGGGCCGCATCTCGCCACGCAGCCGGAAGCTGATCTCGTAGTTGGCGGGAACCTCCAGATCGATGGCGCGGGCGGCGAAGGCGTAGCCCGACCGGCCGTTGAAATCCCAGGTCAGCCGCATCGCCTTGCCGTCGCGGCCGTCGACGGCGGAGATGGCCGAGGACACATCGGTCGAGGCGTCGGCGGTCCATGGGGCGAGGGTTTCGAAGGCGTCGAGGGTGCGGGGGCTCTGGGCCAGCGTGGGCCCGGCGAACGCCAGCGTCGCGACCGCTCCGATCGTTGCGATGAGCCTCTTCAGCATGCCCGAACCCCGCTCACCCCTTCACGCTCCCCGCCAGCATGCCGCGGATGTAGTAGCGCTGCAGGGCGAGGAAGAGGATCAGGACCGGCGCCACGGTGATCACGGCGCCGGCCATCATCATCTCGATGTCCTGCACATGCTCGCGCGACAGGGCCGCCAGCGCCACGGGCAGGGTGTAGTTCGACTGGTCCGTCAGGATGATCAGCGGCCACAGGAAGTCGTTCCAGCTGCCGAGGAAGACGAACAGGGCCAGGGTCACGATGATCGGCTGCAGCGTCGGCAGCACCACGCGGCGGAAGATCTGGCCCTCGGAGGCGCCGTCGATCCGCGCGGCCTCCAGCATCTCGTCGGGGATGCTCAGCGCGTACTGGCGCACCAGGAACAGGCCGAAGATCGAGGCCAGCCACGGCACCAGCGCCCCGGCGTAGGTGTTCACCAGCCCCATCTGCTTGAGCATCAGGAACAGCGGCAGGGTGCCGATCTGGGCCGGCACCACCAGGGCCGCGACCAGCAGCTGGAACACCCGGTCCCGGCCCTTGAAGCTCAGCTTGGCGAAGGCGTAGCCGGCCGGGACGGTGAAGGCGAGCGCCAGGCCCGTGGCCAGCGAGGCGAGGGCGAAGCTGTTCCAGAGATAGCGGCCCATGCCCTGGGTCAGGAACAGGTCGCGGTAGTGATCCAGCGTCCAGGTCTTCGGCAGCAGGGGCGGCGGAAAGACCGCCGCCTCGCCGGTCGACATGAAGCTGACCGACACCATCCAGGCCAGGGGGAACAGCACCGCCAACGCGATGAAAGCCACCGCGAGGTTGAGCAGGATCGTCCTGACGGTCCGGGCCCTCATTCGTAGGCCCCCATCCGCTTCGCCACCGCCAGCTGCACCAGGGTCACGGCCAGGATGCACAGGAACAGGACGAAGGCCACGGCGCTGGCGGAGCCGAGGTTCCACCATTTGAAGCCCTCTTCGTACATGAAGTAGAGCACCGTCACGGTCGACTGCGCCGGTCCGCCCTGGGTCATCACATAGGGCTCGGCGAACAGCTGGAAGAAGCCGGCGACCGAGATGATCGACACCAGCAGCAGGGTCGGGGCGATGGCCGGCAGGGTCACATGCCGGAACTGCTTCCACGGCCCGGCCCCGTCGATGCGCGCGGCCTCGTAGAGATCGTCCGGCACGGTCTGCAGAACCGCGAGGAAGATCAGCATGTTGTAGCCGAATATCTTCCACACCACGAACATCAGGATGGCGGGGATCGAGGTCGAGGGCTGGCCCAGCCAGTCGACGGGCGGCAGGCCGATGCTCTGGATCGCCCAGTTGATGACGCCGTATTTGGTGTGCAGCAGATAGTTCCACAGCACCGCCGTGGCCACGAGCGTCGTGACGTAGGGGGCGAAGAACATCACCCGCCACAACGGTCGCCACTTCACCACCCGGGCGTTGAGGATCACCGCGGCGCCCAGCGAGGCGATGATCGACAGCGGCACGCCGATCACGGCGAACAGGCCCGTGTTCTTCATCGCCGTCCAGAACAGCGGATTGCCCAGCAGTCGCTCATAATTCTGCAGCCCCACGAAGCGGACATTGCCGATATCGGCCAGGGCGTAGATGTCGAAATCGGTCAGGCTGAGCAGCAGGGCCGAGAACACCGGCACGACGAAGAAGACGGCGATGGCGATCAGGGCCGGGGCGACGAAGCCCCATGCGGCGCGTTCGCGGGATCGGGGCGTGCCGGGCTTGCGCGCCGGCGTTGCGATGACGGAGGCGTCGACGGCGGTCATTCCGCCCTCCCCTGTTCGATCATCCAGCGGCGCTTCTCCAGCAGCCGGTCGGCGCGCCGGTCGATCTCGGCGGCGGCGGCGCGGGGCGCGTACTCGCCGCGGACCATCCGTTCGGCGACGATCTGCATCTCGGTGACGATCCGCTCCCACTCCGGGACCTTGGGCACGGCCTTCGCCCGCGCCAGCTGGCCCTTGAAGGCGGCGATGTAGGGATCGCCGGCCACGGCGGGCGCGGCCCAGGCGCTCTCGCGCGCCGGCAGGTCGCCGGTGATGACGTTGAAGCGCGCCTGCACCGCCGGATCGGACAGATAGCGCACCAGCTTCCACGCCGCCTCCTGATGCGGCGAATGGCGATAGACGACCAGCGACGACCCGCCCGGCGCCGACGCCCCTGGCCCGTCCGGTCCCGGCACGCCCGAGGTCATCCAGCGCGTGGTCGGCTTCAGCCGGTTCCTGAAATCGCCGATGGTCCACGGGCCGGAGAAATAGAAGCTGAAATACCCCCGCTCGAACTCGGTCCAGACGTTCGAGATCTGGGTCGAGGACGCCACCGGGGCCAGGCCCTCGTCGAACAGGCTCTTGTAGAATTCCAGGGCGGCGACGAAGGAGGCGCTGGAGAAGTTTCCGCGCGTGTCGCGCTCGCGCAGCAGCGGCTCGTCCCCCTGCAGGCCGAAGGTCAGCAGCTGTTCGAACTCGTTGACCGGCAGCAGGACGGCGAAACTGCCCGGACCGGCGATACGCTTCACCGCATGCATGGCCGCCTTCCAGCCGTCCCAGGTCTGGGGCACGGCGTCGAACCCGGCCCGTTCCAGCAGGTCGGAGCGGTAGTAGATCAACCGCGTGTCGACATACCAGGGCGTCCCCATCACCTGGCCGCCGATGCGATTGGTCTCCAGCACCGCGGGGAACTGGTCGGTCAGCAGGTCGGCGGCGAAGGCCGGCGTCTGGCTGATAGCGCCGATGGCGGCCATCTCCGACACCCAGGTGTTGCCCACCTGGCTGAGATCCGGCAGCGACGATCCGGCATAGGCGGTCAGCAGCTTGGAATGGGCCGCGGTCCACGGCAGGGCCTGCACGTCGACCGTGATCCCGGGATTCAGCCGCTCGAACTCGGGCAGGATCTGCGGAACGTTGGTCGCCTCATTGCCCATGGCCCAGAAGGTCAGGCGGGTGGTCCCGTCGTTGCGCCGGCCGCAGCCGGCCAGACCGGACGCCGCCGCCCCGGCCAGCAGGCCGAGCGTCGCCCGTCGATCCGGCCGGGTCCCGATCATGCCTGATCCAGCCAGCCGCCGGTGAACCCGGCCCGCTTCAGGCCGCGCGTCAGGTTCGGTTCGCCGCGCATGCGCCTCCACACGGCGTCGGAACGGTGGTTCTCGATCTGGATCACGATCGGCCCCTGGTCGATGCCCAGATAGTCGCCGTCGACCCAGCCCACCCCCGGGACGATGCGGCCGTGACGCAGGGTCTGATCCGTGCTCGTCAGGGTCGGGTTGAAGGAATCGAGAAAGCCGAACTCGGTGTAGATCGCTGATCCATAACGGGCCTTCATCGCCTTGAGGCAGGCGACGACCTCGGCCGGAGCGAAGGGCATGGACGCCATGGCGGCCGTCGGAGCGATGGTGCCGTCGTCGCGGTCGCCCGGGCCGCGCGCGGAATAGCTGAAGAACTGCCGCTCGCGTCCGTCGATCACCTGTTTGAAATCGCCCGGTCCGTCGCAGGCCGTCAGGCCCCAGATGTCGGCGGAATAGGCGGCCCAACCCATCGGGTTGGCGATGGCGTAGCCGCGCTGCGCCTGGACGACGCGAACGCTGTTCTGGAAGTAGTCGAACGGCCCGATCTCGGCTGCCTTCGCCCGCATGAAGGCATCCCGGATGCCGCGGAAGTCCACGAACATGTGGCTGTACTGGTGGCCGAACAGCGGCGGGAAAGCCAGATGCGCCGGGCCCCAGCGGTCGGTCCAACTCTGATCGTAGACGCTGCACCATTCGTCCCAGACGGCGGCCGGGACCGGATGGGTCGGGCTGCCGATGGCCAGCAGCAGCACCAGCATGCCCTCGTTGTAGATGTGCCAGTCGGCCGCGATGAAGCCGGTCTCCGGATGCCAGCCCATCGAGATGCGGTTGGGACGCACGACGACCCAGTCCCATTCGATCCGCTCGTAGACCGCCTGGGCCAGCCGCCGGATCTCGGCCTCGTCGGCGTGGTCGCCGTCGAACCAGCGCGCCGCGAACAGCATGCCCGCGACCAGCAGGGTCGTATCGACGGTCGACAGCTCGGTGCGGCCGAACCGATGGCCCGTCTCCATGTCGAGGAAGTGGTAGAAGAAGCCCTTGTAGCCTGTCACGCCCGTGGCCTGGGGCCCCTGTGGCGCGTCATGGAAGAAGCGGATGGTGGTCAGGGTGCGCTCGCGCGCCTCCTCGCGGCTCATCCATCCCCGCTCGACCCCGAGGGGCCAGCAGGTCAGGGCGAAGCCGACGGCGGCCACCGAGCAGAAGGACTCCTCGGGCCAGCGGTCGGGCGTCAGGCCATTGGCCCGGTTGGTGACGTGGACGAACCAGTCGAAGGTTCGCCTCTGGAGTTCGTCGACCTCGGGATCGATGACCGGCGTCAGGCTGTCGAGGTCCAGCGCCGTCCCGACGCTGCCGCAGGCCGACAGACCCAGGGCCGCCGCGCCCACAACCGTGGAGCCCATCAGAAATCGGCGACGATCCATGGGCTCCATCCTCGTACTCCAACGCGGGTCCGTCAAAAAAATCGGCCGCCCCCCGTCAGGATCGGGGGGCGGCCGGCAGGCTTGGGAGGCGTCTTACCAGCGGTAGCGCAGGCCCAGCTGGAAGCTGCGGGTCGGCAGGAACTGGCCGCGCGGATCGCCGTACTCGGCGGAGCACAGGCACTGTTCGAAGTTCGAATAGTTCTCGAACCCGAACACATTGATCGCGTCGAGGATCAACTCGACCGACTGGCCGTTGAAGATATCGAACTCCTTGGTCAGCCGCAGATCGACCTGGCGGTAGGCCCAGGCGTTGGGGATGATGAAGCTGTGCGTCTCGGGCCGGCCGCCGTTCCAGCAGGCGTCCGGATTGGACGGGTTCGGACGAACGGCGGAGGGGCACGCCCACTGGTGGAAGGGCAGGCCCGATCCCAGCGTCAGTATCCCTGACAGACGGAAGTCCAGCGGCAGGTCGACGATGCCGGTGGCGACGATGCGGTGGCGCTCGTCCTGGGCCGTCGGGAAGGTCACCGAGACGCCCGGCGTGTTGTAGTCGAAATCGAAGCCGCCGATTCCGGTGTCGCGGCTGCCGTTCCGCTCGGCGTCCGACAGCGTGTAGCTGAAGCTCATGCCCCAGCCGTCGTCCGCGTTATAGGGCTTGTCGATCGTCAGATAGAGCGCCTTGAACGTCTGCTCCGCGTCGTGGTTGGAGAAGAAGATCAGGTTGCGGAACTCGGGGAAGCCGACCGAGGTCGGGGTGGGACCCGAGAAGCGGTCGGCCGTCTCGGAGCCGGCGTTGGCGATGTACCAGGCGAACAGATTCTCGGTCTTGCCGTAGGCCAGGGTCAGGGCCGTCTGGAAATCGCCGAACTTCTGGCGGATGCCGAAGTTGAACTGGTCGGTGCGCGGCGGCTCGGCGTCGTTCTTGATCAGGAACACCTCGCCGGCGCCCGGCGCCGCGGCCAGCAGCGGGTCGAGGCCCGCGGGCGTCAGATAGATCGGGTTCCAGGCGACGGTGTTGACCCCGCCCCGCATGCCGCCGGCCTGCGAGAAGAAGATCTCCTTGTTGAACTGGGTCGGCTTGAACCGCTCGTCGAAGGCGAAGTTGAAGCCGATCCGGTCATAGTAGCGACCGGCCCCGCCGAAGATCACCGTCCGCTCGTCGCCGAAGACGTCGTACGAGAAGCCGATGCGCGGCTGGAAGGCGCCGGTGAAGGCGTCGCGGCCGTTGGTGACGTAGTCGGCCGGGTTGAAGTAGGACGGGAAATCGTAGCCCGGCAGGTTCTGGATCGCCGCCAGCATGTCGCGGATGTTCTGCGGCGTGCTGTATTCGTTGTTGACCGCATTGTCCTCGTAGTCCCAGCGGATGCCGAGGTTCACCTCCAGCTGGTCGCTGAGTTGCCAGTCGTCCTGGATGTACAGGCCGATGACGTTGTTGGTTACGTCCGCCGGGGCGACCAGGGCGCCCAGTTCCACGCGGACCGGGATATCGATGCTGCCGTTGATCTCGGGGCGACCGTCGACGTCGAAGATGAACTGCGGGTTCCGGCCGAAACGCTTGTCGACCAGATAGTTCTGGTTCGAGAATTTGAAGCCCATCTTCAGGGTGTGAAGGCCGTTCCAGTCGATGTCGTTGAAGGTCAGGTCGTCCTTGAACGTCCAGTTCGTCTGGCGAATGTTCTGATTGTTGCTCTGACCCCCGGTGTTGAACACCGTGTCCTCGCGATTGAACACATTGTACTGGAAGCCCGGCGTTCCGGCGTCGTTGTCGCGGAAGATGACGTACGACCGGCCGTAGTCCGTGAAGTTCAGCGCCGTCGGGTTGTACGTGTATTCATAGAAGTCCAGTTGGGCCTCGTTCAGGAAGCCGTCCCCCTGGAACTGGTGCCGCGCCACCACCGAGATGGTCTCGACATTGACCGCGTTGGCCCGCGAATAGGCGCTGGTCCCGCCGAAGTCGCGGATGTCCTGTTCGGTGCGGTAGGTGGCGCTGATGTCCAGGCGCTGGCGGTCGTCGATCGACCACGACAGCTTGCCGAAGAACAGATCCTCCTCGAACGGCGCGTCGAAGGTGCCGGTGTCGGCGCCGAACAGGGGCGCGTAGGCGGCGCGGTTCAGCACCACCGTGTTGCGGCGGGTCTCGTCCTTGCGCTCATAGGCGCCGAAGAAGTGCAGGCGGTCCTCGATGATCGGGCCGCCGATGGAGCCGCCGTACTGGAGTCGCTCGACGCCGACCTCGCGGCCGAAGGCGTCCGCGTCGGTCCAGCCGGCGTCCTGGTAGGTGATGAAGGCGTCGCCGCTGAATTCATTGGTGCCCGAGCGGGTCACCGAGGTGATGATCGAGGACGAGGCCTGCTCGTACTCGGCCTTGAAGTTCTGGCTCAGGACCCGGAACTCCTGGATCGCCACCTGCGGGAAGGGGTTGCCGCGGCTGTCGTCCTGACCGCCGACGCCGCCGTCGATAATGGTCGACTTCTGGTTCTGGCCGTCGATGAAGACGTTGATCGCCGAGGCGCCCTGGCCGCCGGCCGAGATGGTCCGTTCGGTTTCGCCCTCGGTCACCCGCACGCCGGGCGCCAGCGCCGCGAAGTTCAGGAAGTTGCGGCTGATCTGCGGCAGGTTGTTGATCTGGGTCTGGCTGACGTTGGTGGCGACTTCGGAAGTCCGCACCTCGAAGATGCGGCGACCGGTGACGACCACCTCGCCCAGTTCGGCGGCGCCGGCGTCGGCGGCGCCCGTGGGGGCCACGTCCAGATCCAGCGTGGCCACCTGGCCGAGGGATACGGTGATCAGGTCCTCGACCGACTGGCCGTCCGCCGTGGCGACATTGATGCGATAGGTGCCGGGCCGCAGGCCGGGGATCACATAGCCGCCGTCCGCGCCGATGCGGCCGCGGCTGACATAGCCGGTCGCGACCTCGGTGGCGGTGACGGTTCCGCCGGTCTCGACCGCCTGGCCTTCATAGACCGTGCCCCGGAGGGTCGAGGTGGCGACCTGGGCCGAAGCCCCGCCGGCGCAGGCCAGCGACACGGCCATGGCGAGGGCGGACGCGGCCCCCAGATACTGGACGGACTTGCGGGTCATCAGGAATTCTCCCCCTTCAGAGATGGCGTTTCGGCGGTGACGCTCTGGCGGTCGCCGGATGTGGATTGGCTGGAAACGGACGGGTCGGACGTCGCCGCTTGACTTGACGGACGCACGACCAGTTCCGGGCGTACGACCTCGCAGGCGGTGTCGGCGACGGCTTCGCCCGCTGCGTTGATGAGGCGGACGAGGCGCTCGAGCGCGCCCCGTCCGGTTTCGGCGATCTTGATTCTCAGGGTGGTCAGGCCGGGCCGGACCAGGGCCGCGATCGGCACGTCGTCGAAGCCGATCAGGGCGACGTCCTCGGGAACGCGCAGACCGGCGTCCTGCAACGCCAGCATGGCGCCCACGGCCATGATGTCGTTGGCGGCGAAGACGGCGTCGGGACGCGGCTCGCGCCGCGCCAGCTCGGCCCCGGCCGCGTATCCCGAGGACTGGGTGAACTCGCCGTCCACGACCGTGGTCGGCAGGCCGGCCCGGGCCATGGCTTCCAGATAGCCGGCAAGGCGCGTCTCGGCCTCGAGGTTGCCGGCCGGACCGGCGATGTGGGCGATGCGTCGGCGGCCCGTCGCCGCCAGATGCTCGACCGCCTGGACGGCCCCCCCGTGATTGTCGACGACGATGGAGGGCCGGCCGGCGTCGGCGCCGCCGTTCATCAGCAGGATCGGCAGCCGCCCCGCCAGGCCGGCCGCCAGGTTGGCGGCGTCCAGATGGGGCGAGAGCACGATCAGACCGTCCACCCGCCCGCGCATTGAACGGATCGCGGCCGAGGCCTCCTCGGCGTCGTCGTGCGAACTGGAGACGATCAGGTGATAGCCCAGCGCCCGGGCGGCCACGTCCATGCCGCGGATCAGTTCGGAGAAGAATTCGCCGTACAGGTCCGGCAGGATCACGCCGATCGTCTGGGTCTTGCTGGTGGACAGGCTGCGGGCGCCGGAGTGGGGCACATACTGCAGCGCCTTGGCGGCCTCGAGGACCCGGTTCCGGGTCGCTTCGGTGACCGGACCGGCGCCGTTCAGGACGCGCGAAACCGAGGCCACGGACACCTCGGCCCGTTCGGCCACATCGCGAATCGTGGCGGCCTTCACGCCGCCGCCTTAACGCAGGTTTGCCGGATCGCCGTCGGCGCCAAAGTCCATCCTCCCTGAGCGTTTCCAGTCCCGGCCCGCTTGTCGCGGGTCCGTCCGGAAAAACCGTGTAACCGATTACATGACACACTAGCCGTGCGCCCCGCAAGTGCCCTAGTTTGGCCACACCAAGGTTGTGCTCGCGGCGCTACACGCGTACCGACCGCGCCCAGCCCCTCTTTCCAGTTTGCGTTCCCGCTCGCCGAGGCCCTTACAAATGAACTCAGGAAACACAGGTAGTTATCGGTTTCCAGAAGGTTTTCTGTGGGGCGCCGCGACGGCCGCCTATCAGATCGAGGGCTCGTCCATGGCCGACGGCGCGGGCGCCTCGATCTGGGACCGGTTCAGCCACACCCCGGGCAACATGAACGACGGCGACACCGGCGACGTGGCCTGCGACCACTACAACCGCTGGCGCGAAGACATCCAGCTGATGAAGCGGCTGAACCTGCAGGCCTACCGTTTCTCGGTCAGCTGGAGCCGGGTCATGCCCGAGGGCCGCGGGGCCATCAACGCCAGGGGTCTCGACTTCTACGACAGGCTGATCGACGGCCTGCTCGAGCAGGGCATCGAGCCGCTCTGCACCCTTTACCATTGGGACCTGCCCGCCGCGCTCGACGACCGCGGCGGCTGGCTCAACCCGGACATCGCCGACTGGTTCGCCGACTACGGCCAGGTCCTGTTCGAGAAGTTCAAGGGCCGGGTGAAGACCTGGGGCACCATCAACGAACCGTGGGTCATCGTCGACGGCGGCTATCTCCACGGCGCCCTGGCCCCCGGCCACCGCTCGGCCTTCGAGGCGATGATCGCCGGCCACAACGTCCTGCGCGCCCACGGCGCCGCGGTGAAGCGTTTCCGCCAGGTCGGGGAAGGCGAGATCGGCATCGTCCTCAACATCGAGCCGAAATATCCCGCCTCGGACAGGCCCGAGGACGAGGCCGCCCGCCGACGCGCCGAAGCCCAGATGAACCGCTGGTTCCTCGATCCCCTGATGGGCCGCGGCTATCCGGAGGAGCTGAAGGACGTATACGGCGAGGCTTACCGCGAGTTCCCGCAGGAAGACTTCGACCTGATCGCCACCCCGACCGACTGGATGGGGCTGAACTGGTACACCCGCTCGGTGCCCGAGAATGCGCCCGACGTCTGGCCCATCCGCGCCCGGCCGGTGAAACAGGTCCGGCACGCCCACACCGAGACCGGCTGGGAGGTCTATCCCCCCGCCCTGACCGACACCCTGGTCTGGCTGCACGAACAGACCGGCGGCAAACTGCCCCTGATGGTCACCGAGAACGGCTCGGCCTGGTACGACCCGCCCCACGCCATCGACGGCCGCGTCCACGATCCGATGCGCGTCGACTATCTGAAGAACCACCTCAAGGCCCTGCACGACGCCATCGGCAAGGGCGTCGACGTGCGCGGCTATATGGCCTGGTCGCTGCTCGACAATCTCGAATGGTCGCTGGGCTATTCGAAGCGGTTCGGCATCACCCACGTGAATTTCCAGACCCAGGAGCGGACCATCAAGGATTCGGGCCTGCTCTACGCCGAGGTGATCAAAACCCACGGCGCGGTGCTGGATACGCTGTGACCGTCGTCCGCGAGGCCGCCTGCCGGTGCGGCGCGCTTCGGGCGCGCTGCGAGGGCGAGCCGGTCCGCGTCTCGGTCTGCCACTGCCTCGCCTGCCAGCGGCGCTCCGGCAGCGCCTTCGCCGCCCAGGCCCGCTTTCCGGCCGACCGGGTCACGATCACGGGCGAGGCCCGCGTCTGGACCCGCATCGCCGACAGCGGCCGCGCCACCGACTACAGCTTCTGTCCCGACTGCGGCTCGACCGTCCACTACGCCGGCGGCGCCTTCCCCGCTTTGATCGCCATCCCCCTCGGCGCCTTCGCCGACCCCGGCTTTCCGCCGCCGGAATTCTCGGTCTGGGAAAAGCGCAGACATCCGTGGACCGTCGTCCTCGGCGACGACGTCGAACACACGGACTGAGTCTCAGCGCACGCGCGCGTACCAGGCCTCGATCAGGTCCAGCCGCTCCGCGAACGGCGCGGCCTTCGCCACCGGCCCGTCGTTGGCGAACTCCAGCAGCCGGTCCGGTTCCGCTCCGAACTCCGGCCAGGTCGGCCGTCCGGGCGCGTTCGGATTTCCGCTCGCCGCGAAGGTCGTCCAGTAGCCGGCCATCGCGTCCGCCTGCCGCTGGTCCATCTCCGCCGTCGGCCAGGGCGAGGCCGTCAGATTGTCGAACACATACTGCCGCTCCGAGGCGTGGGTCGCCCCCGCGTGCGGCTCCGGCATCGCCGCCGAGACCACGTCGAACCGGTACAGATACGTCGGATGGCCGTTGCGCGCGTGCAGCCGCGCCAGACGCCGCGCCGGCTCGTTGAACACCAGGTCGCTCAGCACGAACTGGTCGTAGCCGTCCTGACCGCCATAGGCCCCGAGAAAGGCCTCGCGGTCCGTGTCCGTCATGGCGTCGTCCAGCGCGCCGTAGGGGCTGAGGTCGGACGGCTTCATCCACCAGAACTCGGCGCTGTTCGTGCCGATGATCAGCGGCACGGACGCCTCGCGGCCCGCGGCGAAGGCGGCCTCCACGTCTTCGGAGACGAGGCACCCGTCCCGCACCAGCAGGTCGCCGCCGTAGAAATTGGGCGCCGGGCGCAGCAGGGCCTCCGGGGGAATCGCCCGCAATTGCGCGACCGTCGCGGCTCCCTGAGTGTCCGCGAACGCCTCGCCCCTCGCCTGCATCGACGGTCCGCCGTCCCGCCTCGGCCGGTCCGGCGGCGTGCCCTCGTCCCGACCCAGGCCCGACTGCACCACCGCCCGGTGAAACAGGCCGCGCGCAGGCTCCGAGATCATCAGCCGCGTCACCAGCGCCCCGCCGGCCGACTCGCCGAAGATGGTCACATTGTCCGCGTCGCCGCCGAACGCCGCCGCATTGTCCCGCACCCACTCCAGGGCCGCGATCACGTCCATCAGGCCGTAGTTGGCCGCCGGCTCGCCCGGTTCGCGCTCCGCCGCCAGGGCCGGATGGTCGAAGAACCCCAGCCGCCCCAGCCGGTAGTTGATCGTCACCACCACCACGCCGCGTTTCGCCAGGCGCGTTCCGTCGTACAGGGCCGCCGTGCCCGAGCCGTTGTTCAGCCCGCCGCCATGGATCCACATCATGATCGGCAGCGGGTCGGCGCCCCGCTCCTGCGGCGCCCAGACGTTCAGCGTCAGGCAGTCCTCGCTCATCGGCAGAGGTCCGACGCCGTTGTCGCCGTTGGCGGGCGGCTGGATGCAGATGGCCCCGACTTCGCCCGCGTCGCGGGTCCCGGCCCAGGCCGCGGGCGGCTCCGGCGCCCGCCAGCGCAGGGGTCCGACCGGGGGTTGCGCATAGGGTACGCCCTTGAAGCTCGCCACCCCGTCGGCCGAGCGCCCCGCAAGCGATCCGCCGGCGACGACGGCGACGGGTCCGGTCTGTGGATCGGAGGCCGGAGACGTCATCAGCAGCGCCGCGGAAAACATGGAGGCCAGGACCATGAGGTCAGACTAGCGCGTAGCGGACGAGCCCGCCAAATGACCGGCGCGCGACGACCTCCGTTCGCCCTTGAACCAGCGGCCCGTCGAGGCGTTACTGTGCGGCAGGCGGGGTCCACAGTGAAGCATCTGGCGAAATCGGGCGGCCTCGGGGTCGATCTGGCGAGCGCGTTTGACGCCTCGCCCAATCCCTATGTGCTGCTGACTCCCGATCTGCGCATCGCCGGGGTGAACCAGGCCTACCTCGAAGTGACCGGCAGCAGCCGCGACGCCATTCTCGGACGATCCTTGTTCGCCGCCTTCGATTCCGGCTCCGGCGCGGAAGCGGTCGAGAACATCCGGCGCGTCCGGGCGTCGCTGGAAAAGGCCCGCGACACCCGGCAGCGCGATCACCTCGCCGTGGTCAAATTCGCGATGCGCCGGCGCGGAGACGACGGCCGCGACGTGTTGGAGGACCGCTACTGGAGCGCCACCCACACCCCCATCCTCGACGACGAGGGCGAAGTGGTCTTTCTGCTGCAGCACACCACCGACATCACCGAACTGCAGCGCTTACGCGAGAGCCACGCCCGCCCGGGCCGGGCCAGCGCCATGGACGTCATGCTGGGCGGCGCGGTCCTCGGCCGGGCGCAGCAGGTCCAGGAAGACAACCGGCGCCTCGAGACCGAGCGCGATCGCCTGACCGGGATGTTCATGCAGGCGCCGGGCTTCGTCTGTGTGCTTTCCGGCCCCGACCATGTCATCCAGATGCACAACCCCGCCTATGGCCAGCTGGTGGGTCACCGCGACCTCATCGGCAAGCCGCTGCGTGAGGCCCTGCCGGAGCTGGTCGGACAGGGCTATTACGAATTCCTCGACGCCGTCTATGCGACGGGGGAGCCGCACGAGGGTCGCGCCAGCCAGGTGCTGCTGCAACGGCGTCCCGACGAGCCCCTGGAGAGCCTGTATCTCGACTTCGTCTATCAGCCGATCCGCGATGCGGCGGGGGACGTGGTCGGCATCTTCGTCCAGGGCCATGACGTCACCGACACCCGCCTCGCCGCCGAGCGTCAGAAGCTGATGATCGACGAGCTGAACCACCGGGTGAAGAACACCCTGGCCACGGTCCAGTCGATCGCCATCCAGACCGCGCGCTCCCACGTCGACCCGCGCACCTTCGCCGAGGGCTTCCAGGCGCGGCTGCTGGCCCTGTCGCACACCCACGACCTGCTGACCCGCAGTCACTGGGAGGGCGCGGACCTGCGCGACATACTGCAGCATGAAACCGAGGCGCACGGGCCCCAGCGGGTCAGTCTGGTCGGCCCGCCGGTGGCGCTGGGCCCCGCCGCCGCCCTGTCGCTGGGCATGATCTTCCATGAGCTGGCGACCAACGCCGCCAAATACGGCGCCCTCTCCGCGCCCGAAGGCCGGGTGCTGGTGGACTGGGCGGTGGCCGACCAGTCCCGTCCCGTCCTTCGGCTGAGCTGGCGCGAGATCGACGGTCCGCCCACGGCCCCGCCGGCGCGCAGGGGGTTCGGCAGCCGGCTGATCGAACGAAACGTGCGCCACGATCTGGCGGGCGAGGTCAAACTCGACTACGCAAACAGCGGTTTCAGCGCGGAATTCTCCATTCCGCTGCATCTGGGGAGAGCTTCATGAGCCAGGCGTTGTCGGGCCGTCGCGTCCTGGTGGTGGAGGACGAATCGCTCGTCGCCATGCTGCTGGAAACCATCCTCGAGGATATGGGCTGCACCCCGGTCGGCCCCGCGTCCACCGTGGACGAGGGGCTCGCCATGGCCACGGGCGGCGAGCCGCTCGACGCCGCCCTGCTGGACGTCAACGTCGCCGGTCGCCAGGTCTTCCCGATCGCCCAGGCCCTGAAAGACCGCGGCGTGCCCTTCGTCTTCTCGACCGGCTACGGCGAGGGCGGTCTGCCAGACGAATGGCGCGGCCAGGCCACCATCCAGAAGCCCTTCACCGAGGCCGCCGTCCGCGACGCCCTGATGCAGGCCATGGGCGTGGAGAACGTCTGAGGCCTACCGCCCCAGATCCTTCAGCACCGCCCGCGCCGCATTGTGTCCCGGGGCGCCGGTGACGCCGCCGCCCGGATGGGCGCCCGATCCGCACAGATAGAGGCCGGGAACCGGCATCCGGTGATCGGCGTGGCCCAGCACCGGCCGGGCGCTGAATAGCTGGTCCAGCGACAGCCGGCCGTGGAAGATGTCCCCGCCCACCAGGCCGAAGCGCCGCTCCAGATCGCGCGGCCCCAGCGCCAGCCGGCCGACCACCGACGCCTTGAACCCCGGCGCATGGGCGTCGACCGTGTCGATCATCAGATCGGCCACCGTGTCGCGGTGCTCGTCCGCCAGCGTCGGATCGACATGCTGGCAGAACAGGCTGGCGACGTGCTGACCGGGGGGCGCCAGGCTGTCGTCCAGGGTCGAGGGGATCAGCATCTCGACGATCGGCTTCGACGACCAGCCGTTCAGCCGCGCCTCGGCGTGGGCCCGGTCCATGTAGCCCAGCGACGGCGCGATGATGATGCCGGCGGTCAGGTGGTCGCCCTGCCCCGGCAGGCTGGTGAAGTTCGGCAGCTCCGACAGGGCCACATTCATGCGGAAGGTGCCCGAACCGGACTGGTAGTTTCCGATCCGCTCGCGGAAGTCCGCCGGCACGACGGCGTCGTCCACGAACCGCTCGAACAGCAGGCGCGGATGCAGGTTGGACACGACGGCTCGGGCCCGCACCACGTCCCCGGCCTCGGTGACCGCGCCCACGGCCCGGCCCTTTTCCGTCAGCACCTCGGCGACCGGCGTCTCCAGCCGGACATCGACGCCCTGTTCGGCGCAGGCCGCGGCCATGGCGCGGGTGATCGCCCCCATGCCGCCCATGGCGTGGCCCCAGACGCCCTTGCGCCCGTTCACCTCGCCGAAGACGTGATGCAGCAGCACATAGGCCGAGCCCGGCGTATAGGGGCTGGCGTAGTTGCCCACGACGCTGTCGAAGCCGAACAGGGCCTTGATCGGGTCGCTCTCGAACCAGCCGTCCAGCCAGTCGCCGGCCGACTTGGCGAACAGGTCCAGCAGGTCGCGCCGGCCAGCGACGTCCAGCCCCGCCGCCTGCTTGCCCAGGGACGCGCCCTTGAGCAGTTCGGGCAGCATGGCCATCCAGCCGCCCTCGACCATGTTGGGCGGCGCCTTCAGGATCCAGTCGCGCAGCACCGAGGCCACGACCTCCAGCCGCGCCTCGTAATCGGGCAGCCGCTCCGCATCCCGCGCGGAGAATTTCGCCAGTTCCCCCTGCGTCCGTCCCTCGCCCGCGAGGAAATGCCGCCCGTCTTCGAAGGGCAGGAAGTTGGAGACCTTGCGCTCCACCACCCGCAGGCCGTGCCGCGCCAGTTCCAGATCGGCGATGATCTTCGGGTTCAGCAGGCTGACGGTGTAGCTGGCGGTGGAGTTGCGGAAGCCGGGATGGAATTCCTCGGTCACCGCCGCCCCGCCGACCACATGTCGCCGCTCCAGAACCGTCACCTTCAGCCCGGCCCGCGCCAGATAGAAGGCGCACACCAGTCCGTTGTGGCCCCCGCCGAGGATGACGACGTCGGTTGTGGTGGTGGTCATGGGCGCTCCGCTCCGCCCTCCCTCCTAGGAGTTTTCGCCGCCCCCCGGCAAGCATCCGCCCGCCCCTGCACCGGTCCTGCACGGCCTCTGCGCCGATAATCCCCGGCGGGCGCAACCCGGGTGGACGCGGCGCGGCGACAAGCGGAACCGCAAGGGAGGCCCGCATGCATCGCCCATCCATACTGTCCCGCTCGTCCTTCTGGCTGAAGGCCGGCCTCGCCGCCGCCCTCGTGGCCCTGGCCGACGCCTTCTTCGTCTGGCACGAGCCCGGCTCCACCGTCGGTCTGTTCGCCCTGGCCTGGCTCGGGGCGCTCATCGTGGCGCGCCCCGGACTGCTGCGCGAGCGGCGCGCCCTCGCCGCCGTCGCCGCCGCCGCCGCCCTTGCCCTGATCATGATGGACCGGCCCGGCCCGCTGGCCTGGATCCTGTTCGGCCTGGCGACGGCCGTGGCCGTACTGTCGGCCCGGGTCCGCGCCGGCGAGCCGGCCTGGGCCTGGGCGCAGCGGTTCGTGGTCCTCGGCGCGGTCGGACTGGCCGGCCCGGCGATCGACCTGTTCCGCCTGTCCCGGCTGAAGCGCCGCCGCACGGGGCCGTCCGCGGTCGCGGTCCTGGGCCTGCTGGTCATGCCGGTGGTCGGCGGCGCGGTCTTCCTGGCCCTGTTCGCGGCGGCCAATCCGCTGATTTCTGACTTCCTCGCCGGCCTGGCCGCGCCGGCCCTGCCGGAAGACAGCGTCGCGCGCGTCATCCTGTGGTCCGTCGTGGCCGTCATGACGCTGGGCGCGCTCCGCCCCCGCTGGCGGCGCGGGCTGATCGCCCTGCCGACGCGCGGCCCGGCCCGACCGTCGGCCGCCCTGACCACCTCCATCACCTGGTCGCTGATCGTCTTCAACGCCGTCTTCACCCTGCAGAACGGCCTCGACATCGCCTTCCTGTGGAGCGGCGCTCCCTTGCCCGGCGACATGGGCCTGGCCGACTACGCCCACCGCGGGGCGTATCCGCTGATCGTCACCGCCCTGCTGGCCGGGCTGTTCGTGCTGATCGCCCTGCAGCCGGGCTCGGACACGGCCCGGCGCCCGCTGGTGCGCGGGCTGGTGGTGGTCTGGGTCGGCCAGAACCTCGTGCTGGTCGCCTCCAGCCTGCTGCGCACCGCCGACTACATCGAATCCTACGCCCTGACCCGTTTCCGCATCGCCGCCATGCTCTGGATGATCCTGGTCGGGATCGGCCTGCTGCTGATCTGCTGGCGCATGCTGCGCGACCGCCCGGCCCACTGGCTGATCGACGCCAATGTCCGCGTCGTCCTGGCCGTCCTGGCCATGGTCAGCGTGATCGACCTGGGCGCCGTCGCCGCCGCCTGGAACGTGCGCCATGCCCGCGAGGTCGGGGGCCGCGGGGTCGAGCTGGACCTCGGCTATCTGCGCGGCCTCGGCGCTCCGGCTCTGGTCTCCCTCGTCGAGCTGGAGCAGACCACCGACGACCCCGACCTGCGCGACCGCGCGGCCGCCGTCCGCCGCGAGGTCCTCGCCGATGTCCGCCGCGGCCTGGGCGAATGGCGCGGCTGGACCTGGCGCGACCAGCGCCGTCTCGACCGGGTCGAGGCCCTGACGCGGGACCGGCCCCTGTCGCCGCCGAAGCCGGGCCCGCGACGCCTGGACGGTCGCCTGATCCCGCCCCCGCCGCCGCCCGCGCCGGTGGTCGCGGTCCCGCCGCCGGCGGCCTGGCCCGCGCCTGAACCGTTGACCTCGCCGGCGGGAGGCTGAACATGGCGATCATGCAATGCACCGTCCTGGTGGTCGACGACGACCCGCACATCCGCGACCTCCTGACCTTCGCCCTGCAGAAGGCCGGCCTGGCCACCCGCGAGGCGGCGGACGGCGAGGCCGCCCTGGCCGAGATCGCCCTGCGCGCGCCCGATCTGGTGGTGCTGGACATCAACATGCCGCGCATGGACGGGATCGAAACCTGCCGCCGCATCCGCGCCCGGGGCGACCTGCCGATCCTGTTCCTGTCGTCGCGCGACGACGAGATCGACCGGGTGCTGGGCATGGAGCTGGGGGCCGACGACTATGTCGTCAAACCCTTCAGCCCGCGCGAGGTGGTGGCCCGGGTCGCAGCCATCCTGCGCCGGGCGGCCCGCACCCCGCCGCCGCCAACCGCCGGCCATTTCGCCTGGGGCCGCCTCAGCCTCGACGCCGACGGCTGGCGCGCGCGCTGGCAGGAGGTCGAGGTGCCGCTGACGGTGACCGAATTCAGCATCGTCCGGGTGCTGGCCGACGCCCCGCGCCGGGTCTTCACCCGCGACGCCATCATCGACCGCGTCCACGGCCCCGGCTTCGCCATGACCGACCGCACCATCGACAGCCACGTCCGCAACCTGCGCGCCAAATTCGCCTCGGTCGGCGGGGCGGACGTGATCGAGACCCGGGCCGGCGTCGGTTACCAGCTCGGCCCCTGCCTCGGCGCGGCGGTGTGATCGCGCGGTTCCGGGCCTTCGTCCGATCGCACTGGCCGGCGCTCAGGCTGCGGACCATCCTGCTCTCGGTGCTGATGTTCGCCGCCATCCTGCCGGGGCTCAGCGCCATCTTCCTGCGCGTCTACGAGAACACCCTGGTGCGCCAGACCGAGGCCGAGCTGATCGCCCAGGCCGCGGCCCTTTCCGCCATGGCCGAAACCGGCTGGCCGGGAGCGGTCGTCCTCCCCTTCGACCCCGCCGCCCGCCTCGCCCCCGGCTATTATCAGCCCGAGGCCGCGACCATCGACCTGGGCTCGACGCCGATCCTGCCGGCCCGGCCGCCGGCGCGCGTCCCGACCGCCCCGCCAGACCCGGACGCCGTCGCCGTCGCGGCCCGGCTCGATCCGGTCATGGAGCGCACCAGCCGCACGACCCTGGCCTCCATCCTCTTCCTCGACCGCCGGGGGGTGGTGATCCGCGGCCATGGCCGGGGCGGCGGACTGGGCGACCTGGTCGAGGTGCGCGCCGCCCTGTCCGGCCAGGCCCGCACCGTCCTGCGCCGCAACGACGCCTATCGCCCGCGCTATTCGATGGAGTGGCTCAGCCGCGCCTCCGGCCTGCGCATCCACCACGCCCGGCCGGTGGTCGTGGACGGCCAGGTCCGGGGCGTGATCCTGACCTCGCGCTCGCCCCGCGCCCTGTTCCGCGGCATCTACCAGGACCGGATCAAGATCGGCCTCGGCATCGTCGGCACCCTCGGCCTGATCGCCTTTCTCGCCGTGCTGGTCGCCCGCGGCATCGCCGGCCCCATCGAGGCGCTCAGCCGCGCCGCCCGCGACGTCGCCACGGGCGGCGGCCCCCTGCCGCCCACGCCCGCCACCGCCGCCGTCGAGATCCGCGCCCTCTACGAGGATTTCGGCCGCATGGCCCAGGCCGTCGACCGCCGCTCCCGCTATCTGCGCGACTTCGCCGCCGCCGTCAGCCACGAGTTCAAGACCCCGCTGGCCGGCATCCAGGGCGCGGTCGAACTGCTGCAGGACCACGACGACATGGAGCCGGACCAGCGCCGGCGCTTCCTCAACAACATCGCCGCCGACGGCCGCCGCCTGTCGGCCCTGGTCACCCGCCTGCTCGACCTCGCCCGCGCCGACATGGCCCGGCCCGAGGCGGGCCTGTCGGTCGACCCCCGCCCGCCGGTGATGAAGGCGGTGGACGCCCGCTCGGACCGGCTGGCCATCACCGTCCGCCTGCCGGCGGATGCGCCGCGCGTCGCCGTCCCCGCCTCGACGGTGGAGATGGTTCTGTCGACCCTGCTGGAGAACAGCCGCCAGGCCGGCGCGGCCGCGGTGACCGTCGAGGCGAGGCCCGTCGGCGACCGGCTGGTGCTGACCGTCTCGGACGACGGCCCCGGCGTCGCCCCGGCCGACGCCGGCCGCGTCTTCGAGCCCTTCTTCACCACCCGGCGGGGCGAGGGCGGGGCCGGTCTGGGCCTGTCCATCGCCCGCGCCCTGCTGGCCGCCAGCCAGGCGACGCTGGAGCTGGTCCCGTCGGCGGAGGGCGCCGTCTTCGAACTGGCCCTCCCGCTGGCGGAGGAGACGGCGACCTAGCCCTCCCGCGCCGGCTCTTCCTCCGGCCGGCGCACCAGCGACACCAGCACGACGCTGATCATCATCAGCAGGAACCAGCTGCCCAGCTTCTCGACCGACACCGGATGCCAGCCGTCGCTCTGGGACGGATAGACCCAGGCGTTGGCGAAGGTCGCGATGTTCTCGGCCAGCCAGATGAAGGTCGCGACGAGGAAGAACCCCAGCAGGAACGGCATCGCGCGCCGCTTTCGGTCCGGGGTGAAATAGAACCAGCCCCGCCCGAACAGAACCGCCGTCGCCGCGAACAACCCCAGCCGCACATCCGGCAGCCAGTGATGGGCGAAGAAGTTGACGTAGATCGCCGCCGCCAGCACCCACGTCGTCCACAGCGGCGGATAGTGGCGGAAGCGGATGTCGAAGATGCGCTGGATGCGGGCGATGTAACTGCCGACCGCCGCATACATGAAGCCCGAGAACAGCGGCACCATGCCGATCCGCAGCACGCTGTCCTCCGGATAGATCCACGAGCCGTGCTGCGTCTTGAACAGCTCCATGATCGTGCCGACCACGTGGAAGACGAAGATCACCCTCGCCTCCTCCCAGCTCTCCAGCTTCAGCGCCAGCATCGCCGCCTGGATGGCCAGCGCCCCGACCACGAGGAAGTCGTACCGGCTGACCGGCGCCGCGTCCGGCCACCACAGATGGGTCGCCAGCAGCAGGGCCAGCATCGCCCCCCCGAACAGACAGGCCCAGCCCTGCTTGATGCCGAACATCAGGAATTCGAAGCCGTGGCGGGACCATGCGGCCCGGTCGGCCCAGGTCTGCAGCCGCCCCAGCCAGTGGCGGCCCCGGGTTTCGAGCGGCAGGCGGGCGGAATCGGTCATGCGCGGAGGTTAGCGGGTCGGAGACGCGCCGGGCGAGGAGGTTCGGTGCAGGGGCCGTTCCGCGCCAGCAACAGACATTGAAGCCGTACCAGCAAGCGGACATTCGTCTTGGCCAAGGCCGAAGAATGGTGGGTCCCCGCAGGTCGTCGACACCGGCTACGCCGCTGGAGTTGGTGCCCCGGCCCCATCAGCGGTCGGCACAGGGCGGCCAAGTTGCTGGGCGCGCGCTTCGGGACGCGCGCTTTTTCCGCACACTAACCGGGACATTGACTTCTTTCCAACGTACACATATGTGTGCGAAATGAATGCGCCTCGTCACTCCAAGCTCGGCATTAGAATAGCGCAGCTCCGCCTGATGGCGGGGATGGCGACGCAAGCCGACTTGGCGCGCCGTGTGAAGACTACGCAGCAGTCGATCAGTCGATGGGAGGCGGGAATGTCCCGCCCGCGCGAAGCGCAGTTGGATGATCTGGCGAAGGCGTTGCTGGTGGACCCGGCGCAGCTGCGCGAACTAGCGGGGTACGGCAACGCCACCCCGCTCACCTACGCGGTTCCGTTCCCGGTTGATCGCCTCGATCCGGAAAAATTCGAGCGTATCGTCGAGTGGATATTGCGTGCGCGCCACCCCGAGGCCGAGGTGCGCCGCGCCGGCAAGACCGGCCACAAGCAGGACGGCGAAGACGTGTCCGTGCTGTTCCCGGACGGCGAGCTGCATTCCTATCAGTGCAAGCGTCACGACCAATTTGGTCCGGGGAAGGTGAAGGCGGCGGTCGATGCCTACACCGGCAAGGCGTCCAAGAAGGTGCTTGTGCTCAGCCGCACCGCCAGCCCGCAGGCCGTGGAGGCAATCCGCGCCTTCCCGGGTTGGGAACTGTGGGACATGGAAAGCCTGACCAGCGTCATCCGGGATCTGCCGAAGGACGATCAGATCCGCTTGGTCGACATATTCTTCCGGGGCCAACGCGAGGCCCTCCTGGGCGAGCCTGAACCGGGGGCGTGGCTCACGCCCGAACAGTATTTCGAACCGTTCGAAAGCCAAGGCGCGGTCTTCGATCTCGCGACGCATTTCGAGGGGCGCGAAGCCGATCTGGCAAAGCTCGATCAGGAGTTTGCGCAAGACGGGGCCAACGTCGTCATCCTCAACGGGGCGGGCGGCGTCGGAAAGTCCCGGCTGCTGCGCGAATTTCTCGATCGCTACCACACGGCCCATCGAACAACCCGCATTCGTGTGCTGTCGCTGGCCGACCAGCCGACCCGCAAGAACCTCGACGATCTGGGTGGCGGACCGAAGCTGCTTGTCGTGGACGACGCCCATACGCGCGACACGCTGACCACCGTGTTGGACTACGTGGCGGTCGAGGCCAATCAAGCCAAGCTCCTCATTTCGACGCGGCCCTACGCGCTATCTCGCATCCTGCGGGAAACCTCGGCCTACAAGGTCGACCCGCCGCCGGTGATCGAACTCGGCGCGTTGCCCAAAGCAGAAGCCGTGGCTCTGACAGGCCGCGCGCTGGCGGACTACGACCTCGACGAAAGCTGGGCAGAGCCCATCGCGCGCGCGTCTAGCAATCTGCCGCTCGTCGCCCTGATGATGACCAAGGTCATCGCCAAGGAAAGCTTGAGCCTCGAGCTCGCGAAAAACGCCGAGGCGTTGCGCAATCAGGTGCTCGCGAAGTTTGGGGACGCGGCGACGGATATCGGGACCGAGAGCGACAAGCGTCAGCTTCGCTCCATCGTGGACGTCCTGTCTGTCGTTCAACCGTTCCACATTGAAGACCTGCAGCTGTTCGACCTCATCGCCACCGTCACGGCGATCCCGGCCATCGACGCCTCTCGCTTCCTGCGGATGTTGCTCGAAGGGGGCGTCATCTATCAGCGCAGTCAGGAATACCGGCTGATGCCGGACCTGATTGCGGACTACTACATCGAGAAGAGCTGCATCGCGCCGTCGGGGAAACTCTCTCTATTCGCGCACGCCATTCTGGATGCAGTGCCCGCGTCGCTGCTGGGCAACGCCTTGGTCAACCTCGGGCGGCTGGATTGGCGGTTGACGAGTGGCGATCCGTCCAACAGCCGCCTGCTGGATGGCATGTGGCAGAAGCTTCGTTCGATCGACACGACCTATGACGGTCGATTTGACGCGATTGCGGAGGTTGCGATCTTCCAACCGCGCCAGGCGCTGGACTTCGTGCGCGCGGCGATGGCTGAGAAGCGGCTGATCGAGGCGCTGCCCACCATCCTGCGCAACGTCGCGTTCGCCTATGACTATGTCGAGGAAACCTGCGCGCTGTTGTGGGAGCTCGGCCGGGACGACCCGCGCGAGACGGGTCCGCACCCCCAACACGCGCTGCGCGTCCTTACCGATCTGGCCGGCTATCAGGTGCAGAAGCCGGTCCTCTACAATGAAAAGGTTCTCGATTTCGCGCTTGGGCTGCTGGACCAGCCTGAGGCGTGGAAAGGCGCCCACACTCCGCTGGAAGTTCTCGCGCCGATCCTGAGCGGCGAGGGGATGACGACGACGTCAGACCGTCGTCAGTTCACCATGACGCCGTTCTTCGTGTCGTTTGATGTCGTCCGTCCGCTGCGGGCGAAGCTGATCGATCACGTGATCGATCGCCTTCCCACCGCTGAGGGCAAACGGGGCCATCGCCTGGGCATGTTCCTTTCAAACGCCCTTCGCTCCCCGCATGGAATGCTGGGATCGTCGCCCGAGAGCTCGCTGCGGAAGAAGTACAAGGCGGAGTTTGTCGACACGCTTCGGCGTGTCCGCGCCGTGGTGGAAGCTGGCGGTCTGGACGCGATGACCGCCATTGGCATCGCTGGCGGGGTGTCCTGGCATGTCCAGCACGCAACGGGTGCGGAGGCGGACGAGGCGAAGGCGATCTTCGCCGCTCTGCCGTCGGACCTCGAGTTCCGCACGCGCGCCGGCCTGATGGATGGCTGGGGCCATACCTTCATTGGCCTGAAGGACGTTGACCAGTGGGACACGGAAACGAAGAAGTGGATGCGCTGCATCACGGACGATCTGCGCGCCGCGTTCCCGGACCCCGAAGCGTTGCTTGCCCACATGGAGCGGGCGCTTCTCGACGTTCGCGCCGTACGCGCGGACGCCAGTAGCGCCTTCGTTCTCATCAATGAGGTGTTGGCCGACAATCTGCCGTTGGCGAAAGCGCTGCTCGCAGATGCGCAGACGCGGCGTCAGTCGCCGATGCGCGACTTCGTCAGCAATGCGCTCGGGGTCTGGCTGCGCGCTGACCGGCAAGGCGCGCGCGGGCTCATCCGCAAGTTCCTGACGTCGGGCGACACGGACCTGGCCGCCGCGGCCGCCGCATCCCTAAGCTATTTCCGCGACCCGGAAGCCGAGGACATCGCGCTGCTGAGCATCGGGCTGGCCTCCGCCGATGCGCGGGTCGCTTCATGGGCGGTCAACACCCTGTCTTCATGGCGTGAGCTGTCCGAACGTGCCTTGCTCGACCTGACGCGCCTCGTGCAGTTCACCGACGCGTCGATGGCCGAACAGGTGGCGCGTTTGTGGACGGGCTTCCATCGTGAGACGATCCTCGATGCTTCGACGCGTGAAGATGCCGAGCACTTCCTTGAACGGGCGCGACGCCTGCCCGAACTGAATGGGCACTGGCTCGAAACCCTGCTGTCGGAGTTTTCCGTCCGGCACCCGTTCCTGCTGGTCGAGTGGTTCTTTGACCGGGTCGAACACGCGGCTGAAATGCAGTCGTTTGACATGCGGCCGATCAACTACGGGCCCTACGTGCATGTGCCGCTCCGCTTCTCTGAAAGCGGTCAGGGCATCGCCCTGCAACGGCGGGTGTGGGAATGGCTGCGCGCGCACTGTGACAAGAAGAACTTCTATTTCGAGCACCACGCCGCGAACCTTCATGACGCCTTCTTCCTCGGCAGCGCCGACGACGTGGTTCAGTTTTTTGAGCCGCTGATCGAGAGCGCGTCGGCGAGCGAACTGACAACGATTTCCGGGCTCCTGAAGGAGGCCAGCCAGACCTTCATCTTTACGCACCGCGCATTCGTGATCCGCTTCCTTGAGCGGTGCCGCGCCGTCGATCGCGACACCTACGAACTGGCGTCCGAGCGCCTGTGGAGCTCGGCCGTGTCTGGCATGCGCGGCGGTGTCGTCGGCGAGCCGACGCCCCAGGACCTGCGAATGCGCGACGGCGCTATGGAGGCCCTGAAGGTCATGACCCGGAGCTCGGCCGCGTGGGAGCTCTACGACAATGTGCGTCGAGATGCCGAGCGCAACATCGAGCGAAGCCGCCGCGAAGGGCTGGAGTTCCACTGATGGCAAAGCCGCCGCCGCATCATCCCCGCCTGAAAATCCGCATCCCGTTCTTCTTCGAAGCGGAGGGCGAGGGACTCTGGCCTATCCTCTGTGTGGCGTTTTTGGGTCTGATTGTAATCCTTACACTGTTTATCATAGGCGCTCGGTTCTAGGTCGATATTGCCGGGAAGCGGACGCTCTGAAGGTTCGCATTGAGTCAGAAGCAGCCCCGCCTTATCCCCGCCCGCGATACGTCGGCACGCCCTGATCGGGCAGCCACAGCCCCTCGGGCGCCGGCCCCGTCTGCCAGAAGACGTCGATCGGTATGCCGCCGCGCGGGTACCAGTAGCCGCCGATGCGCAGCCATTTCGGCTGCAGCAGATCGGCGATCTTCTTGCCGATGGCCACAGTGCAGTCCTCGTGGAAGGCGCCGTGGTTGCGGAAGGCGGTCAGGTAGAGTTTCAGGCTCTTGCTCTCGACCAGCCAGTCGCCCGGCGCATAGTCGATGACGATGTGGGCGAAGTCCGGCTGGCCCGTCACCGGGCACAGGCTGGTGAACTCCGGCGCCGTGAAGCGGGTCAGGTACAGCGTCCCCGCGTGCGGGTTCGGAACGCGTTCCAGCTCGGCCGTTTCCGGCGACGTGGGCTGGACGGTGTGCTGGCCGAGCTGGTGCAGGCCCGAGGTGTCTGTGGTCATGCAGGCGATCTAGCCGGTCGGGGCCCCGGCGTCATCCGCCCATGTGGAAGTCCAAGCGGGAGTCCATGCCGGACGATGTCCCGGTTTCGTCCCCCCTTGTCCCCGACCTGTCCCCGCCACGGGGACAAACCGGGCGGGGACAAATCCGTCGATCCCGCGTCGTCGCGATTTGCCTTCCCCCGGGGCGCCCCGCTATCCGTAGCCAAAGACAACTCGGGGAGCTCCGCATGGCCATTCCGGCATCGCTGCAAAAGGGTCTGAAGCTGCCGGTCATCGCGGCGCCCATGTTCCTGGTCTCCGGACCGGATCTGGTGGTGGAGTGCTGCAACGCCGGGGTGATCGGGACCTTCCCGTCGCTGAACCAGCGCACCACCGAGGGCTATCGGGAGTGGCTGCACGACATCAAGGCGCGGCTGAATCCCGACGCCGCCGCCTTCGGCGTCAACCACATCGTCCACCCGACCAATCCACGCCTGATGGCCGACATGATGGTGACCGTCGAGGAGAAGGTCCCGCTGGTCATCACCTCGCTGGGGGCCGTACGCGACGTGGTCGAGGCGGTGCACGGCTACGGCGGGGTGGTGTTCCACGACATCGCCAACATCCGCCACGCCCGCAAGGCGGCCCAGGCGGGGGTCGACGGGCTGATCCTGGTGGCCAACGGCGCCGGCGGCCACGCCGGGGTGGTCAATCCCTTCGCCCTGGTGGACGAGGTGCGGTCCTTCTTCGACGGAACCATCATCCTGTCGGGCTGCCTGTCGACCGGCGGCGACGTGGCCGCGGCCCTGATGATGGGCGCCGACTTCGCCTATATGGGCACCCGCTTCATCTCGACGACGGAGTCGACGGCCCAGGCCGAGTACAAGCAGATGATCGTCGACGCCGGGGCGTCCGACATCACCTACACCCCCGCCGTCTCGGGCATCCCGGCCAATTTCCTGACGCCGTCGCTGATCGCCAACGGCATCGATCCGAAATCCCTGCCCGAGCACAAGCTGGACATGGGCGAGGAGGCGCGGGCGTGGAAGACGGTCTGGTCGGCCGGCCAGGGCGCGGGCGCGGTCCACGACGTCCCGGCCACGGCCCAGCTTGTCCGTCGGCTGACGGACGAATTTACGCAGGCCTGTGACAAATTCGACAAGAAGCGTCTCTAAGACCCCGCCTCGTTCAACCGAGGCGACTCAATGCTCCGCACCCTGACCGCCGCCGCCGCCGCGGCGACCGCCCTGCTCGCCTGCGCCGCGCCCGCCGCCGCCCAGGACCCCGCGCCGCCGTCCGGCAGCTGGTCCTTCGCCTTTGGCGCGGGCACCGACAACCGCTCCAAGGACGCCTCCAAGTCCGACGGCGACGCCTATGTCTGGGGCGAGGCCGAATGGGAGAGCGCCTCCGGCCTGTTCTACGCCGGCCCCGGCCTCCAGACCATCAAGAGCTCCAGCGGCTCCGAGCTGGAGCTGGCCGTCGGCGCCGGACTCCGTCCCGAGGTCGCCGGCTTCGACCTCGACCTCAACCTCACCCACAAATACCAGGTGGACGCCGCGCCCGGCTACGACGACGGGGCCTGGGAGGTCACCGCCGACGTCAAGCGCTCGATCGGACCGGCCAGCGGCCGCCTCCGCCTGCAGCACTCGCCCGACGGCACGGGCTCGACCGAGGCCTGGACCTGGGTCGAGGCCCGCCTCGGCTGGGACTTCACCGACAAGCTGTCCGCCTCCGCCTCCCTCGGCCGCCGCGAACAGGACAACAGCGTCGACTACACCGGCTGGAACGCCGGCCTCACCTACGCCCTGACCCGCAACCTCGAGGCCGAGCTGCGCTATCACGCAACCGATGCGAACGTGCCCGGCGAGCAGTACGCCGACGCCCTGGTCGCCGGGATCAGCGTCGCCTTCTGAACCCGCGAACCGGGCTCGCTTTTCCCGCCCGTGTTCCTATCTAGGGAAGATGAGCACCCATCGTCCCACGACCCTCGAACGCGCCTATGAACTGGCGCGCGGCGGAGGCTGCCGCACCGTCGGCGAGATCAAACAGGCGCTGCAGGCCGAAGGCTTCGAGCGGATCCAGGATTCCCTGTACGGCCCGACCCTTACGGCCGCCCTGCGCAAGCTGTGCCAGGAACACTATGTCGCCGACCCCGAAGGCGAGGCCGCCGAATAGCGTCACGGCTTGATTTCGCCGCGCCGACGCGCCACAACTCCTCCCGTCGAGCTCTCTGCGAAACGCCACCCTCTGCTTTCGCACTGAGGTCTAGCCGCTCCATTCAGACCCGACAGGCTCCAGGGGCTCTTCCCTGAGGTCAACGCCTAACGGAGGTCTCAAATGGCTACCGGCACTGTGAAATGGTTCAACTCCACCAAGGGCTACGGCTTCATCCAGCCCGATGACGGCGGCAAGGACGTGTTCGTCCACATCTCGGCCGTCGAAGCGGCCGGCCTGCGCGGCCTGGATGAAAACCAGAAGGTTTCCTACGAAATCGAGCGCGACAAGCGTTCGGGCAAGGAATCGGCTGGTCAGCTGAAGACCGAAGGCTGAGTTCAGGCGTCGGTCTCCTACGCGTGATTTCGACGGCGGCGCGGGCGAAAGCCGGCGCCGCCGTTTTGCTGTCCGAACGGCGCCGCTTGCTATTGGGCGGCAAAGCGCCCATCTGAGGCCTCGTCGATCTCACTGCGAAACGCTGCTGCCCCTTTGCATCGCGCACCGAGGTCCAAAGCCGATCCCATTCAGACCCGACAGGCCGATCCGGAACCTCTTCCGGCGGTCAACGCCTAACGGAGGTCTCAAAATGGCTACCGGCACTGTGAAATGGTACAATTCCACCAAGGGTTACGGCTTCATCGCCCCCGATGACGGCGGCAAGGACGTTTTCGTCCACGCCTCGGCCGTCGAAACGTCCGATCTGGGCACGCTGAACGAAAACCAGAAGATTTCCTACGAAGTCGAACGCGACTCGCGTTCGGGCAAGGAATCGGCCGGTCGCCTGAAGGCCGCCGAATAGTTCCGACGAACGACCCTGCTGGAGATCACTCCGGCTGACGGAAGGGCCGGCCGCCGAACAGGCGCCGGCCCGACTGTTTTCAACTCCTGGAGATGCCGATGACCCCGCTGGCCGAAAAGCTCCCGACCATGAGCGACGCCGATCTGAAGGCCCTGCGCCTCAATGCGGTCCGTCTGTCGGAAAGCGGCTCCCCGACCAAGATGGCCACCGCCGCCGAACTGGTGCCCCTGATCGACGCCGAGGCCGCCCGCCGCGCCGCCGACAAGACGACGATCGTGGTCAAGAAGCCCCGCGCCCCGGCCAAGAAGAAGGTCGTCCCCGCCAGCGGCCACCAGACCGCCCTGCCGGACACCAAGGCCGCCTGATCTTTCACAGCTCGGTCTGCTATCGTGTCTCCGGACTTCACCGGAGTTTGGCGTGTGACCGACCGCTCGTTCTCCCCGCCCGTCGCGCGTCTCACCCGGGCCGTCTCGATCGACCATACCCTTTCCCGGATCATTGGTCCCAAGGGAGAGTTTGCTCGTATCAGGATCGCCTTCGCGCCGAGGGCCCACGGGGATCACATCGATTTCGTGGACCAAAGTTCGTCGGATACGATTCCGGACGAGTACAGGTCGGGGATTGAGGGCGCAGTCCGCGAGCGCCTTTCCGCAGCAGCGTTTGCTTCCTGCCCTTTGGTCGGCGCGGTCGTCACATTGGAAGGCGGCGCCTACCACGATGTGGATTCAAGCCACTCAGCCTTTGTAGCGGCTGCGCGAGGCGCCGTGGACAAGCTCGCCCTGAGCGACGCCATCGCATGGCCGCCTGATGACGAGCCTCCCGCTTCCGGGAAAGCCGCCTTGCGCGCCTAGCCCAGCGCCTGATCCAGATCCGCGATCAGGTCCTCGACCTCCTCTACGCCGACAGACAACCGGATCAGGTTTTCCGTCACCCCGCCCGCCTCGCGCACCTCTTTCGGCACCGAGGCGTGGGTCATGATGGCCGGGTGGTTGACCAGGCTTTCGACCCCGCCCAGCGACTCCGCCAGGGTGAAGACCTGAACCCGCTCCAGCACCCGTTTGGTCCGCTCCAGATCGCCGTCGATCAGGACCGTGACCATGCCGCCGTAGCGGCCGTTCATCTGGCGTGACGCCAGCTCATGCTGCGGATGGCTGACCAGACCCGGATAGATCACCTTCGCGATCCCCTTCCGCTCTTCGAGCCAGCGCGCCACGGCCAGGGCGTTCTCGTTGTGCGCCTTCATGCGCAGGCCGAGGGTCTTCAGGCCCCGGTTGGCCAGGAAGGCGTCGAACGGCCCCATCACCCCGCCGACCGAATTCTGGAGGAATTTGATCTCCTTCGCCAGGTCGGGGTTCGCGGTGACCAGCGCCCCGCCGATAATGTCGGAGTGGCCGTTCAGATATTTGGTCGCCGAATGCATGACCACGTCGGCGCCCAGCGCCAGCGGCTGCTGGCTCCAGGGCGTGGCGAAGGTGTTGTCGACGATCAGCAGCAGGCCATGCGCCTTCGCGATCCTCGAAAGGCCTTCGATGTCGGCCAGCTTCATCAGCGGATTGGTCGGGGTCTCGGCCCAGATCAGCTTCGTCTTCGGCGTGATCGCCGCCTCGACCTTCGCCAGGTCGCTCAGGTCGACATAGGCGAAATCCAGCCCCATTGACCGGCGCCGCACCCGCTCGAACAGCCGCCACGAGCCGCCGTACAGGTCGTCGCCCGTGACGATGTGCGACCCGGCGTCCAGCAACTCCAGCGCCGTCGAGGTCGCCGCCATGCCGCTGGCGAAGCCGAAGCCGTGGGTCCCGCCCTCGAGATCGGCCAGACAGGCCTCGAAGGCCTCGCGCGTCGGGTTCTTGCCGCGGGCGTATTCATAGCCCTTGTTCACGCCCGGGCTTTCCTGGGCATAGGTCGAGGTGGCGTAGATCGGCGTCATCACCGCGCCCGTCGTCGGGTCGGGCCGCTGCCCGGCGTGGATGGCGCGGGTCGAGAAGCCCTGGCTGTTCTTGAGGTTGGCCATGGCTTTAGCGGTTCAGGCTGAGGTGGTTGATCAGGTCGGTGCGCGTGATCAGGCCGACGAACTTTTCGCCTTCCAGCACGATGGCCACGCGGTCGCGGTCGAATAGCGGAATCAGGGCGTCCAGCGGCTCCGACACCTGCACCGTGTCGAGATCGCGGGTCATCACCGTGCCGACCGGCTTCCTGAAGCGCTCCTGGCGGGTGATTTCGTCGGTATTCATCACATGGACGATGTCGCTCTCGTCCAGAATACCCACCAGCCGGCCGTCCTGGATGATCGGCAGCTGGGACACGTCCGCGCCCCGCATCCGCTTGAAGGCGGTGTCCAGGGTGTCGTCCGGCCCGGCCACAACCACGTCGCCCTTCTCGTATTTGCGCGAGATCAGGTCCGACAGGTCGCCGTGCAGCGGCTGGTCGCCCAGACCCTGATCCGCCAGCCAGGCGTCATTGTAGACCTTGGACAGGTATTTGGCCCCGGTGTCGCAGACGAAGGTCACGACCCGCTTCGGCTCCGTCTGCTCCCGGCACCAGCGCAGCGCGGCGGCGATCAGGGTGCCCGACGACGACCCGGCCAGCACGCCTTCCTTGAGCAACAGTTCGCGCACCGTCGCGATCGCCTCCGCGTCCGGGATCGAATAGGCCTTGTCGATCAGGCTCATGTCGGCCGTGTCCGGCACGAAATTCTGGCCGATGCCCTCGACCGTGTAGCTGCCCTCCGGGCCCGGCACGCCCTCGTTGACGATGCCGGCCAGGGTCGAACCAACCGGATCGGCGAGGATGATCTGCGCCTTCGATCCCACGCTCTTCAGGAAGCGGGCGATGCCGGTGATGGTGCCGCCGGAACCGATCCCGGCGACGAAGGCGTCGATGTCCCCGCCCATCTGCTCCCAGATTTCCGGACCCGTGGTCTGGAAATGGGCCAGGGAGTTGGCGTCGTTGGCGAACTGGTTGACGTAGAATCCGCCCGGGATCTGCTGCGCCAGCCGCTCGGCCATGTCGGTGTAATATTCCGGATGCCCGTGCGGCACGTCCGAACGCGTCAGGCGAACATCCGCCCCCATCGCCCTCAAATGCTGGATTTTTTCCTTGGACATCTTGTCCGGGATGACCAGAAGCACCTTATAGCCCTTGGCTTGGCCCACGAGCGTAAGCGCCAGCCCCGTATTCCCGGCCGTCGCCTCGACGATGGTCCCGCCGGGCTTCAGAAACCCTTCCGCTTCGGCCGCCGCGATCATCGACAGGGCGATGCGGTCCTTGATCGACCCGCCCGGGTTCTGCGCCTCCAGCTTCAGGAACAGACGGCACGGGCCGGTGTCGATCTTCGTCACCTCCACCATCGGCGTCTTGCCGATCAGGTCCAGCAACGAGCCGGTCGGACCGGACAGGACGGGCGTGGCAGCCAAAGACATTCAGACACTCCAGAGGGTTCGCGCCGGAAGCTAGGCGCAGCCCCCCTCCATCACAAGCCGCGCAAGATTTCGCCTCCGAAGAGGCCAGTCGTGCGTTATCAAGGATACAAATGAGCAAATCACCCCGCCGGCCCGTCGCCGGACTCCCCGACGAAAAAACCCTGATCGCCTTCCTCCGCGAAGCCGGATCGGCCGAGAAAACCGACATCGCCCGCCACTTCGGCCTGAAGGGCGGCGAGCGCCGCGCGCTGCGCGAAATGATCCGGGCCCTCGAGGAAGCCGGAAAACTGGGCAAGCGCGGCCGCAAGGGCTTCGCCGAGGTCGGCGCCATGCCCGCCGTCGGCGTCGCCGACGTGGTCGAGCGCGACGTGGACGGCGAACTCTACGTCCGTCTGGTCGAGGCCTCGGCCGACGCCCCGCGCGCCCTGCTGGTCCCCGACAACGACAAGCCCGGCCCCGCGCCTGGCATGGGCGACCGCGTCCTGGTCAAGTTCGCCCGCGGCGAGGACGGCTGGGAAGCCCGGCTGATCAAGAAGCTGGACGCCGGCGCCAACAAGGTGCTGGGCGTCATCCGCAAGTCCAACAAGGAGGTCCGGGTCGAACCCGTCGACCGCCGCTCGAAGGATGTGCTGCTGGTCCCCCACGCCCAGGCCGAGGGCCTGCGCGACGGCGATCTGGTTCTGGCCGCCATCGAAAAGGGCGACCAGCGCTACGGTCCCAAACGCGGCAAGATCCTCGAGAAGATCGGCCACGAGGGCGACGCCCGTGCCGCCTCGCTGATCGCCATCGCCGCCCACAATGTACCGATGGGCTTCTCCGAGGCCGTCGAAAAGGAGGCCGGGGATCAGGAACTGCCCTCGCTCAAGGGCCGCGAGGACCTGCGCGACCTGCCGCTGATCACCATCGACCCCGCCGACGCCCGCGACCACGACGACGCCGTCTACGCCATGCGGGACGACGATCCGAAGAACCCGGACGGCTGGGTCGTCTGGGTCGCCATCGCCGACGTCGCCGCCTACGTCCGGCCCAACACCCACCTGGACCGCGAGGCGCGCGACAAGGGCAACTCCACCTACTTCCCGGACCGCGTCGAGCCGATGCTGCCCGAACGCCTGTCCAACGGCCTGTGCAGCCTCAGGGAGGGCGAGAACCGCGCCTGCCTGGCCGTGCGCATGGTCTTCGACAAGGACGGCAAAAAGACCGGCCACAAGTTCGTGCGCGGCCTGATGCGATCGCAGGCCAAGCTGTCCTACGAACAGGCCCAGGCCGCCGTCGACGGCCAGCCGGATGACGCGACCGGCCCGATCATGGAGGCCGTCCTCTACCCGCTGTGGAACGCCTACCGGACCATGCTCAAGGGCCGGCTGAAGCGCAGCCCTCTGGCGATCGAAAGCCCGGAACGCCGCATCCGTATGAACGACCAGGGCCAGATCATCTCGATCGAGCCGCGCGTCAGCCTCGAGGCCCACCGGCTGATCGAGGAGATGATGATCCAGGCCAATGTCTGCGCCGCCGAGACGCTGGAGCAGAAGAAGACGCCCCTGCTGTACCGCGTCCACGACGCGCCCAGCCAGGAGAAGCTGTTCAACCTCGGCGACTTCCTCCAGACCATCGGCAAGCCGTGGACCAGAGGCGAACCCGCCACGACCAAGCGGTTCAACAAGTTGCTGGACGAAACGCGCGGCGGCGACCACGCCGAGGTCGTCAACGAGGTGGTCCTGCGCACCCAGATGCAGGCCATCTATTCGGCCGAGAACGTCGGCCACTTCGGCCTGAACCTCGACCGCTACGCCCACTTCACCTCGCCGATCCGGCGCTATTCCGACCTGATCGTCCACCGCGGCCTGATCCGCGCCCTGGGCCTGGGCAAGGACGGCCTGACCGAGCGTGAGGTCGTCGAACTGCCCGCCATCGCGGAACAGGTGACTATGACCGAGCGCCGCTCCATGGCCGCCGAGCGCGCCGCCATGGACCGCTACATGGCCGCCTTCCTGCAGGAGCGGGTCGGCGCGACCTTCCCCGGCCGTATCACCGGCGTGACCCGATTCGGCCTGTTCGTCCGGCTGGAGGAAACCGGCGCCGACGGGCTGGTTCCGGTGTCCTCGCTGGGTACCGAGTACTTCAGCCATGACGACAAGTCCCACGCCCTGGTCGGCGAGCGCACCGGCGCGCGCTGGACCCTGGGCCGGACCGTCGAGGTCCGGCTCAAGGAGGCGACGCCCATCACCGGCGGCCTGGTCTTCGAGATGCTGTCCGACCCGGCGCCGCGCGATCCCAACGCGCCCGCGCCCCGGCTGGGCCAGCGCGCCCGCGGCCCCGGCGGCGGCGGCTTTCCCAAGCGCGGAGGCGGTCGTCCCGGCGGGCCCAAACCGCCCAAGGGCGGGCGACCGTCCGGCGGGCTGAAGGGCGTGCGCAAAGGCAAACGGCGCTGACGTCGGGATTCGTCACGACTTCGACCCAAGGGTTCGGCTAACGTCAGTCCGGGAGGACGTCATGATCAGACTGAACAGGAAGACGACCGCCGCCTTGCTGGCCGCCTTCATGCTCGCCGCCCCGGCGGCGGCGAATGACAGCGTCGCCTCCATGGGGGCCGGCGGTCTGGTTCTGCAGCGCACCGACGGCATCGAGATGCGGTCCGAGGATCTCTACGTCTCGGCGGAGGAAATCCGGGTCCACTACCGCTTCTTCAACCGAACCGACCGGGACATCGCCACCCTGGTCGCCTTTCCCATGCCGGACCTGCACGGCGGGATCGAAAGCGATGTCGCGCTTGAGGATCCCCTGCGGATGCCCTTCACCACGACGGTGAACGGCCGCCGCGTGGCGACCAATGTCGAACAGAAGGCGATGCTGAACGGCGTCGATCACTCCGACATGATGCGCGGACTCGGCGTGCCGTTCTCGCCCCGTGGCGACGCCACCCTGCAGGCGCTCGCCGCCCTGCCCCGGCCCCAGATCGACATGCTGATCGAGATGGGGCTGGTCGAGGACCGCTCCTGGACCGACGCCGGCGTCCGACATCCGGAACTGACTCCCCTGTGGACGCTGAAGACCACCCACTACTGGACCCAGGTCTTCCCCGCCGGGCGCGAGCTGGATGTGCGTCACAAATACGCCCCCGCCGTCGGCGGCTCGGCCGGCAGCGGCTTCGGCGATCCCGCCATGGCGGACAGCGAATATCTCAACGAACAGGCGACGCAGTACTGCACCGACGACGCCTTCGAGGCGGGCGCCCGGCGCATGCGGTCGCGCGGCCTGTATCTCACCGAGACCTGGGTCGACTACATCCTGACCACCGGCGCCAACTGGGCCGAACCCATCGGCGACTTCCGCCTGGTCGTCGACAAGGGCTCCTCGCGCAATCTGGTCAGCTTCTGCGGCGAGGGCGTGCGCAAGATCAGCCCGACCCGGTTCGAGATCCGGCGGCGGAACTACACGCCGACGAGCGACCTGTCCGTGCTGATCCTGACCGGAACCCGCATCGACGACTGAAGCGTCCGCCTCGATCCGGGAATCGTCGGGCCGGGTGAGCCGCGGTCGTGCTATGGCCCCGAAATGAGCGCCCCCTTCGATTCCGACCGCGACCTGACCGACGCCCCCCGCGTCGGCGGCCGCCAGCCGCCGAAGGACGCCGCCACCCTGATCCTGACCCGCGTCCGCAAGGGGGAGGCCGAGGTCCTGATGGGCCGCCGCGCTCCGGGTCATGTCTTCATGGCCGCCAAATGGGTCTTTCCCGGCGGACGGGTCGATCGCTCGGACTTCAACGCCGCCTCGGCCAATGATCTGGCGGCCGCGGACCTGTCACGTCTGATCCGCGAGGTTCCCGTCCGCCGCGCCCGCGCCCTGGCCCTGGCCGCCGTGCGGGAGACCTTCGAGGAGACCGGCCTGCTGCTGGCCGCCCCGGCGCCCGTCGCTTCCGTCGCCGGTTCCTGGCGCGAATTCCGGGCCGTCGGCGCCCTGCCCGACCTCGCCGCCCTGTCCTATGTCGCGCGCGCCATCACCCCGCCGGGGCGGACGCGCCGCTTCGACGCCCGCTTCTTCATGGCGAACGCCCGCGCCCTGCTGCATCCGGAACCGACCGCCGGTTCGGGCGAGCTCGACGAGATCGCCTGGCTTCCGCTTGCGGAAGCCCGCACCCTGGATCTCCCGGCCATCACCCGCTTCGTGCTCGGCGAGGTGTCCGAACGGCTCTCTCATCCGACCCGGCCGCTGCCCTTCGTCCGCATGGTGCGCGGCCGGCATGTGGTCGAACACCAGGACTGAACCAGCGTCCTCATGGACGAGGGTCCGCGGCGCGACTAACCTCATGCCATGACGCCAATGATCCTGGCCGGCCTGGGGGCCTATGCTCCGCGCGAACACCGGCCGTCGCAGGCGCTGGACGCCGTGTTCGGCCAGCCCGCCGGCTGGACCGAGACGCAGTTCGGCATCGCCGCCCGCGGCGTCGCCGCTCCCGACGAAACCACCTCCATGATGGGCGCCGAGGCCGCGCGCCGGGCCCTGGCGATGGCCGGCTGGGCCGAGGGCGAATTCGACGTTCTGATCGGCGCCTGCGCGGTGATGGAACAGCCCATTCCCGGGGCCTCGGTGCTGATCCAGCAGGCCCTGGGCCTCGGCAAGTCCGGTATCTGGGCCTTCGACGTCAACCAGACCTGCCTGTCATTCGTGACGGCGCTGGACGTCGCCGCCATGGGCTTTGAGACCCGCCGCTTCCGCCGCGCCCTGATCGTATCCAGCGACATCGCCTCGGCGGGGCTGGACTGGGACACGCCGGCCTCGGCGGCTATCTTCGGCGACGGGGCCGCGGCGGTCTGCCTCGAGGCCGGAACGGACCCTGACGGTCCCGGCCTGCTGGCGCGCGGCTTCGAAACCTATGGCGAGGGCAAGGACCTGGCCACCCTGCGCAGCGGCGGGACGCGCATCCGGGTGGAGCATGGACTGGAGGCCCTGACCGAGGGCGCGCGCTTCCACATGGACGCCTTCGGCATCTTCAAGGCCGCCGCCCGCGCCCTGCCGGCCCTGATCGACCGGGTGCTGGGCGAGGCGGGCCTGACCCGCGAGACGGTCGACGTCATCGTCGGCCACCAGGCCAGCGCCCCCGGTCTGGAGCATGTGCGGCGGCTGATGGGCGGCGATCCGGCCCGGGTGATCGACATCTTCGCCACCCACGGCAACCAGATCGCGGCCTCGCTGCCGACTGTGCTGGCCGAGGCGCGGGTTCGCGGACTGCTCGCTCCTGGCAGGACCGTCCTCCTGCTGGGAACGGCGGCGGGCGTCAGCGCGGCCGCCATGGTGCTGCGGACGTGAGCCGCCGGGCGCTGGTCACCGGCGCGACCGGCGGCCTGGGCCTGGCGCTGACGCAGGCCCTGCTGGACGCCGGCTATACGGTCCGCGCGACCGGCCGGAGCCCGGCGGCGATCGACCGGCTGGCCGCCCTGGGGGCCGAGGCCGTCGCGGGCGACCTGTTCGATCTTGGACCCGACGCGGTTTGCCAGGATATTGATGTCGTCTTCCACGCTGCGGCCCTGTCCAGCCCCTGGGGACCGGACCTGGCCTTTCAGCGGGCCAACGTCGATCTGACCGCGGCCCTGCTCCGGGCCGCGCGAAAGGCGAGGGCGGAGGCCTTCGTCTTCGTCTCCTCGCCCTCGGTCTACGCCCGCTGGGCCGACCAGACCGACATCACCGAAGACACGCCCTGGCCCGCGCGCCCGCTCAACGCCTACGCCCGGACCAAGGGCGAGGCCGAGGCCCTCGTGCTCGCCGCGGACGCGCCGGGATTCCGCACCGTCGCCATCCGTCCGCGCGCCCTGGTCGGTCCCGATGACGCCGTCCTTCTCCCGCGCATCCTGCGGCTGGTGCGACGCGGGCGGTTTCCGCTGTTCCGGGAGGGGCGGGCCCTGGTGGAAATGACCGACGTGCGCGACGCCGCCCGCGCCCTCGTGCTGGCCGATATCCACCGGGAGGCGGCCGGCGGACAGGCGGTCAATATCGCGGGCGGGCGATCGACGCCCGTCGCCGGTCTGGTCGGCAGGCTCGCCCAGGCGCTGGGAACGGAGGTTCGAACCCTGTCCGTCCCGCTCGTTCTCGGCCAGGTCTTGTCGGTGGGCGCGGACACCTTGTGCCGGGTCCTGCCCGGCCGGCCCGAACCCGTGCTGACGCCCTACACCCTGTCCACCCTGGCCTGGTCCCAGACCTTCGACCTGACCCGGGCCCGCCGCCTGCTCGACTATGTTCCCGAGTACGACGCCGTCGAGACGGCCATGGCGGTCGCTCCCCGGCTGGCGGGGTCATGAAGCGTTGCAGCGTCCACATCCTGCGCGCCGGCGAATGCTCACATCCGGCCGTCATGACCCGTCGTGACGCCGGTCTGGCGCCGACCGTCTTTCCGGCGCTGGCGGCCCTGATCGTCCATCCGGACGAGGGGCCGATGCTGTTCGACACCGGCTACGATCCCGCCTTCTTCGCCGCTACCGATCCGTTTCCCGAACGCCTCTACCGCTGGACCACTCCGGTGAGTCTGGAGCCGGGAGACGCCGTCGCCGACCAGTTGCCGCGCTTCGGCCTGGCGCCGGAGGACATTCGGGCGGTCGTGGTCTCCCATTTCCACGGCGACCATGTCGCCGGCCTGGCCCGCTTTCCCAATGCCCGCATCTACTGCGCCCGCGCCGCACTGGATCAGGTATGGCGCAGGGGCCGGTTCGCCCGCCTTCGACAGGGTATTCTGGCCGCCCTCGCGCCCGCCGACATCGACGCCCGCGCCATCTTCTTCGAGGACCGGCCGCGGGTCGCCCTCGGTCCCGACCTCGCCCCGTTCGACGTCGGCGCGGACCTGCTGGGGGACGGCTCCCTGCTGGCGGTGAACCTTCCCGGCCACTGTCCCGGCCATTGGGGCCTGCTGGTGCGACAGACCGACGACCGGACGCGGTTCCTGATCGCCGACGCGGCCTGGTCCAGCGGGGCGGTGCGCGACGACATGCCTCCGCCGTGTCTGACCACCGCCCTGCTGGGCGAGACGGCGACCTACCGCCGGACGTTGAACAGTCTGCACCGGCTGGGACAGCGCAATCCCGATGTCCTCATCACCCCGTCCCACTGTGGCGAGGTCGAGATCGAGAGGCCCCGTCGTGGGGATTGACCGGGCCCCCGTCGCGACGGCCTGGCTGGATGCCCGCTGGTCCGCCGCCCGGCTGCGCACGCCCGGCGATGTCGCGGCGCGTCAGGCCCGGATGTGGCGGCGGCTGGCGCCGGTCATCGCCCGGACGCCGGCCATCGCCGCGCTCGCCGGGCAGCCGCTGGACCAGTTCCCGGTCGTGACGCCGCAAATCCTGCGCGAAGCCTTCGCCGACTGGAACACCCTGGGCCTCGGTCGCGAGGAAACCGAGGCGGCGGCGCGGGCCAGCGAAAGCGGCGGCCCGGGCGAGGTCCGCGCCGGGGTTTCCGCAGGCTTCTCCTCCGGCTCCTCAGGTCGCCCCGGCCTGTTCGTGACCAGCGCCGCCGAACGGGCCGGTTATCTTGGGCATATCCTCGCGCGTCTGCTGCCTTTCGGCCTCCTGTTGAGGCCCGCCCGCATCGCCCTGTGTCTGCGGGCCGACAACCGGCTGTACGGCGATGTCGCGTCGGTCGGCCGCATTCGTCTTCTGTTCGTCGGCCTGGACGCGGATGGCGCCGACCGCTGCGCCCGTCTGCGTGACTTCAGACCAGACGTCCTGATCGCGCCCGGCCACGTGCTGGCCGACCTCGCCCGCCGGACGGAAGGCCCATGGCCGCTGCGCCGCCTGTTCTACGGCGCCGAGCCGATGGGCGACGCCGAGCGCGGCTGGATCGGCGCAGCGCTCGGCCTCCGGCCCGATCCCGTCTACCAGGCCACCGAGGGCTTCCTCGGCGCCGCCTGCCGCTTCGGAACCCTGCACCTGAACGAGGACGTGCTGATCGTCGAGCGCGAGGCCGTGCCGGGAACCAGCCGCTTCCTGCCGATCGTGACCGACCTTCGCCGGAACTCCCAGCCCATGATCCGGGTCCGCCTGCCCGATCTGCTGGAGCCCCTGGCCGAACCCTGCCCCTGCGGCTCGCCGCTGACCGCGATCCATCCGGTCGAGGGCCGGCTGGAGGATCTGTGGCGCTGGCCCGAAGCAACAATCTGCCCGCGCGAGGTCGAGGCGACCGTCAGCGCGGCGATCGGCCCGGAGCACGACTGGCGGGCGACGGCCGCGCCGCAAGGCGTTGTCCTTGAGACCGACCCGGACCGCGCGACCGAGGCGATGACCGCGGTCGAGGGTCTGCTGGCGAGGCACGGCGTGGGCGTTCCCGTGATCCCCGGCGGACCGCCCGCACGGGAGGACGTCAAGCGGCGGCGGGTGCGCTGGTCCGATGGCTGAGCGCGTCCTGATCACCGGAGCCCGGGCGGCGGCGGCGCTGGACATGGCCCGCAGTCTGCGCGCCGCCGGTTTCGAGCCGCACCTGGCCGATTGCAGCCCGGCCCTGACCGCGCGCGCCTCGGGCACCGCCGGCCCGGTGCATCGCTACGCTTCGCCGGTGCATCGACCGGCTGCCTTCGCCCGCGACATTCGCGACCTGACCGCCCGGCTCGATCCGGCCCTGATTATTCCCGCCTGCGAGGAAATTTTTCACCTCGCAGCCTTGGCCGAGGCCGACGGCTTCGCCAGCCGGGTGTTGGCGCCGGCGCCGGATCGGCTGGCGACCCTTCACGCCAAGGACCGGTTCATCGATCTGTGTCGGCGCCTGTCGCTGCCCGCGCCCGACGGCGTCACGGTGACGGACCGGGCGACGCTTACGGCCTTGGCCGACGCCGCGCAGGATGTGGTGGTCAAGGCGGTCTGGTCGCGCTTCGGCGCCCGGACCCTGATCGCTCCGGATCCCGCCGGCGTCGCCGCCGTCGCGCCATCTCCCGAGGCGCCATGGCTCGTCCAGCGCCGTATCCTCGGCGAGGAGGTCAGCTTCTACGCAGTATGCCATGCGGGTCGGGTCCTCGCCTTCAGCGCCTATGGGTCCGGCTGGCGGCTGGGCGGCGGCGCCGCCTACGCCTTCCATTCGGCATCGAACGAGGTGGCGGCCAGGCTGCGGCCGATGGCTGACGCCCTCGCCGCCTTCGCGGGGACGGGCCAGATCGCCTGCGACGCCATCGTCGACGCCGCGGGCCAGCCGTGGCTGATCGAATGCAATCCGCGGGCGACCAGCGGCGTCCACTTGTTCGGCCGCAGCGCCGCCTTCGGTCAGGCCCTGATGGGGCGGGGCGTCGCCGAACCCGTCGCCGGCCTGCGCCACGTTGCTCCAGCCCTCTGGCTCGACGGCCTGCCCGCGGCCCTCAACCAACGGCGGATGGCCGCCTGGCGCGACCAGCGGCGGCAGGGCTTGGACGTCGTGGCCGCGCCGGGCGACGGCCTGCCCGCGCTGGCGGCCATGGCGGACGCTGCGTTCTTCGGGTTGCGCGCCTTGCGCAGCGGCCGTCCCCTGACCGAAGCCATGACCGCCGACATCGAATGGAACGGCCGGCCGTTCGACATCAACGCCTGGAGCCGCACTTGACGCCCCTTCCCGCCAGCCTCGGCAGCAGTTGGCAGATGGCGGCCCTGTCCCGGGACCTGGGCAAAAAGCCGCTTGCCCGGACCGTGGCCGATACGCCGCTGGTCCTGTTCCGGACCGCGCGGGGCGTAGGCGCCCTGATCGACCGCTGTCCGCACCGCAACTATCCGCTCTCGGACGGCCGGATCGACGACGGCGGCCTGCGCTGCCCCTACCATGGCTGGCGGTTTGGACCGGACGGCGCCTGCCGCGAGGTTCCTGGCTGCGCCCTGGCGTCCGGGGACGAACGCCGGCTCGCCGCCACGCCGGTCGAGGTGATGGAGCGGAACGGGGCGGTGCTGGTCCGGCTGGCTGGCGCCGGCGCGGACCTGCCCGATCTGGGCCCGTGGGGTGCGCCGGATCACGACCATTTCTGGTGGTCGCAGGGCGTGTGGCGGGGCCGGACCCTGGACGCCCTCGAGAATGTGCTCGATCCCTTCCATACCAACTTCATCCACGACGGCATCATCCGCCGCAGCACCCGTCGCCTGCCGGTGCGGCTGTCGGTTCGCGTTGGGACAGACTGGATCGAGTCGATCATCGAACAGCCCCGGCCGGACCTCGGCTGGATGTCGCGCCTGCTGGAGCCGCCCCGCGACCGCAGCGTCACCCGCCTGTATGCGCCAACCCTGGTCCAGGCGCGCTGGGAGGGGCCCAGGGGACTGACCCTGTGCGTCACCGTCTTCTTCACCCCGGTGACGGCGACCACCCTCATGCCCTTCGCCTGTTTCACCACGCCGAAAGGCCGCGGTCCGGGCTGGCTCAAGGAGGCGGCGATCCGCCTGTTCCTCGAACCGGTCGTGCTTCAGGATCGCCACGCCCTGTCGCGCCAACTGGACAATCTGGAGCGGTTCGGCGCGCCGCGCTTCCTCCAGGGGCCGGGCGACCTGCTCGGCGCACGGGTGGTGCGCCTGTATCACGGCGAACGGCTGGAGCCCGCGGTGGAGGGCCCGTTCGACCACAGGCTTTAGCCTCCTCCGCGCGCCCGAACCATCGGTTGCGCGCATTCTGACCACACCGGTATCGACTTCCCGGCCTCCAGTCGGCATCGTGGCGGCGTATGGGGCGTACCGAGGCGAACATTCCGACCGCCGGAGCGGACCAGACCGCCGCGTCCAGCGCCGGTTTCGACGCCGCGCATCGGGCGCTGGCGGCCGACAAGGCGCTGCAGTTCGAGATGAAGGGGATCGAGCCGCCGCCGCCGCCGCCAGGCTGGCTGCAGCCCCTGATCGAATTCCTGTCCGCCATGGGACCGGTGTTCAAACTCGTCTTCTGGCTGGGCCTGGCCGCCATCGTCGTGGCCATACTGTGGTTCATCGCCCGCGAGGTCATCCGCATCCGCCTGCCCGGGAAGACGGACAAGCTGAACATTCACGACGACGCCTGGCGTCCCGCGCCCGCCGCCGCCCTCGCCCTGCTGTCCGACGCCGACGCCCTGGCCGCCGAAGGGCGGTTCGCCGAGGCCGTGCACCTGCTGCTGCTGCGCAGCATCAACGACATCGACGGCCGCCTGCCGAATACGGTGCGCCCCGCCCTGACCGCGCGCGACATCGCCGGCCTCAGCCGCCTGCCGGCGGCGGCCCGCCCGGCCTTCGACAAGATCGCCCGCGTGGTGGAAAGCAGCCTGTTCGGCGGCCGTCCTGTCGATCGCGCCGCCTTCACCGCCTGCCGCGCCGCCTATGAGGCGTTCGCCTTTCCGCAGGCCTGGGCTGCATGACCGACGCGACGCTGTCCGATTCTCCCGACAAGATCCGGCATCCGTTCCGGCCCGGCATGGTGCTCGCGCTGGTGCTGGTCGCGGTCTTCTCCCTGTCGGCGCTCGGCGCGCTCAGCGCCTATGCGCCCGAGATCAGCAATGGCGACGACGGGCGCGGCCACGCCCTGTCCCGCTCGGCCATCGGCTATGGCGGGCTGGTCAAGCTGCTCAAGGGGATGGGCCGGCCGGTCCTGCTCAGCCGGGGGCCGCTGCGCGGCGGCGTCCGCGATGGTCTGCTCATCCTGACCCCGCCGCTGGGGCGTGAGGAGGAGGCCTTCGAGACGCTCCGCTGGGAAGCCGGATCCGTGCTGGTCGTCCTGCCCAAATGGCAGGTCACGCAGGAGATCGCGCGCAAGGGCTGGGTGCGGGAGGCGGGCACCCTGTCCGCCGCCAACGCCCTGTCCGTCCTGCCCGAGGACGTGCGACAGGGCCTGGTCCTGTCCGAAGATACGGCCGTGACCGCGCCGCGCCTGGTCGGCGGCGGCGATCGACTGATCGCGACGGGCGCGCCGGTGCGGGCCCTGCGCACCCTCTCCGGCCCGGGCTGGACCCCCGTGATTCTCGACGGCGCCGGACGGGCTCTTGTGCTGACCCACGACGACACCGGGCTCTATGTCCTCTCCGATCCCGATCTGCTCAACACCCAGGGCATGGACGAGCCGGCCAAGGCCCGCGCCGCCCTGGCCCTGCTCGACACCCTGGGGCCGTCGGGTCAGGCCGTCGCCTTCGACCTGTCGCTGCATGGCTTCACCCGGCCGCGCAGCGTGCTTCGCCTGCTGCTGGAACCGCCCCTGCTGGGCTTCACGCTCTGTTTGCTGTTCGCGGCCGCGCTGGTCGGCTGGCAGGCCATGATCCGGTTCCAGCCGCACCGCCACGGCCGCCGCGCGGTCGCCTTGGGCAAGAAGGCGCTGGCCGACAACACCGCCGCCCTGGTGCGGCTGGCCCGTCGCGAGCACCGCATGGCCGCGCCCTATGCCGAACTGATCCGGGCCCAGGCCGCCCGGGCGGTCGCCGCGCCGCCCTCGCTGTCGCGCGACGCGACCACCGCCCTGCTGGACCGGCTGGCGAAAAGGCAGGGCGCCGAAACCACCTTCGCAGACCTGTCCGCCCAGGCGGACCGCGCCCGCAACGCCGGCGACCTGATGAACGTCGCCCGATCCCTGATACGCTGGAAGCTGGAGATGACCCGTGGACGTGACTGAAGTCGGGGCCATCGCAGCCCGCATACGTGGCGAGGTCGGCAAGGCCGTCATCGGCCAGACGGAGACCGTCGACCTGATGCTGACCGCCCTGTTCTGCGGCGGCCACATCCTGCTGGAAGGCCCGCCCGGAACGGCCAAGACCCTGCTGGCCCAGACCTTCGCTCGCACCCTCAGCCTCCAGTTCGGCCGCATCCAGTTCACGCCGGACCTGATGCCCGGCGACATCCTGGGGTCCAACATCTTCAACTTCCAGACCTCTACCTTCACCCTGACGCGGGGGCCGGTGTTCTGCGACCTCTTGCTGGCGGACGAGATCAACCGCACCCCGCCCAAGACCCAGGCGGCCCTGCTTGAAGCCATGCAGGAGCGGTCGGTCACCGTCGACGGCGACACCCATGTGCTGAGCGACCGCTTCACCGTCATCGCCACCCAGAACCCGATCGAACAACAGGGCGTCTATCCCCTGCCCGAGGCCCAGCTGGACCGGTTCCTGTTCAAACAGACGCTCGACTATCTCTCGCGCGACGACGAGCTGAAGGTGGTCCACGCCCACGGAAGCCACGCCGGCATGCCCGATCCCGTCACCCTCGGCGTCCAGCCGGTGGCCGACGCCGCGACGGTCGCCGCCGCCATCGAGATGGTGGCGCGCGTGCGCCTGTCGCCCGAGATCACCGCCTATGTCGTCGACCTGATCCGGGCCACCCGCGAGAGCGCCGATCTGCAGACGGGGGCGTCGCCGCGCGCCGGGGCCATGCTGGCGGTGGCCGCCCGCGCCCGCGCCGTGCTGGACGGCCGCGACTATGTCATCCCCGACGACGTCAAGGGCCTGGCCCTGCCGGCCCTGCGCCACAAGGTGGTGCTGTCGCCCGCCGCCGAGATCGAGGGCCGCCGGGTCGAACAGGTGATCCGCTCCCTGATCGACCAGGTTCCCGCCCCGCGATGATCTATCCCACGCGCCGGTGTGTGGTGGCGGCGCTGGCCGGGGCGCCGATCGCCCTCGTGGCCGGGCTGATTCAGCCCGGCCTGTGGCTGGCCGCGCCGGCCTGGCTGCTGACGATCGCGACCCTGATGCTGCTCGACGCCCTGATGGCGCCCTGGCCCCGGTCGGCCCGGATCACATTCGAGGCGCCCGGTTATCTGGCCGTCGCCGCGCCGGCGACGGCGCGGCTGGAGGTGACCCTGGGCAAGCAAGGCCGGACGCCGCGCGCGCTTGAGGCGGCGCTGGACGCCGAACCCCGCGTCGGCCTGCTGAACCTGCGGGGCCGCCCCGGGGAGCCCGGCGTCTTCATCTTCGACCTGCAGCCCGAACGCCGCGGCCAGGCGGTCTTCACCGAGGCCGTCGTTCGCTGGCGGGGGCCGCTCGGCCTGATCTGGCGCCAGGCGCGCCAGAAGCTGGCCGTCACGACCCCCATAGGCGCCGACATCCGTCGAATCGAGGACGAGGCGGTGCGGATGTTCAGCCGCGACGCCATGCACGGGGCCAAGGTGCAGCTGGATCTCGGCGAAGGCGCGGAGTTCCACGCCCTCAGCGAATTCCACTCGGGCATGGACCGCCGCACGGTCGACTGGAAGCAGTCGGCCCGGCACCAGACCCTGCTGGCCAAGGAATTCCGCACCGAGCGCAACCACCAGATCGTCATGGCGCTCGACTGCGGCCGGGTGATGAGCGAGCCGATCGGCGGCGCGCCGCGCATCGATCGCGCCATCCACGGCGCCCTGATCCTGGCCTATGCCGCCCTGCGCAGCGGCGACCGCGCCGGCCTCTTCGCCTTCGACGACCGGCCGCGCCTGTCGACCGGAGCCCTGTCCAGCGTCGCCGGCTTCCCCCTGCTGGTCCATCAGGCCGCGGCCATCGACTATGGCGCCGAGGAGACCAACTACGCCCTCGGCCTGACCACGCTCTCGGCCGGGCTCAAGCGCCGTTCGCTGGTAGTGATCTTCACGGAGTTCGCGGACTCGACCTCGGCCGAGCTGATGATCGAGACCACCGGCCGGCTGATCAAGCGCCACCTGGTCCTGTTCGTGGTCATGCACGACGAGGAGCTGGAAGCCCTGGTCACCGCGCAGCCCGACAGTCCCGAGGCCGTAGCTCGCGCCGTGGTCGCCGCCACCCTGCTGCGCGAGCGCGATCTGGTTCTCGCCCGCCTGCGCCGTCTCGGAGCCCATATCGTCGAGACGCGGGCCGACCGCATCGGGCCGGACGTGTTGAACGTCTATCTGGATCTCAAACGCCGGGACCTGCTGTGAGCGAGCTGCAACTCAAGAGCCAGCGTTTCCGCCGCGAGCGCGAGGCCGACTGGAAGCGCCTCGAGACCTTGGTCACCAAGGCCGAGAAGCGTTCAGCCGGGGCCCTGTCGGATACCGAAATCCTGGCCATGCCCGTGCTGTATCGCTCGACCCTGTCCGCCCTGTCGGTCGCACGCGCCACCTCGCTGGACCAGGCGCTGATCGGCTATCTGGAGAGCCTGGCCGCCCGGGCCTATTTCTTCGTCTATGGCGCGCGGTCGACGCCGCAGGAGCAACTGACCGCCTTCTTCGCCCGTGACTGGCCGGCGGGCGTGCGGTCGATGTGGCGCGAAACCCTGATCGCCCTGGCCATCACCCTGCTGGGCGCCAGCGTCGCCTGGGGGCTGATCGCCTCGGACGCCGACTGGTTCTACGCCTTCGTCAATCCGGCCCTGGCGGGCGAACGCGATCCGACCGCCTCGGCGGCGGCGTTGAGAGCGACCCTCTACGGGTCGGACGAAAGCAGTGGATCGGAGGGCCTCTCCTTCTTCTCCACCTATCTGTTCGTCAACAACGCCAGCGTCGCCCTGACCGCCTTCGCGCTCGGCTTCGCCCTCGGCGTGCCGACCATCGTCATCCTGCTGATGAACGGCGCCATGCTGGGGGCCATGCTGCACGTCTTCATTTCCAAGGGCGTGGGCTTCGAATTCGGCGGCTGGCTGCTGATCCACGGGGTCACCGAACTGCTCGCCATCGTCCTGGCCGGCGCGGCGGGCCTGCGCATCGGCTGGGCCGTCGCCTTCCCGGGCGACCAGAGCCGGCTGGCGGCGATGTCGGGCGCGGGCCGCGGCGCCGGGGCCGCGATGATGGGCGTGGTCGTCATGCTCATGCTGGCCGGCCTGCTTGAGGGCTTCGGCCGGCAGCTGATCACCAGCGACCTCCTCCGCTACGCCATAGCCGGCGGCACGGCCCTGGTCTGGGGCCTGTATTTCTACGCGCCCCGGCCGGCGAGGGCGATCCGGTGACCGCCGTGGACCTGACCAGGGAAGCCCGCAAGCGGCAGCGCACCCTCGTCACGCCCGAGGGCATCGACCTGCGTCTTGAGATCGCCAGCGTGGGCCAACGGCTCGGCGCCCTGATCATCGACCTGATGATCATCTTCGCCGTCATTATCGCCTTCACCATAGCGGCGGCGGTCGTGATGGGCTCCATGGGGCGCGGCTCGGGCGAGATGGTCGCCGTGATCTGGCTGCTGGGCCTGTTCCTGCTCCGCAACGGCTATTTCCTCGCCTTCGAAATGTCGGCCCGGGCCGCGACGCCGGGCAAGCGCGCCATGGGCCTGCGGGTCGCCTCCCGCGACGGGGGCCGCCTCCGCTTCGAGGCCATCTTCACCCGAAACGTGCTGCGCGAGCTGGAGCTGTTCCTGCCCCTGTCGGCCATGCTGGCCGCGCCGCTCGCGGGCGGCGGTGGCAATGTGGATGGCTGGATCTACGTGCTCGGCCTGATCTGGTGCGCTGTCTTCGTGCTCCTGCCGCTGTTCAACGCCGACAAGCTGAGGGCCGGCGACCTGGTCGCGGGCACCTGGGTGTTGCGCGCGCCGAAACAGAAGCTGCTGCGCGACATGGCCGACGACGGCGCGGCGCATCAGCCGCATTTCGCCTTCACCCCGGTCCAGCTCGACGCCTACGGGGTCAAGGAACTGCAGGTGCTGGAACAGGTGCTGCGCAACGGCGACCGCCCCACGGTGCGCGCCGTGGCCGACCGCATCGCCGCCAAGATCGGCTATGACCGCGGAGCCGCGACCGATCTGGAGTTCCTGCGGGCCTACTATCACGCCATCCGCGGGCGGCTGGAATCCCGACTGCTGATGGGCCGGCGCCGCAAGGACAAATTCGACGTCGCCTAGGCCCCGGCCCTGGCCGCCGGCCGCGCCCGCCCCGCCTCCAGCCAGCGGGTCAGATGGGTCAATTCCTCGGGCGGGCGGTATTTGATCAGCCGGGCGAAATCCAGCCCGACCACGGCGACGATGTCGGCGATGGTGAAGCGGTCGGCGGCGATGAACTCGTGCTCGGCCAGCCGGCGGTCCAGCGTCTTCATGAATTTCTCGGCCGCCAGCCGGTTGTAGTCGGCCAACTGGGGCATCTGGACCGCCTCCAGCGCGGCCAGCGCCGGATGCGAATGGCGCACGCTGAGCATGATCGGATTGGCCAGGTAGAATTCGCACCGGCGGGTCCACATCTCGATCACCGCCTGTTCGCGCGCGTCGCGGCCGAACAGGTTGGGTTCGGGATGCAGGGCTTCCAGATAACGCCCGATGGCCACCGACTCCGAGATCGTCGTGCCGTCGTCCAGCTCCAGGGCGGGGACATGAGGCACGCCGACGCGCGCCCGGTATTCCGCCGTCTTGTGCTCGCCGGTCAGGATGTCGATCTCGATCAGTTCGACGTCCTCGATGCCCTTCTCGGCCATGACCCAGCGAACCCGGCGCGGATTGGGCGCGCGGTGGGAAGTGTAGAGTTTCATCGATCAGGTCTCCGGCGTCAGCGGAATATGGCGGCCGGCATCGCGCCCACAACCGCCGCCGTCATCAGCGTGGCCAGAAAGCCGGCGAACAGCCCCTTCCACACCAGACCGAGCACCTCCTCGCGGCGCTCGGGCATCAGCACGCTGAGCCCCGTCACCGTGATGCCGACCGAGCCGATGTTGGCGAAGCCGCACAGGGCGTAGGTCATCAGCATCCGCGTCCGCTCGCTCATCTCTCCCGCCGGAACCTTGCCCAGTTCGATGAAGGCGACGAACTCGGTCAGGGTCAGCTTGACCCCCAGCAGCCAGCCGGCCTTGCCCGCCTCGGACCACTCCACCCCGGTCAGCCAGGCCACGGGCATGAACAGCCAGCCCAGCAGCCGCTCGACGGTGACGTGATCGCCGAACAGCCAGAATCCGCCCAGCATGACGTTGACCAGGGCGACCAGGGCCACGAACACGATCAGCACCGCCGAGATGTTCAGCACCACCATCAGCCCGTCGGCCGTCCCCTTGACGATGGCGTCGATGGCGCTGTCGTACTTCAGGGCCGACTCATAGTCGGCGGCGACGCCGCCTTCGCCCGCGGTTTCGGGGATGATGATCCGGGCCAGCAGCACGCCCGCCGGGGCCGAGACGATCGAGGCGACCAGCACATGGCCGGCCGCATTGGACATCACCGGCCCGAGGATCGCCGCATAGGCCACCATGGTCGAGCCGGCGACCGTGGCCAGGCCGACCACCATCATCAGGAACAGCTCCGAACGGGTCAGCTTGTCCAGATAGGCGCGGATCACGATCGGGCTTTCGATCATGCCGAGGAAGATGTTGGCCGCCACCGCCAGGGCCGAGGCCCCGCCCAGCCCCATGGTGCGCTGGAACACGATGCCGAAGCCGTGGGTGATCCACTTCAGGATCTTCCAGTGCCACAGCAGGGCCGACAGGGCCGAGATCACCAGAATCAGCGGCAGGACCTGGAAGGCGAAGGTGAACAGCGCGGGCTGGTTGGACACGGGATAGGGCTGGTCGCCGCCGGCGAGGTAGCCGAACACGAATTGCGTCCCCCGGTTGGTGGCCACGGCCAGACCGTCCACCGCCCCGGTGACCGCCGCCAGCACGTTCTGCGAGCCTGGAATGGCGAACAGCGCCAGCACAAGCGCTGCCTGAACCGCGATCGCCCCCAACGTCAGCCGCCACGGGAAGGCCCGCCGGTTTTCTGACAGGCCCCAGCAGGCGGCGACGATGACGACCAGACCCAGCAGGCTCTGAAGGTTCAGGACGCTGAACATGGACGCTTTCCCCGCCGACTCCCCGCCGGTCATGGCCGGTTGAACGCCACGGCGGGCGTTCTGGCAAGCGGGTCCGCGCGGAGCCGCATCCGCCCCCCCGGGGAGGGCCGGGGTTCAATCCAGCCGGAAAAGGCGATCCAGACTGAACCGGCCGGGGCCGTTCGCCAGCAGATACAGCAACGGTCCCAGCCACAGCAGATGGGTGGGCCAGCCGGTGGGCACGACGAATATCTGGATAACCAGCGTCATGGTCAGCAGCGCCAGGGCCGAGACGCGGGTGCCGAGCCCCAGCACGATCAGCAGGGGAAACAGATGTTCCGCATAGGTGGCCATATAGGCGACCAGGTCGGGCGGCAGCAGCGGCAGGCGAAAGTCCTCCCGGAACAGGAAGAAGGTCGTCTCGTTCAGGGTCAGCAGCCCGTCCACCTTGGCGCGACCGGACATGAAGAACGGCGCGGCGATGCCGAGCCGCAGCGCCAGGGCCACCAACGGTGGCGGCAGGGCGGCGTCCAGAACGGCGCGGATCGGTTCCGGAAGGCCGCGGGGGCGAGCCGGGTGTTCGGTCGCAATGGGTCTCAAGGGGCGATCTCCGGCTGGCTGTGGGTAAGGACGCCCAGTCCGAGCAGGCGGCCGAACAGGGCCGAGGCCTCGCAGGGCGCTCCGCCGGCGGCCATCGCGGCGGCGCCCAGCGGACGGCCGTTGCGGCAGGCGTCCAGGAAGGTCCATTCGGCTCGGCTCAGGCGGCGCGCGAGAACCTCGTCGCCCGGACGATGAATCAGGAGGCCCTCCGGCTCCGGTCGCCAGCTCATGTCGGCGGGCTCCGTCTCCGGGTAGCGATGCGCCAACCACAGGGACGGCGCGGTCCAGTCGAACCAGAACAGCCGCGCCGCGGGATGCAGCGACGCCGTCAGGCCGGCGAGACCGGGACCAAGCGCCGCCGCGCGCTCCGGATCGAGGCGTCGGGCCGCGCCGGCGACATGCGCCTCGGTCCAGGCCCTGTCCAGCCGGGCGCATGGCGCGAGGTAGGGCATCGTCCCGGCCGGTTCGAAGCGTGCCAGCCATCGCGGAAAGGCGGCGCCGAAGGCGACCAGAACCGGATCGTCGCCCGGGTGATCGGCCACGAAGGCGCGGGCGCAGCCCTGAAACCAGTCCAGCCCGACCATCTTCAGGATGGTGGGATAGTTGGCCGCCAGGGCGTCGATCCGCGCCTTCATCGAGGTGTTCCGATAGACCGCCAGGGCTCCGGCCGTGCGGTCGCCCGGCTTCAGGTGCGGCCACAGGAGCGAGAAATCGCCGCCCGACAGCGCGGCCTCGAAGGCCTCGTGAAACGCGGTCATGCCGCGCGCTCCGCTCGTATGCACGCAAGCAGCCCGGCGGCCCGGCCCTGCTCGCCCAACAGAAATTCGAACGCCGGAATCTCGCCGTCCCGCTCGATCAGGGTCGGCCGCGGACCGATCCGGTCGATCAGACGCCGGTACAGCGTCCACACCGGCTCGGCGACCGGAGCGTCGTGACTGTCGATCAGCAGCGTCTCGCCCAGGACGGGATCGGGCCGGTGGCCGGCCAGATGGACCTCGCCGACAAGCTCCGACGGGACCGCGTCCAGCCAGGCCTCGGCGTCAAAGCCCAGATTGGCCGAACCGACGAAGACATTGTTGACGTCGATCAGCAGGCGGCACCCGGTCCGTCGCGCGATCTCCACCAGGAATTCGACCTCGTCCCACGCGTGACCCGCGAGATCGAGGTAGGCCGTCGGGTTTTCGATCAGCATCGACCGCCCCAGCGCCGACTGCGCCTCATCGACGTGGGCGCAGACGAGGTTGAGCATCTCCCGACTGCGCGGCACGGGCAGCAGATCGGGATGGTAGACGCCGCCGCGTCGGGACCAGGCAAGGTGTTCCGACACCAGGAAGGGTTGATAGCGGTCAATGAGAGCGCGAAAGCGGGACAGATGCTCCCGGTCCGGCCGCTCGTCGCCCGCCAGCGAAAGCCCGACCCCGTGCAACGACAGGGGGCGCCCGGCGCGAACAGCCTCGAGCCACGCCAGCCGCGGCCCGCCTTCGACCATGTAGTTCTCGGGGTGAACCTCGAACCACAGGCCGGCCTGGGCCCCGACCGCCGGACAGGACAGCGCCTCGCTGTAGTGCTGGGGCTTCAGGCCCAGTCCGGCGGTCGGCTCGCTCATCGCGGGATCAGCGGTTGGCGATCGGCGTCAACGAGCCGGGGCCCGCCGGAGTCTGGATCGCGACACAGGTGCCCCTGGCGACGTATTTCCAGGCATTGCCCTGCCAGTCGCGGGTCGAGGTGCCCTGGCAAGAGGTGCCGGGACCGGCGGCGCAGTCGTTCTGACCGGCGCGCGACACGCCATAGCAGCGTTCCTTTTCGCCGCCGGCGGCCGGCGTCTGGTCGGGCTGCTGCGGCTGGGCCATGGCGGCGGTCGCGCCGAACGCCAGCACGGCGCCGGCGCTGATGAGAGCCTGTGTTTTCATGGGTTTCTGTCTCCTGAGGGGCGCCGTCCCGTTTGGGGGGCTGCCATCGGGAGTTCGCGCCGGCGGGCGAACCGGTTACGCTCGGACGCGGAATTTATGTTTCACCGGCCGGGTAACCTTCCGGGACGGTATGACGAATGAACCGGGGCGTGATCGACAGGGAAGCCCATCTGAAGGCCTTGATGCTGCGCGGCCTTGACGGCGACGCGGGCGCCTGGCGCGTGCTCCTTTCGGAAGTGCGCGGCTCGCTCTCGGCCTATTTCAGCCGTCGCCTGACCGAGCGGGCGGATGCGGAGGACCTTGTGCAGGAATGCATGATCGCCATTCACGCAAAGCGCGCGACATTCGACCGGGGGCTGACCTTTTCCGCATGGGCCTATGCGATCGCGCGCTACAAGCTGATCGACCATCTGCGCCGGCAGGGCCGCCGGGCGACCGTGCCGCTGGAGGACGCCTCCATCCTGCTGGCCGGACACACCGTCGAGGACGGCGTGGTGCGCCGCGACCTGTCGCGGGTCCTGGCGATTCTGCCCGCGCGCCAGCGCCGCCTGGTCGAGGACGTGCGGATCGGCGGCTTCAGCGTCGCCGAGGCCGCCGCACGCAACGGATTCACCGAGGGGGCCGCCAAGGTGAGCGTTCACCGCAGCATGAAGACGCTGACCGCCAGCGTGACCGGCCATGAAGACTGACGAGCTGATCGAAGTCCTGGCCGCCGGTCTCGAGCCGGTGGGACCCGCCCGCCTTTCGCCCCTGTTGATCGGCGGGGCGCTCGGGATCGCCATGATCACGGTGGTGGCGATGCTGGGCGTCCTGCCTGACCTCGCGGAGGTCGTGCGCGGCCCGGTCTTCTGGGCCAAGGCGGCCTATACCGGCTCGATCGCCCTCGCCTCGGTCTGGCTGGTCACCCGGCTGGGCCGGCCCGGCGCGTCGGTCGGCCTGGCGGGCTGGATGATTGTGGCCATCATCGGCCTCGCAGGCGTGGTCGCCGGGCTCGAATTGGTCCTGTTGCCTGCGGGGGCGCGGATGGACGACTGGCTGGGCTTCACCTGGAAGATATGCGCCCTCAACATCCTGAAGGTCTCGGCCTTCACCGCGCCGCTGGTCTTCCTCGCCGCCCGCCGGCTGGCCCCGACCCGGCCGATGCAGGCGGGCGCCGCCGCCGGCCTGCTGACCGGAGCGGTCGCCGCCACCGCCTACGGCCTGCACTGCCCCGAGGCCACCGCCGCCTTCGTGGCCACCTGGTACACCCTGGGCATGGCCGCCGCCGCGGGTCTCGGCGCCGTCGTCGGCCGGTTCGTCCTGCGCTGGTGAATCCGTCCGCAAAAGCCGCGCTTCAGCCCTGAATCCGTCGCGATCCGCGCGCGTCATCACGAAACCGTGATCGGCACGGGACAGGGAGTAATGACGATGCGCAAGGCTCTGATGCTGGCCTCGGCCGGCCTGATCATATTGGCCGGCTGTTCGCGGACGGCTGAGGACGGCCAGGCATATTCGGAGGAAGCCGCCGCCGAGGCTTCGGCCGATGTCGGAACCACGACGGCCCAGGGCGCCCCGGCGCCGACCGAAGCGTTGGCGCCGCGCCCCGCTCCGCTCGCCCCCGTGGCGCGGATCGCCTACGCCTATCGTTACGCCCTGTCCCTGCCCCGCGACCGGGGCGCGGAGATGATGAGCCGGCACGAATTGGCCTGCGTCTCGGCCGGCCCTGGCTATTGCCAGGTGATCTCGGCCCAGGCCGACTGGACAGCGCGCGAGCCCGGCGGGCGGCTGGAGCTGCGCGGCCAGCCCGAATGGATCAACCGCTTCCGCAGCGGCCTGGCCCTTGATGCGCAGAACGCCGGCGGCCGCCTCGACGAAGCCGTCACCGAGGGCGAGGACGTCACGCGAGGCATCGACGAGGCCTCGACGGGGGCGAAGACCACCGCCTCCCTGGCCGATCGCATCCGCCAGCTCCAGGCGCGTTCCGGCGGAACCCTTGCCCAACGGCTGGAAATCGAACGCCAGCTGGCCGAGCTGCAACAGCTGTACGACGCGCAGCAGATCGAACTCCGGGCCCTCAACGACCGGGTCCAGTCGGCCCGGCTGACGCTCGACTACCGCCAGGGCGGAGTCATGGCCGCCGACAGCCCGACGCGGCCCGTGGCCCGGGCGCTCGGCGACGCCTTCGGCCTCTCCATGGGCATGCTGGCCGTACTGATCACCGCCGGTTCGGTGCTGTTGCCGGTCGTCGTCATCGGCGTGGCCGTCTGGTGGGCCCTGCGCCGGCGCAGACCCGCGCCGGCGGCCTAGAGCCGCCGCACCAGCCGGCCGTAGTCTTCCATCAGGCCGAGGCTGAGGGCGCCGGGGGTGAATCGGTATTCGCCGATCTCGCTCACCGGCGTCACCTCGGCCGCGGTGCCCGTGACGAAACACTCGCTGAACGTCGCCAACTCCTCGGGCCGGATATGCCGCACGACGACTTCGATGCCTCTGGCGGCCGCCATCTCGATGATGGTCTGGCGGGTGATGCCGTCCAGGATGGCGTCGATCGGGGGCGTGTGCAGAACCCCGTCCTGCACGAAGAAGACGTTGGCGCCGGTGGCCTCGGCGACATAACCACGCCAATCCAGCATCATGGCGTCGGCGTAGCCGCGCTTCTCGGCCGCGGTCTTGGACATGGTGCAGATCATGTACAGGCCCGCCGCCTTGGCCGCCGACGGAGCCGTGGCCGGATCGGGCCGGCGCCATCTGGCCCATTCCATCCGGATACCCTTCGCCTTCGTCGCGGCATCGAAATAGCTGGGCCACTCCCACACGGCGATGGCCACGTGGGTCTTGTTGTTGAGGGTCGAAACGCTGACCTGTTCCGGTCCGCGATAGGCGACCGGGCGAACGTAGCAGTCCTCCAGCCCCATCTTCTCGCAGGTCGCCTTGCAGGCGGCGTCGATCTCGGCCACGCTGTACGGAAGGTCGAAATCCAGCAGGTTTGCAGAACGCTTCAGGCGTTCGCTATGCGGGGTCAGCTTGAAGATTTCGCCGCCGTACATACGCTCACCCTCGAACACCGACGAGCCGTAGTGAAGGGCATGGGTCAAAACGTGCGTTTTCGCGTCCCTCCAGGGCACGAAATCGCCGTCCATCCAGATCCAGCCGTCACGATCGTCGAAAGGAACGAAGGCCATTGAATAACGTCTCCCGCGTCAGTCTCCGGGTTAGAGCCGCCGGAATCGCTCAGGTCAACGCCTGGAAACACCGTCCGGTCGCGTCGGCATGAGCGATGTGCGCTCCCATGGCCGTTCCGGCCCCATCGCCGGCGCGGGAGTCGGCCGGCATCTGCTGGTCGTCGACGACGACGACCGCATCCGCGAATTGCTGAAGGAATTCCTCGCCCGCGAGGGCTATCGCGTCACCGGCGCCGCCCACGCGGCGGCGGCCAGGCGGCTGATGGAGTTGATCGAATTCGACCTGATTGTGCTGGACGTGATGATGCCCGGCGAGAGCGGATTCGACCTGACCACCTGGGTCCGTTCCAAGGCCGAGACGTCCAGGACGCCCGTCCTGCTGCTGACCGCCCGCGGCGATCCCGACGACCGGATCGAGGGCCTGTCCCGGGGCGCGGACGACTATATGTCCAAGCCTTTCGACCCGCGCGAACTGGCCCTGCGCGTCGACGCCATCCTGCGCCGCACCGGCGGCAAGCCGCTGACGCCGCGCGAGATCAAGCTCGGACCGGCGGTGTTCGACATGGAGCGGCTGGAGCTGATGCGCGACGGCAAGCCCCAGCGCCTGACCGAGGCCGAGGCCCAGCTGCTCAAGACCCTGGCCATCCACGCCCATTCCGCGGTCGAGCGCATGAGCCTGTCGCCCGACACCGCCGACATCACCGGCCGCGCCGTCGATGTCCAGGTCACCCGCCTGCGCCGCAAGCTGGAGGCGGACCCCAAGAACCCGCGCTATCTCCAGACCGTGCGCGGCGTCGGCTATATGCTGGCCCCGGACTGACCGGGCCATGAGGCTGCTTCCCGCCAGCCTCTGGCCGCGGTTCCTGAAGCGGCGTCTGCCGACCTCCCTGTGGGGCCGGTCGCTGCTGATCATCGTCCTGCCGGTGCTGGTCATGCAGGTCGCCGTCACCTGGGCCTTCTTCGACATGCACTGGCAGACGGTGACCGCCCGCCTGTCCGACGGCCTGGCGGGCGACATCGCCTGGGCGGCCGAGAGCTGGCGGGACGATCCGACGCCGGAGAATCTGGCCATCATCTCGGAGCGGGCCCAGCGGTCGATGTCGCTGTCGGTCGCCCTGCAGGAGGACGCCGTCCTCCCCCGGGAGCAGGAACGCGGCCCTATCGGAGTCGTCGACCGGACCCTGGAGCGGGCCCTGGCCACCAGGCTGGACCAGCCGTTCTGGTTCTCGACGACCCAGTACCCGGCCTATGTCGACATCCGCGTGCAGCAGCCCGAGGGCGTGCTGCGCATCATCGCCCCGCGCGAGCGGGCGGTGGCGACCCAGGCCCACATCTTCGTCCTGTGGCTGACTATCGCCACGGTGCTGCTGATGAGCGTCGCGATCCTGTTCATCCGCAACCAGGTCCGCGCCATCGAACGTCTGGCCGAAGCCGCCGAAGCCTTCGGACGAGGCGAGACCCAGGAGCGGTTCAAGCCTCACGGCGCCCGCGAAGTTCGCGCCGCCGCCAACGCCTTCCTGGCCATGCGGGAGCGGATTCAGCGCCATATCGACCAGCGCACCGCCCTGCTGGCCTCGGTCAGCCACGACCTTCGCACCCCCCTGACCCGGTTGCGGCTCGAGCTGGCGCTGGCGCCGGCGTTCAAGCGCGCCGACGCCATGCGCGGCGACCTGGACGAGATGGAGCATATGATCGACGAATACCTGGCCTTCGCCCGCGGCGAGGCCGGCGAAGCGGCCCAGGCCGTGTCGATCGCGGATCTGCTGGCCGCCGCCGCCGCCGACGCCCGCCGTTCCGGCGCCGAGGTCGAGGTCAGCGCGCCCGCGGACCTGACCGCCTCCTTGCGCCCCCTGGCGTTCAAGCGGGCCCTCACCAATCTGGCCGGGAACGCCGCCGCCCATGGGGAGCACATCCGGCTGGGCGCCCGCCCCCTGCCCTCCGGCGGCCTGGAAGTGACGATTGAGGACGATGGGCCGGGCATCCCCGAAGAGATGCACGAGGAAGCGTTTCGGCCCTTCTCCCGCCTCGACGACTCGCGCAACCAGAACCGCAAGGGCGTCGGCCTTGGTCTGGCCATCGCCCGCGACGTGGCCCGGGGCCATGGCGGCGACATCACCCTGGAGCGCAGCGACATGGGCGGCCTCAAGGCGCTCATCCGCCTGCCGGGCTGATCACATTTGACGATGGCCACTGGCGAAGCGGGGCCGCAGGGCGCATCTTTCGTTCGACAGGGCCCTTGGAGGACATCATGCGCAAACTCGCTTTCTTCGCACCTCTCGCCGCGGCGCTCGCCGTCGCCGCCGCGCCCGCCATGGCCGAGCCGGCGGCCGTCACCGTCACTCTCGGCGGCGATCTCCAGGACAAGGTCGACGACCTGGGCGAACGCGAGGTCCGGGAACAGGCCGATCGGCTGGCCGAGGTCGTCCAGCGCGCCCTGGCCCGGGAGGGGGCCCTGGACGGGGCCCGGGTCGACCTGGTGTTGACCGACCTCCGGCCCAATCGCCCGACCTTCCAGCAGATGGCCGACCGGCCGGGTCTCGACGGTCTTCGCAGCCTTTCGATCGGCGGCGCGGCCATTGAGGGTCAGGTCACGATGGCCGACGGCCGGACCGTGCCGGTCAGCTACGACTGGTTTTCCACCAGCCTGGCCGACGTATGGGGTTCCAGCACCTGGCAGGACGCGAACCGGGCCTACCGGCGGCTGGCCGTCAACCTCGCCGACGGACGCTACGTCAGCCGCTGAGGGCTTTGGCGCGCGCGACGGCGGCCTTGACCGCGGCCTCGGCCGCCCGCGCCAGATCGCCGGTCGCCGCCATGGCCTCCAGCCCCGCCCGGGTCGTCCCGCCGGGTGAGGCGATGCGGGCGATCAGGGCCTCCAGCGTCTCCCCGGTCCCGACGCCGGCCCCGGCCGAGCGCAGGGCTCCCCGCGCCAGTCGCTCGGCCGCGCCGGACGGCAGGCCCTCGGCCTCGCCGGCGCGCGCCATCGCTTCAACGAAGGCGTAGATGAAGGCTGGAGCCGAGCCCGCCACGGCGGTCGCCGCATCCATCAGGCGCTCGCCATCCAGTTCCACCACATCGGACACGCTGGCGAACAGGTCCCGCGCCATCTCGCGGGCGCGGGCGTCGTCCGACCACAGGGCGGCCACGCCCTCGGCCTGGGCGACGGCCGTAGTCGGGATGACCCGGGCGACGGGTCGGGCCAGGACCGCGGCGATGTCCGCGGCGGAGACGCCCGCCATCACCGAGACCACCACGGCGTCCGGATTCAGGCTGCCCCTCAGCGGTTCGGCGGCCGCTCGCCACATCGCCGGCTTCACCGCCAGCACCACGGTCCGGGCTTCGGCCATGGCGGCCGGCGGCGGATTGACCCGCGCGCCCCTGGCCCGCGCAGCCTCCGCGGCCGGCTTTTCCGACGGAGTCAAAACGATCAGGTCGCGCGGTTCGACCGCGCCGGTCTTCAGCCAGCCCTCGAGGATGGCGGAGCCCAGCCGGCCGCAGCCTACGAGGGCGACGGGTGCGGCTCTGGCGTTTGTATTCATGGCCTCAGGCCGTGCCGACGGTCTCGAACAGGCAGGAGTCGATCGCCTCCTGCGGCTTCTTGTTGCCGCGGATCATGAAGTCGAAGGCGGGATAGTAGCGATCCGCCGCCTCGACCGCCGCGTCGATCATCGAGGCCGCCTGGGCCAGGGTGGGGCGCTCGCCCATCGGCAAGGCCAGCGAATGGCGGAAGACGATCTCGCCGTCCTCGGCCCAGACCTCGAAATGCCCCATCCAGGTGCGCTGATTGATCAGGCCGACCAGCTCATAGGCCGCGCCGCGGCGCTGTTTCGACGCCTGCAGGTCCAGCGCGCAGCAGAGCTGGAGGCAGTCGCCCTCGGGCCGCCAGGCGAACCACAGCTCATAGTCCTTCCAGTCCCCGGCCAGGGCGAAGGCCAGATCGCCTTCATCCGTCCGGTCGAACGGCAGGTTCTCGGCCACAAGGACGTGCTCCACGACATCCAGCGGGTCGTAGGGAACATCGACTTCTTCGGGCCGTACAACGTCCATCAGGCACTCTCCGGGCGCGACTCACGCCCCGTCAGGGAACGGTAGGCGGGTTCGCAGATTCGGCTCAACCGGCTGCGTCCTGCGGGGGAACGCGCCCTGTGGACGTTCCCGTGGCAGGCTTCTTTGCCGTCCTGGCAGGCGATTTCGCCGCCATGAGCTCGGCTCGCAGCGCCGCGATCTCGGCCTTGAGGGCGTCGAACTCGTCCCGCCGGACCAGATCCATCTCGGCGACGAAGCGATCCGTCTGGGCCCGGAACGCCGTCTTCGCCTCCTCGCCCGCCGCCTGGGCCAGGCCCATGGCGCCCGTCGTCAGCCTGGCGAACTCGTCGAGAATGGGATTGCGGGTCTGCATGGGAACTCTCCGACTCGACCAAGCGAATGTCGTTAATGAAGGTTCACCGGATATGGTGAACGAAACCTTGCTGTCGATGCGACCTGTGGCCTGATTTGGGCGCCGCGACCGTTGCGGAAATTTCAGGGACGCGCGCGGCGACGCTTGCTAAACCGCTGGCGACGAACCGTCTTAGGAGAGCCCGTGCAATTCCCCGAGTTCGACCCGGTGCTGTTCAGCATCGGCCCGCTGGATATCCGCTGGTACGCCCTCGCCTATGTGGCCGGCATCGTGGTCGGCTGGTGGTACGCCGCCCGCCTGGCGAAGGACAACGCCCTGTGGCGGCCCGGCGGGGCGCCGGTTTCGACGGTCCAGCTGGACGATCTGATCCTGTGGATCACGCTCGGCATCATCCTGGGCGGCCGTTTCGGTTTCGCCCTGTTCTACCAGCCATCCCTGTACGGGAACCTGTTCGCGGGCGCCGACTGGGGCGAGCGGCTGGCGCTGTTCCGGCTGTGGGACGGCGGCATGTCCTTCCACGGCGGCCTGATCGGCGTGTCGCTGGCGATCCTCTGGTTCGCCTGGCGAAACAAGGTGCGCCTGCTCAGTCTCGGCGACCTCGTGGCGCCGGCCGTGCCGATCGGCCTGTTCTTCGGCCGCATGGCCAATTTCATCAACGGCGAACTGTGGGGCCGCGAGACGACCGTTCCGTGGGCCGTCCGCTTCTGCAACGACCGCATCTATCAGATGTACGGAAGCTGCCCCGCCGGAAACGAACCGCGACATCCCAGCCAGCTGTACGAGGCCGGTCTTGAGGGCCTCGTCCTGTTCGCCGTGCTCTGGTTCGCGGTGCACCGGGCCAGGCTTCTGGCCAAGCCCGGCTATGTCACGGGCGTCTTCCTGTTCGGCTACGGCCTCGCCCGGGCCTCGCTGGAGAACGTTCGTCAGCCGGACGCCGGGAAACTCTCCGAGCTGCCGCTGGGCCTGACCATGGGCATGATCCTGTCGGTCCCGATGATGCTGATCGGGGCGTGGTTGATCTGGCGCGCCTGGAGCCGGCCGCCGGTCGCCGCCGACGCCTGATGTCCCTGCGGGACCGCCTCGCCCGCGAGATCGCCCTGACCGGGCCGATGACGGTCGCCGACTATGTCGCCCGATGCCTGCACGATCCCGAAGGCGGCTACTACGCCACCCGTCCGGCCATCGGCGCGTCGGGCGATTTCATCACCGCGCCGATGATCAGCCAGATGTTCGGCGAACTGGTCGGCCTGTGGGCGGTCGAGCTGTGGCGCCGTCTGGGCGCGCCCGAACGGGTGCGACTGGTCGAGGTCGGGCCCGGCGACGGAACCCTGATGGCCGACGCCCTGAGGGCCGCGCGGCTGGACCCGGAGTTCCTCTCCGCCGTGGACCTGGTCCTGATCGAACCCAGCCCGCCGCTGCGCGAGGCCCAGGCGCGAATGCTGTCCGACAGCGACATCCATCCCCGCTGGGTCGCGTCGCTGGACCGGATCGAGACCGACGCCCCGGTGATCCTGATCGCCAATGAGGTGCTGGACTGCCTGCCCGCGCGGCAGTTCGTGAAAACCGAAGACGGCTGGGCCGAGCGGCGCGTGGGGGTGACCGACGACGGCGCCCTGACCTTCGGCCTGGTGAAGATCACCGGCGGTTTCAGGCGCCCGGACTTCGCCGTCGAACCGGGCCAGACGGTCGAGATCTCGGAGCGGCAGGCCGCGTTCGGGCGCGACCTGGCGACATTGGTCCGGGCCACCTCCGGGGCCGCCCTGCTGATCGACTACGGCCGCGCCCGCCCCGGGCCCGGAGACACCCTGCAGGGCCTCCGCCGCCACCGGAAGGTCGATCCGCTGGACGGCCCCGGTGAAACCGACCTGACCCAGTGGGCCGACTTCCCCACGGTGCTCGAGGCCGCCGTCCACGCCGGGGCGGACGTCACCGGGACCATGGGACAGGGCGAATTTCTGAACCTGCTGGGGATCGAAGCGCGCGCCGACCGGTTGAAGGCGGGACGGCCGGACGCCGCGTCTGTGATCGACCGCCAGCTGGCCCGGCTGACCGCCGACGACCAGATGGGGACGCTGTTCAAGGCCTGCGCGATCTTCTCTCCGCGGACGCTGGTGGTCCCGGGCTTCGAGATCTGACCATGGCGCTCGCCCCCATCACCCACCCCCTCCTCGACCGCGCCGGCGTTCGCCACGGCTTCTTCACCCGGCAGGGCGGCGTCTCGACCGGCCTCTATGAGGGCCTGAACACCGGCATCGGCTCGCAGGACGATCCCGCCGCCGTGGCCGAGAACCGGCGCCGCGCGGCGAACCATCTGGGCGGCGTCCCCGACGACCTGGCCGCCTGCTATCAGATCCATTCCGCCGTCGCCCGCGTCGCCGAGGCGGGCTGGAAGGGGGAACGTCCCGAGGGCGATGCGACGGTCACCGCCACGCCCGGCGTCATCTGCGCGGTCCTGACCGCCGACTGCGCCCCGGTGCTGCTCGCCGACCCCGAGGCCGGCGTCGTCGGCGCCGCCCATGCGGGCTGGAAGGGAGCGCTGGAGGGCATCGTCCACTCCACGGTCGCGGCCATGCAGGCCCTCGGCGCCGAGCCCCGCCGGATGGTCGCCGTCGTCGGTCCCTGCATCGCCCGGGACTCCTATGAAGTCGGAGCCGACTTCCAGGACCGGTTCGACCACCACGACCCCGGCAGCGTCCGCTTCTTCGCCCCCGGCGAAACCGCCGACAAACGCCTGTTCGACCTTCCGGCCTTCGTCCTGTGGCGGCTGGAGCAGGCCGGGGTCGCCGACGCCGCCTGGACCGGCGACGACACGCGCGTCGACGCGGCGCGGTTCTACTCGAACCGGCGGGCGTATCTGAATGGAGAACCGGACTTCGGCCGACTGATGAGCGCCATCAGTCCGGGTTGACGAGAACCGTAGCCGTCGTCTCCCGATTGTCGAATTCGGTATTCGAAATCCCGCGGAATCCGTATTCGAATTCCCCGGCGTTCGGCGGTTGCCTTTAGCCCGCCATCGCCATTTCCGGTACGCGCGTCACTTCGCGCCAGGCCTGCGGATTGGCCAGCAGTTCGCGGACCAGCAGGTTGTTGATGGCGTGCCCCGCCTTGACGCCCTCGTAGCGGCCCAGCAGGGGCGCGCCGAGAACGTACAGGTCGCCGATCGCGTCCAGCGCCTTGTGCTTGACGAACTCGCGCTCCATCCGCAGCCCGCCGGGGTTGAGGATCTGGTCGCCGTCGATGACCACGGCGTTCTCCAGCGAACCGCCGCGGGCCAGGCCGGCGCGGCGCAGGGCCTCGACCTCATGGGCGAAGCCGAAGGTGCGGGCGGCCATGATCTCGTTGCGGAAGGTTTCCTCGTCGACGACGAAGTCCACCACCTGGTTGCCGATCACCGGCGTGTCGAAGTCGATCTCGAACCGCATCTCGTAGCGGTCGCAGGGCAGCAGGGCGGCGGTCTTGTCGCCTTCCCGCACCCGGATCGGCTCGAGGATCTCGATATAGCGGACCGGCGCTTCCTGACGGCGGAAGCCCGCGCGGTCCAGCAGCTGGACGAATTGCAGGGCCGAGCCGTCCAGGATCGGCAGCTCGGGGCCGTCGACCTCGACCACGGCGTTGGATACGCCCAGGGCGGCGAAGGCGGCCATCAGGTGCTCGATGGTCGACAGACGCACGCCGGCGGCGTTCTCGATCATGGTGTTCAGGCGGGCGTCGACGACGGCCTCGCCCGAAACCGGAATGCGGTTGTCGCGGTCCTTGATGTCCGTCCGCACGAAGACGATGCCCGTGCCGGCCGGGGCCGGACGCACGGCCAGACGCACCCGGTCGCCCGTGTGCACGCCCACGCCCGCGATGATGGCGGGCGCGACGGTCGTCTTCTGGCGATGGTCGTTTCTGACCGACAAACTCATACTCGCTGCAGTTCTTGCGCTCCGCCCCTGTGTGCGGATTTCGCCCCACGAACCGTCTAGCCGCCCCCTCGCAAGCGCGAAATGAAAGTCGGGTTTCGGATTGTTTCGGTCGTGGTGAATCGGGCGAAAACGCAAACCGCCCCGGAGCGCGGGCTCCGGGGCGGTCCATCAGGCTTTCGGCCGGATCAGTTGGCCAGTCGTCTCAGGAAGGACGGGATTTCCAGATCGTCCTCGGCCTGGCCCTGCTCGGGCTCGGGCATGGGCTGGACCTGGGTCGTCGATCGCATCTCGGTCGTGCGCGAGGGAGCCGGATAGGTCGGCTGCGCCGGCTGGCGCTTGCCGCGACCGAACAGGCTCCAGCCCGACTTGCGATGATCGCGATCGTCGTAGTCGTCATAGGCCGGCTCCTCCCGGCGCGTTTCCGGCTGCGGAGCGGCGCGATCGGCCGAGCGGTCCATGTACAGGTCGCCCTGGGCGACCGGAGCGGTCGTCTCGGCCGTCGTGCGGGCGCGCGGAGAGGATTCATACTCCTCGACCCACGGATCGACGATCGGCTCCAGGGTCCGGTCCTCGGCGGCGTGGATCACCGGTTCGGGGCGCGGATCGAGCCTCGGTTCGGGCGCGCGGGCGGCGGCGCCATAGACCGGCTGGCTCGGCTGGAACGTCGGAACGATGGGGGCGGGTTCGGGCTGGCGCGGGGTTTCGGCGCGAGCCGGCTCGCGGATCGGGTCATGTCGCACCGGCTCGGCGCGCGAGGCGGCATGGGCCGGAGTCGGACGGCGCGCATCGAAGGTCGAGGCGGCGTTCGGCGTGGTCCGGGCCGCGGCCAGGTCTTCCATGCCGGTGGCCACGACCGAGACGCGGATCTTGCCGTCGAGGGCCGGGTCGAAGGCGGCCCCGAAGATGATGTTGGCGTCGGCGTCCACCTCGCCGGCGATGGCGTTGGCGGCTTCGTCGACTTCGAGCAGGGTCATGTCCATGCCGCCGGTGATGTTCACCAGCACGGCCTTGGCCCCCTTCAGCGAGGTCTCGTCCAGCAGCGGGTTGGCGATGGCGTTCTGGGCGGCCTGCAGGGCGCGGTCCTCGCCCGAGGCCTCGCCCGTGCCCATCATCGCCTTGCCCATTTCGGACATGACGGCCCGGACGTCGGCGAAGTCGAGGTTGATCAGGCCGGGCAGGATCATCAGGTCGGTGATCGAACGCACGCCCGAGTGCAGCACCTGGTCGGCCATGCCGAAGGCGTCGGCGAAGGTGGTGCGTTCGTTGGCGACGCGGAACAGGTTCTGGTTCGGAATGACGATCAGGGTGTCGACATAGCGCTGCAGCTCGGCGATGCCCGCATCGGCCAGACGCATGCGGTGGCGCCCTTCGAAGGTGAAGGGCTTGGTCACCACGCCAACCGTCAGGATGCCGCGATCACGCGCGCATTTGGCGATGACGGGGGCCGCCCCGGTGCCGGTGCCGCCGCCCATGCCGGCGGTGATGAAGACCATATGGGCGCCGTCCAGGTGCCCGTAGATTTCCTCGGCGCTTTCCTCGGCGGCGTTCATGCCGACCTCGGGGTGGGCGCCCGCGCCCAGGCCCTGGGTGATGGTCTCGCCCAGCTGGACGCGGCGGTCGGTCTTGGCGAACGACAGATGCTGCGCGTCGGTGTTGGCGACGACGAACTCGACGCCCTCCAGACCCGCATCGATCATGTTGTTGACGGCGTTGCCGCCCGCGCCGCCGACGCCGAAGACGACGATCCGGGGCTTCAAGTCCGTGGCTTGCGGACGCACCAGCGAGAGAGACATTCTATTCCGACCTTATCCGACCCTGCCCTTGACGCTCCAACACGAAAACCCCGCCGATTCGCATTGGTTATGAGCGCGTTAAGGAAACACCCCATCTGCTTAAGGGAGTGTTACCGGATAGGGCGAGTCGGGCGTCGCGCCACGGATTTCGTTAACCTTGACTGCAGAAATCCGGCGGCGGACGAAAAAGGGGCGGCCCTTGCGAGCCGCCCCCGTCCGGTCAGGCCCGCCGGTCAGATGCCGCCGGGTCCGCAGTCGTTGCGCAGGAACTCCTCGACACTGGTGAGGACGTTGGCGAAGTTCGTCGGGTTCCAGGTGTTAATCGTGTGTTCCATATCCGGCAGGATGGTCAGCTTGACCGGCTTGCCGGCGTTGCGCAGGGCCGCCGCCATCGTCTCGGATTCCGACGGCAGGACGCGCGTGTCGCGGTCACCCGTGTAGAGATAGAGCGGGATCGAGACCTCGCTGACCCGACGCAGGGGATCCTCGCCATCCGCGGTGGGATGCTGGAACTCGCGCAGGAAGCGGCTGTTGTAGGTCCCCTTCTTGAACAGGGCGATGGTCGCCGGGCCGGCGCCGGCGGCGGCGCATTGATACAGGCCGTTCGGACGGACCGCCGCCATCATCGAGGCATAGCCGCCATAGGAATAGCCGTGCATGGCCACCCGGCCGGGATCGGCGACGCCTTCGGCGATGAGGTAACGAACACCGTCGTCATTGTCGTCCTGCATCTTGCGGCCCCACTCGCGGTCGCCGGCGCGCCACAGACGCTGACCCCAGCCCTCGGACCCCCGGAACTGCGGCTGCAGGACCGCGAAGCCGCGGGTGGCGAAGTACTGCGTCCAGCCGGTCACATCCCAGGTCAGGTTGTCGCGCGACCAGGGACCGCCGTGCGGGGTGATGATGGTCGGATACGGTCCCGGTCCATAGACCGCCGGATCGGGCTTGGTCAGAAAAGCGGGAATCATCAGGCCGTCGCGGGCCGGATACTGGATCAGGGTGGTCTCGCCCAGGGAGGCGCCGGCCAGCTCGGGATAGGCCCGGCCCAGCAGCCGGAGGCGGCCGTCGATCAGGATGTAATATTCGGTCGGGGTCGTCGGACCGGACTTGCTGATGATGATTTCGGACCGGTCGTCCGAGGTCGCCACCAATGAGATGTCCGCGCCGTCGCCGACGGAAAAGCGGCTGCGCTCTCCGGATTCGATGTCGACCCAGTTGACGGGCACCGTCGTGATGTTCGCCGCACGGCGCAGGTCGGTGAAGGCCTGCGCCAGCACCGGATCGGCGAAGTAGGTTCGACTACGCTCGCCGTCATAGGTGAAGCCGACGACCTCGCCGAAATTCTCCGGCGAGCGGGACCGGACCACGCCGCCGGCGTCAAACAGCGGGTGGGCGAAGGCGATCTCGCCGAACTGGCGTTCGCGGATCATGTACTCATAGATGGCGGAGCGGTCGCGTCCCTCGACCTTGCTGACGAAGATCACGTTGGGATCGTTGGAGAAGCCCACGATGGAGATGGGCTGCCGGTCCCGGGCGTAGTAGCGGAAATGCTCGGCCCATTCGCCAGTGTCAGGGTGCTTGATCCACTGGGCGATAAAGGCCGCGCCATTGTCGAAATCGAATTCCGACTTGGCCCGGATCTCGCCGTTGAGATCGGCCTGCTCGCCGCTGAAACGGTCGGAGCCCCGCTCGATCCGCTCGGCCCGGCCCGTGTAGAGGTTCAGCCTGTATTTGTCGCCCCGGAGGGGGTCGCTGACGATGATGTTCTGGGGGTCCCGGGGCAGGTCGCTGATCAGCTCGCCCACGCCGATGATGGCCTGCTGGGTTTCATCGAGGCCGTCGAATGACAGGGACGTCCGCGCCGGGACGCCTTCCAGCGTCAGAACCTGGGTGCGCTGAAGGAAGCTGCGCTCACGCCGGCCCGAGAAGGGATTGAAATCCCTCAATTGCTGGGTGGTGACGAAAATCCGGTCGTTCTTGATGAACTGGGCCCCGACGACCTCGGACCGTTCGTCGTCGGAGCCGATGATGAACGGGGCCTCGTCCATCGCGGCCGTTCTCCAGATGGCCACGACGCGCTGCCGGCCGTCCGGCGAGATGACGGCGACCACATGCCGGCCGTCCGGCGAGACATCCACCGACGCGATCGCGGGCTCGCGGGCCCAGGCGGTCGCCGGCGGCATGGTCTGGGCGGCGGCCGAGCCCGCGGGCGCGCCAAGGGCGATCAACACCGAGGCCAGCGCCCCGATCAGAATCCGGTTCATAGACTTAACTCTCCCCACGACGACGGTCGCTGCTGGTTCTTGTCGACAGCGCCTCAAAGGCCCCGTTGCGGCCACTATATCGTCTGAATTGCGGAACGCACGCGCTTCGTCGCCCGGACTGACATCCTCAATGACTGCGGGGCCGCGACGAAAAGTCGCCGGGCAAATCGTGGTCGCGAACGGCCCGAAGTGTGTCGTTTACGTTACGTTCGCGGCGCTGACTGCCACAATATGGCCTCTAGTCGCTTGGCCGCGGCAACAATCCTGTTACGGTCGAAGCATGGCGCTTTCTCCGACCGGAGGAGGCATCCGGAATTCACATCGCTTCTAGACATCTCTTTTGGGGGAAACCGACCTATGGCTTTCGATAGAAAGACTCTTTTGGCCTCTACCATTATCGCGGGGCTGGCGGTGTTCGCCCCCACCATGGTCATGGCCCAGACCCAGCCGGCTCAAACGCAGCAGCAAGAGGACGAAGAAGCCGCTGAAATCGACGAAGTCGTCGTCACGGGTTCGCGGATCCGGCGCAACGAGTTCACCAGCTCGCAGCCCATCCAGGTGATCACCTCGGAACAGGCGACGCTTGAAGGCCTGGCCGACACCTCGGAAATCCTGCAGTCCTCGACCGCGGCCAACACGGCCACCCAGATCAACAACTTCTTCACCGGCTTCGTCACCACCGGCGGCCCGGGCGTGAACACGGTGTCGCTGCGCGGCCTCGGCGCCCAGCGGACCCTGGTCCTGATCAACGGCCGCCGCGTCGGTCCCGCCGGCGTCCGCGGCACGGTCGGCCCCACTGACCTGAACACCATCCCCAGCTCGCTGATCGAGCGCGCCGAAATCCTGACGGACGGCGCCTCGTCCATCTACGGTTCGGACGCCGTCGCCGGCGTCATCAACATCATCACCAAGACCAACCTCGACGGCGGCTTCATCGGCGCCTACGCCAGCATGCCGCTCGAGGGCGGCGGCGAAGAGGTCCAGGTCAGCGCCAGCTACGGCAACACCTTCGACCGCGGCTATCTGTCGGTCGGCGCCGACTACTATGAGCGTTCGGAGCTGCTGTTCGGCGACCGCGAGCACTTCGACTGCCCGCAGGATCGCGTCTATTCGGATCCGCAGCTGATGCACCGCATCGACGTGCTGGAGGACGGCGAGTACAAGTGCGACTTCGTCCTGAACAGCATCATGCGCACCCAGTTGGCGGGCAGCATCGGCCCGGTGCTGGCGGCCAACCGCCGCGACGGCGACTTCGTCTTCAACAGCGCCGCGGTCCAGGGCGGCGGCTTCACGGGCTGCGACGCCCCGGGCTTCCAGCACGTCGCCGGCGGCTTCAACAGCGGCGCGACCCCCGGGCCCGACTGCTCGATCACCGCATCGCCCACCGCCGTGCGCCGCGCGGCCTATTCGGTCTATCCGCTGTACAACGACCGCTACGCCTCGCGGACCGCGATCTCGCCGGTCACCCGCACCAGCTTCACGGCCTTCGGCGGCTACGACCTGACGCCGAACATCGAGCTGTTCGGCGAACTGCTGCTGAACCGGCGCGAGTCGGAACAGTTCAGCTGGCGCCAGCTGTTCCCGACCGTCTCGCCGTATCACACGAACAACCCGTTCGGCGGGCCGTTCAACGGCATGACCAACACCTTCAACGGCGGCTACTACGTCACGCCCGTCGCCCTGGTGGACACCTTCAGCCGCCAGCAGGTTGACTACGGCCGCGCCGTCGTCGGTCTGCGCGGCGACATCGATCTGTTCGGTCGGGGCTGGGACTGGGAGCTGGCGGCTCAATACAGCAAGTCGGACGGCACCTACGGCGGCAACTTCTTCTACAATGACCGCGTCGCCGCCACCGCCGGACTGGACGCATTGTTCGCCGGCCGGCCCTTCGGCGCCAGCGCCGTCCCCGGCACGCCTGAAGCCGCCAACTGCGACGTGGCGCGCCTGACCTCGGCCACGGCCTGCCCCACCGGCGGGGTCAACTGGTTCACCGACGCCTTCATTTCGAACGGCCAGCTGACGGCGGAAGAAGCCGCCTTCATCAACGGCTATGAGGAAGGCAGCACCACCTACGTCCACCAGTATGTGGAAGGCGTGATCTCGGGCGACCTGTTCGACCTGCCCGCCGGTCCCGTCGGCGCGGCCCTCGGCTTCCACATGCGCAAGGAAGAGATCGACGACCAGCCCGGCGAGCAACAGCAGGCCGGCAACCTGTGGGGCCAGACGGCCGCCGGCCGGACCCGCGGTTCGGACACGGTGAAGGAGCTGTTCGCCGAGGTGGAGCTGCCGCTGCTGCGGGATGTGCCGATGTTCGAATCCCTGTCGGTCAACCTGTCGGGCCGGCTGTCGGACTATGACTCCTACGGCGAGAACTCGACCTACAAGGTGGGCCTCAACTGGCGCATCACCCCCGAGTTCCGCATCCGGGCCTCGCAGGGCACCTCGTTCCGCGCCCCGGCGCTGTACGAACTGTTCCTGGCCAACCAGACCAGCTTCCTGGGCCAGGCGAACGTCGATCCCTGCCGCAACTGGGGCACCAGCACCAATCAGAGACTGAGAGACAACTGCGCCGCCGACGGCGTGCCGGACAACTACAATGATCCGGGTTCGTCCGCGCTGATCACCACGGGCGGCGGCGTCGGCATCCTGGAGCCGGAAACCGCCGAAGCCGTCTCGGTCGGCCTGATCTGGACCCCGACCTTCGCCGACCTGAACATCGCCCTGGACTACTTCCAGATCGACGTTGACAACCAGGTGGCCCAGTTCGGCGCCGGCAATATCGTCTCGGCCTGCTACAACTCGGACGACTATCCGACCGACCCGCTGTGCACCCTGTTCGTGCGCGACAAGACCGGCGGTCCCCGCAACAACCAGATCCTCTCGGTCAACGACAGCTACGTGAACATCTCGCGTCAGTCGAACAAGGGTCTGGACCTGAACGTCCGCTACACGAGGGAGTTCTCCTTCATGGACCTGACGATCGCGGCCCGGGTCAGCCATATCCTGGACTGGACCCAGCAGGTCTTCACCGCCTCGGCGCCGACGATCCTGAACAGCCGGATCGGCAGCCCGGAAACGGTGGGCGAACTGTCGTTCCGCTTCGACCGCGGCGACTGGACCGTCTTCTATGGTATCGACTACGTCGGTCCCGCCGACAACCAGCCGTTCAACACCACCCCGGGCCAGGAAGGAGGCGCGACCGTCTTCCTGGGCCAGGCGGCCTATGTCGAACGGGGTGTCGACGAATATCTGAACCACGCCGTCTCGATCCGGAAGCGGTTCGACAAGTGGACCTTCCAGGCCGGCATCCAGAACATCTTCGACGAGAACCCTCCCTACCTGGGTATCGGCAGCGGTGCGACGGTGATCGGCAACACGCCGCTGGCCAGCCAGTACGACTGGAACGGCCGGACCGCCTTCGTGAACGTCTCGCGGACCTTCTAGGGGCCTCGAAACATCGCCACACGGCGAAAGGGCGGCGGGGAAACCCGCCGCCCTTTTGCTTGTCCGGTCACCGGGGCCTCAGGTTCCCGCGCCGGCAGGCCGGATGGCGGGCAAGCCGGGTCGGCCGCGGCGAGCGGCGGCCTCCGCCTGGCGCCGGCCAGACGTCGGGTTCAGAGATTTTCCCGGAGCCAGCCGGCGGCGCGCGCCACGATCCCGCCGCGATGGACGCGGGGCGCGTCGGCGGCGGAAATCTGGCGGGACATCAGCTTGCGCGCCGACACGGCCTCGCGCGGGCCATAGGCGGCGCGCAGCAACACCCCGGCCGCCGAACAGAAGGCCGGGCCGGAGGCGGCGTCGGCCAGGTGGGGGGCGCGCTGCGGCTTGCCCAGCCGCACCGGCCGGTCGAACACCCGGATCGCCAGTTCACGCACGCCGTTCAGCTGGCTGGCCCCGCCGGTCAGCACCAGACCGGCCCCGGGTTCCAGGCCTACGCCCGCGCTGCGCAGCCGGTCGCGCAGCAATTCGAGGGTTTCTTCCACCCGCGGGGCGATGACGGTCTTGAGCATGGCGCGCTGGACGAAGATGGGGCCGGCCGAAGCATCCTCGCCGCGCGGCGGGGCCTCCAGCATCTCGCGGTCCTCATGGGCGTCGGCCATCGCCGAGCCGTGCAGGGTCTTCAGACGCTCCGCCCCGGCCCGCGAGGTCGACAGGCCGCGGGCGATGTCGGCGGTCACGTGATCGCCGCCGACGTTGAGGCTCTCGATATGCAGCAGCGAGCGCCCGCCCCACACGGCGGCCGAGGTCGAACCGCCGCCCATGTCGATGCAGACGCAGCCCAGATCCATCTCGTCGTCTTCCAACGCCGCCAGCGACGACACCACCGGCGCCGCCGCCACGCCCTGAAGGTCGAGGTGCGCCAGTTCGAGGCAATGGCTCAGGCCGTTGAAGGCGCTCTCGGCCATGGACACGACCAGCAGGTCCAGCCCCAGCGAATGACCCTTCATCGAGCGCGGATCGTGCACGCCGCGCGCGCCGTCGACCGACCAGGCGATCGGCAGGACGTGGATCGGCCGCCGGTTCGGCAAACGAATCTGGGCCAGGGCCATGCCGATGGCCCTGGCCAGGTCGGCGTCGCCGACCGGATTGGCTCCCAGCGAGACCCGGGCCTGAACCCGGTGACTGGCCATCTGGCCGATGGCGGTGGTGACGACCACGCCGGATACCGGGCAGCCGGCCGCGCGCTCGGCCCGCTCGACCGCATGGCCGATGGCCTGGGCCGCCTCGTCCATGTTGACGATGCCGCCGCCGCGGACTCCCCGCGACTGGACGTGGCCCGCGCCCGCGACCCGGATCGTGCGGTCGGCGTGGCGCACGCCGTCGGCCTTCATGATGAAACAGGCGACCTTGGACTGGCCCAGGTCGAGGGCCGCCACCACGGGCGCCCGGCCCGCCGCGCGTCCCGCGCCGTCCACAGCCTTGTCCACAGACCGTCCGCTCATGCCGGGATCCTCACTCTACGCCTCGCCAGCGGAGGGCCGGACGGCGACCTCCTCGGGCGTTCTCAGATCGATGCGGGCGAAGCCCAGCTCCAGCAGCCGCTCGCGCTGGTCCAGGGCGTCCAGCTGGATCAGCGCCGCCTCCTGGTTGGAGGCGGGCAGCTGGATCAGGCTGCCGTCCTTCAGGCGCAGATCCCAGCGGCGCTCGTCGACCCGCACCAGCGCCTCGACCCGGCTTTGCAGCCGCGGGCGCTGGGCGATCAGGGGCAGGACCTCGGAGGCGGCCTGTTCGGCGCCCTTGCCGACCACCAGCGGCAGATTCGGATAGCGGCCGGCGTCGGCCCCGGCGATGACCGAGCCGTGGCGGTCGATCACCACATTGCGGCCGCCGGCCTGCCAGACGGCGAGCCGGTCGTGTTCGATGACGTGGACGATCAGGGTGTCGGGCAGCAGGCGCACCACCCGGGCGGACTCCACCCAGCCGATCGCCTCGACACGTTCGCGCACCGCATCCAGATCGATCGAGGTCATGGGCTGGTCGGCGGCCAGTTGCACCGCCCGCTGGATCGCGGCGGTGGCCTCGGGGCTCTCGCCCTCGATGAAGACCCGTTCCAGCTTCAGCCCGAGGCCCGCGGCCACGCCGTCGACGCCATGGCCGATCGAGGCGCCGATACGCTCGGCGCGCGCCCCGGTGGCCAGCACCCCGGCCAGCACGACGGCGCCGGCCGCGATCGAGATCATCACTGCGCGGGGAGACAGGTCCAGCCGCCCGAGCGCCGCCATCTTCCCGGGCGTGGCCTGGGCGTTGCGGGGCGAACGCCCGCGTCCTCCGGATTTGGGAGCCGCGCCGCGTTTTGCAGGCTGGTTCGAACCCTGTCGCCGACCGCCGCGAACTACCGCGGGCATGAGGCGTCCTCCACCATCCACCGCACCAAGGCCTTGTAGTCCATCCCGACGTGGGCGGCCTGCTCGGGACTGAGCGAGGTCGGCGTCATGCCGGGCTGGGTATTGACCTCCAGAAGGACCAGTTCGTCCTTAATATCGTCATAACGAAAGTCCGATCGCGACACGCCGCGGCAGCCCATGGCCGTGTGCGCCAGCTCCGATTCGCGCAGCGCCCGCTCGAACACATGGGGCGGCAGGACGGCCGGCAGCACGTGGCTGGAGCCGCCCGGCGCGTATTTGGCCTCATAGTCGTAGAAGCCCTTGGCCGGCGTGATGTCGGTGATGGTCAGGGCGCGCGGCCCGGACTTTTCACCGAGCACGGTGACGGCCAGCTCCTTGCCGGCGATGAAGGGCTCGACCATGACCTGCTCGCCCCAGGTCCAGCCGGCCTCGCCCGGCGCCGGGCACGGCGGCTCGCCCTCGCGAACCAGATAGACCCCGACCGAGGAGCCCTCGGCGTTCGGCTTGATCACATAGGGCGGCGGAAGCACATGGCTCCGGGCCACCTCATGCCGGTCGAACAGGCCGCCGCCCGGCACCACGACCCCCGCCGCCGCGAGCACGGCCTTGGACTTCTCCTTGTCCATGGCCAGGGCCGAGGCCAGGACGCCGGAGTGGGTGTAGGGAAGGCCCAGCGTCTCCAGCACGCCCTGGACGCAGCCGTCCTCGCCCCATTCGCCGTGCAGGGCGTTGAAGACGACGTCGGGTTTCAGATCGGCCAGCACCTGGGCCAGATCGCGCCCGGCGTCGACGCGGCTGACCTTGCGGACCTGCCCTTCCAGGGCGTCGGCGCACATCTTTCCCGAGCTCAGGGACACCTCCCGTTCGGACGACAGCCCGCCCATCAGGACGGCGACGTGCAACTCGGAAAAGGGGCGGCTCATGACGGACTCCGGATCAACCGATCTGTTGCGGCGAATGTCCTTAACAACGCCTCAACCTTGATGCGCCCACCGCCGGATAAAGTCGTGGCAGTCAGACCAGTCGGCCCATACCGCCTCGGCCCAGCGACGCACGGCGGCGGCGTGCGCTTCAGGGGCTTCGGCGCCCACGACATCCGCCACGGTCAGGGCATAGACGGGGCGCGGCGGCAGTTCGGGCAGCTCCGCCTTGCGGGCGGCGAAGGCCAGCATGGCGGCGTTGGCGGCCTCCCCTTCCAGGCCCTGGTCGAGCTGGACCATGAGCCTCGCCAGATGCAGGCCGACCGACTGGATCGCCCGGCGCGAGCCGTCGCCGGGATGCTGCACGGCCCAGGCGTCGACGCTGAGCCGGTGCACCGCCATCAGGCCGGGATCCGAATATTCCCGCGCCATCACCGTGTTGAACGCCGCCCAGCAGGCCGGCGACGACGTCATATAGGCGTGGACCGGCCCCTCGACGGCCGGCAGGCGCGAGCCGCAGCCCGGGCAGACGGCGATGTCAGCCGGGCCGGCCAATGCGCCTGATCTCCCAGTCCAGCTGGACGCCCGTCTTCGCCAGCACGTCGGCCCGCACGGCGTCGCCCAGTCCCTCGATGTCGGCGGCGGTCGCCTCCCCGGGGTTGATCATGAAGTTGGAATGCAGCTCGCTGAACATGGCCCCGCCTCCGGTGGCCTTGAACAGCTTGCCGCGCCAGCCGGCCTCGTCGACCAGCTTCCATGACGAATGGCCGGGCGGGTTCTTGAAGGTCGAGCCGCCGGTTTTCTCGCGGATCGGCTGGGTCAGTTCGCGGCGCGAAGTGATTTCGGCGATCTTCGCCGCCACGGTCTCGGGATCGTCGGGCGTCCCGCGGAAGGTCGCCTCGATCCAGATGATGTCGGCCGGCGCCTCGGAGTGGCGATAGGTGTAACCGAAGTCGGCCAGCGCATAGTCGACCCGCTCGCCCGACCGCGTGAGGCCTCGGGCCGAGACCAGAATGTCCTTCGTCTCGGCGCCATAGCAGCCGGCGTTCATGGTCAGCGCGCCGCCGATCGTGCCGGGGATGCCGGCGTAGAATTCCAGCCCGCCCAGCCCGGCTTTCGCCGAAGCCCGGGCGACCAGGGAGTCCAGCGCGCCCGCGCCGGCGGTGATCATATCACCCTCCGTCGTGATCCCGGCGAAGGGTCGTCCAGCCAGCCGCACGACCACGCCCTCGACGCCGCCGTCGCGGACGATGACGTTGGAGCCCACGCCCAGCACCGTCACCGGCACGGCCGGGTCCAGCACCTTGAGGAAGTCGGCCAGATCGTCGCCGTCGGCCGGAATGAACAGGACGTCCGCGTTACCGCCGACCCGAAACCAGGTGAACGGCCCCAACGGTTCGTCGCGCAGCAGCTTTCCGCGCACTTCCGGCAGGGCGATCAAGCGAGCGCCTCCAGCTGCCCCGGCAGGGCGTAGGCCCACTGGGTGATGTCCCCGGCCCCCAGCAGCACCACCAGATCGCCGGGCTTCGCCTCGGCGGCGATCACGCCGGGCAGGGCCTCGACGCTGTCCAGGGCCTGCACCGACCGGTGCCCAAACCGCCGGATGCCCTCGACCAGGGCGTTCTTGTCCACGCCCTCGATCAGCGTCTCGCCGGCGGCGTAGACGTCGGCCACGAACACCGCATCGGCGTCCGAAAAACACGTCGAGAACTCCTCCATCAGGGATTCCAGCCGGGTGAAGCGGTGCGGCTGGACCACGGCGATGACGCGACCCTCGGCGACCTGACGCGCGGCCTTGAGCACGGCGGCGATCTCGACCGGGTGGTGGCCGTAGTCATCGACGATGCGCACGCCACCTACGACACCCGTGGTGGTGAAGCGCCGCCGCACGCCGCCGAAGCCGGCGAGACCCGCCTTGATGGCCTCGTCCGAGACGTCCAGCTCGCGCGCCACGGCGATGGCGGCCAGGGCGTTGGAGACATTGTGCCAGCCGGCCATGGGCAGGTGCAGGCCCTCGATCCGGGTCGGTTCGTCGAGGGCGGCGAGGCCCTGCTTCTGGATCACCACGTCGAAGCGGCAGCCGTCGGGCTTCATCTCGACATTGTCGGCCCGGACCATGGCCTGCGGATTGACCCCGTAGGTCACCAGCCGGCGGTTATCGATCGAGGCCACCAGCCGCTGCACCTCGGGATGATCCAGACAGACGGCGGCGAAGCCGTAGAAGGGGATGTTCTCGACGAAGTCGACGAACGCCTTCCTCACCCCGTCGAAGTCGCCGTAGTGGTCGAGGTGCTCGGGGTCGATGTTGGTGACGATGGCCACGGTCGACTTGAGGCGCAGGAAGCTGCCGTCGCTCTCGTCGGCCTCGACCACGATCCAGTCGCCGTCGCCGACCTTGGCGTTGGTGCCATAGGCGTTGATGATGCCGCCGTTGACCACCGTCGGATCCAGTCCGCCGGCGTCGAGGATCGCCGCCACCATCGAGGTCGTCGTGGTCTTGCCGTGGGTGCCCCCGACCGCGATCGAGAACTGCAGCCGCATCAGCTCGGCCAGCATCTCGGCCCGGCGCACCAGCGGGATGCGGCGTTCGCGGGCGGCGACCATCTCGGGATTGGCCGCCTTGACCGCGGTCGAATAGACCACGGCCGAAACGCTGTCGCCGACGTGGGCCGCGTCGTGGCCGATGAAGATTTTCGCGCCCAGCTTCTCCAGCCGCTCGGTGTTGGCGCTGGCCTTCGCGTCCGAGCCCTGCACCGAATAGCCGATCTTGAGCATGATCTCGGCGATGCCGCTCATGCCGATGCCGCCTATGCCCACGAAATGGACGGGGCCGAGGTCGAAGGGTACGGGGCGAAGGCGAGCGATCATCCAAGCGCCTTAGCAAACGGGTGCGGCGGCGCAAGTTGATCCTTCTCCCCTTGCGGGAGAAGGTGGCCCGCGCAGCGGGTCGGATGAGGGATCACACCAGCGTCGGACTGATGCGCGTGGACTTCGCGCGACCCTGAAGCCAATCGTCGGACACCGCCCGACCCCTCATCCTCAGCCCTTCGGGCTGCCACCTTCTCCCGCAAGGGGAGAAGGACCAGTCAATCCTCGGCCACGAAATCCCGGGCGAACTCGGGAGCGTCCTCCTCGCCGGGCAGCAGGGGCTCGTCGTCGCCGTCCGTGGCCCGCGACGGATCCGGCACCTCGAAGCCGACCGGGATCGACAGGTCCAGCAGGCCGGCCGCCTTCATCTCCTGCACGCCCGGCAGGTCGTACAGGTTGGACAGGCCGAAATGCTCCAGGAACCGGTCGGCGGTGCCGTAGGTCACCGGCCGCCCCGGCGTCCGCCGCCGACCGCGCAACCGCACGAAACCCATCTCCAGCAGCAGGTCCAGGGTGCCCTTGGACAGGGAGACCCCGCGCACGCTCTCGATCTCGGCCCGGGTGCAGGGCTGATGGTAGGCGATGATGGCCAGGGTCTCCAGCGCGGCCTTCGACAGCCGCCGCGGCTCCTCGCGCTCCTCGGTCATCAGGAAGGACAGGTCCGGGGCGGTGCGGAAGCGCCAGCGGTCGGCGACGCATTCCAGCTCGACGCCCCGCCCCTGATAGCGCTCGCGCAGGGCCGAGATGGCCCCGCCCACGTCCGCGCCCTCGGGCAGGCGGCGCGCGATCTCGGCCGCCGACAGCGGGCCCGCCGCGGCGAACAGCAGGGCCTCGACGCGGCGCTCGATCTCTCCGTGGTCGGGTGCGAACTGGATCATGGCACAAGCTCCAGCGGCTGACCCCGCCCGCGCCGCTTCAGATACAGGTCGGCGAAGGCCTCGGCCTGTTTCACGTCCATCGCTCCCTCCTTGACCAGCTCCAGACTGGCCGACAGGGTCGAGGCGGTAAAGCTGGCCTGGGTCGGGCCGTCGTCGGCGCGCCGTTCCGGGGCCACCCGTTCCAGCGGCGTCCACTCCTCAAGCCGGGGCAGGATATCGCGCAGCCAGTCGCGCGCCGCCTCCAGGCCGAAGGCCTCGACCCGCTGGCCGGGGTTGTAGTGGCGCTGCTCCTCGCGCCGGCGCTGGGTCACATAGGCCGCCATCAGTTCGTACAGGCTGGCGTCGACGCGATCGGACGGCACGATCACCGTCGCCTCGGGATCGCCGCGGGTGAAGACGTCGCGCTTCAGCTGGGGCCGGGCGGTGATGGCCTCGACCGCCTTGCGCATCGCCTCCAGCTTCTGCAGCCGGAAGGCCAGGGCCGCGGCCATCTCCTCGGCGGGCATTTCGTCGCCCTTGCCCTTGTCGGTGCGCGGCAGCAGCAGGCGCGACTTCAGATAGGCCAGCCACGAGGCCATCACGAGATAGTCGGCCGCGAGCGAGAAATTCCGCCGCCGCGCCTCGTGCACGAAGGCCAGATACTGTTCCGCCAGCCGGGTGATCGACAGCTTGAGCAGATCGACCTTCTGCGTCCGCGCCAGCGCCAGCAGCACATGCAGAGGCCCCTCGTAGCCCTCCAGATCGACGACGAAGGCCTCCCGCGCGTCGACCTGTTCGGCGGCGGTGAAGTCCAGATTGGGCTGGAAGGCGTCGGTCATGGGATCAAGCCTGCGCTTCCCCGACGTCCGGGCCCTTCGCGGCGTCCATCCGTCCCGCCAGCAGGGCGGCGAACCGGTCGCGCGCCTCGCGCTCGTCCAGCGGCTCCGGTTCCCCGACGATCCGCGCCAGCGCCGCCGCGGCCCGCTTGCCCGCCTTGCCCTTCAGCTTGCCGACGCCCCCAGCCACCTGCCGCATCTCGTCGAGGTCGCCGTTGCAGTGCAGGACGACGTCGCACCCGGCGGCCAGCGAGGCCTCGGCCCTTTCCTCCAGGGAGCCCGACAGCGCCTTCATCGACAGGTCATCGGTCATGATCAGCCCGCCGAAGCCGAGATGATCCCGCATCAGCCGGATCGCCTTCCTCGAGGTCGTCGCCGGGCGTTTCGGATCGATGGCGTCGAACACCACATGGGCGGTCATGGCCAGCGGCATGTCCGACAGGGCCTTGAACGGCGCGAAATCCCAGCCGTCCAGGGTCGCCAGATCGGCATGCACCACCGGCAGGTCGTGGTGGCTGTCGGCGAAGGCCCGGCCATGGCCCGGCATGTGCTTGATCACCGGCAGGACGCCTCCCGCCAGCAGGCCTTCCGCCGCCGCCCGGCCCAGCTGCGCCACCGTGGCGGGATCACGGGCGTAGGCCCGGTCGCCGATGATGTCGTGGGCGCCGGGCACCGGGACGTCGAGCACGGGCAGGCAGTCGACGGTGATCCCCACGGCCTTCAGGTCATGCGCCATCAGCCGCGCGCCCAGCCGCACCAGTTCGCGCGCCGCAAGCGGATCGTTCGTCGCCTTCAGATACGCTTCGCCCGGCGGGTATTTCGGCCAGTGCGGCGGTCCCATCCGCTGCACCCGGCCGCCTTCCTGGTCGATCAGGATCGGAGCCTCCGCGTCGCCGATGCAGTCGCGCAGGTCGTCGGTCAGGGCCCGCACCTGGTCCGGGCTGTCGATATTGCGGCGGAACAGGATGAAGCCCCACGGCCCCGCCTCGGCGAAGAAGGCGCGTTCCGCCTCCGTCAGCCGATGGCCGCTACAGCCGTAGATCGCCGCCGAGGTCACCGATGGGTCAACGCACGAAACAGTCGCCGCCGCCCGCCTTGATGGCGTTGCACAGGCCGGTGGCCTGTTCGCGGCTCAGGCCGGTGACGGTGGTGCGATAGACGGTCGAGCCGTTGGAGGCGGTGACCTCCTGCACCCGCTTGTCGGCGCCGGCCGTGAACTGGGGATAGCGGGCCGTGACAGCGGCGAATTCGCGGTCGGCCAGACTGGGCGTCGAGAAGGCGCCGATCTGCACGCCGGAGCTTCCGCCGACCGGGGTCGCGGGCCGCGGCTCGGCCTTGGGCGCGGGCACGACGGCGGGCCCGCCGCGGGTCGGCGCGACCGGGTCGGGCCTCGGGGCCGTCTCGACGGGCCGGGGCGCCGGGCGCGGCTGCACGGCTTCCGGCGGCGGCGTGAAGGTCGGGGCGGTGGTCGGGGCCTCGGCCTCGGAATAGACGTCGATGCCCGCTTCCGGATCGATCGGCTGGGCGTCCACGGGGGCGTCGGCCTTCATCTGCCCGACCGGCGCGCCCACCGCGGGCGGAGCGTCGTTGGAGGAGCGGGGGCCGGCGCGGTAATAGACCACCACGGCGATGATCAGAAGCAGCAGCACCACGCCCGAGATGATCAGCGTCATCGGCGGCGCCTTGGCCCCGCCCCCGCCGCCGCCCCGGCGCGGGTCGTAGCCGCCGCGGTTGAACGGCAGGTCGTCGTCGGTCGGCGGCGTATAGGCGCCCCGGTCGCGGCCCTGGTTCGGACGATAGGGATCTTCGTTGGACATGGCCGCGCCTTCCGGTCGGTCCGCGCGAATCGGCGCGCGACCGCTCATCCTAACCCGCCCAGCCCGGCTTTCGAATCACAGATCGAGGGCGAGGTCGAGGCTGAACAGCTTCCTGTGCTCCTCGATGGCGTAGCGGTCGGTCATGCCGGCGATGTAGTCGCACACAGCCCGGGCCCGGCGGGCCTCGTCCGTCGTCCCGGCCTTGCCCGACCATTCCGGCGGCAGGGTGCCCGGATCAGCCATGAACAGCTGGAACATCTCAGCCAGGATGCGCCGCGCCTGGCTGCGGGTGCGGTTGACGCGGTAGTGGCGGTACATCCGCTCGAACAGGAACTGTCTCAGCACGCCCAGGTCGGCCAGCATGGCCGGCGAGAACGCCACCAGCATGCGATCGGCGGTTCGGACGTCCTCGGACGAGCGGATGTTCGCGGCCTCGATCCGCCGCTCGGTCTCGGCCAGCACGTCCTCGACCATGGTCCCGATCAGGCGCCGGACGGCCTCGATGCGGATCATCCGCTCGTCGATGTCTGGCCAGTCCTTGCGCACCCCGTGCAGCACCGGCCCGATCAGCGGCACCTGCGCCAGGTCGTCGAGGGTGAACAGCCCGGCCTGCACTCCGTCGTCGACGTCGTGGTTGTTGTAGGCGATGTCGTCGGCGATGGCCGCCGCCTGGGCCTCCAGCGAGGCGAAGGTGCCCAGCCGCAGGTCCCAGCCCGGCGCATAGTCGGCGATGGCCCGCCACGCCGGCTCGTCCAGCCGGTGCGAGACCGGGCCGTTGTGCTTGACCACCCCCTCGACCGTCTCCCAGCTCAGGTTCAGCCCCTCGAACTGGGGATAGCGATGCTCCAGCCGGGTCACCACCCGGAAGGTCTGGACGTTGTGGTCGAACCCGCCCCACGGCTGCATCTGCGCCTGCAGCTCGTCCTCCCCGGCGTGGCCGAACGGCGGATGGCCCAGGTCGTGGGCCAGGGCCACGGTCTCGGCCAGGTCGCTGTCCAGCCGCAGGGCGTGGGCCAGCGACCGGGCGATCTGGGCCACCTCCAGCGAATGGGTCAGGCGGGTGCGATAGTGGTCGCCCTCGTGCGCCACGAAGACCTGGGTCTTCTCCTTCAGGCGCCGGAAGGCGGTGCAGTGGATGATCCGGTCGCGGTCGCGGGCGTAGGCGTTGCGCGTGCGGCTGATCGGCTCGGGCGTCAGCCGGCCGCGGCTGTGCTCGGGATATTCGGCCCAGGGTGCGCGCTCGGGGATCAAGGTGTGCCGCTCTTTCAGGGTCGGGGCTTTGCGATCGCCCGCCCGCGCCTCATATAGGCCCCTGTGAGCAGCGTCCAATCCGCCCCCGCCTTCCAGATATCGCCGTCCGCCGGCGGTCACGGCCTGACTCTGTCCGACAGCGCCGCGAAGCGGCTGGCCCAGCTGGGCGCGGCCGAGGGCCATCCGGTCCTGCTGCGCGTCGCGGTCGACGGCGGCGGCTGCTCGGGCTTCCAGTACCGCTTCGAGCTGGTCGAGGCCGCCGAGGCCGACGACCTGCGCATCGAGGCCGACGGCCAGGCGGCGTTGGTGGACGCCGTCTCCCTGCCCTTCCTCAAGGGCTCCGAGATCGCCTTCGTCGACGATCTGGCGGGGGCCCAGTTCGTGGTGCGCAATCCGAACGCGGCCTCCAGCTGCGGCTGCGGCGTCAGCTTCTCGATCTGAGCGGCCGGCGGAAGGCGGCGGCCTTTCTCACTCGTCGTTGTCGAGCGCCACATCCCACCCATACAGGTAGCGGTGATCGCAATGCAGCGGCGCGGGATCGGCTATGGTGACGCGGGTGTAGATGGATGCGTCGTCTGGTTGACCTGTGAACGCGGACCCGGACAGCCAGAGCACCAGAGTGTCTCTGGCTGGCGAGTAGTCGGTGCGGCCCGTCACTGCGTACCGTAAGGGCCCGCGAAGACGATAGTACGAGGTGCCGCCCATCCTTTGCGTCCGTCGGCCGAGACTGGCTGGTGCGAATATTTCGCTTTCACGGATGCTGTAGCTGCCTCGGGGTCCGGCCACTTCGATGCCCATGCCCTCCAGGCCCATGCGGACATCGACCACCCGCTCGCCCTCATTGAGCAGGAAGCTGCTGTATTTGAAGCAAAGCTGCCTCGGGCCGACAATATCCGGGGTTGGCGGATCCTGTGTGGATGGCTGACTGGCGGCCAGAGCGGCAATCATCGCGATCATGAACATGTCGCCACGATAACACCGCGCGCGGATGGCCCCTACCAGTCGAAGCGAAGGTCTATCGGGCGATGACAACGACGCCGAATTCCCGCGCGCCTTCGGACCGGAGGAACCGGAACGCCTGCTGCAATTTCATTTTCAGACGCAGCAATTTTCGCGATCCGCCCGTTGTTTTTCCATGTCTTTCCGGAAAAGCAGCGTCATTTCGTAGCCGCATGTGGGACCCGTGCGAGACTCTGCCCCGTTCCGTCGCGGGGGAGGCGCAGAGGCCTTGCGTGATCTGGCGGCGGGATGTGGAGAAGCGGGGCCCGGTTCCGGCCTGCCAACTGAAGGCAGGCGTTCGCCCGGGGTTCGATGGATGTCGGACGTCAGGGGCGAGGGGGATACTCGTCCGGTCCGGGACCGTGTCGCAAGCACGGCCCGCCCGCCGGAGGCGCTGCGGTAAGGCGATAAGACCGCCACCGGACGCAAGCTTCCGAACAATCTCCGCGCGGAGCGTCGGTCTGGAGTCGAAACGGTTAGTCAAATTGTCTCCGGGCTCCGGCCCGGCGCTCCGCCGCCTTCCCGTCCCTCCCGCCGTCCGGCGCGGGGTCGTTTCCGCATGGCTGGAAGGAGCAGCATACCGAAGATGCGGACGCTAGTCCTCCAGGTCGGCGCGGGCCTGTCCGGCGAGGTCGAAGAAGCGCTCGCGCACGGCGGAGACGAAGGGATTGTCGCGCTCGATGGCCCTGAACACCGCCGGGGAATCGTGGCGCACCAGCTCGACCGCCTGCATCAGCCGCTCGAAGCTGACGGTGGTCATGCGCGTCGGCAGGGGCTCCATGGCCATCAGGACGCGGGCGATCAGATGGGTCAGGCCCTGCACCGTCGCCGCCTCGCGGTCGTGATCCTCGGGCGAGACGAGGAACACCTTCAGGCCGAGGGCCGCGCGGCAGAAGGCGGCGACCCGGCGGGCGGCGGGCCCGCCCCGGACCGGACAGACCGCGATGTTCAGGCCGGCGATGCCGTCCTTGCCGCTCTGCGGCCCGAACAGGGGGTGGGTCCCGACGATCTGCGCCGACGGCGGCAGGCCGGCCGCCATGATCCCGGCCGGCTTCACCTTCACCGAACCGACATCCAGCACCAGGGCGCCGGGCGCGACATGGGGCGCGATGGCCGCCACCGTCGCTTCCAGCGCCTCGACCGGCACGGCGAGGACGACCACGGGACAGGCGGCGGTCTCCGCCAGGTCCGCCAGCCGGACAAGGCCGTCCAGATCGTCGGTCGCGGCCGGATCGTGGGCGAGGATTTCGAAATGCGGAGCCAGGTGTCGGGCCGTCAACCGGCCGAAGGCGCCGAAGCCGATCAGACCCAGGCGCTGCGTCTTCACGCCCCCAGGGTCTCCTGGAACCGCACCGGCCGGCCGTGGGCGGCGCCGATCAGTTCGCCGTCCTTCATCACCACCCGACCGCGCACGATGGTGGCCGTGGCCTTGCCGGTCGCCTCGAAGCCGTCGAACGGCGTCCAGCCGGCGCGGGTGGCCATGTCGGCGTGGCGGATGACGTGCTTCGCCTTCAGGTCGACGAGGGTCAGATCCGCGTCATACCCCTCGGCCATCCGGCCCTTGCCGGCGATGCCGAACACCCGGTTGGCGCCGTGCGAGGTCAGGTCGATGAACCGGTCCAGCGACAGCCGCCCATGGGCCACATGGGTCAACATCACCGGCACCAGGGTCTGCACCCCCGGCATGCCCGAGGGCGAGGCCGGATAGGGCCGGGCCTTCTCCTCGATCGTGTGCGGGGCGTGGTCCGAACCCAGCACGTCGAACACCCCCTGCTCGATCCCGGTCCACAGCCCCGCGATGTGGGCGGCGTTGCGGATCGGCGGGTTCATCTGGGCGTAGCCCTTGAGCCGGGCGTAGGCCTCGTCGCCGTCCAGGGTCAGGTGTTGGGGCGTCACCTCGGCGGTGGCGACGTCCTTGTGGTCGGCCAGGAAGCGGACCTCCTCGGCGGTCGAGACGTGCAGCACATGGATGCGGGCGCCGACCTCGCGGGCCAGACCCACCAGCCGGCGAGTGGAGCGGATGGCGCTTTCGGCGTCGCGCACCTCGGGGTGGCTGGTCCAGTCGCCCGGGCGGGCCAGCGGGCGGCGCTCGACCAGCCGGTATTCGTCCTCGGAGTGGAAGGTGGCGCGGCGCTTCACATGGCGCAGCACCTCGCGCACCCCGTCGTCGTCGGCGACCAGCAGGGTGCCGGTCGAGGCCCCCATGAACACCTTGACGCCGCAGCATCCCGGCAGGCGCTCCAGCTCGGCGAGGTGGCGGGCGTTCTCGTGGGTGCCGCCGATGTAGAAGGCGTGGTCGGTCCACATCCGGTCGCGGGCGCGGTCCAGCTTGTCGGCGAGGGTGTCCGGGTCGGTGGTGTTGGGCTCGGTGTTCGGCATCTCGAACACGGCCGTCACTCCGCCCAGGGCCGCCGCGCGGCTGCCGCTCTCGAGGTCTTCCTTCCACTCCAGCCCCGGCTCGCGGAAATGGACCTGGGTGTCGATGACGCCAGGCAGGACGGTCAGGCCGGCGGCGTCGACCGTCTCGCCCGCGCTGGCCCGCGACAGGTCGCCGACGAAGGCGATGCGGCCGTCGATCACCCCGACGTCGGCGCGGCCGCGCCCCGCGTGGTTCGCGACTTCGCCGCCGCGGACGATCAGGTCATATGTCTGGGTCATGCCCCGTCCCTTAGCCCCGCGCGGCCGAAGGTTCTAGGCCGTCGCGCGCCGGTCGAGCAGCGTCCGCGCCGCCTTCAGCACGCGATCGGCCGGCAGGTCGTTCATGTGCTGGATGGCCTGGTTCAGATTGGGGTCGATCTTGCGGAACTCCTCGACCGAGCGCGGCCCCCGCACCGCGATGCCGCCCCACGGTCCGTGCTCGGCCTCGTCCGATGGCCCGAAGGCCGCCACCACCGGGACGCCGGAAGCCACGGCCAGATCGGTCCAGAGGGTGTCGGCCCCGATATAGAGCGCCGACCGTCCCAGGGCCGCGACCGCCTCCAGCCGGCTCAGCCGCCCCTGCAGTTCGGTGACCCGGTTGCGCGGCAGCGACAGGCGGACGACGTGGGCCGCCTCGCGGGCGTTGTCGTCGCCGACCACGATCACCCGGCCGCCCTCCAGCGGACCGCCCTCGCCGACCAGGGCGACGGCGACCTTGGCGTAGCGCTCGGACGGCCAGACCTTGCCCATCCAGCCGGCGCCGGGGCCGAGGGCCAGCAGGGGAACCTCTTCAGCCGGGATCAGGGCGTCCGCCTTGGCCCGGGTCGCCTCCGAGACGAACAGCTTCGGCGCCGGAACCTCCTCCAGCTGCAGCACCCGCGCCGCCTGCTCCACGGCGTGGACGCCCGCCTCCCAGGCCCCGCGCACGGCCCGCTTTTGCCGCTTCAGCTTGCCCGACAGGGTCGAGCCGCGCATGTCGACCACCAGCCCCCAGCGCGTCTCGCGCACCTTGCCCCACAGGCCGAGCCAGTCCAGCCGGCTGTCCCGCTCCAGCACGATCAACCGGTCCAGCCGCGGCGTGTCGGCGAACAGGGGCGCGCTCTTCGCCGATCCGACCACGGTGAAGCTCGCCTGCGGCATGGCCTCGACCATATAGGCGAGCACCCCCGACGACAGGATGGCGTCGCTCGCGTCCGCCTCGGCGATGTAGAGGATGGGGAACCGTCCCGTCATGGATGCACCGTATACGGATTCTCGGATTTCGGTCAGCGCCGCCGAGGTTCGCAAAGGCGGCGCCATGGCCTAGGTTGCTGTGGCAACGGGACAAGACTGATGATGCGATCGAAATGGGCTGCCGTCGTCGCCGTCGTTCTGGCGGCGGGGGTTCCGGCGGCGAGCGCGGCCCCGCAATCCGCGCCGCGGGAAAAGGCGGCCGGCGAGGGCGTCCTGTGCGCCATCGCCCTCTATTCCGGGATCGCCGAGGCGGCCCGAACCTGCACCCCGGAGACAGCTCCGGAGTTTCAGGCGGAACTGCGTCGCCAGGTCGAACGGCTGGACGCCTATGCCCTGGCCAATGGCATGACGACGGAGGGACTCGCGGGATTCAAGAGCCAGAACCTCGCGGGCCTGGGCGATCCGTCGATGTGCGCCGCCTACAGGGAGGAGGGACTGGAGGAGGTATTGACTGCCGACCCGGAGGCCATGCGGACGACCGTGGATGAACTGGTGGCGCGTCCCGGCACGCCGACCTGGGGCTCCTGCATCTAGGCGGCGCCTACCGATGCATCGGCGGGCGCGAAGCCCTATCTTCGGGGCATGACGAGAATCGCCCGCCTCGACAGCCGCGCCCTTGTCCGGGTCTCGGGGCCCGACGCCCGCCCGTTCCTGCACAATCTGCTGACGCAGGACGTCGAGACCCTGGCCGACGGCGACCTGCGCTTCGGCGCCCTGCTGTCGCCGCCGGGCCGGCTGCTGTTCGACCTGTTCCTGTGGGGCGAGGCGGGCGCGGTGACGCTCGACGTCGCCGCCGACCGTCGGGAGGCCCTGATGCAGCGGCTGGCCATGTACCGCCTGCGGGCGCAGGTCACGGTCGAGGCGGACGAACGCCCGGTGTTCGCGGCCTGGGGCGGCGATCTGCCCGAGGGCTTCGTCGCGGACCCGCGCGCGCGCGCGCTCGGCGGCCGCCGCCTCGGCGGCGATCCGTTGACCGATGCGGGCGAGGACGACTGGCAGGCCCACCGTCTCGCGGTCGGCGTTCCCGACCCGGCCGCCGACGCTCCGTCGGACAGGATGTATCCGATCGAAGCCGATTTCGACCTGCTGAACGGCATCGACTTCCAGAAGGGCTGTTTCGTCGGCCAGGAGACGACCTCGCGCATGAAGCGGCGGGGAAGCATCAAGACCCGCATGCTGCCCCTCGCCTTCGAGGGCCCGGCCCCGGCCTTCGGAGCCGAGGTGCTGAACGGCGAGCTTCGGGCCGGCGAGGTGCTTGGCGGCCGCGACGGCGCAGCCATGGCCCTGTTGCGGCTGGACCGGCTGGAGGGCGCCTTGACCGTCGACGGCCGGCCGGTCGAAGTGCGCCGGCCCGGATGGATGCCCGCATGACCGATACCCGCCCTCGCCTGATCGACCTCAGCCACACCATCGAAGCGGGCATGATCACCTACAAGGGCCTGCCCGCGCCGCTGATCTGCGACCATCTGAGCCGCGAGGCGTCGTGGGCGAACTACGATCCCGGGACCGAATTCCAGATCGGGCGGATCGAGATGGTCGGCAACACCGGCACCTATCTGGACAGCCCGTTTCACCGCTACGCCGACGGCGAGGATCTGAGCGAGGTCGGCCTCGAACGGGTCGCCGGCCTGCCGGGGCTGGTGGTGCGGGCGCAGGGCCTGCAGGCCGTCGACGCCGACCGGTTCGCCGGCCTCGACCTGCGCGGCAAGGCCGTGCTGGTCCACACCGGCTGGGCCCGCCACTGGCGCACCGACGCCTATTTCGAGGACCACCCCTTCCTGACCGAGGCCGCCGCCGCCTTCCTGGTCGAGGCGGGCGCGGCCCTGGTCGGCGTCGATTCCCATAACATCGACGACACCCGCACCCGGGTCCGGCCGGTCCACACCCGGCTGCTGGGGGCGGGCATACCGATCTGCGAACACATGCGCGGGCTGGAGCTGCTGCCCGACGAGGGCTTCCGCTTCACCGCCGCCCCGCCGAAGGTGAAGGCCTTCGGGACGTTTCCCGTGCGGGCGTTCGCGGAGGTGGGGTGAACGACCTCGATCCGCTACCCTGCCCCCATGGCCGACTCACTCCACCGCTGCGCCTGGTGCGGGATCGATCCGCTGTACGTCGCCTATCACGACGAGGAATGGGGCGTGCCCGAGTATGACGCCCGGGCCCTGTGGGAGAAGCTGGTGCTGGACGGCTTCCAGGCGGGGCTGGCCTGGATCACCATCCTGAGGAAGCGCGAGGGGATGCGCGAGGCCTTCGACGGCTTCGACCCGGAGATCGTCGCCGGCTACGGCGAGGCCGATATCGGGCGGCTGCTGGGCGACGCGCGGATCATCCGCTCGCGGGCCAAGATCAACAGCGCGATCAAGGGCGCGAAGATCTGGCTGGAGATGCGCGACGGCGGCGAGGACTTTTCCGAATGGCTATGGTCGTTCGTCGGCAGGGCGCCGATCCAGAACCAGTGGCCCGACAGTGCGGGACGGCCCGTCGCCACGCCGGAGTCCGAGGCCATGGCGAAGGCGCTGAAGAAGCGAGGCTTCACCTTCTGCGGCCCGGTGATCGTCTACGCCTTCATGCAGGCTGTGGGCATGGTCAACGATCACGGTGTCGAATGCTTCCGTCACCGGCAGGTTCGTGCGATGGCCGGGCGGTGAAGACTCCGTCGAAATCCCCTGCAAAGGCAAAGCTTAACGCCGGGCCCAAGGTCGCGCGCGTGTTTCCGACCCTGGGCCTCGAACTGTTGCTGATCCAGTCCAGCGGCGGACCGGTGTGCGGCGTGGACGAGGCGGGGCGTGGTCCGTGGGCGGGGCCGGTCTCGGCCGGGGCGGTGATCCTGAACCCCGACGATCTGCCGGAGGGCATCGACGACTCCAAGGCCCTGACCCACGCCCGGCGCGAGGCGCTGGAGATCGAGATCAAGGCCCGGGCCGTCGCCTGGGGCGTCGGCTTCGCCTCGGTCGAGGAGATCGCCGAGCTCAACATCCTGCACGCCACCGGCCTGGCCATGTGCCGCGCGGTCGAGGCGATGTCGGTCCAGCCGGTCGCGGCGCTGGTGGACGGCAACTACCGCTTCAGACTGCCGTGCGACGTCCAGACGGTGGTGGGCGGCGACGGCCTGTCGCTGTCGATCGCGGCGGCCTCGATCCTGGCCAAGACGGCGCGGGACCGGCTGATGGTCGAGCTGGACGCCGAATACCCCGGCTACGGCTTCGCCGGGCACAAGGGGTACAATGCGCCCGTGCATCAGTCGGCGCTGCGGACCCTCGGCCCCTGCCCGGCCCACCGGCGCGGCTGGGCCCCGATCCGGGCGTTGCTGGAAACCTAGAGGGCCAGCGCCCCGCCGAGCAGGGCGCCCATCAGGGCCGCGACCGCGCCGCCGGCGACCACCGTCACCCAGCCGGGCAGGTCGGCGGCCAGTTCCTTCAGCGTGGGCTCCGGGACCACCGGATCGTTGGCCACGCGGGAGTCGAACCGGCGCGGCTCAGGCGGGCGCCAGGCCACCGCATCGAAGGCGTCGGCCGCCCGGCCGTAGGTCTGGCGGGCATAGAGGCGACGCGAAGGGGTGAGGGGCATCGTATCCATGGCGCCGTAACGGACGGAGAGTCGGTCGCGTTCCGTACGCTGGCGCTCACGCTGCGTCGGCGAGGCGGACCGGCCGCTCGCTGACCACGAACAGATATTCCACGTTCCGCAGACGGCCCACGGCCCCGACCTTCTCACCTTGCGGATTGTGGATGCCGATGCGGGCGCCGACGTAGCGCGGGCGGGCGATCTCGATGACCTGCACCTCGCCCCGGCCGGACAGCATGCCGACCAGCTGGTCGCGGCCCAGATAGCCCTCGTCGTTGAACGAGACGATCAGGTTCGGCGCCTTGAGCCCCCCGATCACCGCCTGCAGCGCCGGGGCGATGCCGGGTCGGCTGTTGAAGGCGCTCTTGCGGGTGCGGACGTCGATCCGCTTGTTGGCGACGCCATAGGTCTCGGGCTTGTCCCACAGCACCAGACTCTCCCAGCAGTGGTAGTTGCCGAGGTAGGAATGCTGGTTGTAGGGCGGGTCCAGGTAGACGAGGTCGGCCTCGACCTCGGGCGCCAGTTCGACCGCGTCCCGGCGGGTCGCCCGGCACGGCCCGCCCGCCACGCCCGGCAGGATGTCGGGCATGCGCAGCTCCAGCGGCTTCAGCGCCCGCGCCGCCCACTGTTTCATATAGGCCATCTGCAGGCCGGCCGTGGAATCCACCCGGTCGGCGGCTTCCATCAAACTGACCAGGGCGATGGCCTCCAGCTCCGGCTCCAGGGCCATGGCGGCGATCCGGTCGCGCATGGCGTCGATGACGGCGCCGTTCGCGGGCGTGAAATAACGGGCGTCCTCGCAGAAGGCCCGGGTGAACCAGCCGGCCTGCGGCGTCACCGCGCGCAGTTCGGCGAGCACCTCTTCGGCCCGCTCCAGCCACCGCTCCCGATCCGCCTGCACATAGGCGGTCGCCAACACATGGGCATAGGCGTTGTGGTCGTTCGACCAGACCCGGAACCCCTCGCGCTTGAGGGCGTGGCCGACCCTCGCCGAGCCGGAGAACAGGTCGCATACGGTCCCGCCGCCGGGCAGCTGTCCGCGGATCGCGGTCGCGATCTGCGCCAGCAACGCCCGCTTGGAGCCGATGTATTTGATCATGCCGACCCCTGGGGATCAGGCGCGCGCCTTGCCGCCCTTGGTCGGAGCATGGGCCAGTCTCAGCAGATTCGCAGCCCCCGGCGCGCCGAAGGGGGTTCCGGCCAGGATCAGGACCCGCTGGCCGGGCTCGGCGAGGCCGTAGGCCACGGCGCTGCTGACCGCGTCGTCGGTGACGTCCTCCAGGGACGCCGGTTCGCGGCCCAGCCGGTTTTCAAGCCCCCACACCAGCGACAGCCGCCGGGCGGTGTCCGGATTGGGAGTCAGGGCCAGAATCGGCTGCAGCGGCCGCTCGCGCGCCATCCGCCGCGCCGTCCCGCCCAGGGTGGTGAAGACCACGATACAGGCGGTGGACTGGGCCTCGGCCGCCTTGCGGGCGGCGGCCACCAGGGCGTCGGCGTCGATGTCGTCCATGCCGGCGTGTTCGGCGTCCATCAGGCTGGGCCAGATGGGGTCTCGCTCCACCCGCTCGATGATCCGGTTCATGATGCCGACCGATTCCAGCGGATAGTCGCCGGACGCCGTCTCGGCCGACAGCATCAGGGCGTCCGCGCCCTCGTAGACGGCGTTGGCCACGTCGGAGGCCTCGGCCCGGGTCGGCGCCGGCGCCGAGGTCATGGATTCCAGCATCTGGGTGGCCACGATCACCGGCACGCCACGCTGGCGGGCGGCGCGGATGATCTGCTTCTGGGCCACCGGCACCTCTTCCGGGTCCAGCTCGACGCCCAGGTCGCCGCGCGCGACCATCACCCCGTCGCAGTAGTCGAGGATGCTCTCCAGCTCGAGCAGGGCCTGGGGCTTTTCGATCTTGGCGAGGCAGGCGGCGCGGCCCTTCACGATCTGCTTCAGCTCGGCCATGTCCTCGGCCTTCTGGACGAAGCTCAGCGCCACCCAGTCGACGCCGATGCGCAGGGCGAAGGCCAGGTCCTCGCGGTCCTTGGGGGTCAGGGCCGAGACCGGCACCACCGCCTCGGGCACGGCCACGCCCTTGCGGTCGGACAGTTTGGAGCCGCTCTCGACGGTCACATCCGCCCATTCGTCAGTCCGCTCGCCGACCCGCAGCCGCACGCGCCCGTCGTCGAGCAGCAGCAGCATGCCGGTGCGCAGGGCCCTGAAGATTTCCGGATGCGGCATCTGCACCCGCGTCTCGTCGCCGGGCGTGGGATCGAGGTCGAACCGCATCTTGTGACCCGGCTTCACGTCGATCTCGACGTCGGCGAACCGGCCCAGCCGCAGCTTGGGGCCCTGCAGGTCGGCCAGCACGCCCAGCGGCCGTTTCAGCGCCAGCTCCGCCCCGCGGACGGCCTTCAGCGCCGCCGCATGATCGTCGTGCGAGCCGTGGCTGAAGTTCAGACGGAAGACGTCGACCCCGGCCTGGGCCAGGGCCTTGACCATGCCGGGGGCCCGGCTGGCGGGTCCCAGGGTCGCGACGATGCGGGCGCGCCGGGCTCTTTTCATAGAATGTCCATAGGCCTTGAGGGGCGATTCCCCCCTTCTGCCATGAAAGCGCGCGGGTTTAAGGCCGGTTCGGGGCGCGAAACACGAAGTTATGCGCTAGGTGTCGGGGCGGCTGACGAGAGGAGCGAGCGATGGCGGGCCTGAAGGACAAGCGCGGTTTCATCGACAAGGACCGGCTGGACCTGTCCGAGCGCCAGGCCGTCGAACACTGGATGAAGCGCTGGGGCGTGACCCGCGAGCAGCTGACCGCCGCCCATCGCAAGGCGGGCCGCAACGTCAAGGACATCGCCGCCGAGCTGGGCAAGAAGCGCTGAGACGTCGGGGTCCGCCATATCTGTTCTCACAGATGATTGCATTTTGACTGGTGATACCATTGCCAAGGCGCCGGCCGGGACCGTCGCGGCAAGGCGGCGCGGGCCCGCGCGAGGAAAGCATGGACGCCATCCAGGCGGGTCGCATGACCCGACGCCGGTTGATGAGCACGGCGACCGCGGCGGCCGGCCTTGCCTTCGCCCGTCCCGCATTCGCCGGCGCCCGGCGCCAATCCGTCAAGCCGGTTCCGGCGCGCCACGTGACCCTGAAGCCGTCCATTTTCGCCGACGCCCAGGCCGCCAATCGCGCCTGGCTGGCCTCGCTGTCGCCTGATCGCCTGCTGCATAATTTCCACAAGGCGGCCAACCTGCCGCCCCGGGGAGACATCTATGGCGGATGGGAGGCCCAGAGCATCGCGGGCCACAGCCTGGGCACTATCTCAGCGGTTGCGCGCTTCTGGTCGCCAACACCGACGATCCTCTCCTGCGCCGGCGCCTCGCCGACACGGTCGCTGAGATGACGCGAATCCAGGCCGCCCACGGCGACGGCTATGTGGGCGGCGCGACCCTGTGGGGGCAGACCGGCGCGGTCGACGGCAAGCGGGTCTTCGAGCAACTGCGTCGCGGCGAAATCCGGGTCACCCCCTTCGGCCTCAACGACGGCTGGGTTCCGATCTACGCCTGGCACAAGGTCCACGCCGGCCTGCTGGCCGCCCACGATCTGGCCGGGACGCCGGGCGCCCTGGGGGTGAAGGTCGGCATGGCCGACGGCGGGACGCCTTCCTGTCGCTCGACCTGCCCCTGCCCCCGGACGAGGCGGCCGCCGTCGTCACCCTGCGGGCCACGGGCGGAGATCTGGTGATCTACGAGGTGCTGACCCTGGACGTCGCGCCGTGACCTGACAGGCCGCCGGTGTCAGGCGGCCTGTTCGCCCATCCGGCGCAGGCGCTGCAGACACCGCTTGCGGCTCTCGTCCGACCGGGTCTCGACCGCGCCGATGATGGTGTCCCGGACCGGTCCGATGCCGACGAGGGCGAGGATGTTGCGCTTCAGGCTGCGCAGCGAGTGGGCGAAGTAGAAGACCCGGTAGGCGGCGGCCGGCATCCCCATCGTGACCACGATCCGCGCGGAACGCCCCTTCAGCTTGCCGCCGCCCGGCGAGACCGCCTTGCCGCCGAAGGCGAAGGCGGGACGGAAGGCCTGTTCGAGCAGGGCCTTCAGTCGCGCCGGCATGCCGCCCAGCCAGAGCGGATAGACGATCACGATATGCTCGGCCCAGGCCAGCTGATCCTGCAGGGCGAGGATCGCGGCCGGCGTCGGGCCCTCCTCCCAGTCGCTTCTGGACCGAAGGTCCGGAAAGTCGAGATCCGACAGGTTCGTGCGGTGGATCACATGCCCGGTCCCGGCGGCGCCCTGCGCATAGCTGGCGGCCAGGGCGTGACAATAGCGCGCGGGATCCGGATCGGGGTGGCCGTCGAGGATGAGGATGCGGGTCACGTTACGGACTCCCTCGCGCCTTCCACGCCACAGGCATGGGCGGCGCCGGCGCTGGCGGCGATGGACACAGCGGAGGCCACCAGGGGCCCCTTCAGTGCGCGAGCGCCAGACAGACGGTGCTGTCGGCGATCAGGCTGCGGGTCACGCCTCCGAGGGCCCATTCCCGCAGCCGGGCATGGCCGTAGGCGCCGGCGACGATCAGACCGGCCTCGCGCGCCACGGCCTCATCCAGGATCTGGCGGCCGGCGGGCTCCTGGCCGGCGAGAGCGAGGACGGGCTCGGCGTGAATGTCATGGCGCGCGAGATAGCGGACCACCTCGGCCATCTCGCCGTCGGCGCTCTCCTGTTCCTCCGCGGCGCGGACGCTGAAGAGCGTGACGCCGGAGGCGCGCTGGAGAAGGGGAAGGGCGCCGGCGAGCGCGTGGCGCGCCTCGCGACAGTCCTTCCAGGCGACGAGGGCCGGATTTCCGATCGGCGAGCGCACCCGGGTCGGAGGGGTCACCAGCACCGGACGACCGCATCCCATCAGCACGTCCGCGACGCCCGGCGCGTGATCGGGAGCGTGCCGGTTCCGTCCGCCGACGATCACCAGGTCCGCCGCCCGGGCGGCCCGCGAAAGGAACTCCGCCGGATAGCCGACGCCGCCCCGCCATTCGGTCTCGACGGCGCGGTCGGCCGCGATCTCCGCGAAGCGAAGGCGCGCCCGTTCAACGTCGGCCTCAGCCATGTCGCGATAGAGGGTCAGCAATTCCCCGACCATCGCTCCGCCCGCCAGCGGGTCGTACAGGGGCGGGGCGATCGAGCCGACCGACAGGCCGATGAGCAGGGAATCGAAGGCGATGGCGAGATCGCAGGCGAGTTCAAGTCGGCTGTCGCTTTCCTCTCCATCTTCGACGGCGACGAGTATGCTGGCGTAGGTCATGGGCGATCTCCTTGGCCACAACAGGCCGCGGAAGCGCCTCGCCCGCCTTGATCCGGATCAAGGCCGGGAGCCGATCGAACCGGCATGGTCAAACCATGTCAGCCACCGTCCGAGCCATCGTCGTCGCCTGTATCCTCGTCGCGGGCGGATGTTCTTCGCCCGGCGTCCGGAGTCTCCAGCAGACGGGGCCCGCGGAGCCCGCCGGCGTCTCCGCCGGGGCGATCGAGCGCGGCCGCCTGCTGACCTCGACCGCCTGCGCCGGCTGCCATGCGACCGGTTCGACGGGGGACAGTCCGCTGCCGGACGCGACGCCGCTGCGCGAAATTGTCCGCCGCTACCCGATGAACCGCCTGGAGGAAGCCTTCGCCGAAGGACTGGTGACCACCCACCCCGCGATGCCCGGGTACATATTCCGCGCCAGCGAGATCGACGACATCGTCGCCTGGCTGGAAACCCTGGAGGCGGAGCAATGAGCGGTCCGGCCCCGGCGCCCATCCACGGGCGGGCCGTCGAGGCCATCGCCGGCCTGCTGGATCGCGAGAGGCTGATGAGCGTGGCGCTCAACCGGCCCGACGGCTGGCCCCATGTGACGACGGTCGGCTATCTGAACGAGGGGCTCAATCTCTATTTCATCGTCTCCCGCTCGAGCCAGAAATTCGCCAACGCCGAACACGACCCCCGCGCGGCCGTGGCCATCCGTTCGGAAAGCAGCCCGCGCGGCGACGCCGTCGGCGTCTCCATGTCGGGTCGGGTCAGGGAGGTCGTCGATCCTTCGATGATCGAACGGCTGAACCGTCAGGTCGCCGCCCGCTATCCGGACGTGCACGTCTACTGCCCCGGCGGACACGCCGTGGCCGTCATGCATTTCGTCCCGGAGATCGTGTCCAGCGTCGGGGTCGTCGACGGACGTAGCGAGGCGCAGGTCTTCTCGATCGGCGACCTCCCGGCCGCTTGATGTCGATCAAGGGCCGGCCGCAACGCGCGGTGCAGTGTCCCCCCGAACGGAGGTCGACATGAGCCTGAAACACATCATAGCCATCGCGGCGGGCGGGGACGGCGACGGCCAGGCCCTCGGCCTGGCGAGCGGCCTCGCCAGCCAGCACGACGGCGTAGTCGAGGTCCTGCCCGTCTATCCGGACAGCGCCGCCGACATGATCGCCCTGGGCATGACCCTCGGCGCCCACCTGTCGCCGGAGGCGGTCGAGGAGCTGGCCGCCGCGGAGCGCGAACTTCAGGGCCGGATCGAGGCGTCGGCGCGGGCCGCCGCCAACGAGGCCGATGTCGTGTTCGGTCCCGGCGAAGGCGCGCCGCGGATGTCGGTCCTGGGCCGCGGTCTGAGGCCGGCGCTGGCCGTGAGCCGCCAGGCTCCGCTGGCCGATCTCGTCGTCTTCGGTCAGGGGCATCTGGATCGCGGCCCCGGGCGCGATGTGTTCGGCCAATGTCTTCTCGCCGACCGCGCGCCGGTGCTGGTCGCGCGTCATGACGTGGATTCGCTCTCGGGGCCGGCGGCGATCGCCTGGGACGGCAGTCCTCAGGCGGGACGGGCGGTCAAGGCCGCCCTTCCCCTGCTGGCCATGGCCAGCGAGATTCACATCGTGCAGTGCGTGACCGGCCTCGATCAGGACGCGACCGACCCCGACATCGACGCCCTGAACGCCTACCTCCGGCTCCATGGCGTCGGAGAGGGCGCGGCCGTCCTGGTCGAAGGGAGAGATGAGGGCGCCGCACTGATCGCGGCGGCGAAAGGCAAGGCGGCCACCCTCCTGATCGCCGGCGCCTGGGGGCGGTCCCGTCTCCGCGAGGCGGTGTTCGGCGGAGCCACGCGCGCCTTCCTCGGCTGCAAGGACGGCCCCAACCTGCTGCTGGCCCACTGAGATGGGCGCAACCGCCATTCCGATCTTCCGGGGGCCCGCGAGATGACGGTGAATCTGACCTTCCACGGCGCCGCCGAGTGCGTCACCGGCTCGTGCATGCTGCTGGACACCGGCGGCGCCCGCCTGCTGGTCGATTGCGGTATGTTTCAGGGCCCGAAGACGCTCAAGGCGCTCAACTACGAGCCGTTTCCGTTCGACGCCGGCAAGATCGACGCGGTGCTGTTGACCCATGCCCACATCGACCATTCCGGCCTGTTGCCGAAGCTTGTCCGCGCGGGATTCCGGGGCCCGATTCTCGCCACGAGAGGCACCCGCGACCTGTGCGAGGTCATGCTGGCCGACGCCGCCGGCATCCAGGAAAGCGAGGTCCGCCATCTCAATCGCCGCAACGAGCAGCGCGGCCTGAAGCGGGTCGAGCCGATCTATACGACCTCCGACGTCGAACCGACCCTGCGCCTTTTCGAGACGGTGAAATTCAACGCTCCGCATGATGTGGTGAATGGCGTCGAGGCGGTCTGGTGGCCGGCCGGCCATCTGCTCGGCGCGGCCTCGATCGAGGTCCGGATCGGTCGTGGCGAAGACCCGCTGACCCTTCTCTTCTCGGGCGACGTCGGCTCCGGCCGTCAGCCGTTCCTGCCCGCGCCTTCGGGCCCGACGGATGTGGACCACATCGTCCTGGAAAGCACCTATGGAGACCGGGAGCGCATCGATCTGGAGTTGTCCGCGCGGCGTCGGGCGCTGGCCGGAGAGCTGCGCGCCGCCAAGGCCGCGGGCGGCCCCCTTCTCATGCCGACCTTCGCCATCGGCCGGGCCCAGGAGCTGATCCTCGACCTGCTGGCGGTGATGGACGCCGAGCCGGATCTGGCGGCGGAGATCTTCCTCGACTCGCCCCTGGCCATCGAGGCGACGGAGGTGTTTCTTCGGCGGGGCTGGAATGGGGACTCCGGCGAAAATCCGTTCGAACCCCTGCGTCATGCGACCAGGCTCCATCACCTGTTGCGACCGCAGGAGAGCGACCGGCTGGAGCGGCTGACCGGCTGGCATGTGATCCTGGCGGGCAGCGGCATGTGCGACGCCGGCCGCATCCGGCGCCATCTGAAGCGGCTGCTGTGGCGCAAGCAGGTCACGGTGCTGATCACCGGCTTCCAGGCCGCTGGCACGCTCGGACGGTTGCTGGTCGAAGGCAGGACGGCGGTGCGGATCCAGGGCGAGGACATCCAGGTCGGCGCTCGTGTCCGCAACCTGGACAACTACTCCGGCCACGGGGACGCGACCGAACTGGTCGACTGGCTGAAGGCCCGGGGCTCCGTCGCGGGCAATGTGCTTCTCGACCACGGCGAACCCGCCGCCGTCGCCACGCTCGGCGCCCGTCTGTCCGGGCTGGGCTATCGCGCGATCACGGCGGGCCTCGACCAGACCTACGCCCTGACCCGCGACAAGGCGGAGCCGATCGGCCGGGGGCGGGCGCGGCTCGCCCCGGGACAGGCGACCCGGCCGGACTGGCACAATGACCGCGCCGCCTTCCTGGCCGAGTTGAACACCGTCCTGCAGCAGTTGCCCGACGACGCCGGACGACAGGCCCTGATCCGCAGTCTGGAAGCGGCGATCAGCCGACCTTCGGGCGGCGGCGGGCGGTGAGCGCTTCCCTGTGGACCGGCGGCCCTCGCGAGGGGGGCGGCGATTTCGGCGTTGGAGCGACCGGCCAGCGGACTTCAGACGCCTGACTGGTCGCGCCACACGTCCCGGCAGATCAATTCGAACTGCGTGCCTCCGACGCCGGAGGTGTGTTTCAGCTGCCCGCCGAGCTGGCGCGCCAGGCGCGATGCCAGCGACAGGCCGAATCCCGCTTTCAGCTCGCCGTCCGGGACTCCGGCCCCGCTGTCGCGGACGGTCAGGCGCGCGCCGTCCGGCGCGTCTCGCAGGCTGACCTCGACGACGCCCGGGCGCTTGGCGAGGCCGTGCTCGAGGGCGTTGCCAAGGAGTTCGGCCGTGATCATCGCCAGCGCGGATGCTGTTTGCGGCCGGGCCCAAAACGGCTGGATATCGACGCGGACCTCGGCGTCACGGTCCACCGCGTCCAGTTGGGCGACGTCGCGGCACACGTCAGCCAGCAGATCCTCGAGCCGGACGACGTCGCCGTCCGTCTCCTGCAGTCGTTGGTGCAGACGCATCACCGTCCCTATCCGGCGTCCCGCCTCGCTCAGCACGGTCGCCGCTCCTGGGGGCGCGGAACGACTTTCGAGAATCAGCAGGCTGGCGACCGACTGCAGGCTGTTGCCGATCTGGTGATGCATGGCCCGCACGGCGTCCTGGCCTTCATGTGTCAACTGGGGCATGCGATTTCCCTTCGGCAGGAGACCGACGTTAGGTGCGCGCCTCCTCCCGTCGTTGATCCAGATCATGCGCGGGCTTGAGCCAGATCAATCCGCCCCGCGGCGGAAGGCAGATACTTGGATCATGCAAACCTCAGCCCCCCGCGTCGCCGTCATCGCCGCCCACCCGCGCAAGCGCAGCTTCACGCTGGCCATGGCCGCCGCCTTCGCCGACACCGCGCGCGCCGCCGGCTGCGAGGTGGATCTGCGCGACCTCTACCGTCTTCGGTTCGATCCCCGGCTTCGCGCCGAGGAGATGCCCGATCATCTGGGGGCCGCGGTGAGGCCGGACGTGGCGCGGGAGCGGGCGGCCATCGCGGGGGCGGATATCTTCGCCTTCTTCTACCCTCTCTGGTTCAACGCCACGCCGGCGATGATGAAGGGCTATGTCGAGCGCGTGTTCGGGATGGATTTCGGCTATTCGGCCATCCGCGCGGGCGGCAACCAGCCCCTGCTCGGCGGTCGCAAGATGATCACCTTCACCTCGTCGGGCGCGCCCCAGGACTGGGTCGAAAGCAGCGGGGCCTGGTCGGCGATGCAAAAGCATTTCGATGCGCATTTCGCCGCGATGACCGGCATGGAGATCATCGGCCATCACAATTTCGGAAGCGTGGGCCAGGGGATGCGCAAGGACGCGGTCGATCGCTGCCGCGCCGAGGTTCAGGACCGGGCCCGCCGCGTCGTGCAGGTCTATCGCCGGGACTGAGGCCTATCTGGCCGTGTAGCCGCCGTCGATGACGAGCTCGGCGCCAGTGACGAATTTGGCTTCGTCCGAGGCCAGATAGACGGCGCCCCAGGCGATGTCGTCGGGATCGCCGATATGGCCGAGCGGGTGGAGCGCGTCAGCGGCCCTGCGGCCCTCGTCGACATCCCCCTGTCCGGCCAGATGGACCTCGACCATGGGCGTCCAGATGAATCCCGGATGGATCGAATTCACCCGGATCCGGTCGGCCGCATAGAGCAGGGCGTCCGTCTTCGTCATCAGCCGGACGGCCCCCTTGGACGCATGATACGGCGGCACGTCCGGCCCGCCGACCAGGCCGTAGATGGACGACAGGTTGATGATCGATCCGCCGCCGGCGGCCTTGAGGTGGGGAATGGCGTGTTTGGTGCAGAAGAACACGCCCTTGACGTTGATCGACTGGACCCAGTCCCACTCGGCTTCGGTCACCTCGTGGGTGGGTTTGTTGACCCCTGCGACGCCGGCGTTGTTGACGAGAATGTTCAGCTTCCCGAAGCGTTTGGCGACCGCATCCAGCGTCGCCTGCACCTGGGTCTCGCTCGCGACGTCGCAGCGCCAGTACGCGGCCGACAGCCCCTGCCCCGTGATCTCGTCGGCGAGAGCCGTCCCCTCCGCGTCGCGCACGTCGAGTATGGCCACGGCGGCGCCTTCCCCGGCCATGCGCAGGGCGGTCGCCCGACCGAGGCCGACAGCGCCCCCGGTGATGACGGCGACCCTGGAAATCAATCTGTTCATCGGTCTGCTCCGGGGCGGATGATACGGGGCTGAAGGGCGTCGATGACCGAGGCGGCGTCGTAGGCTCTCGGGTCTTCGGGTTTGGCGCCCTGCCCCATCACGATCTCCGCGACAGCCTCGTAGGCGGTGACCTCGGAAACCGCAAAGGCGCGGTCGGGCCGGGCCGGCTCCCAGGCTTTCCAGGCGCCGTCGTGGACCACCCGCCAGCGTGGAGACCAGGCGGGGCCCCAGCCGCCGGGGGCATCGCGAACCACCAGATCAGCGTGGGTCTCCGTGTCGCGGCTGACAGCCAGAAACCAGTCATAGCCTTCCGCTCTCGTGAGCTCGGCGGACCGGTAAAGGAGCGCGGCTTCGACGGTCTCCCGGGAGGTCAGAACGTTGCCGCGAAACACGACGCGCCACCGCCGGGCCTCGATACGCGTCTCATGATAGCCGTCGGCCCAATCCCCGGCGCCCGCCGGGTGGTAGGTCGTGGCCGTCGCACAGCCGCCCAGGATGAGGAGTCCGAACGCGGCGGCGGCGAGGCGGGGACGGGCTTGTCTCGACATGAAGGCCTCCGGTTCGGAGCCATTTGAACCCGCCCGGACTCCGACGCCTTGACCGGGATCAAGCGCCGGCGAGAAGATTTTCGATCTGCTGGAACAGACTCTCGTCGAGGAGGGGCTTTTCCACGATGGGCGCGCCGGCCGCAGCCGCCTGACTCCGCAGCGCCGCGGAAGGGCCGGTCGTCATCAGCAGCGCCGGGGTCCGGATTCCGGACGCGCGGATTCGCCTCAGAAGCTGGAGGCCCTCGAGGTCTGACAGGTGCTGGTCGAGAACGAGGCAGGAAACCGATCCGTCGAGTCCGGCCAGCGCTTCGGCCGCGGTCGCGCAACCCCGCACCTCATAACCCCGGGTTCCCGCCATGAAGGCGAGGGCGCGGACGACTTCCGCGTCGTCATCGACGATCAGCAGAACCGGACGGGTGTTCGATGACGGGGTCACGGGAAGCCAACCTGACGCGCTGGATTTCGACCAGCATCCAAGCCTGACCCTTCCGGGGAATGACGTCTTGATTCAGAACAATTTACAGCCCGGCCGCGAGGGCGATCCGCATCAGGTCGGCGACGTTTCGCGCACCCGTCTTCGACATCAGGTTGGCGCGGTAGATCTCGACGGTGCGCGGACTGATCTCCAGTTCGTAGGCGATCACCTTGTTGAGCTTGCCTTCGACGACCCCGGCCAGAACGTCGCGTTCCCGGGGGGACAGCTGGGCCAGCCGTTCCTCCGCCGCGAGCCGCGCGGCGTCAGGCTCGACATCGCCCTTCAACCGTTCGAAGGCCGCCCGAATCGCGGCGAGCAGGACGTCGTCGCCGAAGGGTTTCTCGATGAAATCGATCACCCCGGCCTTCATGGACTCCACGGCCAGGGGAATGTCCCCGTGACCCGTCATGACGATGACCGGCAGGTCGATACCGCGGCGCTTCAACTCACGGACGAGCTCAAGCCCGGTGAGGCCCGGCATGCGGACGTCCGTCAGCAGGCACCCCTCCTCGACCGGCAGGGCGGCGAGAAAGGCGTCGCCGGACTCGTAGAACCGCGCGTTGACGCCGTTGACCTCGAGGAGAAAGGCGAGCGCGTCGCGCAGTCCGGCGTCGTCGTCGATGACATGAAGCAGTTCAGCCATTGGCGCTCTCTCCGTCCGCCAGCGGCAAGGTGAAGACGAAGACCGCCCCTCCGCCGGGGTTGTCCTCCGCCCATATACGCCCCCCATGGGCCTCGATGATAGTGCGGCAAATCGAAAGACCGATGCCCATTCCCTGGACCTTCGTCGTAACGAACGGTTGAAACAATCGCTCCCGCACCACGGGGTCCAGGCCGGGGCCGCTATCGGCGACGCTGACCCGTATGGTGCTCGCGTCCTCCTGTCGGACCGTGATTTCGAGATCCCGGCGGGGAGCGTCCGCCATCGCGTCGATGGCGTTGCGGATCAGGTTCAGCGCGACCTGCTGAATCTGGATCTTGTCGACCACGACCTCGCCGAGGTTTCGGGCAAGCCGGAGATCGACCCGGACATCCATGTCCTTGACGCCCACCAGGGCGAGGGCGCTCGCCTCCTCCATCAGCCTGGCCGGATTCTCGAGGGACTGTTGGGTCTCGCCCTTTGCGACGAATTCACGCAGATGTTTGATGATGTCTCCGGCGCGCAGCGCCTGGTCCCCGGCGCGGTCGAGCGCGGCGCGGAGTTTCGGCAAATCCGGCTGGCCGGCGTCCAGCAAGGTGACGGACCCCTTCATATAGCTGGCGATAGCCGACAGCGGCTGGTTCAGTTCATGCGCCAGCGACGACGCCATCTCGCCCATCGCCGTCAGGCGCGACACATGCGTCAGTTCTGACTGAAGTTCCTGAAACCGGCGCTCCTGGTTGCGCCGTTCCGTCAGGTCGCGGACGAAACCGGTGAAAAACCGTTCACTCCCGACCCGGGCCTCGCCGACGGCCAGTTCCATCGGGAAGGTCGAACCGTCCTTACGCTGTCCCACCACGATGCGTCCGATACCGATGATCCGCCGCTCGCCCGTGTCGAGGTAGCGTTCGAGGTAGCGATCGTGCTCGGAGCGAGCAGGCTCGGGCATGAGGATCTTGACGTTTCGGCCGATCGCCTCCTCGGGCGTCCATCCGAACAGGCGGACGGCGGTGGTGCTGAACGACTGCATCTTGCCGGCGGCATCGATCACGATCATCGCCTCGGGCACGGTCTCGAGGATCGATCGCAGGTGAACCTGCCGGGTCGCCGCTTCGCGGCTGTCGCGCCAGAGGCGTTCTCCGACCAGCGCGATGATCGGGCCCAGCGAGGCGAAGGCCAGCGCTTCGGTGATATTGCCCGGGTCCGTCCAGAGACTGTCTCCCAGAAGGGTCGCGCTGATGCCCAGGCAGATCGCCGTCGCCAGAAGCGCCGGCCCGCCTCCGCCAAGGCCCGCCGCCACGAGAACGACGGGCACGTAGAGAATGAGGGAGGTTCGATCGCCAAATATGGGGTTGAGAGTCAGCCGGGCGCCGAGACCGACGACCGCCCCGGCGACCGCGGCGATATACCCGTTGCGACGGGACATGAGTCGCAGGACGGCGGATCGAGGTTGCACTGGCCACTCCGCGCCGGTCGCGGGTGACGCGACCATCAGCGAAGCCTAGCATGGCTGCCCGCGTCGGCCACAGGTCAGGCGGCGGCCAGGTCCGACAGACAGCCGGGGCGACGCACCCGGTATCTGCGCGAGCCCGAGAATTCGATCACGCCATCAGCCTGCAGACGGCCGAGCATGCGCGAGATCGTCTCGATGGTGAGGCCGAGATAGTCCGCCATGTCCTGCCGGCTCATCGGCAGGATGACGAACTCGCCCCTGAACCGGTTGGCGATTTCCATCAGGAACCGGGCCACTTTCTCGCTGGCCGTCGCGCGGCCCAGCAGCAGCATGTGGGACTGGGCCCGTTGCAGTTCGCTGGCGGTGGCGGCCCAGATCATGCGTTCGACGCGGCCGGACTCATAGGCGGCCGAACCGGCGCGCCGGAGCGCCAGAACCTCGCAACCGGTCAGCGCCTCCGCCGAGAAGCGATGGGCCTGGCCGACTTCGACGCCGATGATGTCGCCTTCATAGTAGAAATCCCCGACCTGTCGGCGGCCATCCGCCTGCAGATGGGTGGTCCTGACGGACCCGCGCATCACGCGGTAGATCAGGTCCGCGTCCTCGTCCTGGGCGTAGATCTCCTCGCCCTGACGGAAGACCAGCCGGACGGCGCCTGCCCAGTCTTCAGCGAGGGCGGCGGCGGCGGGAATGGCGGACGTTAGCTGCGACATGGCTCGATCCCTCAACTTCAGGCGGATGACGATGAGTAGTCCGACAAGGGGTCCGCTGTTTATTCGGGAGCGGTGCGTAGGGGATTGACACTAAGTACCGCTACGGAGGGCGCGAGCATGGGGTTGGCCGCCCGGCGGCGACACGGCGGACCGACGCCGCGTCACCTTGCGCTCGATCAACGTCCGGCGCCCGCCCGGATGGCAGACTGACGGGAAATCGGAGGTCGCCATGGAGAATCCCGAGCGTCGGATCGTCGTCTGTCTGGACGGCTCGTCCCGGAGCGACCAACTGGGCCGGCAGGCCGCCGCCCTTGCGCGGCGGCTCGGCGCCCGGCTCATCGGGCTCCGGGGCCTGCATCGCCCCTTCCCGTCCCCGCCCGAGACCTTCGCGCGCGGCGCCGGAGCGATCCATGAGGTGCTGGAGCATCAGGCGCAGCAGGAGCAGGCCCTCGTCGCCGCCGCGCGCCGGGCGTTCGACGCCCTCGTCCAGCCCTACGGGGCGCCCGCGGATTTCCGTCCTGCCTGGGACGACGATCCCGACGTCACCGGATTCGCGACCGCCGGCGATCTGATCGTCGTCGGCCACCCCCGCCTGCCGGGGTTGTCGGAAGCCCTGTCGGCGGATCGTCTTCTCCTGCGTTGCGCCCGGCCCGTGCTCATCGTCCCGACCGACTGGACCCGGAGTATCGGCAACCGCGTGCTGATCGGGTGGAACGGCAGCCGGGCGGCGCGGCAGGCCGCCGAAGACGCCCTGCCCCTGATCGCGGCTGACGCCCGGGCGACGATCCTCCTCGTCGATCAGGCCGCGCCCGCCGAAACCGCGGCGGAGCTGGCGGCGAGCTTGCGGGTCAGGGGCGTCGACGCCGCCGTGAAGACGCTGGATTCGGGCGCCGCCTCCGTGGCCGGAACGATCATCGAGGCGGCGGATGAATGGGCCGCCGACCTCATTGTCCTCGGGGGCTACAGCCGCTCCCCCACGGTCGAGAAGGTGTTCGGCGGCGTCACGCGATCGCTGCTCGGGGCCGTCACCCGGCCCCTCCTGCTCTCGCACCTGCCCCACGACCTGCGCAGGACGATCGACGGGGATCGTGGCGCGGCGCACGCCGACGAGGTCTCGCGCCCTTCGTCCGGATGACGGACATCGGCCCCGGGGCGCCGGGGTCCGCCGGTTTGCACCGGCCGTCGCCGGGGTCTCAGGACCCGCGGCGGAGCTCGCGAAGGCGCGTTCGAAGCGACGCCGGGCTCTCGGACACACGGTCATGCGACTCGCTGTGGGCCACCTCGACGCCGGCCTGCGCCATCACCCGCCGCAGCTGGCCGAGCGCGCGCGGCGCGGCGATCATGGCCAGATCCTGATAGCCGCCCCGACGCATGATCTCCGCCGCCCGGACGCCCACGAGGCCGATGAAGTCGGCCTCCCGCCGATCCTGCGGCGTCGCTCCGTCGCCCGTGTGAGAGGCGGGACCGAGACGATCATGGGCGCCGCCTCGGGAGCCGGAAGCCTCGGGCCCATGGAGCGACAGATCGCCAAGGCGAGCGGTGATGTCGATCAGCGGTCCTCCACGGCGTCGCTCCTCGAACAACCGGGCCTGCCGTCCGTCGGCGACCACGATCAGGCCTGGTCCAGCGATATCCATAGGGTCCTCTTTCAGCTCTTGACCGGAGTCGCGGCCCTTCGGGTCGCGGCGGGAGTGGGACGGGCGGTCATCGGACGGTTCCTGCGACGGCGCGCCTGAACGACGCCTCGCCCAGAATTCAGGAGGCCGCGATCCCCGCCTTGATCGACATCAAGGCGGGGATCGCGGTGGAGAACGATGAGGAGTGATCCTTGGGAGGCGACGATGACGACAGGCGCCCTGCCGCACTGGTCCGACGGCCTTGTGCAGAACCTGCGCGTCCGACCCCGGCTCATGTTCGTGGCCGCCCTGGCCTTCGTCCTGGTCGGCGCCGTCGTCTTCGCGGGGGCCGTTCCGGTCGGCGTCGTGGGGGGGACGTCGGGCTGGCTCCTCTGGTTCGGGGGCGTGACCCTCCTCGCCGTCTGGCTGATCCTGCTGCTGGGCGGCAGGCCGCTCGCCGGCGTCCTGATCGCCGGCGCGGTCGCGACCGCCTCCGGGATCTATCTCTTCTACAATCCCCGCACCGGGGGGCTCGCGGTCGCCATTCTGGCGATCTCGACCCTGGTGATGGACGGCGGCGTTCAGCTGGCGCTGGCCCTGAAGCTTCGTCCGGCGGGAGTCTGGAGGTGGCTGTTCGCCTCGGCCCTGGCCTCCGTGATCGCCGCGATCGCGCTGTCCGGCGGGGCCTTCACCGGCACGGCTCCGGGCTGGGGCCCCCTGGTCGGGACCGCCCTGATCAGCAGCGGCCTGGCGCTTCTGCTCTTCGGGAATGCGACCGCTCGCCGGATCGCGGCCCGGGGCCCGGACTGACCGCGCCGTCCCCGAGCGGGCGACCCTGCCCGGGGGCGGTGCCGGCTCCGGACCGCCTTGACCCGCGTCAAGGCCCCACGGGAGGATTCGCCCAGACTGGAGCCATCCCGTCCGCGTCCGGCCGGGCGCCAGCGGAGTGAACATGGCCCCGGAACCGTCCTTCCATGGACTCGATGCGGAAGAGGCGGCCCGTCGGCTGGGTGAGGACGGCCCCAACCTGCTGTCGGAGGACCGCACCCGGCCCGTGGCGACGATCGCCCTTTCGGCCCTGCGCGAACCGATGTTCGTGCTGCTCGCCGCGGCCTCGGTCCTCTACCTGGCGCTGGGGGATCGGGCTGAGGGACTGCTGCTGGCTGCGGCCGGCCTCGCCACGATCGCTCTGGTCGTGGCCCAGGAGGTCCGTAGCGAGGCCACCCTCAGGGCGCTTCGCGGCCTCTCGGATCCCGTCGTCCGGGTGGTCCGGGCGGGCCGGACCGTGGCGATACCGGCGCGGGAAGTGGTGCGCGGGGACGTCGTCCTCCTGGCCGAAGGCCAGCGGGCGCCGGCCGACGGCGTGCTGATCGGATCGGAGGTTCTGCAGATCGACGAGTCGGCGCTGACGGGAGAATCCGTTCCGGTCGTCCGCGGCGGCGCCGGCGGATCGTCGAACGGAGCCCTGTCGGATCGGGTCTTCGCCGGAACGCTGGTGGTCGCGGGCCAGGGGGTGGCCCGGGTCACCGCGACCGGTCCGCGGACCGCCCTGGGCGAGATCGGCGCCTCGCTGTCGACGATCGACCGGGATCGGTCGCCCTTGCAGAAATCGACCGGCCGCATCGTCGTCTGGATCGGCGTCCTGGCGCTCGTCTTCGCCGTCGCCGTGGCCATGGCCTATGGCCTGCTGCGGAACCTCTGGATCGAAGGCGCCCTGGCCGGCATCACCATCGCCATCGCCCTGATCCCGGAGGAATTCCCGGTGGTCCTGTCGGTGTTTCTGTCCCTCGGCGCCTGGCGGCTGGCGCAGCATCGGGTGCTGGTGCGGCGCGGCGCGGCCATCGAGACGCTCGGCGGGGCCACCCTGCTCTGCGTCGACAAGACCGGCACCCTGACCGAAAATCGCATGGCGGTCGTCGCCCTCTGGTCGCCGCAGGCGGAGGGCCGTCCCGACGACGGCGACCTCGCGCCGTCCCTGCGGACAGTGCTGGAGACGGCGGTTCTGGCCAGCAGTCCGCAACCGACCGATCCCATGGACATGGCCCTGGCGGCGCTCGGGCCACCGGCGGCGGATCGGCCGGAGCAGGTCTGGCCGCTGACGGCGCATCGGCTGGCGGTGGTTCAGACCTGGCGCGAAGCGGAGCGGCTGCGCACGGCGGCCAAGGGTTCGCCGGAAGCGGTCTTCGCCCTTTGCCGGATGACGCCCCTCCAGATGGCGTCGGCGCGATCCGCGCTCGAACGGCTCGCCTCCGGCGGGCTCAGGGTCCTGGCCGTCGCCGAGGCCGTCCACGACGCCCCGGTGGCGGTCCCCGAGGCGCTCGACTTCTCGTTCAGGGGGCTGGTGGGCTTTCTCGACCCCGTCGCCGCCGACGTGCCGGCCGCGCTGGAGACCGCCCGGACCGCGGGCATCGACGTGGCCATGATCACCGGCGACTATCCCGCGACGGCGCTGAAGATCGCGACCGACGCCGGCATCGACGTGTCGGGCGGCCTGATGACGGGCGCCGGGATCGCGGGGCTGGGGGACGCCGCCCTGGCGGAGCGGTTGCGCGCCGTCCGGGTGTTCGCGCGGGTGCAGCCCGGCCAGAAGCTGGCCCTCGTCCGGGCCTTCCAGGCCAATGGCGCGGTCGTGGCCATGACCGGCGACGGGGTCAATGACGCCCCCGCGCTGGAGGCCGCGGACATCGGCGTGGCCATGGGCGGGCGTGGCACCGATGTCGCCCGGGAAGCGGCCGACCTGGTTCTGCTGGACGACCGGTTCGGGTCAATCCTGGGCGCGGTGCGGCTGGGCCGGCGCATCTTCACCAATCTGCGCCGCGCGCTGGTGTACATCACCGCCATCCATGTGCCGATCGCCGGCCTGGCCCTGCTGCCGATCCTGCTGGGCGCGCCGCCCTTGCTGTTCCCGGTCCACATCGTGTTGCTCGAACTGGTGATCGACCCGGTCTGCTCCCTTGTCTTCGAGGCCGAGCCGAGCGAGCCGGACGCCATGCGACGGCCGCCGCGATCGCGACGCGCGGGGCTGTTCGGCGTGCGCGAAATCCTCACGGGGCTGGCGCAGGGCGCCGTCATCCTCGCGGCGGTCCTCGTCCTCTATCTGGGACTCCTGCCCGCCGCCGGCGAACCCGTCGCGCGAGCCGCGGCCTATGTCGCGCTCGCCGTCGGCAACCTGGCCCTGGCCATGGCGATCGGCGCTTCGGCCGGCGTGGATCCGTTCGGTCCGCATCGGCGCCTGTTCTGGGGCGTCTGCGCCGGGCTGGCGGCCGTTCTGCTCGCGGGCCTCTACGTTCCGGCCGTCGCCGGGGTCTTCCGCTTCGGCCCGCCGCCCCCGCCGGTCCTGGCGCTCGCGCTGGGGACCGGCCTGGTGGCCGGAGGATGGAGCGGCGTGGTCCGCGCCCTGTGGGCGTCGCCGGGGATGCGACGGGGCAAGATCAAGCCGCCTTCACACGCGATCCGGCCCTGACCGGGCCAGCGAGCCGCTCCCGCTCCCGATCGGAAGCGCGGCGCGAACACGCCTGCGATGTGGTGCGAGCGGCGGGGGTCGAACCCGCATGACCGAAGTCGAGGGATTTTAAGTCCCTTGCGTCTACCAGTTTCGCCACGCTCGCAGGCTGCGGCGTGATCTAGCAGCGCACGACGGCTTCGGCCATGCGATCAGTGCGCCGCTTCCGCCGCCGGCCGCATGGCCCGGAAATCGACGTCCGAATCCGCGATCAGCCACACCAGCGCCGCCCATGCCGCCACGTTCTGGCTCATCTGGGCCGGATCGATCTTGTCGAGGGTGTCGTCGGCGGTGTGGTGCAGGTCGAAATAGCGGGTTCCATCCTGGTTCAGGCCGAACACCGGCACGCCCGCGCCCGCCAGCGGCCCGATATCGGCGCCGCCGTGCAGTTCCGGCTGCGGCGAGGCCAGCACCCCGATCGGGTACAGCACCCGCGCCGCCGCCCGCGCGAAATCGCTGTCCTGTGCGCCGGGCGGGAGGCCGAGCGCATAGACCCGGTCGGCGCCGAAGTCGCTCTCGCCGGCGATGACGTGCTTCTCCACCGCCGCCCCGATCCCGCGCAGATAGGCGCCGCCGCCGTTGCCGGTGTCGGTCGGCTGGGCCACCTCTTCCGATCCGTACAGAACCACCCGGATGGTCCGGGCCGGACGGCGGCCGCTCTCGGCGATGGCCTTGGCCGCGGCCAGGGTGATGGCCCCGCCGGCGCCGTCGTCGACCGCGCCCGTGCCCAGGTCCCAGCTGTCCATGTGCGACCCCAGCACGATGATCTCGTCAGGCCGCGAGCGGCCGACGATGTCGCCGACGACGTTCTGGCTGACCGTCTGATAGGTGCGGGCGGTCGAGGACAGGCGGATGCGCACCGTCTCGCCCATGGCGATCAGGCGCGAGACGGTGTCCGCGTCCGGCGCGGCCAGGGCGAAGCCCGGCAGGGGCACGACGCCGTCGACATAGCGGGTGGTGCCGGTGTGCGGCATGCGGTGCTCGTCCGAGCCCGCCGAGCGCATGATGAAGGCCACCGCCCCCTTGGTCGCGGCGGCGCCCGGCCCGGCGCCGCGGATGCGGGTCAGGGGGCCGTAGCCGGCGCCGGTCTGCATCCGCACCATCTGGCCGGCGTCGACATAGGCGATCTTGCCCGCCAGCGAGCCGGCGGGGGCGGCGTTCAGCGCCTCGAGGCTGTCAAAGCGGACCACTTCGGCCTCGATCGCGCCGTTGGTGCCGGGCGAATGCCCCAGGGCCGCCACGACCAGGCGCTGCGGATGGGCTCCGACGATGGCGGCGCTCTCCTCGCCGCGCTCCCACCCGACCAGCGGAAACTCCTCGATCCGAACGTTCTGGAAGCCCTGCGCCCGCATGTATTGGGCGGCCCAGGCCGACGCGTCCTGCTCGGCCTTCGATCCCGCCGGCCGCGGCCCGAACCGGGTGGTCAGCTGGGTGACGTAGTCGAGGGCGATGTTCCCGTTCAGCGCCTGGTCGCGGATGGCCTCGGCCCGCTGGATGGTCGCGGCGTCCTGCGCGAAGGCAGGCGCGGCGAGGGTCAGCGCGAGCGCGCTGGCGGCGAGGAGGCGGGCGGACGGGGACATGGCGGCTCCGGGGACTCAGCAGGAACCCGAACCTAGACCGCGCGCGTCGGGGCGAGAAGCGATGCGGGCCGGAGTTTTGTCCGGCGCCGCATAAGCAGGACTATTCGCCCTTGATGTACGGCTCCACCGGGCCCTGCAGCTTGACCGTCAGGGCCTTGCCGCGGCGGTCGACGCGGTTGCCGACGGCGAGGCGGACCCAGCTTTCAGAGACGCAGTATTCCTCGACATTGGTCTTGTCCTCGCCCTTGAACCGGACGCCGACACCCTTCGCCAGAAGATCGGCGTCGTGGAACGGGCTGTCGGGATCGACGCAAAGGCGGTCGGGAAGGACGTCGGTCATGAGGATCGCTCGGCGGAAACTGAGGCTGCGGCCTTTAGCCGAGGACGCGTCTGCTGTCCAAGCCCGCTTGACCTGACGTCGCGTCAATCGGCTAGGTTCGTTGCGAATAGCTACGGACCTCCAATGAGCGACCCCCTCGTCCGCGACCTCGCCGTCCCCGCCGCCGACGGCTATCCGCTGTCGATGCGGCTGATCTCGGCTGCGGCTCCCACGGTCGCCGTGCTGGTCAGTTCCGGCACCGGCTTTCCCAAGGGATTCTACGACCGGTTCGCCCGGCATCTGGCCGGGAGGGGCGCCGCCGTCCTGACCTATGATTTCCGCGGCATCGCCGGCTCGCGGCCCGACGACCTCGCCGCCATGCAGATGGACTATCCGGACTGGGGCCGGCTCGACATGCCCGCCGCCCTCGAGGCCCTGATCGAGGCGGCCCCCGGCCTGCCGGTCGTCCATGTCGGCCACAGCGTCGGCGGCCACTTCCTCGGCTTCATGCCCAACCACCACCGCATCGACCGCCACGCCTTCGTATCGGTCGGCAGCGGCTTCTGGGGCCGGCACCACCGGTCCTACAATCCGCTCGAGCTGTTCTTCTGGCTGGCCTACGGCCCCTGGAGCCTGTTCAGGCGCGGCTATATCAAGGGCGGCGGTCTGTGGGCCGGGACCGACCTCCCGCGCGGCGTGTGGGAGACGTGGCGCCGCTGGTGCCTGAAGGAGGCCTATTTCCTCGATGAACTGAAGGACCGCCTGAAACCCCACCATTTCGAGGCGGTGACCGCGCCGATCCGGTCGTGGATCTTCACCGACGATCCCATCGCCACCCCCGTGACTTCACCCGCACTGCTGCAGGTCTATCCCAACGCCCCGCGCGAGGTCGTGGTCCGCGCCCCGGCCGACTACGGCGCCGCCCGCATCGGCCACGAGGGCGCCTTCCGCCGGGGGATGGAAGGTCTGTGGGACAAGATGTTCGACTGGCTGACGGCCCCCGTCACCAGATCGTAGTTGACCCGGTCGAATGGCGGGGGCCATCCTTCTTGATGGAGGACGCCATGATCCACATCGCCCTGTTCGCCGCCCTGCTCCAGACGGCGTCGGCGCAACCGGCCCCGCCCCCGGTCGACTGCGCCGACGCGGACCACAGCGCCTTCGCCTTCTGGATCGGCGACTGGGACGTCAGCGCCACCGGGAGCGACACCGTGGTGGCGCGCAGCACCATCTCCTCGACGGCCGGCGGCTGCGCCATCGAGGAGGACTATCTTCAGACCGTCGGCCCCGGCGGCGTCGCCGCGACCTATCACGGCGTCAGCTTCAGCACGTTCGACGCCCGGCGCGGCGGCGTCTGGCGCCAGTTCTACATGGACAGCGGCGGCGCGGTGACCGTGTTCGAGGGCGGTCCGCGCGACGGGGCCATGGTGCTGGAGGCGCCGGGCCGGCCGGGTTCGATCCAGCGCATGACCGTCTCGCCCGAGGCCGACGGGACGGTGCGCCAGCGCGGCGAATCCTCGACCGACGGTGGGGCGACGTGGACATCGGGATACGATTTCACCTACCGCCGCCGTTGATCCCCGGCCGTCGGCGCATAGGTTAAGCCCCCTGCCGGAGCCCGCCCATGATCGACCAGCCCGCCATCACCGCCGACGGCCACGCCATTCCCCTGCTCGGCTTCGGCACCTGGATGCTCGAGCCCGACGACGCCCGGCGCATGGTCGCGGAGGCCCTCCGCATTGGCTATCGCCACATCGACACGGCCTGGATCTACAGGAACGAGGCGGCCGTCGGCGACGGCATCCGGGACGCCATCGAGGCCGGCCATGTCGCCCGGGAAGACATCTGGCTGACCACCAAGATCTGGGTCGAGCATTTCGACCACGACGGCCTGCTGAAACAGGCGCGGGAATCCGCCGCCAGCCTCGGCTTCACCCCCGACCTGCTGCTGCTGCACTGGCCGAGGGCGGAACCGTCGTTCGAGGAGACCCTCGGCGCCCTGAAGGAGGCGAAGGACCAGGGCCTGACCCGGACCATCGGCCTGTCCAACTTCCCCTCGGCCGAGTTCCGCCGGGCGCAGGCCCTGTCGAAGGCGAAACTGGTCACCAACCAGGTCGAATACCACCCCTACCTCAAGCTCTCGAAGCTCAAGGCCGCTGCGAGGGAGCTCGGCTCCTCCATCACCGCCTGGTCGCCGCTGGCCCAGGGCAGGATCGCCGACGACGCCACCCTGATCGGGATCGGCAAGGCCCACGGCAAGTCCCCCGGTCAGGTCACCCTGCGCTGGCTGATCCAGCAGGAGGTCATCGCCATCCCCCGCACCACGAAGGTCAGCCGGGCCGAGGAAAGCTTCGACATCTTCGACTTCGAGCTCTCGTCCGAAGAGATGGACCGCATCCACGCCCTGGCCCGCCCGGACGGCCGCCTCGGCGACTGGCTCGACAAGTCGTTCCGCTGGGACGAAGAATGGGCCTGAAGCGCCGCGCATAGCCGGCGCGATCAGGGAGCCCCCCGCTCAAGCAGGCCGAAGGCCGATAGCGCAAGGAGGGATGCATGGGTTCGGTGCTGGGATTTCCCGGCGTCGATCCGCTCGACGCGGCGGTCGGCGCGAGGCTGAAGCGGTGGCGCGAGTCCCGCGGCATGGCCATCGAGGACGTGGCCGCCGTACTGCACGTCCCGGTCGAGGAAGCGCGCCGCGCCGAGGCGGGCCGCGCCCATCTGACCACCGTCCAGATCGGTGCCGCGACCAGCGCCCTGCACCTGCCGCTGTGGGCCCTGGTGTCGGATACGCGGGCCTACTGAAAGGCCGCACGCGCCATGGCGTGACAGGACGCCCGCGTCCGCCTAATCCAGAGGCTCCACCCGGAGCGTCTCATTGGCCTACAAATCCCTGCGCGACTTCATGGCCATGCTGGAGGCCGAGGGCGAGCTGGTTCGCGTTTCCGAGCCCGTCTCCACCCATCTGGAAATGACCGAGATCCAGACCCGGCTGCTGCGCAACGGCGGCCCGGCCGTCCTGTTCGAAAAGCCGGTGATGCCCGACGGCTCGATCAGCCCCATCCCCTGCCTGGCCAACCTGTTCGGCACGGTGAAGCGCGTCGCCATGGGCGTGACCATGGAGAAGAAGACCCGCACCACCGCCGCCGAGCTGCGCGAGGTCGGGGAGTTGCTGGCCTTCCTGCGCAACCCGACCCCGCCGCGCGGCTTGTCGGACGCCATGGAGATGCTGCCGCTGGCGCAGACGGTGATGTCGATGCGGCCCAAGATCGTGAAGACCGCCTCGGTGCAGCAGGTGGTGCTCAAGGGCGACCGGATCGACCTGACCTCGCTTCCCGTCCAGGGCTGCTGGCCCGGCGAGCCCGCGCCCCTGATCACCTGGGGCCTGGTCGTCACCAAGGGCCCCTCGGACGACCGCGAGGACGACTTCAACCTCGGCATCTACCGCATGCAGGTGCTGGGCAAGGACAAGGCCATCATGCGCTGGCTCGCCCATCGCGGCGGAGCCCAGCACTACGCGCGTCACAAGAAGGCCGGGAAGAAGGGCCCCCTGCCATGCGCCGTCGTGCTCGGCGCGGACCCGGGGACCATCCTCGCCGCCGTGACGCCTGTCCCGGACACCCTGTCGGAATACCAGTTCGCCGGCCTGCTCCGCGGCGCCAAGGCCGAGCTGGTCCCCTGCAAGACCATACCGCTGATGGTCCCCGCCAACGCCGAGATCGTGCTGGAGGGCCACGTCCTGTTCGACGAGCACGCGCCCGAGGGCCCGTACGGCGACCACACCGGCTACTACAACTCGGTCGAGACCTTCCCGGTCTTCCAGGTCACCGCCATCACCATGCGGAAGGACCCCATCTATCTGACCACCTTCACCGGCCGCCCGCCCGACGAGCCCTCGGTGCTCGGCGAGGCGCTGAACGAGGTCTTCATCCCCCTGCTGCGGGCCCAATTCCCCGAGATCACCGACTTCTGGCTGCCGCCCGAGGGCTGCAGCTACCGCATCGCCGTGGTGTCGATGAAGAAGGCCTACCCCGGCCACGCCAAGCGGGTGATGCTGGGCGTCTGGAGCTATCTGCGCCAGTTCATGTACACGAAGTGGGTCATCGTCGTGGACGACACGATCAACGCCCGCGACTGGAAAGACGTGATGTGGGCCGTCGCGACCAGGATGGACCCCGCGCGCGACATCACCGTCATCGAGAACACCCCGATCGACTACCTCGACTTCGCCAGCCCCGAGAGCGGCCTCGGCTCCAAGATCGGCCTCGACGCCACCGACAAATGGCCGCCCGAGACGAAGCGCGAATGGGGCGAGGAAATCCGCATGGACGAGGCGGTCGTGGAACGGGTGTCGGAAATGTGGGAACGGCTGGGCCTGCCGGGCGACGGCGCGCCGATCTGGAAATAGCGCATGTGGACCTGGCTGGCTCGGTTGTTCCGACCCAAGGCCGCCGTGGCGCTGCCCCCGCGCCCGCCGCCGCCGCCGCCCCTGACCTCGCTGGCCGATCTCGACGCCCTGATCGACCGCTGCGGCCTCGCCCCCGCGCGGGACCTGATCCTGTCGCGCGCCATTCCCTGCGTCCACATGATCGCGGGAGGTCCGGCCGCTGATGCGTCCCTCGGGACCACGCGGCTCGGCGGCGCGCCCGACCTGCCCGTCGGCAGCGTCTGGCCCTCGAGCGAATACGGCGCCTGCGGCTTCCTCGGTCAGTTGGACCTCGCCGACGTTCGCGCCCGCGCGGGCGCCAGCGACCTGCCGTCCGAAGGCCTGCTGTCGGTGTTCGTGGACTTCATCGACAGTGCGGCGGATCCCGTCCCGGTGAGGGCGATCCTGACCCCGCCCGGGGTTCCGCTCGAGCGCCTGACGCCTCCGGCTGACGAGGACGATTACGGCGCCTACACCGGCTGGCTCAATCCGGTCGAGGTCGCCGCCTTCGCGCCGGGGATCGATGTCCCCGCCTCCGACCCGCGCCTCGGCGACCGCATCGCGGCGCTGGCCCCGGACGGAGACCTCGACGCCCTGCAGGACGGGCTCTGGTCCCGGCCGGAGGGGGCCATCGGCCAGTTGCTGGGACTGGGCTCCGACCACGACGGAACCGACCTGCGCCGGGCCATCCATGCCCGCCAGATCGGCCGCCCCGGCCTCGAGCGCTATGACTTCATCAGGGATTGGGAGGAGTGGGAGCAGCTGAAGACCATCAGCCATCCCTTGCCGAACGGCCGGATCTACACCCCCTGGACCGCCGCGGGGGACGACGACGTGCGCTTCCTTCTCGCCAACCGGGCCACGGTTGACGCCGAGGTCGCGCGCCTGCGCCTCCTGCTGATGATCCAGTCCAACAAGCCGATGAACCTCTGGATCAACGACGCCGACCCGATCTTCGTCTTCATCCCCGCCGACGGTCTCGCGCACGGGGATATGTCCGAACTCCATGGCGCGGTCACCCAGGGCTGAACCGCGTCGCGATCACCGCGCCCTGTAGAGCGCCGCCATCCGGGCGGCCGTCGCGCCCATCGCCGCCCGCAGCGCCGCCGGCGCCAGCACCTCGGCTTCCGCGCCCAGACGCTGGAAATCCATAGCGGCGTGTTCGATCGACTCGATCGGAACCTCCAACTCGACCCATCCGTCCGCGCCGATCGCCGCCCCCGCGGCTATCCGCGCCTGTTCCACCCCCAGCCGGGCCAGCCGCTTCAGCCCCGGAGCGGTCAATCGCAGGATCGCCGTCCCGGTGAATATCTCCGCCTCGAACCGCCGCGACGTCTCCTCCCACCACGCCCCCAGATCGAATCCCGCGGGCCGCTCGAAGGTCTCCTCCAGCGTGGTCAGGGACAGGATGTTCGACACCCGGTAGGTCCGGGGCTCCCGCCGCCGCCCCTCCGCCGGCCGCGCCGCCAGATACCAGAGGCCGCCCTTGAGGATCAGGCCCAGCGGCTCCAGCCTCCGCTCGACCTCCCCCTTCCAGCTCTCGTAGCGCAAGGCGATGCGGCGGCTGTTCCACACCGCCTGGGCGATGGCGGGCAGGCGCTCGGCCTCGTCGGGGTTCTGGTACCAGCCGACCGGATCGAGGTGGAACCGCCCGGCCAGCCGATCCGCCGCCGCCTGCCTTTCCGGCGGAAGCGCGGCCAGCAGCTTCAGCTGCATGGTCGTCACCGCCCCGGAGAAGCCCATCTGCGCCGCCGGCCCGGACAGGCCGCCCAGGAACAGCGTCTCGGCCTCGGCGTCGGTCAGGCCGGTCAGACGGGTGCGATAGCCGTCCAGCAGCTGGAACCCGCCGGCCCGGCCGCGGTCGGCATAGACCGGCGCGCCCGCCGCGCTCAGCTGGTCGATGTCCCGATAGATGGTGCGCACCGACACCTCGAACTCGGCCGCCAGGGCCTCGGCTGTCATCCGCCCCCGGGTCTGGAGCAGTAGCAGGATGGAAAGCAGTCGGCTGGCGCGCATTTTTCGACACTAGCCGATAAATCCTGACAACAGGTGTCAGGTTATGGATCGTACTCCTCTCGCATCGTCCCTTGAGAAGGAGCCCCCCATGTCCGCCGAACCCGTCGAAACCCTGCCCGGGATCCACGACTTCGATTTCATCCACGGCCGCTGGAGCGTCGCCAACCACAAGCTGAAGGTCCGGGGCGTCGGCTCCGACGACTGGGACGAATTCCCCTCGACCGCATGGTGCGAGCCGCGTCTGGACGGCCTGGCCAACGTCGAACAGATCGACTGTCCGGCGCGCGGCTGGACCGGCATGGCGGTTCGGTCGTTCGACATTCCCGCCCGCGAATGGGTCATCTACTGGATCAGCAGCGCCAACGGCGTCCTGCAGCCGCCTGTCCGTGGCCGCTTCCACGCCGAAGGCTGCGTGCTGGAAGGGCCTGACAGCGACGGCGGCCGGCCCGTCATCGCCCGCTACATCTGGTCCGACATCACGGCCGGCAGCGCCCGCTGGACACAGACATTCTCGTATGACGGCGGCGCGACCTGGGAAACCAACTGGGTCATGGACTTCACGAGGGCCGCCGGATGACCGACCGGCCCCATCGCCGCGCGGTCGTCGGGGGCATGGCCGCCGCCGGCACGTTCTTCCCCGCCTGGAACCCCGCGATCGCCCGAACCCCGGAGAGGCCCATGATCGTCAGCCCTGTCGTCGAACTGCGCCAGTACACCCTCCATCCCGGCAAGCGGGATGTCCTGATCGACCTGTTCGAGCGGGAATTCGTCGAGGGACAGGAGTCCGTCGGCATGACCCTGATCGGCCAGTTCCGCGACCTCGACGATCCCGACCGCTTCGTCTGGCTGCGCGGCTTTCCGGACATGGAGGCCCGGCGTCTCGCGCTCGAGGCCTTCTATTTCGGCCCCGTCTGGCAGGGGAACCGCGATACGGCCAATCCGACCATGATCGACTCCGACAATGTCCTGCTGCTCAAGCCGCTGGACGAGGCGTCGGGCTTCACCCCGGGCGAGCGGGGTCCGCGCGGAGCGTCGGGCCCCGGCGCGGGGCGGATCATCGCCGGCGTCCACGCCCTGAAAGGATCTGACGATCCGCTGCCCGAGCGGTTCCGGCGCGAGGCCGTCCCTGTCTTGCGGGACGTCGGCGCCGCCTCCCTTGCGGTGCTGGTCACTGACGGCAGCGCCAACACCTTCCCGCGCCTGCCGGTGCGCGAGGGCGAACCGGTGCTGGCCTGGTTCGCCGCCTTCGTCGATCCCATGGCCGCCGACTCGATCCATCATGTCTTCACGGAGCAGTCGATCCAGCGCCTGCGCCTCGAGCCTACGGCCCGGTCGCGCCTGCATGGATAGGCTCCCTGTCCGGACTTGCCACGACCGGACGGACGGCGGATGAGGGGAGCCATGCGCTCCGCCCTGATCATCGCCGCGTTCGCCGCGCTCGTATCGAGTCCCGTCATGTCCCAGTCCCCGTCCGTTCCCAACGCCGCGCCGTGGGACCAGCCCTTCCTGCCGCCCGCGCCCGCATGGGACGGCGTCAGCCGGGCCCTGCTGCGCGACGCCTCCGACCCCTGGGTCACGGCCTTCGAAACCGATCCGGACCACGACTTCAGCCCGACCTATGTGGACACCCGGGCCTGGTTCGACCGGCTGGACGCCGCCTCGGACCTGATCCGCATCGAACAGTTCGGCGTCTCGCCCGAGGGGCGGCCGATCTACGCCGTGATCGCCTCGAAGGACGGCGCGGCCTTCGATCCGGCCAAGCCCGTGCTGCTGGCCCAGGCCGGCATCCACCCGGGCGAGATCGACGGCAAGGACGCGGGCATGATGCTGCTCCGCGACATCGCCTTCAACGGCAAGGACGACCTGCTGGACCGGGTCAATCTGATCCTGATCCCCATCCTGTCCGTCGACGGCCATGAACGCGCCTCGGCCTACAGCCGTCCCAACCAGCGCGGCCCCCGCATCCAGGGCTGGCGCAATACGGCGGCCAACCAGAACCTGAACCGCGACTATCTCAAGCTGGACCAGCCCGAGATGCGGGCGGTGCGCGGCCTGATCCTGAAATACCGGCCCGATCTCTATGTCGACATCCACGTCACCGACGGCATGGATTACCAGTACGACGTCACCTGGGGCTTCAACGGCGAGAACGGCGCGTATTCGCGCTCGCCCGCCACCTCGCAATGGCTGAACGACGTCTTCAAGCCGGCGATCAACGCCGGGCTGGAAGCGCAGGGCCATATCCCGGGCGAGCTGGTCTTCGGGGTCGACGACCGCAACCCCCGCGCGGGCCTGTCGGACGGCGGCCTCGGCGAACGCTTCTCCAACGGCTGGGGCACGGCGGCCCACGTGCCGACGATCCTGATCGAGAACCACAGCCTCAAACCCTATGAGCAGCGGGTGCTGGGAACCTATGTCTTCCTCGAGGACGCCCTGCGCCTGCTGGCCCGCGACGGCGCCGCCCTGCGGGCCGCGATCGGGGCGGACAGCGCCCTGCGTCCCGCCGACATCCCGGCCAATTTCCAGGCCGATCCGACCCCGGCCTACACCCGCAGCTTCAAGGGCATCCTCTACGAGACCTGGGACAGCCCCGCCTCGGGCCGTCAGGAAATCCGCTGGCTGGGCCGGGCCGATCCCGAACCCTGGGCCCTGCCCTTCTTCGGCTCGAAGCCGACCCTGACCCTGCGGCGTCCCGAGGCCTACTGGGTGCCGTCGTACCGGGCCGACATCATCGAGCGCCTGCGCCTCCACGGCGTGTCGATGGAGACGCTGGACGCGCCGCGCACCGTGTCGGTCGAGATGCTCAGCCTCGACGACCCCAGGCTCGCCGCCCGTCCCAACGAGGGGCATGTCCCGGCAACCGTCGCCGCCGTGACACCGCACCGCCGGGACTGGACGTTCCCGACCGGCTCCGTCCGCGTGCCGACCGACCAGCCGCTGGGCGACGTCGTCGTCCTGCTGCTGGAGCCGCAATCGAACGAGAGCTTCTTCGCCTGGGGCATGTTCCCCGAGGTGCTGAGCCGCGTCGAATACATCGAGGGCTACGCCATCGCTCCTCTGGCGGAGCGCATGCTCGCGGCCGACCCGGCCCTGAAGGCCGAGTTCGAGGCAAAGGTGGCCGCCGACCCCGCCTTCGCCGCCGACGGCGACGCGCGTTTGCAATGGTTCTACGAGCGAACCCCGTTCTATGATGACCACTACCGGCTCTATCCGGTGGCCCGCGAGAACTGAGCCCGCCATGACCCCCGAACAGTTACTGGCCTTTCGCACCGAAGCCTTCATGGCCGTCGCCCTCTGGACCGGCCTGTCGCTGTTGTTCGTCCTGTTCCTGTCGCTGAGGATCAGCACGGGCCGGCGCCGCCTGAAGGTGTCGGTCGGCGATGGCGGCCAGCCGGAGCTGACGGCCACGACCCGCGCCTTCGGCAACGCCATCGAATACATGCCGCTGGCCCTTGTCGCCCTGGCCGTCGTGGCGGTCTTCTACAGCGCGGCGATCGTGCACGCGCTGGGCGGTGCCTTCCTGCTCGGCCGGGTGCTGCATGCCTGGGGCATGGCGCAGGAGAAGCAGCCGGCGGCCGGGAGGATGCTGGGCATGCTTCTGACCTACGTCCCGTTCCTCGGCATGGCAGGACTGTTGATCTTCACCGCCTTCTCCTGACGGCGGTTGCACCCGTGGGGCGGCCCGGCCATATCGGGGCATGACCTCCCCGCGTGACGCCGCCGCCTCTCCCGACATCCTGCCCGATCTGGTCGCCGCCGCCCTGAGGGCCGGCGCCGACGCCGCCGAGGCCGTCTCGGCCGAGCGCGCCTCACTCTCCGTCGGGGTCCGGAACGGGGCGCTCGAGGAGGTCGAGCGCGAGGAGAGCCGCGACCTCGGCCTGCGTGTCTTCATCGGCCGGCGCCAGGCCACCGTCTCCGCCTCCGACCTGTCCGACGCGACCCGCGCCCGGCTGGTCGAGCGCGCCGTGGCCATGGCCCGGCTGGCCCCCGAGGATCCCTACGCGGGGCTCGCCCCGCAGGACCGCCTCGCCAGCGGCCCCTTCCCCGAGCTCGACCTGTTCGATCCTTCCGGGCCCGGCGCCGCCGACCTCGAAGCCGCCGCCGCCGAGGCCGAGTCCGTCGCCCTGGCCGTCGACGGCGTCGCCCGGTCGGAGGGCGGCCACGCCTCGGCCTCGTCCAACCGCTGGCGGCTGGTCACCTCGCACGGCTTCGACGGCGCCTGGCGCGGCTCGGCGTTTTCGCTGGGCGTCGGCGTCATCGCCGAAAAGGACGGGGCCATGGAGCGGGGCGGCGAGCACCGCGCGGTCCGCCACCGGTCGGACCTGCCGTCGGCGCGGTCCATCGGCGAGGAGGCGGGCCGCCGCGCCGTGGCCCGCACCGGTCCGCGCAAGATCGCCTCGACCACCGCGCCGGTGGTCTTCGAGAATCGCGTCGCGACCCAGGTCCTCTCGCCGATCCTCGGCGCCATTTCCGGCCCCTCGATCGCCCGCGGCACGTCCTTCCTGAAGGACCGCCTCGGCCAACGGATCCTGCCCGAGGGGGTCGATCTGGTCGACGACCCCTTCCGCCCCCGCGGCCTCGGTTCCGCGCCGTTCGACGACGAGGGCGTGGCCGTGACGCGCCGGGCCATCGTCGAGGACGGAATTCTGACCACCTGGCTGCTGAACAGCGCCGCCGCCGCCCAGCTGGGCCTGGCCTCGACCGGCCACGCCTCGCGCGGCCTCGCCGGCCCGCCGGGCGTCTCGACCCACAATCTGCACCTGGAGCCCGGCGAGCGCGATCTGGACGGCCTGATGGCCGGGGCCGGTTCCGGCCTGCTGGTCACCTCCATGTTCGGCCCCTCGCTGAACGCCAACACCGGCGACTGGTCCGCCGGCGTCTCCGGCTTCTGGTTCGAGAACGGCGAACGGGCGTATCCGGTCAGCGAGGTCACCGTCGCGGGCCGGCTGACCGACCTCTACGCCCGCCTCCAGCGCGGGTCGGACCTGGAGTTCCGCGGCAGTTTCAACAGTCCGTCGCTGCTGTTCGACGGCGTCGCCATCGCCGGCAAATGAGCGATCTGGCGGCCGATCTCGACCTGATCCGCGGCGCGGCCGAGGCCGCCGGCCGGCTGGCCCTGTCCGAACGCGACGCCGGGCTGAAGATCTGGTCCAAGTCCGGCGGCTCGCCGGTCACCTCGGCCGACATGGCCGTCGATCGCCTGCTCAGGGACGCCCTGCTGTCGGCCCGACCCGACCACGGCTGGCTGTCGGAGGAAACCGCCGACACCGCCGACCGCCTGTCGAACCGCCGCATCTTCGTGGTCGATCCGATCGACGGCACCGTCGCCTATATGAAGGGCAAGCCGTGGTGGTGCATCCCCATCGCCGTGGTCGAGGACGGCCGGCCCGTCGCCGCGGTCATCCACGCTCCGGCCCTGGGCGAGACCTTCGCCGCGATCCTGGGCGGCGGCGCGAGCCTGAACGGCCGGCCGATCACCGCCTCGGACACCACCGATCTGGACGACGCTTCCGTGCTGGCCGACGCGCGCCTGATCGAAGGCCCCCACTGGCTGGAGCCCTGGCCCGCCATGCGGTTCGAAAAGCGAAACGCCATCGCCTACCGCATGGCCCTGGTCGCCGCCGGGGCCTTCGACGCCGCCATCAACCTGACGCCGAAATGGGACTGGGACGTCTGCGCCGGGGCCCTGATCGTCGAGGAGGCCGGCGGCCGGGTCAGCGACCACCACGGCCAGGCCTGGCGCTTCAACCAGGCCGATCCGCGCCAGAACAGCCTGGTGTGCAGCGCTCCGGCGCTTCACCCGTTGATCGTGCGGCGCACAGCGCCTATTCCGCTGGCGCCCCGCTAGCTCCCCCTGTCCGGACCCGCCCATGCCCGCCGAACCCGACTCCCCCCAGCTGCTTCACCTCGTCATCGGCGGCGAGTTGCGCCACCTCGACGCCCCGGTGTTCCGGGACCTCTCCAAGGTCGAGTTCGTCGGCGCCTATCCGAACTACGAGGAGGCCCGCAAGGCGTGGAAGGCGCGGGCGCAGGCGACGGTCGACAACGCCCACATGCGCTATTTCATCCTGCACGCCCACCGGATGATCGATCCGCGCGGCGACGCCGACGCGCATTGAGGCGGAACCCGGTCTCGGACTGAGGCGCTTTCAGGCGTATACTGTCGCGCCTGAACCGGAGAGACCCGATGAACACCATCCTGATCGTCCTGGTCCTGCTGGCGCTTGGCGTCGGCATCGTCGTCTGGGCCACCCGCAAGAAGCCCTCGGCCACCACCACCGGTCCGCGCGAGGCCGACACGGCCTGGAACGATCCGGTCACCCCCGGCGAGCCCGCCCGTCCGGGCTCGCGCCCCGACGTCTTCGCCGACGCTCCGCCGCCCGCGACCTCCCCGTCGCAGGAGCCGCGCCCTTGACCCTGTTCGGCCGCACCCTCGGCGGCGAGGAGATCGCCAGCCTGGTCTTCCTGCTCCTGGCCCTCGTCATCTGGCTGATGGCGTGGCGCGGCGAGCGCGATTGGACGCGCTGGTTCCGCCGCTGGGAGGCCGACCGCAAGGCGCGGCGCGAGATCGAACTGGCGCCGGGACAAGGCGGCGACCGCCCGCCCCCCTCCTCCGGAGCGCCCCGCGGCCCCTGGGGCTGACTATTCGCGCCTGAGCAGTCGGTCGGTCAGGATCGTGCCCCACCAGCCGGCCTTGAACTCGGCCCGGATCGCCTGCGGGTCGTAGGCCTCGCTGTCGACCCAGTCGATGAAGCTGACCCCGGTCGGCTCGACCTCCTTCAGGTATTTCTCCAGCGTGTAGTCCAGCACCCCGGTCAGCCCCTCGCGGTGGTGAAGGTATTTCTTGTCCAGCTGTTTGATCGCCTCGGAGATCGGCTCGCCGAGGTGGAAATGCCGGTACAGCACCGCCATCATCCCGGCCCGGTCCGCGCCCGACTTGCAGTGGATCAGCACCGGATAGTCGATCGTCCGGAACAGCGCCCGCGCCCGGTGGATGCGGTCCTTCTGCGGTGGATCGCGACTGTCCAGCGGAGCGTCGATCAGGGTCAGCCCCAGCCGCTCGCACGCCGCCTTCTCCAGGGCGTAATAGGCCTCGTCCCGCGCCCCGCGCAGGTTGATGACCGTCCGGATTCCCTGCGACTTCCAGTACGCCAGCTGCCGCGGCGACGGCTGGTTGGTCCGCACCAGGTCCGGCCCCAGCCAGTGGGCGTTCATGAACCATCGCCTCAGGAAGGCGTGATCCTTCCAGACATAGTCCCACTTCGCCCTGAAGCGGCCGGCCGGGGTGGTGAGGTCGTAGCGAGGCATCGGCACGGAGATAGAGGGTCCGGCCGCGCCCGTCATCCCGGATGAGGCGAATCCGCGGCCTCGCAGGCGCCCCTCGCGGACCAATCCCGGGTCGGCCGTCTCCGACCGACCCGGATCGCCTGATCAGAAGGCGACGCGCATGACCAGTTGCCAGACCGGACCGGCCGACTCCGTCTCCAGCTCGTATTCGTCATGGTCGCGAGCGATCTGGGCGGCCTGGTCGTCGAACTTGTCGAAGACCTCGTCCTTGGAGCTGTCCAGCAGGTTGGAGCCGGCCAGGCGGACCACCGTATTGGCGAAGATCTGCTTCTCCACGAAGATTTCCAGGTCCGCGCCGTAAGACGTGCGCACCTCCTCGGCCCAGACCCGGCCGAAGGCGTCGCCCTGTTTGCGATAGGTGGCGCCGAAGGCCGCGCCCCAGGTCGGAATGTCGTGGGTGAAGCCGAAGTTGACGACATAGTCGGACTGGTCGTTGAAGCGCCGCTCGCCCGGATCGTCCTCGACCTCGCTGTCCAGCCAGGAGGCGTTCAGGAACACGCCCGTGGTCTCCATGCCGATGAAGTCCAGCGGCGTGGAAAGGTCGAACTCGACGCCATAGACCTCGCCGTCGCCGACGTTGTCGATCGACTCCACGAAGGTGCCCGGACCGCCGCTGCCCTCGACCCCGGTGTTCACATCTTCGATCAGGTCGGTCACGTCGCGATAGAAGACGTTGAAGCCGACCACGCCACGACGGCCCAGTCGGCGCTCGAAGCCAGCGTCGACACCCCAGGCCAGTTCCGGCTTGAGGAAGGGATTGCCGCGGAAATCGTTGTCGCCGCGCTCCTCCTCGAGGGTGGTCGGGGCGAGATCGTCGAAGTCCGGCCGACGGATCGTTCGAGCGATCGACAGCGTCAGACGATCGGAGTCCGACAGCCGGTAGCGCAGGCTGGCCGACGGCAGCAACTCGGCATAGTCGGTCTCGATCCCGGCGATCGTGGCGTCGGTCATCTCATAGCGAAGGCCCGCCTCCCACTTCAGCGCGCCCATGTCTCCCGAAACCATGACGTAGGGGTCGATCCGGGTCTCCTCGATGGCGTAGCGGGTCGTGTTGAACACGAAGGGCGGCTGCGCCGGGCGCGGCGCGGGCGCGTTCGGAACGTTGAAGCGGACGCGGTCGGCGGTGTCGGTCACCGCCTCGCGCTCCTTCGACACGGCCTGGACGCCGAACTCCAGCTCGAGGGCCTCCCCCAGGGCGCGGGTGTGTTCGACGGCTCCCGAGATCTCCTCGTCCATCAGGTCGCGGATCTCGAAATCGGCCGTGAAACGGTCTTCATCCGGGAAGGGCAGGCCGTCGCGCAGATATTCGGCTTCGTTCTCGAACTCGGTCTGGGCGTCGTCGAACGAGGCATAACCCAGCTTGAACCGCGTCTCGCCGCCAAACATGTCGCGGGCGTAGCGGCCGCGGAGCGCCAGATTGTCGGTGCGGATGTCGACGTTGTTGTCGTTGATCGTCAGCAGATTGGCCTCGGTCTCGACGCCCTCGTCGTACTCGATCGAATCCTCGTCCTGGAGGCGGTCGGTCCGCACGAACACGGCCGACAGATCCAGTCGGCCGCCGGCGACCGGGGCTTCCCAGGCGGCGTTGACGGAATAGTCGCGCCCGTCGCGGACGTCGGTCTGGACCTCCGTGTTGTCCAGGGTCCCGCCCGGCTCATCGAAACGCTGGCTGTACTTGTTCTTCGGATTGCGCCGGTCCTGCACGCTCGCGCCCAGCAGGAAGCGTCCTTCACCCAGGGCGCCGCCGTAGACGGCGCCGAAGGTGCCGCCGATCTCGTCGTCGGGGAACAGGATCGCGCCCGCCCGCGTGTAGCCGCCGTCGAGCGCCATGGCGTCGCGCAGCACGATGTTGATGGCGCCCGCCACGGCGTCGCCCGAGCGGTTGGCCGAGGACGAACGCACCACCTCGACCCGCTCGATCAGCTCGGCCGGAATCCGGTCGACGAAGAAGGAACGGTCGACGCCCGAGCCGGGAACGCGGTCGCCGTTGATCAGGATCTGGGTATAGCCCGGGTCCAGGCCCCGCAGGCGGACGCCGTCCGCCTCGAGGATGTCGGACAGGAAGGTCACGCTGGGCACGCGCTTCAGCGCGTCGCCGACGGTCAGGGGCTCGAACCGCTGGAAAAACTCCAGGTCGTAGGACAGCGTCGGCACGACGTCGTCCGTGCGATTCCGCATCACCGGCTCGCCGGTGACGATGACCTCCTCGAGCGAGGTGGCCGGCTCGGTCGACTGGGCCGAAGCGATCCCCGCCAGGCTCAGCGGCGCCAAGGCCGCGCCCAGCATCAGGTAGAATTTCATGGAAGGCATCCCGCATCCCCGGCTGGCCCCCACGACCGCCGGACACGGCTCCGCTAGGGGGCGACGGCGACGGAGGCGCGACGCTTTCAGGACACCGGCTTGGCGGTTTTCCGACCGGCTCGCGACGGTCGCTCCCGGCACGGAGGGTCTGCAATATTTCCGACGCTGAACCGTCACCGGGGTTCGCTTGAACCGGCCGGGTGGTCATGGTTTTCCGCCAGCCTTGGGCTTTACGGGCGGGATTCCATGCGGGACAGACTTCTGGCGGCGGCGGGCATGGCCGCGCTCATCTCGCTCGCGGCCTGCGCCACCCCGGCGGATCGTCCCGGACAGGGGGCCCGGGTGTTCGCCGCCCTGGAGACGCCCTCGGTGGGCACCCGCAACGCCGACGCCGCCGACGACCCGGCGATCTGGAGCGGGCCGGAGACGACGCTGAACGGCCGGCGCGTGACCGGCTTCGTGGCCGGCACGGACAAGAAGGCGGGCCTGTACATCTACGGTCCGGAGGGGGCGATCCTGCAATTTCTCCCGGACGGCCTGCTCAACAACGTCGATGTGGCGACCCTGCCCGGCGCGTCGGGCGAGGTCGTCCTGGGAGCCAGCGATCGCACGCCGGGCCGCGCCGGGGTGGCCCTGTTCCGCTTCGACCCCGTCGCCGGCGGCGCGGTCGCCCGCTGGGGCTCCCTGCCCCTCGACCTCGACGAGCCCTACGGCTTCTGCATGCGGCCCTGGCGCGGGGAGTTGCACGCCTTCGTCGTCGGCAAGGACGGCCAGGTCCGCCAGCTGGTGATCTCCAGCGGCCCGGACGGCCAGCCGCGGGGTCGCGAGGTTCGCCGCTTCGCGGTCGGCTCGATCTCGGAGGGCTGCGCCATCGACGCCGACAACGCCGCCCTCTACCTCAACGAGGAGGGGGTCGGCGTCTGGCGCTACGGCCTCGATCCCGCCTCGGGCGACGCGCGCACCCGGGTGCAGGCCGTCGACGGCGAGCGGCTGACCGCGGACGTGGAGGGCGCCGCCATTCTGTCGAACGGCGCCGGTTCCTGGCTGATCGCGTCGAGCCAGGGCGATTCCGCCTTCGCCGTCTGGCGCATCGGCGCGGGCGACCCGGTCTGGGTGGGGCGGTTCGCCGTCCATGCGGGTCCGGGCGGGGACGAGGTCACGGGGACGGATGGCCTGGACGCCCACGGCGGTCCGTTCGGCGCCTTCCCCGAGGGAGTCGTGGTCGTCCAGGACGACATCAACGACGGCGGTCAGAACTTCAAATACATCGACTGGCGCGACATCCGCCGCGCGCTCGCCTTCTAGCGCCTTCCCCGGGCGCCGGGGCCCCGATCAGGCGGCCGCCGCGCATTCGCGACGCACCGCCGCTTGACTTGCGTCCCCAGCCGTCCGACCTCGGACCGATGATGACGCCCGCGCCCGCCGCTGACGAGAAGGAACCGGTGCGCCCGCTGCTGGCCCGCATCTGGCGGGACTATCTCTCGCATCACCGGACGCCGCTGTTCCTGTCGATCGCCTGCGCCGCCGTGGTCGGGATCATGGCCGCCACCGTGCTGCAGCTGCTCGAGCCGGCCATCGACGGCCTGTTCCTCGGTAAGGCCGTGACCATCTGGGGTGTCTTCACCGTGCCGGCCGGGCGGGCGCTGGTCTGGATACCGGTCGTCATCGTCGGCGCGGCCCTGATCTGGACCGCCGCGGCCCTCGGCCAGGCGGCCCTGGTCAACCGGCTGGGCCACGGCATCGTCGGCGACATCCAGGTCCGGCTGTTCGGGGCCATGATCCGCGCCGACCTCGCCCGGCTGCGCAGCCAGCATTCCGGCGGCTTCGTCTCCTCGGTCCTGTTCGACGCCAATCTGGTCCGCGAGGCCTTCACCAACGGCGTCGTCAACTACACCCAGCACGCCCTGACCCTGGCGGCGGTGATCGGCTACATGGCCTGGACCGACTGGCGGCTGACGGCCATCGTCCTGCTCGGCGCGCCGCTGATGGCCCTCGTCATGCGCCGCTTCGGCAAGCGGATGCGCAAGGCGACCACCGGGGCCATGGTCGAGACCTCGAACCTGTCCACCGCCCTGATGGAGAACCTCGACGGCGTCCGCCTGATCAAGATCGAGAACCGCGAGGCGGCCGAGCAGGCGCGGGTCGGCGAGGTCGTCGCCCGCCGCCAGCGCCACGTGATCAAGAGCGCCGACTCGCGCGCCTTCGCCGGCCCCTTTTCCAACCTGGTGGCCATGATCGTGGTCGCCGCCGTCATGGCCTACGCCGGCTGGCGGGCGCGCGACGGCGCCATGAGCGTGGGGTCCTTCGCGGCCTTCATCGGCCTGCTGATGGCGGCGGGCCAGTCGCTGCGCCAGGTGACCAACCTCCAGACCGTCATGTCCGAGGGCCTGACCGCCGCCCGGCGCCTGTTCGCCGCCCTCGACATCCAGCCCGAGATCCGCGAGGCCGCCGACGCCGCCCCGCTGGAGCCCGGCCCGGTCACCGTGGCCTTCGACCGGGTCTCCTTCGCCTATGGTCCGGCCTCGGACAGCGGCGCCCCGACCCTGTCCGACGTCTCCCTGACCGTCGCCCCGGGCGAGACGGTGGCGCTGGTCGGCCCCTCGGGCGGCGGCAAGTCGACCCTGCTGTCCCTCCTGCCCCGCTTCTACGACGTCACCGCCGGGGCCGTGACCGTCAACGGCCGCGACATTCGCGAACTCAGACTCCACGACCTGCGGGCCGGGATCGCCCTGGTCACCCAGGAGCCCTTCCTGTTCGACGACACCCTCGCGGCCAACATCGCCTACGGCCGCCCAGGGGCGACGGCCGAGGACATCGTCGCCGCGGCCCGGGCCGCCGCCGCCCACGACTTCATCACCGCCCTGCCCGAGGGCTACGCCACCCGCGCCGGCGAGGCGGGCCTTCGCCTGTCCGGCGGCCAGCGCCAGCGCATCGCCATCGCCCGCGCCTTCCTCAAGGACGCCCCCATCCTGCTGCTCGACGAGGCCACCTCGGCCCTCGACACCGAGAGCGAGGCCCTGGTCCAGGCGGCGCTGGAGCGGCTGATGCGAGGCCGCGCCACCCTGATGATCGCCCACCGCCTGTCCACCGTGCGCAACGCCGACCGCATCCACGTCGTCGAGGCCGGCCGTATCGTCGAGACCGGCGATCACGCCGGACTGGTCAGGCTGGGCGGCCTCTATTCCCGGCTCGCGAAACAGCAGTCGCTGGACGGCGACCCCGTCACGGCGGTGCTATGAGGCCGCTCCGCAATCCGGTCATACAGGCGGTCCTCGCCTGGACGCTGGCGCAATGGATGCGCTTCTGCTTCGCCACCATCCGCTGGACGCACCGGAACGAGGGCGTGGCCGAACAGATCTGGGCCGACGGCGGCGGCGTGCTGTGCGCCTTCTGGCACTCGCGCATCGGGCTCAGCCCCGCCTGCTGGCCGCTGGACCGGGCCCAGTCCGCCAAGGCCCTGATCTCGCTCAGCCCGGACGGCCAGTTCATCGCCAGGGCCGTCGCCCGGCAGGGGTTCCCCGCCATCCGCGGCTCGTCCTCGAACAAGGACAAGGCCGACCGGGCCAAGGGCGGTTCCCAGGCCCTGCGCGACGGCTTGCGCCAGCTCAAGGTCGGCGGCCTGGCCATCACGCCGGACGGCCCCCGCGGCCCGATGCGGGAAATGGCCGAAGGCCTGCCGCTGCTGGCGAAGCTGTCGAAAGCGCCGGTGCTGTTCATCGGCCTGTCCTGCAAGCCCGCCATCCGCCTCGCCAGCTGGGACCGCGCCCTCCTTCCGCTGCCGTTCGGACGCGGCGCCATCGTCTGGGACATCGACCGCTTCCCTGAAGGCGCCGAACTGGCCGACGTCGCCCTGGACTGGACCCGGCGCCTGACCGCCGTCGAGGCCGAGGCCGACGCCATCGTCGGCCTGGAGCGCGTCTAGATGAGCCCCGCCCTGATCGCCTGGCGTCTGCTCACGCGGATGCTCGAGCCGCTGGCCCCCCGCCTGCTCGACGCCCGCGCCAAACAGGGCAAGGAGGATCCGGCCCGCGTCGACGAACGGCTCGGTCGCGCCTCGGCCGCCCGCCCCCCCGGCGACCTGGTCTGGCTGCACGGGGTCAGCGTCGGCGAGACCCTGTCGCTGCTGCCCGTGGTCGAGCGCCTGCGCCGCCAGCGGCCCGACCTGACGGTGCTGGTCACCTCCGGCACCCTGACCTCGGCGACCCTGCTGGCCAGACGCCTGCCCGAGGGCGTCATCCACCAGTTCGCCCCGGTCGACGCGCCCGGCGCCGTGGCCGGCTTTCTCGACCACTGGCGGCCGTCGCTGGCCGTCTTCGTCGAGAGCGAACTGTGGCCCAACCTCATTCTCGAGGCCCGTCGGCGCGGCGTGAAACTGGTCCTGGCCAGCGCCCGCATCACGGAGAAGACCGTCGACGGATGGCGCCGTTTCCCCGGCGCGGCGCGCGAGATCCTGTCCGCCTTCGACCGCATCCTGCCCCAGGACGAAACCTCGGCCGCCCGGCTGGAAAGCCTCGGCGCCCGCATCGACGGCCATGTGAACCTGAAGCTGGCGGGCGCCGCGCCGCCGCATGATCCGGGCGCCTTCACCCGCCTCAGCGCCGCCATCGGCGACCGGCCGGTCGTGGTCGCCGCCAGCACCCACGACGGCGAGGAAATCGCCCTCGTCCGCGCCCTCGACAAACTGGCCGACCGGCTGTGCCTGATCCTTGTGCCGCGCCACCCCGAGCGCAGCGCCGCCATCGCCGCCGCCCTGGGTCGCGACGGCTACCGCTTCGCCCTGCGCTCCCAGGGCCGCGAACCGGACCGCGACACCGACATCTACATCGCCGACACCCTCGGCGAGATGGGGCTGTTCCTGCGTCTGGCCGATGTCGTGGTCATGGGCGGCTCCTTCTCCGCGGCGCTGGAGAAGCCGCCGGTGGGCGGCCACAATCCGCTCGAGCCCGCCCGCCTCGGCAAGCCCGCCGTCACCGGCCCGGACATGACCAACTGGGCCGCGGTCGCCGCGGCCCTGGTCGAGGCCGGCGGCCTCCGGGTCGTGGACGCCCCCTGGGACCTGCCCGCCATCCTCGCCCCGCTGCTGGCCGACGACGGCGCGGCGCGGTCGATGGGCGAGTGCGGCCGCCGGGCCGCCGCCGAGGCCGGCTCCGGCCTCGACCGCCTCTGGGAGGCCGTCACGCCCCTGCTTCCCCTCGCCCAAACCTTCCCGGGCCTGCCGCGAGGCCGGCGATGAAGCTCAACACCCCCCGCTGGTGGTACACCCGCGACGCCCGCCACGGCGCGGCGGCGCGCACCCTGCTGAGGCCCCTGTCCTGGGTCTGGGCCGGCGTCACCGCGCGCCGCATCGCCCGCGCCGAGCCGGTCGACCCCGGCGTTCCGGTCATCTCGGTCGGCAATCTGACCGTCGGCGGCTCGGGCAAGACGCCGGTGACCCGCGAGGCCATCCGCCTGCTGCGCGAGGCGGGCATCGACGCCCATGGCCTGTCGCGCGGCTATGGCGGATCGCTACGCGAGCCGACGCGCGTCGACGCGGCCATCCACACCGCCGCCGACGTCGGCGACGAGCCCCTGATGCTGGCCCTCGGCGGCCCCACCTGGATCGCCCATGACCGCGTCGCCGGCGCCCGCGCCGCGGCGGCCGCCGGCGCCGCGATCATGATCCTCGACGACGCCCACCAGAATCCGACCCTGAAGAAGACGCTCAGCCTCGTGGTCGTCGACGGCGAGACCCGCGGCGACGAATGGCCCTTCGGCGACGGTTCGGTCTTCCCCTCGGGGCCGATGCGGGAAAAGCTGCGGACGGGCCTGTCCCGCGCCGACGCCGTCGTCGTCCTGCTGCCCGCCGACGCCCCGGGCGTCGATCCCGAACTGCTGGCGGCCTTCGGCGACCTGCCGGTCCATGTCGCCCGGCTGACCCCCGCCGCCCCGCCGCCCAGGGGTCCCATCCTCGGCTTCGCCGGCATCGCCAAGCCGTGGAAGGTCGAGCGCGCCCTCGACGCCGCCGGGGCCGAACTGGTCGACTTCGCCCCCTTCCCCGACCATGCCGCCTTCCGCGACGCGGACCTGGCCTTCCTCGCCGACCGCGCCTCCCGTTTCGGCGCCCGGCTGGTCACCACCGAGAAGGACTGGTTCCGCCTGCCTCCCGAATGGCGGACGCGGGTGATTTCATGGCCGGTGAAGGCGACCTTCGAGAACGAGGCCGCCTTCCAGGCGCTGCTTCTGGGCGCGGTCCGGACTTACTCGGCCCGGTAGATCTCCCCGCCGCGCATCACGAACCGCACCCGCTCCAGCTCGGTGACGTCGGTCAGCGGGTCGCCCACGACCGCGATCAGGTCCGCCGGCATCCCCGCCGTGATCCGTCCGGCCTCCTGCGAGATCCGCAGATGCGCCGCCGCGTTCACCGTCGCCGCCTGGATCGCCTCCAGCGGCGTCATCCCGGCCCGCACCAGCAAGGCGAACTCCTGGGCGTTGTCCCCGTGGGCGGACACGCCGCTGTCGGTGCCGAAGGCGATGCCCACCCCGCCTGCATGGGCGCGCCGCACCATGTCCAGCATCTTCGGCCCGGCCTCCAGCGCCTTGGCCGTCTGGGCCGGGGTGAAGAAATTGTCCGGCCCCGAGGCGATCCGCCCCACGAAGTCGCCGGCCATCAGGGTCGGCACCAGCCAGGTCCCCTCGCGCCGGAACAGCCGGATCGACTCATCGTCCAGATAGGTGCCGTGCTCGATCGAATCCCCGCCCGCGCGCAGGAAGGCGTTGATCCCGTCGACCCCGTGGGCATGCGCCGTCACCTGGCGTCCCATGCGGTGGGCGGCGCCGACGATGGCGGACAACTCCTCGTCCGAGAACTGCTGGCCCAGACCCGCCGCCGTGTTCGACAGCACCCCGCCCGTCGCGGTGATCTTGATGATGTCGGCCCCGGACCGGACCTGCAGCCGCACCGCCCGCATGCAGTCGTCAGCGCCCGAGCAGATGCTCTCGCCCGTGAAAAGATGCATGATGTCGTCGCGATAGCCGTTGACGTCGCCATGGCCGCCGTGGACCGACACCGACTCGCCCGAGGCGATGATCCGCGGTCCGGGGACGTCGCCGCGCCGCACCGCGTCGCGCAGGGCGAAGATCGTCTGGTTGGTGGCGCCGAGGTCGGCGACCGTGGTGAAGCCGGCCATCAGGGTCCGCCGCGCATAGCGGGCGCCGACGAAGGCCTGGTCCACGTCGGACTGGGTCACCCCCTCCAGCCGGCTGTTCGGGTTCTGCTGGCCGGTCAGATGCACATGGCTGTCGATCAGGCCGGGCAGGACGAAGGAGTCGCGCAGATCGACGATCCGGCCCTCCCCCCCGGCGCCGGAAACGAAGCCGTCACGCACTTCGACGATTCGGTTCCCTTCGATCACGAGAGTTTTATCGCGCTGCACAACGCCGGTCGCGGGATCGGCCAGAAGCCGCCCGATCTGGACGAACGTGGTTCCCCCCTCGGGCGAGACCGGCGTGGCGGCGGGCGTTTGCGCGGCAACGCTTGTGGCTACGAGAGCGGCGCAGGCCGCCAACAGCGATGTGATCGACTTCACGAAATCCTCCCGGAACAGGGCTTGCACCTTAGACCTCAGGGCGTCTGAGCCAAGGCTCAGGTTGAAACACCCGTCACGACCTGAAACAACCCGTGACCTGTTCTGTAACCGTGCGAGGGGCGTCGCATGATTTTGGCGAGACGAGGCTTCATTCTGGGCGGCGCGGCGATCCTGTCGGGCTGCGCTACGACGAGCGCCACCCATGCCTCGGGCTTCCGTCCCCTGGCCGCATCGGCCCAGCCGCCTCGCCCGGTTCCAGCCGCAACCGCCATACAGACCGTCCAGGTCGTCGCCCCGCCGCTCGATCCGCGCGGCGTGGTGCGGAAGGATCTGATGGACCGAGCCATGGCGGCGCTGGACATCCACCACCGCCGGGTGCCGCTGCGCGACCGGATGTATCTGGTCGACTTCCAGAAATATTCGGGTGAGGAGCGGCTGTACGAGGTCGATCTGGTCGCCGGCCACGTCACCGCCCTGCGCACCTGCCACGGCCGCGGCTCGGATCCGGCGCATTCGGGTTTCGCGCGCAACTTCTCCAACACGCCGGAAAGCTACATGTCCTCGGTCGGCGCCTACGCCACCGCCGGCGCCAGCCACGGCGCCCAGCAGGGGCCGAACGTGCTTCTGGACGGGCTGGAGTACAGCAACGACCGCGCCCGCGAACGCGCCATCATCGTCCACGGCGCCGACTACGCCGATCCGGACTTCCTGGCCCGCGAAGGCAAGCTGGGCCGCAGCTACGGCTGTTTCTCGGTCGCGCACACCGACCTGCCCGCCCTGCGCGAGCGCATGGGCCAGGGCCGCCTGCTGTTCGCCTGGGCCTGACCTAGGTCCGGACAGCGCGCCGGAGCGCCTGCGGGGGTTGGCCGAGCGCCCGCAGGAAGGCGCGACGCATGCGCCCGGCGTCACGGAAGCCGACGCTTTCGGCGATCTCGTCGAGCGGCGCATGGCTCGCCTCGACCGCCGCGCGGGCGATTTCGAGCCGCAGCCGCTCCACCGCCCGGGCCGGGGTCGTCCCGGTCTCGGCCGTGAAGGCGCGGGCGAAATTGCGGGGACTCATGGCGGCCTGGTCCGCCAGCCGCTCGACGGGCAGGGGTTCGGCGACATGGTCGCGCATCCAGTCGATCAGGCCGGTGAAGCGACCGGTGCGTCCGCCCAGCTCGACCAGCGCCGAGAACTGCGACTGGCCGCCAGGGCGGCGCTGGTGGACGACCAGTTGCTGGGCCACGCGGCGCGCCAGCGCCGGGCCGTGGTCATCCTCGATCAGCGCCAGGGCCAGGTCGATGCCGGCGGAGATGCCGGCCGAGGTCCAGACATCGCCGTCGCGGATGAAAATGCGCTCGGCGTCCAGCCGGACCTCGGGATAGCGCCGGGCGAAGGCGTCGGTGCTGTCCCAGTGCGTGGTGGCGCGCCTTCCGTCCAGCAATCCCGCCTCGGCCAGCAGGAAGGCCCCGGAGCAGACGCTGGCGATCCGCCGCGCCGCCGAACGCCTCAGCCAGCCGACCACCGCCAGCAGCGCCGCCATGGAGCGATCGATCTCCCCGCCCGACACGACGATGGTGTCGAAGACGCCGTCGTCCAGCGGCACGGCCGAAAGGACGAGGCCGGACGAACTTTCGACCGCTCCCCCGCCCGGCGTCACAAGCGTCAGGGCGTAACTTCCGGGCCGGAAGCGTTCCGCCAGTTCGAAAGCCGTCGTCGGACCGGCGGCGTCCAGCAGCTGGAATCCCGGAAAGATGACGACGGCGACGGCTCGGCGCATGGCAGGATTCGCCCGATTTATGTCATTTCAGCCAGAAGGCGGCGGCGCCATTCTTGAGTCAAGCCAGACAACAGGGAGGCTTGCGGGCCAGAACCTCATGAAACGGCGAATAATCCTGTGGAGCGGCGGGGCCTTCGCGTCCCTGGCCGCGCTGATCGGCGCGGGATGGCTCCTCTCCCTGCCCCCCGCGCCGGCCGCCGCGGCCTCGCCGCCGATCGCCCGGGACGAGGCCGCCGCCACCCTCGCCGCCCTGAAGCCGCCCAAGCGCGCCCGCCCCCTGGTCGCCATCATCGGCGTCAACGACGCCACCGAGACCACCGACTATCTGATGCCCTACGGCATCCTCAGCCGGGCCGATGTCGCCGACGTGGTCGCCCTCTCCACCGAGCCGGGGCCGATGACCCTCTATCCGGCCCTGACCGTCCAGCCGCAGGCGACCACGGCCGGGTTCGACGCCCGCCATCCCGACGGAGCCGACTATGTCATCGTCCCCGCCATGAGCCGCGACGACGACCCGGCCGTCCTGGCGTGGATCCGCAAACAGGCCGCCGGCGGCGCCATCATCATCGGCGTCTGCGCCGGCGCGACCGTGGTCGGCGAGGCCGGCCTGCTCGACGGCCGCCGCGCGACCACCCACTGGTATTTCCTCAAGGGCCTGCGCAGGGTGCACCCGGAGGTCCGCTATGTTCCGGACCGCCGGCTGGTGGTCGACCGGGGCGTGGCCACCACGACCGGCATCACCGCCTCCATGCCGATGATGCTGACCCTGATCGAGGCCATCGCCGGCCGCGAAAAAGCCGGGGCCGTCGCCCGCGATCTCGGCGTCGGGGCCTGGGACGCGCGCCACGACAGCAGCGCCTTCCGCTTCAGTCGCCCGTTCGCCCTGACCGTGATGGGCAACACGGCCGCCATCTGGAACCGGGAGACGCTGGGCCTGGAGCTTGCGCCGGGCGTCGACGAGGTGTCGCTGGCCCTCGTCGCCGACGCCTGGTCGCGGACCTACCGCTCGAAGGCCGAAACCTTCTCGGCCACGGCCGGACCGGTGCGAACCCGCAACGGCCTCCGCATAGTGCCGGACCGGGTCGCCGCGACCTGGGACGCCCGGCGGCGGCTTCCGGCCATCGGCGGCCGCCGGCCGGCGCGAGCGCTCGACGACGCCCTCCTGGGCATCGGGGCCCGCTACGGCGCCCCCACCGCGAGCGTGGTGGCCATGCAGCTGGAGTATCCGCGCCCGACCGCCGCGCGGTGAGCGGCTACTTCAGGACGGCCAGCAGCACAGCGACCCAGTGCACCGCCGCCGCCACCACCACATGGCCGTGCCAGATCGCCCGCCGATAGCGCATGGCCTTGTTGGCGTAGAAGATCACGCCCACCGAATACAGCAGCCCGCCGACCGCCATCAGGATCAGCGGGGCCAGCCCCAGGCTCTGCAGGATCGGCTGGATGGCGATGACCATCAGCCAGCCCAGCGCCAGATAGACGACGATCCAGAACCCCTTGCCGAGCCCCGGCAGCAGCAGCTTGGCCAGGGCGGCGAAAATCGCCGTGGCCCACACCGCCGACGTCATGCCCCAGGCCCAGGCCCCGGTCAGATGCTGGGTCGTGAAGGGCGTGTAAGAGCCGGCGATCATGAGGAAGATGCCCGCGTGGTCGAAGCGGCGAAGCAGGGGCTGGAACCGGGGCGCGGCGAAATTATAGGCCGTCGACAGGCCCAGCATGGTCAGCAGCCCGACGGCGTAGATGGCCGCCGCCGTCAGCCGTCCGACATGGCCGAATCCGATCGCCAGCCCCAGCAGCATCCCGCCGCCGACCAGGGCCAGGGCCAGGCCGGTCAGATGCACGATCAGATCCGCCAGGCGCTCCTTCCCGTCGCGGTAGTGGCTCGGCGGCTCCGGCGGCAGGGTATCGGGCACGGCTCAGCTCCCCCCGGAATCGCGGTCCAGCGCCCGCCAGCCGATGTCCGTGCGGTGGAAGCCCCCGGGCCAGTCGATCTTCTTCACCGCCGCATAGGCCCGCTCGCGCGCCTCCGCGATATCCTTGCCCCGGGCGCAGACGTTCAGCACCCGGCCGCCCGCCGCCGCCAGCTGCCGGTCGCTGCGTCGCCGCGTGCCGGCGTGGAACACCTGCACATACGGCCCGAAATCCTGCTCGGCCCCGCGGATGATCGACCCCTCCAGCGGGCTGTCGGGATAGCCGGACGCGGCCAGCACCACGCAGATCACCGTGTCCGGGCTGAACTCCGGCGCCCGCGCCCGGGTCAGGTCGCCGCGCGCGCAGGCCAGCAGCAGGGGCACGATGTCCCCGTCCAGCCGCATCATCAGCACCTGGCATTCCGGATCGCCGAAGCGGGCGTTGAACTCGACCACCTTGGGCCCGTCCTCCGTCGCCATCAGCCCGGCGTACAGCACGCCCCGATAGGGCGTGCCCTCGGCCGCCATGGCCGCGACCACCGGCTGGACGATCAGCCGGTCCGCAGCCTCGACCAGCTCCGGCGTGAACACCGGGGCCGGCGAATAGCTGCCCATGCCGCCGGTATTGGGCCCGAGGTCGCCGTCATAGGCCCGCTTGTGATCCTGGGCCCCGCCCAGCAGCATGGCCCTCTGGCCGTCGCAGACGGCGAACAGCGAGCCTTCCTCGCCGTCCATGAATTCCTCGATCACCACCCGCGCGCCGGCCGATCCGAACCGGCCGCCCAGCATCCGTTCGATCTCGGCCTCGGCGTCCCGCCGGGTGGGGCTGATCGCCACCCCCTTGCCCGCCGCCAGGCCGGCGGCCTTGATCACATAGGGCGGCTTGAACACCGTCAGGGCCTGGCGGGCCTCGTGCAGCCGCTCGTAGACGCCGAAGCCCGCGGTGGGGATTTCGTGCCGCTCCATGAAGGCCTTGGAGAAGGCCTTGGACGTCTCCAGCTGCGCCGCCTTCGCCGTCGGTCCGAAACAGGGAATGGCCGCCGCCGCCAGCCGGTCGGCCAGCCCCGCCTCCAGCGCGGTCTCGGGGCCCACCACGACCAGATCGGCCTTGATCTCGCGGGCCAGGGCGCACAGCCCGTCGGCGTCGGTGACCTTCAGCGGGCGCAGTTCGCCCAGCGTCTCCATGCCCGGATTGCCCGGCGCGATGACCAGCCGCCGCGTCAACGGCGACTGGGCGATCTTCCACGCCAGGGCGTGCTCGCGTCCGCCCGATCCCACCAGCAGGATATTCATGCTCGCGCAATGACGGCGCCGGCGAAGGCGGTCAAGTCGCGGATGCTCAACGGGCGAACACGGCGAAGATCACATAGGCCGCCGCGGCCAGCATCGGGATCGCCCCGATGACCAGCCACGGGCTCACACCGGCCCCGCCGCTGCGCCGTTCCAGCCCGCGTTCGCGCGGAGTCCGGTCCTCGGGATCGGTGTTGCGAGGGTCAGCCATAGCTGGGGCAACGGCGGCCTCCGCCCCCGGTTCCCGCTACCCGGCGACGAGAGCGGCCGTCGCTTCGGCGTCCGGCAAACGGGCCGGGCCGGCCGCCAGCAGCTTGCGGTACTCGCTCGGCGCCATGCCGTACCGCTTGCGGAAGGACCGGCTCAGGTGGGAGGCGTCCCCGAACCCCAGGCGAAGGGCGATGTTGTTGATCGACTCGGCCGGCTCGAGATCGGCCAGGGCCGTGCGCGTCCGCTCGAGACGCTGGCCCAGGATGTAGGTCTGGATTCCGCCGTCGCCCTGGAAGGCCGCGAACAGCCGGCTGCGGGACGTGCCCAGGGCGCGGCACAGCTCGGCGATGACGATTCCCCGGCCAAGACGCTGTTCGATCTCTTCCGCCGCCCTCCGGCGCAGGATGCTCTCCGCGCTGAGGCGGCTCGACGGCGGCGGCCGGCTGTCCAGCAGGGCGACGGAAAGCAGTTCCAGCAGCACCCGCCCGAGGCGATCGGCCTCCGACAGGTCAAGGCGCGGCAGCATCTCCCGCAGGTGGGCGGAATAGGCGAACAGCGCCTTCGCCGCCGCTCCGCCGATGACGAGGCCATGCAGGTCGTGGATCGGGGCGAACCAGGCCTCGGCCACGGGCCGCGGGATGACCACGCTGTACGTCCGGCTGGCGGTCGAGCCGTGCAGCGAGGGCCGGCTCAGGTCGTGGAAATGGAACATCCCCGCCGTCTGGTGGAACGGCCGCCCGTCCAGATCCCCCTGCGCCTCGCCCTCGATCATCATGTTGACGACGATCGCATCGAAGTCCGAGACCCGGATGTCCTGCCGTCGCCGTTCCCAGCGCATGCCGGTGATCTCGGTATGGACGAAGATCACCTGTCCCAGTTGGACCGACTCCCAACGCGTGTTGAAGGGTTCGCTGGGCTCGGTCCGGAAGATCGGCTCGCTGCGGGGCCAGTCCCTCTGATACCAGGTGCGGTACCGCTGTTCAGGCGGCAGGTCGTCGGTCGACCAGCGCAGGATGGGGATGGGATTGACCGGCTCCTCGGCCCGCGGCCCGCCCCCGTCGACGGATGCGCCCAATGGCGCGCCTGGTCCCGAATCCTTGAACGCCACTGATACTGCCCCCGGATCCGCCGCGGTCCCCACCGGGCGGCGCGTCCCGGTTGCATACCGGCCATCCAATTGGGCGACAAGCGTAGCCGTGGACACGCTTTGCCGACCCCTGCCCGCGCTCCGACCGATGCGGCGGACTGCCCGTCCAGGACTCAGTCTGCGAACCGGTCGGCCGCAACGGACGCCTGGCCCCGGTCGTCCAGAATGGCGACGCGGAGGGCATTGCGGTAGCGCAGGTTCACCTCGGCTCCCGGCGGTCCCTTCAGCAGGAGACGGTCGAGGCGGCCGTCCTCCCAATCCATGTCCACGGCGACCCCGCCGCGCACGCGCACGCCTTTCAGCCGGCCGGCCGGCCAGGCCCGGGGAAGCGCCGGCAGCAGGTGGACCTCCCCGCCCCAGGACTGGATCAGCATTTCCATGATGCCCGCCGCGCCGCCGAAATTGCCGTCGATCTGGAAGGGCGGATGGGCGTCGAACATGTTGGGATAGGTGCGTTGCGGGCCGGTCAGTCCGTTCAGCACGGCATGGGCGCGCTCGCCGTCGCCCATCCGCGCCCACAGGCACAGCCGCCAGGCCGTGCCCCAGCCGGTGGCGTAGTCGCCGCGCGTGTCGAGGCTGACCCTGGCCGCCTCGATCAGTTCGGGCGTGTCCCGCACATTGATCTGGCTGGCCGGATAGACGCCGTACAGATGCGAGACGTGGCGGTGGTCCTGCTCGGGCGCGGCGGCGTCCCAGTCCTCCAGCCATTCCTGCAGCTGGCCGCTCTTGCCGATCCGGTCCGGCGCGATGCGGGTCCGGGCGGCGTCGAGGCCGGCGGCGAAGTCGGCGTCACGATTCAGGGCCGCGGCGGCCTGGCCGGTGCGTTCGAACAGATCGCGGACGATCTGGCGGTCCATGGCGGGCCCCACGCACAGGGACGATCCGAACGGATGCTGGTTCTCGGGCGAGAGGGACGGCGAGGTGACCAGGCCGCGACCGCCCGGATCCTCGACCAGGGTGTCGAGAAAGAACAGGCTGGCCCCCTTCATCAGCGGATACAGCCGCTCCAGCACCGCCGGGTCGCGCCCGTAGTCCCAGTGATCCCACAGGGTGTTGCACAGCCAGGCGCCGCCGCACGGCCACAGGCCCCACATCGGGCCGTCGATCGGAGCGGCGGCGCGCCACAGGTCGGTGTTATGGTGCGTCACCCAGCCCCGCGCGCCGTACATGGTCCGGGCGGTGCGGGCGCCGGTGATCGACAGCTCCTCGACCATCTTCAGCAGAGGCTCGACGCAAGCCCCCAGCCCGGCCGGATCGGCGGGCCAGTAGTTCATCTCGGTGTTGATGTTGATCGTGTATTTGCCGCCCCACGGCGGATTGACCCCTTCGTTCCAGATGCCCTGCAGGTTGGCGGGCTGGGAGCCTGGGCGCGAGGACGCGATCAGCAGATAGCGGGCGAAATCGAAGTAGAGGGCGGCCAGCGCCGGGTCCTGGCCGTTTCCGGAGGCGGCGATGCGCTGGTCGGTCGGCCGGGCGGCGGCGGCCGATCCGCCGAGATCCAGCGACACCGGCTCGAACAGCGCGCGGTAGTCGACGACGTGACGGCGACGAAGCTCGGCGTACGGCTTTTCAGCGGCGGCGGCGCCGGTTGCGCGGACCAGGGCGACCGGATCGCCGGAGACGTCGTCGAAGCGGCGATAGCTGGTGGCCATGCTGATCAGCACCGTGGCGGATCGCGCGCCGCGCAGTCGCAGGGCGGCGTCGGTCGCCTCGACCGCCCCGTCCGACAGAACCTCGATCCGGACCGCAAAAGTCAGGGCCGGCGGCGTGTCCTGTCCGCCGACGTTGACGCCGGTGACGAGCCAGGCCGACGGCCCGTCGGCGGTGATCCGGAAGCCGTCCGGAAGGTCGCCGGCCGCCTCGACGGCCAGCCAGTCGGTCTCGCGGGACCCGGCGAGCGGCGTCGCCGAGCCATGATAATCGGGACTGGTGTGCTGGACCCGGCGCGGCGCGCGCCAGGCGAAATCGCAATCCAGCCGGCCGCCCCCGGCTTCCAGCCGCAGGACCACCACCTGATCCGCCGCCGAGGCGAAGGCCTCGCGCCGGACGTCGGTCCCGGCGACGCTGAACGCGCTGGTGCAGATCGCCTCCTCCAGGTTCAATTCGCGTTCGTAGCGGGTCGGAGCGGCCGCGCCGGGAAAGGTCACGAACACGTCGCCCAGCGTGCCGTAGGACATCTGCCGCAGCGGCCTGGCCATCATCTTCTCGCTGGCCAGTTCGGTGGCCTCGGCGAACCGGCTCTCGTTCAGCAGGCGGCGGACCTCGGGCAGGGCGGCCAGCGCCTCGGGGTTGTCGGGCGTGTAGGGACCGCCGGCCCACAGGGTATCCTCGTTCAGCTGCAACCGTTCCTGGGCGACGCCGCCGAACACCATGGCGCCCATCCGGCCGTTGCCGATCGGCAGGGCCTCGTCCCAGATGGCGGCGGGCTGACGATACCAGAGGCGTCGGGCTGGTTTCCCGGCTTGCGCCGCGTTTGTGGTCGACGGCGACAGGGACAAACCCGCGGCGCCCGCAAGAACGAATCGTCGCGTGATGTCGAACAGGCCCATCGCGTCTCTCCCTTGACGGTAGCGCTAACATTTTTCGCGGCGCTGTCGCCAGCCGCGCTCGCGGGATGTCGGCGATCCGCCCCTCGCCGCAACGGCCCATTCCCGCCGCCCGCCTCCCCCGCTAGTCTCCCCCGATGAGCGACGACTCCTACGTCTTCGAGGGACCGGCCGACGAGCCGCCGGCGCCCGCGCGGGACAACAATCCGCCCCAGACGGTCTCGGAGCTGTCCTTCGCTCTCAAGCGCACGCTCGAGGACCGGTTCGGCCACGTCCGGCTGCGCGGCGAGATATCCAAGGTCAATCACCACGCCTCGGGCCACGTCTATCTGACTCTCAAGGACGACAAGGCCGCCATCGACGGCGTGATCTGGAAGGGCTCGGTCCGCGGCCTCGGCGTCCGGCCCGAGTCGGGGCTGGAGGTGATCGTCACCGGCAAGATCACCTCCTACCCGGCCCGCTCCTCCTACCAGATCGTCATCGAGACCATGGAGGCCGCCGGGGCCGGGGCCCTGCTGGCCCAGCTGGAGCGGCTGAAGGCGAAACTGGCCGGCGAGGGTCTGTTCGAGGCCGGGCGCAAGAAGCCGATCCCGGCCTTCCCGTCGGTCGTCGGCGTCGTCACCAGCCCCACCGGCGCCGTGATCCGCGACATCCTGCACCGCATCGCCGAGCGCTGGCCGTGCCGCGTCATCGTCTGGCCGGTGGTGGTCCAGGGCGACGCCGCCTGCGGCCAGGTCTCCAACGCCATCCGCGGCTTCGACGCCATGACCCCCGGCGGCGCCATCCCCCGCCCCGACGTCCTGATCGTCGCCCGCGGCGGGGGCTCGGTCGAGGACCTGTGGTGCTTCAACGACGAGGGTCTGGCCCGGGCGGTGGCCGCCGCCTCGATCCCGATCATCTCGGCCGTGGGGCACGAGACCGACACCACCCTGATCGACTTCGTCTCGGACCGCCGCGCCCCGACCCCGACCGGCGCGGCCGAGATCGCCACCCCCGTGCTGGCCGACCTGGCCTATGCCGTCGCCGACCTCGACCGCCGCCTGACCCGGGCCGGGGGCCGCATCCTCGAGGACCGCCGCACCCGGCTGCGCGCCGCCGCCCGCGGCCTGCCGGCCCGGCCCGAGGATCTGCTGGCCCTGCCGCAGCAGCGCCTCGACCACGCCGGCAGCCGGCTGGCCTCGGGCCTGACCCGCAATCTGGCGGTTCACGAGCGTGGGCTGATCACCGTCGCCGGCCGCCTCTCCCCCGCCCTGCTGGACCGCGCCATGGAGCGCCGGCGCGACCGGCTGGCCGCCGCGGCCGGCCGGTTCATTCCGGTCCTGCCCCGCCGCCTCGAGCGTGACGAGGCGCGGCTGGCGGCCCTCTCCCGCGCCCTGGCTGGTCTCAATCCGAAGACGCCCAAGCCGGGCTTCGCCCGCGTCGAGGACGAGGACGGCGCCATGATCGCCGCCGCCGCCGCCCTGCGCGAGGGCCAGGCCGTGCGGCTGGTCTTCGCCGACGGATCGCGGGGGGCCCGGATCGACGGCGACGGAGCCGCGCCGGCCCGCCCGCGTCCGCCGTCCGCGACGCCGCGCGCCAAGGCCCCGCCGCCCGGCCAGGGCGACCTCTTCTGAACGGCGAAATCCGTGGCGCCGGGCCCACGGTCACGCTAGCCTGCCGACATGGCCAGGACCCCGACCGATCAGGCGACGCTGCACTATGGCGACGGCGAATACGCCGTGCTCAAGCCGGGGCGCGCCGTCACCTGCGCCGTCAGCGGCAAGGTCATTCCCCTGGAAGTCCTGCGCTACTGGTCGGTCAGCCTGCAGGAAGCCTACGCCGGGCCGGATGAAGCCTTCCAGCGACTGGGCCAGGTCCCGTGATCCCGAGCCGTCGGGGCGTCCTGATCGGATCCGGCGCCCTGCTCGCCGCCGGTCGAACCTCGGCCCAGGCGCCGGAGGACCTCGCCCTGACCGGCCGTTTCGTCCAGGGCGGCCACGCCATCGGCCGGACCTGGCCGCGCGCCCTGGTCTTCGTCGACGGCGAATCCCTGACCGCCGCCTCGGCCGACGGCGTCTTCGTCGTCGGCTTCGACCGCGACGCGGCCGGCAGCGTCCAGATCGAGGCCCGCCTCGGCGCCCGATCGGCCAGCCGCACCCTCGACATCGCCCCCGGCCGGTTTCCAAGCACCAGCGTCAGCGGCCTGCCGCCCTCAACGGTGGAGCCGTCCGATCCCGAACTGCTGGCCCGTATCCAGCGCGAGATCGCGCTCAAGGCCGAGGGGTTCGCCAGCCGTCTCGACGCCGACCATTTCCGCGACGGCTTCGACTGGCCGCTCGAAGGCTTTCGCGTCACCAGCCGCTGGGGCGCGCAGCGGGTTCTCAACGGCACGCCGGCGCGGCCCCACTACGGCATCGACCTGGCCGCTCCACACGGGACGGTGGTGCGCGCGCCCGCCGCCGGCCGGGTGACCCTGGCCCGGCCGGCGCTACATTTCGAGGGCGGCCTGGTCCTGATCGACCACGGCCAGGGATTGATCACCGCCTGTCTGCACCAGTCCCGGCTGGACGTCGCCGTCGGTCAGGACCTGATGCGCGGCGACCCGATCGGCCGCGTCGGCATGACCGGCCGCGCCACCGGCCCCCACCTGTGCTGGCGGATGAAATGGCGGGACCGCAACCTCGACCCCTCTCTCATGGTGAAAACCTGAGCGTGCGTAACCGGTTACCTCAGTGAGTGAACATTGATCGGTCATGGACCGGTAATGATTCGCCCTCTAAATTGATGATCCCTTCGCCGATTCCGGCACGGCGTCCGTCCCATGTCTTCTCTCCAGTCACTCCAGGTTCTGCTGGTCGATGATAACCAGCACATGCGGGCGATCACCTCCGCCGTGCTGCAGTCGGCCGGCGTCCGCAAGGTGCGCGAGGCTGCGGACGGCGCCGCCGCCCTCCAGATGCTGCGCGAGCACGCGGTCGATCTGGCCATCGTCGACTTCAACATGTTCCCGCTGGACGGGGTCGAGTTCACCCGCCTGGTCCGCAACAGCCCCGACAGCACCAATCCCTATCTGCCGATCATCATGATGACCGGCCATTCCGAAAAGAGCCGGGTCTATGAGGCGCGCGACGCCGGGGTGACCGAGTTCGTGGTCAAGCCGATCACCGCCAAGGCCATCCTCGACCGCATCCAGGCGGTCATCTTCCATCCCCGCCCGTTCGTGAAGACCGAGGGCTATTTCGGGCCCGACCGCCGCCGCACCACCGCCTCCAACTATCGCGGCCCCCTGCGCCGGGCGTCGGATCAGGCCCGGGACGAATCGCGCGACGGCTCCAGCGCGGCGTAGACCCGGTCCGGCCACCGCTTGTGGACCCAGAACCAGTCGACCGGGCTCTCGCGCACCCGGTCCTCGATGAAGCTGGTGATCGCCTGCACCCCGCGCGCGATGTCCGCCTGCCGGTCGCCGGTCTTCGCCAGTTCGATCGGCTCATAGACGGTCAGCCGGAACCGCACCCCCGGCAGCCGCACCACCGACATCGGCTGCAGCACCGCGCCGAAGCGCAGCGCCAGCCGGCTCGGCCCCGGCGCCGCATTCACCGGCTGGCCGAAGAAGGTCACCTCGGGCCCCTCCGAGAATTTCTGGTCGTTCATCAGGGCCACGGACTCGCCCCGCGCCATCCCGGCCAGCAGCTCCCGCGCCCCGTCCCCGCCCTTGGGCGCGAACAGCTTCACCCCGTACCGCGCCCGCGCCGCGATGATCTGGGCGTCGACATAGGGGTTGTTGGCCGCGCGATAGGTGATCTGGCACGGCACGCCCGAACCGGTGATGGTCGCCGCCAGCGTCTCGATATTGGCGAAATGCCCGCCGACGAAGACCACCGGCCTGCCCGAGTCCCGAATGGCGTGCAGCCGCTCCAGCCCGACCACCTCGATCCGGTTCTGCCTGACCAGGATGTCCATCACCGCCGTCTCGGCGAACGACCGCCCCGTCTGCTCCCACTGCGCCAGGGCCAGGGCCTCGCGTTCGTCCTCGGGCATGTCCGGAAAGGCGATGCGCAGGTTGCGCAGCACGGTGCGCTGGGTGCCCGTCCTCGGCCCCAGCGTCCGCAGCAGCCAGCCGCCCAGCGCCGAGGCCCGCTCCACGCCGAGCAGCCGCATCAGCCCGATGAAGCCGGCGAAGCCGATGGCCTGCACGCGCCAGGCGAGGTCCTGGCGGAATCCTGTCGCGCTACCGCCCGTCGGGCTATTTGAGCGCGCGTCGCTGAGGCCCTCACCAGGCAATGGTGATCCCGCCGTCCACCACCAGCGTCTGGCCGGTCATGTAGCTGGACGCCGGCGCCGCCAGATAGACCGCCGCCCCCGCGATCTCGTCCGGCTGGCCGATCCGCTTCAGCGGCGCGGGGTCCGTGACCTGCTTCAGCAGGTCCGGGTTCTCCCACAGATATTTGGCGAAGTCGGTCTGCACCAGGCCGGGCGCGATGCAGTTGACCCGCACGTTCGACGGCCCCCACTCCACGGCGAGATTGCGCGCCAGCTGCATGTCCGCCGCCTTGGAGATGTTGTAGGCGCCGATCAGGGCGTTGCCCCGCAGGCCCCCGATCGACGAGACGATGATCACCGATCCGTCCTTCCGCTCCAGCATCTGCGGCGCGACCATCTGGATCAGCCAGTGGTTGGACACCACATTGTTCTGCAGGATCTTGCCGAACTGCTCGTCATTGATCCCCGCCATCGGCCCCGCATAGGGATTGGTCGCCGCGTTGCAGACCAGGATGTCGATCCGGCCGAAGGCGGCGTTGGTCTCGTCCACCAGCCGCTGCAGCTCCTCCTTCGAGGCGATGTTGGCCGGAATGGCGATGGCCCGGCCCTCGCCGTGCCTCGCATTGATCGCCTGGGCCACCTCGTCGCACGGCCCGGCCTTGCGCGAGCTGATCACCACCCGCGCCCCGTGCTCGGCCATCCGTTCGGCGATGGCCTTGCCGATGCCGCGCGAGGAGCCGGTGATGACGGCGACCTTGCCGCTCAGATCGAACAATTCCATCGTTAACCTCGAAGAGTGGGGAGAATTCGTGCGGAAGCCTAGGCGATCTGCTCTGATACCCCGATACTCGGGCGATTCCATCCGGGAAGACGGACCATCCGTTTCCAATGCGCGCACTCACCCAGGGCTTTCTGTTCTTCGGCTATCTGTTCCTGGCCCTGACGGTCGGCGCCTTCGTGTGGCGCGCCGGCCTCGGCGCCGGGGCCGGAGCGGCGGGGGCGATCGCCACCCTCGGCCTGATGGTCGCCGTCCACGCCGGCGTCGCCGGCCGCGCCGACAAGGCCGCCCTGCGCCGCGAGATCGAACAGGTCCGCGAGGCCCACCGCCTGCTCGCCGACGCCATGGAGTCGACCCAGGGCGCCCTGACCGAACTGGCCCAGGCCATCGAGTCGGGCGCCGTGACCTCCAACGAGGCCCTCTCGGGCGAGGTCCGCATGCTGGAGACCCTGATCCAGCAGATGAGCGAGTCGATCGACCAGCGCGTCTCCCAGCCGGCCCCGACCAACACCTACGAGGCCCGGCACCGCGAGCAGTCCAACGTCCTGCTGCAGACCATCCACGAGGCCCTGGCCGAGAACCGCGTCGACCTCTACCTCCAGCCGGTCGTCTCCCTGCCCCAGCGCCGGACCATCTTCTACGAGAGCTTCACCCGCCTGCGCGCCGCCGACGACCGCATCATGATGCCGGCCGAATATCTCTCGGTCGCCGAGGGCGAGGGCCTGGTCCCGGCCATCGACAACCTGCTGCTGTTCCGCTGCGCCCAGATCGTCCGCCGCCTGGCGCGGCAGGACCGCAAGGTCGGGGTCTTCTGCAACGTCGCCCTCTCGTCGCTCGGCGACGAGACCTTCTTCCCCCAGTTCCTCGACTTTCTCAGCGAGAACCGCGACCTCAACCAGGCCCTGATCTTCGAACTGGGGCAGGCCAATTTCGACGCCCGCGGCGCGGTCGAGGCCCGCAACATGGCCAAGCTGGCCGACCTCGGCTTCCGTTTCTCGATCGACAAGGTCCAGACCCTGGACCTCGACTTCGCCGACCTGCAGCGGTCCGACGTCAAGTTCATGAAGGTGGCGGCCGACCTGCTGATCGAACAGCTGCTCGACCTCGACGGCGCCTCGGCCCTGCCGTCGCTGCGCGACATCTCCGCCGCCGACTTCGCCGGCCTGACCCGCCGCTACGGCATCGAGCTGATCGCCGAGAAATGCGAGAGCGAGCGCCAGATCGTCGACATCCTCGAGCTCGACATCGCCATGGGCCAGGGCCACCTGTTCGGCGAACCCCGCGCCATCAAGGAAGCCGTCCTCGCCGAGACCGACCCCCCGGCGGACTTCATCCGCTCGACGCTGCGCAGCGCGGATCAGCGGCGGCGGTTCGGGTAGGGGCCGAACGCCAGGCGCCGGAGAGCGTCGAGCTGATCGGGATCGCGACGGACCCTTGGCCTATAGCGGCGTTTGCACCAGATCAGGGGCACAGGCGGCCATGGAGGCCACGACCTGGTCCCCCCACTGCGCAAGGGGTCCGGCGTTCGCCTGCATCGTCACGGCTGCCCGCGCGCCGTCCGCCTGTGTTCCCGACGTCGACAGCGTGTACCTGACCCCGTCGGCGTGGACGCGCGTCGGACGCTGCCCGGGCGAACCGGCGGCGTCCGGAGTTGTGAAAATCCCGGGGCTCACCGTAACTGGGGGAAGCTCCTGGGCGGGCGGGTCAGTGAGATCCGGAATGCTGGATTCTCCTCAGTTTGACGTTCTTAGATTGTATTCGGTTTCGATAAAATACAACTAAGGCTATTCGGGCAAGAACGCAGAACATCGGCGATCAGGGACGGGGCAAAGACCCTACCGTCAGATTCGAACAGTGGCCGCTCCGGCCACGGCGGGTTCGATATCCCCATGATCCTGCCCGCCCTGTTCGCGATGATGAGCCTGCAGGCGCCCGCGCCCGAACCGCCGGCGCGCCTGACCTTCCTTCACGGCGACGAAACCCTGGCGACCTGGCTCGAGGCGTCGACGCCGCGGCAAGGCGACCGGGTCCGCGCGCGGGTCCTGCGGGTCCGGAAGGGCGTCCAGCCGTTCTGGCTGGTGCTGGAGACCGACTGCGCCGCCGGAACCTCGGCCCTGATCGCGGCGAAGAACATCAGGCCGGAGGATTCGGCGCCCCCGCCCTTCGAGGGCGAGGCCTGGCATCGGCCGCTGCGTCCGTACGACCGGTTGGGGCGGGCGCTGCAGGCGGCGGTCTGCGACGGCCGGGTCCCTCACCCCGGGACGCCGCCGGCGCCGGGCGTCGAGGCGGCGATGGCCGCCGCCCTGCCCCTGAGCGCCCAGGCGATCCGTCAACGCCCTCTCGAGCTGATCGTCGCCCGGTCCGGACCGGCGGCCGTGCTGGTGGACCGGGCGACCCTGGACGGCGGCGGGCCGCAATGGGAGGTGCGCAGCCTGAAGCGGACCGGCGAGGACGGACGGGGCGTGTGGTCCTGGTGGGAAGTCGATTGCAGCTGGCGCCGCACCGCCGATCTGCAATGGTCCGCCCCGGCGCGGGCCGACGGCGGCTACGGCCCCCGGACCGAGGACGCCGGGCCCGCCCGGCCCGTGACGGCGGGCTCCGATGAGGCGGCGGTTCTGGATGTGGCGTGCGCCCCGGACATCTGGAGCCGACCCGCGTCCGACTCCATCGGGACGGCCTCAGGGCCTCACCAGCGCCGGTCGTCGTCCCGCCAGTAGACCCGCTCGCGGCCATAGCGGTAATCCCGGTTGTAGCCGCCGAAGCCGTAGCCGCAGGGGTCCTCCTCCTCGGACAGCTGGTGGCCGATCAGGGCTCCGGCCAGGGCGCCGATGGCGGCCCCCTCCTCGCGGTTGTCGCGCCCGGCGACCGCCGCCCCGACCGCCGCCCCCAGCGCCGCCCCCGCGCCGGTCGCGAACTCCCGGTTCCGGGCGTAGTCCCGCTCGCACGCCGAGGCGTAGTCGTCGCGCATGGTGGCGCACCCCGTCAGCATCAGCCCGCAGGCCGCCGCGGCGGTGATCGATATGGCTCGCATCGCGTCTCTCCCTCAGGCCCCGGCCTTCAAACTCCGCAGGACGGGGGCCGTTCCGGGGCGGGTAGAGAGGCCCTCCGCTTGAGGGGCGCCGCACGGATTCCTTCTCCCCTTGAGGGAGAAGGTGCCCCGGAGGGGCGGATGAGGGGGCTGCGTCCGCGTGCGCGCCGGCGAGAGCAGACGCGGTCCACGGACAGACGGGTGTTTCACCCCTCATCCGACCTCGCTCCGCTCGGCCACCTTCTCCCTCAAGGGGAGAAGGAAACGCTGCTACAATTTCATTTCCAGACACACCAATTTTCACACCCCGACCGTTGTTTTTCCACGGAAATTAAGAAATGCAGCGTCATTTGCGCGCCGCATGTGGGGGCCGTGCCAGACTCCTGCCCATCCCGTCGGCGGGGAGGGCGTCGGATCCACGTTCTCGATGACGGCGGGCTGTGGTCGAGCGATGAAGCCCGGGAGACGGATATCCCGGGGGTCCTTGAGGACGTCGATGGATGGCGTCCCCTGCTCGCCGCGCGCCTGCGGATTGCGGACCGATGTCGCCCATTGCGTCAAGTCCGCCCCGCGCCGTCGTCAGCAATGGCGGCGGCGGATGATCCGGCAAGGCCCGAAGAAGGGCCGCCAACCGGAGGGCGTGTGGAAAACGGCTGCGCGGGGCGTCTGTCTCGTCGAAACGGTAAAACCATAGCTCTCCGGGCGAGGCCCGGCGGCCCCGCTCCCTCCCCGCACTTTTCGGCAGCGATGCCGAAGAGGGTTTCCGCCTGCCCGCAACGAAAGGATATCGCCGCCATGAAGCCCCGCCGGATGTCGCGACAGCGCTGGGTTCGCGCCTGTGCTCACGCTTTGCAGCGTTGGCGTCTCGAACAGATCGCCAGCGGCAAGGAACAGCCGCTCTGCAATCGCGAAGAGTTCTACCTTCGAACCCTGCGCGAGGATGGCCGCGCCAACCCCGCCGACTTCATCATCCCGTATCCGATGCTGCTGATAGAGGCCCTGACCGAACTGGGTGAGCCGCAGTCCACCCAACCCTTCTCCCCCACCCCCGAACCCGCTATCTCCGCCCCATGACCCTCCCCCACGCCCTGAACGGTCTCGGCGACATCGCCGGCGACTACGACATCCTGCTCTGCGACGTCTGGGGCGTGATCCACAACGGCCGCGAAAGCTGGCCCGCCGCCTGCGACGCCCTGGCCCGCTTCCACCGCGATCACGGCCAGGTCGTGCTGATCTCCAACTCGCCCCGTCCTTCGCCGGGCATGATCCTTCAGATGGACGGCCTGGGCGTGCCGCGGGAGTCCTGGGGCGCCGTCGTCACCTCCGGCGACGCCACCCGCGTGGAGCTGGCCAGGCGCGCGCCCGGCCCCGCATGGATCATCGGCCCCGAGCGCGACGCCCCCCTCTACGACGGCCTCGGCCTGGCGATGGCGGCGGGCGCCGCGGACGCCGCCTTCATCTCGGTCACCGGCATGATCGACGACGAAACGGAAGTCCCCGAGGACTACCGCGACCGCCTGTCCGCCGGCGCCGCCCGCGATCTGGAGATGATCTGCGCCAACCCCGACCGGGTGGTCCAGCGCGGCGACAAACTCATCTGGTGCGGCGGCTCCCTGGCCGACCTCTACGAAAGCCTCGGCGGCCGCGTCGTCATGGCCGGCAAACCCTTCGGCCCGATCTACGACCTGGCGCTCAGGGAGGCCGCCGACCTGCTCGGTAAACCCGTCGACCGGTCGCGCGTCCTGTGCATCGGCGACGGCGTGGTCACCGACGTCCTCGGCGCTGCCAAACAGGCGCTGGACTGCCTGTTCGTCGCCCAGGGCATCCACGGCGACGCCGCCCGTGGTCCCGACGGCCGCCTCGACCCGGCCCGCGCCGCCGACCTGCTGAAGGCGGAAACGACGTACGCCCGCTACGCCGCGCTCGATCTGACGTGGTGACCGGTCTCGATTCACGCTAAGGCCGGGCCATGACCGAACTCGTCAGCAAACATCCGTCCGGCGGCTACATCCTCGAGGAGCTGCACGTCGGCATGACCGCCGAAAAGGTCATCCCGGTCACCGAGGCGCGGATCCAGCAGTTCGCCGAGGCCTCGGACGACTTCAACCCCGTGCATATGGACGAGGCCTTCGCCGCGAAGACCGCCTATCGCGGCCGCATCGCCCACGGCCTGCTGACGGCCTCGTTCGGCTCGGCCGTGGTCGGCACCATCCTGCCCGGCGCGGGGGCCATCTACCTGTCCCAGACCCTCGGCTTCCACCTGCCTGTCCGCATCGGCGACCAGGTCCTGGTCCGGGTCAGCGTCAAATCCGTCGACCCGGAAAGCGCCCGGGTCGAGCTGGACTGCGAGGGCTTCGTCGACGGCAAGCTGATCATGGATGGCGTCGCCCTGGTCCGCGTGCCCCGCCGCCGGCGTCCCGCGAAGGACTGACCGGGCCGTGATCGTCACCGACTGGCGCGGCCTGCCCGAGCAGTTGAGGGGCGCCGCCGTCGCCATCGGCGCCTTCGACGGCGTGCATCGCGGACACCAGGCGGTGATCGCGGAGGCCCGCGAGGCCGCGCGGCGGCTCGGCGCCCCGCTCGGCGTGGTCAGCTTCGATCCCCATCCCCGGCGCTGGTTCCAGCCCGACGCCGCCCCCTTCCGCCTGATGACGCCCGGCCAGATGGCCCGGGCCATGGAGCCGCTGGGCGTCGACATCCTGTACCTCCTGCCCTTCGACGGCGGCATGGCCGCCATGTCCGACGAGGCCTTCGCCCGGGACGTGCTCTCCGACGGACTGGGGATCCGGCACGCCGCCGTCGGCTTCGACTTCACCTACGGCAAGGGGCGCACGGGCTCGCCCGAGGGCCTGCGCCGCCAGGGCGAGGCCCTTGGCTTCACCGTCAGCGTCGCCGACCGGATCGACGATCCCGACGGGCTGAAACTGTCCTCCTCCGCCGTGCGCGAGGCGCTCAAGGCCGGCGACATGGCCCGCGCCGCCGCCATCCTCGGCCGGCCCTTCGCCATCGAGGGCGAGGTCGTTCACGGCGACAAGCGCGGCCGCACCATCGGCGTCCCGACCGCCAACATCCCCATGGGCGACTACATGCGCCCGGCCTACGGAATCTATGCGACCCGCACCCGTCTGCCAAAAAACGAGAAATGGGACGGCCGCACGTTCGACGGCGTCGCCAGCCTCGGCCTGCGCCCCATGTACGCGCTGGACCAGCCCCTGCTCGAGGTCTGGCTGTTCGACTTCGACGAGGACCTCTACGGCCAGACCGTCGAGACGGACCTGATCGCCTTCCTGCGCGAGGAAATGACCTTCGACGGCCTCGAGGCCCTCAAGGTCCAGATCGGGGCCGACGCGGCCGCGGCCCGCGCCGTGCTGGCTACTCCAGCCCCTCCATCGTGACCTCGGACAGGGGCGGCCGGCCCTCGACCAGCACGTCCTCGACCCGCCACATCGGGCCCTCCTTGAGCAGCTTCAGCGTCAGGGTCTTCTCCTCCCCGGCCTGCGGGAATCGGACCACTCCGGTCGCCTCGGTCGTCGAGGCGCCGGTCACCTCCACCACCGCCGGGCCCATCCCCGCCGGGTCCTGGCAGTCGCAGATCGGGTCGTAGTCCAGCCTCGGCTCCCCGCCCGGCCGCCTCGCGTCCGCCCCGATCCGGGCGGCCATCATCCGCGAATAGATCGGGTCCTGCCCCGCCGCCGGCGACTCGCCCATCGCGTCGGCGGCGTAGGCCGCATAGATCGCCCGCACGAATTCCTCCGGCCCCGCCCTCGCCGCCTCGTAGATCGCGGGCCGACCGGGCGGCAGGGCGGCCGGCGCGTCGGCCGGCTCCGGCGCGGCCCCTTCCGGCGAGGAACAGGCGGCGACCGCTGCGAAGCCGGCGACGGCGATGATCAGAACGTTCCGGCCCATGACGAACACTCCCAAGGTCGCTCCGACTATCCCGCCGCCGCCACCCGGTGGCAATCCCGACTGGCGCAGGAGGGGCAGCCTCTGCTAGACCGGCGCCACCATGACCGTCCGCGTGTTTCGCCCGATTTCGATTCGTCGCCCGGCGTAGCGCCGCAGGGCCGCTGGCCCCGTGCTCGCCGGGATATCGAAACTTCGCGAACGATCACAGACGACGAGACGAGACTTCATGGCCGACGCCAGCGACACGCCCACCGGACGCGATTACCGCGAGACGGTCTTCCTGCCCGAGACGCCCTTCCCCATGCGCGGCGGCCTGCCGCAGAAGGAACCGGCGATCATCGAGGCTTGGGGCGACCTCTATTCCGCCCTGCGCAAACAGCGTCAGGCCGAGGGCGCGCCGCTCTACGTCCTCCACGATGGCCCGCCCTACGCCAATGGCGATATCCACATCGGCCACGCCCTCAACAAGACGCTGAAGGATTTCGTCGTCCGCTCGCGGTTCCTGCTGGGCCACGACGTCGACTACGTCCCCGGCTGGGACTGCCACGGCCTGCCGATCGAGTGGAAGATCGAGGAACGCTACCGCGCCCAGGGCCGGCGCAAGGACGAGGTCTCCAAGGCGGAGTTCCGCCAGGCCTGCCGTGAATACGCGGCTGGCTGGATCGACGTGCAGCGCGATCAGTTCAAGCGGCTGGGCGTCCTCGGCGACTGGGACCACCGCTACGCCACCATGGACTTCACGACCGAGGCGGCCATCGTCGCCGAGTTCCACAAGTTCAAGAACTCCGGCCAGCTCTACCGCGGCTCCAAGCCCGTCATGTGGTCGCCGGTCGAACGCACCGCCCTGGCCGACGCCGAGATCGAATACCACGACCACGTCAGTCCGACGGTCTGGGTCAAATTCCCGGTCACCGGGGCGACCGACGATCACCCCGACGACCTGCTGGCCTTCCGCCACGCCACGCCTTCGGTCGTGATCTGGACCACCACGCCGTGGACCATTCCGGCCAACCGCGCCATCAGCTACGGCCCCGAGATCGCCTATGGCCTCTATGAGGTCACGGCCATGGAGACCGGGCTGGAGTTCGAGCCCTGGGCCAAACCAGGCGACCGGCTGATCGTCGCCGACAAACTGGCCGGGGACGTCTTCAAGGCCGCGAAGATCGCGACCTGGACCCGCATCGACGACCTGAACCCGTCGGGCCTCGAATGCGCCCACCCGCTGGCCCAGCTGTCGCCCGGCTACGGCTTCTCTGTGCCCCTGCTGGCCGGCGACCACGTCACCGACGACGCCGGCACCGGCTTCGTCCACACCGCGCCCGGCCACGGCGCCGACGACTTCGAGGTGTGGAAGGCCCACGGCCATCACGAGGTGCCCGACACCGTCGATCCCGACGGCGCCTACTACGACCACGTCCCCCTGTTCGCCGGCCTCAAGGTGCTGGAGACCGAGGGCAAGAAGACCGGCAAGTTCGGGCCCGCCAACCCGGCGGTGATCGACAAGCTGATCGAGGCCGGCGCCCTGCTGGCCCGCGGCCGGATGGAGCATTCCTATCCGCACAGCTGGCGCTCCAAGGCGCCGATCATCTTCCGCAATACGCCCCAGTGGTTCATCCGCATGGATGCGCCGCTCGAGGACGACGGGACCCTGCGCGAGCGGGCGCTGGAGGCGATCGACAAGACCGACTTCCACCCCGAGGCCGGCCGGAACCGCATCCGCTCCATGGTCGAGGGCCGGCCCGACTGGCTGATCAGCCGCCAGCGCGCCTGGGGCACGCCCCTGGCCATGTTCGTCGACAAACAGACCGGCCAGCCGCTGATCGACGCCGAGGTCGACGCCCGGATCACCGCCGCGGTGGCCGAGGGCGGCGCGGACGCCTGGTTCACCCGCCCCGACGCCGACTTCCTCGGCGCTCACGACCCGGCCCGCTACGAGAAGATCGAGGACATCCTCGACGTCTGGTTCGACTCCGGCTGCACCCACGCCTTCACCCTGGAAGTGCGGGATCCGGCGCACGGCTACACCGGCGACCGACCCTCGCACTGGCCCGCCGACCTCTATCTCGAAGGCTCGGACCAGCACCGCGGCTGGTTCCAGTCCAACCTGCTCGAAGGCGCCGGCACTCGCGGCCGCGCCCCCTATGAGGCCGTCCTCACCCATGGCTTCACCCAGGACGAGAATGGGGAGAAGATGTCCAAGTCGCGGGGCAACACGACCGACCCCGCCGTCGTCATCAAGGAATCCGGCGCCGACATCCTGCGCCTCTGGGTCGCCCTCGTGGACTACGCCGAGGACCAGCGGATCGGGAAGCAGATCCTTCAGACCACGGTCGACGCCTACCGCAAGCTGAGGAACACCGTCCGCTACCTGCTCGGCGCCCTGGTCGGCTTCGACGAGGAAGAGCGCCTGCCGCTCGACCAGATGCCGCCGCTCGAGCGGTTCATCCTGCACCGGCTGTGGGAACTCGATCGCGACGTCCGCAAGGCCTACGCCGAATACCGCTTCCAGGATGTCGTGCGGCCGGTGCTGGAGTTCTGCTCCAACGACCTGTCGGCCCTCTATTTCGACATCCGCAAGGACAGCCTCTACTGCGATCGCCCCGACGCCATCCGTCGCCGCGCCGCCCGCACCGTCATGCATGAGGTCTTCCTGCGCCTGACCGCCTGGCTGGCCCCCCTGACGCCCTTCACCATGGAAGAGGCCTGGGGCACGCGGTACCCGGAGGGCGGTTCGAACTGCGCCCGGGTGATCCCGGAAACTCCGGACAGCTGGCGCAACCGGGATGAGGCTGACCGCTGGCTTGGGGTCCAGGCCGTGCTCGAGATCGTGAATGAGTCGCTGGAAGCGGCGCGGCGGGAGAAGACCATCGGCGGGGCGCTGGACGCCTGGCCCGTGGTGACCGGTCCCTTGGAAGCCTTCGCGGCCTTCGAGGGCCTTGACGCCGCCGAGGTGTTCCGCACCTCTGGCGCCGAACTGGTCGTCGGCGGCGACGCGGTCGCGGTCGCGGTCGAGGTCCGGCTCGCCGCCCATCCCAAGTGCGCCCGCTCATGGCGCCGCGTGCCCGACGTCGGTTCCGACCCCGCCTATCCCGAACTCAGCGCCCGCGACGCGGACGCTGTGCGCTGGTGGGACACGCAGCGAGGCTAATTGGTCGGCGTAGGGCGCCCTGCTGGCCCGCCGGCTTGCGCGCCTGGACGAGGTTCTGCGCGCGCGAAAAGCCCGCCGATCTGGATTGATCGGCGGGCGTTCACATCCTCGGATCAGGACGGCTGGCGCGCCGCGCGTGACCATTTTTCGCGGGCCGCGTAGTCACGGGCGACGCCGGCTGTCGGCCTGGGTTGTCAGACGCAAGGCCATGGCCTGCAGTTCGGCGGGGTTGACGGGTTCGCGATGCTCTCGCGCCCGTTCGATCTGGGTCGCGCGATAGGCGGAATCACGTCGCGCCGACTCCTGGCGCATCCGTTCGGCCCCCGCGGCCATTTGCTCGGCGCCCTGGGCCATGTGCACCCGCGCATTGGCCATTTCGCGAGCGGCTTGTTCACGGGCGACGGCCGCCTGGGCGCGGGCCTCCGCCGCATGAGCCATGGCCGCGCGGGCATGGGTTCGAGCGCCTTCCGAGCCGGCGAGGTACGCGCGAGCCCGGGCCTGGGCCTCGACCGCCTGACGGCGAGCCTCCCGCGCCTCGATCCGCGCCTCCGCGGCCGCCTGACGGGCTTCGGCGACCGCCTGCCGCTCCTGTTCCGTCAACGGACGGGCGCTATGGACCCAGCCGGAGCCGCCCGGCGCGGGCGGGGCCGGAGGAGCCGGCGGCGCGGGCGGGGCCGGGGGAGTGGGCGGGACCGGTAGAGCCGCATGGGGCGGCGGAGCAGGCGGAGCGGGCCGAGCAGGCGGAGCAGGCGGAGCAGGCGGGGTCGGTGTATGGTCATCCTGGCCCGCGAGCCACGCCTCGTCTGACGCGACGAGCGCGGCGGGCATGACCGCAGCGGCGGCTCGAACCTCCGTGATCGGAGCGAGAACATCGACGGAAGCGGCGGACGCAACCGGCGCGCCCGCCGCTTCGGGCGCGGCCTCTGCGCGATGCGTCAGATCCAGAGCAGCGATCGGCGTGGCGACCGCGATGAGGGCGCCGACCGTCAGGGCCATGGCGAGGGGGCGGGGACGCAGCGGGGCGGGAGTCTTCATGATGCAGGCGATCCTTCGGGTGAGGGTTTCAGCAGGTCCCGCCATCCCCAGGGCGGCGGGCGGGTTGAAGTCGGCGGCGAGGTCGACGAGGGCTCGAGCGTAGGAGCGGCGATCGACCTCGCCGAGGGCGACGGCGTCCGCCGCTTCTTCGCTGCGCGCCGACAGGACGACGTGAAGTCTCCACACGAGCGGATTGAACCAGAACAGGCCGAGCGCCAGCCGGGACAGGGCCAGGAAGACCCAGTCGCCGCGCTGCAGATGCGCCAGTTCATGCGCCATGACGGCGCGGGCGGTCTCGGGGCGGGCCAACTGGTCCTCGCCGATCAGGACCACCCCGGGCGGCGTCCCCCAACTCAGCGGGGCGCCGACGGCTGCGGACGCCACCAGCCGCGGACGCCGTGCGGCGTCCAGGCGGTCGAGAGGCGCGGTCCAGGCCGGGGCAGTCACCATCTGGCCGCTCCGGGTCCAGCGCCGCAGAGTCCAGACTCCGAGTGCGAACCGGCCCAGCACCAGCAAGGCGCCGGCGGCCCAGGCCCAGAGCGCCAGGTCTGCAACCGACGGCCACAGGATCGAGCCGGAAAGAGTCACGCCTTCGACCGGTTCGACCGCCCCTGCCCAGGCCACCGGGGACGGAAGGGCGGCGGCGGCCTCAAGCGGCGGCAACAGCGGAACCGACAGGCCGGGCGCGGCCGCCATCACCAGCGGGAGGGCGACCAGCAGGCAGACACTGACCCTCAGGATGTCGACCCGGTCGGCCGCCGGACGGAAACGCAGGGCCCACGCCAGGGCCAGGCCCGCGCCTGCGATGAAACCGGACTTGAGCAGCAGTTCGATAACAAGGGCGGCGCTCACGAGCCGCGCTCCCGGGCCTGCTCGATCGCCCGTTCCAGGGCCTGGACCTCCTCGGGACTCAATTTTTTCGTCAAACCCAGAAGGGCCGTCGCTGCCGAAACCGCCGAGCCGGCGAAGAAGGTGTCGACCGTGCGCTTCAGCGCTCCGGCCGCCAGGGTCTGCGGCCGTTGCATGGGTCGATAGACGAAGCCGTCCTCGGCCGACCGGCGCCCGACCAACCCCTTGGCCTCGAGCCGGGACAGCAAGGTCCGGACCGCGGAATCGCTGAGCGCGCCGCTCATCGCGGCGCGAACGGCGCCGGTAGTGGCCTCCTCAAGACGACACAGAACCTCGAACGCCTCTCGTTCGCGTCGCGGCAGGGTCTCGATCACGGCGGGCTCCATCCGATCGTCACTACATTTGTCGCGCTACGTTTGTAGCGCAGTGCGGCAGAATTGAGGCGGTGGAGGTGAACTCCTGGCAAGGAAAGGGCTTCTCCCGGCCAGCCGGCCCCGAGACGAACAGCCAAAAGCCCCGCCGGCGATGCCGGGCGGGGCTTTCAGATCTTGGGTGCGGGAGCAGGATTTGAACCTGCGACCTTCAGGTTATGAGCCTGACGAGCTACCGGGCTGCTCCATCCCGCGGCAAACGGTAGTGTAAGGGAAGAGCAGTTCGAGAGATGGGCGACAGCCCATAATACAATCATCTATCCGTCTGGTAGACCCGGCGGCGACCTACTCTCCCGCGCCTTGAGACGAAGTACCATCGGCTCTGGAGGCCTTAACGACCGAGTTCGGAATGGGATCGGGTGGGGAACCTCCGACATAGCCACCAGGTCAACCAGGCGGATAGACGATTGTGAGAAGACATTGTCGTATTCGAAAATCGAATGAGTTTTGCTGAGAAACGATCAAGCCGATCGGATTATTAGTACCAGTAAGCTTCATGGGTCGCCCCACTTCCACACCTGGCCTATCAACGTGGTAGTCTTCCACGATCCTCAGCGAAGCCTTGTTTTGAGGTTAGTTTCCCGCTTAGATGCTTTCAGCGGTTATCTATTCCATACATAGCTACCCTGCTGCACAACTGGCGTCATGACAGGTCCACCAGAGGTATGTCCATCCCGGTCCTCTCGTACTAGGGACAGATCCTCTCAAGCTTCGAACACCCACGGCAGATAGGGACCAAACTGTCTCACGACGTTCTGAACCCAGCTCACGTACCACTTTAAATGGCGAACAGCCATACCCTTGGGACCTGCTCCAGCCCCAGGATGTGATGAGCCGACATCGAGGTGCCA
>NZ_JAUYNX010000003.1 GCF_030704825.1 Brevundimonas sp. | reverse complement strand
CCGTTTCGGCGAAAGACGAACGCTCCGCGCGGCGGGTTTTCCGGAAGCTTGCGTCCGGTGGCGGTCTTATCGCCTTACCGCAGCGCCTCCGGCGGGCAGGCTGTCCCGGCGGAACAGTCCTGGAACGGTCCGAGTATCCCCCTCGACCCTGGCTGAAGGCTTTGACAGCCCCCACCCCGCTCCCTCCGCTCCCGCCGCCGCTTCGGATCGCCGGCCGAGCGAGCCTCCCTTGCGACGGGACCCGCAGAGTCTCGCACGGGCCCCACATGCGGCGCGCAAATGACGCTGCAATTCTTTATTTCCGTGGAAAAACAATGGGCGGGTCGCAGAAATTGCTGTGTCTGTAGATTTTTACCTCGCACTCCCCGCAAGGTCATTCCACCAGGATCAGTCCTTCAGCGCCCGACCGGCCACCACGGCCTTCGCGCCGAATCTCGCCCTGAGCCGGTCGATGGCGGTCTCGGTCTTCAGGGCTCGCGTCTCGGCGGTTTCGAAAAGGGCGTGGGAGTCCACTGCGTCGACGACTTCGGCCATGCCGATGCCGATCAGGCGATAGGGACGACCCAGCTCCGGCGCCATCAGCTCCCGTCCGGCGGCGAACAGGGCCCGGGCCGTCTGCACCGGCTCGGGCAGGGAGATGCGGCGGGTGACGATCCTGAAGTCGGTGCGGCGCAGCTTCAGCACCAGCACCCGGCTGGCCACGCCGTCGCGTCGCGCCTTGGACGCCAGCTTCTCGCACAGGGGCCAGAGTTCGGCTTCGAGGTCTTCGGCGGAGGTCAGGTCCTCGTTGAAGGTGGTCTCGGCGCTCATGCCCTTGCGCTCGTGGCCGGGACTGACCGCGCGGGCGTCGCGACCGTGGGCCAGGTCGTGCAGCCGCAGGCCGGTCTCGCCATAGCGTTTGACCAGGTCGCGCAGATCGGCGGCGGCAAGGTCGCCGACGGTGGCGTAGCCGTCGCTGTTCAGGGTTTTCGCGAACACCGGCCCGACCCCCGGGAGGATGCGGATCGATTTCGGCGCCAGAACCGCGGCGGCCTCCGATCCCAGGACCGAGAAGCCGCGCGGCTTGTCCAGTTCGGACGCCACCTTGGCGAGGAAGCGGTTGGGCGCCAGGCCGATGGAGACGGTCAGGCCGGTCTCGGTCTCGATCCGCTGTTGCAGGCGGATCAGCTGGAAGGCGGGAGGGCCGCCGTTCAGCCGCTCGGTGCCGGACAGGTCGATCCAGGCCTCGTCGAGCGACAGGGTCTGGACCAGCGGGGTCAGTTCGCGCACCGCGCCGAAGATGGCCGCGCTGGCGGCGACGTATTTGCGGAAGTCCGGCTTGATGACGACGGCCTCGGGGCAGGCCTTCAGCGCCTTGAACATCGGCATGGCCGAATGAACGCCGTACTGGCGGGCGACGTAGCAGCAGGTGGAGACCACGCCGCGCCTGCCGCCGCCGACGATGACCGGCTTGTCGCGCAGCTCGGGCCGATCGCGCTTCTCCACCGAGGCGTAGAAGGCGTCGCAGTCGAGGTGGGCGATGGACAACCGGTCCAGATCGTCGTGCTGAACCATGCGGCGGGAACCGCAGGCGGGGCACCGTTCGACCTTGCGGTCGCCGGTCCAGAGGCAGTCGCGGCAGATGGCTTTCATGCGGGCGGATTGTGCCTGAGGCGATCGCGGCTCGCCATCGCCATCCTTGGGCGCGGATGGCGAGACCCGAGGTTCATCACAAAGGACACGAAGAAGAGAAAAGCCACGAAGGCCACGAAGGGGCCGGCGTCTCGTGGCCGCGCGCAGCTCCCTGTTTTCCCGAATGTTGGAATGCCTGCGGCGCCTCGCGCTCGATCCCGTCGTGTTCCTTTGTGGGTCCTTCGTGTCCTTCGTGACGAACCAGCGCCACCCAAACGAGACGCGACGCCCGACTTTCGAGCGTCCTCTCCGGCATGGCCGCGCTTCACCCCAACTTAAGACCCCCGGGGTCACAGTGCACGAAGAAGGCGAAAAGCCTCCGTGCAGCCGCACTTCGCGAGGCGACAGGCCAGGTGATGATGTCCAAGAAAGTCCTCATCGTCGAGGATAACGAACTGAACATGAAGCTCTTTCATGATCTGCTCGATTCCCAGGGCTATGAGACCCTGCAGACCCGCGAGGGTCTTCAGGCGCTGGCCCTGGCGCGCCTGCACAAGCCCGACCTGATCCTGATGGACATCCAGCTGCCCGAGATCAGCGGGCTGGAAGTCACCAAATGGCTGAAGGACGACGAGGAGCTGAGCCACATTCCCGTCGTCGCGGTCACCGCCTTCGCCATGAAGGGGGACGAGGAGCGCATCCGCCAGGGCGGGTGCGAGGCCTATATCTCCAAGCCGATCTCGGTGATGCATTTCCTCGACGTGGTCCGGAAACATCTGGGGTAGCAAGCGATGACGGCGCGTATCCTTGTCGTTGACGACGTCGAACCGAACGTCCGCCTGCTCGAGGCCAAGCTGACGCTCGAATACTATGAGGTGCTGACCGCCTGCGACGGGCTGACGGCGCTGCAGATCGCCTCCGACGAGCGGCCCGACATCATCCTGCTGGACGTGATGATGCCCGGCATGGACGGGTTCGAGACCTGCCGAAGACTGAAGGCCGATCCGGTGACGCGGCATATCCCGGTCGTTCTGGTGACCGCGCTGGACGGGCGCGAGGACAAGATCAAGGGCCTGGACGCCGGGGCCGACGATTTCGTCACCAAGCCGATCGACGACGTCATCCTGTTCGCCCGCGTCCGCTCCCTGCTGCGGCTCAAGTCGGTGATGGACGAACTGCGCGAACGCGAGGAGAGCGGCCGCCGGCTGGGCGTCGACACCGACGGCGCCGGGCGGTTGCGCGGGTCGGGCGGGCGGGTGCTGATCGTCGACGACAATGCCCGCCAGGCCCAGAAGATGGTCGAGCATCTGGGCGGAGAGCATCGCGCGACGATCGAGAGCGACCCGGCCGCGGCCCTGATCGCCGCGCGCGGACCCGTCGATCTGATGATCGTCAACGTCTCGAGCGCCGAGTTCGACGGGCTGCGCTTCGTCGCCCAGATTCGCTCGACCGAGGCCTCGCGACGGATGCCGATCCTGGCGGTGGTCGACCAGGCCGACCGACCGCGCCTGCTCAAGGCGCTGGAGCTGGGGGTCAACGACATCCTGCCGCGCCCGGTCGATCCGGAGGAGCTGGAGGCGCGCACCCGCACCCAGATCAAGCGCAAGCGCTACGCCGACTTCCTCAAGCAGAAGCTGGACTACAGCCTCGAGATGGCCGTCACCGACGCCCTGACCGGCCTGCACAACCGCCGCTACATGGCCGGCCAGCTGCAGGCCCTGGTCAGCCGGGCCGGGCAGGGCGGCGAGACCGTGGCCGTGCTGGTCATGGACATCGACCATTTCAAGCTGGTCAACGACGGCTTCGGCCACGACGCCGGGGACGAGGTGCTGCGCGAATTCGCGGTGCGTCTGGCCACCAATGTCCGCGCCATCGACCTGCCGTGTCGCTTCGGCGGCGAGGAGTTCGTGGTGGTGATGCCGGGCGCCAGCCTGGAGGCGGCCACGCGCGTCGCCGACCGCATCCGCCGCGACGTGGCGGCCCAGCCCTTCCCGATCATGAACGGGGCCGAGGGCCTGACCATCACCGTCTCGGTGGGCGTGGCGGCCTGCACGGGCGACGGCGACACGCCGGAGGCCCTGCTCAAGCGGGCCGACGAGGGGGTGTACGAGGCCAAGTCGCGTGGACGGAACCAGGTGATCGCAAGGGCGGCCTAGGGCCGTTACCGGCTCATCCAGGGCCTGGACTTGCCGGCGGCTATCCGCGCCGCCTGCTCGCGCTGGAATCGGCCGCCCCGGGGCGGCCCGGCCCGCGCGGCGATCGTCGCCTGCTTCAACCGCAATGCCCGCTGGACGGGGCTCTCGGAAGGCGTTGAAGGGACCTGTGGTTCGTCGGTCGGATCACTCATCCCGGCAGTCTAGCACGCCAAAGAAAAACGCCCGGCGTTTCCACCGGGCGTCTTCAAATCCAGCAGGGCGCAGCCCTTACTTGATCTTGCCTTCCTTGAACTCGACGTGCTTGCGCACGACGGGATCGTATTTCTTGACGACCATTTTCTCGGTCATGGTCCGGGCGTTCTTCTTGGTGACGTAGAAGAAGCCGGTGTCGGCCGAGGAGTTCAGGCGGATCTTGATGGAAGCCGGTTTGGCCATCGGGAATTACCTCTGCGACGGCGAAAGCCGCTAAAATAAGAGGCGCGGAACATACTCAGGCGCGACCGGAAGTCAACGCCGGTCTGCGGCGGTCCAGTCGCCGAGCCGCCGGACCGTGGCGCAGGCGGGGGAGCCGTCCTTGCCGCGGCCGGGCAGATGGACCACCAGAACGGCGCCGGGGGCCAGCAAGGCCGGCGGGATGTCGTGGATGTCGATCTTGGCGCGGCGGCTCCACGGGCTGGCGTGGTCGCCGGCGGAGATGCCGATTCGGATATAGACGAAGCGGCGCGTCGGGCCCTCGCGGCGCACGAAGGGGCCGGTCATGCGGCCGTCTGGCTGCAGGGTGATCGGAAGCTCGAACGAGATCGGGCCATCGCCGGCGGTGAGGGGCCCGAACGGCATGTCGTCCTTCTGGAGGCTGTAGCGCACCCCGGGGACCGGATCGTCGATGGTGAGGCGAAGCGTCACGGTGTCGGCCATGGCGGCAGGTTAGGCGAGACGGGCGGGCCGTGCCAACCTGACCCCATGAAACAGATCTCCGTTCTCGCCGCCGCCATCGCCCTGTCCGCCTGCGCCACGGCGCCCGCGCCGGTTTCGCCGCAGGACGCCTTCTTCGCCAGGCTGACGGCCCTGTGCGGCCAGAGGTTCGAGGGGCGGGTGGTGACCACGGACGCGGCGGACGCAGACTTCGCCCGATCCCGGCTGCTGATGCACGTGCGGGACTGTTCGGCCAATGAGGTCCGGATTCCCTTCCGGGTCGGGGAGAACCGGTCCCGCACCTGGGTGATCACCCGGACGGCCTCGGGCCTGCGCCTCAAGCACGATCACCGGCACGAGGACGGGACCGAGGACGAGCTCAGCCAGTACGGCGGCGACACCACGGACGCCGGCACGGCGACGCGTCAGGAATTTCCCGTCGACCAGTTCTCGAAAGACCTGTTCACGCGCCGCAACGCGACGGTGTCGAACACCAATGTCTGGGCCGTCGAGGTCGAGCCCGGGCGGATCTTCGCCTATGAGCTGCGTCGCCCCAATCGCCACTTCCGGGTCGAGTTCGACCTGACCCGGCCGGTCGTTGAATAGGGCCTAGCCGGCCGCCATCACGCCGCAGACCACGCGGTCGCCGGCGCCGCCGATGGGCTGGCTGATCTGGTCGTCCATGCTGGCGTGGATGACCAGGGCCGATCCGTCGGCGTCCCACAGCCACTGGCCTGGGCCGTCGCGGGCGATGCGGGCGCGGGTGGTGAAGACCTCGGCGTTGGCGCGGCCTCCCGCGTCGGCGAAGATGTTGGGCAGGTCGCCGTCGTCGGGGCCGCCGGGGTTGAGCAGGCCGTGCGGCGCCTTCGGCTCGCCGTGGTTGATATGGCCGCCCGCCGAGGTGAAGGGCGCGGCGCACTGGCCTGTGGCGTGGATATGGACGCCGTGCCAGCCGGGGGTCAGGCCCTCGGCCTCGATGCGGATCAGCAGGCCGGTCGACCCTTGCGTCAGGATGGCCCGGCCGACCCGCGCGCCGGTGGAATTCATCAGCGTCGCCTCGCCGAAATCGCCGATGGAGGCGCGGTCGGGTCGGTCGGAATGGCCCACGGCCGTCACGCTGACGCAGGCCCCCAGGGCGGTCAGCAGGGGCAGGGCGGCGAGGGCGGCGAGGCGGGCGGGGCGCATGGTCTGGACTCCTTGTCAGGACGGAGCGTTTCCGGCCGGCTTCGCTTTGCCTCCGGGGTCCCCGGATGCTAGAAAACCCGTTCGCGGATCACGTTCCGATTCCGGCCATTTAAAGCCTGATTTCCTTGACTGACGACAGCTACAACGACGCGCTTCCCCCGGTCTCGGGCGGCGGCGGCGGCGACATCTCCACCATCACCATCGAAGACGAGCTGAGGCGCTCGTATCTCGACTACGCCATGAGCGTGATCGTGTCCCGCGCCCTGCCGGACGCGCGCGACGGGCTGAAGCCCGTGCACCGCCGCATCCTGTATTCGATGCACGACCTGAAGATGACGCCGGACCGGCCGTATTCGAAGTGCGCCCGGGTGGTCGGCGACGTGCTGGGGCGGTTCCACCCGCACGGCGACGCCTCGGTCTATATGGCGCTGGTGCGCATGGCCCAGCCGTTCTCGATGGGGCTGATGCTGGTCGACGGCCAGGGCAATTTCGGCTCGGTCGACGGCGATATGCCGGCCTCGATGCGTTACACCGAGGCCCGGATGGCCCCGGCGGCCTCGGCCCTGCTGACCGACATCGACAAGGACACGGTCGATTTCCAGCCGAACTACGACGAGAAGGAACTGGAGCCCGTCGTCCTGCCGGCGCGGATCCCCAACCTGCTGGTCAACGGCGCGGGCGGCATCGCCGTCGGCATGGCCACCAACATCCCGCCGCATAACCTGGGCGAAATCATCGACGCCTGCGTGGCCCTGCTGGACGATTCGAACATCTCGGACGACGCCCTGCTGGACATCGTGCCCGGACCCGACTTCCCGACCGGCGGCGAGATCATGGGCCGGACGGCGCCCCGCAACGCCCTGCGCGACGGGCGCGGCTCGGTGGTGGTGCGCGGCCAGGCGACGATCGAGACGATCCGCAAGGATCGCGAGGCCATCGTCGTTACCCAGCTGCCCTATCAGGTCAACAAACAGACCCTGATCGAGCGCATCGTCGAAATGGTCCGCGAGAAGCGGATCGAGGGCATTTCCGACGTCCGCGACGAATCCGACCGCGACGGCATGCGGATGGTGATCGAGCTGAAGCGTGACGCCTCGGCCGATGTGGTGCTGAACCAGCTGTGGCGCTTCACGGCGATGCAGAGCTCGTTCGGCGTCAACATGCTGGCCCTGAACCACGGCCGCCCGGTGCAGATGGGACTGCGCCAGCTGCTGGAGGCCTTCCTGGAGTTCCGGGAAGAGGTGGTCGTCCGTCGCATCAAATTCGAACTGGCCAAGGCCCGCGATCGCGGCCACGTGCTGGTCGGCCTGGCCGTGGCCGTGGCCAATATCGACGAGGTCATCCACATCATCCGCAGCTCGGCCGATCCGGCCGAGGCGCGCGAGCGTCTGCAGGCCAAGAGCTGGCCGGTGGGCGACATGATCGCCCTGATCGAGCTGATCGCCGACCCCCGCTCCATGCTGGTCGACGGCGACAAGCTGAACCTGACCGACGAACAGGCCCGCGCCATCCTGGGCCTGACCCTGAGCCGCCTGACCGGCCTGGGCCGCGACGACATCTTCGGCGAGGCGCGCGGCCTGGCCGACACCATCCAGGGCCACCTGACCCTGCTGAGCGACCGCGCCAACATCCTGGCCGTGATCCGGGCGGATCTGCTGGACGTGAGGCAGGAGTTCGCCGTTCCCCGCCGGACCCTCATCGGCGAGGGCGATTTCGAGCTGGAGGACGAGGACCTGATCCCGCGCGAGGACATGGTCGTCACCGTCACCCACGGCGGCTACGTCAAGCGCGTGGCGCTGAACGCCTACCGGACCCAGCATCGCGGCGGCAAGGGCCGTTCCGGCGTGGCGATGAAGGAGGACGACGCCGTCGTCGGCGTGTTCTCGGCCTCGACCCATACGCCGGTGCTGTTCTTCGCCACCAACGGCAAGGCCTATAAGCTGAAGACCTGGCGTCTGCCGCTGGGCAATCCGCAGTCGCGCGGCAAGGCCTTCGTCAACCTGCTGCCGATCGAGCCCGGCGATTCGATCATGAACGTCCTGCCGCTGCCCGAGGACGAGGCGGACTGGGCGAACTACGACATCATGTTCGCCACCCGGTCGGGCGACGTGCGCCGAAACAAGCTGAGCGACTTCGCCACCGTCAACCGGGCCGGCAAGATCGCCATGAAGCTGGAGGACGGCGACCGGATGGTCGGGGTGGCCCTGTGCACCGCGGAGGACGACGTCATGCTGACGACCGCCCTTGGCCGCGCCATCCGCTTCAAGGCCGACGACGTGCGCGTGTTCAAGGGCCGCGATTCGACCGGCGTGCGCGGCGTGCGCCTGCAAGAGGGCGACGAGGTCATCTCCATGGCCGTCCTGGGCCGGGTGGACGCCACGCCCGAAGAACGCGCCGCCTACGTCAAACACGCCAACGCCATGCGGCGCGCGGCGGGCGATGAGGACGAGACCCCGGCCGAGGCGGACGACGAGGCCGTCGGCGAGGCCGCCCTGTCGGTCGACCGCATCGCCGAACTGGGCGCGGCCGAGCAGTTCATCCTGACGGTCACCGAGACCGGTTTCGGCAAGCGTTCGTCGGCCTATGAATACCGGCGCACCGGCCGGGGCGGGCAGGGGCTGACGGCCCATGGCCTGGGCGGCCGCGCCGGCGACCGTCTGGCCGCCTCCTTCCCGATCGAGGACAGCGACGAACTGCTGCTGGTCACCTCGGGCGGGCAGATGATCCGCACGCCGGTCGATCAGGTCCGCGTCGTCGGCCGCTCCAGCCAAGGCGTGACCATCTTCCGCACGGCGGAGGGGGAACGGGTCGTCTCGGTCGAACGCCTGCCCGACAGCGGCGGCGGCGAGGACGGCGCGGTCGGGGACGAGGCGGACGGCGAGGGCGGCGAAGGCTGATCCATGGCGGACGCCGTTGAACTGAGCGTCGACGGCGCGCCGGCCACCCTGGACGACCTGACCCATGTCGCCCTGATCAACTACGGCGCCTACACCTCATTCCGGGTCGAGGATGGGGGCGTACGCGGGCTGGACCTGCATCTGGCGCGACTCGATGCCGAGGCGGTCGAGCTGTTCGGGGAGCCGGTCGGCGAGCCCCGTCTGCGAGCGCTGATGCGGACGGCCGTGGCCGGACGCGGCGATTGCTGGCTCCGGGTCAGCCTGTTTTCCCCCGGGGTCGGGCCGCGCACGCCCGACTGGACCGGTTCTCCCAAGGTCATGATCGCCGCCTCGCCGCCGCCGCCGCCCCTGGCCGACAGCGTGCGGCTGGAAATTCGGGCCTACGCCCGCGAGGCGCCGCATCTGAAGCATGTCGCGACCTTCGGCCTGATCCGCGCCCGGCGGGCGGCGCGCGCCGCCGGCTTCGACGACGCCATCTTTGTCGATTCAGCAGGACAGGTTTCCGAAGGAAGTCTCTGGAATATTGGTTTTCTTTCTGGAAGCGAAGTGGTCTGGCCGCAGGCTCCCATGCTGGCGGGAGTGGCCCAGTCGCTGGTGCAACGCGGCCTCGGTCCTTCGGGCCTGACGGGCAGGACCGCCCCGGTTCACGTGGACGATCTGCGGGACTTCGACGGCGCCTTCATCTGCAACAGCGCAACGCCGGCCTGCGCCGTCGTCGCGGTTGGAGACCATGGGTTCGCCACGTCGCCCGCGATGATCGACCGCCTTCGGGCCGCCTGGGGGTCCAACCCCGTCCAACCGATCTAGGCTGTCGGAGCGGCGCCTGCTAAACGACCGGAAAGGCGGGGAGGATCGCCATGCGCATCGGCCTGTATCCGGGCACATTCGACCCCGTCACCAACGGGCATATGGACATCATCGGGCGCGCCGTGAAGCTGGTCGACCGGCTGGTCATCGGCGTGGCGCGCAATGACGACAAGGGCCCGCTGTTCACCACCGACGAACGGGTGGTGATGGTTCGCGCCGAGGTCGCCCATCTGGGCCCCAGGGTCGAAGTCCAGCCCTTCGACAGCCTGCTGATGCATTTCGCCGAGCAGCTCGGCGCGGGCATCATCGTGCGGGGGCTGCGCGCCGTCTCCGACTTCGAATACGAATTCCAGATGACGGCGATGAACCAGCGCCTCAATGCCGACATCGAGACGGTCTTCCTGATGGCCGATCCGCGGCACCAGGCCATCGCCTCGCGGCTGGTCAAGGAGATCGCCCGCCTGGACGGCGCGATCGACAGTTTCGTCAGCCCCGCCATCGCCGAAATGGTCCGGGCCAAGGTCAAGGAATAGAATGAACTTCAAGATCGCAACGGCCGCCGCGCTTTCGGCGGCGCTACTCGCCGGGGCCGCGCCCGTTTCGGCCCAGGCGCCGGCCGCCGCCGAGTGGCGCGCGGTCGCCGCCGAGAACCTGCTGGTCATCGACACCGCCAAGGGCCGCATCCTGGTCGAACTGGAGCCGCGCATCGCGCCCCTGTCGGTCGAGCGCGTCAGGACCCTGGCCGACAGCGGCTTTTACGACGGCCTGAAATTCCACCGGGTGGTCGAAGGTTTCATGGCCCAGACCGGAGATCCGCTGGGCACGGGCGCGGGCGGCAGCGACCTGCCGGACATTCCCGGCGAGTTCCAGTTCCGACGGGGGCGCGACATGGGCTTCGCCACTGTCGCGACGGGTCCGGGGGGGCAGCTGGGCGTCGCCGGCTCCGTGCCCGTGCTGACCCAGCCCGACGCCCAGATGATGGTCACGTCCGATTTCAAGGCGGCGGCCCAGGCCCTGTTCTGTCCCGGCGTCGCGGGCATGGCGCGCAGCCAGGATCCGGACAGCGCCAACAGCCAGTTCTTCCTGATGACCGGAAGCAACGAAAATCTGAACGGCCTCTATGCGCCCTTCGGGCGGGTGGTGGCGGGAATGGACGTGGTCAAGGCGCTGAAGCCCGGCGACGAGACCGCCAACGGTCGGGTCGACGATCCCGACGTGATGACGCGGGTCCGCACCGCCGCCAGCCTTCCCGAAAGCCAGCGCCCGGCCGTCCGCGTCATGACCCCGTCCAGCCCGGCCTTCGCCGCCCTGGTCGACCGGGTCCGGACCGAGCGGGGCGCGGCGTTCACGGTTTGCGACGTCCAGCCGCCGGCAGAGGTGACCGGCGGATGAGGGCGTCAGGGGAGGGATGGATGAAGACGATGCCCGGCCTCGCGGCCTCGCTGGCCGTGATCGCGGCGCCGGCCGCGGCCCAGGAAGTCGGCGGGCCCCCGCCTCCGCCGGCGGCCCCGACGCCGGAGACCACGGTCCCCGCCGCGGAATGGCGGACCGTTCCGGCGGAGAACCTGCTGGTCATCGACACCACGCGCGGCCGGATTCTGGTGGAGCTGACGCCCGAGGTCGCGCCGCTGCACGTCGAGCGGATCAAGCTGCTGGCGCGGCGCGGCTTCTACGACGGCGTGCCATGGCACCGGGTGATCGACTGGTTCATGGCCCAGACCGGCGATCCGCTGGGCACGGGCGACGGCCAGAGCCCCTATCCCGACCTCAAGGCCGAATTCACCTTCCGGCGCGACCCGTCCATGCCCTTCGCGGCCGTGGCCGAGCCGGCCGGGGCGCGGGTCGGCTTCTTCCACTCCCTGCCGGTCCAGACCCAGCCCGACGCGGCCTTCGCCCTGACCGGAGACGGCAAGGTTCACGGCTGGGGCCTGTACTGCCCCGGCGTGGCCGGCATGGCGCGGGACGAGGGCAATGACACGGCCAACAGCCAGTTCTTCCTGATGCGCCAGGCCTATCCGGCCCTCGACAAGCGCTACACCATCTGGGGCATGACGGTGTCCGGCCTCGACGTGGTGCGCAGCCTGCGCGTCGGCGACGGCGACAACGGCATGGTCACGGCCGAACCCGACCGCATGACCCGGGTCCGCATCGCCGCCGACATCGCCGGGGCGGAACGGCCGGCGGTCCAGGTGCTGGCGACGGACTCGCCGCGCTTCCGGGCCATGGCGGACGAGGTCCGGACATCGCGGGGGGCCGACTTTTCGGTCTGCGACCTGACCTTGCCGGTGCAGGTGACCAACTAGCCGGGCGCCCCGTCCGCGCGGGGCGGGGAGGCCCCGCGGCTCCGGCGGCGCGGGCGGCGTTTCGGCTTTCGATCCTCGCGCATCTGTTGCAGCAGCAGGCCCTCGCGCAGGCCGCGATCCGCGACCCGGACCCGTTCCGAGGGCCAGGCCCGCTGGATCGCCTCCATGATGGCGGCGCCCGCCAGCACCAGGTCGGCGCGGTCGGGGCCGATGCACGATTCGGCCGCGCGACCGGCAGGCCCCAGACGCTTCAGGGTGTCCGCCGCCTTCTCGCAGTCGCCCCGCGTCATCCACAGGCCGTCGACGAGGTTGCGCTGATAGCGTCGCAGCCCGAGGTGAATCCCCGCCAGACTGGTGATCGCGCCCGAGGTCCCGACCAGATGCGCCCGCCCGCCCGTGAACACCTCGCGCAGGGCCGGATCGACCGGGGCCGAGGCGATGGCGGCGCCCATGTCGGTCACCATGGCTTCGTACCAGTCGTCCAGCGCGCCCGCCGGCTCCGGATGTCGTTCGGCGAGGGTGACGACGCCCATGGGGGCGGACATCCAGCCGGCCAGCGCGAACCCGCCGTCGCGTTTCCTCAACCAGCTCAGTTCGGTCGAGCCGCCGCCGACGTCGACGACCAGCACCGCCTCCGCCGACTGGTCGAACAGGTTGAGACAGCCCTCGACGGCCAGCCGGGCCTCCTCCACGGGATCGATGACGCGCAGTTTCAGCCCGGTGCCGACGCGCACCCGTTCGATGAAGGCCGCGCCGTTATCCGCCTGCCGGCAGGCCTGGGTCGCGACGGCCATCAGGCGCGAGGAGTCCACGCCCTTTTTAGCGACCCGCTCCCCGCACAGCACCAAGGCCTCATAGGCCCGCTCCATCGCCGCATCGTCGAGCCGCCCGGTGCGGGACAGGCCCTCGCCCAGGCGAACGATGCGGCTGAAGGAATCGACCACGCGAAAGCCGTCGCGCGACGGCCTGGCGATCAGCAGCCGGCAATTGTTTGTCCCCAGGTCGAGGGCGCCATAGAGGGGCGCCTCGCGACCCGACGCCCCTGGTCCGCCGAAGGCGCCGCCGCGGGCGCGCTGTCCGTCGGACCGTCGGGACTGGGACCGGTCGCCGCGCCGCGGCGCGTCGTCGGTCTCCGGCATCGGCCGAACTTTCAAGGTGGGCGGTCCGAAACGGCGCCCGTCCCCGCCACTCTAGAGCCGTGGAAACCTCCGCGCCAAGCGTGTCTGTCACGAAAATGAACGGCGTGACGCGGATAAGGCTCAGGTCGGGTCCGGCATTGTCCCGCCATGACCCGGCAAACCATCGCGAAATTCGGCCTCGGCCAGATCGTCCGTCACCGCGACGCCGCCTTTCGCGGCGTGGTGATCGACATCGACGCCTGTTACGCCGGCCGGCCGGGCGAGACCGGAGAGATCGCGCCGGATCAGCCCTTCTACCAGGTCCTCGCCATCGGGCCGGACGGCGGCTTCGTCGCCTATGCGGCCGAGGCCGCGCTGGAGCACGATCCCGAGCTCTCGGCCCTGACCCTCGAGGCGGAGCGCCGCTGGTTCACCATCGACGCCAGGGGCCGCCACGCGCCCAAGCCCTGCGCGATTCACTGAGCGGCGCTGGCGCGGGCCGCGCGGCGGGCCTAGATTGACCGCAAGGGTCCCTCAGAGCCCGAAGGTTGCAGGAGCGCGTCCATGTCCGACTTCGAGCACGTGTTCGACGCGCCGCCGGAAGGCGCCGCCGACGACTGGACCATCCCGCAGGACTGGGCGTCCTACACCGACATCGAGCACCGCACCTGGGACACGCTGTACGCCCGGCAGATGAAGATCCTGCCCGGCCGCGCCGCCGATGTCTTTCTCAAGGGGCTGACGGCGCTGGATCTCAACACCGGCGGCATTCCCGACTTCGCCGTCATGAACCCCAAGCTCCAGGCCCTGACGGGCTGGACCGTGGTCTGCGTGCCCGGACTGGTGCCCGACGACGTCTTCTTCGACCACCTGGCCAACCGCCGCTTCCCCTCGGGCCAGTTCATCCGCAAGCCGGACCAGCTGGACTATCTGCAGGAACCGGACATCTTTCACGATGTGTTCGGCCATGTGCCGATGCTCTCCGACCCCGATTTCGCCGCCTATATGGAGGCCTATGGCAAGGGCGGGCAGCGGGCGGCCTCGCTGGGCGTGCTGCAGAACCTGGCCCGGCTGTACTGGTACACCGTCGAGTTCGGTCTGATGCAGGACACGGACGGGCTTCGCATCTACGGCGCGGGCATCGTCTCCTCGGCGACCGAGAGCGTCTTCTCGCTGGAGGACCCGTCGCCGAATCGCCTCGGCTTCGACCTCGAACGGGTGATGCGGACCCTCTACCGGATCGACGACTTCCAGCAGGTCTATTTCGTCATCGACTCCATCGAGCAGCTGAAGCGCGACACCCTGCAGGATTTCGGCCCGATCTACGGGCGGCTGAAGGGCGCCGGCGACATCGCCATCGACGCCATCCTGCCGACCGACCGGGTCTTCACCCGCGGCACCCAGGCCTATGCGGCCCGGGGCGGCCGGTTCGCCGCCTGACGTTCAGGCCTGACCCCCAGCAGCAGACCGGGCCAGCCCAGCCGCCGCGCGACTTCGTAGGCCAGGAAGCAGGCGGCGAAGGTGGCGCCGATCAACAGGCCGGCCTCGGCCGCCAGCGGCAGGCGCAGCGGCGCCAGATGGTGACCCGCCACCACGATGACGGTCTGGTGGACGATGTAGAACGGGAAGACGCCGACGGTCAGATAGCGCAGCACGGGACCGCCGCGGTTCAGATGCCGGGCCCCGAAACCGAGGATGGCGGCGATGAAGGCCCATTGGTCCGCCGCATAGACCACCCGCATGAGCCGACGCAGGGCGAGGGCCGGCATGGCGTCCTCGGCGCGGTATTCCCAGGCGTAGCCGGCCCAGGCCGCCCAGGCGGCGAGGGCGAGGATCAGCGCCGGCCAGCGCAGGCGGATGAAGCCCGCGCGGAGGGTTTCGGACCGGGCCGTGAGGAAGCCGAACAGGAAGGCGCTGAACGACAGGGCGTGATTGTACCAGTCGTTGACCAGGTCGTGGCTGATCTCGAACCGGGAGGCCAGGCCCCAGCGGATCGCGGCCAGGAAGACGATCGGCCAGAGCAACAGGCCCCAGCCCTTCAGGCCGCGCTCCAGCAGGCCGCCGAGGGCGCGCAGACGACCGGACGACAGGGCCAGCAGCCCGGCCAGGAGCAGGCTGTAGACCAGCAGATAGGCCACGAACCACATGTGGTTCCAGGTCGGCGTGACCAGGCAACCGTCGGCGTCGCACCAGTTGCCCGAGGCCGTGGCGTAGCGGACCCAGAAGTCGGCGGTGAAGGCGTTGTGATAGGCGTCGGCCTGCGGCGCGACCCGGCCGAGGGCCTCGACGATCTCGTAATAACTCTGGGGCGGCACGATCACGAACATGGCGAACAGCAGCGGCGGCAGCAGCCGCAGGGTCCGCGAACCGGCCAGCCGCCCCGCCCCCACGCGGCCGTCCCGGGCCGGGCTGTCGGCGAGGAAGCGGGTGGCGGCGCCGGACACGAGGAACAGCAGGGTCAGCCGCCATGGATTGGTCAGCTGCATGACCGGCTCGAGCGCCTCGACCTCGTGGCTGGACTTCACATGCCAGTCCCACGGCACGTAGAACATGCCGACGTGATACAGAATCAGCAGGAAGAAGGCTCCGACCCGGATCCAGTCCAGATCGTGGCGGCGGTCCGACGAGGGGGCGAGGGATGAGGCGGACAAGGGCGGGAACTCCATGAGCGACGGCGACGCTTCGGGATCGTCGGCGCCGGACCCATGGGTGCAAGGACCGGGGGGCGGGCGGCCGCCGGCGAGGGACGGGCGCGGGCGGTCAGGGACGGGCGGCGCGTCCCGCGGGACGGGCGGCCTGTTCGAGGGCGGGCTGGAACGGCTGCGCGGGCTCGACGGACGCGACCTGATGGTCGGCGTCCTGGTCATCGCCGCGGGAGCCGCTGCGGTCACCGTGGTCAACGCCCTGACCGTCCAGGTCGACAACCCCGAGGTCGACGCATGGGAGCCCTGGGTCTGGGAGGGGACCAGCGCCTTCGTGGTGATGCTGCTGGCCTGGCTGCCGTGGCTCAGCACAGCCGGCGCGCCGCCCGACATGGTGCGGGACGGCTGGCGCGCACGCGCCGTCTTCGCCGGCGTCCATCTGGCGGCCGCCGCCATCTGGAGCGCCCTGCACGTCGTTGGAATGATGAGCCTGAGACTGGCCGTGTACGGCTGGGCCGGCGCGGGGCCGTACGAACCCGGGCCGGCCGGCGAGGTCTATCTCTACGAATTCCGCAAGGATCTGCTCAGCTATGCCGCCTTCGTCGGCCTGTTCTGGATTCTGCGTCGCCTGCGACGGCCGGAACGGCCGACGCTGCGGCCGGTGAGCTTCGACATCCGCGACGGGGCCCGGATCATCCGTGCGCCGGTCGGCGAGATATTGGCCGTGTCCTCGGCGGGGAACTACGTCGAATTCTGGCTGGCCGACGGGCGTCGGCCGCTGATGCGCGCCACCCTGGCCGCCATCGAGGTCGAGCTGGAAGCCTACGGCTTTGTCCGGGCGCACCGGTCATGGCTGGTCAATGGCGCGCGGGTCACGGGTCTGGTCCCGGACGGCTCGGGCGACTGGACCGTCGAACTGGGGACGGTGCGAGCTCCGCTGTCTCGCCGCTTTCCGGAAGCCTTGGCGCGTCTGAAGGGTTAGTCGTGCGTGATCAGGCTGTTGCGGCCGGTGTCCCGCATCCGGATGTAGGTCAGCAGCGACACGCCGATCAGGGCGGTGACGTACCAGAAGAAGGCGCTCTCCACGCCTTCGGCCTTGAACCACAACGCCACATATTCCGCCGTGCCGCCGAACAGGGCGTTGGCGACCGCATAGGGCAGGGCGACGCCCAGGGCGCGGATATGGGCCGGGAACAGCTCGGCCTTCACCACGGCGTTGATCGAGGTGTAGCCGCTGACGATGATCAGGGCCGTCATGGCCAGCAGGAAGGCGATGAAGGGGCTCTCGACCCCGGAAAGGGCCGTCATGATCGGCACAGTGAACAGGACTCCGGCGACCCCGAATGCGATCATTACCGGCCGCCGCCCGATCCGGTCCGACAGGGCCCCGACGGCGGGCTGCAGCAGCATGAAGACGAACAGGGCCGCGGCGCTGATCTCGGTCGCGGTCGACTTCGAGAAGCCGGTCGTGTTGACGAGGAATTTCTGCAGATAGGTGGTGTAGGTATAGAAGGCGACGGTCCCGCCGGCGGTGAGGCCGAGCACCATCAGCGCCTCCTTCGGGTGTTTGAGGATCAGCAGCAGGGCGCTGGATCTGGGCGCCTCGCTGGCGTCCGCGGCGATGAAGGCCGAGGTCTCGTCCAGCCGGCGCCGCAGCCAGAAGACGACCACGGCCAGGGCCGCCCCGACGAAGAAGGGGATGCGCCAGCCCCAGGCCGCCAGATCGGCTTCGGCCATGGTCCTCTGCAGGAGGATCAGCAGCATCAGGGCCAGCAACTGGCCCGAGATCAGGGTGACGTACTGGAAGCTGGACCAGAAGCCGCGGTGCTTCGCCGTGGCCATCTCCGACAGATAGGTGGCCGAGGAGCCGTATTCCCCGCCGACGCTGAGGCCCTGCAGCATGCGGGCGAACAGCAGCAGGGCCGGCGCGGCGAGGCCGATCGTCGCATGGCCGGGCGTGCAGGCGATGACCAGGCTGCCGGTGCACATCAGGGTGACCGACAGGGTCAGGCCCGCCTTGCGGCCCTTGCGGTCCGAATAGACCCCCATGACCCAGGCCCCGACCGGCCGCATCAGGAAGCCCACGGCGAAGACCGCCGCCGCGCTGAGCAACTGGGCCGTGCTGTCCCCCTTGGGGAAGAAGACCGGGGCGAAATAGACGGTGAAGGCGGCGTAGGCGAACCAGTCGAACCATTCGACCAGATTGCCGGCCGAGCCGCCGATGATGTTGCGCAGGCGGCGGGCGGGGGTCATGGCGGCGCTCACGGGCGGGGACCCAGGGTGGGCCAGGCGGTCCAGGTCCCGACCGCATGAGCCACGCCATAGACGAGGACGATCAGCGAACTCCACAGCACGAACGGCATGACGACGCCGCCGTTGATCAGCAGCGCGGGGATCAGGGCCAGGCCGCGCAGCAGATAGACGGCGCTGATCACGACCAGTCCGGTCCGCAGCAGCGGCAGCCGGGGCAGGAGGCCGGCGCCCGAGAAGGCGTAGGCGGCCCAGATCGCGAGGATGGCGGCGATCCCAAGGGTGACCAGAGTGGGGGTCATCGAGCCCTGCTCCGCCAGGGTCGCCATGCCTTCGCCCGCCCCGAAGAAGCGATACCAGGCGGGGCCGCCGAGGATGCATCCGATATGCAGCAGCGAGGCGGCGAGGCTCAGCAGGCCGCCGATGACAAGGGCGGGGTTCCGGGCGGGCGTCATGCCGTCGCTCCTGTCTGCAGCCGGACCGGCGCGCGCAGCCGCATCGCCACGGCCAGCGCCCAGACCGCCAGGGCGATCTCGACCACCCGCTGGGCCGCGCCGAGCCATTCGAAGGCGGGGTGGATCAGCCAGATGGCCAGGGCCGCGGGAATCCCGCAGATCAGACTGAGCCGGAACAGACCGCGCCCCTGGGGCCAGTTCCGCGCGGCGGCGCCGACGAGGAAGACGCCTACGATGCCGCACATGTAGCCGACGCCGCCGAACACCTCGTGCAGGATGGCGTCGAGACTGGGGTCGACGACGGAACATTCGAAATCACAGCGGAACACCCCGCCCAGCAGCAGGCCGACGCCGTTCAGGGCGCTGAGGCCGAAGCCCGGGATCGACAGGAGGCTGCGGGGAAACAGGCCCGCGCACAGCAGCCAGAAGAGGGCCAGCAGGCCGCCGGACACCATGAAGGCCAGGCTGACGCTCCGGCTGGTCGGCGCGCCGGTCGCGCCGAGCTCGCTGATATACCGGGTCAGGTGGTCGTAGCCGGGCGAGGCCAGGCCGCCCGCGATCGTCGCGCCGGCCAGGACCAGCAGGCTGAGGACCGCGCAGCCGAAGGCGATATGTCTGATCAAGCCGTGGTCCCCGACGCCGTTGGCCCGACGCTAGCCGGGTTCGCCCGCAGGACCAAACCCGCTGTCCAGTCGCTTGCCCATCCGGACCAGCGGCACGGGCGCGCCGCCGCGGTCGTCCTCGAACCGTTCGATCTCGCGATAGCCGGCGGCCAGATACAAGGGTTCCCCGCCCAGGGTGGCGACCAGTTCGGCGCGGCCGTAGCCGGCGGCCCGGGCGGCGGTTTCGCACAGGCCGAGGATCAGCCGGCCGACGCCGCGCCGGACGAATTCGGGCGCGGTGTACATGGCGCGGATGCGGGCGGCGTCGAGGCCCGGGGTCAGGGGGGCCGGAACCCGGCCGGGCGTGTGATCGCCGCCGTATTCGGTGATGCGACGGCTCCAGCCGCCGCAGCCGGCCATGGCGCCGTCCGCCTCGACGATCAGATAGGTCCGGTCGGCGATGATCTGGCTGTCCAGCCCCATCAGCCTGCGGCTGGCGGCGATCTGGTCGGGCGTCAGGAAGTCGGCCAGCGGCCCGGAAATCGACCGATCCATAAGGACGACGAGGGCGGGGATATCGGCCTCGGTCGCGATGCGGTGGGTGAAGCCGGTGGTCACGTCGCCCGCTCCCGCGCTCAGCGGCGCCGGAAGCGCGCGTGAACCGTCACGCCGTCGCCCGGAACGGACAGATCGCAGTGAAGGCCGTCGGGCAGGGGCTGGCAGCCCTGCCATTCGATGGTCCAGCCGCCCGACAGGTTGGGGCCCTCGGCGGTCAGCCGCACAGGCTCGCCCGGCGGCCGGCGAATCCAGCACAGCCGGGGGGCGGCGTAAGGAGAGTAGCGCCAGGCGGTCGCGCCGCACCGGATCCCGACCGGATCGCTGCGCACCAGAATCTCGGCCGGAACCTCGCCGACGACCGCCACCGCGACCAGGGGATCGAGTCGGTGACCCTCCACGACCACGTCGGTCAGGGTGGCCGGCGAGGGAGAGGACTGCTGCGAAATCGCGAGCAGAAGAAGGGAAAGCGACAGGGGATGCATGGCCGGCTCGATGACTGCGGACATGACCTCTAGCGTTCCGGTCGGCGCGCGCAAGGCGCCGCGAACGCCTTGACCGCGTCAGCCCCTCTGGAACGGATAGAAGTCGCCGCCCAGTCCCAGAATACGGGTCAGTTCGTCCAGGGCTTCGCGGCTTTCGTCCAGCAGGGCCGGATCCGCGAGGTCGGCCGGGGTCAACCGGTCGCGGTAACGGGCCGCGCCCCACGTCGACAACCGCGCGTGCAGGGCGTCGGTCAGCCGCATGGCGGGGTTGGCCGCGGCCTGTTCGGCCCCGGTCAGGACCACGCGCAGGCGCAGGCAGGCGGGGCCGCCGCCGTTGCGCATCGACTGGCGCACGTCGACGTATTCGATCCGGCCGATCGGGCCGTTCGAGGCGGCCAGCCGCTGGGCGACGGCGTGGCTGCGCGGGTTGTCGCGGGTCTCGGTCGGGCAGATCAGGGTCAGGCGATCCTCGCCGGGGATCCGCACCAGCATGGAGTTGAACAGATAGCTGGAGATGGCGTCGGCCAGCGGCAGGTCGGCGGAGGAGACCTCGACGAAGACCGGTTCGAAGCCCTGCGCGGCGGCGCGGATGGCGGCCTTCGTCCCGGCCGCATCCTCGAAGGCGAGGTCGTGGAAGAACAGGGTGTCCAGCGCCCCGACGCAGACCACGTCGTTGTGGAAGGTCCCGCCGGCGATGGCGGTCTTCGACTGGCGGGCCAGCACCGCGCCGGATGCGCCGTGTCGACGGGCGACGGCCTCGGACGCCTCGCGCGTCTGGCGGGCGGGGAAGGCGTCGGCCCAGGGTTCGAAGGCCTCGCGGCCCCAGACCAGCAGATTGACCCCGGGCTCGCCGTGATCGGCGCACAGGCGCACGTGGTTGGCCGCGCCCTCGTCGGCGAGGTGGGCCACGGAGGGCAGGGCCTCGTGGACCGCGAACCGGGCCGCGTCGGGGAAGAGGGAGTCCAGCGCCTGCTTCGTCTGCCGGTGCTCCAGCGAGCGGTGCAGGTTGGTGACGAGGTTGGCGGGGGTGAAATGCACCCGGCCGTCGGCGCTGTCGGCGCTGGGCGTCACCGTCGCGGCGTTGGCGGCCCACATCGGCGAGGCCGAGCAGGCGGCGGCGGCGAAGGACGGCGCGTCCTTCCACGCCTGTTCGAGCACCCGGGCGTCCGGGCCGGTGAAGCCGAGGCTGCGCAGGAAGGGGATGTTCGGCCGCTCGTGCGGCGGCAGGACGTACTGGGGCAGGCCGAGGTCGGCCAGCCGCTTCATCTTGTCGAGGCCCTGCAAGACCGCCGCGCGCGGGTTGGAGGCTTCGCCCTTGTTCAGGCTGGAGGCGAGGTTGCCCGGCGACAGGCCCGCATAGGAGTGGGTCGGGCCGATCAGGCCGTCTGCGTTGGCCTCAATGGCCGAGGTCACGGCCTCAAGCCCTTGATCTCGCTTTCGATGTTCTTCACCGCACCGGCCTCGAAACTGGCCACCGGATAGGCGCAGTAGTCGGCGGCGTAGTACGCGCTGGGCCGGTGATTGCCGCTGGCGCCCAGGCCGCCGAAGGGCATGTCGCCGGCGGCGCCGGTGGTCGGGCGGTTGAAATTGACCACGCCGGCGCGGATGCGGCGGACGAAGCGGTCCCAGTTGGCCGGGTCGTCGCTGACCAGGCCGGCGGACAGGCCGTAGCGGGTGGCGTTGGCCTCGGCGATGGCGGCGTCGAAGCTGGCGACGCGGGTGACCGACAGGAAGGGGGCGAACATCTCCTCGTCGGGGACGTCGACGCCGGTGACGTCGATGATGGCCGGGCTGACGAAGGCGGCGGGCAGGTTGCCGACGGGACCGGAAGCGCGGATGACCCTGGCCCCCATGTCGATGCGGTCCTGCAGCGCCTTCAGCGCCGCCTCGGCGGCCTTCACGGAGATCAGCGGCCCGGCGTAGGGCTCGGGGGCGGAGTTCCACGGGGCAAGGATCAGGCGGTCGACCATCGCGTCGACGGCGGCGACGATGGCGTCGCCCTGCGGCCCCTCCGGCACGATCAGGCGGCGGGCGCAGGAACACCGCTGGCCCGTCGTCACGAAGGCCGACTGGACCACGATCCCGGCCACGGCCTCGGCGTCGGCGACGTCCCAGACGACCAGCGGATTGTTGCCGCCCAGCTCGAGGGCCAGGATCACATGCGGATCCTCGGCGAATTTTCGCCGGAAATGGGTCCCGGCCGCGCCGGAACCGGTGAACATCAGGGCGTCGATGCCGGCGTCCAGCAGGGCGGCGCCCGTGTCGCGCCCGCCCTGGACGACGTTGACCACGCCGTCGGGCAGGTCCGCCTCGGCGAAGGCTTCGGCCATCAGCTGACCGATCAGGGGCGTCTCTTCCGATGGCTTGAACACCACGGTGTCGCCCGCCAGCAGGGCCGGAACGATGTGGCCGTTGGGCAGGTGGCCGGGGAAGTTGAACGGGCCGAGCACCGCGGCGACGCCATGCGGGCGATGGCGCAGCGTCGCTTGGCCGAAGGCGGTGTCCGCCGTGCGCTCGCCGGTGCGCTCGTCATAGGCGCGGATGGAGATGTCGACCTTGCCCGCCATGGCGCCCAGTTCGGCGGTCGTCTCCCACAGGGCCTTGCCGGTCTCGCGGCTGATGGCTTCCGCCATGCGGGGCGCGCGCTCTTTCAGCACGGCCTGATAGCGTTTGACCGCGTCGATCCGGTCCTGACGCGGGCGGTCGGCCCAGTCAGGGAAGGCGGCGCGGGCGCGGTCGGTCGCGGCCTGGACCTCGGCGGGGGAGGCGGCGACGCCGTCCCAGACGGTTTCGCCGGTGGCGGGGTCGATGGACTGGAAGCTGGTCATGCTGGAACTCATGTCTTCACCCGGACCGTATCGCCGGTCCGCACCCGCAAGGTCTCGGCCGTCTCGCGGGTCAGGGTGACCGTGTCGCCTTCGATGGCCGCGCGCTGGCGCACCGAGCGGAAGCCGGCGATCGTGTCGGTCGAGATCAGGGCGGGCAGTTCGGCCTCGACCTCCGGGGCCACGGCGACAGTCAGCCGCCGGGCGTCGCGCACCGTGCGGATGTTGTCGCGGCCGCACGATACGGTCGGGCCGCCGTCGAAGATGTCGACCAGATCGTTGGGACGGAATCCCTCGCTCTCCAGCAGGGCCATGGCGGGCACGCCCTGCGGATGCACCTTGCCGATCACCGCGCGGGCCGGCTCGGGCAGCAGGTCGATGTAGATCGGATGGCGGGGGGCCAGGTCGACGATGAACTGCTTGTCGGTCGAACCGGTCATCCGGTCGGCCTCGTCGAACTCCATCGGGAAGAATTTGTGCGCCACATGGTCCCAGAACGGGCAGGCGCCGTCCGGGGTGAAGACGCCGCGCAGCTCGGCCAGGACGTTCTCGTTGAACAGTTCCGGCCCGGCCCCGATCAGCATGTAGCGCGACTGGCTGAGCAGACGGCCCGCGCCGCCCTTGCGCCGGTCGGCCTTGAGGAACAGGGAGCCGACCTCGGTCCAGCCGGTGCATTCATTGACCAGCACCAGGGTCTTCTGTTCCAGCCTGATGCCGAGCGACGGCGACGACTGGGTGTTGGTCACCACGCGGAAGGAGAAGAAGGGCCGGTTCAGCCCGACCGCCGCCTTGACCGAGCCGATGCCGTCGACGTCGCCGGTCTCGGTCTCCTCGAGCATCAGGGTGTACCAGCGCTGCTGCGGCTCCAGCCGGCCGGCGAAGCTGTCGCGGCTCAGATCGAGCCGCTCGGCCAGCTGGTCGGGGTCCTCGGGCAGGCTGGTGAAGCCGGGGCCGGACAGGATGGCCAGCTCCAGCAGGAAGTCGAGATCGGCGGGGCCGGCGGGTCGGACGACGAGCATGGGATCAGATCGTCTCCAGACGCAGGGCTTTGAGTTTCAGCGCGTCGATCTCGCCCGAGGCGATCTTGCACAGGATCAGGGCGCTGAGCTGCGCCCGCTCGACGAAGCTGGCGGGCCAGGCGAACTCCTGGTCCGAATGGATGTCGCCGCCCAGCACGCCGAGGGTGTCGATGTTGGGCAGGCCGGCGGCGTGCAGGTTGTTGCCCTCGCAGACCCCGCCCGACGGCTTCCAGGCGATGCTCTGGCCCAGCAGGGCGCCGGTCTCTCGCACGGCCTCGAACAGAGCGGTCTGCGACGCGTCCATCGGCTTGGGCGCGCGGGTCATGCCGCCGTGCAGGCCCAGGGTCAGGCCGGGGAAGGGGGGCTCGGCGGCGATGCCGCGCACCGTCTCCGCGATCCACGCCGAGGCCTGTGCGTCGGGAACGCGGACATTGAACCGGACCACGGCGTTGTCCGCGACGACGTTCAGGGCGCCGCCGCCGCTGATCTTGGCCACATTGACAGTCACGCCCTCGCGCTGGCCGTTCAGGGCGTGCAGGCGGGCGGCGATGATGGCCGCGCCGGCGACGGCGTTGGCCCCCTCGTGGAAGGCGCGGCCGGCATGGGCCGCCTTGCCGGTGACGATCAGATGGTAGTTGCCGCTGCCCTTGCGCGCCCCGGCGAGCGTCCCGTCCGAAAGCGCGGGCTCATAGGTCAGGCCGACATGGCCGCGCGCGCCGAGTTCGGCCAGCAGGGGGGCGGAGGCGGGGGAGCCGATCTCCTCGTCCGGCGACAGCAGCACGGTCCAGCCGACGCGCTCGCGATCAGGGTGGGTCTCGAACGCCTCCAGCGCGGCCAGCATGACGCTGATCCCGCCCTTCATGTCGGCGATGCCGGGACCGTTGAGGGCGCCGTCAGCCCGCGTGGTCACAGTCCGGAAGGCGCTGTCGATCGGGAAGACCGTGTCGTAGTGGCCGGTCAGCACGACCTGGATCGGGGCGTCGGGCCGGGCGGTGACCTTCAGGGCGTCGGCGTGGGCCTCGGCTCGCACCGCGCCGTCATCGCCGACCGTCGTGGAGCCGCCGGTGGGGACTCGCGACACCTCGGCCGGCAGGCGCCGCGCCTCGGCCTCCAGCAGGGCAAGCACCTGGGCCAGGCCGCCGGCGTTCCGGCTGCCCGAATTCACATTGGCCCAGTCGATCGCGCGCCCGACGATGGCGGCTTCGCGCGCCGCGACATGGTCGAGCACGATCTGGTCGGGGGGCAGAATCCGCATGCCGGCGGACCCTAGCGGCCCGGACCGCAAAGGTGAAGGCGAGCGGTTGCCGGTTTCCACCGGGGGGCGAGCGCGCTAGGCTTCCGTCCTCAATGAGGGAGGCCAAACCAATGACTGACTGGGTCCGGGCGTCGAATCCGACGGCGCCGATCACCAACGAGGCCGAGGCGATCGCCGCGGCACGGGCGAGCGCCCTCGCGATTTTCCTGGGCGTGGCCTGGGGCCTCGTCGGCCTCGCCATCCTGCTCACCAGCGGCTCGGCCGCCATGGACGCAGCCCTGGCGGACGCGGCCGCCGATGCGCCGGAGATGGCCGGCATGGGAGAAATGCTCACCCAGATGGCCATTTGGACGGCGGTCGGCATGATCGTGATCCAGGCCGTCCTGGGCCTCGTTCAATGGGCCAAGCCCAACATCGTGATTCCGATCATCTTCGTGATCCTGGTGGCGTTCGGCCTGGTCTCCGGCCTGTTCGGCCTCGCGATGCAGGGGCAGGTCGACGTGCCGCAAGCAGCCCAGACCCCGGTGTGGCAGATCGCGGTCGGGATCATCGTTCTGGTGATCCAGCTGGTTCTGCACATCGCCGGCATCCGCGGCGCGCGCCAGCTCGACCAGCTGCGCTTCGAGGCGGCGAACCGGTAGTTCCCGTCTAGCGGTTCGGGCGGCGGTCCTCGCGACCGCCGCCCGGCTGCCGGGACTGGCGACGCCAGCGGATCGACAGGCTGGCCTCGCCCTGGCCGCCGAATTTCGAACTGACGGTCAGGTTGCGGCGCACCTGCCATTCGACATTGACCGCGGCGCCGTTCTCGCCGCCGCCGATAATCTCCAGATAGACGTCGTCGCTGATGTAGCGGCCGCCGGCCACGGTCAGGCCCGAGGCCTCGCCGCCGAACGACAGCCGATCCAGCCCCGCCAGTTCGCGCAGGTTGCCGATCACGTCGAAGCCGCCGCCCCCCGCCAGCGCCGCCACGCCCGCCGCCAGCTGGGCCGCCTCGAAGGCCGACAGCTGTGACGCCGAGCGTCCGAACAGCACCTGGGACAGGATCTCGTCCTGGGGCAGGGCCGGCGTCGAGGTCAGAACGATCTCGGGCCGCGCAGCCGTGCCGGTGACGCGGATGGTGGCGGTCAGGGCCGGGTCCTCGCGCGTGGCGGTCAGGTTCAGCCGGATCTGCTCCGGATTGGTCGACAGGCTCACAGTGCCCCGTTCGTCGAAGACGAACCGCTTGCCGGCGAAGTCGTAGTCGCCGCGCACCACCCGGGCCGTCCCGCTCAGGACCGGCCGGCTGATGGTGCCCGTGACCCGGGCGTCGACGTTCATCTCGACATTGAGGCCGCGCCCCACCACCCGGACATCGCCGCCCGGAGAACTCAGGGCGATGTCGAGGCCGAACTGAAGCCCTCGTTGCCGGTTCTGCTCCGCCTCGGGGACGTCGCCGCCGGGCTTGTTGGTCTCGACCACGTCCATGCGGACGATTCCGGTCGAGCCGGGAGGATTGGCCTCGATGCGGGCCTCGTCAATGTCCATCCGGCCGCTCAGGGTGATGTTGCCGTCCTCGCCGCGGGTGACGGTCAGGGGGCCCGAGGCCTTGGCCTCGGCGATGTCGTTGTCGATGATCCGGAACCGGTTGAGCAACAGCTGGAAGCTGGACCCCGAGCCCTGCTTCAGGCCGATCCGGCCGTTGCCGGTGACCGAGCCGCCGGCGCCATCGACGGCCCGGAAGGTCTCGACCACGCCGATGGTGTCGTCGAAGCGGCTGGCGAGGGTCACGTCCTCCAGACGCACGCCGGTGGCGCTGTCGCGGAAGGTTCCGTCCTGAAGGTCGAGCCGGCCGTTCAGACGTGGCGCGGCCAACGACCCGGCCACGGTGGCGCGGGCGTCGACCTGGCCGGACAGGGAGCGTTCGCCGCCGGCCAGCAGGTCCCAGATCGGCTGGATCTGACCCTGGATCGAGACCTCGCCGGACATGTCCCGGGTCCTGACGATGGCCAGGCGCAGCGGCGCCGCCGAGGCCTCGACGGGCAGGGTGATGTCGGCGACGGCCCGGACGGCGTCGCCGTCGGCGGCGTTGGCCTGGATGCGGAGGGTGTTGTTGACCAGCAGGGCGTTCACCGCCCCGTCGACCGCGAGTCCCCGGGGAGCGTCGATGCTGCGGATGTCGTCGAGGGTGACGTTGGCCGAGCCGGACAGATCGTCACCCGCTCCGCGCAGCGACAGACGGCCGGTGATCCGCCCCCGCATGTCCTGGATCAGGGTGCCAAGGTCGACGCTGGTCAGATTGGCCTCGATGATGGCGGCGCGGGAGTCCTGGCGCAATTCTCCCAGCAGGACGCCGCCGCCGATCCCGAGATCGACCCGGGCCACGTGGCCGTCGCCGGACAGGGCTATGACGGCGGGATTGCGGGTGGCGAAGGCGATCTCGCGCACCCGTCCCGCGCCTTCCAGCACGACCGACTGGGACGGGCCGTCGCGGGAATAGACGCCCGTTCCGTCGAACTCCACCGGGGTCGCCCCGCTCACGTCGGCCTTCAGGGTGAAGGGCAGGCGCTCCAGCGTGCCGCGCCCGTTCAGATCGAGGCTCCGGATAACCCAGGTCGAGCCCGCCAGGCGGACGTCACGACCCGTGACGTCGAGGATCGCCGTCTCCGCGCCCGCGCCCTCGGTCAGGCGGATCCGGCCGTCGGCGGTCCCGCTGGCCAGAAAGGCGCCGGGCCGGGCGGTGAAGGTCAGATCGGCGCTGGACGGGAACCGGTTCGACAGGGCGATGGCGCCCTGCGCCGCCACCCCTCCGGCGTCCAGGTCCACGTCGGTCAGCCGGATGCGGTCGCCGCCGAGGAAGAAATTGCCGCTGGCCCGCGCCGGGCCGTAGTTCGAGCCCGCCGTCACCGCGATCCGCCCGTCGGAGGCGTCCGCCCCTCGCCGGAAGCTGAGGACCATGCCGGCGTCGGTCAGGGTCAGGGGGCCGGCGCTGACCTTGCCGAAGGCCGCGGTCAGGTCCGCGCGCGGTTCGGCCAGGGTGCCGGTCAGCGCGCCTTCTCCCGTCATGGCGCCGTCGATGGCCACGGGACCGATCCCGAAGGGACCGCGCGCGTCCCAGTTCAGGGCCAGCCGCAGCCGTCCGTCGCCCTCGATCAGGCCGCGCGCTCCGGCGGAACCCTGGGCCCCCGTCAGCTGGGCCCGTTCGACCTCGATGCGCCCCCGGTTCAGCGCTCCGGTCAGTTGCAGCCGCGGCGTCGGCCCCAGCAGCCGGTCCAGCTCGTCCATACCGACAGCCAGCCGCCGACCGCGCGCGTCGAAGGTCAACCGCCATGGCGCTTCGGCGCCGGTCATCGAGGCCGTGATCGGTCCGCCGAACGCCCCGTGCGCGCCCTTGCGCAGCCGCGAGGCGTCGGTGATCTCGGCCCGGCCGCGGAACCCCAGGGCGCCGAGCAGGTTGCGCCCGCCCGATCCGGTCACCGTCACCGCCTGACCGGTCAGGTCGATCCGTTCCAGCAGCAGGGCTCCGTCCGCCTGACGCGCCGCTTCGAAGGACAGGCGGGGGGTCGTCCCCAGCAGACCGCCCACGATGCCCGCGCTGGACCCGCCGGCGGCGCGGATATCGCCGTCGAGGTCCATTCGACCGCGGCGCACCTGGAGGTTCAGCGGTCCGCGGATGCGCTGCGCCCGATAACTGGAGACGTCGGCTCCGATCAGGTCGATAGACCCGTCCAGGGTCCAGGCCGAGGCGTCGCCGCGGAACACCCCCTTGTAGGCCGCCGGGCCCGCCGCGCTGCGGCCGACCAGACGGGTCAGGGACCGGGTCGAGACGTCCAGGACGATCCCGTCCGGGCTGCTCCGGTCGTCGAGCCGGATCTCGCCGCTGGCGCTCGAGTCGAGGTTCTCGGCCATCAGCCGCCAGCCGACGCCGATCCGGCCGTCGTCGTCGCTGTCGGTCGAGGTGGCGAAGCCGAACCGCGCGGTGCGCCCGATCCGTTCGGCGAAGGGCGCCAGCAGGTCGGAGCCCGAGAAGTCAAGGAAGCCCGAGATGCGCGTCCGAGTCGCGCCATAGCGGCCCTTGACGACCAGGGGCACGAAGTCGCCGGTGCGGACCACGGCGTCGACGACCTCCCCGTTGACCACGGCGGTGGCGAAGAAGGGCTGGTCCGGGGAATACCCCAGGGCGCCGGCCAACGGTCCGCCCCGGGCCTCGTTCGCCCGCAGATTCAAACGCAGATCGCCGATGTCGTCCCCGACCGTCGCGCTGAGTCGCAGGTAATCGCCCGGCCGGCTGTTGCTGGTCGCGTTGACGACCGCCGTCTTCGCCCCCTTGCGCGGCACGTTCGCCTCGCCCGACAACCGCCAGCGCCCGTATTCCCGGCTGAAGCCCTCCAGCAATTCCACGTCGGCGGCGAAGCGGTCGATGTCGATCGACAGGGGTTGGGGCCCCGGCGGCTCGGTCGTGGGCTCGACCTCGGGACGACGGATCAGGCGGACGACCTCGGCCTCGACCCGGGTGGCGTGGAACCGGCGCGCGACCAGCGGCCACCAGTCCCAGTCGACCCGCACCTTGCGCGCTTCCAGCCACACGCCGCTGGCGTCGGTCACGGTGACGCGGTCGATGGTGAAGTCGTCGAACAGGTCGCCGCGCACGCCCTCGACATTGATGCGCCCGTAGCGGCCGATCTTCTTGCCGGCCACGAAGCTGGTTACCAGTCCCCGGCCGGAGTCCGACAACAGGTACATCCGCCCGCCGACCGCCACCACGATCAGCAGGGCGGCCAGAACGGCCGCGGCCATGCCCCCGAAGAAGGCCAGGGCCTGCAGCCGCGTGCGCTGCTTCTTCGCCGTTTCGGCCGGCGTGTCAGGCGCTTCGGCGGGGGGAGGGGCGTCGGTCAAAACGCCTGCCCGATGCTGACATAGATCTGGAAGTCCGCGTCGCCCTCGCGCCGGTCCAGCGGGAAGGCGATGTCGGCCCGGATCGGTCCGAAGGGCAGTTTGTAGCGCACGCCGACGCCGGCTCCATAGCGCAGGTTGTTGAAGTTCGGCGTCGCCTGGAAGCCGATGGCGCCGGCGTCGACGAAGGCCACGGCCTGGAAATTCCGCCACACGTCGCGGCGCACCTCGATCGAGGTCTCGAACAGGCTCAGGCCGCCGCGCGGGGTGTTGTCGGGAAGGCGGGGGCCCACGCCCTGGTATTCGAAGCCGCGCACCGAGCCCCCGCCCCCCGAATAGAACAGCCGGTCCGACGGCACCGTCAGCTCCTCGCCGCCGACAATCGAACCGATCCGGACCCGTCCCGCCAGAACCGTCTTCGCCCCGTCCTGCAGGGGCAGATAGGCGGTGGCCTGGGATTCAGTGCGCAGGAAGACCACCGTGTCCTCGCCGGCCACCGCGGTGGGCTGGGCCGAAAGGGTCAGGCGCCACCCCGTGGTCGGATCCAGCGGATCATTAGACCGGTCCAGATAGGCGCTGCCCCGGCCGGTCAGGATCACCAGGTCGCGGTCGAAATTGATCGGCAGCTGGGTGACGGGATCGAACCGGTTCTCGTCGTACTGGCCGGCGTCCAGGCCGACGCCGTAGCCGACCCAGGAGGTCTTGCCGATGCGCTGTTGCAGATCGGCGGCGAGGGCCACGGCCGTGCGGCGATAGGCGTCCGTGTCCTCGTTCAGCAGGGCGGTCGACAATCGCAGCGTCTGGCCCGGCCGCCGCCAGTGCGGCAGGCTCAGGGCCACGCCCAGCCGGCTGTCGACATCCGCCGCGCGGGCCTGCCAGACCAGGGTGTCGGCGCGGCCGAAGTGGTTGTGCCATGTCCAGATCAGGTCCACGCCCGAGCCCTCGGCGGTCGAGAAGGTGGCCCCGGCCTCCAGGATGCGGCGTGGTCGGTCGGTCAGGGTGACGATGATCGGCCGGTGGCCCCGGGCGTTGGTCTGGGCCGTCGGGGCGAGCGCCACGCCGACGCCGTCATAGACCCCGGTCTCCAGCAGCCGCCGCTCCAGTTCGGCCACGTCCTCGGGATCGTAGACCTCGCCCTCCGACCAGGGCGCCAGGCCCGCCACCCAGTCGGGATGGGTCGGGCCGCGGGTTTCGAGCCGGATCCCGTCCAGCCGGACCAGCGGACCCGAGGCGATGCGATAGTTGGGCTGGACCGTGAAAAGCGCATGGTCGACCACCACCCGGCGCGGTTCGGCCATCGCGTCGGCGTAGCCCCGGCGGGTCAGTCCGGCGACGATCCGGCCCTCGGCGGAAATGACATCGCCCGCGCGGCCGGGCTGGCCGGGGGTCAGGCCGATTTCGTCGCGGACGGCCGTCTCGGTCGCGGGATCCGGGGCCGGGGCTGTCCAGAGGATCTGCGCCTCGTCCAGCACGAAGCGGCGGCCGGGCGTGACGTCGACGATGGCGACCGGCGTCTCCTCGCCCTCGACGACATCCTCCAGGACAGGCTGATAGTAGCCTTCGGACCGCAGCAGGGCCTCGGCGGCCTCCATGGCGCCGCGCGCGCGCCGACGGGCCTCGAAGCGGTTGGAAGGAGGGGCGTCGACCTCGCCGACGGCGCGAACCAGCTGGGCGCGCAACTCGTCGTCCATCTCGCCGCGAATCCGCGCTCTCGGATCCGCCGTCGCGGCGGAGGCCAGTAAGGCGAAACCCGCCGTGCCGATGAGAAACAGGGCGGGCCGTGGCGTCAAACTGGAACCTTCGTCAGGGCGGAGAGGTCGCCGCCGTCGCATCCGTCTGTGGCGCCGATGGGGCGGCGGCCGAGGTCAGTAGAAAAGGGTCTCGCTCTCGGGTTTGACCGATTCCTCGGAGGTCCGCTTCTCGGGGGGCAGGTTGGTCGAATCGGCGGGCGGCGTATCGACGGCGCCGGGGGCCGCGACGGGCTCGCCGGCGTCCTCCGCGGCGGGGGCGACCGGCGCCTCGATCGGCGTATCGGCGAACTCCGGCTCGTCGGACGACCGCGGATCGTCGCAGGCGGCGACGCCCAGGGCGCTGGACAGGGCCAGAAGGGCAATCAGGCGTTTCATGGTCGAAGTCTCCCCCGGATCGGCCTTCCAACGCGCGGCCGGTTTCCCTGTTCCATAGCCGCGATCGCGCCCTGGGTCACCACGCGAGGTCGCCAATCCCTTCAGAATTTTCGGCGTTTCCCGCGTCCGGGCGGTCCCGGCGTCAGGTCCAGCGGGCGAGGGCGTCGTCCAGGGAGATCGCTTCCGATTCGGCCGCGGGATCGGCCGCCGTTCCGTCGAACCGCGGCGCCGTCGCCGGCTGGGCCGGACCGTGGCCGACAAAGGTCCGTCGCGCCGCATTGTGCGGATGGAGGGGCGCCTCGATCATCGACAGCACCGGGGTGACGCAGGCCTCGGCGGCTTCGAAACGGGCGGCCCAATCGTCGCGATCGCGCGTGGCGAAGATTCCTTCCAGCCGCGCGTGATGGGCGGGCCAGTTCGCAATGTCGTATTGCGGCATCTCGTCCGGAGCCAGTCCAAGGCCGGCCATCAGGGCGGCGTGAAACCGCGGCTCCAGCGCGCCCACGGCGACGAATCGCCCGTCCTTGCAAGCGTAGCAGCGATAGAAGGGCGCGCCGCCATCCAGCAGGTTGGCGCCGCGATCCTGGCTCCACAGTCCCCGCGCGGCGAGGGCGTGGAACAGGCTGGTCAGCAGGGCGGAGCCGTCGGTCATGGCGGCGTCCACGATCCGGCCCCTGCCCGTGGTCTTCGCCTCCACCACGGCGGCCAGCACACCGGCGACCAGCATCATGGCCCCGCCGCCGTAGTCGCCGATCAGGTTCAGCGGCGGCCGCGGCGGCCGGTCTGGCTCGCCCAAGGCGTGGAGCGCGCCGCTCAGGGCGATGTAGTTGATGTCGTGGCCGACCTGATGCGCCAGGGGCCCGGTCTGGCCCCAGCCCGTCACCCGGCCGTAGACCAGACGGGGATTGCGCCCGGCGCAGACCTCCGGCCCCAGGCCGAGCCGTTCCATCACTCCGGGCCGAAAGCCTTCGATCACGACATCCGCGGAGTCGACCAGCGCCAGAACCCGGGCCTGGTCGGCCGCGTCCTTCAGATCGACCCCCACCGCCGTCCGGCCCCGGTGCAGCACCGCGCCTCCGACATCGGCGAACACGGGCGCGCCCGCGTCTCCGTCCCGGGTCAGGCGCAGAACCTCGGCGCCGAGGTCGGCCAGCACCATGCCGGCGAAGGTCACCGGACCGAGTCCGTCGAACTCGAGGATGCGCAGGCCGGCCAAGGGTTTCATGGTCCCTGCCTAGCCTCGCGGCCGCGGCGCGTCGAGGCGGCCCTTGACCCCGGCCGCGCTTTGCAACAGAAGGCCCGTCGCCGGTCCGCGAACGCGACCGGCGCGGTATGCGCCCTTAGCTCAGTTGGTTAGAGCATCTGACTTTTAATCAGAGGGTCCTCGGTTCGAGCCCGAGAGGGCGTACCACCTTTTCCGAAACGGGCGGCCGACCGAACCTGGTGTGGCTCGAAGTCGAACGGGCACGCTTCCGGCGAGCGGCCGGGCGTGGTTGAAAGGCGTATGCGCGCTTTTCTGGTCCTGGCCCTGCTCATTCCGTTGTCGGCCTGCAACGCCGGCGGCTCGGCGATGGACGGCGCGCGCCAGTTCGGGGCGGGTTTCGGCGCGGCGGCCACGGCGCCGCTGGACGATCTGAACCTGCGCCGCCAGCAGATCCCGACCGTCCTGCTGCAGGCCGAGGCCAATCCCTACGACCTGCGCAACCTGGACCGGTGCGCCACCATCGGGGCCGAGATCGCGCGGCTGAACGAGGCGCTCGGGCCCGATACGGACGAGCCCGCCGCGGACGGATCCTATCTCAGCGAGCGGGCGGCGGACGCGGCCTCGGCGGCGGCGCTGGACGCGATCCGGGATACGACCACGGACTTCATCCCGGGCCGAAGCTGGATCCGCCGCCTGTCGGGAGCCGAACAGCACAGCCAGCATGTCCAGTCGGCGATCCAGGCGGGCCGGATGCGGCGCGCCTTCCTGAAAGGGGTGGGGATGCAGCGCAACTGCGCCCCGCCCGCCGCTCCCGGGTGGTTCCGGCCCAGAGGCCGCAGCCAGCGCTAGCCCTGATTGTTGGAGGTGTGCCGCCCGTGGAAGTCGCGGCGGAAGGCCTCGAACCGGCCCGCGGCGATGGCCTCGCGCATGGCCGCCGTCAGGGCCTGGAAGAAGGCGATGTTGTGCCAGCTCAGCAGCACCTTGCCGAGGATCTCATCAGCGCGAATCAGATGATGAAGGTAAGCTTTTGAATATTCTGACGAAGCGGGGCACGTGAGCGTGACGTCGAGCGGGTCCTGGTCCTCGGCGAAGCGGGCGTTCTTGAGGTTGACCGGCCCGTCCCAGGTCCAGGCCTGGCCGTGGCGGCCGGCGCGGGTGGGCAGGACGCAATCGAACATGTCGACGCCCCGGTAGACCGCCTCGACCAGATCCACCGGCTTTCCGACGCCCATCAGATAGCGGGGGCGATCGACGGGCAGCATGTCGGGAGCGTAGTCCAGCACTTCGCACATGGCCTGATGGCCCTCGCCGACGGCGAGGCCGCCGATGGCGTAGCCGTCGAAGCCGGTCTCCTGCAGCCGATCCGAGGATTCGCGCCGGAGGTTTTCGAAGGTCGAGCCCTGCTGGATGCCGAACAGGGCCTGGGTCTCGCGCAGGCCGAAGGCGGCCTTCGAGCGCGCGCCCCAGCGGGCCGACAGCTCCATGGCGGCGCGGGCGGCGGGCTCCTCGGCCGGCCAGGACACGCATTGGTCCAGCTGCATGGAGATGTCGGCGCCGATGCGGTCGGCCTGGATCTCGATCGACCGTTCGGGGCTGAGGACGTGTTTCGAGCCGTCGAGGTGGCTGGCGAAGGTGACGGCGTCCTCCTTCACCTTCGAGATGCCGGCCAGGGACATGACCTGGAAGCCGCCGCTGTCGGTGAGGATGGGTTTGTTCCAGCCCATGAATTTGTGCAGGCCGCCCAGCCGTTCCATCCGCTCGGGGCCGGGGCGCAGCATCAGGTGATAGGTGTTGCCCAGCAGGATGTCGGCCCCGGTCTGGGCGACCTGGTCCACAGTCATGGCCTTGACCGTGGCGGCGGTGCCCACGGGCATGAAGGCGGGGGTGCGGATGTCGCCGCGCGGGGTTTTCAGCAAGCCGGTGCGGGCGCGGCCTTCGGTGGCGGAGATGTCGAACGGGAAGGGCATCAGGCGGCGCGGAATAGCAGGCTGCCATCCCCGTAGGAATAGAAGCGGTAGCCGTCCTTCACCGCATGGGCATAGGCCGCCTTCATCGTCTCCAGCCCGGCGAAGGCCGAGACGAGCATGAACAGGGTCGATTTTGGCAGGTGGAAATTGGTCATCAGCACATCGGCGGCGCGGAAGCGGTAGCCGGGGGTGATGAAGATGGCCGTGTCGCCGTGGAAGGGCCGGACCTCGCCCTCGGGCGTCGTCGCGCTCTCCAGCAGCCGCAGGGAGGTGGTGCCGACGCAGACGATCCGCCCGCCGGCGGCCCGCACGCCGTTGAGGGCGGCGGCGGTTTCGGCGGAGACCTCGCCCCATTCGCTGTGCATCTTGTGGTCGGCGGTGTCGTCGGCCTTCACCGGCAGGAAGGTGCCGGCGCCGACGTGCAGGGTCACCGCATGGGTCGAGACGCCCTTCGCCTCAATCGCCTTCATCAGCGCCGGCGTGAAATGCAGGCCCGCCGTCGGGGCGGCGACCGATCCGTCCCATTTCGCGAACAGGGTCTGGTAGTCCGACCGGTCGCGGTCGTCCTCGGCGCGCTTGGCGGCGATGTAGGGCGGCAGGGGCATGACCCCGAGATCGCGGATGGCCTCGTCCAGCATCGGTCCCGACAGGTCGAAGCGCAGGGTCACAAGGCCGTCCTCGCCCTTGTCGACGACGGTCGCGTCGAGGCTGCCCAGCAGGCAGGCGCCGTCCGCCGCGGCGCCGAAGCGGACGCGGTCGCCGGCCTTGATCCGCTTGCCCGGCCTCATGAAGGCGGACCAGACATCGGGCGCGTCGCGGTGATGCAGGGTGGCCTCGACGTCGACCGTCAGGGTCTCGCCCTCGGGTCCGGTGCGCTGGCGGACGCCGGACAGGCGGGCGGGGATGACCCGGGTGTCGTTGAACACCAGGGCGTCGCCGGGGCGTAGGTAGTCGGGCAAGTCGCGGATGATGCGGTCTTCGAGGGCGCCATCGCGGACAACCAGCAGGCGCGCGGAATCGCGCGGCTCGGCGGGGCGGAGCGCGATGTGGTCGTCCGGTAAATCGAAGTCGAAATCGGCGGTCTTCATCAGGCGGCGCAAAGGCCATGGCCCACCCCTGGGGTCAAGCGACTCACGCCGTGGGAGCCGCGTCGCGCTGAACGATCCAGATCAGGTTGGCGTCGCGATCCACGACGCAGAAAGCCGGGCGGCCCCAAGGATGGTCGGCGACCTCGCCAAGCCGGGGATAGAACATCTTCCAGCCCATGCGGGAGCGGGCGAAGGCGTTTCTCCAGTCGTCGAAGTCGTCCACCTCAATGTAGCAGGAGCGGCTGTTGATCAGGTGCTCGGCGCTGGTGAAGTCAGTGTCGGTCCGGTCGAAGTACAGTTGAATGTCGCCGCGCCGCAGGATCAGGTGATAGGTTTCGTCGTCGGCCAGAGCGTCCTCCGCGGGCTCAACCAGCTCGAATTGGAAGTAGCGGTAGAATTTCCAGGTGCGCAGCAGATCGAGGCTGACCAGCATGGGAACGGCGCTGTCGGTCATGAGAGATCCCGGGCGGTCGGCGTGGGACGTCACGAAGGACGGCGAGGCGTCAAAGTCAAGCCGCTGGCGCCGGCAGGTCAGCTTCCGCCCGCCAGGCGAATCACGGACGCGAGGTCGACACCGCCGTCGGGCCAGTCTCTCGGGAGAAGCGGCGCCGGTCGCCGTTGACCCGCCGCGCCATCCGCTGCAAACCCCGCCCATGCTGCACAACCTCGAAACCCTCGCGCGCGACGCCAGATCCTGGCCGTTCGAACAGGCCCGCAATCTTCTGGCCCATGTGCTGAAGAAGCGGCTCAGCGACGCCGACCGGAACGCGGCGAAGCTGCTGATCGACGCAGGCAAGGCGGACGAGGCGCTGGCGACGTTCGAGGCGCTGCAGAGCCCGGTGGTCTTCGAGACCGGATACGGCCCGTCGGGCCTGCCGCACATGGGCACCTTCGGCGAGGTGGCGCGCACGACCATGGTGCGCAACGCCTTCCGGGCCCTGACCGGCGACCATTGGGCGACGCGGCTGATCGCCTTCAGCGACGATATGGACGGGCTGCGCAAGGTGCCGGAGGGCATTCCCAACCCGGCGATGCTGGCCGAGGATCTGCACAAGCCGCTGACCGTGGTGCGCGATCCGTTCGGGACGCACGACAGCTTCGGGGCCCATAACAACGCCCGCCTGCGCGCCTTCCTCGACGGCTTCGGCTTCGAGTACGAATTCCTGTCGTCGACCGAGCAGTACAGGTCGGGCCGGTTCGACGCGACGCTGCTGACCCTGCTGGAGCGGTTCGACGCGGTTCAGGCGATCATGCTGCCGACGCTGGGCGAGGAGCGGCGCGCGACCTATTCGCCCTTCCTGCCGGTCAGCCCGGCCACCGGCCATGTGCTGCAGGTTCCGACGCTGGAGCGGAACGTGGAGAAGGGGACCATCACCTTCGACGACCCCGTGGCCGGCCGAACGGAGCTGCCGGTCACCGGCGGCCATGTGAAGCTGCAGTGGAAGCCCGACTGGGCCATGCGCTGGACCGCGCTGGACGTCGATTACGAGATGTCGGGCAAGGACCTGATCGAGAGCGTGCGCGAGAGCGGCAAGATCTGCCGCGCCCTGGGCGGGGTTCCGCCTGAAGGGTTCAACTTCGAGCTCTTCCTCGACATCGAGGGCAAGAAGATTTCCAAGTCCAGGGGCAACGGCCTGACCATGGACGAATGGCTGCGTTACGGCACGCCGGAGTCGCTGAGCTGGTACATGCACCAGTCGCCGAAATCGGCCAAGAGCCTGCATTTCAATGTGATCCCGCGCGCCATCGACGACTGGATGGCGGCCATCGAGGCCTACAGGACCCAGGAGCCGGCCAAGCGGATCGACAACGCCGTCTGGTCGATCCATTCGGGCGCGCCGCCGACCCACACCTCGCCCGTCTCGTTCGCTCTGCTGCTGAACCTGGTGGGGGTGGCCAATGCGTCCAACAAGGACCAGCTGTGGGCCTATTTCGCCAAATACCTGCCTGAGGCGACGCCGCGGACCGAGCCGCTGCTGGACCAGCTGATGGAGCGGGCGCTGAACTACTACGAGGACTTCGTGAAGCCGACGAAGTCGTACCGCCTGCCGGACGACCGGGAGAAGGCGGCGCTGCTCGATCTGGCGGGGCGGCTGAAGGCCCTGCCGGCCGACACGACCGACGGCGAGCTGATCCAGGGCGAGGTCTACGCCGTGGGCAAGGACCATGCGTTCGAACCGCTGCGCGGCTGGTTCGGGGCGCTGTACGAGGTGCTGCTGGGCGCGTCGCAGGGGCCGCGGTTCGGTTCGTTCGCGGCGATCTACGGCCTGCCTCAGACGATCGCCCTGATCGAGGCGGGCGCTAACGGCGAACTGGCGTCCTGACGATCTGATCCGCCGACCGGCGTTCGTGCGGTAACGTACATGAACTGAACATAACGCCCCGCCACGGGGAGCCTTCACCTTGGCTGGCGCATTGTTCCCTGCATCGACCAACTCGATGACAGGAGATGAGCCATGTCGAAGAACAAGATCACCGTCGCTCTGGCCTCGGCCGCCATGCTGGGCCTGCTGGCCCCCGCCGCCCTGCCGACCGTCGCCATGGCGCAGCAGGCCAACGGCATCACCAACTGCGACGCCCCGGGCGGGCGTCAGCGCACCGGCGCCCTGATCGGCGGCGTGCTCGGCGCCCTGGCCGGCAGCCAGGTCTCGGACAACGAACGCGCCCTCGGCGCCGTCGCCGGCGGCGCGGCCGGGGCCGCGGCCGGCTCCTACATCGGCTGCAACCAGCAGCGCGCCCGCGCCGCCAGCGCGTCGGCGGGCGGCGCCTATCGCGCGACGTCCAACCTGCGCATCCGGTCCGGCCCCGGCACCAGCTATCGCCAGGTCGGCAGCCTGTCGGCCGGCCAGCCCTTCAGCGCCGTCGGCTCGCAGGGCGAATGGGTCCAGATCGCCGGGGGCGGCTGGGTCAACGCCAACTACGTGACCGCCAACTAGGTCCCGCAACTCCGGCGCTACGAAAGGGCCGCTCCGCGAGGGGCGGCCTTTTTTTTGCGTTATCGCTCGCAACGCGATTGCCCGGTGCCCGGGCGCGAATTCAATCCTATTGGCTGACCCAGAGAATCCGGCCCATCCAGACGATGTCCCGCCGGGGCACGGAGCGCGGGCCGTAGGCCGGGTTGATCGAGGCCAGGGTCACGACCCGGGACGTCAGCGCCGCCACCTCCTTGGCCAGGGTCTCGCCGCCCGCGGTCCGCACCACCACCCGGTCGCCCTTGCGCACGTCCGAGGCCTCGCGGTCGACGATGACCCGGTCGCCCTCGCGATACAATGGGGCCATGGAATCGCCGGCGATGCGCAGGCTCAGCAGGCTGTCCCTGGGCCGAGGCAGTTCGGTCTGCTCCCAGCCGTCGCCGACCGGCAGGCCCGCGTCGTCGAAGAAGCCGTCCTGTCCGGCCTGGGCCATGCCCAGCATCGGCACGGTCGCCGGCCGCTCGGGCGCGTCCCGGGCGAGGGTCGCGAATTCGCCCAGCGACAGCCCCGTCGCCGTCAGGATGCGCGTCAGGCTTTCGGTGGAGGGCCAGCGAGGCCGCGGCGGCTGGCCGGGCCCGAACCGCTTGGAGGGGTTGAAACTGGTCGCGTCCAGTCCGGCCCGTTTGGCCAAGGCCGAGGCGCTGATGCCCTCTCGCCGGGCCAGGCCGTCGATCGCCTTCCAGAGCTGGGCGTGGGAGAGGGGCATGGCGTCCGCCGCGGCCCGATCGGCCGATTCGGCGGAAGTCTAGGAATAAATGCCCGCCCGCTCAACCCGGAGGATCATTCCAGTCCGGCCGCGCGGCGCTCCTGCCAGGCCCAGAAGGTGCCAATGGCGATGACCAGCAGTATGCCGTAGCTGGCCAGATTGATCACCGCATAGAAGGCCATGAGCGGCGGACGGATATCGACCAGGGTTAGAAGATGGCTCATCACGATGAGCGACTGCAGGCCCGAAGCCCAGACCGGCCACGCCCGCCCGCTTTTCCAAGCCAGGGCGATAAAAACCGCCAGCGCCACCGTGTCGAGCCCCATCATGCCCCATTGGGTGCCGCGTACGGCGCCTTCGCCCTGGATCAGCAGGGTGGCGAACCAGCCGAGGACATAGGCGCCGCCGGCGATCCGCTCCGGCTCGTCGCCCTTCAGGAAGGCGAAGGCGACGACGAGCACCATCACGCCGACGCCGATTTGTGTGGGCAGGGTGTCAAACATGAAATCGCCCCCATGCCGAACGGCATGAGGACGATATTGCATCGAGTCTGTCCGCTCCGGAATGACCGGAGCCGTACATTACGCCGAATTAAACCGCGCGGAGACGGCTCGCGCGGGCCAGTTCACCCGTGGCCGGCGGAATGGTGTCTTCGGCGGGCTTGTTGACGGGGCCGACCGCATAGACGCCGTAGCCGAGGCGACGGTGATCCTTGGCCAACTCGCCGTGGCAGGCGACCAGCGCCTCGCGGGCGGTCGCCATGGCGGCGATGGCTTCCATGGCCCGGGCTTGCGAGCCGGCGCCGGAGACCGGCGACAGGTTGAGCACCGTGCGGGCGCCGATCATCGACTGGACCAGGGTGGTCGCCTGGGTGATCGCGGCGTCAAGCGCCTGTTCCGCGGAATTCAGGTCGCTGGCGACGCTGGCGATGCATTCAGCCTTGTTCACGGTAAGCCTCCACTCAAAAACAGATGAATAACCTGTTAACACGTCTCGGCTTTGCTTGGTAGGGTTTTGTTGACCATGTCCGGCGCGATCCCGTCGCCGTCACCTCCACCGCCCCCGATGGGCGCCCCGTCGCCGGGCTTGTCGACGGGACCGACGGCCAGGGCCTCCAGGCCCAGCTTGCGCGCCACGGCCGTCAGGGTGTTGTGGGTCTGGATCATGTGGGCCCGCGCCTGCGCCAGGGCGTTGACGGCCGCCGCGGTCCCCTCAAAGGCGCGCTGGCCCGTCACGGCCGGCAACCAGGCCTCGGCGCGCGCGGCGGGCAGGGCGGCCGCCAGGGTCGCCGTCTCGATCAGGGCCTGGTCGATGGCGGATTCCGCCGCGTACAGGCGGGCGGCGAGGGCTTCGCCGACAGAAAGTCTGGACATGATGAATGCTCCCCGATGCGCGTGTCGCTGGGAAATGCAATCATAACTTGTCGTCAGATGCAACTATTGGTCGTCATCGGCCATCAGGAAATGGGCGGTCAGGGCGGCGATGGGCTGGCTCTCGTCGTCCTGCCAGGCTTCGGCCAGCACATGGGCGACGCGCCGCCCGGCCTTGCTGATCCGGGCGCGGGCGTGGACATCGACCGGCCGGCCCGAGCGGAGATAGGCCACGGTGACGTTGATCGGCCGGGGCAGGCGCAGCCGCGGGTACAGGGCCGCGACCTGGGCCACGGCGGTCAGCTCCAGCAGGGCGGCGGTCGATCCGCCGTGCAGCGCCGGCAGGATCGGATTGCCGATCAGCTTCGGCGCGAACGGCATGGTGACGGTCAGAACCTGCCCCTCGGCGGCGGTCGTCAGGCCGAGGAAGCGGGCGTAGGGCAGGCGGTCCAGCAGATCGCTCATCGACGGTCCTCCGGGGGCCGCCCGAGATTGGCGCCGGGGCGGCGATCCCCGCTGGAATCGAGCATATAGGCGCTCTGGGCCGCGGCGACGGGATCGTCGGGGCCGTCTTCGAAAGCCCAGGCGCGCACGAAGGCGATGGACCGGGTCAGGCGATAGCAGCGCGCCTCGGCGATCAGGCCGCGCCGCGCCTCGGCGGCCCGCATGTAGTCGACGCGCAGATCCAGGGTGGCGATCGGTTCGAACCGGCCCAGGGCGATCCACACCGCCAGCCCGCCGACATGGTCAAGCAGGGTGGTGACGAGGCCGCCGGACAGCACGTCGGTGTCGGGGTCGCCGACCAGGTCCTCGCGCCACGGCGCGCGGATGCGGACCCGATCGCCGTCAAGGCTGTCGTAGGTGAAGCCCAGGGCATGGGTGTGGGCCGCGCCGGCGGCCAGCTGGGGCAGAAGATCGAGGATGGGAGACGTCATGGTCCGCTTCTCGGTCGGGCCGGAAATGAGCGCAAGGGCGTTCGGCGCGTTGTCTGCCCCGCCATGACCGCCATATCCGCTCCATGATCCGTTTCGAGGACCTGCTTCGCCCGACCCCTGCCGGCCTGTATTGTCCGCCGGGCGATTTCTACGTCGATCCCGTGCAGCCGGTGGACCGGGCGGTGATCACCCACGGCCACGCCGACCACGCCCGCGCCGGCCACGGCGCGGTGCTGGCGACGCCGCAAACCCTGGCGATCATGGCCGAACGCTACGGCGTGGACTTCGCGGAGCGGCGCCAGGCCGTGGCCTATGGCGAGACGGCCGCCCACAAGGGGGTGGAGGTGACCCTGGTCCCCGCCGGCCATGTCCTTGGCTCCGCGCAGGCGGTGATCCGCTGGAAGGGCCTGACCATGGTGGCGGCCGGCGACTACAAGCGCCGCCGCGATCCCACCTGCGCGCCCTTCGAGCCCGCGCCCTGCCATGTCTTCATTTCAGAGGCCACCTTCGGCCTGCCCGTCTTCGTCCACCCCCCGGACGCCGACGAGATCGGGCGGCTGGTCCAGTCCCTGCGCCAATTTCCCGAGCGGGCCCATCTGGTCGGCGCCTATGCGCTGGGCAAGGCGCAGCGCGTCATCCGGCTGCTGCGGGAGGCCGGCTGGGACCGGCCCATCCATGTGCATGGCGCGCTGGAGCGACTGAACCGGCTGTATGAGCGGGAGGGGATAGATCTGGGTCCGCTGGCCCCGGCCACGGGTCTGCCGCCGAACGCCCTGGGCGGCGAGGTGATCATCGCCCCGCCGTCGGCGACCCAGGATCGCTGGGCCCGCCGGTTCGCCGATCCGGTGCTGGCCTTCGCCTCGGGCTGGATGGGCGTGCGGGCCCGGGCGCGGCAAAAGGGGGTCGAACTGCCGCTGGTCCTGTCCGACCACGCCGACTGGCCCGAACTGGTCGCCACCTTCGCCGGGCTGAAGCCCGAGGAGGTCTGGATCACGCACGGGCGCGAGGAGGGGCTGCTGCGCTGGTGCGAATTGAACGGGCAGAAGGCGAGGGCGCTGCGGCTGGTCGGCTATGAGGACGAGGACGACGGTGAGGCGGCGATCGCGGTCATCTAGGCCGCCGAACGGGCCTTGCCCTTGCCGCCGGTCCCGTCGCGGGCTTCCTCGGCCGCCCCGGCCTGTTCCAGGGCGGTGTTCATCGCCAAGCGGAGGCGTTCCGGCTTGATCGGCTTCTCGACCACAGCAGCCATGCCGATGGCGATGTATTTCTTCGCGTCGTCCGGATCGGCGTTGGCGGTCAGGGCGACGACGGGAAGGTGACGCGCCGGGCCGTCCAGGGCGCGGATGGCCTGGGTCGCCTGGACGCCGTCCATGCGCGGCATCTTGATATCCATCAGCACCAGGTCGAAGCGCCGCTCCTGCACCGCCTCCAGCGCCTCGACGCCGTCCTCGGCGGTCTCGGAGGTGCAGCCGAACATCTCGCACAACGCCTGGGCCACGACCCGGTTGGTGGCGTTGTCGTCGACGATCAGGATGTGAGGACGACTGGCCACGCCATCGTCGCCGCCAAGAGTCTCGACATTGGACCTTGCGGGCGCCGAGGCCTGGGTGCGCTCGGCGTTCAGATCGAAGGCGAAGGTCGCCCCGCGGCCCGGATTGTTCTCGGCCCAGATGCGGCCGTCCATGCGGTCCACGATCTGGCGGCAGATGGCCAGGCCGAGCCCCGCGCCGTCCGGACCCGATCCGTGCACAAAGGGCTCGAAGATCGCATCGACCCGGTCGGCGTCGATCCCCGGACCGTCGTCGCGAACCCGGGCTTCCAGCCGGATGCGGTCGCCGGCCGCCACGGCCTTCAAACCGGCCTCGACCACGCCGTTGCGGGCGAATTTGAGCGCGTTGCCGATCAGGTTGTTGAACACCTGCTTGACCCGGACGCCGTCGATCACCGCGGCCAGCTCGGTGTCGCCTTCATAGCTGACCATCAGGGTGACGTTGTCTTCGGACGCGCGCGGCGCCCACATCGCCTGGACATCGTCCATCAGGGCCCGCAGGGGCGTGATTTCGGGCTGCAGCTCCAGCTCGCCCGCCTCGGCCCGCGACAGGTCGAGGGCGTCCTGGAGGATGCGCAGCAGGGTTTCGGAGGATTCCACGATGGTGGTGACGTGGGCCTGGGCCTGGGCGTTCAGCGGCTGGCGGCGCAACAATTCGGCCACGGCCAGCACGCCGTTCATCGGCGTGCGCAACTCGTGGCTCATGATGGCCAGGAACTGGCTCTTGGCGCGGGCCGCGGCCAGGGCCTGGGTCCGGGTGTCGGACAGTTCGCGCGTCTGCTCGGCCAGTTCGGCGTTCTGTCGCCGCTGCTGGTCATTGACGGCCTGAAGCAGGGACACCGCCGTGCCGACGCCCTGATAGCGACCTTCGCGCGTGACGATGAAGCCGCGCATCAGCGCCCCGGGACCGCTCTTCAGCAGGACGTCGCAGAAGGAATCGATGCTGACCCCGGCTTCGACGACCGCCGGTTCCGGATCCATGATGTGAAGGACGGGGCGATTGGCGTACAGGGCGTGCCCGTAGGCGCCGGCGATCTTCAGCAGGAAGGTGTTGCGCTCGACCAGGCCGACGGGACGGTCCCCATCGACGACCGGGATCACCAGCGTGTCGGGCTCGCGCTCGAAACGAGCGAACACGTCGCTTCCGAGCGTCTGAGACGACACCGCCTCGGCGCGCTCGGTCAGGACTTCGATGGTCGGCATGACGGGCCGGTACTCCACTGCGACCGGTGGACATTGTGTCGAAACCGTTTGCGGAAGGGTTAAGGGCCGGGCTTGACCATCTTCCTGCCGTTTTTGCTCTGCCCGCGGGGCTGGTGTAGAAGGCCCGCCCGCCCCCATTTGCGGCCCATCTCCTTGTTTATGCGCGCGGCCGACCGGCCGACCGCAGGTTTGTCATGAGCGATTCCGGCCCTGTCAGTGAAAAATCCGCCCTCGTCCTGTTCTCGGGCGGGCAGGACAGCGCCACCTGTCTGGCCTGGGCGCTGGAGCGATATGAGCGGGTCGAGACCGTGGGTTTCGACTATGGCCAGCGTCATGCCGTCGAGATGGAGGCGCGGCTGACGGTGCGCGACGGCATGCAGACGGTTCTGCCCCGATGGGCCGGACGGCTGGGACCAGACCACGTCGTCGACCTGACCGGCTACGGCCGGATCGCCGACAGCGCCCTGACCGCGGACCGGGTCATCGAAATGGACGCCCGCGGCCTGCCGACCACCTTTGTCCCGGGTCGCAACCTGGTCTTTCTGACCTGCGCCGCCGCCCTGGCGGACCGGCGGGGGCTGGACGTTCTGGTCGGGGGCATGTGCGAGACGGACTTTTCCGGCTATCCCGACTGCCGCCGCGACACGATCGACGCCATGGCGACGGCGCTCAGCCTCGGGCTGGACAGGCCCGTGGTCATCGAGACGCCGCTGATGGCCCTGACCAAGGCGGAAACCTGGAACCTGGCCGACAGGATCGGCGGGGCGTCGCTGGTTGAGCTGATCGTCGAGGCCTCGCACACCTGCTATCGCGGCGACCGCGAACACCGCCACGGCTGGGGGTACGGCTGCGGCGATTGCCCGGCCTGCGAGCTGCGGGCCGCGGGCCATGCGGAGTGGGCGGCCGCATGACCTATTCGGCCAAGGAAGTGTTCCTGACGGTGCAGGGCGAGGGCGGACAGGCGGGGCGGCCGGCCGTCTTCCTGCGTTTCGCCGGCTGCAACCTGTGGAACGGACTGGAGCGCGACCGCGCGACCGCCGTCTGCACCTTCTGCGACACCGATTTCGTCGGAACCGACGGGGACGGGGGCGGCAAGTTCGCCACCGCCGACGCCCTTGCCGACCATGTCGCCTTGATGTGGCGGGGCAGGGCGGGGGATCCGAAGCTGGTCGTCTGCACCGGCGGCGAGCCCCTGCTGCAACTGGACGCGCCGCTGATCGACGCCCTGCACGGACGGGGCTTCGAGATCGCGATCGAGTCGAACGGCACGCTTCCGGCTCCGGCCGGGATCGACTGGATCTGCGTCAGCCCCAAGGCCGACGCGCCCGTGGTCCAGACCTCCGGCCAGGAACTGAAACTGGTCTTCCCGCAGACCGCCGCCATGCCGGACCGGTTCGAACATCTGGCCTTCGAACGCTTCTGGCTGCAGCCCATGGACGGCCCCGACCGGGCGGCCAATACGGTCGCGGCCATCGACTATTGCCTGACCCACCCCAGATGGCGGCTCAGCGTCCAGACCCACAAATACATCGGCGTGAGATGAGCGTTTTCGAGATCACCAAGGCCGCCACCTTCGACGCGGCCCACCATTTTCCGAGCGAGCCGGAGGGCAGCATCTACCGCCGCATCCACGGCCACTCCTTCACGGTCGAGGCGACGATCCGCTCCGAGGTTCTGGACGCCGACCATGGCTGGGTCGCCGACCTCGGCGCGCTGGACCGCGCCCTCAAGGCCGCGGCCGAAGAGCTGGATCACGGCATGCTGAACGAAAAGCCGGGGCTGGAGCTTCCCAGCCTGGAGAATCTCTGCCTCTGGTTCGCCCGTCGTCTCAAGCCCGAATGGCCGGGATTGTGCCGCATCCAGGTGGCGCGGCCGACCATTCACGAGCGCTGCGTCCTGACCCTCTAGGTCAGCAGTCGCGGCCCTGGCGCTGGCGCTGCTCGCAACGACGCTGCTCACGTTCCCAGTCGCGCTGTTCGCGTTCCCGCCGGGCCCGGGTTTCCTCGTCGGAGGTGGTGACGGCGTCCACGCCGGCCCCGACCACGGCGCCCGTGGCCTTGACCGTTCCGCCGACCACCGCGCCTGCCGTGCCGACCACGGCGCCGACGAGGCACCCCTGCAGCATCAGGCCCGCGGCCGTGACGGCGAGCAGGGTTCCGCCCGTTCTGATGATTCTGGTCATGCTCGCGCCTACTCCCGACGGTTCAGGGTTAACCGGCAAATGGTGAACGTATTCTGAGCGGCCGATCAGGCCGAATGGAGGCGCGGATCAGGCCGCGCGCGGCTGGTGGGCGGCGAGGGGTTCGAACCCCCGACCCCCTCGGTGTAAACGAGGTGCTCTGACCAGCTGAGCTAGCCGCCCGTCCACGAAACCGTGGAAACTCCGCGCCCTAGAACCGGAAGCTGGCCCGCAGGAACAGCATGTACCGGATGTAGTCCTCGATCATCTCGGCGTCGGCGCTGATCGACAGCATGCCCAGTTCGTTGCCGATGTTGACCCGCAGGCCGACGATCGGTCCGCCGCCCTCGATCGTGCCGCCGTCCAGGGTGAAGTCCGGACCGCCCGAGCGGAAGCGGGCGATGGTCTCGCCCGGATCGACCGAGATGTTCTGGCGCCAGCCGACCCGCAGCTCGGGCCGGAGCCAGCTGTTCTCACCCATGGCCATGCCGATGTTGACCGCCGCGGTGGCCGTGAACAGGTGGCCTTCGCGGTCGTCGATCTCGAGGTCGAAACCGTCGCCGCCGCCGGTCTCGACGTGGCCGTCCTCGCTCAGCGAGAAGAATTCGGCATAGGCCTCGGGCCGGATGCTGAAGCGGCCGAAATTGCGCTCATACGAGGCGCCGCCGGCCGCGGCGAGGGTGAAGCCGCTCCAGTCGGATTCATTGGACAGGTTCAGGCCGCCGCCGACGAAGCGGCGCTCGGAGTTGAAGGTGGCGTAGCCCGCGGCCGCCCGCGCCCAGGTGGTCCAGTACTGGCCCTGGGCGCGCCAGTAGAGGCCCAGCTCCAGCAGATTGGCGGACAGGACCTCCTCGGCCTCGGACTCGGGATCCTCAAGGTCGGACGAGGTGAAGGCCGCCGTCAGGCCCACGGCGCCCAGGCCGGTGCCGCGTTCAACGCCGCCGGCGACCCCGAAGCCCTCCGAGCGGAAGCCGTAGGTGTCGGTCTTGTCCTTGTCGGCGTAGAAATTGATCTCCTGCACCCAGGCGCTGGTCTCGCCCGGCGCGGCCGAGGCGTTGCGGCCGGTCAGCGCCCGCGTCACCGCGTCGACGCCCGAGGCCAGCGACAGCAGCGGGCCGCCGGAATGGTCGGGCAGCAGCTGTTCGTACAGGTTGATGAAATCCTCGCGCCCTGTCTGGGCGAGGAAGGCGTTGCGGATGTCGCTGGCGTCGGCGTCTCCCAGCGCCGCATAGAAGGAGTCGTACATCGAGGCCTCGACCGCGATCAGGTCGGCTTCCTCGGCGGTCCGCTGCCGGACATCGACGAAGACCTCGCCGGCCGGCACGTCGGACCCGACGTCGACCACATAGAGATAGGGCGAGTTTTCCTCGACCGAGTCCACGTCGATGGCGCCGTAGTTCAGCGTCGCCGCGTCGATCAGGGTGAAGCGTTCCGGTCCCGCCAGCAACGAGGTGAAGCGGACGCCCAGGCCGGCGCCGTCGGCGAGAGTGGCGGTTCCGGCGACGTTGAAGCCGCCCGAGCCGCTGTTGGCCGGGTCGACGGTGATGATCAGGTCGCCGTTCGCCCCGACGTTCAGGTCCGACACGTTGAGCATGGTGGTTTGCCGGGCGTCCAGGACGCCGTTGGCGACGTTGATCGAGAGGTCGCCGCCGCTGTCGGACAGGGCCCCGCGCACGACGCCTCCGCCGGTGATCGACAGACTGTCCGCGCCGGCGCCGAAATCGATGTCCCCGAGAACCAGGCCGTTGCGGATATCGACCGTGTCGCCGCCCGAGCCCAGCCGGATCGCGCCCACGATGATGGGTTCGTTGCCGTCCGGCACGCCATCGCCGTCGGTATCCGGGTTCGAGGTGGTCGGCGTGGCCGTGACGCCCCTCTGGAGCAGGGTCACGCCGGTCGTGTTGGCGCTCACGTCGAAGGCCGTGCCGGTTCCGGTGATCGGATCGCCGTCCGCGTTGGCGCCGACCAGGGCCTGGATCGATCCCGTGTTGGTGATCGAGGTCAGGGTCCCGCTCAGGTCCTGGAGCGCGAAGGTGTTCGCGACGCCCCCGCCGGCCGACGCCAGAATATTGCCCGTGTTGCTGAACGTCGGGAGCGTGGCCCCGGCGTCGATCCGGATCGCCGTGCCCGTGGCGGCGACGTCGCTGTTGACGCCGGCGGAGATGACGCCGGCGTTGTTGAGCACGGGCGTCGAGACGCCGTCGCCGATGCGGAGGGCGGTCGAACTGGCATCGAAGGCCAGGGCGACGACCGAGCCGTCGTTGCGGATGCCGCCGTCGATGGTCACGGTCTGCCCGGCGCCGCCTCCGAACACCAGCGCATTGCCCTGGACGCCATCATAGACGCCGTGGCCCGAGATGCCGCCGCGGTTGATGAAGCCGTAGGCTTCATCGCCGGTGCCCACGGCCCCGAGGGTGATCGACCGGGTCCCGGATCCCACCAGGACGGCCGGCGCGGCGCCATAGCTGGTCACGTTGGCGGTCGACTCGGCGGTGTCGATCACGCCGTTTCCGTCGCGGTCAGTGTCGGTGCGATTGATGGTGCCGTCGCCGTCGTCGTCCTCGTCGCCATTCTTGACGCCGTCGTCGTCGTCGTCGGCCTCGATGCCCGAACCGCCGTAGGTCGGCGGACGGTCGAACAGGACGCCCCCGGCGATGTTCGACGCGATCCGCAGCGCCGGCCCGCCTTGCAGAAGATCGTCGGGGTCCAGTTCGTCGAGGAAGATGTAGTCCGCGTCGTTTGCGGTCGTCTCGACGTAGGTGTCAGGCCGCACCTGGGGGCGGGTCGTATAGCGATAGCCGGTCACGCTGATGCTCGACTCCACGAGCAGCGATCCGCCGACATCGCCTTCGACCGAGGCGCCCACGGCGCCCCCGCCCTGGGCGTTGATCGAACCTACCAGTCGCACATCGCCGCCCACGGCGCCCGTGGCGCGCACGCCATAACTATTGTTTCCGAGAACGCTGACGGAGCCCAGGACATCGAGGTTGCCGGTCAGCGGCGCTTCCAGCGATATGCCAAAGGAATCGTTGCCCTCCACGCGGATCGAGCCGCCCGTCTCGAGCACGACATTTCCCGTAAGCGCGGACGCGCCGACCACCCGAACCCCGTAGCGGCCCGTGCCGTTCGCGAAGGCGCCGTCGGCGTCGCCGTCGTTGTCGGTGTCCACGTCGGTGGTGGAGGTGATGTCGTCCTCGACCGTGATGGTGCCGCCGATCAGGACATTGCCGGTGTTGCCGCCGTTGGCCAGCACGGCGGTGGCTCCGTTCGCGGCCGCTGCCATGGTGATCGTGCCGCCCGAATCGATATCGACGCTGTGACTGGAATCCAGGGTCAGGGCGACGCCGCTGCTCACGTTGATCGCGCCGCCGGATGCGATGCGGACGCTGTCGGCCCCGGAGCCGGTGGCGTTCGACGTGGTGATCGGCGTCGTGCGCGCGGTCGAGATCACGACCTCGGCCAGCGCGCCGGTCGCCGCCATCAGGGGAGCGATCGCCACCGCGGTCGCAAGTAGAATACGCATTCGGAAGAAACCCCTGTGGACGAGACGCGCAGAGACGCCGGCGATCCTCTAACAGGGACCATGCCGACCTGCCTCAAGTTTCTCGAATTTGAGGCGAATGCAAGGCCGAACGCGCGCCCACGGGCCCGGTCGCAAGCGCGGCCATTGCCAGAAACGCAATCATGGTGATATCACTTTTATATCGACAAGGAGGGCCCCGATGACCACCACCCATTCCCGATCCGCCGAACGCCCGGCCTCGACCGCCAACGGCATTCTGATGCTGCTTCTCGGCCTGCTGCTGCTCGTCGCCGGACCGGTCAGCATCGCCCAGGACCCCGACAGCGCCCTGCGCGTCGTCGCCGGGATCGCCGCCGCCGTCGTCGGCCTGCTGCTGATCTGCGGCCTTTATTCGCTCCAGCCCAACGAGGCGATGGCCATCATGCTGTTCGGCGACTATCGCGGCACCGACCGCAAGACCGGATTGCGCTGGGTCCTGCCCTGGTACAGCCGCAAGAAGATTTCCTTGCGTGTCCGAAATCTGACCAGCGACAAGCTGAAGGTGAACGACAAGCGCGGCAGCCCCATCGAGATCGCCGCCAACGTCGTCTGGCGCGTGCAGGACTCGGCCCAGGCCCTGTTCGACGTCGACGACTACCAGGCCTTCGTGAACATCCAGGTCGACACCGCCCTGCGCGACATCGCCTCGCACTACGCCTACGACCACGGCGAGGAGGGGGCGGACTCCGAGATGACCCTGCGCGCCGACGCAGAGGACGTGGCGGGCCGCCTGCGGGACGAACTCGTCGGGCGGGTCAGCGTCGCGGGCGTCGCCGTGGACGAGGCGCGGCTGGCCCACCTGGCCTATGCGCCCGAGATCGCGGGGGCCATGCTGCGCCGCCAGCAGGCCGAGGCTATCCTCTCCGCGCGTCGCCTCATCGTGCGGGGCGCCGTCGGCATGGTCGAAAACGCCCTGGCAGACCTGAACGAACGCGGCGTCGTCGACCTCGACGAAGACCGCAAGGCGGCCATGGTGTCCAACCTGCTGGTCGTCCTGTGCGCGGATCGCGAGGCCCAGCCGGTTGTCAACACCGGCACCCTGTACGGCTGACATGGCGCGGCCGAGGAAGCCCTTCCTGATGCGCGCGTCTCCGGGCGTGATGGCGGCGGTCGAGAAATTGGCCGCCGCCGAACTGCGCTCGGTCAACGCCCAGGTCGAGATCCTGCTCCGCGAGGCCATGGCCCGGCGCGGCATATCGCCGTCCGACGACGCTCCCCCGACCGACGACGCTTGAGCTTAGCCTTCGGCGGCGTTACGGGCGGCTCATGGTCAAGTCGCATATGTCGAAGGTCCGCAAGGCCCGCCGCATCCAGAAGCGGGTCAAGCGCGTTGGAAGAGCCAACGTCACCGCCGCGGAAAGAGAACTGATGAGTCTGGCGGGCCTCGAGGTGCAGGAAGGCGAGTTGCGCCTCATCCCGGGCTGGGACGAGGAGGTCTCCGAGACCCTGGCGGCGACCAAGGCCGCCGGCGACGACGGACGGCCGCGGCTGGTCGACACCACCATGCTATATGCGCCCCGCTCAGGTGGGGTGAAACGCTATCTCCTGTCCAAGAAGGCCTGGCTGGAGGCGAACCGCCCCGGCGTCAGCCATTCGCTGGTCGTGCCCGGCGCCCACCACAAGGCCGGTGACGACGGCATCGTCCAGCTTCATGCGACAAAGCTGCCCTTCGGCGACGGCTATCGCTGGCCCACCTCGGTGCGCCGCTGGGGCGCCTGGGTCGCGTCGTTGAATCCGGCGATCATCGAGGCGGGCGATCCCTATACGCCGGGGCAAGGGGCCCTGGAGGCCGGCCAGCGCGCGAGTTGCCCGGTTGTCGGCTTCTGCCATTCCGACCCCGCGGGCCTCGCCGCCCTGCATTTCGGCGAATGGGCCAAGAAGCCGGTCGAGAAGCGCTGGGCCCGGCTGTTCGGCCAGTTCGACCGTGTCGTCTCGCCCAGCCGCTACATCGCCCGCCGGCTGGAAGAAGCGGGGGTCGGCGACATCGTCATCCGCCCGCTCGGGGTCGAGATCGACACCTTCCGCCCCGACCGCGGCGACCGGGACTGGCTGTTGAAGAAGCTGGGCCTGCCGGCTTCGGCGCGCCTGCTGTGCTTCGCCGGCCGTCCGGCGCGCGAGAAGAACATCGACGTCCTGATCCAGGCCGTGCAGGCGCTCGGCGATCCCTATCACCTGATCCTCGTCGGCGCCGGGGCGGGCATGCCGGCCGAGGAGCGGGTCATTTCCTTGCCGTACGAAGCCAATCCCAAGGCGGTGGCCCGTATCATCGCCAGCTGCGACGCCTTCGTCCACGCCAACGACAAGGAGCCGTTCGGCCTGATCGTGCTCGAGGCCATGGCCTGCGGCCGTCCCGTCGTCGGGGTCAACGCCGGCGGGGTCAAGGAGACGGTCGACGACACGGTCGGCCAGCTGGCGAAGAGCGCCGACCCGCGCCACTACGCCGCCGCCGTCGAGGCCCTGTTCGCCCGCGATATCGAGGCCCTCGGGGCCGCCGCCCGGATCCGCACCGTCGAACGCTTCGCCTGGAACCGGGTGTTCGAGGACCTTAGCTCGGTCTACGCCGAGGTCAGCGGTCAGCCGGCCTTCGCCCAGCCGGGCGAATGGAAGGTGCACTGACGGCTCGACAGCGGTCGCCCCGCACGCCAGTCTGGGCCGGAACGGGGAACCCTCGATGAAACGTCTTCTGCTCGCGGCCGCGCTGTCGCTGCTGACCGCCACCTCCGCCATGGCCCAGACCGTCTATCTCGTCCGCCACGGGGAAAAGGCCGACGCCAGCGCCGATCCGGCGCTGTCGGAGGCGGGGCAGGCCCGCGCCGCCGCGCTCGCGGCGATCCTGGCCGACGTCCACCCCGGCCACATCTTCACCAGCCCCCTGCAGCGCACCCGTCTGACGGCGGCGCCGACGGCGGAATTTCATTCGGTGTCGGTGGAGCCGATCAGCCTCGATGGCGGCGGCGCGGCCCATGTCGCCGCGATCGCCGAGCGGGTCCACGCTCTACCGGACGACGCGGTCGTGCTGATCGTCGGCCACAGCAACACGGTGCCCCTGATCGCCCGCGCGCTGGGCTACGCCGAGGCCGCCGGCATGCCGGAGTGCGAATATGACCGGATGACCCTGCTGCACCTGACAGGAGATACGGCCCACGGCCAGGTCAGCCGCTACGGAGCGCCGGCGACCTGCGAATAGAATATATCCGGGTAATATTGACGCGGTAATTTTGTCCGGGTAAATCGCCGCCTTCGGCATGGGCGAGCCATGCGTCGCCGGGACGATCCAGATGCAGCACGACCTCACCCAGGGCTCCATCAGCAAGCGGCTGATCGGCATGGCGGCCTTCATCGGCCTGGGCCTGCTGTTCCAGACCCTCTATTTCCTGATCGATCTCTATTTCGTCGCCGGCGTCGGGCCGGATGCGATCGCCGGCGTCGGTCTGGCGGGGGTGGTATTCTTTCTGGTGATGGCGGCGGCCCAGATGGTGGCCGTCGGCTCCCTGTCGCTGATCGCCCGCGGAATCGGGGCGAAGGACTTCACCCAGGTCGACGGCGTCTATCGCCAGTCGATGCTGATTTCCCTGGGGCTGTCGGCCCTGACGCTGATCGGAGGCTACGGCTTCGGCGGCATGGCTGTCGGCGCCTTCGCCGCGGACCCGGAGACGGCGCGGCAGGGGACGGCCTATCTGTACGGCTTCCTGCCGGCGCTGGCGTTGATGTTTCCGACCGGAGCCATAGGGGCGGCGTTGCGGGCCGCAGGCGTGGTGCGGCCCACCATGCTGATCCAGTCGGGCACCGTCCTGCTCAACGCCGTCCTCGCGCCGGTGCTGATCGCGGGCTGGGGCTCCGGCCTGCCGCTCGGAACTTTCGGGGCGGGGCTGGCCAGTTCGCTGGCGGCGCTGGCAGGCTTCGTCGGCTCGGTCTGGGTGTTCGGACGCGCGCAGACGCTGATGGGCGAACCCCTGCGCCTCGCCCGGCCCGACCGCGCGGTGCTGTCACGCATCGTCGGCATCGGCCTGCCGTCGGCGGCCGAGTTCGTGCTGATGTTCTTCACCATGGGGGTCGTCTACGCCGTGATCCGCGATTTCGGGTCCGAGGCCCAGGCCGGGTTCGGCGTCGGCTCGCGGGTCATGCAGTCGGTCTTCCTGCCGGCCATGGCGGTGTCCTTCGCCGTGGCCCCGGTGGCCGGACAGAATTTCGGCGCGGGTCTGCCCGACCGTGTCCGCCGCACCGTGCGCGACGCGGCGATCATCAGCTGCGGCCTGATGCTGGTCCTGACCCTCATCTGCCAGTGGGAGGCCGGCTGGCTGGTCGCGCCCTTCACGCCCGATGCGGCCGTGGCCGAGGTCGCCTCCACCTATCTGCGCATCGTGTCGCTGAACTTCATCGCCACCGGGCTGATCTTCATCGCCTCGGGGACCTTCCAGGCGCTGGGCGACACCCGGCCGGCCCTGGTCGGCAGCGCGCTGCGCCTGCTGGTCTTCGCGGGGGGAGCCTTCTGGCTGTCGGCCCAGCCATGGACTCGGCTGGAGCATTTCTGGTGGCTGTCGGCGAGCGCGGGCCTGCTGCAGTGCCTGGTCTCGCTGTTCTTCCTCCAGCGGCAACTGCGGCTGAAGCTGGCCGGTCTGGTCCCGCCCGCGCCGCGACCCGCGGCGGTCGGCTGATCACACGTCCAGATCGGCTGCCGCGAACCGGGCGTTCTCCTGGATGAACTGGAACCGGGCGTCCGCCTTCTTGCCCATCAGCCGTTCGACCAGATCCTCGATCTCGTCCTCGGAGGACGGCACCGTGACCCGCGCGAGGGTGCGCTTCTTCGGGTCCATGGTGGTCTCCTTGAGCTGGGAGGCCATCATCTCGCCGAGGCCCTTGAACCGGCCGATCTCGACCTTCTTGCCCTTGAACACCGTGGCCAGCAGCTCGTCGCGGTGGGCGTCGTCGCGGGCGTATTCCGACAGGGGCCCGGCGCTGATCCGGTAGAGCGGGGGCAGGGCCATGAACAGCCGGCCCTGCCGGATCGTCTCGGGCATGGAGCGGTAGAAGAAGGTGATCAGCAGGGCCGCGATATGGGCGCCGTCCACGTCGGCGTCGGTCATGATGACGATCCGCTCGTAGCGCAGGTCGTCGATGTTGAATCGGCTGCCGGGCTGCACCCCCAAGGCCAAGGCCAGATCGGACAGTTCGATGTTGGCGCGCAGCTTGTCGGCCGTGGCCGAGGCGACGTTCAGGATCTTGCCGCGCAGGGGCAGGATCGCCTGGGTCGTCCGGTCGCGCGCCTGTTTGGCCGAGCCGCCGGCCGAATCACCCTCGACGATGAACAGTTCGGTGCCGTTGGCCGACTGGCGCGAGCAGTCGGACAGCTTGCCGGGCAGGCGCAGCTTGCGCGTCGCCTGGGCCCGCTGGACCTCCTTGTCCTTGCGCCGCTTCAGCCGGTCTTCGGCCCGTTCGATGACGAAGCCCAGCAGGGTGTTGGCCTGTTTGGGACTTTCGGTCAGCCAGTGGTCCAGAGGGTCGCGCAGCAGCTGTTCGACCAGCCGCTGGGCGTCCGGCGACGACAGGCGGTCCTTGGTCTGGCCCTGGAACTCGGGGTTGCGGATGAAGACCGAGATCATCGCCCCGGCGTTGGCGATCACGTCCTCGGCCGTGATCAGCCCGGCGCGCTTCTCGTTGGTCAGCTCGCCATAGGCCTTCAGGCCCTTGACCAGGGCGGCGCGGAAGCCGGCCTCGTGCGTGCCGCCGTCGGGGGTAGAGACCGTGTTGCAGTAGGAGGAGACGAAGCCGTCGGCCTCGCCGAAGCCGATCGGGGACCAGGTCACGGCCCATTCTACGGCCCCGGCCTCGCCCTTGCGCTCGACGCGGCCCGAGAAGGCCGGGGTGACCGTCTCCAGATCGCCGATCCGCTCGGCCAGGGCGTCGGCCAGGCCGTTGGGGAAGTGGAACACCGCCTCGGTCGGGGTGTGGTCGGTGATGCGCTCGGCGGCGCAGGTCCAGCGGATTTCGACGCCGCGGAACAGATAGGCCTTGGACCGCGCCATGCGGAACAGGCGGGCGGGCTTGAAGGCCGCGCCGACGCCGAAGATCTCCTCGTCCGGCCTGAACCGGATCAGGGTGCCCTTCTTCCTCGACGGCTGGCCCTGGACGATGGAGCCCAGCGGCAGGCCGCGGCTGAACGACTGTTTCCACTCATAACCGTCGCGCCAGACGGTGACGTCCAGCTGTTCGCTCAGTGCGTTGACGACGCTGACGCCCACACCGTGCAAACCGCCTGAGGTTTCATAGGCTTTGCCGGAGAACTTGCCGCCCGAGTGCAGGACGGTCATGACGACTTCCAGCGCCGACTTGCCCGGATGTTTCGGGTGCGGATCGACGGGAATGCCGCGGCCGTCGTCGCGCACGGACAGCCAGCCCTCGGCGTCGAGATCGACGGTGATCAGCCGGGCGTGGCGGGCGACGGCCTCGTCCATGGCGTTGTCGAGGACTTCGGCGAACAGATGGTGCAGGGCCCGCTCGTCGGTGCCGCCGATATACATGCCCGGGCGTTTGCGCACCGGCTCCAGCCCTTCCAGCACCTCGATCGACGAGGCGGAGTAGCTGCCGGGCAGGGGCGGCGCGGACGGGGCGGCGTCGCGGACGGGCGAGGGAGGCGGTTCGACCGGCTTCGGTTCGGCCTTTGGCGCGACGGCCTGGGGCGTCAACGCGGGATCGTTGGCGGGCGCGGGATCGGGCGCGCCGGCGGGCAGACTCGCGAAGAGGTCATCGATAAGCGACGGAGCGGGATCGGACTGGCCCATGCGGATACTGTGCGGCGATTCGGGGACCGGTCTGGTAGGCCCGGCGGCGCTTCTCCACAAGCGGGACGGCGTCGGGAACCGGGCCAGCGGCGGGCGAGGGCAGGACAGCCCGGGTCAGGGCGGCGAGAAACAACACCCAGGGCAGCCCCTGGTGCGCCATCAGGATGCTCTCGGACAGGCTGAGCACGAAGAAGGCGGCCAGGAAGCCGAGCGCCCACCATCCCTCGCGCACGCCGGACCCGGCCGAGCGGAGCACGGCGATCAGAGCCGTCGCGGCCATCAGGGCTCCGACCAGGATCGTGCCGGGCCAGCCCAGCTGCACCAGCAGGTCGATCCAGCCGTTGTGGGCCGAGGGCACGGTCCAGCCGGTCTCCTTGCGCACCCAGTCGGCCGGGACCGATTCCCCGATCCGGCCCCAGAAGGCGCCATAGCCGTAACCGGTCCACGGCCGGTCCGCGACCTTGCGCATCAGACTCTCCCAGATGTCGGTCCGGCCGGTCAGCGATGGGTCCTTGCCCAGCGCCTCCAGCACCGCCACCGAGTGGCTGTCCCAGACCCACAGGCCGACTCCGGCCAGCACCACGGCGCCCCAGATCGCGGCCACGGCGAAGATCGGGCCGCCGCGCCTCAGGGCCCAGAAGCCGCCCACGAAGGCGAGGGCGACCGCCAGGCACAGCAGGGAGGTCTTGGACTGGGTCGCCAGCACCAGGCCGCTGGACAGGACCAGGCAGATCGCCGGCAGAAGGCGGCGCGGGTCGGGCGAGGCCAGACAGGCGGCGGCGGCCGTCGCCCCGATCACCATCACCGCCCCCATCTGGTTCTTCTCGTACCAGAGACCGCGCCACAGGCCGGCGTTCTCGTACTGGTGCACGCCGATCGACGGGAAGGCGAAGACCATGACCAGGCTGCCGACCGCCATCAGCAGGGCGGTATGCATCAGCAGCCGCGGCAGGTGCGGCCCCCGGAACACGGCGCCGAGATACAGGGCGAAGCCGCAGCTGATGCCCAGGGCGATGACCCGGCGCATGGTGGTGGCGAAGTCGATCGACCAGTAGCGCGAGGCGAAGGCCAGGCCGACGAGCGCCGCCATGGCCAGCATGGCCGGCCAGGCCCGCCACAGCCGGTCGATCCGGAACAGCAGCAGGCCGAAGATCGCCGCATAGGCCGGCAGCCAGACCAGCCGCAGCACCGGCGTCTCTTCCTGCAGCGGCGCGAACACCGGCCCGATCAGGGCGCCCGTCAGCATGGCGATGAGCACGCCGCAGGCCACCCGCTCCCACAGGCCGGGAACAGGCTCGGTCAGGACCTCGGCTGGACGGGACTCGCGCACGCATGCAGGGTCGGCCCATCGGCTTAACGAAGGGTTGGAATCGGATGGCGCGCGACCTGCTGAGAAACAGGGATGGCGGCCACGCCCGCGTCGGCTTCGTCGAACTGTTCTTCGACCTCGTCTTCGTCTTCGCCATCACCCAGCTCTCGCACACCCTGCTGGAGCACCTGACCTGGTCGGGCGTGTTGCAGGCGACCATCCTGCTCGGCGCACTGTGGTGGGCCTGGATCGACACCAGCTGGATCACCAACTGGCTGGATCCCGAGCGACCGCTGGTCCGCCTCATGCTGTTCCTGCTGATGGGCGCCGGGCTGGTCATGTCGACCTCCTTGCCGGAGGCCTTCGGCGACAAGGGTCTGGTCTTCGCCTGCGCCTTCGTCTCCATCCAGGTCGGCCGCGGCCTGTTCACCCTGTGGGCCGTGCGCCGCGACGAGACCCTGCGCCGGAACTTCCAGCGCATCTGCACCTGGGCCGTCGCCGGCGCCGTTCTGTGGATCGCGGGCGGCGTCATGGAGGGCCAGACGCGTCTGATCCTGTGGCTGATCGCCGTGGTCGCCGAATTCGCCGCGCCCGCGCTCTATTTCTGGGTGCCCGGCCTTGGCCGCTCGCACACCTCGGACTGGGCGGTCGAGGGCGGCCACATGGCCGAGCGGGTCGGCCTGTTCATCATCATCTGCCTGGGCGAGTCCGTTCTCGTCACCGGCGCGACCTTCGCCGGGCTCGTGTGGACGCCGCCCGTCGTAGCGGCCTTCGCCACCGCCTTCGTCAGCACCCTGGCCATGTGGTGGATATGGTTCAGCAGGGCCCACGACGCCGCCTCCGACATGATCGCCCACTCCAGCGACACCGGGCGCGTGGCCCGCCGCGCCTACACCTACGCTCCAATACTGGTCGTCGCCGGCATCGTCGTCACCGCCGTCGGCGACGAGATGTCGCTCAGTCATCCGGACGGTCCCGTCGGTTTCGCCACCGGCGCCGTCCTGATCGGCGGCCCGATGCTGTTCATGATCGGGGCGCAGATGTTCAAGCTCGCCGCCTTCGGGATCTGGTCGCCGTCGCGGCTGACGGGGATCGCCGCCCTGGCCGCGCTGGCCTTCGTCGCGCCGTGGTCGACGCCGCTTGGGCTGGCGATGGCGGCGACGGCGGTGCTGGTCGGGGTGGGTGCGTGGGAGACGCTGGCCGGGCGGACCACGCCAATGGACGTGAAGTAGAGCCATGCTGGGTGGACTTTTCGGGACGCGGCGCTTCCTCGATCCTGATGTGGAGGACTGGCACCTCGACACCTGGCGTATCCTCGTCGAACGCTTCGGAGCCGAAGTGGCCGTCCGGGACACGCCCGTGGCCCTTCCGACCCGCGAGTTCTTTCCGCCCACCGACGCTTCCGGCCACGACAAGGCCCTCCACATCTTCGGTTGCATACGGGCCATCATGCAGATGCCGGAGGCGGACTGGCCATGCCGGCTGGAGCCGCAGCCTCGCCGGGTCACCGGGGAACGGGTCGCCGAGTTCGTCACGATCGCCGGCGACCAGGATCCCAATGGAACTTTCCGGATCCAGCCGGATGGGGAGGTGGTGATTTCGTATGCGCCTGATCTGCTGGACGACCCCGGCGTCCTGGTCGCCACTCTCTCTCATGAGATGGCCCACTACCTGCTCGCCTCGGAAGCCGATCTCGTCGAGGACGAAACCCACGAGTTGATGACCGATCTGGCTGTGGCCTACGCCGGTCTCGGGGTGTTCGGAGCCAATGCGGCCTTCAGCTTCCAGCAGCACGGAGACGCCTTCAGCCAGGGGTGGAGCAGCCGAAGCTCCGGCTATCTGTCACCCCGAAGCTGGGCCTTCGCCCTGGCCGTATTCGGTCGTCTGCGGGGCGACGACGGCGATATGGGGCGCCACCTCAAGCCCGAAATCGAGCATTTGAGGCGGCAAGCCCTGAAGTACCTCGACCGAACGCCGGACCTTCTCGCCGGGATTCAGCCGCCCGCCGCCTGACCCGCCGCCTGACCCGCCGCCGCCAGCGCCGCGGCGTGCGTCCGGATGCGTTCGAGCGTCGAGGCGTCGCCGTCGAACACGCCGTACCAGCCCTGCGGCTCGTGGGGCGGGTCGCCGAGGAAGGCGTCGTCGCCGGTGCGGAACCGGGCGTCGGCGTGCGCCGCCCGGCCCTCGCCGTTCCAGGCCCAGAAGTTCGATCCCACAAGCGGGCCCTCTTCGCGGGCGCTGGCCAGGACCGCGTCGTGGATCATGCCGTAGAAGTCGTCCCGCATGGTGGTCGGCACGTCGGGCGAATAGCGATCGCCGTCGCGGGGATAGCCGAACTCCTCCAGCACCAGCGGCTTGCCCAGCCGCCGCGCCAGCGCCACGTGGCGGGCGATGTAGTCCGCCGACCGCTCCATCGCCCCGGCGTGGGTCGCGGCCATGTCCGTGCGATCCAGCCAGCTCCAGTTGCCGGGCCACAGGTGCGCGGTCATGTAGTCGACGCCGTCGAGGGCCTGCGACGACAGCACGAGGTCCTCGCGCTCAATCGACCCCTTCAGCCCCTCGCCGCCGGTCGAGACCAGATGGTTCGGATCGATCGATTTGATCAACCGCGCCGTCGCGCCGATCCAGTCGTGGAAGTCCTCAACGGTCTGGTCGGCCACGGCGTCGCTTCCGCCCGGCCTCGGCTCGTTGGCCAGCTGCCAGGCCATGATGGCCGGATCGTCCGCATAGGCCACGCCGGTCACGCTGTTCACCCGGCCGACGATGCGCCGGACATGATCGTGGTACAGGGCGACCGCCTCGGGGCTGCGGTAGAAGCCGGAGACGAAATCCGGAAAGGCCGGCCATGGATGGGCCGGGTCGTTCATGTCGATATAGCGCCCGCCGTTGGTCCACAGCAGGTACGTCGCCATGCCGCCCGACCACTCCCAGAAATTGGTCAGATAGAGCACCGCCTTGAGGCCCCGTCGGCCGATCTCCGCCATCGCGTGATCGAGGCCGGTCAGCAGCCGCTCGTCATAGGCGCCGGTCTCGTCCCGGAACGCGGGCCGCACCGAATTCTTCAGCGGCGACAGCTCGGCCGAGGCGGCGATGCGCAGGTTGGTGACGCCCAGCCCCGCCAGCGCGTCCAGCTCCCGCCCCAGCCGGGGCTGGTCGGCGATCCAGCCAGCGTACCACAGGTTGGCGCCGACGAACCGGTAGGGCCGTCCGTCGAGCGTCAGCGCCATTCCTTCGCGGCGGACGAAGCCGGGCGTCGGCGGCGCCGTCGGCCGGGCCATGGCCGGTCCTCCGATGGCGAGGGTCGCGGCCGAAGCGGCGAGGGCGGCGCGGCGCGTGATCATGGTGACTCCTCCCGAGGGTTCAAAAGGCCGACAGCGCCATGTCGATCCGGCGCACGTCGTCCGGCCGGTCCTTCCGGCTGAGCCTGAGGGCCGCGCCGTCGCGCAACAGGGTCGCGCACCGCATGTCGCTCAGGGCCTGGTCGATCCCGGCTCGCCGAGCCTCGTCGTAGGGCTCCTCGCCGGACCAGTGGGCGCACATGTCGGCGCGATCGACGAACCGGGTCACCGCATCGCCGCTCCAGGAGGCGGAGGCGCACCCGGACAGGGCGACGGCGGCCCCGACAGCCAGCATCCGCATCACGTCTTCTCCACGAAGGTGTCGATCACCTTCTTCTCGCCCGCCTTGTCGAACGCCACCAGCAGCTTGTTGCCCTCGATGCCGGTGATCAGGCCATAGCCGAACTTCTGGTGAAACACGCGCTCGCCCTTCGACCAGCCGCCGCCCGCCTTCGGGTCCGCCGTGGCCACCAGACGGCCATCGCCCTCGATGAGCGCGTGGCGCGCCGGGCGCGCAGCCGGTGACCGGTCGGCCGTGAAGGACTGGGCGCGTTTCCAGCCGGGGGATGAATAGCCCGAGCCGAAGGTCGGCATGTCGTCCCAGCGGCTCTTGGCGTCCTTCATGCCCGGGGTGACGCCGTAGTAGCCGGTATCGCTTTCGGCCTCGACGTGGGCCATGGGCAGTTCGTCGACGAAGCGGCTGGGCAGTTGCGAGGTCCAGCGGCCGTAGACCAGCCGGTTGGCCGCGAACGAAATCCGCGCGTCCGACTTGGCCCGGGTGACGCCGACATAGGCCAGGCGGCGTTCCTCCTCGAGGCCCTTTTCGCCCTTTTCGTCGATGCTGCGCTGGCTGGGGAAGACGCCTTCCTCCCAGCCGGGCAGGAAGACCAGCGGGAACTCAAGCCCCTTGGCCCCGTGCAGGGTCATGATCTGCACCGCGTCGTCCGCGCCGCCGCGGTCCAGGTCCATGACCAGCGAGACGTGCTCCAGATAGGCGGGCAGGGTCTCGAACGCCTGCATCGACTGCGTCAGCTCCTTGAGGTTGTCGAGCCGCGTCTGGCCGGTGGCGCGGTCCGCCTTCTGCATGTCGGTGTAGCCGCTCTCCTCCAGCACCGCCTCGGTCAGCTCCCAGTGGGTCGTGGTCTGGGCCAGGGCCCGCCAGCGGTCGATGTCGCGCACGAAGTTGCTCAGCGCCGTCCGCGTCCGCGCCTGAAGCTCGTCCGAGACGATCAGGTCGCGCACCGCGCTCATGGCCGGGACGCCCGACAGTCGCGCGATCTGCAGCACCTTCTGCACGCTGGTGTCGCCGATGCCGCGCTTGGGGACATTGACGATCCGCTCGAAGGCCAGGTCGTCGTCCTCGGACAGGATCAGGCGCAGATAGGCGTGGGCGTCGCGGATCTCGGCCCGTTCGAAGAAGCGCGGCCCGCCGATGACGACATAGGGCACGGCCAGCAGGACGAACCGCTCCTCGAACGCCCGCATCTGGAACGAGGCGCGGACCAGCACCGCCATGTCCTTGTAGGGGGTGCCCGCCCGCCGCGCCGTCTCGATCTCGTCGGCGATCAGCCGGGCCTCGGCCTCGCCGTCCCAGACGCCGCGCACCCGCACCTTGTCGCCGCTCAGATCCTCGGTCCACAGGGTCTTGCCCAGACGGTCGCGGTTGGCCGCGATCAGGCCGGACGCCGCACCAAGAATATGCTGCGTGGACCGATAGTTGCGCTCCAGTCTTATGACCTTGGCTCCGGGGAAGTCGCGTTCGAAGCGCAGGATGTTGTCCACCTCGGCCCCGCGCCAGCCATAGATCGACTGGTCGTCGTCGCCGACGCAGCAGACATTCCCCGTCGATGAGGTCAGCAGCCTTAGCCAGAGGTACTGGGCGACGTTGGTGTCCTGGTATTCGTCGACCAGGATGTAGCGGAAGCGTCGGCGATATTCCTCTGCGATATCCGCATGCTGCGACAGGATCGTCAGATTGTGCAGCAACAGATCACCGAAGTCGCAGGCGTTCAGGCTGACCAGCCGGGCCTGATAGGCGGCGTACAGGGCATGGCCCCTGCCGTTGGCGAAATCCTCGGACGGAGGCAGTTTGTCCGGCGTCCAGCCGCGGTTCTTCCAGTGGTCGATCAGGCCGCTCAGCGAACGCGGCGTCCACCGCTTGGCATCAAGGTTGGCGGCTTCAATGAGCTGTTTGCAGACCCGCTCCTGATCGTCGGTGTCGAGAATGGTGAAGGTGGACTTCAGCCCGACCAGTTCGGCGTGCCGCCGCAGTATCTGGGCGGCGACGCTGTGGAAGGTGCCGAGCCAGCGCAGGCCCTCGGCCGAGGGGCCGATCAGCTGGGTGATCCGCTCGCGCATCTCGCGCGCGGCCTTGTTGGTGAAGGTGACTGCCAACAGCTCCCACGGGCGCGCCTGTCCGGTGGCGAGGATGTGCGCCAGCCGGGTGGTCAGCACCCGCGTCTTGCCCGTGCCCGCGCCGGCCAGGACCAGCACCGGGCCGTCGACGGTCTCGACCGCCTCGCGCTGCTCGGGGTTCAGCCCCGCCAGATAGTCGGCGGCGGCGGGCTCCACCCCGCCGGGGCCGCGCGAGCGGGCCAGGTCGGAGATGCGCGGGGCGGGGGCGTCAGGCAGACTCATCGGCGGAACATAAGGGGCACGGAACCATATGTCAGCGGCGGCGTGCGCGGCGCCTCAAGGAACCGTGAACCGTGACCGTCGTTCCGGCTCCATCAGCAATCAGGGAAGGGGTCTTCCATGGCCGACAACATCAACAATACCGGCAGCGGCGGCGGCAACACGGGCCTGGCCTTCGTGGTAGGCGCGGTCGTCGTGGTGGTGGCCATCGTGGCCTGGTTCGTCTTCATGCGCGGCGGCGCTCCCGAAACCAAGGACATCAACGTCGACGTCAATGTGCCGGAGGTTTCCGCCCCCGCGTTCCCACGGGGACCTGATCGATGACCGATCCCAACGTTCCGCCCCCCGAGCGGCCCGAGGTGGTCCATCACACCACCATCAACAACCCGCCGGAACGACGTGGCGGGGGCGGCTGGATCGCCTTCCTGGTCGGCGGCCTGATCGTCGTGGTGGCGATCATCGCCGTGGTGCTGTTCTCGAACGGCGGCGGCGTCCCGACCCCCGAGGGGACGGACGTGGATGTCGATATCGACCTTCCGCGTCCGGAATTGCCGGACGCGCCAAAGATGCCCGATCTGCCGGACGTGCCTCCGGTCGAGCCGCCGACCGTGCCCCAGCCGGAGCCCGCGCCGGCGACCTGACGCGACCAGGTTCAGCGCAGCTGGTAGCTGACCGTGGCGACGACGCGCACGCGCTTGTCCAGCGAGGTGGACTCGCTGTCGATGTCCTCGCGGGCGAGGATCTCGAACGAGCCCTGCGTCGCCTGACGGATCGGCCCCAGCGGCGCACCGGAATCCTTGGCGAACTGTTCGGCGCCGGACCGGGCCGAGGCGGTGGCCTCGGCGATCATCGACGGCCGCACCTCGTTCAGCTTGGTGAAGACATAGGTCGGGGCGGCGAAGTCGAGCTGGACCCCCTCGCGCACGAGGTCGTTCAGCGCCCGCTCCGTCTGCGCCACGCGCTGGACGTCGGTCGTGCGCACCGTCACGCCCTGGGACAGGATGTAGCGGACGACGTTCTCGGTCGAACCGTATTCGCGGGCCCTGGAGTCGGTCACCTGCAGCCGGCCGATCGTGACCGCCTCCGCCGGATAGCCCTGGCGCGTCAGGAAGGCGCGCACCAGAGCGAGATCGCCGTCGATCTTGGCCTGGGCCGTGGGCAGGTCGTCGTTCGCGGCCTTGAAGCTGAGGGTCAGGACGGCCAGGTCCGCGACCACATTGCGTTCGGCCACGCCGCGCACCGTGACCTGCCGGTTGCCGACCTGGGCGTTGACCACCCCGGAGCCGATGAAGGCGCCCGCGCCGATCAGTCCGATGGCGATCAGACCCCCGAACAGGGCCGGCGGTATCAGGGACTTGTCGATCTTGTCGAGCACGGCGGCGTTCCTTCTGGAAACCAGACCATGCGCCAACCCTGACGCCTGTCAATCGGGGGAATCCCGTTCGATGAAAGATCGGTCCCCGCCCGTCCACGACAGGGCCAGAAGCCGACAGGCCGAGGCCAGGGGCGTGCGGCCCCGGCGCTCGTCGATCCGCTTCATCAGCCCGGCCTGCGACAGGCCGGCGGCCGCCGCCACCGCGTCAAGCACCGCCCAGAATTCGGCCTCCAGCGCCACCGAGGTGGCGTGGCCCGACAGGGAGACGGAGCGCTTCTTCAACATCATCGCCGCTCGTTCAGCGCCCGGTCCTCGACCCGGATCCGCCAGCCGACCAGTAGCGCATTGGCGACGCTCCAGACCAGCGCGATCCAGACCTGGCCGAAGGCCAGCGGCAGGACGGCGATCTCCAGCGAGGCCACCACATAGTTCGGATGCCGCACGAACCGGTAGGGGCCGCGCCGGACCAGGGGGGCGGAGGGCAGGGTGATGATCCGCGTGGTCCAGAACCGGCCGAGGGTCGAGATTACCCACAGCCGGCCGAACTGGAGCGCGGCGTAGAGGCCCAGCCACCACAGGTTCGGAACCATCGTCCATGGCGTGACGATGGCGATGGCCGCCAGCCAGCTGACGTGCAGCAGGACGAACAGCGGATAGTGGCCGGCCCCGACCTCGACCGCGCCTTCGGCCAGCAGTCGCTTTGTGTTGCGGTCAGCCAGCCCCAGCTCCCACAGTCGCTGGGCCGCGACCGCGGCCAGCACGAGCCAGAGCCACATCATGCCTCGACCAGCATCAGGGCGGCGGTGAAGCCGGGCCCCAGGGTGGTCAGCAGCAACGGCCCCTCGACCCCGTCGTCCAGCATGGCCTTGAGCACGAACAGCACCGTGGCCGCGCTCATGTTGCCGTGATCCCGCAGGATGGCGCGGGTGTGGGTCAGCGCGCCCTGCGACAGGCCGAAACAGGCCTCCAGCGCGTCGATCACCTTCGCCCCGCCCGGGTGGCAGACGAACCCGCCAACCCCGGCCGGCGTCAGGCCCTCGCCGGCCAGGAAATCGAGCGCCACGGGGCGGAAGTCATTCTGGACGAGGGTGGGGATGTCGCGGCTGAACACCACCTTCAGGCCGTCGTCGGCCACATCCCATCCCATGACGTCCAGGCTGTCGGGCCAGGTGTGTTCGCGGCTGGCGCCGAGGGCGGGTCCGATCGCGTCGTCGCGGCTGCTGATCACCGCCGCCGCCGCCCCGTCGCCGAACAGGGCGGTGGCGACCAGATTGCTCTTGGACCGGTCCTGCGCCCGGAAGGTGAGGGCGCACAGTTCGACCACCAGCAGCAGGACCCGCTCGTCGGGCCGCGACCGGGCCAGATCCGCCGCCCGCGCCAGACCCACGACCCCTCCGGCGCAGCCCAGCCCGAAGATCGGCAGCCGCCGCACATCAGGCCGGAACGGCATCACCTGCATCAGCCGGGCGTCGAGCGCCGGCGTGGCGATGCCGGTCGTGCTGACCACGACGATGGCGCCGATATCGCGCGGCTCCAGCCCGGCCTGGTCCAGCGCCTTGCCCGCGGCCTCGGCCAGCACCTTGACCGCGTTCTCGAGGAACAGGTCGTTGCGTTCGGAGAAGCTGTGCGGTTTCAGATACCATTCGATCGGCACGCAGGAATGCCGCGTCTCGATCAGGGCGTTGCGATAGATCGGCGCCAGCCGCTCGAAGCCGCCGTGGGTGGTGGCGAACATCTCGGCGCCGTTGGCCGCCACATCCTCCTGGCGCAGCACATGCGGCGGCCAGGCGAGGGCCAGGGACTCCAGGCGCGGGACCGGCTCCGGGCGGTGGGCAGACGGCATGACGGGCGCGGCTTTCAAGGGGATTATCGCTGTTAACCTAAGCTACGCAGGGCCGTTCCAGACGGATGGATCTTTCGCTACAGTGGCCCATCCTCCCGGACGCCGCTATGACCCTGATCTCCGCCGACGCCGACGATTTTCGCAAGGTCCGCTCCGAGCGGCTGCGTCCGCTCGCGGCCCTGACGGCCTTTCGCCGGCTGATCCGGAACAAGGAGGACACCGCCCAGGTGTTCCGCATCATGCAGGCGCTCAGCGGCCGGTCCGTCTCGCGCGGCTACCAACGGATGCTGTCGACGATCGAGGGCGGGCGTCAGGCCTTCCTGCGCGAGGAGCTGGCCCACAAGCTGGACGACCCCATCTGGCTGGCGCGATTCGGGCCGGGCACCGTCGGCGCGACCTATCGCGCCTTCCGCGAGGCGCGCGGCTTCACCGCCGACGGTCTCGCCGAGGCCGAGCGCGAGGTGGTGCCCTTCATCGACGCCCAGCATCCCGTCGTCTGGTATTCGCGCCGCCTCCGCGACGTCCACGACATCTGGCATGTCCTGACCGGCTACGGGACCGACGCCCTGGGCGAGGCCTGCGTGGTTTCCTTCTCGTACGGCCAGACCCGCAATCTCGGCTTCGCCTTCATCGGCTGGGGCGCGGCCCGGGAGGTTCAGCGCGAGGTCCGCTCGGTGCCCGCCCGTCGCGCCGTCTGGCAGGCGTACCGCAACGGCAAGGCCGCCCGCTGGCTGCCCGGCCTGAACTATGAGGCTCTGTTCGAGGAGCCGCTTGAGACCGCCCGCGCGCGCCTCAACATCCGTCCCGCGTCGGTCTATCACGCCGTGCCGGTCGAGGTTCGCGCCGGGCTCAAGCTCCGGGGCTGAAGGCGCCTTGCGGGCCGCATAAGCCCTCCTTGTGCCGCCCGGCCGAAAACCCGGCTTGCCCCGCGGGACGGCATCCTCCACTTGGCGTGGGTGACCTCCCCCAGCGAAACCCTTCCCGTCGCCCGTCCGCGCCTGTCGCGAACCACCCTTCTGGGGGTGGGCGGGGTGCTGATCTGCGCCGCGATCTGGGGCACGACCTGGTACGCCATCACCCTGCAGCTCGGGACCGTGGCCCCGCTGGCCTCCATCGTCTGGCGCTTCGGGATGGCGTCGGCCGTCCTGTTCCTCGGCTGCCTGGTCTTCCGCCAGAACCTGCGGCTGACCCGCGCCCAGCATCTGGCGGCGCTGGGGCAGGGGGCCTTCGCCTTTTCCGTCAGCTACAGCTTCACCTACGCCTCCGAGGGCCTCGTCGCCTCGGCGATCGTCGCGGTCACCTTCGCCTCCCTGACCTTCCTCAACCTCGTCCTGTTCCGCCTCGCCGCAGGTCAGAAGGCCGCCGCCGCCTCATGGGGCGGGGCGATCCTGGGCCTGGTCGGCGTGGCGGTGCTGTCGGGCGGAGAGGTGCTCAAGGCGGGCTTCGACGGCCGGGCGGCGCTCGGCGTCGGCCTGGCCCTGATCGCCACCACGGCCTCGGCCTTCGGCAATTTCTTCGCCTGGAAAGGCCAGAGCCACGGCTCGGCCGCCATCCCCTCGACCGCCTGGGCCATGGCCTATGGAACGGGTTTGCTGGCGATCTTCGGCCTGGCCACGGGCGTCGAGTTCCGCATCGATCCCACCTTCACCTACGTCGGATCGCTGCTCTATCTGTCCCTGTTCGGATCGGTGATCGCCTTCGGCCTCTATTTCACCATCGCCCGCACCATCGGCTACGCCATGGCCAGCTACATCTCGGCCCTGACGCCGCCGATCGCCATGCTGGTCTCGGTGCTGTTCGAAGGGGCCCGCTTCGGCTGGCCGGCCCTCGCCGGGCTGGTTCTGGTCCTGTCGGGTCAGGCCCTGCTGATCCGCGCCCCGAAGGTTTCCGCCCTCTAGCCGAACCAGCCGCGCTTCTTCTTCGGCTTGTCCGCGGGCGCGTCCTTTGCGGCCGCTTCCGCCGCGGCGGCGCGCCGCTTGCGTTCGGCGGCGACCCGGATCGCGACCAGCATCGGGATCAGTCCGTGCCGGTTGTGAGGCATATCTCCCATCTCAATCCTCCCGCTTCGCGCCGTCGAGCAGACGCGCGGCCCGCTCGCGCTCCGCCTCGGCCCGCGTCCGCTCGTCCTTCGTCCGGCCATGGGCGACCCGGTTGGCGGCCGCGGCGGCCCCGGCCGCGGCCTTCGCCCGGTCCTTGCGCGCCCGGTTCAGGTTGACGACCTCGCCCATGCGGACCTCCGTTATGCAACCCGTCCCGCGGCCGAGCGGTTTCCCTGACCGGAACAACCGGCAGGAGCGCCCCATGGTAGACCCGACTCAAATCCGCGAACACCTCGAAGTCGTCGGCTCCGACGGCGAACACATCGGCCGCGTCGATCACGTCGTCGGCGATCAGATCGAATTGGCCAAGCTGGACCTGGCCGGCGGGCTCAAACACCACATGATCCCGGTTAGCTGGGTCGATCACGTCGACGATCACGTCCATCTGAGCCTGACCCGGGACGACGCCCGGGCGCGCTGGACCGAGAAGCCGCACTGACCCCTGACCCCGGCGCGGGAGACGCTGCGCGGGTCAATGCATCTGGACGATGGCGCCCATGCAGCTTCCGCGCCCCCGGCTCGCGGCGGCGGACCCTCCGCTGCTGAAGGCGCTGTTGGGATCGAAGCCGGGCTGCGCCGACCCTTCTCCAGCGACCGCGCCGCGGCCGGCGTCGGGGCTGCCGTTGCCGGTGCCGCCCGAGCCGCAGTTGCTCTGGTTCAGGAGGCGGAAGGTCCACCGCAGCGGGCTGCCTTCCAGCGGCTGATTGTCGGTGCGTTCGACGCGCGCGTCCTCGAGGCTCCGGCTCGCCGCCTGGACGAATCCGGGCGGCGCCGCGGCGTCCACGGAACGGCATTGCAGCGAACCGTCGCCCCGGGCGACGCAGTCGAACGACGCGCGGGCCTCCTGTTGCGAACCGAGGCCCGAAAGGCTCCAGTCGACCAGCTCCGGCCGCTTCACCCAGCGAAGGTTCTGGTCGACCGGATGAAAGGAGTCGGGCAGCAGACGCTCGGGCCAATTGCCGAACCTGAGCCGGAAGGCGAAGGTCCGGCCCTCCGGCGAATAGCCGTCCGTCGCGGCCACGCGCACCGGCCGCATCACCCACTGCGCCGCGCGCCCGAAATCCTCGCCCTCGGGCGACTCGCTGATGACCTCGCAAGTCAGCCGGCCGCGCGAGTCGGGCGTGCACGCCACCTCCGCCACGCCGCGATAGGGGAAATGTCGCGAGGTCACCCGGTGATGGCGGGCCAGGTCCCGCACCGACGGCGCCCGTACCCAGCGCAGGCCGGCCTGCTCATAGGTCGGATAGTCCGCGAAGGCGCGGGCCTGAACGGCCGCGGCGGCCGGATTGTCGCCGGCCGCGGGCTCCGCGAGCAGGGCGAGGGCGAGGACGGATACGGCAAGGGACATGCGAACCTCCGTTGTCCGCCGATAATAACAGAGGTCGCTGACGCTCGCGAATCAACCGCGGACCGGAACCGGCGTCACGGCGCGCCTTACCGCGATTTCACGAAGACCCCGCTGATATCCGGCGGCATCCCTGCTTATGTGAGGAGACGCGCGGGGTTGCCGCGCCGCCGGGAGCGCCGCCAGTGATCCGTCTGATCCTCAACCTGCTGTGGTTCGCGTTCGGAGGCTGGCTCTCGGGCCTGTTGTGGCTGCTCGGCGGCGCCGTCCTTGCCCTGACCGTCGTCGGCCTGCCGTGGAGCTTCGCCGCCTGGCGGATCGCCAGCTACTCCTTCTGGCCGTTCGGCCGCGAGGTGGTCTGGCGGGACGAATTCACCGGCCGCGAGGACATCGGCACTGGCTGCCTCGGCGTCGGACTCAACGTCATCTGGTTCGTCTTCGCCGGCTGGTACATCGCCCTGTCGCACCTGCTGATCGCGGTGGCGGAGTTCATCACCATCATCGGCATCCCGTTCGCTCTGAAGGATCTCGAACTGGCCAAGCTGGCCCTGGCCCCGATCGGCCGGACGATCCGCGACAAGCCCTGAATCGAAAACGCCGGCCTTCCTGCGAAGGTCGGCGTCGATTTCACCGGATCCGGTCCATCACCCCGGCGAGATCATCTTCCCGGGCCGCACCGCCTCGTCGAATTCGGCGTCGGTCAGATAGCCGCCGCCGACCGCTTCCTCGCGCAGCGTCGTCCCGTTCCTGTGGGCCGTCTTGGCGATCTTCGCGCAGGCGTCATAGCCCAGCTTGCCGTTCAGGGCGGTGACCAGCATCAGCGAGTTGTCGAGGCCGCGTTTGATATTGTCCTCGCGCGGCTCGATGCCGACCACGCAGTTGTCGGTGAAGCTGATCGCGGCGTCGGCCATCAGCCGCACCGACTGCAGGAAGTTGTAGGCCATCACCGGGTTGAAGACGTTCAGCTCGAAATGCCCCTGCGACCCGGCGAAGGTGACGGCGGCGTGGTTGCCGAACACCTGCACGCAGACCTGGGTCAGGGCCTCGCACTGGGTCGGATTGACCTTGCCCGGCATGATCGACGAGCCGGGCTCGTTCTCGGGCAGGGCCAGCTCGCCCAGACCCGAACGCGGGCCCGAGCCGAGGAAGCGGATGTCGTTGGCGATCTTGAACAGCGAGGCGGCGACCGTGTTGATGGCCCCGTGGCTGAAGACCATGGCGTCATGCGCGGCCAGGGCCTCGAACTTGTTCGGCGCGGTGACGAAGGGCAGGCCGGTGATGGCGGCGATGCGCCCGGCCACCTGTTCGGCGAAGCCGACGGGGGCGTTCAGACCGGTGCCGACGGCGGTGCCGCCCTGGGCCAGCTCCATCAGTTTCGGCAGGGTCAGTTCGATCCGCTCGATGCCGTTGGCCACTTGCTGGGCGTAGCCGCCGAACTCCTGGCCCAGCGTCAGCGGGGTGGCGTCCTGGGTGTGAGTCCGGCCGATCTTGATGATGTGGGCCCAGGCTTTCGCCTTGGCGTCCAGCGCCGCGTGCAGATGCTTCAGCGCCGGAATCAGGTCGTTGACCACCTGTTCGGCGCAGGCCACGTGCATGGCCGTCGGATAGGTGTCGTTCGACGACTGGCTCATGTTGACGTGGTCGTTGGGATGGACCGGCTTCTTGGAGCCCATCTCGCCGCCCAGCATCTCGATGGCGCGGTTCGAGACCACCTCGTTGGCGTTCATGTTCGACTGGGTGCCCGAGCCGGTCTGCCAGACCACCAGCGGGAAATGGTCGTTCAGCCTGCCTTCGATCACCTCATTGGCCGCCGCGACGATGGTCTCGCCCAGCTTCGGGTCCAACTTGCCCAGCGCCATGTTGGTCTCGGCCGCGGCCCGCTTGACGATGCCCAGCGCCCGCACGATCGGCAGGGGCTGCTTCTCCCAGCCGATTTTGAAATTGCCCAGCGACCGCTGCGCCTGGGCGCCCCAGTACCGGTCTGAGGCGACCTCGATGGGGCCGAAGGTGTCGGTTTCGGTGCGGGTCGTGGTCATGGTGGGCGGGCTTTCAGGCGTGGCGGAGGATTGCGCGGCGGTGTAGCACGAGGCCGCGCGCGAACAAGGCGCTCAGGCGAGGACGGCTGAATGACTCCAGGCTGGATCGGCACAGGCAAGGTCCGTCTCCGCGAAACCGGCGACGTCGTCGAGATCGCCATCGACGGCCTGACCACCCAGGCCAAATACTACAAGCCGCTGGTCTATGAATTCATGCGCAAGGAGTGGGCGTCGCGTCCGTCCTGGGGCGACTTCGTCGTCGAGATCCGCATGGAGCATGTCGGCGATCCGCCGCATATCGATCTGGACAATCTCGCCAAGGCGCTGCTCGACGCCATCAAGGGCTATCTGTTCCACGACGACGCCCAGGTCGCCCGCCTGCTGGTGGAGCGCCACGCCGGCGAGCGGGAACGGATCACCTTGCGAGTGTTTCCGAGAGGCTAGTCCGCGAACCGCTGGAACCTCAGCACCCCAACCACCCCGCCGCCGCCGTCGCTCGGATGGTTCACGCCGTCGTTGACCAGCACCTCGGCGAAGTCGAACGGGCTCAACCCCTCCAGACAGGCCGCATTGACCCCGTACTCATCGGGGTTCGAACGCCGCCGGTGGTGGGTGTAGACGCCGCAGTTGGAACAGAAGAAATGCCGCGCCACGCCCGTGTTGAACCGGTATTCCGTCAGGGCCTCCGCCCCCTCCAGCATCTCGACTCCGCCCAGCCCGGCCGTCACCGCCACGGCGCCCCGCATCCGGCACAGCGAACAGTCGCAGCGCCGGGCGCTGTCCAGACCCTCGCTCAGCCGCACCCGGAAGCGCACGGTCCCGCAGTGGCAGGCGGCGGGGGACCAGCCGTTGTCGTCCACGATCAGGGTCATGCCGGCGGCCGGTTAAACCGCAGCGTCGGCAGCCTCAGCTGCATGTCCGCTCCCACGAACAACTGCGGCTCCGACGGATGGGTCACCCCGCGCTCCGCCTCCTTGCGCGCGACGCAGGCCCGGGTTCCCGCCGCCAGGGCGAGGAAGTCCGTCGCCGTCGGCAGGGCTTCCAGGACGCAGCCGTCGAACCACGGATAGGTCTCGTCGGCGCCGCAGCCGAACGAGGGCCGCTCGCGGCTGGCGGCGGTCAGCACCATCCGGTTGGGCGCCGCCAGGGCGTTGACGAAGATCCCCGAATAGCAGGCGGAGACGATCACGACGGTCGGCCGCGTCCCGCAGGCTCCCCGGACCATATTGGCCATCATGTCGGGCGTCATCCGGGGCGCCTCGCCGAACACCATGGCCGTCGGCACGCCGTGCGAGGTGAAATACAGCAGACACCCCGCCGTCCCGCGCCGGGCGGTCTGGTTCAGCCCGTCCACCACCTGCGACGCCGTCGTGGGTTGAGGCACATCCGGTCTCAGACTGTAGTCGATCATGGTCGCGCGCGGAAAGCCGGCGTCCAGGAACCCCTTCACCAGATCGCGGCGGGCGTTGTCGAAGGCCTGGATCGGCCGGTCGGCGCCGTCGCGCCAGTCCGCCGCCACGATGGCCGAGGTCCAGCCCAGAAACCGGCCGGTCGTCGCGACCGCCTGGGCGTGAGCCGCCCCGGAGAGGGCCAGCCAGGCCGCAAGTGCGACGATGAACCCCCGACCCATGCGCGCCTCCGCCGATCAAGCCGACGCAAGATTAGCGGACCAGGCGGAGAGGGGAAGGCCTACTTCTTCCGGAACTGGTCCAGCGAGACGACCTTGGGACCGTCGTCGGCGCCGTTCTCCGGAGGCGTTCCGGCGGGTTCGCTCGCGGCCACCTCGGCGGCGATCTCCTCGATCGTCGCCGGAGCCTCGAACTGCAGCAGGAACTGCACCGACGGATCGTAGAAGCGCGTCACGGCGGTGTAGGGCATGGCCAGCACCTTGGGCATGCCGCCGAATTTCAGCATCACCGAGAATTTCGTCGGTTCGACCTTCAGGTCCCAGTACTGGTGCTGCAGCACCACGGTCATCTCATCCGGATATTTCGCGAGGATGTCGGGCGGCACGCTGACGCCGGGCGCCCGGGTCTTGAAGGTCACGTAGAAATGGTGCGCACCGGGGATGCCGTCGGGCAGGGCCGCCCGTTCCAGCGCCGAACGGATGACGCCGCGCAGGGCGTCCTGCGCCAGCTGCTCGTAATGCATCTCGTCGACGGGCGGGGTCTCTTCGGCCATGGGCGCCTCGGCTGTTCGCGCGACTGATAGCGGCGCGCGGGCGCGGGCGGAAGATGCCAAGATAGTGAAAGTGCCAGGGGTTCTGTTGGCAGGCCCCCTGGCGGCCCCGCCCCGGGAACTGATCCCCGAGGACTTAAGTGTTCGAAATCACCCGAACCGCTTACGCGGCGAGAGCGACTTCTCCAGCGAAGTTATCGTTCGCAGTTAGAAAATGGCCCGATACGGTGGGCCAGGACGGGCGAAAGCAGTCTTCTTTACACGTCCGTCGATGCTAGTCGGCCCCATGCTCGCTCCGCCGATAACGCGGGGAAGAAATGGTGGAGCCGCCGGGAATCGCACCCGGGTCCGGTCCGCTTATTACAAGCGCGTTTATCGCCATAGTCCGGGCGAACCCGGACAGGACGAATATAGGGACGTTTGGGGAGCGGGAAAAGGGCCGGGATCAGAGACCGGTGTTGCGGTCGCCCGGCAGGTCGTTCCGGTCGCTGCCCCGCCCGGCCCTGTCGAGCTGCTGTCGGGACTGGTCCTCCAGCTGGGCCCGCTGCCGAACGGTCATGCAGATCCGCTCGCGCCGGTTCGATCCCAGCACGTGTTCGCGTCGGCACACGACGCGGTCGCCGGGGTCCGTCGCCGGAGCGGCGGCCGCCGGAGCGGCGGCGTCGGGCGCGGTGGAGACGGGCGGCGTCTGAGGCGTCAGAAGCACGGACAGGGCTAGGGCGAACAGAAGGGAATGCATCGGGAACTCCGGAATGATGAAGCAACCCTAGGACGATCACGTCGGGTCGCCAACCCCTTGCCGGGAGCGCTCGCGAGCCGCCCTCTGCCCGGGAACCCGTTCAGAAACTGGCCCGGCCCCAGTCCGCGGTCTGGTTCCGGAACCAGGTCAGCTGCCGCTTGGCGTAGTTGCGGGTCGCCTGCCGCGTCGCCTCGACGGCGGTCGCGAGCGTGGTCTCGCCCGTCAGATGGGCCGCGAACTCGCGCACGCCGACGGCCTTCATCGCCGGCAGGGTCGGGGCCAGCCCTCGCGCGACCAGCGCCCGGACTTCCTCCAGCGCCCCAGCCTCGACCATCCGGGCCACCCGTGCGTCGCAGGCCGCGTACAGGGTCTCGCGGTCGGGCTCGATCACGAGTCCGGTCCACGATCCGGGCTCGAGCAGGGGCGTCGTGTCGGCGGTCCAGTCGCTCAGGGCGCGACCGGTATGGTCCGCCACAGCCCAGGCCCGGGTCAGCCGCTGGCGGTCCCCGGCCTCAATCCGCGCCTCGGCCGCGGCGTCGACCTCGGCCAGCCGACGTCGGAACCGGGCCTCCCCCCCGGCGTCGAACGCGGCGCAGGCCGCGTCCCGAACCTCCGTGGGGACATCCGGAATATTCGCCAACCCTTTGGTCAGGGCCGAGAAATACAATCCCGTGCCGCCCACAAGCAGGGCCGGTCGGCCTGCGTCCCGAAGGGCCGCAAGCACCGGCAGCACGGTCCGGCTCCAGCGTCCGACCGACCAGGCGTCGCCGGCGTGGGCCACGCCGTACAGCCGGTGTTCGGCGCGCGCCTCGTCGTCCGCCGACGGCCGGGCGCTCAGCACCCGCAGGTCGGCGTACAGCTGCTGGCTGTCGGCGTTGACGATGACGGCGCCCGCGCGCTCCGCCATCTCCAGCGCCAGCCGCGACTTGCCCGAGGCGGTGGGGCCGGCGAGGAGCGTCACGGGCTTGCTGATCGGGGGTGCGGTCAATTGCGGGCTCGCGGGGCGGGGGTGTTCGGCGATAGAACGCAGGCCCCGCAGCCGCAACCCGCAGGACCGTCGCCTTGCCCGACAGAGCCGCCGTCATCGCCGCCCTCGACGCCGTCCGCGACCCCCGGAGCGGGCAGGGGCTGGTCGCCGCCGGCCTGGTCCAGGGCCTGACCGTGGCGGAGGACCGCGCCGGCTTCGTGCTGGAGGTCGCGCCGGGAGACACGGCCCTTTACGCCCCGGTCCGCGACGCCGCCGAGGCCGCGCTCAAGGCCCTGCCGGGCATGGCCCGCGTCTCCGTCGTCCTGACCGCCGAGGCAGCGCCGGCGGTGCGGCCCGCCCGCACCGCCTCCCTGTCGCCGCAGGCGGTGGACCAGACGCGTCCGAAGGCCCCGGTCCCCACCGACCGCCCCGCCCATGTCCGCCGCGTCCTCGCCGTGGCCAGCGGCAAGGGCGGAGTCGGCAAGTCGACCGTCGCCGTCAACCTCGCCGCCGCCTTCGCCGCGCGCGGCCTGTCGGTCGGCCTGCTCGACGCCGACGTCTACGGCCCCTCCCTGCCCACCATGCTCGGCGTCTCCGGCAAGCCGGAATACCGCGACGGCATGATGGAGCCCCATGTCGCCCACGGCCTGAAGGCCATGTCAGTCGGCCTGCTGACCCAGGCCTCCGACGCCATGATCTGGCGCGGCCCCATGGCCTCCCAGGCCCTGACCCAGATGCTGACCCAGACCCGCTGGGGCACGGAAGCCCGACCGCTCGACATCCTCGTCGTCGACCTGCCGCCCGGCACTGGCGACGTCCAGCTGACCCTGATCCAGAAGACCCCGCTGGACGGCGCCGTGATCGTCTCGACCCCGCAGGAAGTGGCTCTCGCCGACGCCCGCCGCGCCCACAAACTGTTCGAGAAGGTCGGCGTTCCCAGCCTCGGTCTGATCGAGAACATGACCGGCGACGTCTTCGGCCGCGGGGGCGGGGAGGCGGAGGCGGCGCGGCTGGGCGTGGCCTACCTCGGCGACCTGCCGCTCGACGCGACCCTGCGCCAGGGCGGCGACGCCGGCGTGCCGGTGATGGTCGGCGATCCCGGGGGCGACATCGCCGCCCGGTTCGCGCGCCTCGCGGAGGCCCTGGCGAAAAAACTCGACCTGCAGGGTTTTCAAACGCAACCCTAACCGCCACCTTGTCGGTTCCAGTCACCTGCGAGCCGCCCATGTCCGTCGACGCCCTGTTCCGCCCGTTCCAGGTCAAGTCCCTGAAGATGCCCAACCGCATCGTCATGGCCCCGATGACGCGCTCCTTCTCGCCGGGCGGAATCCCGACCAGCGACGTGGCCGGCTACTACCGCCGCCGGGCCGAGGGCGGGGTCGGACTGATCGTCACCGAGGGCACGGTCGTCGAACGCCCCGCCGCCCGAAACGACCCCAAGGTGCCGGTCTTCCACGGCGAGGCCCTGCCGGAATGGAAGAAGGTGGTCGAGGAAGTTCACGCCGCCGGCGGCCTGATCGCGCCCCAGCTCTGGCACGTCGGTTCGGCGCGCGGGCAGGGGGCCGACTGGGCCCCGCTGGGCAGGGTCGACAGCCCCTCGGGCTTCACCACTCCCGGCAACCGCAAACTGGAGCCGATGACCGAAGAGGACATCGCCGACACCATCGCCGCCTTCGGCCGCTCGGCCCGCGCCACCCGCGAGCTGGGCTTCGACGCCGTCGAGATTCACGGCGCCCACGGCTATCTGATCGACCAGTTCTTCTGGTCGGGCCTCAACGACCGCGCCGACCGCTGGGGCGGCGGAACCATCGCCGACCGCGCCCGCTTCGGGGCCGAGGTGGTCAGGGCCGTGCGCGAGGGCGTCGGTCCGGACATGGCCCTGATCCTGCGCCTGTCGCAGTGGAAGTCGCACGACTTCGGGGCGAAGAACGCCCACGATCCCGCCGAGCTCGAGGCCTGGCTGAGCCCGCTGGCCGAGGCCGGCGTCGACGTCTTTCACTGCTCGCAACGCCGCTTCTGGGAGTCGGAGTTCGAGGGTTCGGACCTCAATTTCGCGGGCTGGACGAAGACGGTCACCGGCCTGCCGACCATCACCGTCGGCTCGGTCGGGCTGGACGGCGAATTCATCGCGGCCTTCGGCGGCGCCGGGTCGAAACCCGCCTCGCTCGACGGCCTGATCGAACGGCTGGAGTGCGACGAGTTCGACCTCGTCGCCGTCGGCCGCGCCCTGCTGGCCGACCCGCACTGGGTCGAAAAAATCCGCGACGGCCGGCTGGACGAACTGAAGGATTTCGAGCGCAGCGCGATGGCGACGCTCAGCTAGACGGGATCACGAGCCGAGACCCTCGTCGTGTTCAGCGACGGGGGTGTCTTTGGCGATCTTGCGCCATGCCCAGTTCTGCAGGAGCACGGGCGCCGCGCATGCAACGCCCACCAGAACGCCCGCCCCGCCGGCGAAGGCCAGCACGATCGCGGTCATCACACCGAGATCCGTCCAGGATCTGACCTGAACGAGGATGGCGATTGTCAGCGGGATACCGGCGCCGAAAGCGACCTTCGAGAAGCCGCCGAAGAAAGCGTCCCATGCGCTGTCCGGGCTGTGAATGAGCTTTCGCCCGCGCATTCAGGCCGGCTCGACCACCACCGCCGTGCCATAGGCCAGCACCTCGGTGATCCCCGGCATGATCTCGTTGGCGTCGTAGCGCATGGCCAGGATGCCGTTGGCGCCCATCTGTTGCGCGTGCTGGATCAGCTCGTCATAGGCCTCCTGCCGCGACGTTTCGGCCAGTTTCACATACGCCCCGACGCGGCCGCCCAGCAGGGACTGCACCCCGCCAACCATGTCGCTGATGGCGTTGCGCGAGCGCACGGTGATGCCGCGCACCACGCCCAGGGTCTTCACCACCCGATAGCCGGGCGCGTCGTTGGTGGTCACGATCAGCATGGTCATTTCCTTTCCAGCACCCGGAAGCGGAACGGGTGATCGTCCTTCTCTCCCGCCGGGTGCGCCTCGGACGATACCTCCGCAAAGACCGTCTCGTCGAACGCCGGAAACACCGCGTCCCCCTCGGGCTCGGCCTCGACCTCGGTCAGGTACAGGCGCTTCGCCCGCGGCAGCGCCTTTTCGAACAGGGCCACGCCGCCGATGACGCAGATCTCGTCGACACCGTCCTCTTCGGCCGTCTCGCGCGCGATCTCGATGGCCTCGTCCAGGGTGGTGCAGACCACGGCCCCGCGGGCCGTGAACGATTCGTCGCGCGACAGCACCAGGTTCAGCCGGCCGGGCAGGGGTTTGAGCGGCAGGCTCTCCCACGTCCTGCGGCCCATGATGCAGGGCTTGCCGACGGTGATCGCCTTGAACCGCTGCAGGTCGCTGCGCAGCCGCCAGGGCAGGTCGCCGTCGCGTCCGATCACCCCGTTGCGGGCCCGGGCGACGACGAGAGCGAGACCGGGCGTCACCGGCTGGCCGCCCAGCGTCGGATGTTGCCGATGTACTCCGACATTCTGAGCCTCTTCATATCCGCCTTCGAGAATCCACGCGCCGCGAGCTCCACATACATCTGCGCCTGGAAATCGCCGAACGCGTCCCATATCTCGGTCGGCCCGGGGACGTCCCCGGCGCTGTGCGGTTCGAGAAAGTCCCGGATGGCGGCCAGGGCGAGCTTTGGCTTCCCCCGGTGGATCACCGGGTCCGAGTTCGAGAGATCGGAGATCGACGCCTGGTGCCGGAAGGCCTTTTCCTCCAGCACGAGATGCATCTTGCGTCGGTGATGATCCGGACCGTAGCGCCGGCAGCCCAGGTCCAGCCCCAGCTCCAGCGGCATGTTGTGTCGCGCCAGTTCGCCGGCCTTGCTGGACTGGCTGCGCGACAGGTCATGAACCCCGAAACGCGACGCCTCGATCAGGTCCATGATCTTCTCGATGCGCGGCTCGCCGGAATCGACGCGTTCGGACGCAAGGCGTGGATTGAACCCGAGATGGACGATGCAGAAGACGATCGCGTTCAGGATTGGCTTGTACGGGAGATCGAAGGGACAGTTGACGAAGACGTTCTGGTCATAGTCGCCGGCGATGTCTTCGTCGGCCATCGTCAGCCGACACGTCGCTCATAGGTCCGGACGTCGTCCACGGTGCCGTCGTCGTTGTGGATGAACAGGTCGCCGCCTTCGCGTCGGGTTTCGGCGCGGGCGAAGGCGATGGCCTCCTCGCGCGTGGGAAACACCCGCGTCGCCTTGTGTGCGCCGGTCATCCGGACGCGCCAGCCGCCGCGGAGGCCCGATATGACATGTCGTCCGGACGTGATCATGTCGTCGATTCTAGGCCTGCCCCGGCCGGCCATCAAGCCAGTGCAGCCATTTCCGCTGCATCGCCGCCTCGATGTCGATCCCCGCCCGGTCGCAATAGATCAGCAGCATCCCCAGCACATCCGCGGCCTCGTCGCCCAGCTTGCCGGCGTCCGCCGCGCCCCGCGCGCGGCCGCTCATGCGCAGATGCTCGGCGGTCAGCTCGCCCAGTTCCTCCTGCACCTTCAGCAGGGCCCAGTCGCCGGACCGCTCGATGCCGTGCTCGGCGGCGTAGATGTCGGAAATGCGCAGGACGTCGGCCTGCAGGGCCTTCAGGTCGAGGGCCATCAGACCGCGACCGGCGCCTTGATATGCGGCCAGGGCTCATAGCCCTCGAGCACGAAGTCCTCCAGCCGGTAGGCGAACAGGTCGTCGCGCGGCGTGATCGTCATGGTCGGCGCGGGCCGGGGATCGCGGCTCAGCTGCAGCTCGGCCTGTTCGATGTGGTTCAGGTACAAATGCGCGTCGCCGAAGGTGTGGACGAACTCGCCCGGCTTCAGCCCGCACACCTGGGCCACCATCATGGTCAGCAGCGCATAGCTGGCGATGTTGAACGGCACGCCGAGGAAGACGTCGGCCGACCGCTGGTACAGCTGGCAGCTCAGCCTGCCGTCGGCGACGAAGAACTGGAACAGGCAGTGGCAGGGCGGCAGGGCCATGTCGTCGACATCGGCCGGGTTCCAAGCCGAGACGATGTGCCGCCGGCTGTTGGGATTGGTCTTCAGCCCCTCGACCAGTTTGGTGATCTGGTCGATCACCCGCCCGTCCGGCGCGGCCCATGAGCGCCACTGCTTGCCGTAGACCGGCCCCAGCTCGCCCTCGGCATCGGCCCATTCGTTCCAGATGCTGACCCCGTTGTCCTTCAGCCAGCCGATATTGGTCTCGCCGCGCAGGAACCACAGCAGTTCGACGATGATCGACCGCAGGTGCAGCTTCTTGGTGGTCAGGACCGGAAACCCCCTGGCCAGGTCGAACCGCATCTGCCGCCCGAACACGCCCAGGGTCCCGGTGCCGGTCCGGTCGTCGCGCCGGGCCCCGTTGTCGAGGATGTCACGCAGCAGGTTGAGGTACTGCCACTCCGGATGGTCGGCCGCGACCGCCCCGGTGCGGGCCTGCAGCTCGGCGAGGGTGGCGACGGCGTTCATGGGGGAAAGAATGCCGCTGATTCGTGGAGGCGGGCAGCCTTCTGATTCGCTTGCCCACAGAAACGGGTCGCCGATCGCCCCCGGCGCCGGGCGGATCATCGTCCGCTTCCGTCAGTTGTCCGGTCCGCGGGGCCGTTCCATAGTCCGGCCGCGCTCCGGAGACCGCCATGTTCCCCCGCCTCGCCCTCGCGATCCTGCTCCTCGGGCAGAGCGGCCCCGAAATCTCGGGTCGGCCCGCCGTGATTTCCCCGGAAATCCTCGGCTTCGGGTCGGAACAGGTGGTCCTGTGGGGCATCGACGCCCCCGTGCCCGGCCAGATCTGCTCCCGGGACGGCGTCCAGTACGACTGCGGCGAGGAGTCCTTCTATGTTCTGAAAGACCTGGTCGGCGACCGTCCTGTGCGCTGCACGCCGGTCGACGTCTCCGGACAGCGCCCCGTCGCCCGGTGTGAGGTGCAGTGGACGCAGTGCGTCCACACGACCTGCGAGCAGGACTGGCGCGACCTCGGTCTGGAGATGATCGCCGCCGGCGCGGCGACCCAGCGGCGCGAGGAAACTGCCGGACGCTATGACGCCGACGAAGAGACGGCCCGCCTCGGCTACGCCGGCGTCTGGGCCGGTCCGGAGTGGCGCGGCGACGGGCCCCGGCGGCCGCCGGTCACCCCCTGAATCCGTCGGCGTCCAGGAACGCCTGCTCCTCCGGCGTGGTCTCCCGCCCCAGCGCCTGGTTGCGGTGCGGGAACCGGCCGAAGGTCGCGATGACCTTGTGATGATGCTCGGCCCAGCGGTCGTCGGCGGGGCGGTCCATGGTCTGGAACAGGGCCAGCTGGCGGTCCTGGCTGGCCATGTCCTCGTGATGCTGGAGCGGCAGGTAGAAGAACCGGCGGAGGTCGTTCTCGACCAGGGCATCCTGTGCGCCGTCCAGCGCCATGACGGCGAAATGCCGCGCCAGGGGATCGGTCGCGAAGGCATGGCCGGTGCCGCGGAAGCAATTGCGGGGGAACTGGTCCAGCAGGATCAGCAGCGCCAGCGTCCCCTCGGGAGTCTCCGCCCAGTGATCCAGTTCGCGCCGGGCGGCCATGAAGTGCGCCGCTTCGCACCGGGCGCGGAACAGGGCGTCGAAGGCGTCGTCCTTGGCGAACCACATTTTCGGCCCCGCCTCTTTCCAGAAGGCGACGACGGCGGAAGGCGTTATGTCTGTGCTCATGACTGAACACCTAAGCACGCCGCTGCCGGTCTTCCATGACCGCGATTGCGATCTGTCGATCATTCGCGGCAAGCGCGTCGCCGTGATCGGATACGGCAGCCAGGGGCGGACCCACGCCCTGAACCTGCGCGACTCCGGCGTGGCCGACATCGTCGTCGGCCTCAAGGCCGCCTCCGCCACCCGGGCCAAAGCCCTCGCCGACGGCTTTCCCGTCCTGACCGCCGGCGAGGCCGCCGCGACCGCCGACGTGGTCGCCGTCATGGTCTCGGACGAGGCCCATCGCGACCTGTGGCGCGACGAACTGGCGTCGGCGATGAAGCCCGGGACCGCCCTGGTCTTCGCCCACGGCCTGTCGGTCCGCTTCGGCCTGGTCGAGCCCCGGCCCGACCTCGACGTCATCCTCGCCTCGCCCAAGGGCATCGGCCCGCGCATCCGCGATCTCTATGTGGAAGGGCAGGGGGTCTTCGCCCTGTTCGGCGTGCATCAGGACGCCAGCGGCGGCGCCCACGCCCTCGGCCTGTCCTACGCGGCGGCCCTGGGCTGCGGGCGCAAGGGCATTCTCGAGACCACCTTCGCCGCCGAGTGCGAGAGCGACCTGTTCGGCGAGCAGGTGGTGCTGTGCGGCGGGGCGGCCGAGCTGGTCGACGCCGCCTTCATGAAGCTGGTCGACGCCGGCTATCCGCCAGAGGTGGCCTGGTTCGAGTGCTTCTATGAGCTCAAGCTGGTCACGGACCTGATGTTCGAACGCGGCGTCGCCGGGGCCTTCACCCGCATCTCCAACACGGCGGAATACGGCGCCTATCTGACCGGCACCCGGATCATCGGCGAGCCGTCGCGTGCGGCCATGGACACGGTCCTGGCCGAGGTCCGCGACGGCTCGTTCGTGAAACGGCTGATGGCCGACCATGACGCCGGCTCGCCGGACCTGCTGGCCCGCCGCAAGGCTTTGGCCGGGCGCAGGATCGAGGTGGTGGGCGCGCACCTCAACAGGGTGGCGGCGAAGGCGGCGGACTGAGGGAAAGGAAACGAGGCCGGGAAACCTCTTTCGGCGCCCGCAAAGCGGGTCGCCGCGCGGCGCGCGACAGCGCCGGAAGGATATTGGTCGGAGTGATAGGATTCGAACCTACGACCCCTGCGTCCCGAACGCAGTGCTCTACCAGACTGAGCCACACTCCGACTTGAGGACGCGGCTTATAACGACGGGGTTTGGAGGCCGCAAGCGAGGAAACGAGGCGATTGAAAATAGTCAATTCGGCGGGTGTTGCATCGCCTGCGGCCTTCGCGTATCTCGACCGCCTTCCGGCGCTTCGGCTCCGGACGCGCCGGACCTGCTGGGGAATGGTGTAATGGTAACACTCCGGTTTTTGGTACCGTCATTCTAGGTTCGAGTCCTAGTTCCCCAGCCATCCCCGCCCGCTGACCGGATCAGGTTCCCGACAGGCTTCAGGACGCGAGGAACGGTCGCGCTAATGCGTCGAGGCGCCTTCCAGAGGCAGGCGGATGCGCACGCCGACGCCGGCGTTCGGGGCGGTCTCGATGTTCATCGACCCTCCCAGGTGTTCGACCAGGCCCTGCACCACGGCCAGGCCCTCGCCCGGGGTCAGCGGCTCCGCCCCGACGCCCGAATCGCGCACCACCAGGCTGACCCCGCCCACGGCGCGGGAGAAAGCCACCGCGATGGAGCCGCGCCGGCCGTCCGGGAAGGCGTGGCGGCAGGCGTTGGAAATCAGCTCATGGGTGATGATGGCGAGCGGCAGCAGGTGGCTGTCGGGCAGGAGGGCCGCCTGGCCCCTCACGTCCAGCCGGATGGCCCGACCCTCGCAAACGCGGCTCCAGAAGGCCGCCACGTCCTCAAGATAGCCGACGAAGTCGACCGGACCGTCCCCGGTCATCCGCCGGCTGATCAATTCCATGGCCGCGGCGATGTCGCTCAGCCACGTCAGATGCCGCACGCTCTCGGGGTCGGCGACGCTGCGCAACCGGATTCCGACAAGGATCTGCAGCAGCCGATACCCGCCCGGCGTCTGCCCTTGAAGCTCGACGATTCGATCGCCGGACGCCGTGCCCATTATTCCCCCGACACTTGAAAGTGCGGGCTTTTCTTACCTCAAATCGAACCGGATGGCCAATCGGGCGTTGGTCTGTCCGTTAACCGACACATCAGTGTTAAGGCGTCTGGTTAGCGCGGGGGGAGTGTTCGTGACCGAGCCGCCCGACCTTCGGGTCATGATCGTCGAGGATCAGGCCCTCCTCGCCATGGAGCTGGAACTGGTGCTGGGCGAATCCGGCTGCGAGGTCGTCGGCTGCGCCATGGACCAGACCAGCGCCTTCGCCGTCGCCGAGCGCGAGCGGCCCGACCTGGCCCTGGTTGACGTCAACCTGCTGGACGGCATGACCGGGCCGGGGATCGCCCGGCGTCTGGTCGGCGAATACGGCAGCGCCGTGATCTTCCTGACCGCAAATCCCGAACAGATTCCGGACGGCTTCGCCGGCGCCCTGGGCGCGGTGTCCAAGCCGTTCGACGAGGCGACGATCCGCGCCGTCATCGCCTTCGCACGGCAGTTCATCCTGCACCGCACCCTGGGCGACACGCCCCGCAGGTTCCGGCTCGCGCCCTGGCTGACCACGCCGCCATCCGACATCGCGCCGCACTGAAGGGCGCTCCCCGTCTCAGGCCAGCCCGCCCGCCAGATCGAGCCCCGGCGAGGTGGGCGGCCTGCCCTCGGGATCGAGGTCCAGCTGCATCAGGGTGACATCCAGCCAGCGTTCGAATTTCCAGCCGACCTGGCGATAGACCCCCGCCTCCCGGAACCCCATCGCCCTGTGCAGGCCGACCGACGCGGCGCTGGTGTCGCTATCGCTGATCGCGCCGATGACGTGGCGCAGTCCCAGGGTTCGCGTCCGCTCGATCAATGTCTCGAGCAGGGCCCGCCCCACGCCGCGGCCGCGCGCGTCCTCCTCCACATAGATCGACGCCTCGACGCCGTAGCGATAGGCGGGCCGGGGTCGGAAAGGCGAGGCATAGGCGTAGCCGGCGAACCGGCCGTCGACCGTGGCCACCAGCCAGGGCAGGCCGTGGCGCCTCACCGCCGCGAACCGCAACGCCATCTCCTCCAGCGTCGGCGGCGTCGTCTCGAAGGTCGCCGTCCCGCCCAGGACCTCGCGGGCGTACAGGGCGGCGATGGCGGGCAGGTCGCTTTCCGTTGCGTCGCGCAGCGTCAGGCTCATCACGTCAGTCTCCATATGACCGGGCCGTCAGCAACCGTCAGTGGCGGCGGGCCGGCGGTTTGATAGCGTGGTTCGGAAATCCGGGAGAGGGGATCATGAAAACACGTCTCGTCGTCGCGGCCATCGCCGCGTCGCTGGTCACGGGCGCGCCCGGCCTGGCTGCCTCGCAAAGCAAGCCGGGCATGGCCGCGGCGCCGGCCGCCGCGACCGTCGACATCAAGGTCTGCAACCGAAGCGGTCGAAACGGCAGCGTGGCCATATCCTATGTCGAGGTCGGCGCCGGCCGGTTCATCAACCGGGGCTGGTACGAGGTGGCCAATGGCGTCTGCACCGATCTGGTCGCGACCGACAACGCCAACTTCTACCTGTATGGCGACACCCTGGACGGTTCGGGCCTGACGTGGTCGGGCAACCACCCCCTGTGCGTCCAGTACCCCGGTCCCTACGCCTTCTGGTCCGACGGCGGCGACACCTGTCCGGCCGGCTACGAGACCCGCAATTTCGTGGTCATGCACGCCGAGGAAGCCGGCCCCTACACCTGGAATCTCGACCCCTAGAATAACGGGTCAGGCCCGCTCCCAGCCCTTCTCGATCGCCCAGACCGCGAAGGCGTAGTCGTGGGCGACCTCCTTCAGATAGTCGAACCGCCCGGACGATCCGGCGTGGCCGGCCTCCATATTGATCTTCAGCAGGATCGGCCGGCCCGACGTCGTGGCGGGACGCAGCTTCGCCACCCATTTCTCGGGCTCCCAATAGGTCACGCGGGGGTCCGACAGGCCGCCGGTCGCCAGAACCGCCGGATAGGCCATCGGCCGGACCTGGTCGTAGGGGCTGTAGCTCATCATATAGTCGTAGGCCTCGGGGTCCTCGATGGGATTGCCCCATTCCGGCCATTCCGGCGGCGTCAGCGGCAGGCTGGTGTCGCTCATGGTGTTGATCACGTCGACGAAGGGCACGCCGCCGATGACGCCGGCCCACAGGTCGGGCCGCATGTTGTTGATCGCGCCCATCAGCATGCCGCCGGCGGAGCGGCCCTCGGCGACGATGTGGCCGGCCCTGGCGTAGTCGCGCGAGATCAGGTGCTCCGCCGCGGCGATGAAGTCGGTGAAGGTATTCTTCTTGGTCATTCGCCTGGCCGTCAGGAACCAGTTCCAACCCTTGTCGGATCCGCCCCGGACATGCGCGATGGCGTAGATCCAGCCCCGGTCCACCAGCGACAGCCGGTTGGTCGAGAAGCTGGCCGGGATCGGGCTTCCATAGGAGCCGTAGCCGTACAGGAGTACAGGCGCGGAACCGTCGACCGGCGTCGACTTGCGGCGCAGCACGGTCACCGGCACCAGTTCGCCGTCAGCGGCCGGAGCGTTCAGCCGCTCGACCACATAGTCGGCCGGATCGTGACCGGACGGCACCTCCTGAACCTTGCGCAGGGTCCGTTCGCGCGTCGCCAGGTCGTAGTCATAGGTCGAGGTCGGCGTGGATGGCGAGTTGTAGCCGTAGCGCATGACGGTCGTGTCGAACTCCGACGCCCCGCCCAGCGACAGGGAATAGGCGGGTTCATCCACTGCGATCTCGTGCTCGGCGCCCGAGCGGTCGCGGATGACGATCTTCGTATTGGCGTCGGCCCGTTCCTGGCGGCCGATATAATCCTTCACCAAGGCCATGCCCTCGATGTAGCGGCCCGGCGTGTGCGGGACGAGGTCGCGCCACTTGTCCTTGCCGGGGGTCTCGGTCGCGGCCTCGACGATCTTGAAGTCGATCGAATCGTCGGCGTTGGTGCGGATCACCCAGCGGTCGCCCCAGTGGTCAGCCTCGTACAGCCGCCCGACATGCCTCGGCTCCAGCACGACCGGCGTCGCCGTCGGCGCGGCGGCGGGGATGATCCTGGCCTCCGAGGTTTCCTGGTTGGCGATCGAGATGACGACGAAGGCGTCGTCGGCGGTTCGGCCGACGCTGAGGAACATGCCGTCGTCGGCCTCTTCGTAGACCAGGGTCGTCTCGCCGCCGCGGGCCGGCCGTCGGAAGATCTTGTCCGGCCGGCCGTTGTCGTCGCGGTTGGTCCAGAAGATCCACTGGCTGTCGGGCGAGAAGGTGAAGTCGCCGATGGCCGAGCCGATCGGATCGGGCAGAACCTCGCCGGTCGTCAGATCCTTGACGAAAATCTGGTGCACCTCGGAGCCCTGGGCGTCCTCGGCATAGGCGAACAGGCCGTGATCGGGACTGTGGTCGGCGTTCGAGACTTCCGAATAGGCCTTGCCCTCGGCCAGGGCGTTGGCGTCGAGGAGCAGTTGCGCCTCGCCGGCGGCTCCGCGGGGCTTCCGCATATAGCGCGGGTGCTGCTCGCCGGTCCGGTATTCGACGAAATACTCCCAGGCGCCGTCCGGGGAGGGGACCGAGCTGTCCGCCTCCTTGATCCGCCCCTTCATCTCCCCGAACATCGCCGTCTGAAGGGGCAGGGTCGAGGCCATCATGGCTTCGCGATAGGCGTTCTCGGCCTCGAGGTGCTCCTTGACGTCGGCCTTGATCAGGGTCGGGTCGCGCAGCACCGCCTGCCAGTTGTCGTCCTTCATCCACTGATAGTCGTCGGTGCGGGTCCGGCCCAGCTGTTCGATGGTCACCGGGATCTTCTTCGCGACCGGAGGGACGGGCGTGGCTTGCGGCATCGAAACTCCGGCTGTGCGGGCGTGAACGGGAAGGGCGGACGCCGCCAGGGCGGCGGCCGTGGTGGCGAGAAGATCGCGGCGATTCATCAGACGGTCCCCGAAATGACGGCGGACCTTGTGCGCCCGGACAGCTCGCCGTCAAATGAACAAACGCCGCTGGCCGGATAGGGGACGATGTTCGACCTTCAGACGCCCCCCGAGATCTCGCAGGAACCGCCGATCGCGGGCCTCGCCGCGCCGGTCTGGGACCTGACCGTCGGCCTGATCGGCGCCACGGTGCAGATCGACCAGAACAATGGCGATTCGACGCGAAGGGTCGGCACGGCCTTCCTGATCGCCGCGCCGAGGCCCGACGGATCGCCGCGCACCGTGCTGGTCACCGCCCATCACGTGCTCGATGGCATGGCCTTGCCCGAGGCGCGGGTCGGATGGCGGATCGAGGCGCCCGGCGGCGGCTGGCGTTTCGCGCCGGAACCCCTGCGCATCCGCGACGAGGCCGGCGCACCGGTCTGGACCCGGCATCCGGAACGGGACATCGCCGTCATGGAGGTTTCGGCTCCGCCGGTCTTCGCCCGCGCCGCCATTCCGCTGGGGTGGCTGGCCAGCGGCGAGGATCTCGACAGCTGGCAGGTGGGGCCGGGCGACGAACTTCTGACCCTGGGTTTTCCAAGGGGCTACTCGTCCAATACGGCGGGATTTCCGATCCTGCGGGCGGGGCGGATCGCGTCCTGGCCGCTGACGCCGGTCGAGAACTTTCCTGTTTTCCTACTTGATTTCCCTGTGTTTCCTGGAAACTCCGGCGGTCCGGTCTTCTGGACGCCGGCGGCCCGGAAACTGCCAGGCACGGCCCAGCCGGATCATCCGTTCATCGCCGGCGTCCTGACATCGGAGGTCCGGCCGGCGGACGAGCCGCTGGGCATCGGCCTGGTGGCCCACGCCGGCTACGTGCGGGAGGCGATAGCCCTGCTGGACGCCGCGGACGCCGGGGAAGAGGGGCCGTAGGTGGAACAATCCCCGGGGCTATTGTTTGCGCATAAGAGATATTATGCGAAATGACAGGCGTGGGTTCAGGCGTATCAGCGCTTTGCGCCCGGGTCCTGCAACCGGGCGGCCAGGCTGGACGTATCCCAGCGCGATCCGCCCATCGCCTGAACCTCCGAATAGAATTGATCCACCAGCGCCGTCAGCGCCAGATGCGCCCCGTTGGCCCGGCCTTCCTCCAGCACAAGCCCAAGATCCTTGCGCATCCAGTCCACGGCGAAGCCGAATTCGAACTCGCCTCGCGCCATGGTCTTCCAGCGGTTGTCCATCTGCCACGACTGCGCGGCGCCTTTGGACACGGCCTCATAGACCGCGTCGGTGTCGAGGCCGGCGACCTGCGCGAAATGCACCGCCTCCGCCAGTCCCTGGACGACGCCGGCGATGGCGATCTGGTTGACCATCTTGGTCAGCTGGCCCGAGCCCGACGGTCCCATGTGTTTGACCGCCTTCGAATAGGCCGCCAGCACGGGCTGAATCCGCTCAAGGGCCGTGGCGCCGCCGCCGGCCATGACGCTGAGCTGGCCGTTCTCCGCTCCCGCCTGCCCGCCCGACACCGGCGCATCGATGAAGGCGCGGCCCTGGCCCGTCGCCAACGCCGCCATTTCGCGCGCGATCCTGGCCGAAGTGGTGGTGTGGTCGACGACCACGGCCCCTTCTGCCAGGTGCGGCAGAGCCTCGGTCACGACCTGGCGCACGTCCTCGTCGTTGCCGACGCAGAGCACGAACAGGTCGGCCGCCGCGGCGGCCTCCGCGATCGTGGCGCCGAACCGTCCGCCGGTCGCTTCGGCCCAGGCGCGCGCCTTGTCCGGCGAGCGATTGAAGCCCGTCACCTCGTGACCCGCCTGAACCAGATGCCGGGCCATCGCCGCGCCCATGACGCCCAGTCCCGCAAAACCGATCTTCATGCGTCGCCCTCTCCAAGGACGCCGTAGCGGCCGCGATAATAGGTCAGGGCCGCGCCGGGCCGGGTCTCGAACGCCCGCACCGACCCGACGATGGTCAGATGGTCGCCCATGACGATGCGGTCCGTGGCGACGCAGTCCAGCCGGGTCAAGGCGTTCTTCAGCCGGGGCGGCTCAGGGCTGGAGCTGTCGAACTCGTCCGACGAGAGGCGGCAGACGCCCCAGGCGAACCGGTCCGACATTTCGCGGTCCTCGACCGGCAGCATGTGGACGGCGAACCGGTCGGCCGCGGCGAAGGCGTCGTGGCGCCACGACGCCCGGTCCAGGCACCAGAGAATCAGCGGCGGCGTCAGCGACACCGAGGTGAAGGAGTTGACCGTGATTCCGAAGGGCCCCTCGTCCGTGTGCGCGGTCACCACGCAGACGCCGGTCGCGAAGCCGCCCAGCGCCCGACGGTAGGCGGCGATGTCGAGGGCGGGATCGGGCGGCTGGCTCACCCCTGACGACTAGGCGAGGCTCCGCCTCGCGGCAAGGCCGGGCGGTATGGGAAACGCCGCCTTAACCTTGCGCCGTCCATCGTCGGGACCAGTTCACCGTCGAGGCCGCGCCGCCATGTCACTGAGCGATCGTCCGATCCTCATCAAGAAGGTCAAGAAGGTCGTCGGCGGCGGCCACCACGGCGGCGCGTGGAAGGTGGCCTATGCCGACTTCGTCACCGCCATGATGGCCTTCTTCCTGCTGATGTGGCTGATCAACACGACCGACCCGGAGCAGAAGCGCGGCATCGCCGAGTATTTCGCCCCGGCCAGCGTGTCCCAGACCACCTCCGGCTCGGGCGGCATCCTGGGCGGCACCTCGCTGGGCGACGACGGGGCCAAGGGCTCCGGCGCCATGTCGGTGATCAACCAGCTCGCCCCCGAGGCCCCGGCCGACGCCCCGCCCGAGGCCGGCCAGAGCCAGAATCTCGCCGCCGCCAGCGAGGAGGCCCTGCGCGAGGAGATCGCGCGCCGCGAGGCCGCCGAATTCGCCTCGGCCGCCGAATCGCTGCGCCAGGCCATGCAGTCGATGCCCGAACTGGCCGAGTTGTCGAAACAACTGATCATCGACCAGACCCCCGAAGGCCTGCGCATCCAGCTGGTCGACCAGGAGGGGCGCTCGATGTTCGAGCAGAACTCCGCCCGCCCGAACCCGCGCGCCCAGCTGCTGCTGCGGACCATCTCGCGGGTCATCACCCAGCTGCCCAATCGCATCTCCGTGACCGGCCACACCTCGGCCGCACCCGGGGCGAACCGCGCCACGGGGCCCAACGACTGGACCCTGTCGTCGGCGCGGGCCAACGCCTCCCGCCTGATCCTCCAGGCCGCGGGGGTCGATCCCGACCGGGTCTACCAGGTCTCGGGCAAGGCGGGCTCGGATCCGCTGTATCCGGACGACCCGACCCTGGCGGGGAACCGGCGCATCGCCATCGTCCTGCTGCGCGAGGCCCCGGTCCTGCCCACGGACACCAGCCTGTGACCGCCCGCCCCGCACATCCGTGTGGGGTGAACGGGCTTGCCCCGGGAGGCGGCGCGGGCGCAAATCGTCCCATGACGAAACGGCTGCCCCACTGTCGGCGAAATCGGATGCGGATGTAGCGCCGTGACCTTCGTTCCCCAGCGCCAGCTTCGCTTCTACATGACCTCGGTGGCCCCCTGCCCCTATCTGCCGGGCCAGACCGAGCGCAAGGTGTTCGCCAACCTGCCGTTCAGCGAGGGGGCCCACGTCAACGACGAGCTGACCCAGGCCGGTTTCCGGCGCAGCCAGAACATCGCCTACCGCCCGGCCTGCGAAGCCTGCGACGCCTGCGTATCGGTGCGCCTGCCGGTGGGCGAGTTCTCCTTCTCAAGGTCCCGACGCAAGACCCTGAAGCGAAACGCCGATCTGTCGCGGGATCTGGTCGAGGCGGAAGCCACGACCGAACAGTTCGACCTGTTGCGCCGCTACCTTCACGGCCGCCACCCCGGCGGCGGCATGAGCGCAATGGGATGGCTCGACTATGTCGCCATGGTCGAGGATACGGCCGTCCGCACCCATCTGATCGAATACCGCCTGCCCTCCCCGGACGGCGGGCCCGGCGATCTGGTCGGCGTCTGCCTGACCGACCTGCTCGGGGACGGCCTGTCGATGGTCTACAGCTTCTTCGAGCCGACGATGGAGGCCCGCAGCCTCGGCCGCTTCGCCATCCTGGACCATGTGCGGCAGGCCGCGGCGGTCAATCTACCCTTCGTCTATCTCGGCTACTGGGTCCGGGGGTCGAAGAAGATGGACTACAAGGCCGACTTCCGGCCGATGGAGCAGCTGACCCGGCTGGGCTGGGAGCGGCTGGTCGATCAGCCCGCGGCGGGCACCGACGTCGCATAGGCCGGCGGGCCGGGCGCGAAGGCGTCGCCGCTCCACGGGCCGGGGTCGACCCCTCCCCCGAACTTCACCAGGGCGTCCACACGCTTCTGGATCGGCGGATGGCTGGCGAAGAGGCCTTCGAGGCCGACGCCGTCCGGCTGGTTGTCGAGGAACAGCTGCTGCAGTTCGTCCGGCCCCTTGAGCGACGACCGGCCCTCGACCTTGCGCAGGGCCGAGATCATGGCGTCGGGGTTCTTGGTCAGCTCGACCGCGCCGGCGTCGGCGACATACTCCCGGGTCCGCGACAGCAGCATGCGGATGACGATGGCCAGGGCGAAGCCGACGGCGGCGAAGGCCAGGCCGATCAGGATCAGCGGCAGGGCGTTCTTGTTGTCGCGCCGGCCGCCGCCGCGGGAATAGATCAGGCCCCGGAAGACCAGTTCGGCGATCACGCTGATGATGCCCGCGAAGATCGAGGCGATCACCATGGTCCGCACGTCCCTGTTGATGACGTGGGTGAGCTCGTGGGCCAGCACCGCCTCCAGTTCGTCGCGGGTCAGGGTGTTCACCAGGCCGCGGGTGACGGTGATGCTGTACTGGCCCTCGTGCAGGCCCGTGGCGAAGGCGTTCAGGCCGTCGCTCTCGATGATCCGCAGGGTCGGGGTGCGCAAGCCGCGAGATATCGCGAGATTTTCCAGAAGGTTATACAGGTCAGGTTCAGACCTTCTCTCAACCTTCCGGGCTCCCGTCATCATGTCGATCATGGTCTGGCTGCCGAAGTAGGAGATGGCGAACCAGATGCCGGCGACGACGAAGGCCAGGGGGATGGTGCCGCCCAGCCAGGAGGCGGCCAGGGCCATGTCGTCACCCAGTCCGCGTCCCGTGCCGGGCAGGAAGCCGAAGCCCATCAGGACCAGCTGCAGTCCGTAGATGATGAAGATCATCAGGACGGGAAAGGCGGCCAGCAGCAGGACCGAGCGGGTGTTGTTCGCCCAGATATGGGTCTGGAGCCCGACGGCGGCCATGGGCTGGGTCCTAGGCCTGGAAGCTCACGGTCGGAGGCGCGGCGGTCATGGCGGCGCGATCCGTCTCGCCCACGTCGAAGAAGGGCTTGTCGGAGCCGAAGCCGACCATGGCGGCGAACAGGACGGTCGGGAACTGGCGGCGCACGGCGTTGAACTCGCTGACGGCGTTGTTGAAGAAGCGGCGGGCGGCGGCCAGCTTGTTCTCGATGTCCGACAGCTCGCGCTGCAGCTCGAGGAAGTTGGTGTTGGCCTTGAGGTCCGGATAGGCCTCGGCGACGGCGAACAGCCGGCCCAGGGCGCCGGTCAGCATGTTCTCGGCCTGGACCTTGTCGTTGACCGAGGTCGCGCCCGCGGCGGCGGCGCGGGCGGCGGTGACGGCGTCGAGGGTGGCGCGCTCATGGGAGGCGTAGCCCTTCACCGTCTCGACCAGATTGGGGATCAGGTCCTGGCGCTGCTTCAGCTGCACGTCGATGTCGGCGAACGACTGGTCGGCGCGCTGGTCCAGGGCGACCAGCTTGTTGTAGGCGCCGACGATGACGAACAGCACCACGGCGACGATGACGGCGATGACGATCAGGGTGACGAACATTGCGGTCTCCAGCGTCGGTCGATGATCGACCGTTCAGCGATTATCGGGCGCCGGGACGCCGCCTGATAGTGAAATCGGCGTCACCTGAACTTCCTCAGCCCCCGCGGCCCCTGCCGCCCTGCCCCGGCGCGTTTGCCCAGCCAGTCCTTCCAGTCGGGCCAGTTGCGGCGGCGGCCGCCGCCGTCGACCCATTCGGGGCCGTGGGCGCCGTCGAAGACGGCGACGTCGGCGAGACCGCCCTGTTTGTAGTTCTGCAGCTTCACCCCCTTGCCGCGGCCCATCTCGGGCAGTTCGGCGATCGGGAAGATCAGGGTCTTGATGTTGTCGCCGATGGTCGCGACATGGTCGCCGGCGACGCGCAGGGCCGCCTGCATCTCGCCGTTCAGCACCTGTTTGCCGCCCCGCTTCTGGGCCAGCAGTTCGTCCTCGGGGGCGATAAAGCCGTAGCCGGCCTTCGAGGCGATCAGCAGCCTTCCGCCCGGCTGGTGCATCAGCAGGTTCACGATCCCGGCCTTTTCGTCGAGGTCGATCATCAGCCGCAGCGGCTCGCCGTGGCCGCGGCCCGACGCCAGCTTGTCGGCGCCGACGGTGAAGATGCGGCCGTCGGTGGCCGCCACCAGCAGCTTGTCGGTCGTATAGCCGGGGACGAGGAAGGCCAGGCTGTCGCCCTCCTTGAACTTCAGCTCGGACGGGTCCTCGACCTTGCCTTTCGCGGCGCGGATCCAGCCGCGTTCGGACAGGATGACGGTGATGGCCTCGCGCGGAATGAAGGCCTCGACCGAGGCGAAGGCGGCGCTGTCGATCGCCTCGGCGATGGTGGTGCGGCGTGGCGAGACCAGCGCCTTGCGCACGGCCTCCAGGTCCTTGCCGACCTGCTTCCATTGCTTGGCCGGCGAGGACGACAGCGACTGCAGCGCCGCAAGTTCGTCGGACAAAGTCTTGTATTCGTTCTCGATCGTCATTTCCTCGATCCGCGCCAGCTGGCGCAGCCGGGTGTCGAGGATGAAGTCGGCCTGGAGCTCCGAGAGGCCGAACCGGGCGATCAGGACGGCCTTGGGCTGTTCCTCCTCGCGGACGATGCGGATGACCTCGTCGAGGTTGAGGAAGACGATCCGCAGGCCTTCCAGCAGGTGCAGCCGCTTCTCGACCCGGTCGATGCGCCAGCCGGCGCGGCGGACCAGCACCTCGCGGCGGTGATCGAGGAAGGCCTGCAGACAGGCCTTCAGCCCCATGACGCGCGGCGTGCCCGTAGCGTCCAGCACGTTCATGTTTATCGGGAAACGGATTTCCAGGTCGGAGAGCTTGAACAGGCTCTCCATCAGGACCTCGGGCTCGACGGTGCGGCTCTTGGGCTCGATGACCAGCCGGATGTCCTCGGCCGACTCGTCGCGGACGTCGCCCAGCAGCGGGGCCTTCTTGTGCTCGATCAGGTCGGCGAGGTCGGCGATCAGCTTCGACTTCTGCACCTGATAGGGCATCTCGGTGACGACGATGCGCCAGACGCCGCGGCCCAGATCCTCGGTCTCCCAGCGGGCGCGCAGCCGCACCCCGCCCCGGCCGGTCTCATAGGCGTCGAGGATGGAGGCGTGGCCCTCCACGGCGACGCCGCCGGTCGGGAAGTCGGGGCCCGGCACGATGCCGGCCAGTTCTTCCGTCGTGGCGTCGGGGCGTTCAAGCAGCAGGTGACAGGCGTCGATCAGTTCGCCGACATTGTGCGGCGGGATCGAGGTGGCCATGCCGACGGCGATGCCCGACGAACCGTTGGCCAACAGATTGGGGAAGCCGGCGGGCAGGACGATCGGCTCCTCGTCCTGATCGTCATAGGTCGCTTTGAAATCGACCGAGTCCTGGTCGATGCCCTCCATCAGGAGGACGGCGGCGGGCGTCAGCTTGCACTCAGTGTAGCGCATGGCCGCGGCGTTATCGCCGTCGATATTGCCGAAATTGCCCTGACCGTCGACCAGCGGATAGCGCTGCGAGAAGTCCTGCGCCAACCGCACCAGGGCGTCATAGATCGAGGCGTCGCCGTGCGGGTGATAGCCGCCCATGACCTCGCCGACGACCTTGGCGCACTTCCGCGCCGCCGCCTGCGGGTTCAGCCGCATCTGGTGCATGGCGTACATGATGCGCCGGTGCACCGGCTTGAAGCCGTCGCGCACGTCCGGCAGGGCGCGGTTGGTGATGGTCGACAGGGCGTAGGCGAGATAACGGCGCGACAGCGCCTCGCTCATCGGCTCGTCGACGATGCGTCCGCCTTCCGGCGGCGGGGTATGAACGGTCATGGGGCTTCGAATCGTTGGTCCGGGAGGGGAAGTCTAGTGATGTGTCCGAGTCCCGGGAAAATTCATGGGACACTTTCGGACACTTCGGACACTTCCACCTCCGGGACGTCGGGCGGCGCCGCCTCCACGGCGTTCATATGGTCGTCCAGTTCTTCCCGACCGAGGGCGGCCATGCGGCGATAGTCGGCCTCGCTCATGGGTCGAACGTCGACATCGACGTTCCGGCGCAGCCGGGAGGTGGCCTCCGCCAGCCGGATCCAGGCCATCGCTTCGGTGGGACCGCTGGCGCTGGCGCATTCAGCCGCGCGGCGGAAGGCGAAACGGCACAGGCCGACGCTGTCCGGGCGCAGAAGAAGGGCTTCCTCGTCGGCATCCGCCACATGGGTGACCGCAACCATCTGCCGGAAGGCCTCCGGGGAGAAGTCGCGCCTGGCGCGGTATTCGTTGAAGACCTCGGACGCCTCGACGCGGGGGGGCTTCCAGCGCTCGGCCCGGGCGTGGCGCGAGACGGTGCGGATGTTGAGGCCATGGCGCTCGGCCACGATGCGGAGGGAGGCGCCGGCTTCGTAGTCAGCGCGGGCGGCGGCCCAGACCTGGGTCGGGCGGCGGCTATGGGGAGAGGCTGTCTGTGTCATCCCGCCATTATCGGGCGCCCCGGAAGGGCGCCAGGTAAAATGAAGTGAAAATCAGTCAAGTCACTGATTTAGCGGAATTCAATTTCGGAAAGACTGCTAGGTTGAGGGGGCGCTTCGGCCGTTGCCGGCGCTCCCGTCGCTCAACCGCGCACGACCAGATCGTCGAGCCGGATCGCCTGTTCCAGCCGCACCGCGCCGGAGACGTCGCGGATTTCGGCCAGGAGGGTCGGCCGGGCGGCGTCCCAGGCGATCGTCAGCAGGCCGAAATTCCGGTCGCGGAAGGCCTCGCCCACCCGGCGCGCATTGGGCGGCAGGACGGGCCAGACCTCGGTCAGGCCGGACGAGGTGACGTCCCACAGCGGATAGGGGGTGTCCAGCCGCGAGATCTCGGCGTAGTGGGTGTCGCCCGACAGGCAGACTAGGCGGTCGGCCCGGCGCTCGCGGATGGCGGCGATCAGACGCTGATGGTCCTGGGCGAAATTGGTCCAGGCTTCCCAGCCGGGGAAGTCGGCCACCACCTGCAGGCTGGAGCCGAACAGGCGAAGATCGGCCGGGACCGACAGCTGTTCCTCCAGCCAGCGCCACTGGGTCTCGCCCAGCTGGGTGGCGGCGCCTTCCGGATTGCGGGCGTAGGGGCCGGGGGTGGACAGGCCTTCGGCGGCGCGATGCTCGACCCAGGCGCCATAATCCTGATCGCCCAGCTCCAGCGGCAGCAGCGGGGTGCGGTTCCAGCGCAGGTCGGGCAGGATGACCTGCACCCGGCGGCCGGGCGGGCCGAAGACGCGGGAGGTGTAGATGCCGTCGCGGGTCCGGCGCGGGCTGTCGGCGGGCTCGCCGAAGAAATCCAGGAACTGGCGGCGCGACTCCTCCTTCATCGGATAGTCGGCTCCGGCGTCGTTCTCGCCGTAGTCGTGGTCGTCCCAGATGGCGAGGATGGGGGTGGTCGCCTTCAGCCGCCGGAAGCCGGGCTGGGCGGCCAGGGCCGCGTATTTGCGGCGCATGACCTCGGGGTCGCGGGTGTCGAGATAGACGTTGTCGCCGAGCAGGATGAACAGGTCCGGCCGGGCCGCCAGCACCGCATCCCAGATCGGCTGGGGCTTTTCGGAGTCGGCGCACGAGCCGAAGGCGATGCGGGTCAGGGCGAGATCGGCGTGAGGGTGCGGATCCGCGCGGGCGGCCGCCGCGCCGGCGACGCCCGCGACCACGGTTCCGGCGACCAGGCCGCGTCTGGATATCGAGATCATCGCGGGCTCCGGGGCGTCCGTTGGCGACACCGTTCTAGCGATCCGGAGGTCGGGCTCAAAGCCGCCCCTGCTCGCGCAGCCTGTCCACCATCCACACCCGCGCGGGCGGGATCGGCCGGTTCTGGGGGTGGAAAACGAACTGTTCGAGGAAGTGGCCCGTCAGGGCGAGGCCGGCCGCCACATCGCCCTGCCCCAGTCCCGCCTGGGCGCCGAGCATGAAGGGCGGCAGGGTCAGCAGCTTGTCGGCATAGGGTTCGCCGGCCTCGCGGCCGACAGCGCGGCCGGTGCGCGGGCTGACCCAGACCAGGTCGTCCATGGTCCCGGTGACGGCGCAGCGCGACAGGTCGAGGCCGAAGCCGAGGTCCTCCAGCAGCCCCGCCTCGAAACGCACGAAGACGGCCGGCCAGACGTCCGGCAGGGCGAAGGCGGACATCAGCGCCTCGAAGGCGAGGAAGGCGCCGGGATGCGGCTCGCGGTCGGGCAGCGACCCCTGCGCCACGGCGGCGGCGGCGGCCAGGCCGGTGAGGGCCAGGGGGTCGTCGAACAGGGCGCTGGGCCCCTCCCCCACCGGCTCCAGCCGGGCCGAGCCGAGGTGGTCCGAGGTGCGGGCGCGGTAGTCCGCCGTGACCCGGGCCCCCGCCTGCAGGAAGGGCTTCATCCGGCGCGAGGCCCCGCCCGCGACATAGGCAGCGCGACGGCCGTGTTCCTGGGTCAGCAGTTCCACCACCACGCCCGTGTCGCCGTGGGCGCGGGCGGACAGGACAAAGGCGTCGTCGGTGAAATCCATGCGGCGGTGTTAGCGGTCAGGGCCGGAGTTGGCTATATGTTCCGCTTTTCGCCTACTGCTGCGCCGCCCGGATCCGCGCCGTCATGTCCCGGGCAAGGGCGTTGGGAATGGGGAAGGTCAGGGCGTAGAGGGCGATCCGCCAGCGGCCGTCCTCGCCGCGCACGACGACGCCCGTGCCCCGGCTTGTGCCGTAGGACTGGCTGTCGAGGGCCTCGTCGAACCAGACCACGCAGCGGCAGTCCAGCGGCGCGAGGGTCAGGGCGCGGGACCGCGGCGTATAGGTCCAGCCCTTGCCCCGGGCGAAATACGGCTCGGCGTAGGACCGGAATTCGGCGATGGACCAGCGCTCGGTCACATCGGTGCCGATGTAGGTCGCGTCGGGCGTTAACAGGTCGAAATAGGTCGCGCCGTCCGCCGTCGAGGCCGCCCGGTGCAGGGCGTCCAGCGTCGCGGCGGCGGCGGTCTCCTCGGGCGTGTCGGCGGCCTCGCCGGGGGCGTCGACGACGGGTGTCGCGGCCTCGAAGGCCTTGATCTCGTCCGTCATGCCGTTGGCGAGGTCGTTCGGGATCGGATAGCTGAGCGCGTAGCGCAGCACGCGCCAGTCGTCGCCGGAGCGGACCAGCATCCCCTCGCCCCGCGCCGTGCCGTAGGTGGCGCTGTCCAGCACCTCGTCGAACCAGGCCACGCAGGCGCAGGGGTCGGGGGCCAGGGTCACGTGGCGCTCGCGGGCCGCATAGGTCCAGCCCTCGCCGCGGGCGAACACCGGGGCGGCGAAGGCCAGGAGGGCCTCGCGGTTCCAGCGCTCGGAGGTCTCGTTGCCGACCCAGACCAGGTCGGGGGCCAGGCTGTCGGCCCAGGCGGCGGAGTCGGCGCGGGCCGCGGCGGCGTGCATCCGGTCCAGGGCGGCGGCGGCCTGCTCTTCCGGGGCGGACTGCAACGACAGGACCGCCAGGGCGGCGAGGAACAGCGACATGGAACCCTCCGGATCATCCGGGGTCCACGCTAGGCGACCCCGACGCTTTGGGGAACCGTCGGCTCCACGTTGCCGGATTTTATTTAACCGTGCGGTTGACAACGAGTCGTGACCGGCGCATTTAACCTGACAGTTAGATACGAAGCAGGCCCATGCAGACCGATCCGCTCAGCGCCAAATTCGCCGCCCTCGCCGACCCGACCCGCCGGGCCATCCTGGCGCGGCTGTGCGAGGGCGAAGCCAGCGTCAACGACCTGGCCGAGCCCTTCGACATGAGCCTGCCGGCCGTGTCGAAACACCTGAAGGTGCTGGAGAAGGCCGGGCTGATCAGCCGGGGCCGCGAGGCCCAGTGGCGGCCGGCCCGGCTGGAACCGATGGGGATGAAGGGCATCGCCGACTGGCTGGAACACTACCGCCGGTACTGGGACGCCAGCTTCGACCGCCTCGACGCCTACCTCAAGAAAATCCAGAAAGGAGACCCCAGTGGCCCAAGAAACTGAGAACAATCCCTGCATCACTGACGGCGTCGCGCATCAGCACGCCCTGGTCCTGCGCCGCGTCCTCGACGCCACGCCAGAGCAGATCTGGAAGGCCTGGATGACGCCGGAACTGCTGCAGCAGTGGTTCGCCCCGCGGCCGTGGACGGTGTCGGACGTGAAGATCGACCCCCGCCCCGGCGGCGTGTTCAACTTCGTCATGCACGGGCCGGACGGCGAACGTTTTCCCAACAGCGGGGTTTTCCTCGAGGCGATCCCGAACCGCCGGTGGATCACGACCGACGCCTTCACTCCGGACTGGCAGCCAGCCGGCCAGCCGTTCATGGTCGCCACCGTCGAACTGACCCCCAGGGAGGACGGCAAGACCGAATACGTCGCCACGGCGCGCCACTGGAACGCCGAGACGATGAAGCAGCACGAGGCCATGGGCTTCCATGAAGGCTGGGGGACATGCGCCGACCAGCTGGCCGAACTGCTGAAGACCCACTGACCTCCCCGGCCTTCGACCGGACCCGCTGAAGAGCCTGCCCGATGACCTTCGTCGAAACCGTCGCGACCCGTCCCGTCCTGCAGATGCAGCGCTTCTTCGATGCGCCGCGGCCGCTGGTGTGGCGGGCGTGGACCAACCCCGAGGTCATGGTGCTGTGGCTGGGTCCGGTCGAATGGCCGGCGGTCAGCGCCACCCAGGACCTGAGGGTCGGGGGCGAATGGCGGGCCTGCCTGCGCTCGCCCGACACCGGCCAGGACCTGTGGCAGGGCGGAGTCTACCGCGAGATCGTCCCCGACGAGCGGCTGGTCTTCACCTTCAAATGGGACGAGTCGCACGAGGACGGTCCTCCGGTCGAAACGCTCGTCACAGTTCAGCTCGGCGACGCGCCGGGCGGCGGCACCCTGATGGACTTCACCCACGAGGGGCTGAAGTCCGAGGCCAGCCTGACGGGCCACAGACACGGATGGACCAGCACCTTCGAGCGGCTGGAAGCCTTCCTCGCCGGAAACCCGGCTCAGTAACGGCGCCCCTGGCGTCGAGCGTTTGGTTCAACCCGATCAAGGAGCGACGACCATGAAGATCGTGACCAGCCTCAGCTTCCGCGGCCAGTGCCGTGAAGCCTTCGAATTCTACGCCAGGGTGCTGGGCGGGGAGATCACCGCCGCCATGCCCTATGGCGACGCCCCGCCCGACATGCCGATCAGCGATCCGAAGTACAAGGACTGGCTGATGCACTGCTGGCTGCAGGTCGGCGACCAGGCGATCATGGGCGCGGACATGGATGTCGACTGGGCCCCGAACGTCGACAAGCCCAGGAACGGCTTCGACGTGACCCTGCACACCGACGACGCGGCCGAGGCGCGCCGCTGGTTCGACGCCCTGGCCGAGGGCGGCAAGGTGGCGATGCCGTTCGAGGCGACCTTCTGGTCGCCCGGCTTTGGCTCCCTGATCGACAGGTTCGGCGTGCCGTGGATGGTCAACACCAATCCGGAAATGCCGAAGTGAAGACGCCCGCCGCCTTCCGGATCGCGGAGACGGTCTCGTGACCGTCGCCGCCGCCATCCCCGAACGGCTGAGGCGACTCGACATCGTCCGCACCTTCGACGCTCCGCGCGCCCTGGTCTGGAAGATGTGGACCGATCCGGCCCATGTCGGCGTGTGGTTCGCCCCCGAGCATTTCACCACGCCCGTGGTCCGGATGGATGTGCGGCCCGGCGGCGCCATCCACATGGTGATGCGGGGGCCGGACGGAACCGACCATCCCTTCGACGGCCGCTTCATCGAACTCGATGAGCCGGAGCGGCTGGTCATGCGAACCTGGATCAACCTGCCGGACGGCGGCGTCTGGTTCGAGGTCGAGCAGACCGCCCGCTTCGAGGAGGTCGACGGCCGCACCGTCATGCGGTTCGAGGCCGTGGTCGTGCAGGCCCGCGAGGACGCCATCGGCCCGCTCAGCGGCATGGAGATGGGCTGGAGCCAGACCCTCGACAAGCTGGCTGCGCACCTCCGCGCCGTGACAGCCGCGGGAGGCTGAGATGGAAAAGGGACCGGTCGCGGCGAACCCCGACGCCTGGGTGGCCGGTCTCGACGGATGGCGGCGCGACCGGGTCGAAGCCCTGCGCGCCGCCATCCGGACCGTCGACGGTCTGACGGAGGTGATCAAATGGGGTCATCTCGTCTATCTGACGAACGGCCCCGCCCTGCTGATCCGGGCGGAGGGCCAGCGGGTGCTGCTGGGTTTCTGGCGCGGCCAGCGGCTGGGCGGGATCGAGCCCCGGTTGAAACCCGGCGGCCAGTACGAGATGGCCACCCTGAGTCTGGCTTCCGGCGAGGCGGTCGACCCCGAAACTGTCACTGCCCTGACCCGCGCCGCCGTCGCGCTGAACGCCGAACTCGGCGACCCCACCAAGGCCTTGAAAAAGGAGAAGACCCGATGACCCGATTGCTTCTCAACCGCTTCGCTGTACTGGCCGCAGCATCTGTACTGGCCGCGGCGGCGGGTTCGCCCGCTCTGGCGCAGACCCCGGAACCCGTTGCAGCGAGCGCCACGGCCCCGGCGGCCGAGCACTCCGCCACCGTCGAGGGCGGCGAGGTGCGCTATTTCGTCCACGGCGACCTGGCGTCCGGCAAGACGCCGCTGCTGGTGCTGCACGGCGCCTTCATGTCGTCGGATACGATGAAGCCGTTGACCGATCTGATCACCGACCGGCCCATGATCGTCGTCGACCAGCGCGGCCACGCCCGCACCGGCGATCTGCCCGGTCCGATCACGTACGAGAACCTCGCCGACGACGCCGCCGCGGTGCTGGCCGATGCGGGCGTCGCGAAGGCCGATGTGGTCGGCTATTCGATGGGGGCCGGCGCGGCCCTGCAACTGGCCTTGCGCCATCCTGAACGGGTCGACCATCTGGTCATCGCCTCGGTCAGCTTCAACGAGGCGGGCAACCTGCCCGGATTCACCGCGATGATGGACGGCATCACGCCCGGGATCTTCGCCGGGACGCCGATGGAGGCGGAGTTCAAACGGCTGGCCCCCGACCCTGACGCCTTCGCCTCCGTGGTTGAGAAGATCAAGGTCATGGATCAGGGCCAGGACTGGCCCGCCGAACAGATCCGCGCCCTGACCTCGCCGACCTTCATCATCGTCGGCGACCACGACATCGTGCGGCCCGAACACGCGGTGGAGCTGTACCGGCTGCGCGGCGGCGGCGACACGGCGCGCGCGTCCCAGCCCTTCCTGACCGAGGCCCCGCCGGCCCGGCTGGCCATCCTGCCGGGCGCCTCGCACATCGACGTCTTCGGGGATCCGGCCCTGCTGGCGGCGATGATCCTGCCGTTCCTGGACGACCAAACCCGTCCGCGGCCGCCGGGTCTCTTCGAAGACGTCCCGGGAGAGTGAGGCCCGCCATGCGCACGATCAGAACCGCGACCTTCGTTTCCATGGACGGCGTCATGCAGGCCCCCGGGGGTCCCGAGGAGGACACGACGGGCGGCTTCAGGTTCGGAGGCTGGATATGGCCCTGGTTCGACGAGGCCTCCGGCGGGCTGATGGGCGAGGCCATGGGCGAGGACTACGACCTGCTTCTGGGCCGTCGGACCTACGAGATTTTCGCCGCGTACTGGCCGGGGATGGACGACGGGATCGGCCGCACCTTCAACGCCATCAACAAATACGTCGTCGCCGGCCCCGAAACGCCCCTGACCTGGGCCCACAGCCACCGGCTGGAAGGCGATCTGCCCGATGCCGTGCGGGCGCTGAAGGCGACGGAGGGCCGCGACCTGCTGATCCAGGGGTCGAGCGAGGTGATCCACACCCTGCTGGCCCACGACCTGATCGACCAGCTGACCCTGCTGACCTGTCCGGTCATCCTCGGTTCGGGCAAGCGGCTGTTCGACCAGGCCGCGCGACCTCACGCGTGGCGGCTGACCCGGACCCGGCAGACCGCGACCGGCGTGCTGGCCCATACCTTCGAGCGGACGGATCAGCCGCCGCCCACCGGCGCGTTCGGGCCGCAGACCCCCGGCGAGGCCGAGCTGGCCCGCCGCGAACGCTGGGCCCGCGAGGGCTGATTCAGCGCGCCATCGCGGTCGGGAACGGCCGGCCCAGCGCCTCGGCCATGCCCTGTTGCGACAGCAGGAAGACCGCATCGCGCGAGTGGTAGTTGTTGGACAGGACGATCACCGTCACGTCCGCGTCGGGCTGGTAGGTCATCAGGTTGCGGAACCCCGACCAGCTGCCGGTGTGATAGATCTGGCGGTCGAGGAAGTCCGGGCTGACCCGGCGGCCGAGGCTGTTCGTGAACAGCCCGAAGCCCCAGTCCCGGCGCGGCCGGCCCCGTTCGTCGGGCGTCGACTCCGGGGCGTGGTCGGCGATCATCATCGCATAGCTGCGCGGGGTCAGCAGCTGACCGCGATGCAGGGCCCGCTCCCAGACCAGCAGATCGTCCAGGGTGGAATACAGGGCGCCGGCGGCGAAGATGATGCTGACATTGGCGTCGGGCTGTTCGGTCGGCCCGCCGGCCAGATTGGCGTAGCCCATGACCACGTCCGAGGCCCCGTCGTCATAGCCGGTGTCGGCCATGCCCAGCGGTTCGAAGAAGGCGTCCCGCAGAAAGTCGTGCAGCGGCCTCCCGCTGGCCTTCTCGACCACGGCGCCCAGCAGATTGTAACCGGCGTTGTTGTAGCGGACTTTCGTTCCTGGAGTGAACTGGAGACGATAGAGCGCGGATTGCGCGGTCAATTCCTCAACCGTGGCCGGCGTCACCCGTCGCACGCCCCAGCCCGGTCGGGCCATCAGGTCCGGCACGCCGGAGGAATGCCCGAGCAGGTGATACAGGCGGATCGGCTCCCACGCCGGCGGGCAGGGCTGGATCCATTTGCACAGCGGATCATGCGTCGACAACACGCCCTCGTCCTGCAGCCTCAGGATGGCGGCGGCGGTGAACTGCTTGCTGATCGAGGCGAGGCGGAACCGGGAGTTCAACGCCAGCGGCTTCATCAGACTGCGGTCGGCATAGCCGTGCACCTGCCGGAACAGCACCTCGTCGCCCCGGGCGACCAGAACCCCGCCCGTGAACTGGCCCGAGCCGCCCCAGCGGTTCAACTGGGCCGTGAGTTGCGGCAGGGTCTCGACCACCACCAGAGGGGGGCGGGGCGGCAAGGGTTCCGGCTCGGGCGCCGTCGGCATGGGCCGCACGGTCGCCCAGGCGACCAGGCCGGCGGCGAGGACGAACAGGGCGGCGATGACGGCCATCGCCAGCCGGGGATGGCCCCCGGATTGTCTGGGAACGTGGAACAAGGGTCTAGACGTCGTAGTCCAGCCCGAACTGGGCGTAGAGGGCTCTGGAATCCTGCCACTTCGGGTCGACCTTGACCGTGATGAACAGGTGGACCGGGCGATCCAGCAGTTCGGTCAGCTCCTCGCGCGACTTCTGGCCGATCCATTTCAGGGTCTGGCCGCCCTTGCCCAGGACGATGGGGCGCTGGCTCTCGCGTTCGACATAGATGGTCTGTTCGATCCGTGCCGAGCCGTCAGGCCGGTCCTCAAAGGCCGTGGTCTCCACCGCCGCCGAATAGGGCAGTTCCTCATGGACCCGCAGATAGACCTTCTCGCGGGTGATCTCGGCCGCCAGGACCCGCATCGGCACGTCGGCCGACTGGTCGGCGGGGTAGAGCCAGTGTCCCGGCGGCATGGCCCGGGCGAGGCGCTGCTTGAGGTCGTCGACGCCGTCGCCGCTCAGGGCCGAGATCATATAGACCTCGGAATAGACGCCGGTCTCGAACAGCCTGTGCGACAAGGCCAGCAGGGTGTCGCGGCGCATGCCGTCGATCTTGTTCAGGGCCAGGATGACCTGCTTCCCCGCCGCCTTGAGGGCGGCGATGATGGTCTCGGTGTCCTCGGCCGAGCGGCGGTCGGCGGCCTGGCCTTCCTTGCCTTCGGCGGCGATGTGCGAGGCCGCGTCGATCAGGTGGACCACCACGTCGGCGTCGTCGGCGCCGCCCCAGGCCGAGGCGACCATGGCCCGGTCCAGGCGGCGCCGCGGGGTGAAGATGCCGGGCGTGTCGACCAGCACGATCTGGGCGTCGCCCTCGATGGCGATGCCGCGCACGGGAAAGCGCGTGGTCTGGACCTTCTGGGTGACGATCGAGACCTTGGTTCCGGTCAGCCGGTTGACCAGCGTGGACTTGCCGGCGTTGGGCGCGCCGATGATGGCGGCGAAGCCGGCTCGCTGGGTTTCTGTATCGGTCAAATCACGCCTTCACGCTGCAGTAGGCCGATCGCGGCCGCCTTCTCCGCGTCCTGACGCGAACGGCCTTGCGCGGTCAAGGGCGGATATCCGGCCACGCTGGCTTCGACGGTGAAAGTCGGGGCGTGATCCGAGCCCTTGCGGTCGACGATCCTGTAGGCCGGCAGGGGCTTGCCCTGCCCCAGGGCCCATTCCTGCAGGGCCGATTTCGGATTGGTCAGGGATTTTTGCGGCGGGGCGGACAGTTCGTCCTTCCACGCCTGGTCGAAGGCCGCCCGGGCGGCGTCGAAGCCGCCGTCCAGCCAGACCGCCGCCAGCAGGGCCTCCATGGCGTCGCCGAGCACGCCCTCGCGCCGTCGGCCGCCCTGTTTCGCCTCGCCGGGCGACAGCCGCATGGCCTCGCCGACCCCCAGGGCCTCGGCCGCGCGGGCGCAGGCGGCCTTGTCGACCAGGGCGTGCAGGCGCGAGGACATCTCGCCCTCGTCGGCGTCGGGGAAGTCGCGCACCAGCCGGTCGGCGACCAGCAGGCCCAGCACCCGGTCGCCGAGGAACTCGAGCCGCTGGTTGTCGGCGAACAGGCGGCCGCGCGCGTCGCGTTCGGCCCCCTCCCCCACGCTGGCGTGGGTCAGGGCGAGCTCCAGCAGGGCCGGATCCCCGAAGTCGTGGCCGAGGCGGCGCACCAGCGCCCGGACAGCCTCGGCCCGTCTGTCGGCCATCAGTCGAGGACGGTGAAGAACCGGCTCGGGCGGACCTTCGAGAACCAGCTGACCGGATTCCACAGCGAGGCGCCCGGCGTCCACGAGAACAGGATGATCTCGGCCTTACCGATCAGGTTTTCCGCCGGCACCAGGCCCACGCCCTGCGACTGCTCGACCCGGCTGTCGATGGAGTTGTCGCGGTTGTCGCCCATCATGAAGTAATGGCCGGCCGGGACCTCGAACACCGGGGTGTCGTCCAGGTCGTTGCCCGGCCCGAAGTCCTGGATGCGGATGACCTTGCCGCCGGGCAGGGTCTCGTCCGCCTGGATGATGGGCAGGCCGTACATGTTGGTCACGTCCTGGCCCGAGACCACGACGTCGCGCACCGGCGCGCCGTTGATGTGCAGGACGTTGCCGATCATCTGGATGCGGTCGCCCGGAAGGCCGATCAGCCGCTTGATGTAGTCGGTCCGGTTGTCGCGCGGCAGCTTGAACACCACGATGTCGCCGCGTTGCGGCGCCTGGGCCAGGATGCGGCCGTTGAAGATCGGCGGGCTGAACGGGATCGAGTGTTTCGAATAGCCGTAGCTCCACTTGGACACGACGATGTAGTCGCCCTCGTACAGGTTCGGCTCCATCGAGGCCGACGGGATGGTGAAGGGCTGGAACAGGACCACGCGCAGGACGAAGGCGATCAGCAGGGCGAAGAAGATCGTCTTGACGATCTCCATGCCCTCGTTGCTCGAACCGCCCCTGGACTTGCGCTTCTTGCCGCCCTTGCCGCGGGCGTAAACCGGGGTGGTGTCGACGTCCTCGAACGGGGCGTCGCCGGAGTCGCTCCACACCGGCGGCTTCGAAGCGGCCGCCGCGGCGGCGCCGGCGACAGCGGCGGCCGCGACAGGCGCCGCGTGATCGTCGTGGCCGTGGGCGTGGTCGTCATGACTGTGGGCGGCCGCCTCGGCGTGGCCATGATCCTCGTGGCCGTGGCCCGTATCATGGCCGTGATCGTCGTGGCCGTGGCTGTCGTGGCCGTGCGCGGCGGGTGCGGCATGGTCGTCATGGCTGTGGGCGGCATGGTCGTCATGGCCGTGATCGGCCGGAGCGGCATGGTCGTCATGCGCATGCGCGGCTGTCGCATGGTCATCATGGCCGTGCGCGTCAGCGACGGGCGGGGCGGCATGATCGTCGCCGTGCCCATGGTCGGCGTGTCCGTGGTCGTCGTGGCCGTGAGCCTCCGCGGGCGGGTGGGCGGCGTGATCGTCGTGGTCGTGCGCGGCGGGCGCGGCGTGCCCGTCGTCGTGTGCGTGACCCGCGGCGTGGCCGTGGTCGTCCTGCGGCTTGTGCTCGTCGCTCATCGTGGCTCTGTCCCCCAGCCGCTGTCCGCGGTCTTTGCGGCGAAATCGGTATAACGTGATTAAGCCATCGGCAAGGCTTCGATCACCACGAAGGCGAGTGCATACGGGTGCTCGTCGCTGAGGGTCAGATGTATCCGGGCTTCGTGACCGGGCGGTGTCAGCCTGGACAGGTGTTCCGCGGCATGCCCGGTCAGGGCCAGGGTCGGCTGGCCCGAGCGCAGGTTCACCACCCCCATGTCGCGCCAGTAGACGTCGGCCCGCATGCCGGTGCCGAGGGCCTTGGCGCAGGCCTCCTTGGCCGCGAACCGCTTGGCGTAGCTCCAGGCCGGGTCGGGCTTTCGCTCCGCACGGGTCCGCTCCAGCTCGGTGAAACAGCGCGTCCGGAAGCGGTCGCCGAAGCGGTCCAGCGATTTCTGGATGCGCCGGATGTCGGTCAGGTCGGCCCCGACCCCGACGATCACGACGCCGCGTCCATGGCCGCGCGCATCCGGTGGATGGCCGCGGTCAGGCCCACGAACACGGCTTCCCCGACCAGGAAATGGCCGATGTTCAGCTCGCGTATCTCCGGGATGGCCATCATGTCGGCGGCGGTGAGGTAGTCCAACCCGTGCCCGGCGTGAACCTCCAGCCCCCGATCGAAGGCCCGCGTGGCCGCCGCCTGCAGCCGTTCGAACTCGATCGCCCGGTCGTCCCCGGAGAGATGGCAGTAGCGGCCGGTGTGGAACTCGACCACCTGGGCGCCGACCGCATGGGCGGCGTCGACCTGCTCCGGGGCCGGCTCGATGAACAGCGAGACCCGGACGCCGGCGTCAGCGAGCGCCTTCGCCACCGGCGCGATCCGCGCCTCGTGGCCCGCCACGGCCAGCCCGCCCTCGGTCGTCACCTCCTCGCGCCGCTCCGGCACCAGGCAGGCGGCGCGCGGCCGATGGCGCAGGGCGATGGCCAGCATTTCGTCGGTGACCGCCATCTCCAGGTTCAGCGGCCGGCCGGCCTCGGCGCACAGGGCGCTGAGGGCGTCGATATCGGCGTCGGTGATATGGCGCCGGTCCTCGCGCAGGTGGGCGGTGATCCCGTCAGCGCCCGCCGCCAGCGCCTCGCGCGCCGCGCGCGCCGGATCGGGGTGTACGCCGCCGCGCGCGTTCCGCACCGTGGCGACGTGGTCGATATTGACGCCGAGCCGGACCGGAGAAACCATCGCCGCCTACTTCGCCAGCCGGCGGCTGCCGGGGTCCTCGACCGGCAGGGCCGCCAGTTCGGGCGGCAGGGCGTCGGCCGGCCAGGCCGGGACGTCCAGCGTCGCCAGAGCCACCAGGGGCACGCCGACGTCGGCCCGTCCGCCCGAGCGGTCGACGATACAGGCCGCCGCGACGACCTCGCCGCCCGCCGCCTGGATCGCCGCGATGCATTCGCGCGAGCTCAGGCCCGTGGTGACGATGTCCTCGACCATGACGACCTTCCAGCCCGGCTCGACATGGAAGCCGCGGCGCAGCCTGAATTCGCCGCCCTCGCGCTCGACGTACATGGAGGGCACGCCCAGCCAGCGGGCGGTCTCATAGCCGGGGATGATGCCGCCGACGGCCGGCGAAATGGCGACGTCGACCGGCCCGACCGCCGCCGTGATCTTCTCCGCCAGGGCCTTGCACAGCCGGGCGCAGCGCGCCGCGTCCATGAACACCAGGTTCTTCTGCAGAAAGACGGGACTGTGCAGGCCCGAGGACAGCACGAAATGGCCCTCGCGCAGGGCGCCGGCGCCGCGGAATTCGTCGAGTACGTCGTCTGAGGTCATGGCCGGTCTCTAGCTCAGCCGCGGGCGCAACAGAAGCCACCCGGCCGCGTCATTCTATGCTTTGGCCGGGCTCGAGGCCCGAGGCCAGCAGGGTGCGCCAGATCGCCTCGGCGTCCTCGGCGAACCGGAACAGGCCCAGGTCCGCCGCGGCGACCATGCCGTGCTCGATCAGGACGTCGAACTTGATCACCGAGCGCCAGTAGGCCTCGTCGAACAGGACGATCGGGATCGGCGGCGCCTTTTCCGTCTGGCGCAGGGTCAGGATCTCGAACAACTCGTCGAAGGTGCCGAACCCGCCCGGAAAAACCACCAGCGCATTGGCCCGCATCGCCAGGTGCATCTTGCGCATGGCGAAATAGTGGAAGCGGAACGTCAGCTCCGGCGTGGACCATTCGTTGGGTTCCTGCTCGTGCGGCAGGGTGATGTTGAAGCCGATCGACGGCGCGCCGACCTCGGCCGCGCCGCGGTTCGCAGCGCCCATGACGCCCGGCCCGCCCCCGGTGGCGATGACATTGTCGCGCGGCTGGCCGTCGGCGCCGTGCAGCGCCCCGCCCCGTTCGGACGCCAGCCGACCGAAGGCGCGCGCCTCGGCGTACCAGCGGGCGTGTTCGCCATCGCCGTTCTCCCCGATCCGGGCGCTGCCGAAGACCACGATGGTCGAGCGCACCCCCCAGGCCCGCAGGGCCTGTTCCGCCTTCGCGTACTCCATCAGGAAGCGCACGCCGCGCATGGCGTCGCTCAGCAGGAAGTCCTGGTCCAGGGCCGCGAGCCGGTAGGAGGCCGACGCCGTCTGGGCGGCGTTCGCGGGCCGGATCGGGGTCTCGCTCACCCCCGCGCCCGCTCGACCGTGTCGACCGAGGGGTTGGTGCGCAGCGCCGCCATGATGGCGGTGGCGTGTTTGGCGTCCTCGACCTCCAGGTCGATGTCGACGTCGAAGAAGTCCTGCTGCCGGTGGCTCATGACCAGGTTCAGGATGTTGCCGCCCGCCTCGCCGATGATGGTGGCGACCTGGCCCAGCACCCCGGGCGCGTTCTTGATGGTGGCGCGGATGCGGGCGGCGGCGACCGCGCCCTGTTCCGCCTGGGGCGTCCATTGCAGGTCCTGCCAGACCGAATCGTCGTCGGTGAAGTCGGCCAGCCTCTGGCAGTCGATGGTGTGCACCGTCAGCCCGGCCTCGGGCTCGAGGATGCCGACGATGCGGTCGCCGGGCACGGGCGAGCAGCAATGGCCGAAATGGACGCTGATTCCCGGCGTCAGCCCGCCGCCCCGCACGAACAGGCGCGCCTGCTCGTCGCCGATCCGCCGGCGGTCTGGGCCCGCCTTCAGCCGGCCCTTCAGCGCCGGGAACAGGGTCTCGCCGACCTTGGCGGCCGACAGGCGGCCACGGCCGATGGCCTCGTACAGGTCATCCTCCGAGGCGAAGGCCAGGGTCTCCAGCATGGCCTTCAGCGACACCTCGGCCAGGGTCTTGCCGGCCCGGGACAGGGTCTGCTCCAGCGTCGCCCGGCCCAGTTTCTGGAATTCCCCCCGCTCGGAGGTGCGGATGTGCCGGCGGATGGCCGAACGGGCGCGGCCGGTGACGGTCAGGGAGCGCCAGTCGACCGGGATTTCGCGCTTGGAGCCGCGCACGATCTCGACCACGTCGCCGTTCTGGAGCTGGGTCCGCATCGGCTTGAGCTCGCCGTTGATCTTGACCCCCACCGCCGTGTCGCCGACCTCGGTGTGGACGGCGTAGGCGAAGTCCAGCGGCATGCCGCCGCGCGGCAGGGTGATCAGCGAGCCCTTCGGCGTGAACACGAAGACCTGCTCGAGATACATCTCCAGCTTGGCGTGTTCGACCCAGTCCTCGCCGCCCTCGCCGTGCTCGATCACCTGCACCAGATGGCGCAGGTTCTGCAGCGGATCGCGGCCGCCGTCCTTCTCCATGGCCTCCTTGTCGAAGCCATAGGACTTGTTCTTGTAGGCCCAGTGCGCCGCCACCCCGTCCTCGGCCACGCGGTCCATGGCCTCGGTGCGGATCTGCATCTCGATGCGCAGGCCGGACGGGCCCACGACCGTGGTGTGCAGCGAACGGTAGTTGTTCGACTTGGGCGTGGAGATGAAATCCTTGAACCGCTCGGGCACCACCGGCCAGGCGCGGTGGATCACCCCCAGGGCGCGGTAGCAGTCGTCCTCGGCCTCGACGATGACGCGGAAGCCGTAGATGTCCGACAGCGACGAGAAACCCACCGACTTGCGCTGCAGCTTGCGCCAGATCGAATAGGGCGTCTTCTGACGCCCGAAGACCTTGGCCCTGACCCCCGCTTCGGACAGCACCCGCTCGACCTCGCGCGAGACGCCGTCGATGGCGCGGCCGTGCTCCAGCTTCAGCGCCTCCAGCCGGCGCTCGATGGCGGTGCGGGCGGTCGGGTTCAGGTGTTCGAACGCCAGCTCTTCCAGTTCCGACGCGATCGAATGGATGCCGATCGACCGGCCCAGCGGAGCGTAGACTTCCAGCGTTTCCCGGCTGATGCGCTCGCGCTTCTCGGGCTTGACGTGTTTCAGCGTCCGCATGTTGTGCAGACGGTCGGCCAGCTTCACCAGAAGGACGCGGACATCCCTGGAGATGGCGAGGATGAATTTGCGCAGGTTCTCGGCCTGGCGCGTGTGCTCGGCCTGGAGCTCCAGACGCGACAGCTTGGTGACTCCCTCGACCAGGCCGGCGATCTCCTCGCCGAACATGCCGGCGATGTCGTCGCGGGTGGCCGAGGTGTCCTCGACCACGTCGTGCAGCAGGGCGGTGACGATGGTCGCGGTATCCAGCCGGTAGTCGGTCAGGATGCCGGCGACCTGGATCGGATGGGCGAAATAGGGATCGCCCGAGGCCCGCAACTGCGAGCCGTGCATCTTCATCGCATAGACATAGGCGCGGTTCAGCAGCGCCTCGTCCGCGGTCGGGTCATAGGCGCGCACCGCCTCGACCAGTTCGAACTGGCGCAGGACCCTGGAGCGCGGATGGTCGTCCGGATCCGCGTGGGGACGCGGACCGCCGGGGTCGTTGATATTGGCGGGTTCGGGCGTCGGCGCGGGCTGCCGCGCCGGCAGGATGGTGATACCGTTGGCGGGTTCCGCCGTCAGTACCGCTCCTCCTGCCCGCCGTCGCGGTCGCTCTGCAGCGCGCGGATCAGCTCGGCCTCGGCCATGTTCATGTGCTGGGGCTCGGCCAGCAGGGCGACGACCTCGGCCTCGTCCTCGGCTTCGGTGCGCTCGTCGACGCGTTGCAGCGCCACGATGACGGTTTCGCGCAGCTCTTCCGGCGCGACGGTCGAGTCGGCCAGTTCGCGCAGGGCCACGACGGGGTTCTTGTCGTTGTCCCGATCGAGGGTCAGCGGCGCGCCGTTGGCGATGGCGCGGGCGCGGTTGCCCGCCAGCAGAACCAGGCCGAACCGGTTCGGCACCTTCTCGATGCAGTCTTCGACAGTGACGCGGGCCATGAATTTCCTCGGGCGCGGGGGAGAACCGCACAAAATAGAGTGTCGGACTGAATTGTGCAACGCCGCATGGGCGGGAATGAGGCGTCAGGGCGACGGTGTTGCATCGACCCCGACCGGGGCCCGCGCGGCGAGGGTTGCCGCCGTCCCGCCGGCCGGATGCCGCCACGCCGGCGCGATCTCCGCCAACGGCCCCATCACGAACCGCCGGTCCGCCGCGCGCGGGTGGGGCAGGATCAGGCCGTCGAGGTCGCCCGCCGTCCGGCCATAGGCGATCAGGTCGAGGTCCAGGGTCCGGGGCGCGTTGGCCACGCCGCGCCGCCGGCCGAACGCCTCCTCGATCCGGCCCAGCGCCGCCATCAGCGCATGGGGCGGGTGTTCGGTGCGCACGATCACCACCCCGTTGAGGAAGGGCGGATCGGTCGGGTCGGGCCAGGCCGCCGAACGCCACCACGACGAGCGCGCCACCACATCGATCCCTTCGGCCCGGAACCGGGCCAGCGCCGCCTCCAGCGCCTCGCGGCAGTCGGCCCAGGCCCCCTTGTCATTGCAGCCCAGCGCGACGATGACAGCCGAGTCCAGATCGGGCGCGCCGTCTATTTCGACGGAGGCGCGGACGTCTATTTCCCCGGAGTCCTTTTCCATGACGCCTTATCCGACCGAGCGCATCGCCCTGTTCATCGACGGGGCCAATCTCTATTCCGCCGCCAAGGCCCTGAACGCCGATCTCGACTTCAAGAAACTGGTCGAGATGTACCGCGCCCAGGCCGTTCTGGTGCGGGCCTACTATTACACGGCGGTGATCGAGGGCGAAGAGTTCTCGCCGATCAAGCCGCTGGTGGACTGGCTCGACTACAACGGCTTCACCGTGGTGACCAGGCCGGTCAAACGCTTCACCGACGCCCAGGGCCATACCCGCACCAAGGGCAATATGGATATCGAGATCGCCGTCGACATGCTGGAGTTCGCCCCCCACATCGACCACGCGATCCTGTTTTCCGGCGACGGCGATTTCCGCCGGCTGGTCCAGGCGGTGCAGGCGAAGGGCGTGCGGGTCACCGTCGTCTCGACCACGAAAACCCAGCCGCCCCAGATCGCCGACGAACTGCGCCGTCAGGCGGACGCCTTCGTCGAACTGGCCGACCTGCTGCCCGACATCGGGCGACCGCGGGCCGCGACGCCGCAGCCGACCAGCCGGGTATTCGAGACGGATCATCGCGAATGAGCCTGGCTCCCGAACCGCCCCGCGACTGCCCGCTCTGCCCCCGGCTGGTCGGATACCGGCGCGACAACCAGCGCCAGAATCCCGACTGGTTCAACGGCCCGGCCCCCTCCTTCGGCGATCCGGACGCGCGGCTGCTGGTCGCCGGACTGGCCCCGGGGCGCACCGGGGCCAACCGCACCGGCCGGCCCTTCACGGGCGACGGCGCCGGCTGGATTCTCTACGAGACCCTGATCCGGACCGGCTTCGCCACCGGCGTCTACGAGGCCCGGCCCGACGACACGCTTCGGCTGGTCGACTGCATGATCACCAACGCCGTCCGCTGCGCCCCGCCCGGCAACAAGCCCCTGCCGGCCGAGGAGGCGACCTGCCGGCCGTTCCTGACCGCCCGCATAGCCGCCCTGCCCCGGCTCAGGGTCATCGTCACCCTCGGCGACGTGTCGCGCCGGAACGTGCTGAAGGCGCTGGGTCTGAAGGGAACTGCGGCGCCGCCGGGCCACGGCGTCGAGGCGGCGCTGGGCGGCTATGTGATCCTGAACAGCTATCACTGCTCCCGCCTCAACACGAACACCGGCCGACTGACCCCCGCCATGTTCGAAGCGGTCTTCCGGCGCGCCCGCGAGATCATCGAAGGCTGACCCGACGCGGCTCGCCTGGCCGGCGAGTGTGGCTCCCGCGCCACGCGAATCAGCCAGCGTCGGGTGTAGCCTCAACCCTCAGGAACAGTGCCGCGTAGCTTGCGTTGATCGAACAGCTTTGGAGGCTGCGATGCGTAGGTCGAAGGGGGTCTTCTCGCCCCGCGAGAGAAAGACGGCGCTGTGGGCGCTGCTGATGGCGGGGCTGATCGCCGCCATGGGAATGGTGATCCAGCAATGGAGCCAGCCGTCGGTGGGGCCCGGCGGGATCGAGGCCTATATGACCGCCGACGCGCCCGGCGTGCTGGACGCCCGACCGATCGCCTGAACGCGCCGGCGCCTCAGCCCCGTCAGCCCCGTTCCTTCATCAGCCGGGCCTTGTCGCGCTGCCAGTCGCGCTGGGCCGTGGCCTCGCGCTTGTCGTGCAGCTTCTTGCCCTTGGCCAGGGCGATCTCGATCTTCGCCTTGCCCGCCTCGTTCAGGTACAGCTTGACCGGAATGATGGTCTGGCCGTCGCGCTGGACGGCGCCGATCAGCTTGTCGATCTGCTTGCGGTGCAGCAGCAGCTTCCGGTGCCGGCGCGGCTCGTGGTTGAAGCGGTTGGCCTGTTTGTAGGGCGGGATGTCGGCGTTCACGAGCACGATCTCTCGCCCCTCCACCGCCGCATAGCTCTCGGCGATATTGGCCCGGCCGTCGCGCAGGGCCTTGATCTCGGTGCCGAGCAGCATGATCCCGGCCTCGATATAGTCCTCGAGGAAATAGTCGAATTTCGCCCGCCGGTTCTCGGCGATGATCTTCATCTTGGGAGCGGTGGAGGCCATGCCCGGCTCCTACACCTTCCGTTCGCTGACGCGAAGGCGCTCTTCGGCCCTACGTCCGATTCGGACGTATCCGCATGCAATGCTCCGGCCATGTCGCGAAGCGTCCGCCACAGCCGAAACATCCCGCTTCAGAAGCGAACCGAACGCACGCTTCGGACGCATCGGACGGCAGGGGTCTTTTTTCCCGGGTTAAATCCCGTCCGGAAGCGCACCGGGCGGACTCATCGGACGCATTGGACGGCGATTTTCGTTTTGGCCGGGTTAAATCCCGGCGGCGGCCATCGCCCCCTCGATGGCGGGCTTCACCGCATCGGAGGTCAGGGACAGGGGCAGACGGACTTCCTCGCCGCACAGTTGCAGCCGCGACAGGGCGTATTTCGTCGGCGACGGGGAGTTGTCGAGAAACAGCGCCTTGTGCAGGCCGATCAGCCGGTCCTGCCAGTTGCGCGCCGCCGCGTAGTCGCCGGCGGCCGCCGCCTCGTGCAGGGCGACCATGGCCTCGGGCGCGACATTGGACGTCACCGAGATTACCCCGACCCCGCCGTGGGCATGGTAGCCGAGGTAGCTGGGGTCGTCCCCCGAGATCAGATCGAACTGGCTGCCGATATGGGCCCGCATCCAGCTGACCCGCGACAGGTCGCCGGTCGCGTCCTTGATGCCGACGATGTTCGGATGCGCCGCCAGCCGGGCAACGGTGTCGTTCGACAGGTCCACGCCGGTCCGGCCGGGCACGTTGTACAGCAGCACCGGCAGCTGGACCGCCTCGGCGATGGCCTCGAAATGGCGGGCCAGACCCTCCTGCGAGGGACGGTTGTAATAGGGGGTGACGACCAGGGCGCCGTCCGCACCGACGGTCTTGGCGAAGCGCACCAGTTCGGTCGCCTTGTCCGTCGCCGACGATCCGGCGCCGGCGATCACCCGCACGCGGCCGGCCGCGACCTGCACGCACAGTTCGACCACGCGCTTGTGCTCGTCCAGGTGCAGGGACGCGCTCTCGCCCGTCGTGCCCATCGGCACGACGCCGTGGATCCCGGCGGCGATCTGGCGTTCCAGCAACCGGGTGAAGGCGGCTTCGTCCACCTTTCCGTCACGAAGTGGTGTGATCAGGGCGGTGATCACGCCCTTGAACAAGGGGGCGGTCATTGAGACAGATGGTCCTGCGTGGAAAGAGGCGGCGTTCGCCGGGAGAAGCGCTGGAGGGTAGGTTGCCGGTGGACTGACCGCAACCGCGACGCATGGAGATCGGACACGCAATGATCGCTGCCAGCCTCGCGGCCGCCCTGGCCCTTCTCGCCCCCGCGCCCGAGACCCTGATCCCCCAGGAAACGCCCTACAGCGCCGTGGCCTCCGGCCCGGTCAGCAACCAGCCGCGCCTGCTGAACGATCAGGACACGGCGCTCTTCCGCCAGGGCCTGGCGGCCGCGCGGGCCCGCGATGTGACGGGCGCCCGCAACGCCGCGTCGCAGATCGGCGACCCGACCGCGCGGAAACTGGTCGAATGGGCCCTGCTGGACACCGCGGCCGAACAGCTGCCGTACAGCGATCTCGCCGACGCCCAGACCCGTTTCGCAGGCTGGCCACGCGCCGAGAGCCGCCGCATCGCAGCCGAACGGGTTCTCGATCGCTCCTACGCCGGCGCCGCCGCCGCCCTGGCGCTGTTCGCCCGGAATGAGCCGACGACCGTCGAGGGGGCCATCGCCCTGGCCGAGGCCCTGGAGCAGGGCGGGAGGTCGGATGAGGCGCGGCGGCTGATCGGCGACTGGTGGCGGACCCGCTCGTTCGACGAGGCGACGCAGGGCCGCATTCTCGCCCGCTGGGGCTCCAGCCTGACCCAGGCCGACCACGAGGCGCGGCTGAACATGCTGCTGCCCGGGCCCCACGGACCGGCCACGCGGAGCATGGTGCAGATGGTCTCCCCGGAACGCCGCGCCGTGGCCGAGGCGGCCATGGCCCTGCGCACCGCCTACAGCCCTGACGCCGTGGTCGCCGGTCTCAGCCCCGCGCAGGCGATGGACCCCGCCGTGGTGCTGGAGCGGGTCCGCATCCTGCGCTCGCAGAACCGACAGTCCGAGGGCTTCGCCCTGCTGGCTGCCCTGCCCGCCGCCCCGTCACACACCGAGGGTCAGAACACCCTGTGGAGCGAACGCCGCAACTATTTCCTCGACGCCCTGGAGCGCCGCAACGGCCAGGCCGCCTATGACGCCATGGCCGGCCACGGCTTCCCGTCCGGCGAGCGCAAGGTCGACGCCGAATTCTTCGCTGGCTGGACGGCGCTGGTGAAGCTGAACGATCCGGCCCGGGCGGCCCGCCATTTCGAGACCCTGCGCCAGTCGTCCTCGACGCCGATCACCCAGGGCCGGGCCCTCTACTGGCTGGGCCGCGCCGCCGAGGCCCAGGGCAATACCCCGGCCGCGATCCAGTTCTACCAGGCCGGGTCGCGCCACATCCAGACCTTCTACGGCCAGTTGGCCGCCGAGAAGGCCGGCCTGACCACGATCACCCTGCCCGCCGATCCGGTTCCGACCGCGGCCGACGTCGCCGCGTTCGAGGCCAATGAGGTGGTTCGCGCCCTGCGCATCCTCGGCGAGACCGGCGAGACCAGCCTGTTCCGCGTCTTCGCCTACCAGCTGGACGACGACCTGCCAGACTCCGCCCAACTGGCCCTGCTCATGGACCTGTCGCGCAACTATGGCGAAGGCTTCACCGCCATGATGGTCGGCCGCGCCGCCAGCCAGCGCGGCTATCTGATGCCCGAGCGCCAGTACCCCATCCGCATCCCCCCGGCCGTGCCGGGCGCCGCGCCGCTGGAGTTCACCCTCGCCATCACCCGGCAGGAATCGAGCTTCGATCCCCGCGCCCGATCGCACGCCAACGCCCGCGGCATGATGCAATTCCTGCCCGCCACGGGCCGCAGCGTCGCCCGCCAGCTGGGCCTGCCCTATTCCGACGAGCGGCTGTACGACGGCGACTTCAACATGACGCTGGGCAGCTATCACCTCGGCGACCTGACCAACGATTTCGGCGGCTCCATGCTGCTGACCACCATCGGCTACAACGCGGGGCCCGCCCGGCCCCCGCAATGGGTGGCGCGCTGCGGCGATCCGCGCGGCGGCGCGGTCGATCCGGTCGACTTCATCGAGTGTGCGCCCTTCACCGAGACTCGTAACTACATGATGCGAGTCATGGAAAACATGCAGGTTTATCGCGCGCGCCTGAACGGCGGTTCGGCGCCGCTGACCCTGTCGGCGGATCTGAGACGCGGCGCCCCCGCGGGGTCCCGGCCCTATGCCGCCTACGCCGGGGAGGAAGCCCTGCGCGCGCCGGAGCCCGAAGCTTCGGAATAGCGCCCGCTGGACAGAAGCGGCCCGTCCGGCCCCTCGACCCAGCGCGCCGCCAGGCCGAATGTCCTCGCCATGGTCTCCGGCGTCAGAGCCGCCATCGGCGGGGCGTCGGCGCCGACCCGGCCCCCGTCCAGCACCACCACCCGGTCCGCGAACCGCGCCGCCAGGGCCAGGTCGTGCAGGCTGACCAGCACCGCCTGCCCCGCCGCCGCCCGCGCCTTCAGCCGTTCCAGCACCATCAGCTGCGCCTCCGGATCCAGCCCGGCGATCGGCTCGTCGACCAGCAGGGCCGCCGCGCCCGTCGCCAACGCCCGCGCCAGCAGCACCCGGGCCCGCTCGCCGCCCGACATCTCGGCCACGCCCCGGTCGGCCAGATGCCCGGCCTCGACCTCGTCCAGCGCCGACCGCGCCCGGGCCAGCGCATCGGCCGTCGTCAGAAAGGGCGCGCCCAGCGCCGCCACCTCGACCGCCGGCAGGTTCCAGGCGATGCGCCGCTCCTGCGGCAGATAGGCGGCGCGTTCCGCCCGCGCCCGTGCCGACAGGCCCGTCACGTCGCCGCCGCCCAGCATCGCCTGCCCGCCGTTCAAAGGCAGCAGCCCCGCCAGGGCCCGGATCGCGCTCGACTTGCCCGCTCCGTTCGGGCCCACCACGGCGACCAGTTCGCCCGCCGCCACCGACAGGCCGACCCGATCCAGAACCGTCCGTCCGCCCAGGACGGCCGTGGCTCCCCGCAGTTCCAGCGCGCTCACAGCCGCCACTCCCGCGCCGCCCGCCAGGCGATCAGGGCGAACAGGGGCGCCCCGACCAGGGCCGTGAACACGCCCAGCTTCAGCTCCTGATCGGTCGGCGTCATCCGCGCCAGCAGGTCGGCGACCACCAGCATCAGCCCGCCCGCCAGCGCCGAGGGCAGCAGCAGACGCCCGGGATCGCCCCGCACCGCGCCACGCACCAGATGCGGCGCCGCCAGGCCGACGAAGCCGATCACGCCGGCCACCGCCACCGCCGCCCCGGCCGCCAGGGCCGTGGCCAGCAGGGCCAGCAGCCGCAGACGCGCCATGGGCAGGCCCGAAGTCCGCGCCGTCTCCTCGCCGAGGCCCAGCATCCGCAGACCCGGCGCCGCGAGCACCGCCAGGGCCGCCGCGACCAGCACCGCCGGCGTGACCCAGGCCACGTCAATCCAGCTGCGGTTCTGCACCGACCCCAACAGCCAGCTCATCACCTCGGCCGAGGCGATGGGAGACGGCGACAGGTTGAAGATCAGGGCCGTGGCCGCTCCCGCAAAACTCGATAGCGCCACCCCGAACAGGATCAGGGCCTCGGGGGAGCGCACCCGCGCCGCGAACAGGATCAGCAAGCCTCCGGCCAGGCCGGCGCCCGCCAAGGCCGACGTCTCCACCGCCCCCGGCATGGCCGCCCCGCCCAGCACGATGGCCGTCGCCGCCGCCAGCGCCGCCGACGACGACACGCCCAGCACGCCCGGATCGGCCAGCGGATTGCGCAACAGACCCTGCATCACGGCCCCGGACAGGCCCAGGGCCGCCCCGACCATCAGGGCCGTCGCCACGCGCGGCGCGCGAACCTGCCACAGCACCTCCGCCGGTCCCGAGGCGGAATCGGCGAAGGCCTGCGTCATCTGCGCCATGTTGAAAACGGTCTCGCCCAGCAGGATTCCCAGGACCGCCGCTGCCGCGATCAGTCCCGCCAGCACGAGCGTCAGCCGCGAAGGACCGGCCTTCATGCTCCGGCCTTCAGCATCGCCGCCGCGTCGGCCGCGAACCACGCCGGGCAGGTCAGGACGGCCGCCGGCAGTCGCGCCGCCACCCTGCCCCGGGCCGTTCGCTGCACGACGGGGTGCCGGCCCGGCCCGCGCCAGTCGCCGCGCGCCTGGTCGAAGAAGCCCAGCACGAACCGCGCCGGCGGAAACAGGGCGATCCGTTCGACGCTGATCGGGGCGAAGAACGGCTCCTCCGCCGCATTGCTGAAACCGGCCGCCCTCAGGATGGCGTCCACCAGCGTACCCTTGCCGGCCGTGAATCCGCCGGCCGTCAGATACAGGGCCGACCGCTCCGGCGCGCGGGCGCGGGGCGCGGCCCTGCGCAGGGTCCCGTTCATCCGCGCCGTCAGGGCCTCGCCTCGCCCCGGGACGCCCAGACCCTCCGCCACGGCGCGAATGTCCGCCCGCACCCCGTCGAAATCCGTCGCGTCTTCGATCGTGACAACACGAACGCCGGACGCCTCGAGCCGAGCCAGCAGCCGGGGCTCCCCGCCCCAGTAGCGCACCACCACGTCGGGCCGGAAGGCGATGGCGGCCTCAAGCGTCGGCCGCACTCGTCGGCGCCCCGCGGCGGCTTCCCGCATCCAGGCGTCCGGATCGTCGGCGCGCGGCGACAGGGCCAGGTCGGCGTCGGGCGCGAGGGCCAGGACATACTGGTCGGCGCACTGGTCCAGGGCCATGACCCGCAAGGGCCGGGCTTCCGCTCCGCCAGCGCCGAGCGCCGACCCGGCGGCCAGCGCCCACGCCAGCCGCCTCACGGTTTCAGCAGGCCCGCGAACAACCCCTCCACCAGAGTCGTCACCAGCGTCTCACGTTCGACCCAGTCGAAATACGGTTTGGTGATCACCAGCGACACCACGCCATGGCATCCGGCCCACAGCGCCTGGGCCGTCGTCCGTGCGTCGCCACGCAGCAGTCCGGCCGCCTCGGCGTCCTCGACCACCACCTCGAACGATCGGTAGAGGCCCCCGCCCAGTTCCTGCGCCGCCGAGAGAGCACCGTGCTGAAGCTCGACCGGTCGGGTCATGTAGATCAGCCGATAGGCGTTCGGATTGGCGAAGCCGAAGTCGATATAGGCCCGCAGCATCCGCCGCAGCCGTTCCTCCGGCCCGCCGGGCTCGGCTACGATGGCCTCGTTCATCTCCAGCAGGGCCGCGAAGGCCTGCCGGCAGATTTCCTGAAGGATTTCGCCCTTCTCGGCGAAATGCATGTAGAGCGCGGTCGAGGACAGGCCGACCTCGTCGGCGATCTTGCGGATCGTCGCGCCTTCGTAGCCGTGTTCGACGAAGATGCGTTCGGCGGCGGCCAGGATCTCCGCGCGACGGGCATGGCCTTCGCCCTTGGGCTTGCGTTGTGAACGCAGGTTGAGCGGGGCGAGTGTCACGCGGTAACTCCGGACGTCCGGGCCCTGAATAGCGGCATTCCCCTCCCCGCGCCAACCGGTTGCGATGCGCGAATCAGCGAGGTAACCCTTGGTGGTGGAGTGGGTTGGGAACAGCGATCTGGAAGATCGCCGGCGCGACGCCGCGCGATACGGCCCTCCGCTCGGGCAGAGCGCGGCCATGCGAGGTTTCGCGCCCGCCCAGATTGTTTTCGCCGCCGCGCTCGCGGGCCTCGGCGCGCTTCTGATATGGCTTGGTCCCGGACGGGCGGGCGAGGGGCTCGTCCTCGCCGCGGCCGTCGCCTTCCTGGCGCTGGCGATCTGGCGCACCAGCCTGATCCTTCTGGGAGCCCGCCCGGCGCCGCAGCCGGTCGCCCCGCCCCGCTGGCCCCGCTACACGGTGCTGGCCGCCCTCCATGACGAGGCGGAGATCGTGGGTCAGTTGATCGAGCGCCTGTCGCGCCTCGACTATCCGTCGGATCGCCTGCAAGGGCTGCTGGTGCTGGAGGCGCACGATCACGAGACGATCGCGGCGGCCCGGGCCGCCCCGCGCCCGGACTGGCTCGGAATCCTCGTCGCGCCGCCGGGCCGTCCCGGGACCAAGCCCCGGGCCCTGAACCACGCCCTGACCCATGCGACCGGCGAGCTCCTGACCGTCTATGACGCGGAGGACGCACCCCATCCCCTCCAGTTGCGCGAGGCCGCCGCCCGGTTCGCCGCCGATCCCTCGGGCCGTCTCGCCTGTCTCCAGGCTCCGCTGCGCATTCGCGCGGGAGCGGGGTTCCTCCAGCGCCAGTTCGCCGCCGAATACGCCGGGCTGTTCGACGTGGCCCTGCCCGGCATGACCCGCGTCGGCCTGCCCTTCCCCCTGGGCGGCACCAGCAATCACTTCCGCGTCGATGTTCTCCGCGCCGTGGGCGGCTGGGACGCCTGGAACGTCACCGAGGACGCCGATCTGGGGTTCCGGTTGTGGGCGAACGGCTGGAGGCTGGGCGTGATCACCCGCCCGACCTGGGAGACGCCGCCTCACAGCCTCGACCACTGGCTGCCACAGAGAACACGCTGGCTCAAAGGGTACCTCCAGACCTGGGGCGTCCACACCCGTCAGCCGTGGCGACTGGGCTGGCGCGGCCTCCTCGCCCTGGTCATGACCGTCGGCGCCGGTCTCGTTTCGGCGGCCATCCACGGCCTCACCCTGGCCTGGGTCGCGGCCGCCGTCCTGGTCGCGGCCATGGCGGGCCTGCCGCCGGAAACGCCCGCGCTGGCGCTGAGCGTCATGATCCTCGGGGCCGCCTCGGCATGGCTGTCCTCGGCCATCGGAGCCCGCCGCGCCGGCGTTCCCTACGGCCCCGCCGACATGATCGCGGCCCCGGCCTACTGGTCCCTGCTCAGCCTGGCCTTCGCCCACGCCGCCTGGCGACTGGTTCGCGACCCCTTCGCATGGGACAAGACGCCCCACCGTCGCGACGCGGGGCCGGAGGCGGTCCAGCCAGCCTCGACCGGGGCCGAAACATACGACGCGCTGGACGCGACCGCGCCTCTCCGCCTATCAGCGGGCCATGCCGCCGCGTCTGAACCCGTCGCCTGAAACCCTCGTCACCCGCGCCTGGGTCGACTACGCCCTGCTGGACAGCGGCGACGGCCGCAAGCTGGAGCGCTATGGCCGCCACACCGTGGTCCGGCCGGAGCCCCAGTGCTTCTGGTCGCCGCGCGACCCGGCCGCCTTCGACGCCGCCGACGCCGTGTTCGATCCGACCGACGAGGACGAGTCCGGCCGCTGGCGGTTCGCGGGAAATCCGGTCGACACCTTTCCCCTGGCCTGGCGCGACGTGCGTTTCACCAGCCGGTTCACGCCGTTCCGCCACCTGGCCTTCTTTCCGGAGCAGGCCGCCAACTGGGAGTGGCTGGACGGGCGCATCCGGCGACTGCGCTCAAGTAGCGCGAAGGGCGGTAGCGCAAACAAGAATGCGCCGAAGGTCCTCAACCTGTTCGGCTACACCGGGGTGGCCAGCCTGGCCTGCGCCGCCGCCGGGGCCGAGGTCACCCACGTCGACGCCTCGAAGAAGTCGGTGGCCTGGGCGCGCGAGAACGCCGAGCTGTCCGGCATGGCCGACAGGCCGATCCGCTGGATCGTCGAGGACGCCCGCAAATACGCCGCCCGCGAGGTGCGCCGCGGGTCGAAATACGACGGGATCATCCTCGACCCGCCCAAATACGGGCGGGGGCCGACCGGCGAGGTGTGGCGGCTGTTCGAGGACCTGCCGGGCCTGCTCAGGGACTGCGCCGCCCTGTTGTCGGACGACGCCTCCTTCCTGCTGCTGAACGCCTACGCCGCGCGCATTTCCGGCCTGTCGCTGTCGCATCTGATGGCCGAGGCGACCGCGAACCGGGGCGGCGTCATCGACTGGGGCGAGCTGGCCCTGGCCGAGGATGGACCGGACGGTCGGGCCATCGGCCTCAGCTTCTTCGCGCGGTGGTCGGCGTGACGGATCGCCTGATCACCTCCCTGACCAACGATACGGTCAAGGCCGTGCGCGCCCTGCACATGCGCAAGGAGCGCGAGGCGACGGGGCGGTTCCTGGCCGAGGGGCTGAAATTCATCGGCGAGGCGCTGGACCAGAGCCGCGCCCCCCGCCTGCTGCTGGTCGGCGAGGACGCCCGGCCGCATCCGATCCTGGACCGCGCCCGCGAGGCGACGCGGGCGGGCGGCGGCGAGGTGGTGGCGGTGACCCACGCCATCCTCGAAAAGATCAGCCGCCGGGACAATCCGCAGACCGTGCTGGGCGTGTTCGACCAGGTCTATACGCCCCTGTCGGCGATCCAGCCGGCCTCGGCGCCGGCCTGGGTGGCGCTGGAGCAGGTGCGGGACCCGGGCAATCTGGGCACCATCATCCGGACGGCGGATTCCGCCGGCTGCGGCGGGGTGATCCTGATCGGCGACTGCGTCGATCCCTATTCGGTCGAGGCGGTGCGGGCGACCATGGGCTCGGTCTTTGCCGTCGCCATCGCCCGGGCCACCCCCGCCGAGTTCCTGGCCTGGCGGCAGACATGGCCGGGCAGCGTCATCGGCACCCGGCTGGACGCGGTCCATGGCTATCGCGACGCGGCGATCCAGCATCCGGCCCTGATCCTGATGGGCAACGAACAGGCCGGCCTGACCGACGCCCTTGCCGCCGCCTGCGACGTCAACGTCAAGATCCCCATGCGCGGCCGGGCGGACAGCCTGAACCTGGCCGTGGCGACGGGGATCATGGTCTATGCGGCGATCGACGCGGTTTGAGGCGCCCGCGAAGCCATTCATCCGTAGACTTGCTTGGGTCCGTATGGCTCATGTCCCGATGACCTCGACCCTTAGCCGTCGTCCAATCCTCAAGACCGCGCTCGCCCTGATCCTGGGCCTCGTCCTGTTGCCGGGGGCCAGTTTCGTCGCCTTGGGGCTCTGGTTCGAGCAGGCCGAAGGTGCGCCGCCTCAGCTAGCGGACGGCGCCCTGCACGATTTCGGCGTTCGCAATGAGAACTGGAGCCGTCATTTGGCGGAGACATTTCCAGTCGGCACGCCGGAGGCGACCGTGACGGCGCGCCTTCGGGAGGAAGGTTTTGAAATCGCACCGACGAACCGCTCCGCCCGGTATGAGTGGGGCAGCGGATTTCCCTGCGTCTATACGCTCACCGCCACATGGTCGGCCGAGTCCGGGAGGGTCACCGAGATCAGCGGCGACTATCTGAACGCCTGCATGTAGGCGGCGTCCCTCAGAAGCTCCTTCCATCCACCCTCTGCGCCGTCCAGCTGAAGGGTTCGATGTCGGTCAGGGTGCGGATGTTGACGGCGACCATGGGCGAGCCGTCCCGTTTCTCGCCGCGGGCGAAGGACTGGACGCCGCAGGTGTCGCAGAACCGGTGGCGGATCTTGTGGGTGTTGAAGGTGTATTCGGTCTGCGGCCCTTCCTGCGTCACCCGGAAGGCGTCGGGCGAGACGAAGGCCAGGACGAAGCCCTTGCGGTAGCAGTGCGAGCAGTTGCACTCCATCAGTCCCTCGAGATCGGTGTCGACCTCATAGGCCACGGCCCCGCAGGCGCAGGAACCGGTGTGGGTCTGCATCTCAGCCATCACGCATCCTCCAGCAGCACCACCCCGGGCGCCGATTTGAGCGCGCCCCGCAGGGCGCCGTCCAGCCGGTAGCGGCCCGGCAGTTTCAGCTCGACCTCGCGACGGCCGTCCAGGGAGGCGATCAGGGACACCTCGCCGCCCTTGCCCGGCGATTTCGCCTTCTCGAGCCGCGTCCGCAGGGCCTCGGCGTCGGCGGATCTGGCCGAGACGTGAATGCGCAGGCCCATGGCGCCGTCGTCCAGCAGGGCGTCCAGCCGCGAGGCGTCGTCGCCGAAGAAGCGCACCTCGCCGTCGGCCGACTTGGCCCGCACCCGCACCATGATGGATGCCCCGACCTCCAGCACCTCGCGGCATTTGCGCAGCTGTTCCGGCGGGAACAGGCATTCGAACTCTCCGGTCGGGTCGGAGAAGGTGACGAAGGCGAATTTCTCGCCGGACTTGGCGCTGGCCCGCTCCTGACGGCGGCGCACGACGCCGGCCATCAGGAAGGCCTCGTGGCCGCTTTCGGCCAGGGCCGTGGCTTCGGCGACGAAGGTGACGCGCTTGCGCTTCAGCGCCGGCGCCATGTCCTCCAGCGGGTGGCCGGACAGGTAGAAGCCGACCGCGGCCAGTTCCTGATCCAGCTTCTCGGGCCCGACCCAGGGTTCGACCGGCTTCAGGCGCGGGCGGGCGGCGCCGGCCTGGTCGCCGCCGAACAGGGAGACCTGGGACGAGGCGCGTTCGGCGGCCACGCTCTGGCAATAGGCCATCAGGGTGTCGGCCTGTTCGAACAGCTGGCGGCGGTTCGGGTGGAAGCTGTCGAAGGCGCCGGCGCGGGCGAGGTTCTCCAGCGCCCGCTTGTTGACGCAGCGCGGATCGACCCGTTCCAGGAAGTCGAAGATGTCGGTGAACCGGCCGCCGGTCTCGCGCACCTCGACCAGATGCTTCATCGCCTCCAGGCCGACGTTGCGGATGGCGCCCAGGGCGTAGAGCACCGCCCCGACACCGTCGTCCCAGGCCACGTCGAAATCGGCCGAGGAGCGGTTCACGTCCGGTGACCTCACCGGCACCTCGAAGCGGCGGCAATCCTGATAGAAGACAGCCAGTTTGTCGGTATTGCTGAGATCGAGCGACATGGACGCGGCCATGAATTCGACCGGGTGGGTCGCCTTCAGCCAGCCGGTCTGGAAACTGATCAGGGCGTAGGCGGCGGCGTGGGACTTGTTGAAGCCGTAGCCGGCGAACTTGGCCACCAGATCGAAGATGCCGCCTGACTGTTCCTCCGGAACGCCCTTTTCCGACGCGCCCGCGATGAAGCGCGCGCGCTGGAAATCCATCTCCTCCTTCTTCTTCTTGCCCATGGCGCGGCGCAGAAGGTCGGCCTCGCCGAGGGAGTATCCCGCCAGGATCTGGGCGATCTTCATCACCTGCTCCTGGTAGATGATGACGCCATAGGTCTCGGTCAGGACCTCGGTCAGGGAGGGGTGCAGATAGTCCACCTGCTGCCGGCCGAATTTACGGTCGATATAGGTGTCGATCATCTCCATCGGCCCGGGCCGGTAGAGGGAGATCAGGGCGGTGATCTCCTCAATGGAGCCGCAGCGCATCTTGCGCAGGGTGTCGCGCATGCCCTGGGATTCCAGCTGGAACACCCCGACGGTCTGGCCCGAGGCCATCAGCTCATAGGTCTTCGGATCGTCCAGCGGCAGGCCGTTCCAGTCGGGGGCGGCGCCGCGCCGTTCCAGATACTGGCGGGCGCGGTCCAGAACGGTCAGGGTCTTGAGGCCGAGGAAGTCGAACTTCACCAGACCGGCGGCCTCGACCCATTTCATGTTGAACTGGCTGGCCGGGATGGTGGAGCGCGGGTCCTGGTAGAGGGGCGCCAGCTCGATCAGGGGGCGGTCGCCGATGACGATGCCGGCGGCGTGGGTCGAGGCGTTGCGGTACAGCCCCTCCAGCTCCAGCGCCGTCTCCAGCAGGGTCGCCACGGCCCTGTCGCTGTCGCGGGCCTCGCGCAGGCGCGGCTCGATCTCGATGGCCTGGGCCAGGGTCACCGGGTTGGCAGGGTTGGCCGGCACCATCTTGGCCAGCCGGTCGACCTGGCCGAGCGGCATCTGCAGCACCCGGCCGACGTCGCGCAGCACGGCCCGCGCCTGCAGGGTGCCGAAGGTGATGATCTGGGCCACCCGGTCCTTGCCGTAGCGGGCCTGGACGTAGTCGATCACCTCTTCCCGCCGCTCCTGGCAGAAGTCGATGTCGAAGTCGGGCATGGAGACGCGTTCGGGGTTCAGGAAGCGCTCGAACAGCAGGCCGAACCGCAGCGGGTCCAGATCGGTGATGGTCAGGGCCCAGGCGACCAGGGAGCCGGCGCCCGAACCCCGGCCCGGACCCACGGGGATGCCGTGGTTCTTGGCCCATTTGATGAAGTCCGACACGATCAGGAAATAGCCGGGGAAGCCCATCTGCTGGATGATGCCGACCTCCCATTCGAGGCGGGCCCAGTAGTCGGCCTCGGGCGCCACCGGGGTCACGGCCTGCAGCCGCGCCTTCAGTCCCTCGCGGGCCTGGTGCATCAGTTCGTCGGGCTCGGAGCGGCCGGCGCCGGCGTCGAAGCGCGGCAGGATGGGTGCGCGCGTCGGGGCCAGAAAGGCGCAGCGTCGGGCGATCTCTACGGTGCTGTCGCAGGCCTCGGGCAGGTCGGCGAACAGCTGGCGCATGGCCGCCGCCGTCTTGAACCAGTGCTCGCCGGTGATGCGGCGGCGGTCTTCCTGGCCGGTGAAGGCGCCGTCGGCGATGCACAGCAGGGCGTCGTGGGAGCGCGCCTGGGCCGCCTTCGCATAGTGAACGTCGTTGGTGGCGACGAGCGGCGCGTCGTGGGCGTAAGCCCATTCGACCAGGCCGCGCTCGGCCTGGCCCTCGCTGGCGAGGCCGTGGCGCTGCAGTTCGACATAGAAGCGGTCGCCGAAGACGCGGGCCATTTCGGCGAGGGCCCCATCAGCCTCGGCGGCCTTGCCCTGGACGAACAGGGGGTCGACGGGGCCGTCAGGACCGCCCGACAGCAGGATCAGGCCTTCGGAGCGTTCCGCCACCATGGTCCAGGGCACGCTGGGCTCGTCCATCGCTCCGGCGTCGAGGTAGGCCGAGGACGACAGGGCGCACAGGTTCAGCCAGCCGGCCTCGTTCTGAACCAGAAGGACCACGGTAGGGACCTTCGCCCAGCGTTCGGCGATCCTGCCGCCGATGCCGGTGACCGGGAGCGCGCAGGCCACGATCGGCTGGACCCCCGCCCCCTTCGCCGCCTCGCTGAACTCCAGGGCCCCGAACAGATTGGCCCGGTCGGCGACGCCCACGGCCGGCATGCCCGCGTCGGCCGCCAGGGTCGGAACCTTGCCCGCCTTGATCGCGCCTTCCAGCAGCGAATAGGCCGAACGGACGCGCAGGTGGATGAAGCCCTGATCCCCTGCCCCGCTCACCGTCCGACGCCTCCGCTCATGGTTCGATCAGACCCCGACTCGCGAGCGGCTCAAAGTGTCCGGGTCCGCGAAAATTCGTGGGACACTTTCGGACACTTCGCCCGAAAGGCCCGCCGTCAGGCGGCCGGCACCGCGAGCGCGACCTGCCAGCACATCCAGACGAAACCGCCGCACGACGCAAGCGACAGCATATCCCTCATCCAACGCGCCATGACCTTGTCCCCAGATTGCGTGTTCCGGCTATGTTCTATGTTCCCGTTGCGTTCTCGTCAAGAGCAGGTAATGATATACTTGACAAAGCAGCCCGCCAGCCACGATGATTCCTCGGGACAGGCCGGTGCTATCGAAGTGACCCCCGCTATGATCGAGGCGGGGGTCGATGCGTATTGTGGGTTGGGAGACGCGACCGCTAGCCGAATTGTCGAGACAATCGCTTGTGCAGTTTTGGCGGCAGGAGGCCATCGTCCAGTATTGATAGAAGCTCGTAGTATATGGTCTTCATTTCCTGCGCATGAGCCTTGATCGCAGACAGAAGAACCGGTCGTTGATCCTCAATTTTGTGGAACGGCACTATAATAAACTCGCCTAAAAAGACATATTTTGCGTGCGCGTACAGATTGCGAGTGTCGTTGGCGCGGTTTGATATGTCCTTTGATATAAGAGGCAACTTCTTTTTCGATCCCCGCGGGTACTCCCTTGATGGCAGCTTCGAGCAGACCAATCCGCAATGATGGCGCCCGCAAGTGGGTCATCATGCGTTCGGCGACTTCGGGCCTCATTGTTCCAACGTGAGCGAGTGCTTTTGGTAAGAGGGGTTCAATCAAGGCAAACCAGCCGATAATCACCCCTATCTGCTTAGCGAACTCGCCAGTGCCCGGCATCTCCAAGGCAGAAACAGATTCGCTAATACGTTTGTTGAGATCGTCCGCACTTTTGTATGGAAAATCATCGGACATGACGGCCCCTGTTCCGGAAAAAAGCGACCCTAAGCCTGAATCGCCAGAAGACGATGCCGAGTTTGAGCGGGTTCTGCGGAACCTCGTGAACACGCCGCACAAGCCGCATGAGAGGAAGAAGCCGTCAGACGATGCCGGGGATATCTCGGGCCGGTAGCGGCTCCAGCGGCTGAATAGTCCCTGCCACTACAGTCTGGCATACCGGGCACCCGTGAGAGCGCTGGCCCGAGAAAATCTCCCCCGCCTGAAGAATGGATTTTCGCCCATGCTCGTAGCAGGTTGGACAAATCATATGCGGAGGTTCGGAGCCTTGGGCCTCCGCCTTCAGCGTGTAGGCGAAGGTTCCGCGCCCGATCTGTTGAAGCTGGTAGCGCTCCTTCTCGCCTTCCCATGTTTCAAACTGTCGGATGCGTTCTTCAAGCTCGCGTTTCTGGCTGGCCAACGCCGACTGCGCCTCTTGGGCCTCCAGCAGGAGGCCTTGCAGTTCGAGCTTCACCGCCAGCAGCTTGGTGGAATCGCGCGCATCCGACAGCGTCTTGGTTATGTCGAGCGCGGTCCTTATCGCGCCCAGGCCGGTCATCACGGTAATCGGATCAGGCATCGCGTTCCTCCGTTCGGCGAAGGTTAGCGCGAAGCTTGAGGATACGCCTAACCTTCTGCTTAAGCGTACGCGGCTTCACCAGCCCGCCGATACATCAGGCGCTTGCCGCCGATGCCACGGAGGGCTTCGTCGGTGCGCATGGTGTCGTTGACGCCAAGGCCAACGCGGTTGGAGTAGCGGAAATCGAACTCCGCCAGATAGCGCTTCAGGTGGGCTTCGGAGACGTGGTGGAACGTCCCGATGATGCCGCGCTTGAGGATGGAGAAGAAGTTTTCGGCGGTGTTGGAGTGGGTCTTGCCCTCGCGGACGTACTCACCGCGATTGTGATCCACCGCGCCGTGGCTGGCGTACTCCTTACCGGTCTTGCGGTAGAAGGTCGCGCCGTCCGTCATCAGGTAGCTGGAGCGGTGAACCTGAGTGACGATCAGCGGGCGCAGCGTCTTGGCGTTGACGTTGGCGACATGGAACGAGCGGGCGCGACCGTCGCGCTCAACGAGGGTGACGACGGCCTGTTTGGCTCCCGACCCGCAGTGATACTTGCGCTTGCTGACGTGCTTGTTGGCCTCTTTGCCGCCGACGTAAGTTTCATCGACTTCAATGGTCTTGTCAGGGCCGCCCATGGGGCCGGGGTTCTGTTCGGTCATGGCTTCGCGGATGCGGTGGCACATGAACCACGCGGTCTTGTAGGTCACGCCAAGGGTGCGGCCGATCTGGTGGGCGCTGATGCCCTTCTTGCTGGAGGCCATCAGGTAGGTGGCCAGCAGCCACTTGTTCAGCGGCACCTTAGAGCGCTCGAAGACGGTCCCGACCGTGATGGTGAACTGGTCGCGGCAGGCGTTGCACTGGTAGAGGCCAGCGCGGGCGCTACGGCCCTTGATCGCGGTCGCTTCGTTGACCACGCCACAGTGAGGGCAGACCGGGCCATGGGGCCAGCGGGTTTGCTCCAGATGGGCGCGGGCTTTGTCGGCGTCGGTGAAGATCGGATCGGTCAGGTTCATCGTCGGGCTCCAGTAGGAAAACCCTACGGATTCAACGTTGCTTTGTCAAGTATACTATTGCCCAAGAGCATTTCAGGTGAACACGACACGCCCGCGTCTGTAGGATAGGGCGAACGCCACCATCCGCCCTCCCGGCGGCGGCGTCGCAGGAGAACGGCCATGGCCAAGGGTCAAGTGAAGAGCAACAAGGAAGTCCGCAAACCCAAGGCCGAGAAGCCCAAGCCGTCCGTGTCGGTCGGGAGCAGCTCGCCGTTCACGACGCCGCCCGGGAAGAAGTAGGCCCACAGATACCGCTCATCCCGGCGAAAGCCGGGACCCGACCCTCCTCCTTCGCCGTCATCCTCGGGTCAAGCCCGAGGATGACGGTCGCGCGCCGCCCGGCCATCAGTGCGGCCAGGTCTCGGTCAGCACCTCGACCCGTCCCCCGGCCGAACGCACCTCCAGCGCCGGGGTCGCGGGCTGGCCGTCGGCGAACAGTTCGTAGATGACCGCGCCGTCCCCGGTCTGGACGCTCTCGATGATCCGCACCGGGACGAAGCCGGCGCGCGCGGCGCCGGCGGCGGCGCGGACGGGCGCCGGAACCGCCGTCCACGGCAGGTCGCGCTGGATCTCCACCACCTGCCAGCCCGCGGGGGTCTCCAGCAGGTCCAGCTCGAGCTCGGCGCCGTCCAAGGTTCCCTCGACGTCGTAGTAGCGCCGCCCTTCCCGCTCCTTCAGCTCGCCCTCGGCGATGACCATGCCCGGGCGCGCGGCCAGGACGACGGCCCGGACCGCCTCGGGGATGTCGGCGGCGGCGGTCGGGGTGATGGCGGTGGCGGGCGCTTCCGGCGGGGCGTCGGCGGGTTCGGGGGGCTGGGCCGGATCGCAGGCCGCGAGAGCGATGACACCGGTGGCAACAGCGAGGAATGCGAGACGACGGGACATGGCGCGGACTCCGTTCGGGAAGGGATGAGCCTAACCCCGGCGGCGGGGGGACGCCAATATGTAACCGCCGTTGGCGAAAGGGGCTTAGTCCTCGACGGCCCCCTTGAGTCGGCGTTCGCATTCGGCGACCCCGGCCGCGACCTCCGCGGCGGCGTACAGGTCCCGGGCCTCGCGCCAGACCGCTGTCGCCGGACCGGGGCGGCGCAGACCGTCGAGCGCCAGCGCCTTCAGCCGCAGGGCGTTGGCCATGTCGAGCGAGGCGCCCTGCCCGTTGGCGCGATACAGGGCCGCCGCCTGTTCGGCGTGGGCCAGCGCCTGTTCGAGGTGATCCGCCTCGCGGTCGATGTCGGACAGATGGCGCAGGGCGTGGGCCTGCAGCAGGGGCGCGCCGCTCTCGCGGCTGAGGGCGGCGGCGCGGGCGTAGCTGTTGCGGGCGTCGACCGCGCGGCCTTCGGCCAGGGCTTCGCGCGCCGCCGTCAGATGGGCCTGGATGGCGTCGGTCATGGGCGACCCTAGCACGACGACGTCAGTAGGCGTGGCTCTCGGCGGGACGCTCTTCGAGATGGCCGTCCTTGAGGGCGAAGACGCGGTCCATATGGCCGGCCAGCTCCATGTTGTGGGTCGCGATCAGGGCGGCGACGCCGGTCTTCTTCACCAGGCTGTGCAGGGCCTCGAACACCGTCTGGCTGGTGGCGGGGTCGAGGTTGCCGGTCGGCTCGTCGGCCAGCAGCAGGCGCGGGCGATTGGCCAGGGCGCGGGCCACGGCGACGCGCTGCTGTTCGCCGCCCGACATCTGGGCCGGCTGGTGGGTCAGGCGCTCGCCGAGGCCCAGGGCGGTCAGCACCTCCGAGGCCCGCTCGCGGGCCTGGGCCTGACCGACGCCGGCGATGCGCAGCGGCAGGGCGACGTTGTCGCGCGCGTCGAACTCGGCCAGCAGGTGGTGGAACTGGTAGACGAAGCCGATGCTGGCGAGGCGGATATGGGTCCGCGCCCGCTCGTCGAGGCCGCCGACGTCCTGGCCGTCGATACGGATCTCGCCCGAGGTCGGCCGCTCCAGCAGGCCGGCGGCGTGCAGCAGGCTGGACTTGCCCGAGCCGGACGGCCCGATCAGGCCGACCACCTCGCCCGGCATGACGTCGAGATCGACGCCCTTGAGCACGGTCAGGGGACCGGCTGCGGAGTCATAGGTGCGGGTCACATTCCTTACGGAAAGGACGGGGCGCATGGAGAGGACGGGCTTACTCATAGCGCAGGGCCTCGACCGGATCCATTTTCGCCGCCCGCCAGGACGGCAGCAGCGAGGCCACGCACGACATGAAGACGGACCACAGGGTGACCCAGATCACGTCCATGGCGTCGACCTCGGCCGGGATGGAGTCCAGCATGTAGACGTCGGCGTTGAACAGCTGGACGCCCAGCAGGGCCTCAAGGAAATGCTGGATGGCCGCGATGTTGAGGCAGAACACCAGCCCCACCACCAGGCCGGTGATGGTGCCGGCCACGCCGATGGCCGCGCCGGCGATGAAGAAGATGCGCAGCATCGACGACTGGCTGGCCCCGACGGTCCTGAGGATGGCGATGTCGCGGGTCTTGTTCTTCACCAGCATGACGATGCCGGAGATGATGTTGAGGGCGGCGATGGCCACGACCAGGCCGAGGATGATGCTCATCGCCACCCGCTCGACCTTCAGCGCGCCCCAGAAGGCAGCCAGCTTGTCGCGCCAGTCGCTGACCAGGGCGCTGGGGCCCGCGGCCTCGCGCACCGGCTGGATCAGCTCGGCGACCCGGTCGGGCGCGTCGACCTTGAGCTCGATGACGTCCCAGACGCCCTCCTTGCCGAAGAACAGCTGGGCCTGTTCGAGCGGCATGAACATATAGGCGCGGTCGAAATCGGCGGCGCCCGAGGTGAACACCCCGCCGACGCGATAGGTCTTCTCCAGCCCGCCCAGATTGCCGAAGGCGCTGTCGGCGCCGGTGGGGGAATAGAGGGTGACCGGGTCGCCGACCCGCAGGCCCAGCCCGTCGGCCAGGGCCTTGCCGATGATGATGTCGTCCCCGCCGTACGCGCCCCGGCCGAAGCCGCGGCGGGCCTCGGGCGTCAGGCTGTCATAGACATAGGACATCGAGTCCAGGTCCTGCGGGCGGATGCCGCGCACGATCGCGCCGGTGGTCTGGCCGGCCGCGCGCACCAGGCTCTGGTTCTCGGTCAGGGGAGAGACGCTGGCCACCCCCGGCACGGCGGCGATGCGCGTCACGGCCGCCTCGCGGTCGGGACTGACCAGCACCTGCCCCTGGACGTACATATGGCCGTTGAAGGACAGCATCCGGTCCAGCAATTCGCTGCGGAACCCGGCCATGATGCTCATCACCACGATCAGGGCCATCACCGCCAGGGCGATGGCGACATAGGAGATAATGGCGATCAGGGCGATGCCGCCCTCCTTCCGCCGGGCGCGCAGATAGCGCAGCGCCAGCTCGAACTCCCAGGCCGAGAAGGGGCCGGCGGGTTTGGCCGGCTTCGGAACCGCCGCGACGTCCGTCATCCGCCCACCTTCGCCAGCGCCTCGTCCAGCGGGACGGAGACCTTGTCGCCGGTCGCCCGGCGCTTCAGCTCGACCACGCCCTCGGCCACGCCCTTGGGTCCGATGGTCAACTGCCACGGGATGCCGATCAGGTCGGCGGTGGCGAATTTCCCGCCCGGCCGTTCGTCGGTGTCGTCGTAGAGCACCGTCTTGCCGAGGGCTTCGAGCCTGGCGACGGCCTCCTCGCAAGCGGCGCAGACCGCCTCGTCGTTGGCGCGCAGGTTGATGACCACCACGTCGAACGGGGCCACGGCGTCCGGCCAGATGATGCCGTTCGCGTCGTGGCTGGCCTCGATGATGGCGCCCAGCAGGCGCGACACGCCGACGCCGTAGCTGCCCATGTGCACGGGCGTGTCCTTGCCGTCGGGCCCGGCGACATGGGCCTTCATCGGGGCCGAATATTTGGTGCCGAAATAGAAGATGTGCCCGACCTCGATGCCGCGCGCGGTCAGTCGGTCGGCCTCGGCCGTCTCGCTTTCGAAGCGGGCCGCGTCGTGCATTTCCTCGGTGGCGGCGTACAGGCCGGTGCGCTCGTCGACGAGGGCCTGCAGGTCGTCCCAGTCGACGCCGGCGCCGGGCGCCGGCATCTCGACCAGCTTGCGGTCGCAGAACACCTGGCTTTCGCCGGTGTCGGCCAGGACGATGAACTCGTGGCTCAGGTCGCCGCCGATCGGGCCAGTGTCGGCGCGCATCGGCACGGCCTTCAGCCCCATACGGGCGAAGGTGTTGAGGTAGGCCACGAACATGCGGTTGTAGGCCTTGCGGGCCGAGGCCTCGTCGATGTCGAAGGAATAGGCGTCCTTCATCAGGAATTCGCGTCCGCGCATGACGCCGAAGCGCGGGCGGCGCTCGTCGCGGAATTTCCACTGGATGTGGAAGAGGTTCAGGGGCAGCGCCTTGTAGCTCTTCACGAAGCCGCGGAAGATGTCGGTGATCATCTCCTCGTTGGTGGGTCCGTAGAGCAGTTCGCGCTCGTGCCGGTCGGTGATACGCAGCATCTCGGGGCCGTAGGCGTCGTAGCGGCCGCTCTCGCGCCACAGGTCGGCGAGCTGGAGGGTGGGCATCAGCAGCTCGACGGCCCCTGCCCGCTCCTGCTCCTCGCGCACGATCTGCTCGATCCGGTTCAGCACCCGCAGGCCCAGCGGCAGCCAGGCGTAGATGCCGGCGGCCTCCTGTTTGATCAGGCCGGCGCGCAGCATCAGCTGGTGCGAAACGATCTGGGCGTCCGAAGGCGCTTCTTTGAGCGTGGGCAGGAAATAGCGCGACAGGCGCATGGGCGGAATCCGGGGACAGAGGTGAAGCCCCGCTTTAGCCGCTCGGACGGGGCGAAAGCTAGGCGGTCGTCACAAACGCGCGGAAAGGGTTCAGGGATGCGGCCGCGCGATGCCGTATCGGGCCGCCAGATAGGGGATGATGGCCTCGTCCTGGAGGAAGCGGCGGCCGGTCGTCTCCGAGGTCCGGGCGTCGGGCCAGTCGAAGGTCCCGTCCAGCACCAGGATCGGGCAGCCCTGGTGGTCCTCGCCGACCAGGTCGATCACCGCCGGGCGCGGGCGCGGATGGTCGAGATAACGGATCTCCAGCTGGTCCCGCAGCGCCGGATGGAAGGCCAGAACGCCCTCGATGACCGCCCCGGCGGGGCAGTACCAGGGCCCGCCCTCGTCGTCGGTCCAGCCGGGATTGAGCAGCAGCAGCCGGTCGGTCATGGCGTCACGCGGTCGGCGGGGCCAGGTCGGGAAGCGGCATCCAGCCGATCCAGACCAGCCCCATCACCAGCAGCCACAGCAGGGCCGCGACCCAGGTGGTGGTGATGAATTTTCGCTTCAGATCGGGCGTGTCCGGCGCCCCCCATTGGGCCCCGTCGGTCGGCGGATCGTGCCGCTCCTTCGACGTCCCCAGCGGCAGTACGGCGAACAGGACGACCCACCAGCAGACGATGTAGATGGCGATGATGGTGAACGGTCCGATGGGCATTCAGTGATCTCCGGCTTTCGGCGTTTCCATCAGTTCCACCAGCACCCCGCCCATGTCCTTCGGATGGACGAAGATGATCGGCGTGCCATGGGCGCCGATGCGGGGCTCGCCCGTGCCGAGGATGGTCGCGCCCTTCGCCCGGAGCGCGTCACGCGCCACCAGAATATCCTCGACCTCGAAACAGACGTGGTGCTGGCCGCCCTTCGGATTCTTCGCGAGGAAGCCGTGGATCGGGCTGTCGTCGCCCAACGGCTCGATCAGCTCGATCTGGGCGTTGGGCAGGTCGATGAAACAGACGCGCACGCCCTGGGCCGGCAGGTCGAAGGGTTCGCGGGCCTTCGTGGCGCCGAGCAGGTCGCGATACATCCCCACGCTGGCCTCGATCGAGGGGGTGGCGACGCCGACGTGGTTCAGTCTTCCGATCATGCGGATGCCTTAGCCGGTGTCGCGCCCGTGGAGAAGGCGGGTCTTGGTCCATGCGACGTCAGGTTCCGCCCGGTCGCCAGGCGGCCCGCCGTCGGCTACCAAGGGTCGGGACGGCGCGAGAGGGCGTCACAGGTCGGGAGGAACCCATGCTGGTCGCCGCGCTGAGCCTGGCCGGATTGCTCGGACTGCAGGAACCGCCGCCGCCCTATCCGGTCATGCCCGGCCGTCCGCCGCCGATAGCGAGCGGTTTCGCCTTCGGCGGGGTGCTGGGCTCCGCCTGCGATGACAGGCGCGACGAGGACGGCCGGTGGTTCAACGACCATGCCTTGTCCCTGCGGCCCGGCCAGAGCGTCGGCCTGAACGTGAGTTCCCGGGAATTCGCGCCGCTGATGCAGGTGATCGACGCCGATGGCGGCGTGGTCGCCGGGATCGGGGCGGCCGCCGACGGCGAGGCGGCCGGCTTCGTCTTCACCGCCCCCGGCGAGCCGTCCCGCGAGACCGGGCCGTCGCTGGGCTACCGGATAAGGGTCACAAGCGCGGAGCCCGGAGCCGGCGGACAGTGGCGGGTGGAGCAGGATTTCGAGGGCCGGATCGATGTCGTCTATCCCGGCGAGGGGTCGCCGTTCCCGGTCCGCACCGGTTGCCAGCCGATGCCGCCTCTCCCGCCGCGCGCCGGCTGAGGCCGAGGCCTGCGAGGGAGAAGCGAACCCCGGCTACAGCAGTGCCGATGCCGTCCCGGGCGCGGGACGAAAAGGCGCGGGATGCCAGCAGGTCAGCACCCCGCGCCCTCGGCTTGCTCCCGAACGGCCGGGAGCCGGTGCAGGAAAGGCGGTCTCTGATCGCCCCGCCTTGATCCAGATCAGAAGAAGCCCAGCTTGTCGGGGCTGTAGCTGACCAGCAGATTCTTGGTCTGCTGGTAGTGATCCAGCATCATCAGGTGGTTTTCACGGCCGATGCCGGACTTCTTGTAGCCGCCGAAGGCTGCGTGCGCCGGATACTGGTGGTAGCAGTTGGTCCAGACCCGCCCGGCCTGGATCGCGCGCCCGGCCCGGTAGGCGGTGTTCATGTCGCGGGTCCAGACACCGGCGCCGAGGCCGTAGTCCGTGTCATTGGCGATCGCGATGGCCTCGTCGAACGTCCTGAAGGTGGTCACGGCCAGGACCGGGCCGAAGATCTCCTCCTGGAAGATCCGCATGTCGTTCGTGCCCCTGAAGATCGTCGGCCTGACGTAGTAGCCGCCCGCCAGATCGTCGTGCAGCACGGCCTCGTCGCCCCCCGTCAGGACCTCAGCCCCCTCTTCCTTGCCGAGCTTAAGATAGCCGAGGATCTTCCTCAGCTGCTGGGCGGACGCCTGGGCCCCGATCTGGGTCGCCGGATCCAGGGGGTCGCCCTGGACGATGGCTTCGACGCGCTGGATCGCCCGGGCGATGAAGGCGTCGTAGATGTCCTCATGGATCAGGGCGCGGCTGGGGCAGGTGCAGACCTCGCCCTGGTTCAGGGCGAACATGGCGAACCCTTCCAGCGCCTTGTCGAGAAAGGCGTCGTCGGCGTCCATCACGTCCCTGAAGAAGATGTTGGGCGACTTGCCGCCCAGTTCCAGGGTCACCGGGATGATGTTCTGCGTCGCATATTCCATGATCTTCCGACCGACGACGGTCGAGCCGGTGAAGGCGATCTTGGCGATGCGGGGACTGGTGGCCAGCGGCTCGCCGACCGCGGCGCCCGTGCCCGACACGATGTTCAGGACGCCGGCGGGGAGCAGGTCCTGGATCAGCTCCATCACCACCAGGATCGAGGCCGGCGTCTGCTCGGCCGGCTTGAGCACGATGCAGTTGCCGGCGGCCAGGGCCGGCGCGATCTTCCAGGCCGCCATCAGGATCGGGAAATTCCACGGGATGATCTGCCCGACCACCCCCAGCGGCTCGTGGAAATGATAGGCGACCGTGTCGTTGTCGAGCTGGGAAATCCCGCCCTCCTGGGCGCGGATGCAGCCGGCGAAATAGCGGAAATGGTCGATGGCCAGCGGGATGTCCGCCGCCAGGGTCTCGCGCACCGGCTTGCCGTTGTCCCAGGTTTCGGCCTCGGCCACGGCCTGGAGATTGGCTTCGATGCGGTCGGCGATCCGGTTCAGGATGACGGCGCGCTCGGCGACGCTGGTGCGGCCCCAGGCGTCCCGGGCGGCATGGGCGGCGTCGAGCGCCAGCTCCACGTCGGCGGCGTCGGACCGGGCCACCTCGCAGAGCACCCGCCCGTTCACCGGCGAGGTGTTCTCGAAATAGCAGCCGTTGACCGGCGGGACCCACCGCCCGCCGATGAAGTTGTCATAGCGCGCCTTGAATTTCGGCATGGCGGCGCGAACGAATTGCGGCCTGGTCATGAAAGCCTCCTGGTTTCCTCGGGCGTCGGTTGTCGACGTCGTTGGACGGCAGGCTCGGCCCGGAAGGGCCCTGGCGCCATCAGGCGGCTTCATGGTGCGTCGCAAACCTGTCGCAGGATTGCGACAGGTGCGCTCAGGGCAGTTCGCCGCCGACCCCGAGGCGACGCAGCTTGCGGTGCAAGGTCGCGCGACTGACCCCAAGCGCGCGCGCCGAGGCGGAGACATTGCCGCCGTTCAGGGCGAGGGCGCGGCGCACCGCCCCACGTTCGGCCTCCGTCAGGCCGGCTTCCGCCGATCCGGCGCCGAGTACCTCCGAGGCCGCCAGCTGGCCCGCCATGCGCTCGTCGGTGATGGACAGCGCCAGCCGCGCGGCCCGGGTCGCTCCGATCACCAGATCGTCGCGATCCACGGCCAGAAGGGCCGCGGCGTTCCGTTCGGCCGCCTCGCCCGCCAGCACAATCCGCGCGCCGGCGAAGGCCTGGCGGAAGGTCTGGGCCTCGATCGCCCGCGCCGCGTCCTCAACCGCCGCCGCGATCAGCCCCAGCACGCCCGCCGTCGCGTCGGCCCGGCACGACGACACGTCCAGCAAGCCCACGAGCCGGCCCAGATGATCGTGAACGGGATGGCTGGTGCAACTCAGCGCCGTGTTCCTGGTGTGAAAATGCTGATCGCGGTGGATGGTCAGCGGCCGATGCTCCGCCAGGGCGGTGCCGATCCCGTTGGTGCCCTCCACCGCCTCCGACCACAGGGCGCCCGGCCACAGCCCCCAGCGACGAAAGGTTTCGTCGTCCGGGGCCGCCCCGCGGCGCTCGATCAGCACGCCGTCCGCATTGGTCAGGAGGATGCAGCATCCGGTGTCCCCGACCGCGAGGAACAGTCGATCCAGCACGGCCCCGGCTGCTCGCACCATCGGTTCCGCCGCCTCGCGCGCCTCGCGCAGTTGCGACTCCGTCAAGGTCTCGGCCCGACCGCGATCTTCGGGGTCCAGCCCATGCAGCGCCATCGACCGCCGCCACGACGCCGCCAGCGCCGAGCGCGCCGGTCCGGCCCCGTCGTCCAGCGCCTGTCTGATCAGGCTGCCGTGATCGCGTCCCGTCCGCTCGCCCACGCTAGACCTCCCAGGCGGCGCCTGCGACCGGCATCAGACGCTCCCGCCCCGGGGGCGTCAAATCCGGACTTCCCCGGAGGCGTCGGACAGAAAAAAGGGCTGGCGACCCATGGCCGCCAGCCCCTCCATCCGATTGCCCCTGAAGGGGAAGACCGCTTTTACTGGCCGCCCGTCATCTGCGCGACTTCCGTCGCGAAGTCCGGGCCCTCGACCTTTTCGACGCCTTCGCCGAGGGCGAGGCGGACGAAGCCGGCGAGGTGCAGGCCGGGGTGGCCCAGTTCCTTGCCCGTGTCGGCGACCAGCTGTTCGATGGTCACGTCCGGGTTCATCACGAACGGCTGCTTGGTCAGCACCACGTCCTTCTGGAATTTGGCGATCTGGCCGGCGACGATCTTGTCGATCATGGCTTCCGGCTTGCCTTCTTCCTTGGCCTTCTCGGTCAGGACCTGACGCTCCTTCTCGATCGCGGCCGGGTCCAGATCGTCGGTGTTCAGCGACAGCGGGGCGGTCGCGGCCACGTGCATGGCGATCTTGCGGCCCAGTTCGCGCAGGGCGGTCTTGTCGCCGCCACCGTGCAGGGCGACCAGCACGCCGATGCGGCCGAGGCCCGGCGAGACGGCGTTGTGGACGTAGGAGGCGACGACGCCCTCGTCGACCGAAAGGCGGGCGGCGCGGCGCAGCTGCATGTTCTCGCCGACGGTGGCGATCAGCTGGGTGACCTCGTCCTGGACCGTCTTGCCGGTTTCCAGTTCGGCGCCGTGCAGGCCCTCGAGCGTGGCGTGCTCGAGACCCAGCTGGGCGAACGACTTGGCGGCGTTCTGGAACAGGTCGTTGCGGGCGACGAAGTCGGTCTCGGCGTTGAACTCGATGGCGGCGCCGACTTCGCCGGCTCCGACTTCCTTCGAGGCCACGGCGACCAGGCCTTCGGCGGCGACGCGGTCAGCCTTCTTGGCGGCCTTGGACAGGCCCTTGGCGCGCAGCCAGTCGATCGCGGCGTTGATGTCGCCGCCGGTCTCCTGGAGCGCCTTCTTGCAGTCCATCATGCCGACGCCGGACTTGGCGCGCAGTTCCATCACGAGGGCGGCGGTGATCTCGGCCATGGGTAGTCTCCTTGGGTATGCGTATGCGGGAACGGCCGGACCCTGTTCCGGGTCCGGCCGCATATCAGGTTCGCTCCGCTCATTCCGGCGAAAGCCGGAACCTAGTGCTTTGGGCGACCGGTGCATCCGGTCCACCCTCGATCACCAGTCCCGGAGCGCCAGCGTCAAGCTGGAAAGGACTGGGTCCCGGCTTTCGCCGGGATGAGCGGAACCAGGTCGGTCAGACCTGGGCCGGCTCGCTTTCGACGGCGTCGTTGGCTTCCGAGGTCGCGGCCTGGGCGGCTTCGTCGGCCACGGCCGGCTCTTCGGCGGCCGGTTCGGCGGCGGCGATCATTTCCTCGGCGACGGCTTCCGCCTCGGCCGGGGCGACTTCGGCTTCAACAGCCTTGGCGGCCTTCGGAGCCTTGGCTTCGCGCAGCATCGGCTCGTCCGGGTTGACCGCGGCGCCCAGGTCCACGCCCGCGGCCGACTGGCCGGCGGCCAGACCGTCCAGGACCGCGTCGGCGATCAGGTCGCAGTAGGTCTGGATGGCGCGGGCGGCGTCGTCGTTGCCCGGGATCGGATAGGTGATGCCGTCCGGGTCCGAGTTGGTGTCGAGGATGGCGATGATCGGGATGTTCAGCTTGCGGGCCTCAAGGATGGCGATGGCCTCCTTGTTGGTGTCGATCACGAACATGATGTCGGGCACGCCGCCCATGTTCTTGATGCCGCCCAGGCTGAGCTCGAGCTTGTCGCGCTCGCGCTGCAGGTTCAGCAGCTCCTTCTTGACCCGGCCCTCGCCGCCCGACTCCAGCAGGCCTTCCAGCTCGCGCAGGCGGGCGATCGAGCCCGACACGGTGCGCCAGTTGGTCAGGGTGCCGCCGAGCCAGCGGTTGTTCATATAGTACTGGGCGCAGCGCTGGGCGGCCTCGGCCACCGGATCGGCGGCCTGGCGCTTGGTGCCGACGAACAGGACGCGGCCGCCCTTGGCGGCGACGTCGCGCACAGCGACCAGGGCCTGGTGCAGCAGCGGGATCGACTGCGACAGGTCGATGATGTGGATGTTCGAGCGCGAGCCGAAGATGTAGCGCTCCATCTTCGGGTTCCACCGGTGCGTCTGGTGGCCGAAGTGCGCGCCGGCTTCGAGCAGCGAACGCATGGAGAATTCAGGCAGAGCCATGAGGGGACGTGTCCTTTTTCCGATAGACGTTGCGCGGACGAGTAAAAGGACCGGCGGTCCCTCGGAACGGAGCGGAAAGGGATGTCTCCCCTGACCGCGCCACGCCCGCGTGCGAAGTGCGGGCGGCTTCTAGGCGGGATGGGCGCAAAAGGCAAGCGCCGCGGCCGGGACGCTACCGGATCCCGGCGGGCCGCTTTTCCAGCTCGACGGCGGGCGCGCCTACCGCGGTCACGCCGGGCGGGATATTCCTCGTCGCCACCGACCCGGCTCCCAGCCGGGACCAGGCGCCGACCGCGACCCCCTGGATCACCGTGGCGTTGGCGCCGATCAGGCAGCCTTCCTCGAGCCGGGTGTCGCCGGAGACCGCCGCGCCCGGCATCACGGAGACGAAATCGCCCATGCGGCAATCATGGCCGATCACGGCGTTGTGGTGGATCAGGACGTGATCGCCGATCACGGCCCCCGCCGAGACGACGGCTCCAGCCATGATCACGGTCCCCCGGCCGATCCGGGCGTTCGGATGAACGGTTGCGCCGGGATGGACGATCGAGATCGGCGGGAGACCCAGGAGCGGCAGGACGGTGCGGCGGCCCTGGGGCCAGCCGATTCCCCAGGCGAAGCCGCTGGCCGGACAGTCGGAGCCGATCCGACCCAGATGGACGGCCCGGCCCTCGAACCGGCGCATGTCCGGCTCGCCGTCGTCCTGGAATCCCGCGACCGGGACCGAGGCCGCCTCGAATACGGACAGGACGTCGCTCGCGTGCCCGCCGCCGCCAATGATTACGACGGCCAAAGGTCACTCCATGGTCGGAATCGGCGGTGCGGCTTTCGCGGGGGCCTGCGCATCGGCGGCACGCTACCACGGGGCAGGAGTCCGGCAAAGGTCGACGCGGGGGCGCCGGCTCGCGTCGGGGCGCGGGCTCGCAAGCGTCGCATAACGGCGCTATGATCGATTTCCGGGAGGGTCGATCACATGAACATCCGGACCGGAGTCCTTGTTGGCAGCGTCATTCTGGCCGCCGCGCTCGCGGGCGTCGCCACCTCGCAGCAGGCGCCGCCCTCCCCCGTCGCGGCCACCCAGGTGGACCTGCCCCGATCCCGGACCGACAGCGCCGCCCTGGGCCAGGCGCGACAGGATCCGCTCGCCGCCCGGCTGCGCGGCGTCCTCGGCCAGGACCCCGCCTCGGCCCGCGTCCTCGCCGTCGCCGACGCCTCGCCCGTGCCGGTGCTGGCGCCCGCCGATCCCGATCTGCTCCGGACCGCCCGCATCTTCACCGGCGACCGCCACTATATGCTGGTGGTTCAGCGCGGCGACCAGATCATCGAGATCTACGGCGCGACCAAGGCCTTCCGGTCGCCCCTCGCCCAGCCGGCGCCGCAACAGCCTCCGACACGCCCCCCGACGACGGGGCCGACGGCCGGAACCGGCGCGCCCGCGACGGCGACCCCGCGCGCGACGGCCGCGGGCGGACCGCGCATCCTCGCCGCGCGCCTGCCGGCCAGCGCCGCCCGGGCCGCCGCCCAGGCGCAGACGCGCGGCCTGACCAATGTCCGGACGGAGCGGACCGAATACGGGGTCGACGTCACCTTCAGCCGGTTCGGCGCCGCCTATAACGTCAGCTTCATCTGCGAGGGGCCGGGCGCGGCCGGCTGCACGGAGCCCGAGGCCATCGCCTTCGCCTCGACCCTGCAACTGATCGGCGGAGGCGCGTCGTGAAGCGTCTGCCCCTCGCCGCCCTGCTGCTGCTCACCGCCTGCTCGCCGGCCGGCTGCCAGGATGCCGTACCGCCGGCGGGCAAGGCCGATGCTCCGGCTCCCGCGCCCGGGGATCCGGCCCCGCCCGTCGCGGAACCGGGCGAGGATCCCGCGCCCGTCGTCCCGCCGGCCGAGCCGGAGGCTCCGCCCGCGCCCGAGCCGGCCGGCTGGCCACATGCCGACGGCGGCGATCTGTATCCCGGCTCCGGCAGCGGGGCGACCGACGCCACCGTCTGGGCCGCCGGCATGCGCTTCCCGATGGAGGCCGGGCCCGCCTACGCCAACTCCCAGGTCTACGGCTACGGCGGCTACGCCCCGCCGGGTCCGGGAACGGGCCAGTGCGATCCCCGCAACTACAGCTATCCGTGGCGCGACAATTTCTGCGAAACCCGCTCCTGGACCAACGGCATGTGCCCGGCCGGCCGCGGCCACCAGGGTCAGGACATCCGGCCGGCCACCTGCGAGAAGAAGGTCCACTGGATCGTCGCGGCGGAGAGCGGCCGCATCACCTCGATCGGCAGCTACACCGTCACCCTGCTGGGCGATTCCGGCCGCATCTACCGCTATCTGCACATGGACATGGCCGGGGTGAACGCCCTGTTCCCGACGATGGCCTCGCGCAACGTCGAGCGGAGCCAGCACATCGGCAAGGTCTCGGCCGACTTCGGCGGCAACGCCACCACCATCCACCTGCATTTCGAGATCAAGGCGCCGGTCTCGATCGGCGGGAGCCCGGCCAGCGTCAATTTCGTCCCGACCTACGCCAGCCTGGTGGACAGCTACGACCGCCTCCTGAACGGGGCGGCCTGACGGGTCAGGTTCCGCGCGGCTTGGCGCGGGTGGTCGCCTCCGCCTTCGTCGGGTCCTCGGGCCAGGGATGGCGGGGATAGCGGCCGCGCATCTCGGCGCGGACGGCGGCCCAGCTGCCGGCCCAGAAGCCGGGCAGATCCTTCGTCACCTGCACCGGGCGCCGCGCCGGCGACAGCAGGGCCAGGGTCAGCGCGACCCGTCCGCCGCCGATGGTTGGATGGGTCGTCACGCCGAACAATTCCTGCACCCGGATGTCGACGCGGGGTCCGCCCCCGGCCGCATAGTCGATGGCCGCCGACCCCAGCGGCGTCGCCAGCCGCGCCGGGGCCAGTTCGTCCAGCGCCCTCTGCCGGTCCCACGGGACCAGCGTCCTCAGACCTGCCTCCAGCGCCCCGTCCTCGATCGCTCCCAGTCCCTGCACCGTCTCCAGCAACGGCCACAGCCAGGTTTCGCGCGCGGCCAGAAGCCCGTCGTCGGACACGTCCGGCCAGCCGGCCTCCAGCCCGCCGAGGAAGGCCAGGCGCGCCCTCAGCCCCGAGGCCCGCTCGCCCCAACGCAGACCCGCCAGTCCCGAACGCTCCACCTCGCCCCGCAGCGCCGCGGCGACCGCCGCCCGATCCGGCGCGCCGACGATCCTTTCGTCCACCACGATCGCGCCGATGCGACGGATGCGGCGCAGACTCATCCGCCCCGAAGGCTCGCGGCCCAGCCGGTCCTCGACCTCGATCCGCCCTTCCAGCGCCGCCGTGTCGATCGGCGCGGCCAGCCGGATGCGATCGCGCGCGCCACTCTCGTTTATTGGGCCGCCGCCCAGCTCAGCCACGGCCAGCCACGATTCGCGCGCCAGGGCGTCGGTCGGGTCCAGGAAGGCGCCCCGCCCCGAGGCCAGCAGCACCTCGCCCGCCTTGCCGCGGGCTTTGGCCACCCGCTCCGGAAAGGCCTCGGCCAGCAGGGCGCCGGGATCGGCCTCGCCGCCCTGCCCGCCGCCGGCGGCGCGCGCCCAGCGGTCGGCCAGCTTCACCGCATCCCGGCCCCTCGGCGACCGGTCGCGGTCCAGGTCGCGCAGCCGGTCGCGCAGATCGACGCCCGAGCCTCCCAGCCCGGGCTCGCTCAGCACCGCCGCCATGCGCGCGCCCAGCAACGCGTCGCCGGCGTCGCTGGCGGTAGCCGCCATGTGCGCCAGCCGCGGCGGCAGGGGAATGCGCGTCAGCCGCCGCCCGTGCGCCGTCAGGGCGCCGGCGGCGTCCAGCGCGCCCAGCCGCTCCAGCACCTTGCGCGCCTCGGCGAAGGCGCCCGCCGGTGGCTGGTCCAGCAGGGCCAGCCCTTCGGTCGTCCGCGCGCCCCAGCGCGCCAGGTCGAGGGCGAAGCCGGTCAGGTCCGCCTCCAGAATCTCGGGTCGCTGGTGCGCGACCAGTCCGCGCGTCGCCGCCTCGTCCCAGAGCCGGTAGCAGACGCCCGGCTCCGTGCGACCTGCCCGGCCGCGCCGCTGCTCGGCCGACGAGCGGCTGACCCGCACCGTCGCCAGCCGGGTCAGGCCGCTGGCCGGCTCGAACCGGGGCACGCGCGACAGACCGCCGTCGATCACCACCCGCACGCCCTCGATGGTCAGGCTGGTCTCGGCCACCGAGGTCGCCAGCACCACCTTGCGCCGCCCGGGCGCGGCCGGCTGGATGGCCCGGTCCTGGGTTTCGCGATCCAGCGCCCCGTACAACGGAACCACGTCCACGGCCGGATCGCGCAGCCGCTCGCCCAGGCGCCGGGCGACGCGATGGATCTCGCCCTGCCCCGGAAGGAAGACCAGCACCGAGCCGCCCTCCTCGCCCAGGGCCTGCAGGATCGCCCGCGCCGCGGCGTCCTCGATCCGCTCGACCGGGTTGCGCCCGAGGTAGCGGGTCTCGACCGGGAACATCCGTCCGTCGGCCTCGATCACGGGAGCCCCGTCGAGCAGTCGCGACACGCCGGCGATGTCCAGCGTCGCCGACATGACCAGCAGCCTCAGGTCCTCGCGCAGCAGCCCCTGGCTCTCCCGTGCCAGCGCCAGTCCCAGGTCCGCGTCCAGGGACCGCTCGTGGAATTCGTCGAACAGCACTGCGCCGACGCCTTCCAGACCGGGATCGTCGAGAATCATCCGTGTGAACACGCCCTCGGTGATCACCTCGATCCGGGTGCGCGGCCCGATCCGGCTCTGCAGGCGGGTGCGGTAGCCGACCGTGTCGCCGGCCTGTTCGCCCAGCGAGGCGGCCATCCGCTCCGCCGCCGCCCGGGCCGCAAGCCTGCGCGGCTCCAGCACCAGGACCTTGCCCCCTTCCAGCCAGGGTTCCTCCAGCAGCGCCAGCGGCACGACCGTGGTCTTGCCCGCTCCCGGCGGGGCGACCAGCACGGCGGCATGGCCCGCGACCAGCGCGGCCTTCAGCGGCTCGAGAACTGCGTGGATGGGCAACATGGAGTGGGGTCTAGCCGCAACGCCGCCCGTCACGAAAGCGTCGTCCGCCCTTCACCCTTCGGAAACCGCGTTGCCAGCGCGGGCTTGCGCCGCTAGCGTCCGCGCCATTGAAGGCGGCCCGGGGAGGGTCAGCCGTGTATCAGGGGGCGAGACTCGATGTCCGCAGAAGGCCTTAGGCCCAAGGGGAACCGCCTGTTCCTCAAGAAATCCGTAGCCCAGATCCAGAAGGAAGCGGCCAGGAGCGAACTGAAGCGCTCGCTGGGCCCCATCAATCTGATGAGCCTGGGCATCGGCGCCATCATCGGCGCCGGCATCTTCGTTCTGACCGGTCAGGTCGCCGCCGCCCATGCGGGTCCGGCGATCATGCTCAGCTTCATCGTCGCCGGCATCGCCTGCGGCCTGGCGGGCCTGTGCTACGCCGAACTGGCCTCGACCATGCCGGTGTCCGGCTCGGCCTACACCTATGCCTATGGCACCCTGGGCGAGATTTTCGCCTGGATCATGGGCTGGCTTCTGGTTCTTGAGTACGGCGTCGCCGCCTCGACCGTCGCGGTCGGCTGGTCGGGCTATGTCGTCTCGATCCTGCGTGATTTCGGCGTCGCGGACGGTCTGTTCCCGATGATCCAGTACGCCGGCGGCGAAGGGCCCTCCTGGGCCACGCCGCTGATCCAGGCCGTCACCTCCGACGGCGGCGTCGCCAGCTTCCCGCTGACCGGCACCTTCAACCTGGTGGCCGCCATCGGCATCGCCGCGGTCTGCAGCCTGCTGGTCCTCGGCGTCAGCGAGTCGGCCTCGATCAACAACATCATCGTGATGATCAAGATCGTCGTCCTGCTGACCTTCATCGCGGTGGGGGTGCAGTACATCAACCCCGCCAACTGGACGCCCTTCATCCCCGAGAACACGACCGGCAAGTTCGGCGAGTACGGGGCCACGGGCATCCTGCGCGGCGCCTCGATCATCTTCTTCGCCTACGTCGGCTTCGAGGCGGTCTCGACCGCGGCGGCCGAGGCCAAGAACCCGTCCAAGGACGTCCCGGTCGGCATCCTCGGCGCCCTGATCGTCTGCACCCTGATCTACATGGCCGTCGCGGCGGTCATGACGGGCGTGGTGCCCTACCTCGAACTGGCCAGCCCGGCGCCGGTGGCCGTCGCCATCGACCGCATGGGTCTGGAATGGGCCGACACGCCGTTCATCACGCCGGACGGCACTCCGCTGAACCTGATCAGCTTCCTGATCAAGGTCGGCGCCATCACCGGCCTGTCCTCGGTCATGCTGGTGCTGTGCTACGGCCAGACGCGGATCTTCTACACCATGGCCCGCGACGGCCTGCTGCCGCGCGCCTTCGCCGTCATCCATCCGAAGTTCCGCACCCCGTGGATCGGCACCATCCTGCTGGGCATACTGATCGCCGTCGCGGCGTCCTTCCTGCCCATCTCGATCCTCGGCGACCTGGTGTCCCTGGGTACGGCCGTGGCCTTCTCGATCGTGTGCCTGAGCGTGATCTTCCTGCGCATCAAGCATCCGGAGATGGAGCGTCCGTTCAAGGTGCCGGGCGGCATCGTCACCGCCGTGCTGGGCATCCTGTCCTGCCTGGCGCTGGCCGGCTTCAACTTCTGGCCGATGATCCAGCACGCCATGGACGGCAATCCGCTGCCGCTGACCATCCTCGGCGGCTACGCCGCCGTCGGCGCGGTGATCTACATCCTCTACGGCTTCTGGCACTCCAAGCTGGCCAAGGGGATCGACATCACCGAGGACACCAAGCTGGAAACCGCGACGGACGCCTTCGTCCGCGGCGTGGATCCCAAGCGGGACGACTGATCCCGGGATCAGATCGAAAGACAGAAGGCCCGGGAGCGATCCCGGGCCTTTTCCTTTGGGCCGCCCTCCCCTAGAGGCTTGGGCGGAACCTTTGCGGATGTGGCGGAACTGGTAGACGCACTGGATTTAGGTTCCAGCGCCGCGAGGCGTGGAGGTTCGAGTCCTCTCATCCGCACCATCCTGTTGGGCCTATGCTCGCGACGCGGTCGCTCGCGGCATGAGGCCAGGAACGGCCCGCCCCGAGAAGCGGGCCTTTTCATTGTCGATAATGTTCTTGATTTGTTCCGTTTGCTTGCTATCCTCCCCTTATGGCTGAAGCGGCGAAAGGACGAGGGGCCCGGTCGAATGCGACGGGCCGGTTCGAGCCGGAAACCGTGGAGGCCTTCGACGACGGCTGGACGACCGACGACGCCGAGGCCGCGCCCCTGCGCACGACCCTGACGCCCGAGCACGCCCGGACCATCATCGCGAAGAACACCAGTCCGGACATCGGTTTCGACCGGTCCATCAACCCCTACAAGGGCTGCGAACATGGCTGCATCTACTGCTACGCCCGTCCGTCCCATGCCTTCATGGGCCTATCCCCGGGCCTGGATTTCGAGAGCCGCCTCTTCTTCAAGCCCGAGGCCGCGCGTCTGCTGGAGCAGGCGCTCGCAAGGCCCCGCTACGTCTGCAAGCGCATCCACATAGGCGGCAACACCGACCCCTATCAGCCGGTCGAACGCGAGCTGAACTCGACGCGCTCGATCCTCGAGGTCATGCAGAGATTCAGACACCCGTTCAGCATCATCACCAAGTCGGTGCTGATCGCCCGCGACGCCGATATCCTCGGGCCGATGGGCCGGGCCGGTCTGGCCTCGGCCATGGTCTCCATCACCACCCTGGACCGGGGCCTCGCCCGGGCGATGGAGCCGCGCGCCTCGACGCCGGCCAAAAGGCTGGAGGCGATCCGCCGTCTGGCCGACGCGGGCTGTCCGGTCGGCGTCGGCTTCGCCCCCGTGATCCCCGGCCTCAACGATCACGAGCTGGAATCGGTGCTCGAGGCGGCGTCGAAGGCGGGCGCGACCTCGGCCATGTATGTGACCCTGCGTCTGCCGCTCGAGATCAAATCCCTCTTCGCCGAATGGCTGGCCGACGCCCGCCCGGATCGCGCCGCCCGCGTCATGTCCCTGATCCGCCAGACCCGCGGCGGCCGCGACTACGACCCCGACTGGTCCCAGCGGATGAAGGGAACCGGCCCGGTGGCCGAGCTGATCGCCACGCGCTTCAGGGCGGCGGTGAAGCGCTACGGGCTGGACGCCCCGCGCCGACCGCTGGACGAGACGCGGTTCCGCGTGCCGGCGGACGCCAAACTCCAGGGCGATCTCTTTGATCTTCCTTCCCCCGTTTCGGGGGAAGGGATCGGTTTCTAGTCGTCCGCCGCGGACGGATCGATGGCGTTGGTGACCAGCTCCCGCCAGGTCGGATCGGTGGCGTCGACCAGATCGACATCCTCCATCAGGGCGACCGCGCCGCCGCCGTCGGGCAGGATCAGGCCCAGGACCTCCATCTCCTCGCCGTCGGGCCCGAGGTGGCTCTCGGCCTGCACCGCCACCGCCGCCTGCTCGCCGTCGTCGTCCCACCAGATCACCGGCTGCGGCAGGTCCATGGCGATCGGGCGCGGGTCGTCGGTGTCGCCGAGGGCGAACACCGCCCGGCGCGCCTGGACGTCGTCCAGCGTCGCCACCGCCCCGGCGAAGGGCGTCAGCCGGGTCCAGTCCTCGGCGTCGAAGCCGCCCCCACCCTCATCGTTCCCGTCCTCGTCGGGCAGGTTGTCGTTCATCGTCATCGCCGGAACACCCCGACCAGCTCGACATGCGCCGACCACAGGAACTGGTCCACCGGGGTGACCCGTTCCAGCCGGAAGCCGGCGTCGATCAGCACCCGGGCGTCGCGGGCGAAGGTCACCGGGTTGCACGAGACATAGACGGCGACGGCCGCCTTCGACCCCGCGATCTGCCGCGTCTGCTCCAGCGCCCCGGCGCGCGGCGGGTCCAGCACCACGGCGTCGCAGCCGCGCAGGTCGTACGGGGCCATCGGGCGGCGGAACAGGTCGCGGACCTCGGCCGTGACCGGTTTCATGCCGGGCCCGGTCCCAATGCCGGCCTTCAGCGCCGCGATCCCCGCCGCCGAGGCGTCCGCGGCCAGCACCGGCGCGACCGTCGCCAGCGGAAAGGTGAAGGTTCCCGCGCCGCAGAACAGGTCGGCGATCTTCCTCGCCCCCTTCACCGCCTCGACCGCCCGCCCGACCATGGCGAACTCGGCCTCCGGCACGGCCTGCAGGAAGCCGCCGGGCGGCAAGGGCACGGTCGCGGGGCCGAAGGCCACTCTCGGCTGGCGCTCCATCACCAGGGTCTCGCCGGCCAGGCTCAGCCGGGCCAGCCCGGCGGCGGCGGCGGCCTCGACGGCCCGCATCCGGGCATCCCCCGACAGACCGCCAGAGCGGCGTTCGACCCCCGTCACATCGACATCCAGGCCCGTCAGGGTCGCCGTGACATGGAGGGTGGGGGCCGATTTCGGATGCTCCAGAAAGGCCCAGGCCACCCGCGCCAGGGCCGGAAAGGCCGCCACCAGCTGCGGGTCGGCCACCGGGCAGGCGGTCACCTCGACCAGCCGCCAGCTCCTGCGCGCCTTGAACCCCAGCGCGACCCGCCCGTCCCCGCCGCGCCGCGCGTGCAGGGCCAGCCGCCGCCGCGTCCCGGGCGGCACGGCGACCGTGGCCTCGATCTCCGTCTCGATCCCCTCGCGCGCCAGGGCCAGTCGCACCTGTCCGCGCTTCCAGTCCAGATACGGGCCGGCCGCCCAGTGCTGCAGCGAACAGCCGCCGCAGTCGCCATAGTGGGGCGAAACGGGCGCGATGCGGTCGGGGCTGGCGACGAGGATCTCGACCGCCTCCAGGCGGCCGTCGCGCACCTCGCCGCGCACCGTCTCGCCCGGCAGGGTCAGGGGGGCGAACACCGGCCCGGCGGGGGTCTCGGCGATCCCGTCGCCCTGCCCGCCCACGCGGCCTATGGTCAGCGTCTCCATCATCGGCCGCTTCTAGAGGCTCGCGCCGCCCGGCGAAACCTGAACGAAGATGAACGGCCCGCTCAAAGGCCGTTCAGTTTCGCGGGCCTATGTCTCGAGGCAACAGGCAGGGGCGCCGAATGTTCGGCTCCCATCTCAGCAACCGGGACAGGATCACCGCAATGTTCGCCCGTCTTTCCATGAAGACCGCCGCCGCCGGCGCCGCCCTCGCCGCCGCCGGCATGCTGCTGGCGCCCGCCTCGGCTTCCGCCCAGGCCTATGGCTACAGCCAGCCCCAACCCTACGGCTACGGCCAGTCCTACGACGACCGCTACAACGACCAGTCGCGCTACGACTATCGGGATCGCGGCTACGCCGACAACCGCTGCCGCACCGACCGGGGCGGCCGCCAGGCCGCCGGCGCCGCCATCGGCGCCACTCTCGGCGCCGTGGCCGGTTCGCAGGTGGCGGCCCGCGGCCGGCGCACCGAGGGCAGCATCCTCGGCGGCGTGCTCGGCGCGGTGATCGGCGCCGGGGTCAGCGGCTCGTCCACCCGGGACGGCTATTCGACTCGCGATTGCGGCTCCAACGGTTACGGCTACCGCTACGACCAGGGCGGCTATGGCTATTCCTCGAACGGCTACGACGACCGGAGCAGCGGCTACGACCGCTATGACGATCGGGACCGGTACGACGATCGCTATGACGACCGTTACGACGACCGCTACCGCCAGTATCAAGGCTCCGAATCCTATGGCTGCCGGAGCGTCGCCGTCCGCACCCGCGACCACTACGGCCGCACCGTCACCCGCTACGAGCAGTCCTGCCCGGACCGGTACTGATCACGGAATTGCGTCGCCGATTATTTTTCAGCCCCCCTGTCGATCGGCGACGTGACGGAGACCCCCGGTGGAGCAATCCACCGGGGGTTTTTCCATTGCGCCAGGGGTGGTGCGCTATCGCTCGCCGCGCGGCGGCTCGCTGCCTGAGCGCAGGGCATGCGCGAAGCGCCGGGCCGCGTCGGGTCGACAAGGCGGAGCCTTGTGACCGCGGCCAACCAAAAGAAGCGAAGCAGCGCTACCGCCGCCTCGCCCAGAGCAGAAACTCCACATTGCCGTCGCCGCCGGTGATCGGGCTTTCGGCGGTCGCCAGGACCGGCCAGCCCTGGGCCTCCAGCCAGGCCGAAACCGACGCCAGCGCCGCCTGGCGCGCCGCCGGATCCCTGACCACGCCCTTCTTCGCGCCGCCGGGCCCGGACGCCTCGAACTGCGGCTTGACCAGGGTGACCAGATCCGCGCCGGGCGCGGCCAGATCGAGAGCCGCCGGCAGCACCTTGGCCAGGCCGATGAAGCTGGCGTCGCAGACGATCAGCGACGGCGGCTCGGGGATCAGGTCGGTCGTCAGGTCGCGTGCGTCCATCCGCTCGAGATTGACCACCCGGGGGTCGGCCGCGACCCGCACATGCATCTGGCCCGAGCCGACGTCGACCGCGAACACCCGCGCCGCGCCGCGCGACAGGCAGACCTCCGTGAAGCCGCCGGTCGAGGCGCCGACGTCCAGCACCGTCCGTCCCTCGACCTCCACCGGCCACAGGGTCAGGGCGTGATCCAGCTTGAGCGCCCCGCGTCCGACCCAGCGGTGGACGTCGGCGTAGGTGACCACGACGTCTTCGGCCACGGTCTGCGACGCGGCCTTCGCGGGTTCGCCGTCTACGGTCACCCCGCCCGCCTCGATCGCCGCCTTCGCCCGCGACCGGCTCTCCGCCAGACCGCGCGCGACCAGCAGCTGGTCGAGCCGGGCTTTCACCCCACCGCGTCCAGCCGCGCCAGCGCCGCCTGCAGCTTGGCCTTGCCGGCCTCGGCCTCGGCCAGTTTCTGACGCTGTTCGTCGACGATTTCGGGCGCCGCGCGATCCACGAAATTGGGATTGGCCAGCTTCTTGTTCACATGGCCGATGTCGCTGTCGAAGACGGCGATCTCCTTCGTCAGCCGCGCGCGCTCAGCCGAGACATCGATGATGCCCGCCAGAGACAGGGCCGCCGTGGCGCCGCCCGAGACGAAGGTCACGGCCCCCGAAGCCGCCGCCTCCACGGTCGACAGGGCCGACACCCGCCCGAGGGTCAGGATCAGGTCGCGATGGCGCGCGATCCGGTCCGCCGTCGCAGCGTCCGGCGCGATGAAGGACAGGCCGGGTTTGGCGCCCTGGGGCACGTTCATCTCGGCCTTCAGCTGGCGGATTTCGGTGACCAGGTCGACCAGCCAGCCGATCTCGGCCTCGGCGTCCGCGTCAATGAAGGCGTCCGGCAGCGCCGGCCAGGCCGCCCCGATCAGGGTCGCCTCGCTCCGCGCCGCGCCCTCCCCGGCCAGCTTGTCCCACAGCTCCTCGGTGATGAAGGGCATGACCGGGTGCATCAGCTTCAGGGTCTGGTCCAGCGTCCAGGCGGTCATGGCCCGGGTCTCGGCCCGGGCGGCTTCGTCTGAACCCATGAACACCGGCTTGGCCAGCTCCAGATACCAGTCGCAGAACACGTTCCAGACGAAGCGGTAGAGGGCCGAGGCCGCGTCGTCGAAACGGCCGCCCTCGATGGCCTCGCCGACCGCGCGCCCGGCCTTCGTCAGCTCGCCGCGAATCCAGCGGTTGATGGTCTGGTCGACGGCCGCCGGATCGAACCCCTCGACCCGGCGCGCCTCGTTCATCTGGGCGAAGCGCGCGGCGTTCCACAGCTTGGTGCCGAAGTTGCGATAACCTTCAATGCGTTGGCGCGACAACTTGATGTCGCGCGTGCCGGACAGGATGGCCATGGTGAAGCGCAGGGGGTCGGCGCCCAGTTCGTCGATGATGCCGAGGGGGTCGATGACGTTCCCCTTCGACTTGCTCATCTTCTGGCCCTTCTCGTCGCGGACTAGGCCGTTGATGATGACCCGCCTGAACGGAACCTCGTCCATGAAGTGAAGTCCCATCATCATCATCCGGGCGACCCAGAAGAAGATGATGTCCGCGGCCGTCACCAGATCCGAGGTCGGATAGAAGCGCCGCAGGTCCTCGGTGTCTTCAGGCCAGCCCATGGTGGAGAACGGCCACAGGGCCGAGCTGAACCAGGTGTCCAGCACGTCCTCGTCCTGGGTCAGCGGCGTCTCCGCGCCGTAGTGATGGCGCGCGGCGGCGCGGGCGTCGTCCTCGTTCTCCTCGACGAAGATGGTCCCGTCCGGCCCGTACCAGGCCGGAATGCGATGGCCCCACCACAGCTGGCGCGAAATGCACCACGGCTCGATGTTGCGCAGCCATTCGAAATAGATCTTCTCGTAGGACTTCGGCTCGAACACCGTGTCGCCCCGCTCCACCGCCTTGATGGCCGGCTGGGCCAGGGTGTGGGCGTCGACGTACCACTGGTCCGTCAGCCACGGCTCGATGACCACGCCCGAGCGGTCGCCGTGCGGGATGACGTGGCGTGTCTTCTCGATCGCCTTGAGCCAGCCCTCTTCCTCCGCGCGGGCGACGATGGCCTTGCGCGCGGCGAAGCGATCCATGCCCTCGTATTCGGCGGGCACGTCCGGCGTGTCGGCGGCGGTGATGCGGCCGAAGGCGTCCATGACGTTCAGGGCCGCCAGCCCGGCCCGCTTGCCGACCTGGAAGTCGTTGAAGTCATGCGCGGGCGTGATCTTCACCGCCCCGGAGCCCTTGGTCGGATCGGCGTAGTCGTCGGCGACGATCGGGATGCGGCGGCCGACGATGGGCAGGGTCACGAATTTCCCGACCAGCCCCGCATAGCGCGCGTCGTCCGGATGCACGGCCACCCCAGTGTCGCCCAGCATGGTCTCCGGCCGGGTCGTCGCGACGACGATGTAGTCGCGCGTCTCGTATTCGGTCGGCTGACCGTCGCCATCGTATGCGACCGGATGCTCATAGGTCACGCCGTCCGCCAGCGGATAGGCGAAATGCCAGTAGGATCCGTCCATCTCGCGCTGCTCGACCTCGAGGTCCGAGATCGCCGTCTGGAAATGCGGATCCCAGTTCACCAGCCGCTTGTCGCGATAGATCAGCCCGTCCTTGTGCAGCCGGACGAAAACCTTGCGCACGGCCGCGTTCAGCCCCTCATCGAGGGTGAAGCGCTCGCGGCTCCAGTCGCACGACGCGCCCAGCCGGCGCAGCTGCTGGACGATGGTCCCGCCGCTCTCGGCCTTCCATTCCCAGACCTTCGAGACGAAGGCGTCGCGGCCCATGTCGCGGCGTCCGATGTTGCCCGCGGCCGCCAGCTGGCGCTCGACCACCATCTGGGTGGCGATGCCGGCGTGGTCCGTGCCCGGCAGCCACAGCACCGCCTTGCCGCGCATCCGGTGATAGCGGGCCAGGATGTCCTGCAGGGTGTTGTTCAGCGCATGGCCGATGTGCAGCGAGCCGGTGACGTTCGGCGGCGGAATGACGATCGAATAGGCCTCGGCCGCGCCGTCGGTCTTCGGGGCGAACAGGCCGCTGTCCTCCCACATCGCATAGAGGCGCGGTTCGGCGGCGGTCGGGTCGAAGGTCTTGTCGAGCATGGTCATCTTTGTTCCCTATCGCGCCGCACGTGGTGCGTCGCTGCTTGAGGGATGTCTTGCGGCAAAAAGAGAAAGGGCGGCCCCGACTGGAGCCGCCCCGGAATGATCTAGCCTTGATCGGGTCGCGGGTGAAGTCAGCCGGCCGTGCGGGCGATGCGTTCGACTTCCTTGCGTACCTGGGCCTCGACGATGGCCGGCAGATTGGCGTCCAGCCATTCCTTCAGCATCGGCCGCAGCAGGGCGCGGGCCAGTTCGTCGACGGTCGGGCCGGAGCCGGTCGTGGGTTCCATGGGTTCGGGCTTCCTGAGCGTGGAGGCGAATCCGGCGAAGGCCGAGGCGGCGCTGGCCGCGGCGCTGTCGCCGACCAGGCTGTCGTAGGGTGCGGTCGGCACGGACGGATGTTCGGGCGTGTGGACCTCGATCGGCTCCTCGGTGAAGACCGATTCGCTGGCCGGGAAGGGCTCGGCTTCGGCCGGGCTGACGTCCAGGTCGCCGATGCTCTCCGCCGCCGGGGCCTCCCAGGCCTCGGTAAGCTCCAGCACGTCCTCCTCGGCCGCCTCCGGCTCCGGCTCCTGCACCGAGGGCGTCTCGTCCATCAGGGCGGCGGACACGACGGGCTCGGGTTCGGGTTCCGGCGCGGGTTCGGGCGCGGGCGCGGCGGCGGCCGGGGCGGTCTCGGCCGGCGCATCGTCTTCGGAGATGATCCGGCGGATCGACGCCAGGATTTCCTCCATCGTCGGTTCCTGGGCGGTCTGGTCGGTCATGGCGAAACCCCGGGCGCGCGCGGAGCGCCGATAAAGTCGATTGGCGGTTGGGGAGAGGAGCCCCCTCCCACGCCTTGTCGTCGCATCTCAGCCCGCTGGAATCAACGGGCGTTTTTCGCGTCACAGGTTAACGGACGTCGCCGGGAGTCGCGCGGCGGGCGACCCGCCGGACGTCAGTCGCGGGGCGCCGTCTGCACGATCTCGGACTTGAGCTGCGTATCGATCGGCGCGTCGGCGGCGTCGTTGGCCGGGGTCACCGGCGGGGCGGCGATGCGGTCGATCGCCTCGATCACCCCGTCCCACGGCAGGCCGCCGCGGTTGCGGACGCGATTGTAGTTTGCGGCGGGATCGTAGACGGTCATGGCCGCGTCGAGATCCTGGCCTTCCAGCCGGCCCATGGCGGCCAGCAGATTGGCCTGGGCGACGTATTCGTTGCGGCGGGCGCTGGCCAGGGTGACCTCGGCGTTGCGCAGCTCCAGTTCCTGGTTCAGCACGTCCAGGGTGGTGCGCAGGCCCACCTGGGCCTCCTGCCGCACGCCCTCGGCGGCGACGGTGGCGGCGCGGACGGCCTCCTCGCCGGCCTGGAGCGTCGACCGGGCCGACAGCGACTGGGCGTAGGCCGAGCTGACCGTCTGCAGGGTGGCGCGGCGCTCGCCCTCGACATTGATCTGGGCGACGTTGGCGCGCTCCAGCGCCTGGGCCACGCGCGAGCTGTTCAGCCCGCCGGTGAACAGCGGCACAGAGACGGTCGCACCGGCCAGGAAGGCGGTGTTGTCGGCGATGTCGCCCGGGCGGCCCAGGTCGTTGGTCGAACCGCCGTACGACGCCGTCAGCCGCGCCGAAGGCATGTATTCCGCCCGGGCCGCCGCGACATTGGCCTCGGCCGCGCGCAGGCTGTAGCCGGCCGCCCGGATTCCCGGGTTGTCGAGCAGGGCCACGTCAAGCGCGCTGTCGAAATCGGTCGGCAGGCCCGGCAACACCGGCATGGGCGCCAGATCGCCCGGGGCCTGGCCGACCACGGCGGCATAGGCCGCGCGGGAGACCGACAGCTGGGCCTGGGCGTTGGCCAGATCGGCCTCGGACTGGGCCAGGCGGGCTTCGGACTGGGCCACGTCGGTGCGGGTGATCTCGCCGACCTCGAACCGGGCCGAGGCCTCCTCGAGCTGGCGTTGCAGCACCCCGAGGTTGGACTGGCGGATGCGCAGGATGTCGATGTCCCGGATGACGTCGGCATAGGCCTGGATGACGGACGCCAGCACCGTCTGTTCGATGTCGCGCAGGTTCTCGCGTCCGGCCAGGATCTCGGCCTCGGCCGCGCTGATGCCGTGACCGATGCGGCCGCCGGACCACAGGGTCTGCGACAGGCCGATGCTGGCCCCGCCGCTGTCGTTCTCGGTCACGCCCAGCACGGGGTCGTCCGAGCGGCTGTAATTGGCGCTCACCGTCACATCCAGCTGCGGCCGCAGGCCGGCCCGGGCCTGGACGATCGACTCGTCCAGCGCCCGCTGGCTGGCCCGCTGGGCCAGCAGCGACGGATTGGTCCGGTAGGCCAGGGCCAGCGCTTCCTGCAGCGTCTCGGCCCAGGCGGGCCCGCCCATGCCGGTGAGCACGGCGATGACGGCGACCGAGGCGAGCGCGCGCGAACGTTTCAGCATGTCTGTTCCTGCCTGGCGCGGGAGAGCGCGCCCTTCGTATCCCATAGGCCTGATGCGGGACGCTTTGCGCTCGCGCCAGTTAAGTTTTTTTCACGCGACCGGGCCGGCTGTCCGTCGGCCTCCGCATCCTACAGGGCGAAGGCCGGTTCCGGCGAAAGTTCGGTCAGGACGGGCGGCGCCGCGTTGAACAATTCGCGGCGCGAGACGCCTTGCTCGCCCCGGACATACAGCACCGCCTTGCCGACCGGCCCCGACCGTTCGACGACCGCGAGTCGTCCCCCGACCTTGAGCGCGTTCAGCCAGGCTCCGGGCCGCGCCGGAACCGCCGCTTCCGAGACGATGACGTCGTAGCCCTGACCCTCGGGCGCGCTCAGCGGCGCGACGACCGGCCGCACGCCCTCGTCGGCCAGCACGGGGCCGACCACGTCGAAGACGGCGGCGTCGCCCTCCTGGGCCGTGACCGTCAGGCCCAGCCGCGCCAGAACCGCCGCGGCGTAGGGCCCCGCCATCGCCAGGGCCGTCTCGCCCGGGCGGGCGTCCAGCGCCATCAGCAGTTTCGACAGGTCCCTGGCCATCATCAGCCGGCGCTCGCCGGCGATCTCCGGCTCGATCTCCGCATAGGCGGCCCAGGCCCGCTCCTGCGGCAGGAAGCGTTCGCGCTCCACGGCCAGCAGGGCGGCCTGCAGGGCGCGGTCGGTGACGTCGTTGACGCGGACCTGGCTGTCGACCATGACCTTGCGGGCGGCGGCGAAATCCATGGAGACACGTTCCTGCGGCTGGGGACCGGCGAAGCGCCGGAAATCTGGCGCGCTTATAGGTCTGTGCGTTGCGGGCGACAATCCGATCTGATAGCGAACGCCCCTCGCGATGGCGAGGTCGTCCACGGGGTCGTTTCCCGGGCGGCCCAGGGCCTGATGGCGGAGTGGTTACGCAGAGGACTGCAAATCCTTGCACCCGAGTTCGATTCTCGGTCAGGCCTCCATCGCGATTTCGGTCATCATCCGCGCCGGCGCTGACAAGCGCTGATTGCGCGGTCGACGAATTCCCCGTTTCGGTGATTCCCTTCACGTGGTTAAGGTGGGGAGAGAGCCGGGGGGCCGCCGATGCCGAGCCGAACTGATCGACTGACAGACCGGGAGCGCGAGTGTCTCCGCCTGGTTCACGCGCACCTGAACTCCAAGCAGATCGCGCGCCGCCTCGGCATCAAGCCGTCGACCGTCGACCGGCATTGCGAGAACGCCGCCCGCAAGCTGAACGCCGCCGGCCGGGTGGACGCGGCCCTGCTCCTGGTCGCCGACCAGCCTGTTCCGAATGACTCGGTATCCGAACCGCCCCCAATCGCCTTCAACGCCCCGTCCGCCTTTCCTGACGGCGCGAAAGAGGTGATCCATGACCGATACCGAAGGACGGGTGCCAGACATCAGCTGGCCGCAACTGCAGACGGTGCTTCTCGCCCTGGCGGATACGCCGATGAAGCGGATGATGGTTCAGCACCTGGTCGAGGGAACGCGCAAACAGGCGGCGTTCCTTTCGCCCGAAGCCACGTTCAAGGAGATTCTCCACATCGGAGCGGCCTTGCTGGACTCGGGCTTTCAGCCGGCGGAGTCGGACATGAGCACCTCGGCCGCATCCTGTTCGTCTTCGCCATCGCGGCAATAGTCGCCCTGGTCCTGACGAGCGTCATGGGCGCGGAACGGTTCGCCTTCCTCCTGCAAGGCATCCGGTACGGCGGCTGATCCGCGCCGTTTCTTGAAAATAGGTAAGCCAATGAAACGCAGCGAACATGCGGCGACCGTTGTCGCGCGCCTGGCGACGGACCTGCTCCAGGCCGAGGCCAGCCAGGACGAAGCCGTCAGCCAGCTCGGCCGGCTGGCCCAGTCCCTGACCCGAAGCCGCCGCGAGGCCGGCCTTTCGTCCACGGTGGGCCAGGCGGCCTTCGACGCCCTGGCCGATGCGGTTTCGGCCCAGGTCGGCGCCCAGCGGGCGATGGTCGCGCTTCACGAGGCCCTGGCCGAAGTGAAGCGGAACACCTCCTATCGGGGTGTGGAAATGGGCGGCCTGGAGAAGTTGGGCGATACGGCGCCCCGCCCCACGGGGCTTGCGCTGGTTTCCTGATTTCGCGATGCCAGGGAATGTCGCCCATCTACGCGGTCTCCCTGGCGCTTCTCGCCGCCGTCGCCCTTCTCGCTCTCTGGCGCGGAGGGTGGTGGGAGCGCGCGACGGCGGCCGTGCTGATCCTGAACTGGATCGGGACGGCTCTCGCGCCTTTTGACCATATTGAGCCGCCATGGATCGCCATCGGGCTCGACGGCGGCACGATGCTGTTCCTGTTTTACCTGGCCCTGTTCTCCGGACGTCGGTGGACCATATGGGCGGCGGCCTTCCAGTTCCTGCTGATGGCGAACCATCTGACCTTCGTCCGCTTCCGCGAACTGGAGCAGTGGGCCTATGTGTCAGCCTATTACGTCTGGGGCGACGCGGTCATGCTGGCCCTTCTCGCGGGCGTCCTCTGGCGCAAACGCAGCGCGACGTCCGCCTCCTGACAGGTCAACCGATCGGCGCGGTGATCCAGCCGATGACGCTGGCCGCGCCGACGCCAGCGGCGACGATGCCGACCGCCAGCGCGATGCGCGCATTGCGATGAATGAAGACGAAAACCCCACCGAACATGACTGAACTCCCCCGGACGCCCTACTCCGGCACAGCTTCGCCGGTTCATCAAGGTGTACAAAGCGTTAATCGCGATTTGGTGATCGTTTCACGCCTCCCGGGTGAAATGATGCAGGGCGATTCCACTGGCGACCGCCACGTTCAGCGAATCGAAGCCGCCGGACATCGGAATTCCGACCGGCCGGCACCGCCGAAGGATCGCCGGCGACAGGCCGGGCCCCTCCGGTCCCAGGACGACGGCGATCCGCCCGCCGCGCGCCACCCGGTCCAGCGGCTCGGCCGCCCCGGGGGTCAACGCCAGGGCCTCGAAGCCCGCCGCCTCGAGGCCGTCGATCATGGCCGCCGCCTCCAGGCCGGCCGCCATCGGCGTCCGCAGCACGGCCCCGACCGAAACCCGGACGGCCTTGCGGTAGAAGGGGTCGCAGCAGTGCGTGTCCAGCAGCACGGCCGCGGCGCCGAAGGCCGCGGCGTTGCGGAACAGGCCGCCCATGTTGTCGTGATTGCCGATCCCGCAGGCCGCGACCGCCACGGCGTCCGCCCCGGCCGCGGCCAGACAGGTCTCCAGGGTCCGGGCCGGCGGCTTTTCGCCCAGCGCCAGTATCCCCCGGTGCAGGTGAAAACCCGCGATCGCATCCAGAACCGGCTGGTCGGCGACATAGACCGGCGTGTCGTCCGCCACCCGCGCGATAAGCCCGGCCAGCCCCCCGACCCGCTTGCGGTCCAGCAAAAGCGCGACCGGACGGCACAGGGACCGGTCCGACGTCAGTACGTTCAGCACTACCTCCCCCTCGGCCACGAACAGGCCCTGCCTGCCTGTCAGGTCCCGCTCGCGGATGTCGCGGAAGCCGGCGATGCGCGGATCGTCGGGCTGGTCGATGCGGATCACGGCCAAGATCGGATATTTCCCGTTGCGTCGGTCTGACTCGCGCTGCTATAGCGCCCGCCTTCCCGAGAGGAAGTGTTCCGCGGTAGCTCAGTGGTAGAGCAGCCGACTGTTAATCGGCTGGTCGTAGGTTCGAATCCTACCCGCGGAGCCACTCTTTCCCCCCTCATCGCCGATCGAAAAAAAGCCCGACGCGCGCGCCGGGCTGAAAAAGTTCGGTGATGGTGGGTGTCCTCGAAGAAGGAAGACATCCTTGGGATGGCGCGAATTGGTTAACTGCGCGTAAACCCTGTCAGGCGGCGTCCGGCAGCCAGGTCGATTGCCGCGCGCCGGCCGGACCGGTCCAGACGACGCGCCAGCCTTCGCCCGCCCGCTCGACCCGCAGGGCCGTCCCGGGCGCGCCCTCTCCCGGCCAGGCGAAGGTCCGGGCGCCCACGCGAATCTCGTCGGGTCCGGCCGATGGCCCCAGCGCCAGGCTCCAGCGTCCCGACGAATCGGGAGCCACGCGTCCGGACTCGCCGCCGGCCTGCAATTCGACCGCGGAGGAGCTGGTTCCCGAAGCCAGGCGCATCCGGCCGTCGCTGTCGATCGCTCCGAGCGCCGGGGCCCGGTCCAGCCGTCGCGTCGGGCCGCCCGGGCGAAGAATGACGATCGGGCCGCGACCGCCCGCCACGATCAGCAACCGGTCCGGCGAGTGCGCGGCGTCCTGGCCGACCTGGGTCTCGGGGCGCAACAGCAGGTCGCCGGCCGGCGCCGCCATGCGGATCTCGAACCGGCCCCCGTCGTCGGCCGCCGCCGCATAGGCCGCGCCCGAATCGGCGCGCAGCACGACCCGGGCGCCCGGCTCGGCCTGGCCCGTGAAGACCAGGCTCCCCCGGGTTCCTTGCACCGCCGCGATCGCCGGCGGCCGAGTCCATCCGGCGGGGGCCTCGGTCTGGACCCGGTCCGTTTGCGGCGTGGCGGACGGGGAGCAGGCCGCCAGCGCGAGGCACGCCGGAATCGCCATCGCCGTCTTGCCCAACATGGCCCGTTTCATCGCGTCCATCCGACCGCTAGGAGTATCTCCCCAGATAGCGCGCCGGGACGGCCGCTGTCTCCCATCCGTTGCCGAGGCCCCATGTCTTCGCCTGTCGCCATCCAGCCCTTCGACGGCAAGTCCGTCTGCCTGTTCTGCGGATCGTCTGACCTTTCCGATCCCGCCTACACCGCCGCCGCGCGGGCGTTCGGCGAACAGACGGCCGCCGCCGGCTGGCGGCTGGTCTACGGCGGCGGCGGCGTCGGCCTGATGGGCGCCTCGGCGCGCGCAGCCCACGCCGCGGGCGGACGGGTGCTGGGGGTCATGCCCGGCTTCCTGCGCAGCCGCGAACGGCTGTTCGACGACGTCGAGACCCTGATCGTGCCCTCGATGCACGAGCGCAAGACCATCATGTACGACCAGTCGGACGCCTTCGTGGTCGCTCCGGGCGGCGTCGGCACCCTGGAAGAAGCCATAGAGGTGCTGTCGTGGAAGCGGCTGGACCTGCATTCCAAACCGGTCATCTTCCTGAATCTGAACGGCTTCTGGGAGCCGTTGCTGGCCGTGATGGAGCACAGCATCGCCGAGGGCATGACCCCGGCCAGCTTCCGTCAGGCCTGGGTCGTCCGGGACACGGTCGAAGGAGCGATCGCGGCCATGCAGGAGGCGGACGACATGCCGCGCTTGCAACATGATCGCCGATAAGTAATCACTGGTCAGTTAGCCACCGTTCGTGCGTTTCCTTTAAGGACGCGCCTTGACAGTTTCGTATGAAAACGGACAGTGGCGTCCCGGGGCGGATCGCCGCCTCGCCATTCCGGAGACCTCCCCCATGCGTGCTCTGCTCATCGCCGCGGCCCTGTTCGCCGCCGCCCCCGCCTTCGCCCAGGCCCCCAACACGGCCGCCGCCACCAGCGCCGTCCTCGCCGACGCCGCCCGCGCCCCCGCCGCCCGCACCATCATCGATGGCGCGTCATGGAACTGCGACGGGGCGTCCTGCACTGCCAACGGCGGCGCCAACCAGCCGGCGACCCGCGCCTGCCGCCGCGTCGTGGCCCGCTTCGGCGCGGTGTCGTCGTTCAGCTACAAGGGCGTCGCCCTGACGGCCGAACAGCTCGCGGCCTGCAACGCCTAGGCCGCGTCGGGTCGAGAAGGCGGAGCCTTCTGACCGCGGCCCCAACAAGATGAGCCTGAGGTCGGCCCAGGCCGCCCTCAGGCCGTCTCGCCGCTCAGCCGCTTGACGATCCGCTCGCGACCGATCATCGGCGCGAGCGTCGCCATGTCCGGACCATGCGCCTGACCGGTGATCATCAGCCGCAGCGGCATGAACAGGGCCTTGCCCTTGGCCCCCGTGGCTTCCTTGACCGCCGCCGTCCACGTCGGCCACAGGGTCTCGTCGATCACCTCCGGCAGAGCTGCCAAAGCCGCCGCCGCGAAGGCCGCATCCTCGATCATCGGCGTGACAGGGCCCCGAACGATCGTCGCCATTTCAACGACATCGGCGAATTTCTGAAGGTTGCCGCGCACCCCGTTCCAGAAAGCCTCGCCCAGATCCGCGTCCAGATCGGCCAGACGCGGCCGGGCCGTGGCGTAGTCCATGACGTGCAGCGCCTGGGCGTTCAGCCGGTCCAGATCAGCCGTGTCATAGCGGGCCGGGGACCGGCCCATCTTGGCGAAGGCGAAGCTGGCGCCCAAGGCCTCGACCGAGGCGCCGACCTCCAGCGGGTCCGACGTCCCGATACGGCCCAGATGGCTGGTGATGGCGATCGGCTCATAACCCTGGTCGCGCATCTCGGCGATCGACAGCGAGCCCAGCCGCTTGGACAGGGCCTGGCCGTCGGCGCCGACCAGCAGCGGCATGTGGGCGAAGGCCGGCGTCGGTCCCCCGAGCGCCTCGAAGATCTCGATCTGCGCCCCGGTGTTGGTGACGTGGTCCTCGCCGCGGATCACATGGGTGATGGCCATGTCGATGTCGTCGACGACCGACGGCAGGGTGTAGAGGAACAGCCCGTCCTCGCGGATCAGCACCGGGTCCGACATCGAGGTCGTGTCGACCTCGGCGTGGCCGCGCGCCAGATCCTCCCAGGCCACCCGGCGGCCGTCCAGCCGGAAGCGCCAGTGCGGACGGCGGCCCTCGGCCTCATAGGCGGCCTTTTCGGCCTCGGTCAGGTTGAGGCCGGCGCGGTCGTAGACTGGCGGCAGGCCGCGCGACAGCTGCACCTTGCGGCGGCGGTCCAGCTCCTCGGCGGTGTCGTAGCAGGCGTACAGCCGGCCCGCAGCCTTCAGCCGGGCCGCGGCCTCCTCGTAGCGGTCGAACCGCTTCGACTGGTTGTAGCGTTCGTCCCAGACCAGGCCCAGCCAGGCCAGGTCGTCCTCGATGCCCTGTTCGAACTCGGGGGTGGACCGCGCCAGGTCGGTATCGTCGATGCGCAGCACGAACGACCCGCCCTGCCCTTTCGCGAACATCCAGTTCACCAGGGCGGTGCGGACGTTGCCGACGTGCAGCTTACCCGTCGGCGACGGGGCGAAACGGACCTTGACGGACATGAGGAGACCTTGAAACGCGAGGCGCGTAGGTCGCGCTCCGCACCCTTCAAGTCAAGGCTCGCGGGCGATCAGTCGTCCCGGTGCACCCGCTCGCGGCGCTCGTGCCGCTCCTGGGCCTCCACCGACAGCGTGGCCGTCGGGCGGGCTTCCAGCCGTCCGAGGCTGATCGGCTCGCCGGTCTCCTCGCAATAGCCGTAGGAGCCGTCCTCGATGCGGCGCAGCGCCTCGTCGATCTTGGAGATCAGCTTGCGCTGGCGGTCGCGGGTGCGCAGCTCCAGCGCCCGGTCGGACTCCGACGACGCCCGGTCGACCAGATCCGGATGATTCTCCGTCTCGGCCTTCAGGTTGACGACGGTCCCCTTGGACTCGCGAAGGATGTCGTCCTTCCAGTCCATCAGCTTGCCCTTGAAGTAGGCCAGCTGCCGTTCGTTCATGAACGGCTCGTCGTCGGACGGCCTGTACGCGGCCGGCAGGACGATCTCAGAGGCCAATGCGTTCATGGTCGCACTCACGCTCGTAAACAGCGCCCCCCTGTGGCGCAGCCCTGCCTATAGGGACGACGAAGAGTCGCGGCAACAACGCTCGCGCGAGCGTGACCGGTGAAGCTGACAGTCCGCCTGCGAGCGTGACATTTCTTCATCACCCGCCGCGCGCCGGCTATGTTTTACAAGGGTTTTCCAAGACTTATGCTGCACTGCGGCGAAGTTCGGCCTTGGCCAGTTCCACCGCGGCCCGCAGGTCGATCTGGTCCAGAAGGCCGTTCAGACCCTCGTCGGCGTCGCTCGGACGCTCCTCGCGCAGGGTCCGGGACAGTTGCTCGACGGCCCCTTCCCCCGCCTCGCCCTGCAGCAGGGCCAGTTTCAACTCCTCCAGCCGGTCCAGCAGGCCGCCGCCGCGGCGGATCGCGCGCCGGCGCCGCTCCGTGGCGTCCTCGACCCCCTGCAGGGCCATCAGGGCCGAGACCGTGTTCACCCCCGACACGGCCGAGGCCGACGCCGCCGCGCCGGTCGCGGCGCCGGCGCCGGCTGACGGCACCGAAAACCCGCCGCCGGGGCGGGCCGCGCGCGGCCCCTGGGCCGGGGATGGACCGGACGGGCCTGTGACCTTCATGGAAAGCGACTCCAGCACATGGCCGACCATCGCGGGCGCCCCGTCACCGTTTGGTTAACGGCCCGGCAGTTTCTGCCGCTCAGCCCCGCCCCGCAGGATCGCCTTGCGCTGTTTTCATTACATTTTCCATCTGGCACATCCCTCGCATGAGGCGGCGGGCAACAGTTCGTGGACGCCCCGCCTATGCAGAAACTGCTCGCCGCCTTCCTGACCGCCGCCGCCGTGGCCGGATTCGCTTCGGGGGCGGAAGCCCAGTCGCGGATCAAGGACATCGCCGCGGTCGAGGGCGTCCGCTCCAACCAGCTGGTCGGCTACGGCCTGGTGGTCGGCCTGAACGGCACGGGCGACTCCCTGCGCAACTGCCCGTTCACCCGCCAGTCGCTCGAGGGCATGACCGAGCGGCTCGGCGTCAACATTCGCGGCGCCAACGCCAACTCCAAGAACATGGCCGCCATCATGGTGACGGCCGAACTGCCGCCCTTCTCTACCCCCGGCGCCCGGATCGACGTCAACGTCGCCTCGATGTGCGACGCCAAGAGCCTGCTGGGCGGCACCCTGCTGGTCACCAGCCTGCAGGGCGCCGACGGCGAGGTCTATGCGGTGGCCCAGGGGTCGGTGCAGACCGGCGCGGTCTCGGGCGGCGGCGCCTCCGGTTCCTCGGTCACGCGCGGCGTGCCCACCGCCGGACGCATCGCCTCGGGCGCCACGGTCGAGCGCGAGACCGGCTTCCATCTGGCCAATATGAGCGAGGTCCGGCTGACCCTGCGCAATCCGGACTTCACCACGGCCCAGCGCATGGCCGCCGCCATCAACCAGGTCTATCCCAACACCGCCCTGGCCGAGAACGGCACGGTCGTCGCCCTGCGCGCGCCGGGCCAGATGGGCATGGCCGGCTTCATCAGCCGGGTCGAGAACCTCGAGGTCCAGGTCGATTCCCCGGCCCGGGTCATCATCGACGAGGTCAACGGCGTCATCGTCATGGGCGACGCGGTTCGCGTCTCCACCGTCGCCATCGCCCAGGGCAATCTGACCATATCGGTGCAGGAGAGCCCCCGGGTCAGCCAGCCCGAACCCTTCAGCCGCGGCGGTGAAACCGTCGTTGTCCCCCAGTCCGACGTGGCCGTCGAGGAGGAACTGGGCCGCCAGATGCGCATCGTCGGCGGCGGAACCTCCCTGTCCACCCTGGTCAACGGCCTCAACGCCCTCGGCGTCAGCCCGCGCGACATGATCAGCATCCTGCAGGCCATCAAGGCCGCCGGCGCCCTCCAGGCCGACATCGAGGTGATGTGAGCATGAGCGATCCGATCGTCTCCCCGGCCGCCCTGGTCCCCGCGGCGCCGGCCGCCCCAACCGCCCGCATGCGCGAGACCGCCGAGGCCTTCGAGGCCTCCTTCCTGGCCCAGATGCTGAAGCCCATGTTCGAGGGCCTGTCGACCGAGGCCCCGTTCGGCGGCGGCGAGGCCGAGGGCACCTGGCGCGGCTTCCTCGTCGAGGCCATGGCCAAACAGACCGTTCGCGCCGGCGGCATCGGCCTGGCCGATCAGGTCGTCGCCCAGATGCTGAAGATGCAGGAAGCCCAGGAGCCCGCCGCATGACCGGGACCGCCGTCATCAACGCCACCGCCCGGGTCCGCCAGCTGACCGACCTGACCACCCGGCTGACCGCGCGCCTCGACCAGGAGTCCAGGGCCTTCGAGGCCCACCGGCCGCACGACGCCGCCGCCGCCCTGGCCGAAACTCAGGATCTGGCCAATCTCTATCGCCGGGAGTCGGCCCAGCTGAAGGCCAACCCCGCCTCGGTCGCCGCGGCTCCGGTCGCCGACCGCAAGGCGCTGATCCGCGCCACCGAGGCCTTCGAGGCCGTGCTCTCTCGCCACGCCCGGGCCGTCGAGGCGGCGCGCGTCATCTCCGAAGGCCTTGTCCGCACCATCGCCGCCGAGGTCGCCGGTCAGCGCGGCAGCCCGTCGGCCTATGGCGCCTCGGGCAAGGCCAACGCCGGCGACGGCCGCGCCGTGGCCTTCAACCGCCAGGCCTGAGGTCGATACGGCGCTGTCGTGGGCGTCAACGCCCTGGCGACCAGGCGCGACCGGGCGTCCGGCCGACGACGCCGATGCGCTCACGCCCGAAGGCGAGGCTCAGGTCGGAAAAGAGGGTGTGGCCGTCAGGCGTGCGGGCCGCGACGCGACCGGGCGTCACGAATGCGGATGGGGACGGGCCTGGGGCGGGGCTGGAAGACGACATAGGCGAGCACGAGCAGCGGAGCGGAAAGGGCGAAACCGATTTCCAGGGCGCTGATCATCATCGTCGAACTCCAGTGATACTCGCTCGAAATCCAAGGATGGGGGCGAAGCGGCGGCGGCGCAAGCGTTTTTCCGCCGCGGAGACGCCCGGCACAGCTACGGGATCGTCCGGAATGGCGAAGGCCGGTCCGAACGCCTAGGTTCGCGTGATGCAGCCGCCGTCCGAAACCGGGTCCCCCGCGAGCCGTCGCGAGGGGATCGTCGAACAGATCCGGGCCGAGACCGGCATCGACGAACCCATGATCGCCCGCCTCGTCGACGCCTTTTACGATCGCGCGCGCGCCGACCCGCTGCTCGGTCCGGTCTTCGCCGAACGGATCGCGGACTGGGGGCCCCATCTGGAACAGATGCGGCTGTTCTGGTCCTCGGTGGCGCTGATGAGCGGCGTCTATCACGGCCGGCCGATGCCCAAACATCTGCCCCTGCCCGTCGACGCCCGCCATTTCGACCGCTGGCTTGAGCTGTTCGAGGCCACCGCCGCCGAGGTCTGTCCGCCCGTCGCCGCCGCCCATTTCACCGAACGCGCCCGCCGCATCGCAGAGAGCCTCGAGCTGGGAATCGCCGGGGCCGGAGGCGTCCTGCTGCGCAAGGGCGAACGGTATCTGCGGCCCACCCAGGCGTGGTCGCCGCCGGGGACCTAGGCGGGCGGGGCGGGCTCGGCCGCCGGAGCAGCGAGGCCCGGCTTCATACGGGCGTTGACGTTGAAGCTCTCGACCTTCCACGCCTCTCCCTCCTTGAGGAAGGTGGTGTCGGCCCGGACGATCCGGTCCGGGTATTCGTATTCCTGGGCCACGGAATAGCGCTGGCCATTGGTGCTGGCGTTGGCGTTCCAGCCGAGCGGCTTCGGCTCGGGCGCCGGTCCGGCGGGCGCGAAGGTGCGGATCATCGGCAGTTGGGCCCGCACCGTCGCCGGGTCGTTGCCGGACGACATGCGCGCCAGCAGGGCGTCGTCCCGCCCCTCGACCAGATCGCCGTACAATGCATGGGCTTCCGCCGCCCGCTGCGGGTCCGCCTCCAGGCTCGGCATGGAACACGCCGCGAGGCCGCACGCCGCCATCAACCCCAGGACCCGTCTGCGTTGCATGATCTTCTCCCCTGCAATCCGACGCTAGTCGGCGGTCAATGGAACGGCAATGCCTCGGGCGCCCCGCCCGGCCCGGGCCTGCTGCCATATGCTGTCAGCAGGCGCTGCGTTCGCCGCAATGTTCTCACATTGTTCTTGCTGAAATCCGCGAATTGGTCCCCATATAGCGGCGTCGCGCCGGACCCTCCGCGGCCCCGCCGCGTTCCCGGATTCCCAAGCCTTCAGGCCTCATGACCGAAAAGCACAACTTCATCCGCGTGCGCGGCGCCCGCGAGCACAATCTCAAGGGCGTCGATCTCGACATCCCGCGCGAGCAGCTCGTGGTCATGACCGGCCTGTCGGGATCGGGCAAAAGCTCGCTCGCCTTCGACACCATCTACGCCGAGGGCCAGCGCCGCTATGTCGAGAGCCTGAGCGCCTACGCCCGCCAGTTCCTGGAGCTGATGGGCAAGCCCGACGTCGACCTGATCGAGGGCCTGTCGCCGGCCATCTCCATCGAGCAGAAGACCACCTCGAAGAACCCCCGCTCGACCGTCGGCACGGTGACCGAGATCCACGACTACATGCGCCTGCTGTGGGCGCGTGTCGGCGTGCCCTACTCTCCCGCGACCGGCCTGCCGATCGAGAGCCAGACCATCTCGATGATGGTCGACAAGCTGACCGCCCTGCCCGAGGGCGAGCGGCTGATGCTGCTGGCCCCGGTCGTCCGCGGCCGCAAGGGCGAATACCGCAAGGAAATGGCCGAGTGGCAGCGCGCGGGCTTCCAGCGCGTCAAGATCGACGGCGAGTACTACGCCATCGAGGACGCCCCGACGCTCGACAAGAAGTTCAAGCACGACATCGACATCGTCGTGGACCGCATCGTCACCAAACAGGGGCTTGAGAGCCGCTACGCCGACAGCCTGCAGACCGCCCTGGGTCTGGCCGACGGCATCGCCGTGGCCGAGTGGGCCAATGTCGCCGAGGGCGAGACCGCGCCGCGCCGCCTGACCTTCTCCGAGAAATTCGCCTGCCCCGTCTCCGGCTTCACCATCTCCGAGATCGAGCCGCGGCTGTTCTCGTTCAACAACCCCTTCGGCGCCTGCCCGGCCTGCGACGGCCTCGGCGTCAAACTGGCCTTCGACGCCGACCTGGTCATCCCCGACCGCGACAAGACCCTGCACAAGGGCGCCGTCGCGCCGTGGTCGCGCGGCCCCTCGCCCCTCTACACCCAGACGCTGCAGTCGCTGAGCCGCCACTACGGCTTCTCGATGGATGTGGCGTGGCGCGACCTGCCTCAGCAGGCCCAGGACGTCATCCTGCGCGGCTCGGGCGGCGACAAGATCAAATTCACCTACGACGACAACGCCCGCAAATACGAGGTCTCCAAGGCCTTCGAGGGCGTGCTGCCCAACCTCGAACGTCGCTGGCGCGAGACCGATTCCTCATGGGTGCGCGAGGAGCTGGGCCGGTTCCAGTCCGAGACCCCGTGCGAGGTCTGTCTCGGCAAACGCCTCAAGCCCGAGGCCCTGGCGGTCAAGGTCGCGGCCACGGACATCGCCGAGGTGTCGTGGCTGTCGATCAAACACGCCCACGAGTGGTTCACGGCCCTGAACGACAAGCTGACCGACAAGCAGATGGAGATCGGCCGCCGCGTCCTGAAGGAGATCACCGACCGGCTGCGCTTCCTGAACAACGTCGGCCTCGACTACCTGAGCCTGTCGCGCGCCTCGGGCACCCTGTCCGGCGGCGAGAGCCAGCGCATCCGCCTCGCCTCCCAGATCGGCTCGGGCCTGACCGGCGTGCTCTACGTCCTCGACGAGCCGTCCATCGGCCTGCACCAGCGCGACAACAGTCGACTGCTGGAGTCCCTTCGGGGTCTCCGCGACCTCGGCAACTCCGTCCTCGTCGTCGAGCACGACGAGGAAGCGATCCTGACCGCCGACTACGTCATCGACATGGGCCCCGCCGCCGGCGTCCACGGCGGCGAGGTCTGCGCCCAGGGCACGCCGGCCGAGGTCATGGCCAATTCCAATTCCCTGACCGCCAAATACCTGACCGGAGAGCGCGAGATCGAACTGCCGGCCGACGGCCGTCGCCCGATCGACCGCAAGAAGATGCTCAGGATCAGCGGCGCCACCGGCAACAACCTCAAGAGCGTCACCGGCGAGATCCCCGCCGGCCTGTTCACCTGCGTCACCGGCGTGTCCGGGGGCGGCAAGTCGACCTTCACCATCGAGACCCTCTACAAGGCCGCCGCCCGCCGGCTGCACAACGCCTCGGACGCCCCGGCCCCCTTCGACCGCATCGAGGGGCTGGAGATGTTCGACAAGGTCATCGACATCGACCAGTCGCCCATCGGCCGCACCCCGCGTTCGAACCCGGCCACATATACCGGCGCCTTCGGTCCGATCCGCGACTGGTACGCCGGCCTGCCGGAGTCCAAGGCCCGTGGTTACGGGCCGGGCCGCTTCAGCTTCAACGTCAAGGGCGGCCGCTGCGAGGCCTGTCAGGGCGACGGCCTGATCAAGATCGAGATGCATTTCCTGCCCGACGTCTACGTCACCTGCGACGTCTGCAAGGGCAGGCGCTACAATCGCGAAACGCTGGAAATCGTCTTCAAGGGCAAGAGCATATCCGACGTTCTGGACATGACGGTTGAAGAGGCCGCCAGCTTCTTCAAGGCCGTGCCCTCGATCCGCGACAAGATGCTGACCCTGAACCGCGTCGGCCTCGGCTACGTCAAGGTCGGTCAGTCCGCCACCACCCTCTCGGGCGGCGAGGCCCAGCGGGTCAAGCTATCGAAGGAGTTGTCAAAGCGGGCCACCGGCAAGACCCTCTACATCCTCGATGAGCCCACCACGGGCCTGCATTTCGAGGATACGCGCAAACTGCTGGAGGTGCTCCAGGAGCTGGTCGAGAACGGCAACACCATCGTGGTGATCGAGCACAATCTCGACGTCATCAAGGTCGCCGACTGGCTGCTAGACTTCGGCCCCGAGGGCGGCGACGGCGGCGGCGAGATCGTCGCGGTCGGCACCCCCGAACAGGTCGCCGCCAATCCGAAGAGCTGGACCGGCAAATACCTCAAGGAGATCCTCGACCGCCACGAAACCCGCCGCAAGGCCCGGGTCGCGGCGCTCAGAAAGAGCGCCTGACGGCTCAGGCCGCGGCGGGCGCCGCCTCCACGCCGTGGTCCCGCGTCGGGCCGCGCAGCGCCAGCACGACCGTGCCGGTCAGCAGCACCGCCGTGGCGACCAGGCTGGCCTCCGGTCCGAAGGCCCCGCCGGTCAGCCACCAGGCCGCGCCCGGCGCGGCCGTCAGGTCTGTGATCAGCGGCAGGGTCTCGATCTTCATCCCCGACACCTCGAGGCCGAAGCCGAGGCCCAACAGCCAGTTCCACGCCGCGTGCCAGCCGCACGCCCCCCATAGCGAGCCCTCGCGCGCGGCGTAGAGGCTGATGAACAGGCCGAACAGGACGATGTTGGCCAGGCCGACAGCCAGCTCACTCGATGGCTGGATGTTGCCGGCATGAGCCAGGGCGAACAGGACCGAATTGGCGATGACGGCGATCCACAGCCCGTGCCGCGAGGCGATCAGCTGCATCAGCCAGCCGCGGAACAGGATCTCTTCCGCCGAGCCCTGGATCATGAAACCCAGCATCAGGACGCCGATGGGCAGCAGGGCGGCGCCGACGGCGGCGGAGCCGAACGCCCCCGCTCCCTCGACCCCATAGCCGCCGGATATCCAGATCACCCCGACCACGGCGGACAGGAAGGCCAGGCCCAGCCCGTAGCCGCGCAGGAAGCGGATCGGCCCCCGGGCGTTCAGGCCGAGGGCGGCCGGGCCGCGCCGTTCGAACAGCCGGGCCCAGAGCAGCACCAGGAGGGTGGCCAGACCGAAGGCCGCGCCGAGTTCATAGGCCAGTTGCGGCCAGCCGTCGGAGCCGCCTCCGGGGGTGACGAAACCCGCCCTTATCGCCGGCAGAAGCGCCCCCACTTCGCCGCCGACCATGAAGACCGCGCCCAGAACGACCGCGGCGATCGTCCATGTCCGGCGATGCCTCCGCTTGCGCCCGGCGTAAAGTTCGATGCCGGCCATGCGGCGCTCCCCGTGACAGTGATCCGTCCTGGCATGAGGCCGCGGCGCCGCGGAATGGATGCGCCGGCCAGCGGATTGCCCGCGCGGCGACCTAGTCGAACACCGCCGCGTTGGGCTGGGCGCCCTTGATGTCGCGATAGGCGGCCGAGAACGGCGCATAGACGACCGCCACCTGCAGCGCGGACAGGATGGCGTTGATCACCACCCAGGCGGCGATGGCCGGCCAGGCGGCCTGGAGGATGGCGGGCAGGCTTTCGCCATCCAGCGCGCCCAGATCTTCCAGGCCGCCCGTCGCCAGCCGCAACGGCAGCGACACCAGGGATCCCAGGAAGCTGACCACGAGACTCATCACCCCGGCCAGCAGGGCCATGCCCAGCAGCGGCCAGAACCGGCCCTTGGTGACGCCGAAGGAGTCGAAGATGGCGATCCGCCGCTCCGCCATGGTGATCGGGATGGCGAGGCTGAGCCGCACGGCCAGCCAGACGAACAGGGCGATGGCGGCGCAGACCAGCAGGACCACCACCAGCCACAGCGCCGGCGCCTCGCCCGCGACGGCCATGCCGCCGACCGCGCCGACGATCCCGAAGACGAGGCCCATCAGGAGCGTGAAGACGATGAACAGCACGACGGAGACGACCAGCACCCGGACCTCGTCCATGCCCAGCCGCAGATAGCCGAAACTGCTCTCGGCGGGTCGCAGCACGGAGCGCGACACCGCGGCGTAGATCATGGCGCTCGCGATCAGGCTGAGCGGCAACAGGATGGCGAAGATGACGCCCATCATCTGGAAGAGGGGCGCGAAATCCTCCAGCGTCGGCGTCGCGCCGGACTGCTCGAGCTGTTCCGACGCGGTAACGAATTCGATCAGGCTGGGGCCCATCACGGCGAAGGCCGCGGCCATGACGATCCCGTAGAACAGGGACCAGAACACCAGGGCCATGGGGTGTCGTCGCACCACCCTGAACCCTTCGAACGCCGCGTCCGTCGCTGAAAACGCCATGGAATCCTCCCCCTGAAGTCTGGCGAGCCTATCCCAGCGGGATCGCCGCCGCTAGAAGCCGCGCATGACGGAAACCATCCAGCCCATCCACGTCGTCGGCGGCGGCCTCGCCGGCTCGGAAGCCGCCTGGCAGATCGCCAACGCGGGTGTCCCCGTGGTCCTGCACGAGATGCGCGGCGTGCCCGGCGTCCGGACCGACGCCCACCACACCGACGGCCTGGCGGAGCTGGTCTGCTCCAACTCCTTCCGCTCGGACGACTGGGAGCACAACGCCGTCGGCCTGCTGCACGCCGAGATGCGGGCGCTCGACTCGATTATCATGGCCTGCGGCGACGCCCATCAGGTCCCGGCCGGCGGCGCCCTCGCCGTCGACCGCGACGGCTTCTCCGGGGCCGTCACCGCGAAGCTCGAGGCCCACCCGCTGGTGACCATCGTCCGCGAGGAGATCGCCGGCCTGCCGCCCGCGGACTGGGACAATGTCATCGTCGCCACCGGCCCGCTGACCTCCCCGGCCCTGGCCGCCGCCATCCTTGACCTGACCGGCGAGGACGCGCTCAGCTTCTTCGACGCCATCGCCCCCATCGTCCACGCGGACTCGATCGACTTCGACATCGCCTGGCGCCAGTCGCGCTACGACAAGGAAGGCCCGGGCGGCGACGCCGCGGCCTACGTCAACTGCCCCATGAACAAGGAACAGTACGAGGCCTTCATCGACGCCCTGCTGGCCGGCCCCAAGGCGGAGTTCAAGGAGTGGGAGAACGTCCCCTATTTCGACGGCTGCCTGCCCATCGAGGTCATGGCCGAGCGCGGCCGCGAAACCCTGCGCCACGGCCCGATGAAGCCCGTCGGCCTGACCAACCCGCGCGACCCGCAAGTGAAAGCATACGCCATCGTCCAGCTGCGCCAGGACAATGCGCTCGGCACCCTGTTCAACATGGTCGGCTTCCAGACCAAGCTGAAGCACGGCGCCCAGGCCGAGGTCTTCCGCATGATCCCCGGCCTGCACGAGGCGCAGTTCGCCCGCCTCGGCGGCCTGCACCGCAACACCTTTCTCAACTCGCCCAAGCTGCTGGACCGCCAGCTCCGCCTCAAGGCCATGCCGCGCCTGCGCTTCGCCGGTCAGGTCACGGGCGTCGAGGGCTATGTCGAGAGCGCCGCCATGGGCCTTCTGACGGGCCGCCTCGCCGCCGCCGAACGGCTGGGCAAGCCGCTTGAGGCGCCGCCGGTCCACACCGCCATCGGCGCCCTGGTCGAACACATCACCGGCGGCCACCTCGACGGCCCCGGCGGCATCTCCAAATTCCAGCCGATGAACATCAACTACGGCCTTCTGCCGCCGCTCGAGGCGCCGAAGGTCGACGAAGCCGGCGTCAGGATTCCGCTCAAGGAGCGCGGCCGGGCGAAGAAACGGCTGATGAGCGTCCGGGCGCTGGAGGCCCTGAAAGCCTGGCGCGATGACGCGGCCTGATCACCAGGCGGTCATCCGCCGCAGAGTCCCGTCCCTGAGCACATAATGGTGGAACAGGGCCGCCGCCGCGTGCAGGCCGACCAGCCAGTAACCGATCGTACCCAGCGTCTCGTGAATCTCCTCGGCCTGTTCGGCCAGCGCCTCGTTCGGTCCGGTCAGCGGCGGCAGGCCGAGGCCGAACAGCTGCACCGGATCGCCCTCGGCGCTGAGGGTGAGCCAGCCCAGCAGGGGCATGGCGATCATGAAGCCGTACAGCGCCAGATGCATCAGGGCGGCGGCCCAGGCCGCGGCGCCGCCCGGCCGGTGTCGGATTCCGCCGAGCCGGCGGGCGATCAACCGCACCCAGACCAGGGCGAACACCGTCAGCCCCAGGCTGAAATGCCACGCCTTCAAGGCCGCGCGGATTTCGCTGCCGCGCGGATACCCCTCGCGCAGCAGGATCGTCGCATAGACCGCCGCCAGCAGCAGCAGCGTCAGCCAGTGCAGGGCGACCGACAGGCGGCTGTAGGCCGGAGACGAAAGCTTGGGTTCGGCGAGACTCATGGTCCGACTCCTCAAATCCGGATCAGGCTGCGCGGTCGCCCGGTGAAGATCGTTGATCCAGCGCAAACCGTCTTCCGGATGCACCGGGGCGATGCCGCCGCGGGTTCGTTCATGGTATCGCCCGGTCTCCCGCGACCGCACGCCCGGACCCGAATGCCCGCCTCCCTCGAACCCGCCAGGGCCGCCATCCGCCGGCGCATCACCGAGTTGTTCAACGACGCCTCGAGGGGCGAACGCCCCATCCTGCGGCGGGCCGACGCCCTGTTTGCGACGGACTCCGTGGCCTGGCGGGTCAATGGCGACATCGTCACCATGATGATCGGCGGCGTCTCGGGCCTGTTGCTGCAGATGCTGCATCCGGCGGTGCTGGCCGGGGTCTGGGACCATTCCGACTTCCGCTCCGACATGCACGGCCGGCTGCGGCGCACGGCCAAATTCATCGCCGTCACCACCTACGACCATGCGGAGCATGGCCTCGCCGCCATCGACCGGGTGCGCGGCATCCACGACCGGATCGGAGGCGTCCTGCCGGATGGAACGCCCTATCGGGTCAGCGATCCCGCCCTGCTGGCTTGGGTGCACGTCACCGAGGCGATCAGCTTCCTGACCGCCTGGATCCGCTACGCCGAGCCCGGCATGTCGATGGCCGACCAGGACCGCTATTTCGCCGAGATGGCCGTGGTCGCCGGGCGGCTCGGCGCCGACCCCGTTCCCCGCGACCGCGCCTCGGCCGAAACCCTCATCCGGTCGATGCGCCCGGCCCTGCGGGCTGACGCCCGCACGCGCGAGGTGGCGCAGCTGGTGCTGAACCAGTCGGTCGGCGCGGCGCTCACAGACGCTGCCTCGGCCGTGATCATGCAGGCGGGGGTCGATCTGCTGCCGGACTGGGCCCGGGCGATGCAGGGCCTGAGAACCCCGCCGAAGCCTGCCGTCCGGGCCGGGGCCCGCGCCCTGGCCGGCGCCCTGGGCTGGGCCTACGAGGGCTCGCCCAACCACGAAGTCTGGCCGGCGGATGTGACCGTGTGGCCGCGCGACTGAGGTCGATCAGCCGGGCGTCGCCACATCCAGCGCCCCGCTGGTGTCAGTGTAATGCTCCAGACGGGTGATCTCGCCGTCCCGGAAGGTGAAGACATGGGCGAACGGAATCTCGACCGCCCGCCCGGTCGACCGGTCGGCCCACAGAAAGCTGCCAAGCGCCACGACCCGGTCGCCGCTGGGCAGATAGGAGCCCGCATACCCCGAAAGGAACTCGAACCGCGGGTCGATGCGGCCGAAGACGCCCGCGAGCAGCGCGGCGTCGGTGTCATAGGGACCGCCGTCGACGAACAGCGCGCCGTCGCTTCCCCCGCCCCAGATCCGGGCGCCGTTCAGCAGCTCGGCGACAGCAGCGCCGTCGTTCGCACTCAAGGCGCGATAAAACCGGTCAAGCACGGCCATGTTGGCCGCGTCGCCCGCGAGATCGGCGGTCGTCGTGGCGTCGGGCTCCTGCGCCGCGGCGGCCATCGGAATACCCAGGGCGCCGACGGCCGTCAGGGCCGCGATCAGGATAGTGCGAACGGTCATGGAACCCCCGGCTTGGCCGATCAACGATCCGTGGAGCCTGCACGGTTTCCCGGCGCAGGTCGATGACCTTGCGGCGTCAGATGCGGCCACGCAGCGAGGCGACGACCAGCGCCAGCCGCTTGACGAATTCGGGCGCCTCCGGTCGCGTCAGCGCAGCGGCGGCCACGGCCGGAAAGGCCTGCACCGGCAGGTCGGAGAGCGCCCGGTTGGCGGCGGCCTTCAGGGCCTCCGCCCGATCCCGTTGACCCGTCTGCGCCAGCCCCCGCACCCGACCGGCCTCGACGACGGCCGCCGCGAACCCCGGCCCGGCCAGCACCTGAACCGCCGTCTGCATCGGCCCGACGTAGAAGGCGTCCAGATCGTGCGGCTCGCCGTGCGCCCGGCCGATGTGGGCCTCGATCAGGGCGTCGAACGGCGCCCGCTCCAGCCCGTAACGCGCGACCACCCCGGCCAGGGCCTCCAGCACCGGATGACCCTTGCGCGGCGCGGCCGCGAAGACCCCGTCCATCTGCTCGCGCCACCAGACGTAGCGCATCTCGGCCAGCAGCGGCTGGGTGACCCGCGTCGGGATCGCCATCAGCTCTGCCTCAAAAGCGTAGAGGACGATCAGGTCCGCGCGCGGCCGTTCTTCGGCCACGAACCGGCTGGACAGCCACCGGTCGATGTCGGCGGCGCGGACCTGGGCGTCGAGGGTATCCGCCGGATCAGCCAAACAGGGTCTGATACATCGCCATCGAGGTCAGCATCGGCAGCGACAGCAGCAGATTGGTGCGGCTGGCCAGCATAGCGATCCGCGCGGACTTCGCCTTCACGTCGTCCTCGGCCGGGACGATGCCCAGGGCCCGCTTCTGGTTCGGCCAGATGATCCCCCAGACATTGAGGAACATGACGATGGCCAGCCAGACGCCGATTCCCATCAGCGCATACTGCTGGTCGCCCTCGACCAGGCCGCCGGCGAAGCCGAAGCTCAGGACCTCGGCGGCGTAGGCGTGGCCGCGCATCAGCATGACGCCGAGCCCCGCCAGCACCGTCGCCAGCGCCGACCAGCGGAACCAGAACAGGGCCTCGGGCGCGATATGCTTGCCGATGGCCGGCTTCAGCTCGGCGGGGATGTTGGGCATCACCCGGATCTGGACGAAGTTGAAATAGTACAGCAGGCCGATCCACAGGATGCCGGCCACGACGTGCGCCCAGCGCAGCGTCGCCTGCCAGAAGCCCTGGTCGAAACCGCCGGGCGCGATCCGCCCGAACGAGAGGATCATCACGCCGGCGAGCACGAGGCTCAGCAGGATGGTGGTGCGGAAGTTCGACAGCAGCTTGCCCATGGTCCGCCCCTCCCCGGGCGCTTCAGGAACGCCGCGCGCCCGGCGGGGCGGCGCGACTCATTGAACCGGCACCATAGCGCCGCCGGCCTGCGACAAAAACCGAAAGACTGTGGGGTCTTTCGCCGTCCCTACGGCCGGCTGGCCATGCCCAGCTTGATCGGCTTGGCCTCCTCGTCCTTGGCGCCGCGCTTGACGCCCCAGAGCAGGAGGACGGGGGCGGCGACATAGACCGAGGAATAGGTGCCGACCACGATGCCGAAGATCAGGGCGATGGCGAAGGGCTGCAGCGGCCCGCCGCCCAGCACCGCCAGCACGCCGAGGGCGAACAGGGCGGTGACGCCGGTCATGATGGTGCGGGACAGGGTCTCGTTGATCGACAGGTCGATCAGCTCGCCCAGCGGCATCTTCTTGTACTTGCGCAGGTTCTCGCGGATCCGGTCATAGACCACGACGGTGTCGTTCATCGAATAGCCGATCACCGTCAGCACGGAGGCCACCGCGGTCAGGCTGAACTCCATGCCGGTGATCGCGAACAGGCCGAAGGTCAGGATCACATCGTGGAACAGGCCGATCACCGCCCCGAGGCCGAACTGCCATTCGAAGCGGAACCAGATGTAGACCATCATCAGCAGGATCGCGACGATCAGGGCCATGACGCCGTTGGTCAGCAGCTCGCCGGAGACCGCCGCGCCGACGGCCTCGGTGCGCGTGAACTCGACCTGGGGACCGAGGTCCTGGCTCAGGCCCGCCTTGACCCGGTTGATCGTCTCGGTGGCCGTGGCGCCCTCGATGTTGCCGAATTTGGCCATGGCGTGATAGCGCCCGGTCGGGTCCGAGCCGGGCACGGAATAGCTCTGCACCTGGGCGTCGGGCACACCCAGCCCGTTCAGGCTCGCGCGGATCTCGGCGAGGTCAACGGGATCGGGCCGGGTCGACATCTCGATCAGATTGCCGCCGAGGAAGTCCACGCCGCAGGTCAGGCCGCCGCATTTGTTGTCGGCCGGCCAGACGGTGAAGAAGATCGACCCGAGCACCAGCAGAATCGACAGCGAGCCGAACAGCTTGGCGTATTTGACGAATTGCAGGTTCGTCTTGATCGGCAGGAGTTTGATGAGGGGCCAGAATTTGGACATGGGCGACCTCACGACGCGATCGGCAGTTTTTTGGGCCGCCGCAGGCGGAGCCAGAAGGCGAGCAGCACCTGGGTGACCAGCACGGCGGTGAAGACCGAGGTCACCACCCCGATCGACAGGGTCCAGGCGAAGCCGCGCACCGGCCCGGCCCCGAACCAGAACATGATCAGGGCGGCGAGAATGGTGGTCAGGTTGGCGTCGACGATGGTCACCATGGCCCGGTTGAAGCCGGCGTCCATGGCCGCGATGGGCGAGCGCCCGGCGTTGGCCTCGTCGCGCATCCGCTCATAGATCAGGACGTTGGCGTCCACGGCCATGGCCAGGGTCAGGATCAGGCCGGCGATGCCCGGCAGGGTCAGGGTGGCCCCTGTCATCGACATGGCGGCGATGATCAGGATGCCGTTCATCAGCAGGGCCACGACCGAGATGCCGCCGAACAGGAACCCGTACGACAGGACCATGAAGACCAGCACGCCGGCGAAGGCGATCAGGGTGGCCAGCTGGCCCGCCCGCACCGCGTCGGCGCCCAGCGAGGCCGTCACGCTGCGGCGTTCCTCGACCGTCAGCGGCGCCGGCAGCGAGCCGCCGTTCAGCAGGTTCACCAGCTCCGAGGCCGAGGCGATGGTGAAACTGCCCTCGATGATGCCGCTGCCGCCGGTGATGGCGCTGTTGATCGTCGGGGCCGAGATCACCTTGCCGTCGAGGATGATGGCGAAGGGCTTGCCGATGTTGGCCGCCGTGGTGTCGCCGAAGCGGCGCGCGCCCTGTCCGTCGAAGCGGAAGCCGATGGCCGGGCGGTTGCTCTGGTCGGTGGTGACGTTGGCGTCGACCAGATTCTCGCCCGAGACGATGATCCGGCGCTTCACGAGGTAGGGGGTGCCGTCCTGGCCCAGCAGCACCTCGGCGTCGGGCGGGACGGCGCCGGCGAGGGCCTCCTGGATCGAATTCTCGACGTCCACCATCTGGAAGGTCAGCTGGGCCGTCTGGCCGATGACCCGCTCCAGCTGGGTGGGATCGCTCTCGCCGGGGGCCTGGACCACGATCCGTTCGGCGCCCTGGCGGGTGATCGAGGGTTCGCGGGTGCCCAGGCTGTCGATACGGCGGCGCACCACCTCGATCGACTGGTCGACCGCGGTCGGCCCCATGGCCGTGATGGCCGCGTCGGTGAAGGCGTAGCGGATGCCGACGGCGCCCTGGCGGGCGACCGTGCGATCCGAGGCCAACCCGACGCCGCCGGCGCCCAGCAGATTGCGCAGGGCCGTGACGGCGGGATCCATCTGGGCCGGATTGCTCAGGGTCACCAGCACGCCGTTTCCGTCGCGCGCGATGCCGCTGACGGCGATGCGCGCCTCCGACAGGGTCTGGCGCGCGTCCTCGCTGAGGTTGGCGACCCGCTTCTCGCGCATGGCGTCGACGTCGACCTGCAGCAGCAGGTAGGACCCGCCCTGAAGGTCAAGGCCCAGGTTCAGGGTCGGTTTGGGCAGCCAGGCCGGCAGGGCCTCGCGCTGCGCCGGGGACAGGGCGTTGCCGTAGGAGAACAGCAGCCCGAGGACGAGCGACAGGGCGAGAAGGACGACCTTCCAGCGCGACAGATGAACCATGCGGGCGTCCCCGACCTTTCAGAACGGCGTCAGGACTTGGCGATCGACTTGGCGTCGTTCGCGGCCACGGCGGTGCGGTCGCGGACCTGGGTGATCATCTGCTTGACCACCCGGACGTTCACGCCCTGGGCGATCTCGACCATGGCCTCGTCGTTCTCGACGCGGGTGACCTTGCCGATCATGCCGTTCGACAGCACCACGGTGTCGCCGCGCTTCAGGCCGGAGACCAGCGCCTGGTGGGCCTTCATCGCCTTCTGCTGCGGACGGATCATCATGAAATAGAACAGGATGATCACGGGGACGAAGAAGATCAGGGTGCCGAACGGCCCCGCCATAAGTTCCTGCACGATGGTCTCCGCGAACGTCTGGAGCCGCGCGACGCGGCCCTTGAAAATGAGGCGCGGAAACTAGGGCGCGCCGCCGCGCTTTGCAACGCGAGCCGTCGCGGCGGCGCCGATTTGCGTTATCGCGGCAACACGGTCAGCGGATCGACGGCCGTCGGCTCGTCGCCGCGCATGCGCCAGGTCTCGAAATGGATCGAGGGCCGGCCGTCCCCGGCGGTGTTTCCGACCGTGCCGATCTGCTGGCCGGCGCGGATGTCGTCGCCGTCGCGCACCACGGCCGAACCGAGGTGGCCATAGACCGAGCGCCAGCCGTCGCGGTGCACGATCAGCACGGTCAGCCCCTGCCCGGCCAGGTCGTCGCCGACATAGCCGACGCGGCCGGCGGCGGCGGCGCGCACCTCGGCCCCCGCCGGAGCGCCGATGTTGACGCCGTTGTTACGCTCGCCCAGGCCGACCGGCCCGAACCGGCGCAGGATGTCGCCGCGCACCGGCCAGTCCAGGCTCACCGTGCTGGCGGCGGGCGGGGCGGCGACGGGGGCGGCCGTGGCCGCCGGCTGGCGCGG
>NZ_JAUYNX010000019.1 GCF_030704825.1 Brevundimonas sp. | reverse complement strand
CGGACTATCACATGCCCCGCGCCCTGACCGAGATCCGCGCCGCCGCCCCCGGTGTCGAACTGACGCCCTATGCTGTCGAGACCCCGTCGCTGGACAATTCCCGCTGGTGGAAGGCCGCCGTCACCGCTCGGCGGATGACTTTGGAATATATGAAATATCTCACCGCCCTTGCCCGCGCCTCGGTCGGCGGCGGACGCCCGGCCGCAAGCGAAGCCGCCGCCGACACTCCGACTGAAAAGGCCGCCTGAGGTGACAACCCTGCGGTCGCTGGCCTTTGTCGCCTGGCTCTATCTGTCGCTGATGGTGTTCGCCGTCGGCCTGTCTCCGGCCCTGCTGATGTCCTATCGCCCGGCCATGTGGGTGATCCGCAACTGGGCCCGCTGCGTCCTGTTCGGCCTGCGCTGGGTCGCCGGGATCAAGGTCGAGTTCCGGGGTCTGGAACATTTGCCGGTCGGGGCCAGCCTGATCGCCGGCAAACACCAGTCAATGCTGGACGTCATCGCCCCGTTCGCGGTCCTGCCCGACAATTGTTTCATCATGAAGCAGGAGTTGGCCCCCCTGCCCTTCTTCGGCTGGTTCGCGGTCAAGACCAGGATGATCGCGGTCGATCGCTCGGCCCATGCCAAGGCGCTCAAGGCCATGGTGCGTCAGGCCCGCGACCGCTTCGCCGAAGGCCGGCAGATTCTGATCTTCCCCGAAGGCACCCGCGCGCCCGTCGGAGCCACCCCCGACTACAAACCCGGCATCGCCGCCCTCTACCGCGACCTCGACTGCCCCTGCACCCCGATCGCCACCAACTCGGGCGTCCACTGGCCGGCCCACGGCTTCCGGCGCTATCCGGGGATGGTGGTCTATGAGTTCCTGCCGGCGATCCCCGCAGGGCTGAAACGGGCGGAGTTCATGAGCCAGCTCGAAGAGCGGATCGAGGGGGCGTCGAACGCCCTGTTGGCGCGAGACCCTATCGCAGAGATTCCCACGCCAGCGCATGCACGCGGGCCCGTCCCAGGGCCGCGGCCATAGGCGGCTCCGCGAACAGGCCCGCGATGGCCGGGTCGCGCACGTCCAGCCCGCCCGTGAAGGCTCCGAACGCCGGCAGAATCGCGCGCCGGCCGTCGGTGACGAAGCACGGCCGGCGCACGCCCCGCCCATAGGCCGCCACCCGCGCCGCCGGGTGCAAGTGGCCCGCGATCTCGCCCGGCCGGACGCCGGCCTGCGGTTCGTGGATCAGGCGCAGCGAGCCCAGCGCCATCGTCTCCACCACCTCGCCGACCAGATCGTCCATGGCCCCGGCTAGGGCGGCGATGTCGTGATTGCCCTCCAGCCAGATCCAGTCGCGGCCCGCCGCCAGCCGGTCCAGCCGCGCCTTGTCGTCCGCCGCCATCCGGCCCACCGACGCCGCGTCGTGAAAGCTGTCGCCGAGCAAAACGACCGCCGCCGGCTGCAGGGCGTCGATCTCGGCCTCCAGCCGGTCGAGGGTGGCGCGGCTGTCGTAGGGCGGCAGCATCTGGCCGCGGGCGGCGAAGGCCGAGCCCTTCTCCAGATGCAGGTCGGCCGCGATCAGGGTCCGGTGGTTCACCACCCACAGCGCGCCCGAACAGCGCAGCACGCAGGGCTCGCCCTCGATATGGACCCGCAGGCCGCCGCTGGGGCAGCGCGCCGGGGCCAGGGCCTGCCTCAGGGCGGCGTTCATGAGGCCGACTCCGCGAACGCCGGCGCATCCGCCATCACCTCGGCGATCAGCTCGGCCTCGCCGAAGCCCCAGGCGCTGGCGTCGAGGATCATCTCCGCCGCCTGCCCGCCGCCGACCCGCTCGCGCCCGATCTGCACCAGCACCGGCACGCAGAAGGGCGACGGCCGTTCGAGCGGCACATGTTTGATATGGCCCTGGATGCGCGCCAGCAGCTGGCCCAGCCGCGCCACGTCCAACAGGCCCGCGGCCGCATCGGCGCGGGCAGTCTTCAGCAGCAGATGGTCGGGCTGGTGGCGGCGGAGCACGTCGTAGATCAGGTCGGTCGAAAAGGTCACCTGCCGGCCGGTCTTCTCGGTCCCCGGCTGGCGCTTCTCGATCAAACCCGAGATCAGGGCGCAATTGCGGAAGCTGCGCTTCATCATGAAGCTCTCGGCCAGCCAGCTCTCCAGATCGTCGCCCAGCATGTCGGACTCGAACAGCCGGTCGAGGTCCAGCCCGTCCATCGGCCGGATCGACCAGATGGCCAGCGAATAGTCGGTGCAGACGAAGCCCAGCGGCCCGATCCCCAGCCGGTCCAGCCGCCGTGTCAGCAGCATGCACAGGGTCCCATGCGCCAACCCGCCCTCGAACGGATAGGCGACGAGGAAATGCCGCGAGCCGCGCGGGAAGGTCTCGACCAGCAGGGTCCCGGCGTCTGGTATGACCGAGCGCGTCTCCTGAAGCTCCAGCCATTCCTGCACGTCGGGCGGCAGGACGCGCCAGTGGTCGCGGTCCTGGATCATGGCCCGCACCCGGTCGGCCAGCGAGGTCGACATGGGGAATTTCGACCCGCCCCATGAGGGGATCTTCGGGTCCCTGTCCTGGGCGTGGGTGACGAGGGCGTCCATCCCGTTGATCCCCTGGAAGGCCCAGACCTGGCCGGCGAAGACGAAGGTGTCGCCCGGCGACATCTGTTCGAAATAGTTCTCCTCGGCCTCGCCCACCTTGCGGCCGCCGATCAGCTGTTTCGAGGCGCCGCCGCGACGCGAGGCGATCCGCACATTCAGCGTCGCCGCCGCCACGATCGTCCCCACGTTCATCCGGTGCCGCTGCGCCGTCTGGGCGTTGCGGACCTTCCATTTGCCGTCCTGCGTCCGCACGATCCGCGCGAACCGCTCATAGGTGCGCAGGGCGTAGCCGCCGGTGGCGACCAGATCGACCACCTCCTCGAACTGTGCGTACATCAGGCCGCGATAAGGCTCGCAGCCCGTAACCTCCGCATACAGATCATCCATGACGAACGGCTCGGAACAGGCGCAGCCCATGACGTGCTGGGCCAGGGTGTCGAGCGTGCCGGTGTGCACCGGCTCCCAGTCAAAGGCGTTCTCGGCCACCGCCTCGCGCGCGGCCTGGCATTCCAGCATCTCGAACCGGCTGGCCGGCACCATCAGGGCGCGCGAGGGCTCGTCCAGCCGGTGGTTGGCCCGGCCAATGCGCTGCACCAACCGCGAGGCCCCCTTGGGCGCCGCCAGCTGGATCACCAGGTCGACGTCGCCCCAGTCGATTCCGAGGTCCAGGGTCGAGGTGCAGACCACGGCCCTTAGGTCGCCCCGCGCCATCGCCGCCTCGACCTTGCGCCGCTGCTCGGCCGCCAGCGAGCCGTGGTGCAGGGCGATGGGCAGGTCGTCGTCGTTGATGGCCCACAGCGACTGGAAGACGAACTCGGCCTGCCAGCGGGTGTTGACGAAGATGAGCGTCATCCCCGAGCGGCGGATGGCGTCGTAGACCTCGGGGATGGCGTGCTGGCCGGTATGCCCCGCCCACGGGACGTGACCCTCGCTGACCAGCACATCCACCACCGGCGGCGCGCCGGGATCGCCGCGGACGATGGTGACCTGATCTGCCCCCATCGGGAGAGGATTTCCCGGCTTCAGCCAGTCCGCGATCATCTCCGGATCGTCCACCGTCGCCGACAGGGCCACCCGCCGCATCCCCGGCGCGAACTGTTGCAGCCGCCCCAGACCCAGCGACAGCAGATCCCCCCGCTTGCCGCTCCAGATCGCATGCACCTCGTCCAGCACGACGCATTTCAGGTCGGCGAAATACGCCCGCGCCCCGTCCCAGGCGCAGAACAGGGCCAGCTGTTCCGGGGTGGTCAGCAGGATGTCGGGCGGAAACTCGCGCTGCCGCGCCTTCTTCGACTGTTTGGTGTCGCCCGTGCGGCTCTCGACATGGATGTTCAGCCCGATCTCGCGGATCGGCGTCATCAGGTTGCGCTCGACGTCTGTGGTCAACGCCTTCAGCGGCGACAGATACAGGGTGTGGACTCCGCTGCCCGGCCCGAACGCCGGCCGCGGCCCCCGTTCCGCCAGTTCGACCAGCGACGGCAGGAACCCCGCCAGCGTCTTGCCGCCCCCGGTCGGCGCGACCAGCAGGGCGTGCGACCCGGCCTCGGCCGCCGCGATCATCTCAAGCTGATGCCGACGCGGCGACCAGCCGCGCGACGCGAACCAGTCGGCGAACAGGGGCGAGAGCGTTGCAGGAGCGGGCGGCGGCGTCACATCGCGCCTATAGCATGTTCCCGTTCCGTTTCACCTGCGGAACGGCTATCTATCGGTCGTGTCCGTCGACTCCCTCACCTCTTCCGCGGCCCTCACCGGCGCCGAGCCGTGGCTGGCCCTGCCGCCGGCGCTCGCTATCCCGCCGGGCGCGGGCGCGATCTGCGACTCCGAGGGTCCGCGCCGGATCGGGCGCGGCGCGGCCGAGGGCGCCTTCACCACCGCCCCGGTCATGGTCGCCCACGCCAGCCTGACCGCGCGCCGTCTCGGAATCGCCCCGCCGCCGCGCTCGGCCGAGCTGCTGGACGTGCTGGAGCTGTTCGCCTTCGTCCGTCCCGCCCGCTTCTGCGCGCCCTCGCCCAGCGGCCTGGCCCTGGCCATGGGCATGAGCGAGCCGAAGGGGGCGGAGGCCCAGGCCGAGGCCTTGCGCCACGCCGCCGACGGCCTGCTGCGCGAACTGGCGGACCCGGCCTATCCGGATCGCGAGGCCGCCTTCACCCTGGCCGAGACGCTGGGCCGCGCCGGCTGGTCGTGGGCGTGGCGCGTCTCGGGCGCTTTGCAGCACCATCCGGTCCGGGACCGCCAGCATCGCGGCAGCGGGCTCGACGTCTGGTCGCGCCTGCCGGAATGGGAGGACGAGGCGCCGCGCGGCGAGGCCGGCTCGGCCCCCGTCGATTCCGAATCCGCCCGCATCCGCCTCGAGAAGCTGCTTCAGGCCTCGGGACTCGACGAGACCCGCCCGACCCAGTCCGACTACGCCGCCGAGGCCGCCTACGCCTTCTCGCCCCGCAACGAGGAGGGCCGTCCCCGCTTCCTGCTGGCCGAGGCCGGCACCGGGACCGGCAAGACCCTCGGCTATCTCGCCCCCGCCAGCCTGTGGGCCGAGCGCAATCAGGGCGCCGCCTGGGTCTCGACCTACACCCGCGCCCTGCAGCGTCAGATCGACCGCGAGAGCGCCGCCCTGTGGCCCGACCCGGTCGAACGGAAAAAGAAGACCGTCGTCCGCAAAGGGCGCGAAAACTACCTCTGCCTGCTGAATCTGCAGGAGATGGTTCAGGCGGCCCAACTCGGGAACGGCGACCTGATCGGCATGGCCTTGGCCAGCCGATGGGCCATGCACAGCCGCGACGGCGACATGACCGGCGGCGACTATCCCGGCTGGCTGCCCGGCCTGTTCGCGACAGGGCCCAGCCATCAGGCCAGCGCCGCCAACCTCGTCGACCGGCGCGGCGAATGCGTCCACGCCGCCTGCCCCCACTACCGCAGCTGTTTCGTCGAGAAGACCATTCGGGCCAGCCGCCGGGCCGATCTGGTCGTCGCCAACCACGCCCTCGTCATGACCCAGGCCGCCTTCGACGGCGCCCGGTCGGCGCGCGGGCTGAAACAGGACGGCGAGACGGCGGCGCTGAAGCGCATCGTCTTCGACGAGGGCCACCATCTGTTCGACGCCGCCGACAGCGCCTTCTCGGCCTGCCTGTCGGGGCAGGAGGCCGCCGAACTGCGCCGCTGGCTGCGCGGGCCCGAGGGCCGCGGCCGACGCGGGCGCGGTCTGGAACAGCGGCTCGGCGACCTGTGCGCCGACAACGAGGCGGCGACCAGGGCGCTGCAGGACGCCGTGCGCGCCGCCGCCCAGCTGCCCGGCGAGGGCGTGTCCGGCCGCATCGCCCCGGCGTCGGGCGAGGTCAATCCGGTCGGGCCGATCGAACGCTTCCTGCTGGCGGCGCTGGAACAGCTGCGGGCACGGACATCGGAGAACGCCTCGGGCAGCGGGACCGAATTCGGCATGGAATGCTCGCTGCATCCGGTCACCGAACCGGTGATGGAGGCCGCCCGCGAAGCCGCCCAGGCCCTGGCCGCCGTCGAGGCGCCGTTGCTGGCCCTGTCACGGCATCTGGAAGACATCCTTGACGACGAAGCCTCGGAACTGGACGGCGCGTCGCGCGCCCGCATCGAAGGCGCCCTGCGCGGCCTCGACCGGCGCGCCCGCATGACCCTGCCCGGCTGGCGCTCGATGCTGGCGGCGCTGGAGGTCTCGTCGGATGAACCGGACCCGGACTTCCTCGACTGGCTGTCCGCCGAGGCCGCCTTCGGCCGCATCATGGACGTGGCCCTGCGCCGCCACTGGATCGACCCGACCGTGCCGCTGGAGGCCGCGGTGATCATGCCGGCCCACGGCGTGCTGGTGACCAGCGCCACCCTGTCCGATCCGAATTCGGACGATCCGTTCGACATGGCCCGGCTGCGCACCGGCTCGGCGCGGCTGATCGAACCCGCCCGGACACTGAAGGTCGAAAGCCCGTTCGACTACGCCGCCAACAGCCGGGTCATCGTCGTCAACGATCTGATCAAGGACGACACGCGCCAGACCGCCGCGGCCATGCGCGAACTCTTCCTCGCGGCCGGCGGCGGAGGCCTCGGCCTGTTCACCGCCATCCGCCGGTTGAAGGCGGTCTATGAGCGGCTGGGTCCGGACCTGGCGAAACAGGGCATCCCCCTCTACGCCCAGCACGTCGATCCGCTGGAGGTCGGCGCCCTGGTCGATGTCTTCCGCGCCGAACAGGACAGCTGCCTGCTGGGCACCGATGCGGTTCGGGACGGGGTCGATGTGCCGGGCCGGTCCCTGCGCATCCTCGCCTTCGACCGCGTCCCGTGGCCGCGCCCCGACCTGCTGCACAAGGCGCGCCGCCTGCGCTTCGGCGGCGAGGGCGCCGGGGGACGCAATTTCGACGACGCCCTCGCCCGCGCCCGCATGGCCCAGGCCTTCGGCCGGCTGATCCGCCGCGCCGACGACAAGGGAGTCTTCGTCATGCTGGACGCCGCCGCCCCGACCCGCCTGTTCGCCAGCCTGCCGCCGGGCGTGGAAGTCCAGCGCATGGGTCTGGCCGGGGCGGTGGAGCTGGTGGAGAGCTTCCTCAAGCCGGAGTCGGCGGACTAACCCTCGAACGTGATCTCGACGCTCTTCGCCGACCGCTCGGCCTCGCCGTGGAACACCGCCTCGATGTTGTTGCTGTCGGGATCCAGCAGGAAGGCGGCGTAGTAGCCGGGATGGTACGGCCGTTCGCCGGGTGCGCCGTTATCCTTGCCGCCCGCCGCGCATCCGGCCTTGTGAAACGCATCCACCATCGCCCGGTCCTGCGCCTGGAAGGCCAGGTGATGCCGCCCGGTCAGCTTGCCCGCCGCCGCCTCGCTGTCGGCGGTGGAGATGAACAGCTCGTCGACCCAGAAAAAGCTGTCGCCCTCGCCCCCCAGCGGCACGCCCAGCGCCTCGAACACCGCGTCATAGAACCGACGCGTGACGTCCAGGTCCTTCACGACCAGTTGGATGTGGTCGATCAGCCGACCCCGATGCAGCGACTGCGTTTCCATCCCGGGCTCCCGCGTTGTGAACCTCGACAAAACGACAGGCGCAGGGCGCCGTTCCCGCGCGTTCCGACTTGCTCCGCGGGAACGGCTTCACCATATCGTCGCCGCTGGGCGATCGGGGGTGCGGAGAAGTAGACGCAGTAGACGCTATAGACTGTTTTTTCGGCCCGGTTCCGGGTTTCAGACGTTTCGAACTGTTCAGACCCGTTTTGCCGGAGCCTCGATGACCGCCGCCCCCCGCCACAGCCGCCGCGGCCTGCTGGCCCCCTTCCTGATCGTGGGCGTGCTGCTGGCCGCCTGGACGGGCTGGTGGTTCTACCTGACCACCCAGATCGAGACGCGGCTGGACGCCCGGGTCGCGGCCCTGCGGCAGGACGGTTGGCGCATCAGCCATGCCTCGCGCACCATCACCGGCTGGCCCTTCCGGGCGAGGGTGTCGATCCCGCACGCCGACATCCTGGCCCCCTCGGGCCACGGCATAGCCGCGCCCGAACTGATCGCCGAGGCCAATGCTTACAACCCCGACCGCTGGGTGGTGATCGCCCCCGACGGCCTGACCCTGACCCGCGCCGACAAGGGCAAGGTCGGGATCGACGGCGACGGCCTGCGGCTGAGCGTGAGCCATCTGCGCGAGCGTTTCCCCGACCTGCGCGTCGAGCTGATCCGCCCGACCTTCACCGCCCACCGGGACGCCGAGCCCTTCCCCATCGCCTCGGCCGAACGGATCCTGCTCAACGTCCGTCCGCACCTGACCGGCGGCCCCGCCGCCACGGACGGGATGGACGTGGCCTTCAATCTCATCGACGCCCGGGGCCGTCCCGGCGGTCCGGTCGAGGGGGCCACCCGGCAGGGCCGTTTGACCGCCCGGATCGAAGGCACCGTCCTCAACGCCAGCCGCCTGAGCGGCATGGACAGCGCCGGGGTCTTCGCCGCCTGGACGGCGTCCGGAGGTCGCTTCACCGCCATCAAGGGCGAACTGGAAGCCGGCGACAGCCGCGCTCGTATCGAAAGCGCCGCCCTGTCCGCCGACGCTGAAGGCCGGCTGCAGGGGGAGGTCGCCCTGCGCGCCGAACGGCCCGGCGCCGCCATCGCCGGCCTGGCCCGGTCGCGGTCCGGGGCCGTCAACCGGCTGGGCGCGGCGGGAGCCGCCGCAGCGACTGCCGTTTCCGGCGACCGGGGCGTCGATCTGGTCATCCGGTTCCGCGACGGCCGCACTTGGCTGGGGCCCTTCGCCCTGGCCCCGGCGCCGAAGCTGTTCTGATGCTGGTCGAACCGGAAGCCGACGCCGGGCGACTGGCCCTTGACCGGGCGGTGATGGAAGCGGTGCGGGCGCGTCTGGCCGCCGGGCCCCGCCCGACGCCCGACGCCGACGCCATCGCCATGCGCGATCTCCTCGACGGGCTGTCGCCTCCCGAGGCTTCGGCCGCCCGCGCCGTCCTCGGCCGGATCGACGCGGTCCATCGGCCCCCGCTGGTCGTCTGGGGACCCGCCAGCCAGACGCTCGCCGCCGACCGCTTCGGCCTGGTCGCCCGAGCCGTCGCCGGGCCTGAGCAGGCGCTGGCGGCGGTCCGCGACGGGGCCCGCGCCCTGATGGACGTGACGGCCGCCACGGCCTGGTGGGGACGGCTGCTGGCGGAGCCCGACCTGCGGGTCGTCGCCGCCCTGCCCGACGACCGCCACGGCGTCCCGCGCGCCCTGATGATACAACGGGCGCAATCCGGCCCCACGGGCGACGACCGCACCTTCTGGGTCACGGACAGCCCCGCCCCGAACGCCCGCATCGTCCAGGCCCTGGGCGCCGCCGGCCTGGCCGCCGATCCGCTGATCGCGGCGGGCGGCTTGAAGCTGTTCATGCTCGCGGGCTATGTGCAGGCCGAGGACGGGCGGCTCGCATCCGCGCCCGGCAGCCTCGGCGGCGTCATCGGCGCCGCCCCCCAGTTCTGACCTCGAGGACCGTTCCATGACCGACGCGCCCGCGCCCCAGGGTCCCGCGCCCAAGCCCGGCATCCTCGACATAGCTCCCTATGTCGGCGGCAAGTCGCGCATCGAGGGCGTGGCCGAGCCGATGAAGCTGTCGTCCAACGAGAACGCTCTCGGCGCCGGCGAGAAGGCCCGCGAAGCCTTCGCCGCGGCCGCGGATCATATCCATATGTACCCGGACGGCCGGGCCATGAAGCTGCGCGCCGCCGTCGCCGACCACCACGGGCTCGAGCCCGAGCGTCTGATCTTCGGCAACGGCTCGGACGAAGTCTTCGCCCTGCTGAACCAGTGCTACCTGACGCCAGGCGACAACATCGTCACCGGCCAGTACGGCTTCCTCGCCTACCGCATCTCGGCCAAGGCCAACCAGGCCGAGGTGAAACTGGCCCCCGAACCGGGCTTCAAGGCCGAGGTCGACGCCCTGCTGGAGCAGGTCGATGAGCGGACGAAGCTGGTCTACATCTCCAGCCCCTCGAACCCGACCGGCAGCTACAACACCGCCGAGGAAACCCGCCGCCTGCACGCGAGCCTCCCGCCCCACGTCCTGCTGGTCATCGACGAGGCCTATGCCGAGTTCGTCTCCGAGCCCGACTGGGAGACCAGTTTCCCCCTGGCTCGCGGCGCCGACAACATCGTGGTCACGCGCACCTTCTCCAAGATCCATGGCCTGGGCGGCCTGCGCATCGGCTTCGGATACGCGCCGCTGAAGGTGGCCGAGGCGGTGGACCGCATCCGTCTGCCGTTCAACGTCTCGGTGCCCGGCATCGAAGCCGCCGTCGCCGCCCTGGGCGACGAGGCGCACCAGACGGCCTCGCGCGACCTGGTCCACGCCTGGCGGCCGCGCCTGACCCAGGCCATCAGGGGCTTCGGCTTCGACGTCTTCCCCTCGGCCGGCAATTTCGTTCTGGTCCGCTTCCCCGACGAGAAGCGAAACGCCGCCGCCGCCAATGACTATCTGAATTCGAAGGGGATCATCGTCCGCCCGGTCGGCGGCTACGGCCTGCCCGATTGTCTGCGGATCACCGTCGGCACCGAAGACCAGAACCGGGCGGTGATCGACGCCCTGAGCGAGTTCGCCGCGACCTGAGGCCCCGGGCCAGTATGGGGCCGGGCGGTCGCCTCAGTCCCGCCGGAACAGCCGGCTCGCCGCCCACCCCGTGAAGGCCGCCAGCAACACGCACAGCATGCCGTAGCTCCACGGCCGCCGGTGCGCGAGCTCGAAGATATCGCGTTCGATGCCGACCTTCTCGACCGTCAGGGTCAGGTTGGAAACCGACGCCGGCTCGCCGTCCTGGAACAGCCAGACCTCGGCGAAATACTGGCCGGTCGGGGCCACGGCGGGCAACTCCAGCTCGGCGCGGAACAGACCTGCGTCGACGAACTCCACCCCGTCCGGGTCGGTATTGTACAGCGCCGCCGCCTCGCGCAGCCGGATCACGGCGCGACGGTAGTCGAGATAATCCTCGCCCAGCCGGCTGACGACCACGTCCCTGACGCCGTAGCGGGTGACGGTGCGGCTCTCCTGCGGAGCGTTGATGCGCAGGTGGTCGACCCCCACCCCCAGCCGCCGCAGCTGGCCGAAGTCGGCGATGTCGGACAGGGGGCGGGTCGAGGCGGTCATGTAGAACCCCGGTGCCCCTTCGAACAGCACCGGGCGGCTGTTGAGCCAGACGCCGAGGTTCCGGGTCTTCTTGACCAGACGCACGGGACCGTCCGGACCGCGCACCACCACCACCACATCGGCGGGCCGGTCGGTCGGATTGAAGACCGCGCCATAGAGGATGATCGAGGCGCCGCGGAAACTGGAGTCGACCATAACCCGGGCGTCGGTCAGGGCGGCGGCGACGCGGACCTGGTCCATGGTGGCGGCCGACCGTTCCGGCGCGGGCGCAGCGACGGGCGGCGGCGGCGGGGGCAGCGCCTGGATCATTCAGGCACCCCCGGCGCAAAGGCGAACAGGTCGGACGGGCGCACGAACAGCTCCAGGCCCATCTGGATGCCGACCAGCAGCACGATCAGCCCCAGCACCGCCCTCAACTCCTCGGCCCGGAACCGGCCCGACAGGCGGGCGCCATACTGGGCCCCCACGACCCCGCCCAGCAGCAGGATGGTCGATAGCACGATGTCGACGGTCTGGTTGCGGCCGGCCTGGAGGATGGTGGTCATGGCCGTGACGACGATGATCTGGAACAGGCTGGTGCCGACCACCACCCCCGCCTTCATGCGCAGCACATACAGCATCGCGGGAACGAGGATGAAACCGCCGCCCACCCCCATGATGGCCGACAACACACCGGCGAAGGCACCGAGCGCAAACGGCGGAATGGCGCTGATGTAAAGGCCCGAACGGGGAAAGCGCATCTTCAGCGGCAGGCCGTACAGCCACAGCGGGCGACGGCGTTCCTTGTGGGGAACCACCTCGCCGCGCACCCTCCGCAGGATCTGGCCGAGGCTCTCGTACAGCATCAGGGTGCCGATGGCGCCGAGAAACAGCAGATAGGCCAGGGCCACGGCCAGGTCCGCCTGGCCGAGCAGACGCAGATAGCGGAACAGTTCGACGCCCAGCAGCGCGCCGATCACGCCGCCCGCCGCCATGACCCCGCCCATGCGGTAGTCGACCGCCTTCTGGCTGGTGTAGCTGATGACGCCCGAGGTCGAGGAGGCGACGACGTGGCTGGCCTGGCTGGCCACCGCCACCGAGGGCGGAATGCCGAGAAAGATCAGGATCGGGGCCATCAGGAAACCGCCGCCGATGCCGAACAGTCCGGACACGAATCCGACCGTCGCGCCCAGCAGAACCAGGAGCGGCCAGTTCACCGAAACCTCGGCGATCGGCAGATAGATATCCAAAGGACGCGCCTTCGGCTGGAACTGAGGCTAGGCGCCGGTGAGGCGACGATGGAAGTGTTGGTGTCCTAGACCCACCGGACGGCCCCCGCCACCCGATGCACCAGAAAAGCTGGACCGTATCGTTTCACGCGAGCGGTTCGACCTGGAAACGGTCGGCTTCGGCCCGGGCCTTGCCGCGCGCCGCGGCCGGAACCGTTGCACGCAGACGCTCGACCGCTGCCTGGGCGTCGACGTCGCCCGCGCGGGCGGCGATCAGGTACCATTTGTAGGCCTCGGCCAGGTCGGGCTGGATGTCCTCGTCCCCGGTCTCGTACAGCTTGGCGACATTGTACTGGCTGTCGACCAGGCCGCGTTCCGCCGCCCGCTTCAGCCATTCCAGGGCTTCGCCCCGGTCCCGCGCTCCGCCGACGCCGTCGAACAGATACATGCCGTAGGCGTGCATGCCCCGGGCGTCGCCGCCATCCGCCGCCATTCGCGCCCAGACGCGGGCTTCCGGCGGATTCGCGGCCAGACCCTTCTCGCCCTCCTGATAGAGGCCGGCCAGATGCAGCTGGGCCGGGGCATGGCCGCTCGCGGCGGCCTGTTTCAGCGTCTCGATCCCGGCGGCGTCATCCGCGTCCAGCAGTTCGATCGCCTGTCGGTACAGGTCGGCCCCGCGCTTAGGATCGACCGTCGTGGCCTCCATCGGCGCCACGGCCAGGGCCGCGATAGGCCGGGCCTCCGCCGCGTCTCCGCCCGGAAGGCCGGGAATGGTCAGGCCCGAGCCCGTCAACTGACCGGTCGCATAGGCCCCGCCCGCGGTGAGCAGGATCGCGATGGCCGAGGCCCCCAGGGCCTTGCGAACCGTGCCGCCGTCCTTGGCCGCCTGCTTGTCCAGCCGTTCCTGCAGCCGGGACTTGCCGCCACGTTTCAGACCGAAGCCCGAACGGGCCGGCGCCTCCTCGGCGGGCGCGGCCATGGCGGCGCGCGCCGCGTCGATGGTCTGTCGCGTCGACGAGGCGCGGCCCTGGGCGGCGGCCGCGCGCAGGGCGCGAGGGTCGACGAAATCGGTTTCGCCGGCGAACTCGTCCTGGCCAGCATCAAATGCGCCGATGTCGCCGGCGCCGAGCGCGGTCGCTTTCAGCGCATCCGAGACATCGGCGCCGCCGAAGCCCTGGCCGAACGCGGAGGGCGCCGGCCGCTCTGTCGGCGCCGGCTCGAACGGGGGCGGGGCGAAGCCCGGGACCTGGGGCGCGGCGCCGATCTCATCGGCCAGCGACGTCGCGGCCGGGCGACTGCCGAAAGGAGCCGACGCGACCGGCGCTCCCGGCTCGGCGTCGGCCCGAGGACCGCGCATGACGGCGTCGAAGACGGCGTCGGCGCTCAAGGCTTCACCGGACGCAACAGCGGCCTCCGCATCCGGCGGGGCGAGGTCGGCGGACCATGCCTGCTGCTCGGCGTAGACCGGATCGTCGAAGACCGTGTCGGAGAACGGGGCGTCAGGAAAGGCCGTGTCCGGGAAGGCCGCGGCGCGCCAGTCGGCGTCGACCGCAGCGGCCGGCGTCGCCCGAGGCGGTTCTGCCCGCCGGTCGATATTGTCGCGCGCCTCGGCGATCAGGGCCGCCGTTCGCTCCTCCGACATCCGCATCCGCTCGGCCAGTTCGCCCGAGGCGCGGTCATAGTGCTGCTCGATCCGGCTCGAGCTGTCGATCAGCCGTCGGCTGATGTCCTCGAGGGCCTGCTGGGAGCGGCGCTCGGATTGGGCGATGCGTTCGCTCAGCCGGTCGGAGATGCGGGTGATCTCGCCGCCCAGCTTCTCCAGCGCCAGGGCGTGGCGATCGTCGGTGGCGGTCAGCCGTTGCTCGATGCCCTGGGCGAACCGGCCCATGTCGGTCTCGACCTTGCGGCTCAGCTGATCGAAGCGTGCGGGCGTCTCGGTCTCGATAGCCTGGACGCGCCCGTTCAGGTTCTGGGCGATGCGCAGGACTTCCCGGCCCATGGCCTCGACCGCCTTGGCGGAACGCTCCTCGGACGCCTTGACCTGGTCGCCGATCGAGAGCACCGCGCGCTCGATCCGGTCCATCCGGCCCTCGGTTTCGGCCGTGTCCAGCCGTCGCATCATCTCGGCGCGGTTGGCCTCGACCGAGCGCGACAGGGTCTCGGCCAGCTTTTCGAAACGGGCGGCCTCGCGCACGCCCTCGGGTTCGACCCGCGCCTCGGCGGCGCGCAGACGCTGGTCCAGTCCGGCGAAGGAGCGCTCGAGCCCGCGCAGGGCTTCGGTCGTCCGCCCCTGCGCCTGGTCCAGTCGCTGTCCGACCTGGGCCAGCAGCTCCGACCCGACGCCGGGACCGGCGGCCTTTTCGACCGCCTCCATGCGCTGGCGCAGCTCATTGGCGCCCCTGCGCTGGCGTTCCTCGATGTCGTACAGGCGGCTCGCCAGGGCCCCCATGGTGGTCTCGACCTTGCCGAAGGTCTCGGCGGTCTGGGGGCCGACCTCCTGCTCGAAGCGGCGCAGGCGTTTGTGACCCTCGCGCAACTCCTCGGCGATGTCGTCGATGCGGCGGCCATAGGCCTTGCCCGTCTGGTCCTGGTTTTCCAGACGGCGCACCAGGCCCGAGACGGCCTGGTCGACCCCCTGGATGGCGATGGTCGAGCGGCGCTCGGCGGCTTCCAGCCGCGCGGCGATCGCGTCGATCGACGCCCCGAGGCGCTGCAGCGGGTCGTCGCCGCCGCCGTAGGCGTCCTCGACGCGGCGGCTGCGGCCGCGGCGATCGATGCTGTCGGCGGCATGGGCGCGGCGGGACAGGGGCGTGAAGCCGCCCTCGTCGTCGTCGCCGTCCTCCATGATGATGGTGTTCAGCCACTCGCCCAGCGTCATGCCGGAGCGACGGGCGAGGTCCTTGGCGATCTCGCGCGCCTTGGGCTCGATGCCCTTCACGCTCCACGGCGCGGCTGCGCTCACTGATTCGCCTCCCGACCTACTTGTCGAACGCTAGACGCCAAGATGATGCGTGTAAACGCGTGGTTAACCCCAAGATGTAGCGGCCCTCCCATCTTCCTGTGGAAAGCCCGCATCCTGAGAGTCTCAGGCCCGAGGTGTTAATGACGGGTAAAGATTAACGGCCCGGAAAGGGTTCGGACTTGCGCCGGGGCGGCGGCCGGGCCACCTCGCGCCGATGAGCCTGAACCTGACCCTCGCCCTGATCGTCGCGGCCCTGGCCCTGGCGGTGTTCGCGGGCTGGCGCGGCTCGCGGCCGTGGGATCCGAGGCGCGGCGTCCGCATGATCCCCTGGCGGTTCGTCATGCTGCTGGCGGGCGCCGCGGTGTTCATCCTGGCGATCCATGTCGGAACCCTGCTGGGCGTGCCGCAGCGGGCCTACTGAGACCAGGATCAGCCCGCGAAGCACCATGCCAGAACGGCCTTCTGGGCGTGGATGCGGTTTTCGGCCTCGTCCCAGACCAGCGAGCGCGGGCCGTCGATGACGGCGTCGGTGACCTCCTCGCCGCGGTGGGCGGGCAGGCAGTGGAGGAAGACCGCGTCTCCCGCGGCGGCGTCCATCAGGGCGCCGTCGACGCCATAGCCCTCGAAGGCTTCGAGGCGGGCCTCGTAGTCGCCGTCGCCCATCGACACCCAGGTGTCGGTGACCACCACGTCGGCGCCGGCCACGGCCTCGCGCGGATCGGCCGTCAGGGTGACGTGATTGCCGCCCCGGGCCAGGTCGTGCAGGTCGGGATGATAGTCGGCCGGACAGGCGACGTTGAGGTGGAAGCCCAGTTTCGGCGCCGCGTGGATGAAGCTGTGGCAGACGTTGTTGCCGTCCCCGACCCAGGCGATGGTCTTGCCCGCGATCGGCCCGCGGGCCTCCTCGATGGTCATGATGTCGGCGAGGATCTGGCACGGGTGCGAGCGGTCGGTCAGGCCGTTGATCACCGGCACGGTCGAGACGCGGGCGAAGCGTTCGACGTCCTCGTGATCGTTGGCGCGGATCATCACCGCGTCGACCATGCGCGACAGGACCCGGGCCGTGTCCTCGACCGGCTCGCCCCGCCCCAGCTGCATGTCGCCGGCGTTGGCGATGATCGAGGCCCCGCCCAGCTGGCGGATGGCGGCGTCGAAGCTGAAGCGGGTGCGGGTCGAGTTCTTCTCGAAGATCATCGCCAGCACGCGATCCTTCGCCGGGGCGTCGGCGTCGACGCGGCCCTTCGGCCAGCCCTTGCGCGCGGCCTTGCGGGCGTGGGCGTCGTCGAGGATGGCGCGAAGCTCTTCGGCGTCCAGCTTGTAGAGGTCGAGGAAGTGGCGGGTCATGATCAGGCCGCCGCCAGCTTGCCGCGGGCGAATTCGCAGGTGCGCTCCAGCCGTTCGACGGCCTCGCGGGCCTCCTCGAGGGTCAGGTTCAGCGGCGGCAGGATGCGCACCAGATTGTCGCCGCCGCCGGCGACCAGCAGTTGCGCCTCGTCGCGAGCCCAGCCCATGAATTCGCGGTTGTTGGGAATCAGCTTCATCCCCATCAGCAGGCCCTTGCCCCGCACCTCGACGATGATGTCGGGGAAGCGCTGGGCCAGGCCGTGCAGCTGCTGCTTCAGATAGCCGGCGATCTCGTTGACGTGGGCCAGGGTCTCCGGTTTCGAGATTTCGGCGAAGGCGGCCTGGCCGACGGCCATGGCCAGGGGATTGCCGCCGAAGGTCGAGCCGTGCACGCCCACCGTCATGCCCGAGGCCGCCTTTGTCGTGGCGAGGCAGGCGCCGACCGGGAAGCCGCCGCCCAGGGCCTTGGCGATGGCCATGATGTCGGGCGTCATGCCGGCCCATTCGTGGGCCCAGAGCCTGCCGGTCCGGCCCATGCCGCACTGGACCTCGTCGAAGATGATCAGGACGCCGTTGTCGTCGGCCATCTGGCGCATCCAGCGCAGGTCCTCGTCCGGGGTGGCGCGGCAGCCGCCCTCGCCCTGCACCGGCTCGAGGATGATCGCGGCCGTGGTCGGGCTGCGGAACGCCGCTTCCAGCGCCTCGCGGTCGCCCCAGACCAGCTGGTGGAAGCCTTCCATCGGCGGGCCGAAGCCGTTGGTGTAGCTCGGGTTGGCGGCGGCGTTGATGGCGCCGTACGTGCGGCCGTGGAACGAGCCGTCGAAGCCGTAGATGTCGATCCGCTCAGGCTGGCCGTTGGCCGAGTGATACTTCCGCGCCGTCTTCAGCGCGCATTCCACCGCCTCGGTCCCCGAGTTGGTGAAGAAGACCACGTCGGCGAAGGACTTTTCGCACAGGGCGTCGGCGAGGGCCTCCTGCCCCGGAATCTTGAAGATGTTGGACACGTGCCAGAGCTTTTCGGCCTGGTCCTTGACGGCCTGGACGAGGACCGGATGGGCGTGGCCGAGGGCGTTGGTCGAAATGCCCATGACGCAGTCGAGGTATTCGGTCCCGTCCTTCGCCCACAGACGCGCGCCCTGGCCGCGATCCACCTCCAGCGGCGCGCGGTTGTAGACACCCATCAGATGTTCAGTGGACACGGATCAGACCTCCAAAAGCGAGACGGCCCCGCCGCTGGAGAGCGCCGGGACCGCTTGAAAAAGGGTCAGGCCTTGTCGGCCGGGGGGCGGGGTTAGTCAACATCTTGCTGGGCCGCGGTCGTCGGCCCTTCGGGACCTCCCGACGCGGCCTGGCGCTTCGCGCAGGCTGAAGCCCTCTCCGGCCGGGGGCCGGAAAGTGGTGGGGAGGTGCGGAGCGCGGGCGGGTCGGCCCGGAACCGTGATGTGGCCCCCTGCTTTCGCGTTACGGGGACCGGTGAGGAGTTTTCGGCGTCGCCGCCTGCGCTCCGCGCGACCGGTTCACGCAAGCCGACGGGGGCGGGCTTCTGGTG
>NZ_JAUYNX010000018.1 GCF_030704825.1 Brevundimonas sp. | reverse complement strand
GTTGAACTGGTCTTCCCAGCGGAACTCGAACCGGGCGCGGCTCAGGGCGTCGTCGTGCAGGCGGGCGGCCGGGTGGCCTTTGGCCAGGTCGGCGGCGTGGGCGGCGATCTTGTAGGTGATGACGCCGTCCTTGACGTCCTGACGGTCAGGCAGGCCGAGATGCTCCTTGGGCGTGACGTAGCAGAGCATGGCCGTGCCGAACCAGCCGATCATGGCCGCGCCGATGGCGCTGGTGATGTGGTCATAGCCGGGGGCGATGTCGGTGGTCAGGGGCCCGAGCGTGTAGAAGGGCGCCTCGTGGCAGTGTTTCAGCTGCTCATCCATGTTGGCCTTGATCTTGTGCATCGGCACGTGGCCGGGGCCCTCGATCATGACCTGGCAGCCTTTCGCCCAGGCGATCTTGGTCAGCTCGCCGAGGGTGCGCAGTTCGGCGAACTGGGCCTCGTCATTGGCGTCGGCGATGGAGCCGGGACGCAGGCCGTCGCCGAGGCTGAACGACACGTCGTAGGCCCGCATGATGTCGCAGATGTCCTCGAAATGCTCGTAGAGGAAGGACTCGCGGTGATGCGACAGGCACCACTTCGCCATGATGGAGCCGCCGCGTGAGACGATGCCGGTGACGCGTCTGGCGGTCATCGGCACGAAGGGCAGGCGGACGCCGGCGTGGATGGTGAAATAGTCGACGCCCTGTTCGGCCTGTTCGATCAGGGTGTCGCGGAACACCTCCCAGGTCAGGTCCTCGGCGACGCCACTTACTTTTTCCAAGGCCTGATAGATCGGCACGGTGCCGATGGGGACGCTGGAGTTGCGGATGATCCAGTCGCGGATGTTGTGGATGTTGCGGCCGGTCGACAGGTCCATGACGTTGTCGGCCCCCCAGCGGGTGGCCCAGACCAGTTTGTCGACCTCGTCGTCGACGCTGGAGAGGACGGCCGAGTTGCCGATGTTGGCGTTGATCTTCACCAGGAAGTTGCGGCCGATGATCATCGGCTCGACCTCGGGGTGGTTGATGTTGTGCGGGATGATGGCTCTTCCCCTCGCGATTTCATCGCGGACGAACTCGGGGGTGACATAGTCGGGAATGCTCGCCCCGAAGCTTTCGCCATCCCGCTCGGCGCTAACGCTCGCGACGCGGTCGCTCGCTCCTTGAGCGCCTTCGCTCGCAGGGTTCTTGCGCCTGAGGTTCTCGCGGATGGCGACGTATTCCATCTCGGGGGTGATGATGCCGGCCTTGGCGTATTCGTACTGGGTGACGGGGCGGCCCTCGACGCCCTTGAAGACCTTGTGGCGGCTGGTGTCGAAGCGGGGGGCCAGGTTCTTGCCGCTGGCGTGGCCGTTGTCCTCGGGCTTGACCTCGCGCGGGTTGAGGACGGGGGCGATGTCGCCGCGGTCGAGCTGCCAGCTGGATTTGACCAGGGGCAGGCCGCGCTTGATGTCGATGGTCACCGTCGGGTCGGTGTAGGGGCCGGAGCTGTCGTAGATGGTCACCGGCGGCTCGTTGGCCGACGGGTGGACGGCGACCTCGCGGAAGGGGACGCGGATGTCGGGATGGAGTTCGCCGGCGACATAGACCTTGCGGCTGCCGGCGCGCTCGCCGGTCGGGATGGTGCCGGTCTCGCGCATCACCTGTTCGCGGGCGTCCTTGAGGGCCAGCTCGACATTGGGTTCGTGCGGCAGCTCGGGCGGGGTGACGGCGATGTTCATGGCGGCCTCGATGTTGAGGGCGCCGACGTCGGGCGAGAGGGTCCTGTCGCGTGGACCGAAGCGTTTCCCATCCCTTCGCCGGCATGACCCGGATCAGGTTCGACGGGTCAGGGGATCACCCCTATCTCAGCCGCTCGAGCGCGACCCCCCGGAGAACGGCGCCAGCCTAGGCCCGGCGCCTCTGGCTGTCGAGCGGCGCCGTGCCCACCTTGGCCGTGGAGGTCGATATGGACGAACGTTACGACGCGGAGGCGCTGCGGCTGGCGCGGCAGGCGGCGATGGCCGGGGAGTCGGTGCTGTGGGCCGGCCGGCCGGGACGGCGATGGGCGCCGGGCTGGCCGGTGGCGCTGGCGGTCGTGCCGCTGGCGATCATCGCCTGGACCTTCGGATCCCTCGTCGTCAATGAACCGTACCGCATCAGCGAGTGGTGGCAGTGGCTGGTCCCCTGGGTGATGGCGGCGCCGTTCGCCCTCATCCTGGGCGTCCACCTGTGGCGGATGTGGCGGCGCGACCGCGAGATCTACGCCGTGACCGACTGGCGGGTGCTGATCCTCGCGCCGGACGGGACGCCGCGGCACGCGGTGGGGCTGGAGCGGGCGGACGAATTCCGGCGGGTGGGGCGCAGGGTGAGCCTTGGCGGCGAGGACGAGGTCTGGCGGCTGGGCAAGACCGACCTCGACGGCGGCCTGGGCCGGTTCGAGCAGCTGCCCCGGCTGGAGCGGCTGGCGGACGCGGAGCAGGTGATGGCGACGATCCGGCGGGCGGCGGCTCGGGCCGCGGCCTGATCGCGCCTATTCGGGGAAGACGGCCAGCAGGGCGTCGAGGGCGGCCTCGATGCGGGCCCAGCCGGCCTCGTCCAGGGCCACGCCGCCGACGCCGGGGCGGGTCCCGCCGGACAGGGCCAGGTGCTGGACCGCGGCCAGCAGCACGGCGTTGATGGCGACCGCGTCGCCGGCCGGCGGGGTGCGCAGGCGCGGGCGGCGCTCGCGCATCCAGGCCTGGAGCACGGCCGAGCGCTCGGACTCGATGCGGTTGAGCAGGGGCGAGGACTCGACCAGGGCCCAGGCCACCAGCCTCAGGGTCAGGGGGCTGGCCCGCAGGGCGCCCAGCCAGGCCGACAGGCTCTCGCGGGCGAAGGCGCGCAGGGAGTCCGAGCCGGCGGCGGGGACGGCGTCCAGCGACCGGACCAGTTCGGCATGGGCGCGGGCGGCGATGCGGGCGACCACGCCGTCGGCGCCCTCGAAATAGCGATAGACCAGCTTGCGGTCGCAGCCCGCCTCGGCCGCCAGGGTCTGGACGTTGAGGCCCGGAAAACCGTCGCGCAGCAGGATGCGCTCGCCGGCCTCGACGATGAGGGCCTCGGTGGCGGGGCGGCTGCGCAGGCGGACGGGCGATTCGGCCATGAAGCGAGCATCACGCCGCGCGGCGGGCGGGGCAAGCGGCGGATGGCGGATAAAGGTGCGGCCCGGTCTGCGTCGGGGGGCGTGGCAGAGACCGGGCCGCTTTCGGACTTGTCGAGCGCGCATCGCCGCAAGGTCCGAGCGATAAACTGCGATCCACGCGTTCGGTTCCCGAGATTTCGCGCGCGTTCGCCGGATGGCCGCCGGGATGGTATCGGGAGCGGTCCCGTCCGGAGCTCCGTTCATGCACCTCGCCCGTTTCCCCCGCATCCGCCTGGCCCACCTGCCGACGCCGCTGGAGCCGCTGCCGCGGCTGTCGGAGGCGCTGGGGGTCGAGCTGTGGATCAAGCGCGACGACTGCACCGGGCTGGCCGGCGGGGGCAACAAGACCCGCAAGCTGGAATTCCTGCTCGGCGACGCCTTTGAGCAAGGGGCGGACACCTTGGTGACCCAGGGGGCGGTGCAGTCGAACCACGTACGCCAGACGGCGGCGGCGGCGGCGGCGCACGGTCTGGCCTGCGAGATCATCCTGGAAGAGCGGACGGGGTCGCAGGCCGTCGACTACACTCGCAACGGAAACGTGCTGCTGGACCGGCTGTTCGGAGCGCGTATCCGCACCGTGCCGGGCGGCAGCGACATGACCGCCGAGCTGGAGGCCACGGCGGCCGGGGTCAGCGCCCGGGGCGGGCGGCCCTATGTCATCCCGGGCGGCGGTTCGAACGCCGTCGGGGCGCTGGGCTATGTCGACTGCGCCCGCGAGATCGTGGTCCAGGCCGACGAACTGGATATGCCGATCGACCGGATCGTGACCGCGACGGGCAGCGCCGGAACCCACGCCGGACTGGTGGCCGGGCTGGCGGTGATGGGGGCGGACATTCCGGTGCTGGGCATCGGGGTGCGGGCGCCGAAGGAGAAGCAGGAGGAGAGCGTCCTGAAACTGGCCCACGCCACCGCCGTGCTGCTGGGCCGCCCGGACGCGGTGACGGCGGAGATGGTGGTCGCCGACTGCGACTATGTCGGCGAGGGCTACGGCCTGGTCGACGGGGCGGTGATCGAGGCGCTGAAGCTGGCGGCGCGGACCGACGGCATCCTGCTGGACCCGGTCTATACCGGCAAGGCGATGAAGGGGCTGATCGCCCTGGCGAAGGCGGGGCGGTTCGAAAACGAGACCGTGGTCTTCCTGCACACGGGCGGGGCGCAGGGGCTGTTCGGGTACGAGAGCGTGATGGAGGCGGGGCTGTAAGGGGGATGTCCGCTTTCGACGCATTGCGGACGTTCAGGGTGGCGTTACCCTCCTACCATGCTGAAACACCTTCGCGCTCGCTGGCCTGATCCGACAATCCCCGCTGGGGAGCCAACTTTGCTGCTCTATGAGATTGATGAGGACGCTGATGCCGTCGTCCGCACTGTCGATATTTTTGCAGACGGAAGCATCACTCGAAACAGCATTGAGATAGAGGAACGTAGCGGCCAAGCCTGCCCCTCACTCATTGATTGCTCGCTCGCTGACGGCTTCACTGGCGTGGATTCCGAGGCAATCACGCACGAGGACTTCGACGCAGCCTGGCTTAAGGGCATCGACAAGCCGTTCTGGAATGTCCGTTAGCCACACCCAGGCGACGGTCTGCTGCCGACCCATTGCAGCCATCTCCAAACGTCAGATACTGCGAAGCATGCCGAAACGCACGGTTGCCATTCTGCTTGTCGTCATCGCTAGCGCCGGCTGCTTCTATGGCTGCGCGCAGCCACCCTCGAATGAATGTGCGGCGATCACGCATAAACAGGCGGTCAGCATCGCAGACGCCGCCAAACAAGGGATGCTTTCACGGTCGCTCTCGTCCGTTGAGCGAAATTTCACGGCCAGTTCTGCTCACGTTGAAGCGTTGAATGATGGTCGGGGCTACGGTGCGCAGGTGGCTTATCGTGGCGACGATGGGCAGACGCTGATCGCGCTGATCCACGAGGACTGCTACGTCGGTTGGACGCAGCGTGGGCCAGACCATCTTGGCCCTGATACCCGCTAACCACCCTGAGGCGCCTGTCGGCTCCCGACCCTTTGCGGACGTTCCGAGGAAAGGACGGGTCAGGGTTCCCGCCTCCACCAGTAGGTCATGATGCGGAACGTCCCGTCGGGCGCGGGACGGGTGGCGACGGAAACGCTCAACGGGCCGCCGTGAAGCGGGACGGACACAGAGACCACGTCCGCATCCATCTCTGTCCGGCCCAGGATCACATAGTCGCCTATGGAAGCAGAGGCGGTTGCCTCACCAAAGGCGATGAGCACGCCTTCCCCTGATGCTTCGTCTCGCCAGAGCCCGACTGACCCTGCAGAAGCCGACACCCGGAAGGCGTCCTGGAACGCATAGCCTTCGATCTGCGGCCAAGCTTGCGGAGCCCGGAAAACGCGGCTTTCGTCCACCGGTGTCGACGAGGGGACGCCGAGGGCAAGGCGGCCGTGCCTGATCCCGTCGTGCCCGGGGCCGGGACCGTGTTGGTAGGCGAGCGACAGGATGCGGCCGTCGGCGAGCCGCAACGACGACCACTCCATCGCATACCCGGTGAAGTCGACGAGGTCGGTTCTCCCGGTCGCGACGTCGAGCCCCCACTCGAACTCCAGATGGGTGGTCATCAACGACGCCGCGCCGTCCTGCCGGGACACCGGTGTCCCGGTCACGGAAATCGCCGAAGAAGGGGACTGCGCCGGCTCCCGCGCGGTCGCAGGAGCCGCAAGAGAGGTCATGAGACAGCAAACAGCGGAGACAACCATCAGGCGCATCTTCAATCGGTAGCACGAAACTGGAACGTCCGCTTCCCACCCTTAGCCGACCATCGCCTCCCGACCCGTTGCGGACAGCAACAAGGTCCGCGATGGCGGGAACCTGTTCGGGCCTGCCCGCCTTGATGCCCGGAGGAGAGATCAGCATGCCCATCGATGATATCCCCGCCCCCGATCAGGGCGCGAACGAACCGCTCCAGGGAGCCCGCGCCTTCGGGGCCGGAGCATGAGCCTGCGCCTGTACGAGGTCGCCCTGGCCCGAAACGGGTCGGAGAGGCGCATCGTCCACGTCATGTCGGAAACCGACGTCCAGGCGGGCGACGCCGCCGCTCCGCTGATGGCCGCGGACGAGAGCATCGTTTCGATCACTGAAATTCCGGATCATGGAACGGCGCGCGTCGATGCGCCCCCGCCCAAATCCCAGGCCGCCGAATTCGCCCCGGTCACCCCGGGCGCCGCCGCCGCGCCGGACCGATCCGAATAGCAGGCGCCAGGCGGTAACTGGGCCGTATGGAACGAGACGGGGAGCCGTGCGTCGAGTCTGCGGAAGGAGAGTGATCATGCCTCATCAGAACAGCGCGTCTTCCGACGCCGCCGCACAGAACAGCGCCACGGATTCCGGATCGCCTCGCAATATTCCAACCGACCAGGATCTCAGGCCCGAGCCCACCTCCTACGCCGCCCGGGAGGGCGATATGAGTTCGGTCGCGCCGCCGGCCGCCGGCGAGGTCGCCGATTATCAGGACGAGGGGGAGGCGCTGGAAGGCGAACCGGTCCAGCAGGGCGCGACCAACACCAACCGGCCCGACCGCACCGAGGCTCTGGACGGGCAGGGGCCGAAAACCCGGGCGGCCAACAAGGACATTGTCCGCGGCCGGATGTAGCCGAACCCGCGCGACGCTGGACATCCGTACCCGCAAGGCCCCCCAGGCCTCAGACGGCATGGCGTTTCATGCCGGTTTTCGCGCATAAGGGCGTCGGGCCGTCTGCTTCGCAGGGCGGCGAGGAGTTCACAGGCGCAATGGGCAAGGTATTGGGCGTCCTGGGCGGCATGGGTCCGGCGGCGACCGTGGCCTTTCTGGCGCGGGTGCAGGCGCTGACGCCGGCGCAGGGCGATCAGGACCACATCCGCATCATCGCCGACATCAATCCGCAGGTGCCGGACCGCAATCGCGCGCCCGACGCCGCCGAGAAGATTCTGGGCCAGATGGCGATGCGGCTGCGCGACGCCGGGGCCCAGGTGCTGGCCATGCCGTGCAACACCGCCCACGCCCAGGCGGCGGGGGTGAAGAAGATCGGTCTGCCCTTCATCGACATGATCGCCGAGACCACCGAGGCCGCGACGGCGGGCGGGGCGAAGAAGATCGGCGTGCTGGCCACGCCGGGCGGCGAGGCGCTGTACACCAAGGCGCTGCAGGGCAAGGGGGCCAAGATCGTGCGCCTGAGCGGGGCGGCGCGGGAGGCCTTCATGGCCTGCGTCCATGCGGTGAAGCGCGGCGACGTGGGCGACGGGCCGCGGGCCGAGATGCGCCGTCTGGCGGCCCTGCTGGTCGCGGGCGGGGCCGAGGCGGTGATCGCCGGCTGCACCGAGGTGCCGCTGCTGCTGGGGGCGGAGGACGTGTCCGTGCCGCTGGTGGATTCGGCCGAGGTGCTGGCGCAGGTTTGCGTAAACCGGTGCCGGTGACCAAAGCTTGAGTTGAGCCGGACCCGGGCGCGGGGCAGAAAACGGGCCGGAAACCGGAGACTCCCGATGCGTTCGATCGTGGCCGCGCTCATCCTGGCCAACCTTCCCGGCGCGGCTTTCGCCCAGGATGCGCAACCCTGGCCCGTACGGCTGCCGAGTTCGGGCGGAGAGGTCATCATCCCCTCGCGCGGCGGGCAGTACGCCCACGACGAGGTGGGCTACGCCCCGGCGCGGCGGGCGGGAGATACGCTCTATGTCTCGGGCGCGATCGTCTTCCGCGCCGAAGGCGAGGGAACCGACGTCGCGGCCTTCGAGGCGCAGGTGAGGCGCACGCTGACGAGCCTGAACCGCACGCTGGAGGCGGCCGGCGCGGCCATGGACGACGTCGCCCTGATCAACAGCTTTCACGTCTGGGAAGGGCCGGATTTCGTGGGCTCGCGGAACGAGCAGATCGAGGTCATAGCCCGGGTCTGGCGCGAGTTCTCGGACGGGCCGCGTCCGGCATGGACGGCGGTGGGGACGACGGGGCTGCTGGGCACGGGCGGGATCGTTGAAATCCAGCTGACCGTGCACGCGCCGACCGCCGCCGACTGACGGGCCGCTTGCGGGCGGGCGCGGGTCGCGGCAGTGATGCGGGGTGACCAGACAAGCCCTCATCATCGATTGCGATCCCGGCGTGGACGACGCCGTGGCCCTGATGCTTGCCTTCGGCTCGGAGGCGCTCGAGCTGCTGGCGATCACCGCCGTGGGCGGCAATGTGCCGGTAGTGAAGACGGCGCGGAACGCCCGCATCCTGCGCCAGATCGCCGGGCGCGAGGATGTGCCGGTGTTCATGGGGGCCGACCGGCCGCTGCGGCGCGAACCGGCGGGCGCGGGCGAGTTCCACGGCGCCGAGGGGCTGGGCGACATGACGCCGTTCGAGCCGGACGCGCCGTGCGCGGACGGGCATGCGGCGGACGCCATCATCGATCTGGTCATGGCGCGCCCGGCGAAGACCGTGGCGCTGGCGGTGCTGGGCCCGCCGACCAACCTGGCCCTGGCGTTGCGCAAGGAACCGGCGCTGGCGGCGCGGCTGGGGCCGGTGGCGGTGATGGGCGGGGCGCGGTCGGAGGGCGGCAACATCACCGCCTCGGCCGAGTTCAACATCTGGGCCGATCCCGAGGCGGCGGCCGAGATGCTGGCCAGCGGCTGCGACGCGGTGCTGTTCGGCCTGGACGCGACGCATCAGGTGCGAGCCACCGAGGCGCGGATCGCGACGCTGGAGGCGATCGGAACGGCGATGGCGGATGCGGCGGCGTCGATGATGCGGTTCTCGCAGCGGGTCGAGCGGAAGATCGTCGGCTGGGACGCGCCGCCGGTGCACGATCCCTGTCCGGTGGCCTGGCTGCTGAAGCCGGCGCTGTTCGACCTGAAGCCCTGCCGGATCGCGGTGGAGACGCAAAGCGAACTGACGCGCGGGCATACGGCGGTGGAGTTCCGCGAGGGGGTGGCGGGGGCGCTGCCGCACCGCTGGGCGGTCCGCGCCGACGCGGACGGGGTGTTCGCCCTGATCGCGGAGGCGGTGGGATGAGGATCACCGTCGTCGGTTCGATCAACCTGGACTTCGTCGCCTCGGCGCCGAAACTGCCGCGCGCCGGGGAGACGGTGACGGGGGCGACCCTGGCGCGGCATCCGGGAGGCAAGGGCGCCAACCAGGCGCTGGCGGCGCAGCGGCTGGGGGCCGAGGTGGCCCTGATCGGCCGGGTAGGACGCGACGCCATGGCCGAGGAGGCGATGGCCCTGCTGCTGGCCGACGACGTCGACACGGCCGGGGTGCTGACCGACGCCGAAGCGCCGACCGGCGCAGCGCTGATCGCGGTCGATCCGCACGGCGAGAACCAGATCGTGGTGGCGGTGGGGGCCAACCATTGCGTCCGCCCGGAACAGCTGCCGGCCCGGATCGAGGGGCCGCTGATCCTGCAGCTGGAGCTGCCGGTCGAGACCGTCGAGGCGGCGGTGGGACGGGCCACGGACTTCGTCTGCGTCAACCTGGCCCCGGCCGCGCCGGTGTCGGACCAGCTGCTGCGCCGCGCCGACCTGCTGGTGGTCAACGAGACCGAGGCGGCCTTCTACGGCGACCTGCTGCATCACGGCGGGGGCCGGGTGGTGACGACCCTGGGGGCGAAGGGGGCGGTCATGCACCAGCGCGGCGCCGAGATCGCCCGGGCGACGTCGCCGAAGGTCCGGGCCGTGGACGCCACCGGGGCGGGCGACGCCTTCGTGGGGGCGATCTGCGTGGCCCTGCTGGAGGGCATGGAGCCGGACGAGGCCCTGGCCTTCGCCTGCGCGGCCGGAGCGATCGCGGCGACGCGGCCCGGCGCCCAGCCGTCGTTGCCGACGCGGGCCGAGGTCGAGGCGATGCGGACGGACGGCTAGCGCGCGGCCCGGAAGGCGGCGACGGCGTCCACGGTCTTGCGGACATTGGCCTCGATCCCTGCCCAGTCGCCGGCCTTGACCGCCGCGTCGGTGACCAGTTTCGAGCCCATGCCGGCGGCGACGATGCCGGCGCCGAACCACTTCGCGATGCTGCCCTCGTCGGGGTCGACGCCGCCGGTGGGCATGATCTTCGTCCACGGCATCGGGCCCAGCACCGCCTTGACGAAGTCGGGGCCGCCGACGCTGGCGCCGGGGAACAGTTTGACGATGTCGCAGCCCAGCTCGTGGGCCTGGCCGATTTCGGTGACCGAGCCGCAGCCCGGGAAATAGGCCGCCATCCGCCGGTTGCAGACGCGGGCGACCTCGGGGACCAGGCAGGGGCTGACCACGAAGCGGGCGCCGCGGTTCAGGTAAAGGCTGGCCGTGCCGGCGTCGACCACCGAGCCGATGCCGGGGATGATGTCCGGGTCGGTGCGCTGCAGCTCGCGGGCGATGTCGCCGAACAGGTCGACGGCGAAGTCGCCGCGGTTGGTGAACTCGATCACCGGCGCGCCGCCGCGGGCGCAGGCGCGGATGACGTTCAGGCAGACGTCCGCGTCCGGATGGTAGAAGACGGGAGCCACGCCCTGGGCTTCGAGGGCGGTCAGGACGGTCAGGCGGTCATGGCGCATGGGATTGGGTTTCCGCTCATCCCGGCGACGGCCGGGACCCAGGTCTGTGGGCGATTGGTGGGACCGAGTCTGGCCCATGCTTAGCCCAGGCCGGCGACAAGGCGAAAGCGCCGGGTTCCTGCTTTCGCCGGGAGAGACGGAACTTATTGTTTCGCCGGCTCCGCGTCCTCTTCCGTTCGCAGGGCCGTGCGGAGGCCCTCCAGATGGCTGCGGTAGCCCTCGCCATCGCCGAAATCCTCGAAGCGGTCATAGCGGGCGTGGGCGCCGACGACGCGGCGGGTGTGCTTGATCGGGCACCAATACTGCTCGGTGCGGGACGCGATCTCGCCCACATAGGCGATGACGCCGTTGACGTAGGAGCAGTAGGCGCAGTTCAGCTTCTCGAGCGCATTGAGGTAGGGCAGGCCGGTGCGGTCGAAATTCATGTACCGGCCGCGACGGACCCGGGGGATGCGGTAAACCCGGAAGCAGATCGCCTGGTAGATCGAGACCCAGAGATCGACCAGGGCGAAGGGGATCAGCAGCGAATAGATCACCGGCGCGGTCACGGCGACCAGCAGGGGAGAGCCGAAGACATAGTCGAACAGGCGGATGCGGCGTTCGGTCAGCCGGCGTATGGCCTCTTCCTCGAACCGGGCCCGGCCGTGCTCGAGCCCGAAACGGAAGCCGGAGCGCTGTCTGGAGAATTCGGCCTCCAGCTCGTGCTCCAGCAAGCGGATGCGGTCGATGAGGACGTCAACGCGGTTGGTCATGCACGCTCCCGGAGCCGGCGGATCGCCTGCCCCCGGGGCGCGGCGCGGTCCGGAGGCGAGCCCGGGCCGTCAGGACGCCAGCCTAGCACCTCCGGACGTCAAACCCCGCATCAGCCCGGGCGCGCCAGGGCCGCGATCCGCCGGACCAGGCCGCTGTCCGCGTCGAACAACGGATCCAGCACGGTGAAATGGTTGAGGCCGGGCAGGGCCTCGTAGCGGGTCTCGACGCCCCGGGCGCCCCACAGGTCGGCCATCGTGCGCGACTGGCGCAGGAATTCCGGGCTCTCGTCGGCGCCGACGATACAGTCCAGCACCGTGCCGCCGGGGGTCGAGCCGTCGGGGACGGGCCAGTGGACCGGCGACAGGGCCGCGGCCTCGCGGTCGTCGAGGTCGAGGGCCGTGTTCAGCGAGGTCGGGATCAGGGGGGCGAGGTCGAAGACGCCGCTGACGGCCACGGCGGCGGAGGCGCGGCCCTCGGACAGCATGCAGGCGGCCATGTGGCCGCCGGCGGAGTGGCCGAAGACGACCGGGCGGACGCCGGTGCGCCGGCGAATGGTTTCGACGGCGGCGCGGACCTGACGCAGGATCACGCCGAGGCGGACGGCGGGGGCCAGGTCGTAGGAGGGGATGGCGAGGCTGACGCCGTGGGCGTTGAGGGCCGGGGCGAGGCCGGAGAACCAGCTCTTGTCCAGCGCCTGCCAGTAGCCGCCGTGCAGGAAGACGGCGGCCGGGGCGTCGGGGCCGGCCTCGAACAGGTCCATGACCTCGCGCGGGCCGGGGCCGTAGGCGATCTCGATGGGCGGCCGGGCGGCGCGGGCGGCCCCGGCGGTTTCGCGCCAGCGCTGCATCACCGCCGGATGGTCGGGCACGCGGGCGCGGTTGTTGTATTCGGCTTCGTAGTCGACGCTCTTACCCGTCACGCCATCATCCGCTAGACACCGTCCGACACCCGGAAGGACCGCCGCCATGATGACCGCCATCTTCGTCTTCATCAAATGCGAGCTGGGCCACGCCAACGACGTGGCGGCCGACATGGTCGACAATGTCGAATACGTCTCGGAGGTCTATTCGACCTCGGGCCAGTACGACCTGCTGGCCAAATTCCAGCTTCCGAAGGACATGGACATCGGGACCTTCGTGACGAAGTCGGTGCAGACCCGGGCCAATATCCGCGACACCTTCACGGTGATCACCTTTTCGCCGTTCCTGCCGGGCGGGAAGTAGCCGGCAAGGCTCTTGCCTGACGCAACGTCATCCGTGAGACGCTGTCGACCGGACGCGGATGGAGATGCACGCATGGCCGACCTGGACACCTTCCGCGCCGAGACCCGCGCCTGGCTGGAGGCCAATTGCCCGAAGGAATGCCGTGGGCCGGTGGAGAGCGACGAGGACCGGGTCTGGGGCGGGCGGAACGCCGTCTATCCGACGCCGGCGCACAAGGTCTGGCTGGAGCGGATGGGCGCGCGCGGCTGGACCGCGCCGGAATGGCCGGCCGAATACGGCGGCGGCGGACTGAGCCGCGAACAGGCCAAGGTGCTGGCCTCCGAGATGCGCCGGATCGTCGCCCAGGCGCCGCTGGCCAGTTTCGGGGTCTGGATGCTGGGGCCGGCCCTGCTGGCCTTCGGCACCGAGGAACAGAAGCAGCGCTTCCTGCCGGAAATCGTGCGCGGCGAGATCCGCTGGTGCCAGGGCTATTCCGAGCCGGGCGCGGGGTCCGATCTGGCGGCGATCCAGACGCGGGCCGAGGATCGGGGCGACCACTGGATCGTCAACGGCCAGAAGGTCTGGACCAGCTACGCCGACAAGGCCGACTGGATCTTCTGCCTGGTGCGCACCGATCCGGCGGCGCCCAAGCATCTGGGCATCTCCTTCGTCCTGTTCGATATGACGACCAAGGGCGTGAGCACGCGGCCGATCACCCTGATTTCGGGCAAGAGCCCGTTCTGCGAGACCTTCTTCGACGACGTGCGGGTGGAGAAGGCCAATCTGGTCGGGACGCAGAACCGCGGCTGGGACGTGGCCAAGCATCTGCTGGCGCATGAGCGGACCATGATCGGGGCCATGGGCGAGGTCGGCGGCGGCCGGCCGCTGGGCCAGGTGGCGACGGGATCGATCGGGATCGATGACGAGGGCCGGCTGGACGAGCCGATGCTCCGGGCACGGATCGCCGAGCTGGAAGTCGACGCCGCCGCCTTCCGCCTGGCCATGGAGCGGACCGGGGATCAGGTGAAGGCGGGTCAGGCCCATCCGGCCATCGCCTCGATGCTGAAATACTACGGATCGGAACTGAACAAGCGGCGGCACGAGTTGCTGATGGCGGCGGGCGGCTCGGACGCGCTGGAGTGGGAAGGCGAGCGGTCGCGGGGCGGCAAGGCGGCGCGCGACTGGCTGCGGACCAAGGCCAATTCGATCGAGGGCGGGACCTCGGAGGTGCAGTTGAACATCATCGCCAAACACCTGCTTCAGCTTCCGGGAGCCTGAGCCCATGCCCCTGATCCTGACCGAAGAGCAGACGATGCTGAAGGAGGCCGCGGACGGCTTTCTCAACGAGCACGCGCCGATCGCCCACCTGCGCAAGCTGCGCGACAGCCGCGATCCGGACGGGGTGTCGCGCGACCTGTGGCGGGCGTTTGGCGAGATGGGGTTCGCGGGCGTCATCATCCCCGACGAACATGGCGGCTCGGGGCTCGGCGCGGTCGAGGCCGGGGTGATGGCCGAGGCGCTGGGGCGGACGCTGACGCCGTCGCCCTTCCTCGGCTCGGGGGTGCTGTCGGCGACGGTGCTGAAGGGCGGATCGGCCGAACAGCAGGCGGCCTGGCTGCCGCGGATCGCGGCGGGCGAGGCGATCGTCTCGCTGGCGGTGGACGAGGGCGCCAAGCACGCGCCGGCGCGGATCGCGACCGTGGCGGAGCGATCGGGCAACGGCTTCCGGCTGAACGGCGCCAAGGGGTTCGTGCTGGACGGCCATGTGGCGGACGCCCTGATCGTGGCGGCGCGGACGGAAAACGGCCTGACCCTGTTCCTCGTCGATCCAAAGACGGCGGGGGTCGAGATCGAGCGGACGGTCATGGTCGACGCCCACAATGCGGCGCGGGTGACGCTGACGGATGTCGAGGTCGACGCGGACGCGGTGATCGGGTCGGTCGACGGCGGCGAGGCCCTGCTGGAGGGGGCGCTGAACCTGGGCCGGGCCTGCGCGGCGGCGTCGCTGAACGGGGCCGGGGACCAAGCCTTCCAGACGACGATGGCCTATCTGCGGACGCGCAAGCAGTTCGGCCGGCTGATCGGCGAATTCCAGGCCCTGCAGCACCGGGCGGCGCATCTGTTCTCGGAGATCGAGATCGCGCGGGCGGCGGCGATGGGCGCGCTGACGGCGCTGGACGCCGGGCGTCCGGACGCGGGTCTGGTGGTGTCGGTGGCCAAGGCCAAGGCCGGGCGCGTCGCCGAACTGGCCGTGCAGGAAGCGGTGCAGATGCACGGCGGCGTCGGCATGACCGACGAGTTCGACGTCGGCCTGTTCATGAAGCGGGTGCGGGTGCTGAACGAACTGCTGGGCGACGCAGGCTTCCATCAGGAGCGGATGGCGCGGGCGCAGGGGTTCTGACCCGGGCCTCCGGGTCACGCCGGAGTGGCCATCCGGTCAGCCCTGTCCTAGATCGTAGTCAGGGAGAAACGCCATGACGACGCGAGCCAACGCGCCTGCCTATATGCCGGGCTTCGGCAACCATTTCGCCACGGAGGCCGTGGCCGGCGCCCTGCCCGAGGGTCGCAATTCGCCGCAGCGGACGCCGATGGGGCTGTATGCGGAGCAGTTGTCCGGGACGGCGTTCACCGCCCCCCGGTCCGAGAACCGGCGGTCGTGGCTGTACCGGCTGCGGCCATCGGCGCAGCATCCGGCCTATCAGCCGTTCGCCCAGGGCCGGGTGCGGTCGGGGCCGTTCCACGAGGCGCCGCCGTCGCCCAACCGCATGCGCTGGGACCCGCTGCCGCTTCCGGACGCGCCGACCGACTGGGTCGAGGGGCTGGTCACCTATGGCGGCACGGGCGACGCCGAGGCGCTGTCGGGCGTCGGCATCCATCTGTACGCCGCCAACCGGTCGATGACGGATCGCGTCTTCTACTGCGCCGACGGAGAGTTGCTGATTGTCCCACAGCTGGGAGATCAGGTTTTTGTCACGGAGATGGGACGCATCGAGGCCCGGCCCGGCGAGATCGTGGTCATCCCACGCGGCGTGCGGTTCCGCGTCGAATGTTCCGGGCCGATCCGGGGCTATGTCTGCGAGAACTACGGCGCCGCCTTCCGCCTGCCGGACCTGGGGCCGATCGGCTCGAACGGCCTGGCCAATCCGCGCGATTTCCAGACCCCCGTCGCGGCCTTCGAGGATCTCGACCGGCCCACCGAATGCGTGCAGAAATTCGGCGGACGGCTGTACGTCACGCGCTTCGACCATAGCCCGTTCGACGTCGTGGCCTGGCACGGCAACAACGCGCCGTACAAATACGACACGGCCCTGTTCAACACGATCGGCACGGTCAGCTACGATCACCCGGACCCGTCGATCTTCACCGTCCTGACCTCGCCCAGCGACACGCCGGGCACGGCCAATTGCGACTTCGTCATCTTCCCGCCGCGCTGGATGGTGGCCGAGGAGACCTTCCGCCCGCCGTGGTTCCACCGGAATGTCATGAGCGAGTTCATGGGTCTGGTGACCGGCGAGTACGACGCCAAGGAGGGCGGATTCGCCCCCGGCGGCGCGTCGCTGCACAATTGCATGAGCGGCCACGGGCCGGATCAGGCGTCCTACGACAAGGCCGTGGCGGCGGACCTCAAGCCGGTGAAGATCGAGAACACCCTGGCCTTCATGTTCGAGACGCGCCTGCCGATCCGGACCACGGAATGGGCGCAACTCTCGCCGACCATGCAACTGGACTATGACGACGTCTGGACGGGATTCCGGAAGGGACAGGTGGAATGAAGCGTCTTGCGATGGCCGCGGCTCTGCTGCTGGCGGCCGCCTGCCAGCCCGTTCCCGAAAAGGGCGATCTGGGCTTCGGAGACGAGCCCGCGCCGGTGGCGGTTCCCGAGAGCCCCACGGCGGCGGACTGTCTGGCCCGCGGTGGGCGGATGCAGCCGGTCGGCCGGATGCAGACCATGCAGTGCGTGGCGCCCTACGCCGACGCCGGCAAGCGCTGCACCGACGGCGACCAGTGCGCCGGCGAGTGCCGGGTCGCGGACGTCACCCGGCGTCCGGCGGCGGGCGCGGCGGCGGTCGGCCAGTGCCAGGCCGACAACAATTCGTTCGGCTGTTTCACCCGGGTGGAGGACGGCAGGGCCGAGGCCACCCTGTGCGTCGACTGACGCCCGGCCCCGGGCGGCCGCTCGCGCCGTCCGAAGCCGGCATGGAAAACCCCCGCCGCGAGCGCGACGGGGGCTGACCGTTCGACAGCCGGGGCAAGACGCCCGGCGGATCGCCTTACTGGCCGGGGTTGGCGGCCGAGGGCGAGGTGTTCGGGGTGTTCTCGGTGGTCATGCCGCCGTCGGCGTTGCCGGCTTGCTGCTCGATCGCGTCGGCCTTTTCGTTCAGGGCCGTTTCGGCGGCTTCCGTCGGCGCGGCGGCGGCCTGCTCCTCGAGGGCGTCCGCCTGGACCTCGGCGGTCTTGTCGGCCTGGCTTTCGCAGGCGGCGAGCCCGGCGACGGCGAAGAGGGCGGCGGCGGCGGTGATCAGTTTACGCATGAGGATATCCTTCCAAAGGTGGAAACCCCATAACTCCGCCGCGCCGCCGGGGTTCACGGCGGCGTGAGAAATTTGTGTTGGAACCTCACCCGAGGTCGGCGAAGGCGACCCTGGCGGCCCCCAGCAGGGCGGCGTGCTTGTGCAGGATCACATTCGTCGGAATGGCCGCCATATAGTCCTGGAACCGGCCCTTGCGCTCGAACCGCTCCCGGAAGGGGCTGGCCTTGAGGAAGGGCAGGATGCGCGGGGCGATGCCGCCGGCGATGAAGACGCCGCCGCGCGCGCCGGTGGTCAGGGCGATGTCGCCGGCCACGGCGCCCAGGATGGCGCAGAAGCGGGCCAGGGTGGCGCCGCAATGGCTGTCATGGTCCTCGAGCGCTTCGGTGGTGATCTGGGCCGGGTCGTCGATATGGGTCTCGCGGCCGTCGATCTCGGCCAGGGCCCGGTGCATGTTGAGCAGGCCGGGCCCGCAGATCAGCCGCTCGATCGAGACGCGGTCGTAGCGGCGGCGCAGGATGCGCAGGATCTCGTCCTCGATCGGATCGCCGGGGGCGAAACAGGCGTGGCCGCCTTCCGAGGGCATGGCGATCTCATTGCCGTGGATGTCGCGGGCCAGGGCCGAGACGCCGAAGCCGGTGCCGGGGCCGAGCACGGCGATGGCGGTGTGCGGCTCGCCCTCGGCAGGGCCGCCCAGCGAGGCCAGCATGTCCGCGGGCACGACCGGGGCGCCCCAGGCCAGGGCCTCGAAATCGTTGATCAGCCGGACCGGATTCAGGCCGAGGGTCTGCAGCTGGGTCTCGGACACGCGCCAGGGCGAATTGGTCAGATCGATCTCGCCGTCGGTGACGGGCCCGGCCACGGCGATGACGCCGCCGGTGGGCTTGATCTCGCAGCCGTCGATGAAGGCCTTGACCCCGCCGAGGAAGGTCGGGTGCTCCGAGGCCGGAAAGCTCTGATGGTGTTCGAGCACCGGCCGGCCCTCGACCATATGGGCCAGGGCGAAGCGGGCGTTGGTGCCGCCGACGTCGCCGACGAGCAGGGTCTTGTCCCAGTTGACGGTCATGGAGGGTCCCTATTTCCCTGTCGTTCGCCGCGCGTTCCCGCCGGAGCGGGGCGTGCGGTCTGTTGTGGCGAGAATCGGCGTCACGCGTCCACCGCGCGGTCGACGAGGTTCGGATCGGAGGGCGTGTCGGCGTGACCCGCGGCGCCCGCCGGCAGGCCGAAGCAGATCGAGGCGCCCTCCTCGGCCGTCGACACCAGATGGCGGAAGGCGGCGAACAGTTCGCGGCCATAGCCCCAGGCGGACCCTTCGGCATGGACGCGCGAGCGGGGCGCGGGCGGGCGGGCGGTCAGGCCGGGCGCACCGACCGTCGAGAGGACGCCCGCGTCGGCGTCCAGGCGGATGACATCCCCGTCGCGGACATAGGCCAGCGGCCCGCCGGCCAGGGCCTCGGGCGAGACGTGGATGGCGGCCGGCGTCTTGCCCGAGGCGCCGGACATGCGGCCGTCGGTGACGAAGGCGACCTTGAAGCCCTTGTCCTGGAGCACGGACAGGGCGGGCGACAGGCTGTGCAGTTCGGGCATGCCGTTGGCCATGGGGCCCTGGAAGCGCAGCACGACGACCACGTCGCGGTCCAGCCGGCCGTCCTTGAAGGCCTGGAGCGCGTCCTCCTGGGTTTCGAAGACGGCGGCGGGAGCCTGGACGATGCGATTCTCCGGCTTGACCGCCGAGACCTTGATCACGGCCCGGCCGAGATCGCCCTGGACGAGGCGCAGGCCGCCCTCGGTGTCGAAGGGGTTTGAGGCGGGGCGCAGAATGTCCGTGTCCAGACTTTCGCAGACGCCGTCCTTCCAGACCAGTTCGCCGTCGATCATGACCGGCTCCTGGAAATAGTGATGGATGCCCTCGCCCATGACGGTGACGACGTCCGAATGGATATGGCCGGCGCCGGCCAGTTCGCGGGCCACGAAGGCGACGCCGCCGGCGGCCTGGAAGGCGTTCACATCGGCCGAGCCGTTGGGATAGACGCGGGCCAGCAGGGGGGTGGCCGAGGACAGCTGGTCCATGTCGGTCCAGTCGATCAGCACGCCGGCCGCCCGGGCCATGGCGACCAGATGGATGGCGTGGTTGGTCGAGCCGCCGGTGGCCAGAAGCGCCACGATCATGTTGACGATCGACTTCTCGGAGATGACGTCGGCCATCCGGCCCTGGCCGGTCCGCGCCAGTTCGACGGCGCGCTTCGCCGCCGCCGCCGTCAGGGCGTCGCGCAGGCCCGTCTCGGGATGGACGAAGGCGGTCGAGGGCAGGTGCAGGCCGCCCAGCTCCATCATCATCTGGTTGGAGTTGGCGGTGCCGTAGAAGGTGCAGGTGCCCGGCGAATGGTAGCTGCCGATCTCGCTTTCCAGCAGGGTCCGGCGGTCGACCTGGTTCTGGGCGTAGAGGGCGCGGACGCGGGCCTTTTCGGCGTTGGGAATGCCGGAGGGCATGGGGCCGGCGGGGGCGAAGACCACGGGCAGGTGGCCGAAGGCCAGCGACCCCATGAACAGGCCGGGCACGATCTTGTCGCAGACGCCCAGGGCGAGGACGGCGTCGAAGGCGTCGTGGGTCAGGCCGACGCCGGTCGACATGGCGATCAGGTCGCGGCTGAACAGCGACAGCTCCATGCCCGGACGGCCCTGGGTGACGCCGTCGCACATGGCGGGCGTGCCGCCGGCGACCTGGGCGGTGGCGTTCACCTCGCGCACGGCATCGCGGATGATCTGCGGGAAGCGCTCGAACGGCTGATGCGCCGAGAGCATGTCGTTATAGGCGGTGACCACCCCGACGTTGGGCTGGGTCCCCGACATGGCGTTGAGCTTGTCCTTCACCGGGGCGCCGGCGAAGGCGTGGGCCCAGTTGGCGCAGGACAGTTTGGCGCGGCCGGCGCCGGAGTCGCGGGCGGCGTCCATGCGACGGATGTAGTCGGCCCGGGTCGCCCGCGAGCGCTCGACGATGCGGGCGGTGACCTCGGCGACGACGGGGTGGAGTTTGGGCATCACGCTTTCTCCGTCCACAGAACGTCGAGCGGGACGTCGGCGGCGATCAGGGCGGCGATGGGCTGGACGGCGGGGTCGCCGGCGGCCTCGCGTTCGAAGACCGCGCGCTTGGCGGGACCGGTCAGGGCCAGGACGACGCGGCGCGCCTGCATCAGATACGGCAGGTTGATCGACAGCCGCTCGAGGCTGGGCGCCGCGCCATCGCGGCCATGGGGCACGCCCAGCACGGTCGGCGGCAGGCCCGGCGAGAGCAGGGTCTTCAGGGTGGGGCTGTTCGGGAACATGGAGCAGATATGGCCATCCTCGCCCATGCCGAGAAGGACCGCGTCGAGACGGCGGCCTTCCCGGGCCAGGGCGTGGGCGGCGAGGGCGGCGGCGCGGTCGACGGTGACCTCGGAATGATACAGGGGCACGAAGCGGGCGGCGGCGGCCGGGCCGGTCATCAGGGTCTGTTTGATCAGGGCGGCGTTGGACTCGGGCGATGACGCGGGGACGTAGCGCTCGTCGATCAGGGTGACGGCGACCTTCGACCAGTCGAGATCGGTCTGCGCCATGCGGCGATAGATCGGGGCCGGGGTCGATCCGCCCGAGCCCGCGAACAGGGCCTTGCCGGTTTCGGCGAGCGCGGCGGCGAGGGCGTCGGTCAGGCGGACAGCGCAGGCGGAGGCCCAGCCGGCGGCGTCCGGAAAGGTCTCGATGTCACGCATCGCCCGTGTTCCACTGGCGGCCCGTCCGGGAGAGCAGATAGCCCGACTCCTGCGGGCCCCAGGTTCCGGCGACATAGTCCTTCGGCTTGAACGCCGCGCCCTGCCAGGCGTCGGAGACCTCGTCGACCCATTTCCACGCCTGTTCGGCCTCGTCGCGGCGCACGAACAGGGTGGAGTCGCCGTTCAGGGCGTCGAGCAGCAGCCGTTCATAGGCGATGCGGCGGCGAGGCGGCTTGGCGGACTTGTCGTTCTGCCCCCACGACAGGGACATCTGGATCGGCTGCAGCTGCATCCGCTGGTCGAGGCCCGGCTTCTTGTTCATCACCGACAGGGAGATGTCCTCCTCGGGCTGGAGGGCGATGACGAGGCGGTTGGCCTGCACCTGGCCGCGGTCGTTGTCGAAGATCGAATGCGGCAGCGGCTTGAACTGGATGACGATCTCGGTGCGCTTTTCCGGCAGGCGCTTGCCGGTGCGCATGAAGAAGGGGACGCCGGCCCAGCGCCAGTTGTCGATGTCGGCGCGGATGGCGACGAAGGTTTCGGTGTCGGACGGCGCGCCGCGCTCCTCGTCATAGCCCTTGGCGGGTTTCCCTTCCGAGGTTCCAGCGACGTACTGGCCGCGCACGGTGACGCGCTCGGCCTCCTCCGGGGTGATGGGGCGCAGGCTGCGCAACACCTTGACCTTCTCGTTGCGGACCGAGTCCGGATCGAGGTCCGACGGGGGCTCCATGGCCACGAGGCAGAGCAGCTGGAGCATGTGATTCTGGAGCATGTCGCGCAACGCTCCGTACTCGTCGTAATAGGGCCAGCGGTCGCCGACCCCGACGGTCTCCCCCACCGTGATCTGGACGTGGTCGATGCTGAGATTGTTCCAGAGCGGCTCGAAGATGGTGTTGCCGAAGCGCAGGGCGATCAGGTTCTGGACGGTCTCCTTGCCGAGATAGTGGTCGATGCGGAACACCTGCTGTTCCGAGAAGGCGTCGGCCACGGCGTCGTCGATCTCGCGGAAGGTTTCGAGATCGCGGCCGACCGGCTTTTCCAGCACCACGCGGTCGTCGGCCTCGGCCAGTCCGGCGGCGCGCATGGCCGTGACGATGCGGGCGTAGAGCGACGGCGAGACGGCGAGGAAGGAGGTGCAGGCGCCGTCGCCGACCCTGTCCTTGAGCGGCCTCAGGCTTTCCGCGCTGGTCGCGTCGACGGCGAGATAGTCGAGGCGGGTCTCGAGTCGCTTCCAGGCGTCTTCGGACCAGGCGTCGTCGGCCCTGGCCTTGCCTTCGACGGCGACGCGGACCTTGCCGACATAGTCGGCGCGGCTCTCCTCGGAACGGGCCGCGCCGATGATCGTGAGCCCGTCGGGCAGAAGGCCGTCGTGCTCGAGGAAATAGAGCGAGGGCAGCAGCATCCGCATGGCCAGGTCGCCGCCGCCGCCGAAGAGCACCAATGCTGCCATGCGCGCTGTCTTCCCTTGGTTTCCCAGCTTGACCGGGAGGTTGTTTGGCCGCTTCCGCCCGTCGAGCCAACAGGTCCGGCCCGTCCTGAAACACCAAGTTACGGCCGGGAGGCCTCGTCCTCCCTTGATAGACCAATCCGCGGCCGGGGTGGCGGGTTCCTCACCGGTCCGGATGGCGCGCGCGCGGGCTTCGCTCTATTTCCCTTGGCCATGAGCAAGGTTGTGATCATCGGCGCAGGCCATGCGGGCGGGACGGCGGCGGCGCTGCTGCGGCAGTACGGGCATGAGGGACCGATCGTGCTGGCCGGAGAGGAGCCGGCGGCGCCGTATCAGCGGCCGCCGCTGTCCAAGGCCTGGCTGAAGGGCGAGGCCGATCTGGAGTCGCTGCTGCTGCGGCCCGAGGCGTTCTACGAGGAGCACGGGATCGAACTCCGGACGGGGGTCGTCGCGACCGCGATCGACGCGGCGGGGCGGACGGTGACCTTCGCCGACGGGACGGTGGAGCCGTACGACGCCCTGATTCTGGCAACCGGATCGACGGCGCGGAAACTGGCCGTCCCGGGCGGGGATCGGCCCGATCTGCTGGAGCTGCGGACCCTGGCGGATGCGGAGCGGCTCAAGGCGGCCCTTGGACCGGGGCGACGGCTGGCGGTGGTGGGCGGCGGTTATGTCGGGCTGGAGGCGGCCGCGTCGGCGCGAGCGTTGGGCGCCGAGGCCGTGATCATCGAGCGGATGGATCGGGTGCTGGCGCGGGTGGCGTCCCGGACCCTGTCGGACTTCTTCACCGGCTACCACCGGGCGCGGGGGGTCGAGGTGTTGACCTCGGCCGAGGTGACGGGGTTCGAGGACGCGGGCGTGCGGCTTTCGGACGGCCGGCTGATCGAGGCGGACGCGGTGCTGGTCGGCGTCGGGGCGGCGGCGAGCGACGGCCTGGCGCGCGCGGCGGGGCTGGACTGCGGGAACGGCGTCGTGGTGGACGAGGCGGCGCGGACGTCAGACCCGGCGATCTGGGCCATCGGCGACGCGACGTTCCGGCCGGTTCCGGCGCACGGCGGGCGGCGGCATCGGCTGGAGAGCGTGCCCAATGCGCTTGAGCAGGCCCGACAGGCGGCCTCGGCCATCGCCGGCCGCCCGGCCCCGGCGCCGGAGGTCCCATGGTTCTGGTCCGACCAGTACGACCTGAAACTGCAGATCGCGGGCCTGGCCGACGGTGCGGACCGGCAGGTGGTGCGGGGGGATCCGGAAACGGGCTCCTTCGCCGTCTTCCATCTGGGCGGCGACCGCATCCTGTGCGTCGAGGCGGTCAATGCGCCGCCCGAGTTCATGGCCGGGCGGCAGATGATCGGCCGGGGCGCGGCCGTGGACGTGGCGAAGCTGGCCGATCCGGCGGTGTCGATGAAGGCGGTCGCGGCGGATTAGGCCGCGGCCGTCGCGTCCAGGATGGCCGGGCCCGCCAGACGTTCGAGCAGTTCGGCCATGGGAGCGGGGCGGCCGATCAGATAGCCCTGCGCCATGTCGCAGCCCATGCCCCGCAGCAGGGCCAGGGCCGTCGGGGTCTCGACCCCTTCGGCGGTGACCTTCAGGCCGAGGCTGTGGGCCAGGTCGATGGTCGACTTGACCAGCAGGGCGTCGCGCGAGGACTGGTCGAGGCCGACGATGAAGCTCTTGTCGATCTTCAGCTCGTCGGCGCGAATCTGTTTCAGATAGGTCAGGGACGACAGGCCCGAGCCGTAGTCGTCCAGCGACACCGATATGCCCGCCCCCGCGAACCGCTCCACGATGCGCAGGGCCAGGTCCGGATTGTCCATGACCGCCGTCTCGGTGATCTCGAAACACAGGTCGGCCTTCGAGGCGGCGACCTCGGCCAGGGCGAAGTCGGCGAAACTCTCGTCGGACAGCAGGCGGCCCGAAATGTTGACCGAGACGGTCAGGGCGTGCCCCGCGGCGGCCAGCCGCTTCTGGTCGGCGATCGCGCGGCGGATGGCCCACTCCGTCAGCGGGCGGATATGGCCCGTCTCCTCGGCCATGGCGATGAACAGGTCTGGCGAAACCGCGCCCCGACGCGGATGGGTCCAGCGCATCAGAGCCTCGACCGCGTTGATGCGCTGGCCCCTGAAGTCGTATTTGGGCTGGTAGGCTAGGGACAATTCGTCCTTGGCGAGGGCCGCCATCATCTCGCCGATCAGCGACAGATTGCCGGCCGGGTCGCCGTAGCGTTCGGCGTCGAAGGCGGCGGTGCGCCGGCGGGCCGCGCGGGCCTGGTCGACGGCGATCGAGGCGCGGTCAACCGGAGACGGAACGTTGCGGTTGACCTCGGCCGCGCGCGCCACGCCCGCCGTGAGGGCGATGTCCACCGGGGCCCCGTCCAGGGTGACCGGAGACTGGGCGGCCTCGCACAGCCGGCCCGCCAGGGCGAGGGCGGCCTCGTCGCCGTCGCACTCGAACACCATGCCCAGGGCGCCGCCCCCGACGCGGGCGACCGGCGCGCCGTCAGACAGGGCCGACAGCCTTTGCCCGAGGGTGATCAGCAGCCGGGCCATCGAATCGTAGCCGATGGCGTTCCGGACCACCTCGAAACGGTCCACGCCCACGAGGACGACATGGATTCGCCCGGAGCCCGCCGCCCGCCGCTCCAGCGAGAGACGGTTTCCCAGTCCGGTTTCCTGATCGTGCAGGGCCATGTGGGTCAGCTGCGCCTCGCGGTCGCGCAGATGCGTCCGGGCGGAATCGGCCGAGAACAACGCCGGCAGGAATGCGAACGGATTGCGCATCCCGACCGGTGTACGGCAACGGGGTGAAGCCGATGTAAACCGGGTTGGAGGCGTCTGACGGGCGCAAATTGCGAGTAATTCTCATTTCCGCTTGCGCGGCGCCGTCAAGTTGCTATTGCGACCACTTCTCAATCGCAACCAGGCCGCTCCGATGTCCGACTCCCGCGCCGACGCCCTTCGCGTCCTGCTGTACGCGTCCACGGCGGCGGGCATGCTCATGGCGGGACCGGTCCTGGCCGAGCCCGGACCGGAGGGCGAGCCGCAGGACGCCCAGACGCTGGAAACCGTCACGGTCGACGGCCGGCCGGTCCGGCGCGAGCCGCAATCGCCCGAGTTCACAGCGCCCCTGGTCGACACCCCGCGCTCGATCACCATCATTCCGCAGCAGATCATCGAACAGACGGCGGCGACCTCGCTGCAGGACATATTGCGCACCTCGCCGGGCATCACCTTCGGCGCCGGCGAGGGCGGCCAGCCGCTGGCCGACCGGCCGTTCATCCGGGGCCAGGCGTCGGGCAACAACGTTTTCGTCGACGGCATCCGCGATACGGGCGGCCAGCAACGCGAAGTGTTCAACATCGAGCAGGTCGAGGTCATCAAGGGGCCCGACGCCGTCTATTCCGGCCGCGGGTCCGGCGGAGGCAGCATCAACCTGGCCTCCAAGGCCCCGCGCCTGACGGACTTCACCCGCTTCGGTCTCGGGGTGGGCACGGACGGCTATCTGCGGGGCACGATCGACCAGAACTGGAACCTGGGCGAGACGGCGGGCCTGCGGATCAATCTGATGGGCGCCGAGGGCGACGTGGCCGGCCGGAACTCGGTCGACTACGACAAATGGGGGCTGGGTCTGTCGCTGGCGGCGGGCCTGGGGACGCGCTCGACCGGGACTTTCAGCTACTATCACCTGGAGTCGAACCAGATGCCGGACTACGGCATCCCGCTGTTCACCAAGATCGGCGCGCGGACCACGCCGAGCGGCGTTCTCGACGTCCCCTACGACAGTTTCTACGGGTTGGAGGGGCGGGATTATCTGACCAATACGGTCGACGCCTTCACCTTCGCGTTCGAGCATGCGTTCGACAACGGGCTGGCGCTGCGCAACGTCAGCCGCTGGTCCGAGACGCTGAACGACTACATCGTCACCAATCCCGGCGACGGCGGGGCGGCGCAATTCGTCGCCGGCGAATGGTGGATGAAGCGCGCCACCAAGACGCGCTGGAACCCGGTGACCACGATCGCCAACGTCACCGACCTGCGCGGCTCCTTCGCCGCCGGGGGCGTCGAACACGCCTTCGACCTGGGTCTGGAGCTGAGCCGCGAGAAGAACCTCAACGCCGCCTGGTCGACCTTCACCACCTCGGGCGCGACCTGTCCCGCGGGCTACGTCATGTCGGCGGCGAACCTGAACAACCTCGGCGCCGGGGACTGCACGCGCGTATACGCCCCGTCGACGGACGACGCCTGGACCGGGGTGATCAACCGCGGGCCGGTCAGCAGCAATACGACGGAGAGCGTCGGGGTCTACGCCCTGGACAGCATTTCGCTGACCGACCGCCTGCTGCTCAATCTCGGGGTCCGGTGGGACCGGTACGCAGTCGAGGGCGTCAACGGCGTCGCAAACACCGTCGGCGGGGTGACCCAGGTCGGCGGCGTGTGGAACCCGGCGACCTATACGGCTGTGCCCCGGCGCGAGTGGGACTTCGCCAACTACCAGGTCGGCCTGGTGTTCAAGCCGACAGCCGCCTCCAGCGTCTATGTCTCCTGGGCGACCGCCTCGACGCCGCCGACGATTTCGGCGGGCGACCAGAACACCAGCGGCGGCACGGGGACGGGCAATCTGGCCGCCACGGTGCTCGACCCGGAGCAGACCGAGAGCTTCGAGATCGGAGCCAAGGCCAATCTGTTCCACGACCGGCTGGCGGTGTCGGGCGCGGCCTTCATGCTCAGGCGCGAGAACGCCCAGATCCAGGTGTCGCCGGGCGTGTTCGAACAGGCCGGCGAGGCCGAGGTGAAGGGGATCGAACTGGGCGTGTCCGGCAACATCACCCGCGCCTGGCAGGTGTTCGGCGGCTACACCTGGATGGACTCGGAACTGGTCTCGGGGGCCTACAACAACGCCAACGTCGGCGATCCTCTGGCCAATACGCCCGAGCATTCCTTCAGCCTGTTCACGACCTGGCGGGTCATCCCCAGCCTCAGCGTCGGCGGCGGCGTCTATCATGTCTCCGACAGCTTCGGCGGCAACCAGGGCGGGGCCGGCGGCGGGGCCAACCGGATCTATGCGCCGGCCTGGACGAGGGTCGACCTGTTCGCCTCATACGACATCAACGAGCGCGCCAGCCTGCAGCTGAATGTCCAGAACGCGGGCGACGAGGCCTACATCCTGCGCACCAACGGCGTGCACCACGCCGACGTGGCCCCCGGACGGCAGGCTATCCTGACGCTGAATCTGCGGTACTAGGTCGGGCCATGCTGCTCCACATCCCCGGCGTCTTCAGCAAGGACGAGGTCGCGACCCTGCGGTCGCGTCTGGACGCCGGGCCATGGGCGGACGGCAACGTGACCTCGGGCCATCAGGCGGCGACCGCCAAGGTCAACCGGCAGCTGCCCGAGGGCAGCGCCGAGGCGCGCGAGGTCGGGGCGCTGGTGGTCCAGGCCCTGAACGCCAATGCGATGTTCGTGGCGGCGGCCCTGCCGCATACGATCTTTCCGCCCCTGTTCAACGCCTATGAGGGCGGCGAGCGGTTCGACGTCCATGTCGACAACGCCATCCGCCAGCGGGGTCCGGTCCGCATCCGCAGCGATCTGTCGGCGACGCTTTTCCTCGCGGAACCAGACGCTTACGACGGCGGGGAGCTGGTCGTCGAGGAGATGTACGGGCCGCAGTCGGTCAAGCTGCCGGCCGGGGATATGGTGCTGTATCCGTCCAAGAGCCTGCACCGGGTGACCCCGGTGACCCGGGGGCGGCGGGTGGCGAGTTTCTTCTGGATTCAAAGCCTTGTGCGCGACGATGCCGACCGGGAGACGCTGTTCCGGCTCGACGTGGCGATCCAGCGGGTCAGCGCGGACAAGGGGCCGAAGGATGCGGCGGTGCTGGAGCTGACGGCGGTCTATCACAACCTCATGCGGCGCTGGGCCGAGGTCTGAACGCGACGATTTCGACCACGGAATCCGGCGATTGCGGTCACTGTAGCTGAAGAGAAACACGCCATTTCAGCCAGGTCGACCATGACGTCCGGGCCCATCGACTGACGAAGGCCGCAATTGTCGCCGACGGGCCGACGTCCGCCCTAATAGACGTCGCGGCGGTAGCGGCCGGCTTCGGCGAGGTCCAGCAGGCGGTCGGCGCCGAGGGCTGCTTCGAGCGCCGCGTGGACCCCCGTCGACATGCCTTCGAGGCTGCCGCAGACGAGGATGACGGCGCCGCGGTCGACCCAGGAGACGAGTTCGTCCGTGCTCTGAAAGATCAACTGCTGGACGTAGCGGCCGTCGCCGGCGTCGCGCGAGAAGGCGCGGTCGAGCCGGGTCAGCCCTCCCGAGGCGAGGGCCGCCTGAAGTTCGCCGTCGAGGAAGGCGTCGCTGGCCGAGGTGCGCTCGCCGAACATCAACCAGACGCCGCCGTGCGGTTGACCGGACCGGGCCCGCCAGTGGGCGCGCAGGCCGGCGAGGCCGGTGCCGTTGCCGATCAGGATCAGCGGGACCTCGGGAGCGGGGCCATGGAAGCCGCGGTTGACGCGGATGCGCATGCCGACCGGGTCGCCGATCGCGAGGTCGCGGATCAGCCAGCCGGAGGCGAGGCCGGGGGAGCCGTCGGGTCGGGCCATCAGGCGGACGATGAACTCGACGCGGCCGTCCGACGGCAGGGAGGCGACGGAGTATTCGCGGCTGCCGGGCGAGGGTTCGCCGGGCAGACCGATCTCGGCGATATCGCCCGCGACCCAGCGGGGGCTGTGATCGACCGGTTCGAAGGCCAGCAGCCAGGCCTCGCCGCCGGGGCTGCCGGGATTGAGATGGGTGCGGGCGGCGAGCCGCCAGCGGTCGTATGCGGGCGGGGTCCAGTCTGCCCGGACGGCGTGGCCGGTGACGACGCCGAGCTGGTGCTGCCAGTGACGGACGGCGCCGGCGTCGCCGTCGTCGACCTCGACCCAGTCGAACATCGGCGCCGCTCCCGAGCGCTGGAGCCAGCCGTCGAGGGCGCGGCCGAAGCCGCAGAAGTCGGCGTAGGTGCGATCGCCGAGCGCCAGCAGGGCGTAGGACAGGCCGGCGAGATCGGCAGGGGCGGTCATATGCTTGCGGGCGAACCCCGACATGGCGTCCGGCCCGTCGCCCTCGCCGGTCGTGGAGGCGACGATCAGCACCCGGCCCGCGGCCCTGAGGCCCTCTGGGTCGAGATCGCCGAGAGGGGCGACGCGGACGGGGACGCCGGCGTCCGACAGGCTGGAGGCGGTCATCCACGCCAGCTCCTCGCCGAGGCCGGTCTGGCTGGCGAAGGCGACGAGCAGGGCCCCGGCGCCATCGTCGGGCGCCATGGCCGCGGCGCGGGCGGCGGCGGCGCGGCGGGCCCGGGCGCGGCTCCAGGCGACGCCGGCCACGAGGAGACACCACAGGGCGACGGCGGCGGCCGCCCACAGCCAGCGGACCGGATCGTGGGTCACGCGCCCTCGGTCAGCATGGCGGCGAAGGCGGGGCTCACGACCTCGGTCAGGCCGTCCTCGCCGCGCACCACGAAGGCGGCGGCGATGTTCAGGGCGTCTGCATAGTCGGGACCTTCCCTGGGTCCCATGACCGTCAGGGCCGTGGCCATGGCGTCCGCGTACATCGCCGTCCCGGCCAGGACGGTGACGGACGCGACGCCGTTGTCGACGGGTCGGCCGGTGCGGCCGTCGATGGTGTGGCTGTAGGTCTGGCCCCAGGCCTCGTAGGCGCGGACCCAGTCGCCCGAGGTGGCGACCGCGAGGTCGAACAGGGCGGCGACGGTGCGGGGGCCCGGCGCGTCCGGCGCCTGCTGCAGCTCGACCCACCAGGGCTGGCCGTCGGGCTTGACCCCGGCCCCGCGCAATTCGCCGCCGATCTCGACCAGGTGGTGGGTCGCGCCGAGGGCGGTCAGGCGTTCGGAGACGCGGTCGACGGCGTGGCCCTTGGCGACGCCGGAGAAGTCCAGTTTGACCCCGCCCAGCTGCTGGACGGCGCGGGCGTCGCGGTTGAAGCGGACGATGCCCCAGCCCGACAGGGCGCGGGCGGCGGCGATTTCCTCGTCGAAGGGCACGGTCGGGCCGGTCCCGAAGGCGTTGAGCGGGCGGGGGCCGGGCGGGCCGAAGCCCCACAGGTCGACCAGGGCGCCCAGCGCCGGATCGAAGGCGCCGTTGGTGTCGTCGGCCAGGTCCATGGCCTTGTTGAGCAGCTCCCAGAACGGCTCGGACACCGCCCAGAATCCGGGCGGGGCGGCGTTGAGGCGGGACAGTTCCGACCGCGGATCCCAGTGGCTGAACAGGGCGACGATGCGGGTCAACTCCGCCTCGATGGCCGACCGGGCGGCTTCGCGCCCGAGGCCGGGCGGCGGGACCAGCCGAACCGACCAGGTCGTGCCCATGGTCTCGCCGGCGAAGTCCTCGATCCCGGCGCCGGGCGGCGGCCCGGGGCGGCGGCCGTGGGTCGGGATCAGCACCCGATTGTCGGGACGCGGGGCGGCGTTCCCGCCCGCTATGGGCGGGGGCGGGGCGCCATCCGTGGAGCCGGAGCCGCCGCCGGTCAGGGGAGGACTTCCACGACGCCGTTGTACTGGGCGCTGTAGGCCGGCTGGTCGCCCGAGGCGGGGCTCCGCACCGAGGCGTTCATCCAGTACATCCCCGACCCGGGCCAGGTGACGGTGAAGGCGCCGTCGGACCCGGTCCTGACCGTGATCTCTTCCGGATTGTCGCGATAGCGCGAGCCGCCGCGGGCGATGGTCACATCGAGGCCGGCGGCCGGTCGACCATCGCGCACCAGTTTGAAGGTCGCCGCTTCGCCGACCACCAGATCATTGGGATGGGTCACCGGAACCAGTTCGATGCCCTCGCCCGTCGGCGTCAGGGCCGAAACAGACGGTTCGCCGAGCGTGACGAAGGTCTCGACCCGGCTGAAGGTGCGGGTGGCGACCACCTCGGTGGCGTCGGCCGGGATGTTGGCCGCCATATCCGCCTCGGCGCCGCGCCAGCGCTTCTGCTCGCCGCCCTGTTTGTAGCTGACCATCACGCCGCCCGTGACATTGGCGACCTTCCAGGTCCCCGGCCGGGTCAGGTGCAGATCGAAGGTCGAGCGATAGCGGCCGCGCATCATGTTCTCCGGCGCCGCCGTCGAGCCGTCGGGCGCGGTGATGACCAGTCCGGCCAGGTTCATGGCGGCGTGGTCCGGGATGAAGACCCCGTTCGACATGCCGGCGTCGAAACTCACCCAGGCCTCGGTTCCGGACAGGACGGTCGAGGTCGGGGCCAGCCAGGCGCGGTGGGCCTGGGCCGACATCGGCAGGGCCAGGGCCGCGAGGGCGACGAACAGGGCGAGCGATTTCTTCATGGCGGCCTTCCTTAGCGGGTGACGGCGACGCCGACGGCGCCGAGTTCTGTGGCGCCCGAGGCGCGGGCGGTGTTGGCGGCGCCCCAGCGGAAGGGGACGCGCACGGCCTCGCGCCCGCCCAGTTCGCGGGCGGCCTCGACGACCATGACATAGTCGCCGGCGGGCAGGTCGCGCAGACGGGCGCCCGGCACGGTGACGGCGTGGCGGCCCGGGGCCTTGGTGGCGCTGGAGATTCCGTCGGCGGGCAGGGCCAGGGCGCGGCCGCCGCGGCGCCACCAGGTGCGCATGTCCTTGAGCCAGTCCTTGCCCTCGGCGACGTTGGAGACCTCGTACCAGACGGCCACGGTGCGGACGGCGGTCTGATCCGGGCGCTCGATCCAGATGGCGACATAGGGCCGGTGATAGGCGGCGACCGTCAGGCGCGGAATCTCGACCGAGACGGTCAGGTCGGCGGCCACGGCGGGCGCGGCGACGGCGCTGGCGGCGGCGGTGAGGGCGAGGGTGAGCTTACGCATGGCGACTCGTCAGTGAATGAACAGCAGGGCGATGACGGCGGGGATCAGCAGGCCAAGGCCCAGGAGGGGCCAGGTCGAGGGGCGCTGGCGGGCGTGCAGCCAGGCGAGGCCGAAGCCGGTGGCGGCGAAGACGATGCAGGCGGCGGCGAAGACGTCGATGAACCAGTACCAGACCGGGCCGGTGTTGCGGCCCTTGTGCAGGTCGTTGAGCCAGGCGACCCAGCCGCGCGTGGTGCGCTCGCGCAGGGCCTCGCCTGTGGCGCGGTCGATGGTCAGCCAGCCGTCCCCGCCTGGCTCGGGCAGGGCGACATAGATCTCTTCGGCTGTGGTCTCGGTCGGCCGGCCGGCGATTTGGACCCTGAAGGCCTCCGACGCCCAGCGGGCGATGGCGTCGGGAACGGGATCGGTGGTCACGGCCGGGAAGGCCGACAGGCGGGCCAGAAGCGGCGCCGGCAGGGTCGCGATCGCCTCGGTCGTGACCGGTTCGGCCGGAATCTGGCGGGCGTGGTTCAGGGTGACGCCGGTGACGGCGAACAGCAGCAGGCCGATCAGGCTGAGGGCTGCGGAAATCCAGTGCCACTGGTGCAGTTGCTTGAGCCAGAACGAGCGGGCGCCGTTGAGCGCCGACTTCGGCGCCTTGGGCGATCTGGCGGGGGCGGCGGCTTCGGTCACGCGTGGCTTGTGCCGAAGTTGCGAACGATTTGCAATACTAACGATCGCCGCTCAGAGCGAGAGTCTGACGCCGAGGCTGAGGGTCCGCGGCGGGCCGAGGCCGGCGACGCCCGTGGCGGTTTCGGAGACCTCGACTTCGGCGTCGAACAGGTTGTCGGCGGCGATCCACACCGTGGCCGCGTCGGTGACCGCCCAGTCGGCGCGCAGACCGACCGTTCCGCCGGCCTCCAGCACCCGGCTGTTGAGATCGTCCTCGAACCGGCGGCTCTCCCAGCGCAGGTCGGCGGCCACCGTCAGGCGGCCGGTCGCGCGCCAGTCGAGGCCGGCCGTCGCGCTCCAGATCGGGGCCTGGGCCGGGCGCAGGCCGGTCAGTTGGGGGGCGAGGGCGCCGCCGTCGACGCGGGCGTCGGTCGCCGACAGGGCGGCGCGGACCGACAGGGCGTCGGCGATCTCGAACCGGCCGTCGATCTCCAGCCCGGTCGCGGCGATGGTCCCCGCGTTCATCCGCTGGCGCAGCACGCCCCCGGCCGGCACGAAGCCGGCGCGGGGGAAGACGCCCGGACCCTCGCCGACGGTGACATTGACGATGGCGTCCCTGATCTCCGTCCGGAAGGCGGTCGCGGTCAGCGAGGTCCGCTCGCCGGTCCAGGCCCAGCCCGCCTCCACGCCGGAGAGGCGCTCGGGTTCGAGCGCGGCGTTGGCCTCGGTCAGGTCGTTGCCGACCCGGAACGGACGGTGCAGCTCGTTCAGGGTGGCGGAGCGGAAGCCGGTGTATGCGGCGAGGCGCAGGGCGTGGCCGGCGCCGATGTCGCGACGAGCGGCCAGACGGGCGCTGACCACCCGGCCCGAACGGTCGGGATCCGTTTCGTCGAGGGTCGGCAGGCCGGTGGCCAGGTCGCGTTCGAGACGGCGCCCGCCCTCGCTGCGCCACTGGTCGAGGCGCAGCCCCCCCGCGAACAGCCAGGCGCCTATGGCCGACGAGCCCTCGACATAGGCGCCGACGACCGAGGTCTCGCCCCCGGCGACGCGGTCGCGGGTGAAGGCGCCGGCCATGTAGCGGAACCGCTCGCGGGTCTCGCCCTCGTTGAAGCGAGCGTCGACGCCCAGCTCCCATTCGGCGCGGCCGATGCCGGAGACGGTGGTTCGGCGCAGGGCGGCGTTGAGGCCCCAGCCGGTCGCCGGAGTCTCGTACTGGTCGTTGGCGGGGGTGGTGGAGGCGCGGTCGGCGGAGACGGCGACGGAGGTGTTGGCCAGATCGCTTTCGCGCCGCCAGGCCTGGAGCCGCCAGCCCGGACGGTCGGCACGCGGCTGGACGGCGGCGGTGGCGGACAGGCTGTTTCCGCTGGCGGCGGCGCGGGCCCCGGCGAGGCCGGAGCCGCGCGCCTCCTCGAAGGCGGAGGCGCGCAGGGAGACGACGGCCTCCGACACCGGAATGTCGGCGCGCAGGGCGGCGCCGCGGGTCTCGAGGTCCAGAGGCGTGTCGGCGGCGCCGGCGGCCGCGCCCCGTACCGGGACGTAGCCGTCGCTGGTCTCGTACTGGCCCGAGGCGACGAGGCGGACGGGACCGAGCCAGGTCGCGCCGGACGCGGCCAGCCGCCCGCCGCCGCGTTCGGCGAGCGAGGCGTCGAGCACGGCGCCGTCGTCCCGCTCGCGCAGCGAGATCACGCCGGTCAGGGCCCCGGCGCCGTAGGGCCCCGCCCCCGAGCCGCGAACGATGTCGAGGCCGGACAGGCTCCCGGTCGGAACCTGGGACCAGATCACCCAGCCGCCGAAGGGGTCGTTCAGCGGCACGCCATCGAGGATGACCAGGGTGCGCCCGGCGCCGGAGGGGGCGATGGCGCGGAGGCTGATTCCCTGGGTGGTCGGATTGGCGGCGAGGCTGGAGGTGCGGCGGAACAGGGAGACGGCGGGGACGGAGGCCAGGGCCTCGTCGAGGCGCTGTTCCGTGCGCAGGTCGGCTTCGGTCAGGCGGACGACGGAGAAGGCGGCCTCGCCGGCGGCGGGCGGCAGGCGGGCGGCGGCGACCACGACCTCGGGCAGTTGTTCCGGGGGCGGCGGGACCTGGATCATCCAGCCTCAGCGCCCAGACGGCCCAGAAGCTCCGCTGCGAAGACCGACAGGGTGTCGTCGCGGGCGCCCATGACGATGATGCGGTCGCCGCGGCGGGCCAGCTCGACCAGGCGGTCGCCGCAGGCCTCGCGGGTCGGAAGGGCCTCGGCGAAGCGGCCGGCGGCGCGGACGCCGGCGGCGATGTCCTCGCTGCCGACCGACCGGTCGGTCGTGCCGCCGTAATAGACCGGCTCAGGCATCAGCAGGACGTCGTCCTCGCGCAGCAGACCGGCGAAGCCGTCGATGAACTCGTCCTTCATCAGCCGCAGGGGGCCGAAGCCGTGCGGCTGGAACAGGATCAGCAGCCGGCCGTCGAAGGCGTGCAGCGTCTTCAGGGTGGCGGCGATCTTGTCGGGGTTGTGGGCGAAGTCGTCGATGACGGTGACGCCGCTGGCGGTCCCGACCACCTCCATGCGGCGGCGGATGCCGGCGAAGGTTTCCAGCGCCGCGACGGCCTGTTCCAGCGGCACGCCGATGGCGCGAACGGCGCCGATGGCCGCAAGTGCGTTGGCGGCGTTGTGTGCGCCGGGAACATGCAGTTCAAGCAGGCGGCTCTCACCGCCCGATTCCGTCACGGTGAAGCGTATGCCGGTCGGCAGCGGTTCGAGGTCATGGGCGTTCAGCGTGGCCCGCTCCTCGCCCAGGGCGAAGGTGATGACCTTGTCCGGCGGCAGCAACTGGGCCAACGCCTGGGTCTCGACGTTGTCGAGGTTGAGCACCGCCCTGGCCGCGCGACCGGTGAAGCCGCCGAACAGGTCGCGCAGCTCCTCCATCGACTTGTGGTCCAGCGAGATGTTCGAGACCACGGCCACCGTCGGCGCGTAGCGGGCGATTGAGCCGTCGGACTCGTCGACCTCGGACACGAACAGCTCCGGGCCGCCGATCAGCGCGCTGGCGAAGGGGTGGTCGGCGTCGGCGAAATTCTTCATCACCGCGCCGTTCATGACCGTGGGCTCGCGGCCGGCGCGGTGCAGGATCCAGGCGATCATGCCGGTGATGGTCGACTTGCCGCTGGTGCCGGCCACGCCGATCGAGACCGGGGCGGCGTTGAACAGCTGGCTGAGCAATTCGGGACGGGTGACGATGCGGGCGCCGGCGCGCGTCGCCGCGCCGATGTCGGGGACCGTGTCCTCGATGGCCCCCGTGGCGACGACGATCTGGTCCGCGCGCACGACGCCCGAGCCGTCCTGCGGGTGCAGCGCGACGCCATGGGCTTCGAGCCAGGCGAATTTCTCCGGCGTGCGGCCCTGGTCCCGGGACCGGTCCGAGCCCTCGATACGGCCGCCGCGCGCCTGGACGATCATGGCGAGGGGAAGCATGCCCGAGCCGCCGATGCCGCAGAAGAAATAGTCGTCTTGATTCATGAGGGCGAAACCGGGGAATGTCCGGCGGCCTGACTAGCACGGGCGACGCCTGAGGCCAGACACGTCCATGAAGATCGGCATCGTCAACGCCAGTTCGCGCTTCAACCGCGCCCGCGCCGACGCCGTCGAGGCATGGTTCGCGGCGAATATTCCCGACGGTTCGGTCAAGGTCGTGTTCCACCCGGCCAGCTTCGGCAAGCACGGCCATTTCGGCGGCGACGACGCCAGCCGCGCGGCGGCCTTCATCGAATACGCCAACGATCCGCGTCTGGACGCCGTCTGGTTCGCCCGCGGCGGCTACGGCTCGTGCCGGATCGCCGAGGCGGTGCTGCCGCGGCTGGAGCCGGTCGCGCGCAAGAAGCGGTATCTGGGTTATTCGGACGCCGGCAGCATTCTGGCCCTCTTGTACAAGGCCGGGTTCCCGCATGTGGCGCATGGGCCGATGGCGTCGGACGCGGTGCGCCACGACGCCACGGCCTGGCGGGCGATCAACTGGCTGAAGTCCGGCGACCCTTCGTCGTGGGAGCCGTCGCTGGCGGACGATCCGCGCCCGGCCGTCGCTTTCAACCTGAGCATCATCGACGCCCTGGTCGGCACCGCCCTGGAGCCGGACCTGACCGGTCATGTGCTGATGCTGGAGGACGTGTCCGAGCCGCTGTACCGGATCGACCGGATGATGTTCCACCTGACGGGGCAGGCCTCGATCCGGAAGGTGGCGGGCATTCGCATGGGACGGGTGTCGGACATCGTCGAGAACGATCCCGATTTCGGCCTGACCGCGGAGGAGATCGCCCGCTACTGGTGCCAGAGATCAGGGATTCCCTGGCTCGGCGCCGCCGACATCGGCCACGACCGCGCCAACAAGGTGGTGCCGTTCGGCCCGCGATAGGCGACCCGGCGCTCGCGCGGACGGGGAAGGCGGTCGACGGATCGCGACGGACGGCGTCAGATGCGTATCCAGAGGGCTCACGGGGCGTCACGCCCGAGCCCGCGACACCCTTGGGGAGGGGTGTTCGCGGTGGCGGTCCGGCCGGCTGCGGGGGCGCGCTGGCCGGACCGCGACCATCCGCCCGACGGCGGCGCTGGCGTCCGCGACGGGCAAGCGCCATCTTCTCAGGACATGAACCGCCGCTCGTTCCTGATCCGCGCCGCAGGACTGGCCGCCGTCGCCGGCGGGGCCTGGTGGGCGCGCGAACATCTGCTGTGGCCGAAGCCGACGCTGACGTTCGCCGACGGCGCCGCAACGCCATGGCTGACCTACGCCCGTCGCGCGATCGTGCCCACGGCGCGGGTCCGGATCGGGGGACGCGAGGTGGTCGCCCTGATCGACAGCGGGGCCCAGTATTCGGTGATCGACCGGGGGTTTGTCGCGGCTCTGCCGCCGGCGGGCCGGTCGCTGTTCGACATGCCGCTGGTGGCCTACGGCGTCGGCGGCGGGACGCAGATGGGCCGCGGCACGACCCTGGACCTGTCCTTGCCCGGCCTCCAGATCGCCGGCCTGCGGGCCGCCATCCTCGATCTGGGGCCGCTGGCGTCGGAAACCGGCCTGCAAACGCCGCTGATCCTGGGCCAGGACGTGCTGGGCGAAGCGATTCTGGCGCTGGATCCGGCGCGTCGGCACGTCCGGCTGATCCGGCGGGAAGCCTTCGTGCGGCCGGCCGACCTGGCTCCGGCGACGGTGCGGCGATCCGGCGGGGCCCTGACCACGGAGGTGACGGTCGAGGGCGCTGCCGTCGGGGTGGTGATCGACACCGGCGCCTCGGCCCTGCTTGGCCTCAGCCGCGAGGCGGCGGCGGGGGCGGGCCTGCTGGACGGACGGCCGCAACAAAGCGGAGTCAGCCTGGTGCTGGGGGGCGCCCTGCGGTCGGCGATCATCGAGGCGCGGACGGTGACCTTCGCCGACCATCTGTACCGGCGCGTGCCGGTCGGGGTGTTCGACCAGCCGCCGCTGCCCAACTTTCCCGGCGGTCTGGTAGGGATGGAGGCGTTCGCCGGGCGCCGCGCGGCGCTCGACCTGGGCGCGGGATCCCTGTTCGTCTCGCGTCCCCTGGATCTGACGGTCGGCTAGAGGCCGGCGAAGGTGTCGCAGGAGGCGGGATCGCCGGTCTCATAGCCCCGCCGCAACCATTCGACCCGCTGGGCCGAGGAGCCGTGGGTGAAGCCGTCGGGCTGGACCCGTCCGCCCTGACGCCGTTGCAGGGTGTCGTCGCCGATGGCCGAGGCGGTGCGCATGCCTTCCTCGAGGTCGCCGGATTCCAGCGCGACCGCGCCGTTCGACACCGTCGCGGCGTTGCGCGCCCAAACCCCGGCGTAGCAATCCGCCTGAAGCTCCAGCGCCACCGAATAGCGGTTGGCCTCGGCCTGACCCGAGGCGCGCTGCTGGGCAGCCTGCACCTGTTGCGAGGCTCCGGTCAGGGTCTGGACGTGGTGGCCGTACTCGTGGGCGATGACATAGGCGCGGGCGAAGTCGGCGCCGGACGCGCCCAGCTGGGTCTCCATGTCCCGCCAGAATCCGAGGTCGAGATACACGTGCCGGTCGGTGGGGCAGTAGAAGGGGCCCATGGCCGACTGGCCGAAGCCGCAGCCGGTATTGGCGCCCTGTTCGTAGAGGGTGACGGTGGGCGGCTGATAGCCCTGCAGCTTCGTCTTCCAGACGTCGTCGATATTGGTCCCGATGACGTCGACGAAGGCTCCCGCCTGGTCCTCGGGGCTGCCCTGCTTGCCCTGCTCGGCCGCGCCGACGCCGCCGAACTGGCTGGCGAGCTGGGTCGTGGTCTGGGGGTCGATGTCGAAGAAGATGGCGCCGATCGCCGCCAGGATCAGGACGCCGATCCCTCCGCCGGCCATGCCGACCGGCCCGAGACCGCGCCGGTCGTCGATGTTCCCGCCCCGCCGTCCGCCCTGCCAGCGCATGTTCGATCTCCCTCGTCCCGGATTCCCAAGCCAGGCCGGAACGCCGTGGCGCGGGAAGGGATGCGACGGTCGCGCACTTATCGGTCGCGGTCCAGCCAGGCGTCTATCTGGCCCACGCCGGCGGCCGTGGCCGCGCGGCGACGCGAGGCGGCCTCGCGCGCGGCGCGCTCCTCCTCGGGCGTGCGCAGGGCGCGCCAGGCGGGTGGCTGGACCGGTTCCGGCTGGCGGGCCGCCTCGATCCCGAGCCGGTTCAGACGGGTTTCGAGCTGGAGCTGGCGGGCGAGGGCCTCGCGCTGGTCGGCCCGGGCGCGCAGCTGGTCCATCTCGTAGCGGTGCCGGTCGGCCTGATAGCGGTTCAGCTCGTGGGCGGAGGCCCCGGGAAGCGGCGGCCGCGACGGCGTCTGCGCGGCGGCGGGCGCGGCGAGGAGAACAACGGCGGCGGCGAGGGCGCGGACGACTGTCATGCCAGCAAGATGGGCCCGATGCGACGGACCGCCAAGCGTGGCCGTCAGGGCGCTCCGGCGAGGGTCCAGACGCGGGTGCGCTTGACGGCCGAATCCTCGAGCTCGCGCGTGGTGGGCACAGCGTATTCGGCCAGCAGGTCGAAGCCCGTTCTCGGGAAATAGGTCCGCAGCGGATCGCCGACGAGGACGCGCGTTCCTCCGTCGGCGGCGAGGCGCAGCCATTCCAGCATCCGGCCGGACATCGGCTGTTCGTAGAAGACGTCGCCGGCGCAGATCACCTCGACCTCCGGCGGCGGGCCGTCCAGCAGGTCGGCGCCCGTGAAGTCCAGGGCCACCCCGTTGGCGCGGGCGTTGAGGGCGACGGCGGCCTCGCAGAAGGGGTCGATGTCAGCGCACAGGGCCGAGGCCGCCCCGGCCCGCATGGCCGCGACGCCGACCAGGCCCGAGCCGGCGGCGAGGTCGAGCACCCGCCGGCCCGCGACGTCGGCGGGGTTGTCGAGCAGCCAGCGGGCCAGTCCCTGCCCGCCGGCCCATGCGAAGGCCCAGAAGGGCGGCGGCAGACCCATTTCGCCCAGCTCGTCCTCGGTCAGCCGCCAGATCGGCGTGACCTCGTCGGCCAGCCACAGCGAAATCTCCGGCGCGTGCGGCACGGGCTGGAGGCGGGTGTTGGCGAGGATGAAGGCCGTGGGGTCGGAGATCACGCCTTGGCCGACGCCTCTCGCAGCACGGCGAGGTAGCCCTCCGCCACCTCCATCCGGGCTCCCTGCGGCTTGCCGCGCACCGCCCGGTGCAGGGCCGGGAGCTTCCAGCAGGGGACGTGCATGAACAGATGGTGCTCGGCGTGGAAATTGACCCAGTAGGGGGCGATGAAGGCCCGCTCCCACCAGGAGGCGCGGGTGGTGCGGGCGGCGCGGAAGGCGTCGGCGGAGGAGCCTTCGACGCAGGCGTGCTCGGCGATGTTGCGCAGGCGGGTGACCATCGGGAACCAGGTCGCCAGCGGCAGCAGCCAGAGGGCGAAATACGCCCACCAGACGCCGGCCAGCGTCGCCCCGAGCAGCAGGGCGGTGTTGACAAGCAGGAAGGGAGCGACCGAGCGGCCGGTGACGACCGCGCCTTCAGCCAGGTCTTCGTCGCGCCGGCTGGCGAAGGCCTTGAAGGCGAACAGGACCCGTTGCTTGAAGAAGGTCTGGCCGGTCAGGTCGCGGACGATCTTGCGGCGCAGGGAGGTGCGGGTGACCGGGAAGGGGGCCGACAGGACCAGGTCCGGGTCCTCGGCCTGCTGGGCGTATTTGTGGTGCGACAGGTGGTAGGGCCGGTAAAGGGCCAGCGAGGCGCCGACCGGCACGGCGCACAGCCAGTGGCCGAGAAAGTCGTTGAAACGGGCGTTCGGCGACAGGCCGCCGTGGACCGCCTCGTGCATCAGTATGGCCAGACCCAGCTGCCGCGTGCCGATGACGGCGACGCAGAGCGGGATCAGCGGCGGCCAGATCACGCCGGCGGCGACGGCCAGGCCGATGACGCCCCAGCAATGGGCGACCAGCAGCGGGCCGACCCAGGCCGCGCGCGACTGGAAGGGCGCCCATTCGTCGGAGGTGAACAGGTCGGACGGACGGACGCGGGGCGCTGCGGGCATGGCGGCAGGATACGCCCGTCCGCCTGGGTCGCAAAGCGGCGAGGTCAGTCCGACCGTGTCACGCCATCCTGACGAAAAGTCAGGTTGACATGACACATGAGAGATGTAAGGTAAGCATGACATCACGTCAGGAGGACTTGTCATGCTGGCCCTTGCGAAATCCACCTCGTCGGCCCATCGGCGCTACGTCGTCCGAACCGTGGCCTTCATGAGCGGCTATGTGACGGTGAACGTGGCGGCCATTTTCGGGGCCTTCGACGACATCGCCTCGCCGGTCGCGGCATGGGCGCTGGCCCTGACCGTCTCGGCGCCCGTGATCGGACAGATCTGGGCGACGCTGGCGCTGATGCATGAGTCGGATGAGTTCGTCCGGGCCGTCACGGCCAAACAATTCATCCTCGCGGCGGGCATGGCGATGGCCATCGCCAGCGTGTGGGGGTTCGGCGAGAGCTATGCCGACGCCTACCATCTGCCCGCCTGGATCATCTATCCCCTGTTCTGGGCCTGTTTCGGCGTGGTCGCGCCGTTCGTCAGGAGCAGCCGATGAAGAACCGGCTGAAGCTGCTGCGCGTCGAGCGCGGCTGGACCCAGGAACAGCTGGGCCAGGAACTGGGCGTGTCGCGGCAGGCCGTGAACGCGCTGGAGACCGAGAAACACGACCCGTCGCTGGACCTCGCCTATCGCATCGCCGTGCTGTTCGCCCGGCCGGTGGAAGAGATTTTCGAAAACCCCCACGGCTGACCCCGTCAGGCTCTTTCAAGGACATATCCCATGCTGCATCTTCGTCACTTCGTGGCGCGCTCGACCCTGCGCGCACTGTGCCTCGTCTCTGCGTCATTATTGGTCGCAGGCTCCGTGGCCCTCGCCACGCGGGCCGAGGGGGCGCCGATCCCGGCCATGCAGGGCGCCTTCGCATCGGACCGGTTATCGGTCGAGGTTGTGGGCGACGGGCCCGATGTGATTCTGATCCCCGGCTTCGCCTCCTCGCGGGAGGTGTGGCGGGCCGAGGCTGAAAGGCTGAAGGCGACGCACCGGGTGCATCTGGTGCAGCTGGCGGGGTTCGCCGGCGAGCCGTGGAGCCACGGCGACGGCCCGTTCGTCGGGCCGATGGCGGATGAGCTGGCGCGCTATGTCCGCGAGGCCGGCCTGGAGCGGCCGGCCGTGATCGGCCACTCGATGGGCGGGATGACGGGCCTGTTGCTGGCCCAGCAGCACCCGGATCTGGTCGGGCGGCTGATGAGCGTCGACAGCCTGCCGTTCTTCAGCGCCATGTTCGGACCGCAGGTCACGGCGGAGGCGGCGCGGCCTTTCGCCGACCAGGCGGCGGCCGGCATCCTGGCGGCGGACGAGGCGGGCTTCCGAGCCCGGCAGGGCCGGACGGCGATCGGACTGGTCCGCGATCCGGCGACGCGGGCGACCGTGGTCGAGTGGTCCATGGCTTCGGACCGGCGGGCGATGGCCGCCGCGATCCGCGAGGTCATGACGACCGATCTGAGGCCGGGTCTGACGGCGATGACGACGCCGGTGTGGGCGATCTACGCCTCGGATGCGGACGGCGGCGCGCAGGCGGCGGGGGCGGACGCGCTCTGGGGTCGGGAGTATGCGCCGCTTCCGGGCGTGCGGCTGGCCCGGGTCGACGGCAGCCGGCATTTCATCATGGCCGACCAGCCGGAGCGGCTGGCGGAGCTGGTCGATCAGTTCCTGGCCGACTGACCACGGCGGAGGTTCAGGCGGCCGGGGCGGGGGCGGCCACGGGGGTGACGTCGCCGGTCTTGAGCAGCTGACCGCCGAACTCGTCGGCATAGGCCACGGCCAGCAGGGAGCGGAAGCCTGTGACGGGGAGGGCGATCTCGTAGCCGCCCTCGGCATAGGGTCCGACCTGATAGGGGCCGATCAGGAAGGTCAGGCCCGCCGCCCGGCCCGGAACGGTGCCCGGCGTCAGGACGAAGGCGGTGTCGGCGGCGCGCGGGCAGGAGAAGTCCTTGCCGTCGAAGGTGATGCTGGCCCCGTCGGGGACGCGGGCGCGCTTGGCGGCGTTGATCGCCGAGCACAGGGCCTGGTCGAGGGCGGTCAGGTCGGCGTTCTTGCGCAACAGGTCGGCCAGGCCGATCCGCCGCTTCAGCGCCTTGTCCCACAGCAGGCCGCTGGTCAAGGTGTTGGGGTGGGCCCCGCCCGAATAGTCGAAGTCGACCCGCTTGAGGCTGAACAGCTTGGCCGTCTCGGCCGCGGCGGTGATGGTGATGGTCTTTTCGTATTTGGGCCGGTCGGTCGCGGCCCCGGCCTCGGTCAGCTCGCCCTGGGCGCCCTCGATGAACTGGCGCAGCCGGCGCACCTCCTCGGCGTAGAGGCGGGCGTGCAGGTCGGTCTGGGGGCGGATGGCGTCGGGCAGGGTCAGGCGGACGTCGGCGTACGGGGTTTTGGACTCGAAATTCATCGGCGCGGCGGCGTCGGCCGGGGTGACGACGGCGGCGGCGGTCGCGGCGGCCGGGTCCGCCGGGCGCGGCTCGCGGTCGCGATTGCAGGCGGACAGGCCGGCGGCGAGGGCGGCGGTCAGGGCGAGGACGCGAAGCGAGGCCTTGGCGGGGGAGGTCATGCGGGTCTCCTTCAGAACGGCCACGATACAGCGCCGAGGATGATGGCGAAAAGCAGAATGAGGCCCGCGTCGCGGTTGGAGCGGAACAGGCGCAGGGCCAGGGCGGGGTCATTCTGGCGGGGCTCGCGGTCAGAAGGCTCCGCCTTCTCGACCCGACGCGAGCCGGGGAGGCGGACGACCTGCCAGCCGAGGTGGGCGGCGAAGGGCAGCAGGGCGACGTAGAACAGCGGGCCGAGGCCGGCCGCCGCGCCGGCGGCGACAACAAGGGCGATCGTGAGGAGATAGAAGACGCCGACGCCGCGGCAGACGTTGGGGCCGAGGCGGCGGGCGGAGGATTTGACCCCGACCATGGCGTCGTCCTCGATATCCTGCAGGGCGTAGATGGTGTCGTAGCCGAGGGTCCAGAAGACGAGGCCGAGGTAGAGGAGGAGGGCGCTCTCCGCCCAACCGGAGGGCGCGCCAAAAGCAGACGTGACCAAAATGCCCGTCCCGCCTCTATTCACCAGCGCACCCCAGCTCGCGGCCGCCGCCGCGAAGCCCATCAGGGCGCCCCAGTTGAAGGTCAGGCCGAGCCAGGCCTGCGGCCACCAGGTGATGCGTTTCATGAAGGGGTAGGCGGCGACGAGGGCGAGGGAGGCGACGCCGAGCAGAACCGCCGTGGGGTTCAGGGTCAGCAGGATGAGCAGGCTGATCAGCGAGCAGCCGATGACGAAGGCCCAGGCCTGTTTCACCGAAATGCGACCGGAGGGGATGGGGCGCATCGCCGTGCGGGACACCTTCGCGTCGATGTCGCGATCGACGATGTCGTTGAAAGCGCAGCCCGCGGCGCGCATCAGGCCGGCGCCGAGGGCGAAGCCGAGGACCAGCCAGGCGTCGTAGAGGTCGGGGGTCCTGCGGTACTGGCTCAGCGCCAGGGCGATCCCCTGCCAGCCGGGCAGGAGCAGCAGCCAGATGCCGACCGGGCGGTCGAACCGGCCCAGCTTGAGCCACGGCTTGAGGCTTTCCGGCGCATGGCGGTCGTCCCAGTTCGAACCGGCGTCGGGAAGCGGGGCGGAGGTCATGGGTGGGAGATAGCCTGTCGGGGGATGGGGGAGAAGGTCCCGGAGCAGAAGGGCCTTTCCTGACCCTTCTCCCCTCGGGGGAGAAGGTGGCCCGTAAGGGCCGGATGAGGGGGATGGCGGGATCTGTCCGGTGGGGAGGGGCCTGTGGCGGTCAGCCCCCTCATCCGTCTCGCTTCGCGAGCCACCTTCTCCCCCGAGGGGAGAAGGCATGCGTCGGCGCCCTTCCCGGCCGAACGGCCGGAAAGTGCGGGGAGGAGGCGGAGCGCGGGCGGGTCGGCCCGGAACCGTGATGTGGCCCCCTGCTTTCGCGTTACGGGGACCGGTGAGGAGTTTTCGGCGTCGCCGCCTGCGCTCCGCGCGACCGGTTCACGCAAGCCGACGGGGGCGGGCTTCTGGTG
>NZ_JAUYNX010000013.1 GCF_030704825.1 Brevundimonas sp. | reverse complement strand
TTGGTCAAGAGCTCCCGCACTTCCATCTCGACGAGCTCCAAGAGGTCCTTGTCCGCCGTGTCGCACTTGTTGAGGAACACCACGATGTGCGGCACGTTGACCTGGCGCGCCAGCAGCACGTGCTCCCGGGTCTGCGGCATGGGGCCGTCGGCGGCCGAGACCACCAGGATGGCGCCGTCCATCTGGGCCGCCCCAGTGATCATGTTCTTGATGTAGTCGGCATGCCCCGGGCAGTCGACATGCGCGTAGTGGCGCTTCTCGGTCTGGTACTCCACATGCGCGGTGTTGATGGTGATGCCGCGTGCTTTTTCTTCCGGCGCCGCATCGATCTGGTCGTAGTTCTTCGCCTCGCCGCCGTACTTCTTCGCCAGGATGTGCGTCATCGCCGCCGTCAGCGTCGTCTTGCCGTGGTCCACGTGACCGATCGTGCCGATGTTGCAGTGCGGCTTGTTACGTTCGAACTTTTCCTTGGCCATGGCCAAAACTCCTGTGGCCCGGAAGAGGGCGTTGCATCACCGAAATCTGGAGCGGGGAGACGGAATCGAACCGACATATTCAGCTTGGAAGGCTGCTGTACTACCATTGTACTATACCCGCACGGAGACCGCGTCGGCCCTTCCGGGCGTCCGCGGCCGATCCTCATCGTCGTCCGGGGCCGTCGTTTCGAAAGCGCGTGGTGGGGGAAGCAGGACTCGAACCTGCGAAGCTTACGCAGGGGATTTACAGTCCCCCCCCTTTGCCGCTCGGGACATTCCCCCAGCGCGTTTTTCGAACCGTCGGACCGTCTCTTCGTTCCTCTTTCGAGGGCGAGTCGACAAAAGCTCTCGGTGTCCCGCGTCGCCTGAGTTAGGAGGGGCGCCAGACCCGAAAGCCCTCAGGGCTCCAAATCGGAGGGCGTCTTATAGTGTCGCAAAATCGAGAACGCAACGACCGGAAATCGGGCAAAAAACCGGCTTTCGGCGGCAAGTCCGCGGCCCGTTCCGACGGCCCCGGAGCGGGCGCCAAGGGGCCGGCCGCGGGCGGCCCCGACCGCGGCGGCTGGAACCCCAATCCCAGGGCGAAGGCCTTTTCCGATTCCGCCCCGCGTCCGTCGCGGGCGAAAGCCGACGCCGACAATTTTGTCTGGGGCCGCCATCCGGTCATCGCCGCCCTGGCCAATCCGGCCCGCAAGGGCATGGGCCGGCTGCTGGCGACCGCCGACCGTGCGGCCGAGCTGGAGCGCGACAAGCTGGCCCATGGCCACCGGATCGAGATCATCGAGGTCCAGGCCCTGGACCGGATGCTGCCCCCCGGCGCGGTGCATCAGGGCCTCGCCTTCAAGGTCCAGCCGCTGGAGGGCGTGGCCCTGGAGGATATCGCCGATCCGGCGTCCGGCGTCATCGTCATGCTGGACCAGCTGACCGATCCCCAGAACGTCGGCGCCGTCTTCCGTTCGGCCCTCGCCTTCGGCGCCAAGGGCATCGTGGTCCAGGACCGCCATTCGCCCGCCCTCGCCGGAGCCCTGGCCAAGGCCTCCGCCGGCGCCACCGAACGCCTGCCCTGCGCCCGGGTGACCAATCTGAGCCGCGCGCTGGAGCGTCTGGCCGACCTCGGCTGGCGCGCCGTGGGGCTGGACGGCTCGGCCGGGCTGACGCTGGAGCAGGCCTTGGACGCGCGACCCACCGTGCTGGTCATGGGTTCGGAAGGCGACGGCATCCGCCGGCTGGTGGCCGAACACTGCGACACCATGGCCCGCATCCCCATGCCCGGCGGTTTCGAGAGCCTGAACGTTTCAAACGCGGCGGCCGTGGCCCTGTATGAGGCCAGCCGCAAACAGACGTCGTGACCGCTTGCCCGATCACCGCTTGATCCCGCCCCGTTCCCTGCCCTAGACGCGCGCCATGGAATTCCTCTCGTCTCCCGAACTCGCCAGCCAGGCCTCGGCCCTCGGCCAGGTGCTGATGATCGACCTGGTGCTGGCCGGCGACAACGCCGTCGCCGTGGGCCTGGCCGCCGCCGCCCTCGCGCCCGAGCAGCGCAAGAAGGCGATCCTGATCGGTCTCGCCGCCGCCGTCGTCCTGCGCATCGGCTTCGCCCTGATCACCGTGCAGCTGCTGGCCATCATCGGCCTGCTTCTGGCGGGCGGCGTCCTGCTGCTGTGGGTCTGCTGGAAGATGTGGCGCGAACTGCAGGAGCAGCGCACCCACGATCAGGCCGAGGCCGAGGCCGAGCTGGAAACCGCCCTGTCCGCCCACCATGGCGGCGGCCCGCCTCCGGAAGCCCTGGGCATCAAGCGCAAGAGCTTCGGCGCGGCCCTGCTCCAGATCATGATCGCCGACGTCACCATGTCGCTGGACAACGTTCTCGCGGTGGCCGGCGCGGCGCACGAGCATCCGGTGATCATGGTCTTCGGCCTGATCCTGTCCATCGCCCTGATGGGCGTGGCCGCGACCTTCATCGCCAAGCTGCTGACCAAACACCGCTGGATCGGCTACGTCGGCCTGGCCATCGTGCTCTACGTCGCCCTGCACATGATCTGGGACGGCGCGCGCTCGGTCGTGGTGCGCACCGGAAACACCGAGCCATTCAACGCCTCGGCCCCGGCCTTCCTCGAGATCTCGCCGAAGGAGGTCGAGGAGTTCCAGCGCGGGACGACGCCTCCGGCTCCGACCGCGGCCACGTCGTCAGCCGCCCCGCCGGCGGCGGCGGTCCGGCCCGCCCCGGCGACGCCGGCCCCGTAAGCAAAAAGGCCCGGAGCGATCCGGGCCTTTTCCTTTTCCGGCGATTGCCCGGCCCTCAGGCGTCGGCCCCGCCGAACCGCTCGCTCCACTCCGCCACCTGGCTGTCCTCGATCTTGACGAACAGCACGCTGGCGGCCGCCACCGTCTGACCGCGGGGCAGGACGTCCAGCAGCGCCTCGTCCGCCGCCGGCCACGACAGGTCCGTCGCTCCCACGGTCGCGGCGATCTTCTCCGCCGAGAACGGCATCACCGGCGCCGCCAGCCGGGCGAACAGGGCGACCAGGTTCAGCCCGGTGCGCACCCCGACCGCCGCGCGGTCCACATCGGTCTTGAAGGCGGTCCAGGGCGCGGCCTCCTGCAGATATTCATTGCCCAGCACCCAGACGGCGCGCAGGGCCTGGCAGGCCTTGCGGAACTCCATCGCCTCGAAGGCGGCCGTGGCCTCGGCGATCCCGGCGGCGACGTCGGCCTCCAGCTTCGCTTCCAGCGGCCCGGGCTCGCCCCCCTCGGGGACCGCGCCGCCGAATTTCGACTCCGCGAACTTGACGATGCGGTTGACGAAATTGCCCAGCACATCGGCCAGGTCCTTGTTGGTCGAGGCCTGGAAATCCTCCCAGGTGAAGGCCGAATCCGAATGCTCGGGCCCATAGGCGGTCAGGCGCCAGCGCCAGACGTCGGCCGGCAGCAGCTCCAGCGCCTGGTCCATGAAGACGCCGCGCTTCTGGCTGGTCGAAAATTTCCCGCCGTACCAGTTCAGCCAGTTGAAGGCCTTCAGCGTGTCGACCGTCTTCCACGGTTCGCCCGAGCCGAGGATGGTCGCCGGGAAGCTGACGGTGTGGAAGGCGACATTGTCCTTGCCCATGAACTGGACATAGCGGACGTCGTCCGCCCCCTCGTCCGTCCGCCACCAGTCGCGCCACGTCCGGCCCGTCGCCTCGGCCCACTCCTCGGTGGCGCCGATGTATTCGATCGGGGCGTCGAACCAGACGTAGAAGACCTTGCCCTCCATGCCCGGGCGGGGCCCGCCGTCCGGCCCCACCACCGGCACGCCCCATTTCAGGTCGCGGGTGATGCCGCGGTCGATCAACCCCTCGTCGAGATGTTTGAGGGCGATCGAGCGGGCCAGGGTCTGCCAGTCGGCCTTCGATTCAATCCAGGCCCGGATGCGCTCGGCCAGCTTGGTCTGCAGCAGATACAGGTGCCGCGTATCGCGCACCTCGAGGTTCCTGGAGCCCGACACCGCCGAATAGGGATCAATCAGATCGGTCGGGTCCAGCAGCCGCCCGCAGTTGTCGCACTGGTCGCCGCGTGCGCCGACGTGGCCGCAGTGCGGACAGGTGCCCTCGACATAGCGGTCGGGCAGGAAGCGGGCGTCGTCGACCGAATAGATCATCCGGTCGACCCGTTCCTCGATCAGGCCATTCTTCTCCAGCACCTCGGCGAAATGCTGGGTCAGCCGGTGGTTCGGCGCGTTCGATGAGCGGCCGAACCAGTCGTAGCTGAGGCCGAAGGCCTGACCCGCCGCCTTCTGGATCTCGTGCTGCTCGTCGCAATAGGTCCGCACGTCCTGGCCGGCGGCCGCGGCGGCCAGCTCGGCCGGGGTGCCGTGCTCGTCGGTGGCGCAGATGTAGAGCACCTCATGGCCCTGCGCCCGCTTGAACCGGGCCCAGACATCCGCCGGCAGCATGGAACCTGCCAGATTCCCCAGATGCTTGATGCCGTTGATGTACGGCAGCGCCGAGGTGATGAGGATGCGGGCCATGGGAATCCGTGTCTTGGGGAGGCGACGGATATAGAGGGCCAAACGCCGGGCGGCAAAGGCTGCGTTCCTTCTCCCCCTGCGGAAGAAGGTGGCCCGCGCAGCGGGTCGGATGAGGGGTTGCGCAGGCGGTCTCCTCACCGGACACATGGGACCGCTAGTTGGTAAGGCCGGCGTGACCCCTCATCCGTCAGGCCTGCGGCCTGACACCTTCTCCCGCAGGGGGAGAAGGAAGGCGTCTGGCCACCCGCACGAACCGCCCCGTCAGCAGCGCCGACGACACCAGGCTGGCGATGATCACCGCCCAGACCAGGCCGTTGACGCCGATCTCGTGCGCGAACCACCAGCCCAGCGGCATCATGATCAGGCTGTAGGCGGCGAAATGCATGATCGTCGGCCACCAGACGTCGCCCGCGGCGCGGTTGGCCGAGGCCGAGACCACCTGGATGCCGTCGGCGACGAAGAACAGGGTCGTCAGCACCAGCGCCGGGATCACCACGGCCAGCAGCTCGGGATCGCGGTTGTAGGCGCTGGCGATCAGGGGCGCGCCCGGCCAGACGGCCAGCGCCACCGCCAGGGTCAGGGCGATGACCACGCCGATCCCGACCAGGCCGGCGCGCAGCACGCCCCGCCCATCCCGGGCCCCGTAGGCGCGGCCGACGAGCACCGCCGTCGCCGACGACAACCCCATCGGAACCATGAAGACGATGGCCGAGACGTTCAGCACGATGGCCCAGGCCGAGGTCTCGATCGCCCCCAGCTGGCCGGCGATGAAGGTCATGGCCGCGAAGGCGCCGACCTCGATGAAATACGAACTGCCGGCGCCGTAGCCGATCTTGCGCTGCTCGCGCTCGTCGGCGCGGTTGCGGGCCGGACGGCGGAACACGCCCAGCGCCCGCGCCTCGGGCAGACGGGCGATATAGACCAGCAGGAAGACCGCCAGCGAGGTCCGGGCGAAGAAGGTGGCCCAGGCCGAGGCCACGGCGCCGTCGATCCCGAGGCCAAGTATGTCCGGCACCAGCAGCAGGTTCAGCGCCAGATTGACTCCGTTGGCGATCCACATGGCCCACATGCCGGCACGCGGCCGGTGCAGGGCCTCGAGGAAGAATTGCGCCGCCACGCTGACCAGATAGCCGGGCATGGAGAGGGCGAAGACCACCAGCACCGGCGAGGCCCCCTCGCCCAGCCCCGGCGCCAGTCCCATGTGCTTCAGCGCCCACGGACCGATCAGGATCAGGCCGATCATCGCAGTCACGCCCAGCTGGAGTGAGTAGGTCACGCCCCGGCGCAGCACGCCGCCGACCTCGCCGCGCCGGCCCTCGCCGATCAGGCGGGCGGTCATGACCTGCACCCCCATCATCAGGCCGACGGCGGTGGTGACGACGATGGCGGTGGGGGCCAGCGCCAGCGAGCTCCAGGCCAGCTCCAGGCTCGAGTAGTTGCCGACCACGATCACGTCGGTCAGCCCCATGGTCATGATGCCGATGCGCGCCAGCACCACCGGCCACGCCAGATGCAGCAGCTCGCGCAGGGTCGTCCGGGTCTGGGTGTCGAAGCCGGTCATGGGAGGCGCGACAGGCCATGGGCCGGGCGGCGGGTCAAGCCGGGTTCGTCCGCTCCTGCCATAAGGAGACCTGACCCCGGCGCCGGGCCTCAGATTTCCTCGTAGGTCGCCTCGTAGCTCACGGGGAAATTCACCGAGCGCGAGATGAAACAGTAGGCGTGGACCTCCGCGTGGATCGCGTCCGCCCGGGCCAGGTCGGCGCCCTTCTCCACGGTGATCCTCGGCCGCAGGGTCGCCCGCAGGAAGCGGCCGGCGCCGTTGGGGGCGGTTTCGCCCACCCCGACCGGCTGGTCCACATAGCCGCGCACCACGATCCCCGCCTTGCTGGCCAGATGCAGGTACCAGAGCATGTGACAGGCCGACAGGGCGGAGATCAGCAGGTCTTCCGGGTTCGCCTTCGTCGGGTCTCCGCCCAGCAGGGGATCGTTGGAGCAGTGGACGACCGCCTTGCCCGGGGTCTCGATGTCCCAGGTCCGGTCGTATCCGCGGTAATGCCTGGTCCCCTCGCCGCGGTCGCCGGTCCAGCGGATGGCGGCCGTGTACTCGTGCTCCCCGGACATGCGACGCGCCTCCTGCTTCTGGCCTGCACAGGGACCTATGGGTCGGCGCCGCAAGGGTCAAGCGGGCGCGCCCTTCCCCCGTCGCCGGAACCGACCTAAACCGGCCCCATGCCCAAGCTGACGTCCGCCATCGATCGCAACAGCCCGGCCTTCAAGGCGCTGGAGGCCCATAATCGCGCCCTGCGCGACGAGCTGCACGCCCGCGTGGCCGAGGCGGCCCTCGGCGGCCCGGAAAAATCCCGCGAACGCCACGTCGCCCGCGGCAAGCTCCTGCCCCGCGACCGGGTCGAGCGGCTGCTGGACCCCGGCTCGCCCTTCCTCGAGATCGGCCAGCTGGCCGCCTGCGACATGTACAAGGGCGAGGCGCCCGGGGCCGGCATGATCTGCGGCGTCGGCCGGGTCTCGGGCCGCGAGGTCATGATCGTCGCCAACGACCCGACGGTGAAGGGCGGCGCCTATTTCCCGATGACGGTGAAGAAGCACCTGCGGGCCCAGGAGATCGCCGAACAGAACCGCCTGCCCTGCGTCTACCTGGTCGATTCCGGCGGCGCCAACCTGCCCCACCAGGCCGAGGTCTTCCCCGACCGCGACCATTTCGGCCGCATCTTCTTCAACCAGGCGAGGATGTCGGCCAGGGGCATCCCCCAGATCGCCTGCGTCATGGGCAGCTGCACCGCCGGCGGCGCCTATGTCCCCGCCATGTCGGACGAGAGCGTCATCGTCCGCGAGCAGGGCACCATCTTCCTCGCCGGCCCCCCGCTGGTGAAGGCCGCCACCGGCGAGGTCATCTCGGCCGAGGAACTGGGCGGCGCCGAGACCCACGGCCGCCGCTCCGGCGTGGTCGACTATGTCGCCGAAAACGACGAACACGCGCTCGAGATCGTCCGCACCATCGTCGACAGCCTGAACACGGTGAAGCGCGTCGATCTCGACGTGCGCGAGCCGAAAGCGCCCGCCTTCGACGCCGAGGAGCTGTACGGCCTGATCCCCGACGACGTCCGCGCCCCCTATGACGTGCGCGAGGTCATCGCCCGGATCGTCGACGGCTCGGACTTCGACGAGTTCAAGGCCCTGTACGGCACGACCCTGGTCTGCGGCTTCGCCCGCATCTGGGGCTATCCGGTCGCCATCCTGGCCAACAACGGCGTGCTGTTCTCCGAGAGTGCGCTCAAGGGCGCCCACTTCATCGAACTGGCCTGCAAGCGGAAGATCCCGCTGGTCTTCCTGCAGAACATCTCGGGGTTCATGGTCGGCGGCAAATACGAGGCCGAGGGCATCGCCAAGAACGGCGCCAAACTGGTCACCGCCGTCTCTTCCGCCGAGGTGCCCAAATTCACCGTCCTGATCGGCGGCAGCTTCGGGGCCGGCAACTACGGCATGTGCGGCCGCGCCTTCGGCCCGCGCTTCCTGTTCACCTGGCCGAACAGCCGGATCAGCGTCATGGGCGGCGAACAGGCCGCGGCGGTGCTGGCCACCGTCCACCGCGACGCCGACAGCTGGACCCCGGAACAGGCCGAGGCCTTCAAGGCCCCGATCCGCCGGAAATACGAGGACGAGGGCAATCCGTACCACGCCACCGCCCGCCTCTGGGACGACGGGGTGATCGACCCGGTCCAGACGCGGGACGTGCTGGGCCTGGCGATCTCGGCCTCGCTGAATGCGCCCATTCCGGAGACGACGTTCGGCGTGTTCCGGATGTAGTCAGGGCTCCCGCAGCACCTTCTCCATCGCCTTCCCGTTCGCCACCTCGTCGACCAGTTTGTCGAGGTGGCGCACCTCCCGCATGAACGGGTCCTCGATCTCCTCGACCCGGTGGCCGCAGATCATCCCGGTGATCAGGAAGCGGTTCGGGTTCATCGCCGGCGCCTCGGCGAAGAAGGTCTCGAAGTCGGTCTTCGCCTCCAGCAGCGCCTCGAGCTCGTCCTGCGAATAGCCCGTCAGCCAGCGGATGACCTGATCGACCTTCGCCCGCGTCTGGCCCTTCCTCTCCGCCTTGGCGACATAGTGGACGTAGACGCTGGCCACGCTCATACGGCGGACCCGGTCAGTCGCACTCGCCATCAGGTCAGCTCCGAATTCCATGCGGGGCGGCCAGGCGTTATACCGCCAAATCCGCGCGGCGACCCGGCCCGGTCCGATTTTCGGGCTCGCGGCGTTCGCGGCTGATCAGAAGGTGATCGGCCGCACCGGCTCGTCCAGCGCCCAGCGGTAGGAGTCCGGACCGAACGGCAGGTCGAACAGGTGCGGGGCCTCGCCGCCCGGTTCCGGATGGGCGTGCAGTTCGAAGGCCGACAGCAGGGCGCGGCGCGCGCGCTCGGCTGCGGGACCCTGGACGCCCTTGCGCTGCAGGATGCGGCCGATGACCACGTCGCGATGGGCGGCGCCGCCCTGGGCCTTCAGCTGTTCGCGGATCTCGGCGGCCAGTCTGGCCTTGGCCGGCGTCAACCTGGCCTGCTTGCGGATGCGTTGGGCGGCTGGTTGCGACATGCGGTGACCTCGTCCCCGGGACGGTCCTCGTTAACCCTTCGGTCATCAAGACGAGCCGCGCCGGCCTGTCAAGATAACCCCGATCTTCGAGCCGGCGCGCTGCCATTTTCCGCGCGATGCATTACACACGCGGCAGCCGCAAAGGACCGATCATGACCAAGCCGACCGAAGCCGACCTGAACGCCCTGGACATCACCCCGGGCGAGGCCGCCGAGATCAACGCCATCTCCCATCCGCTGCTGGCCGATCCGGCGCCGGACGCCAACGACGACCTGGTTCGGATCGACTCGACCACGGACGGCACGGTCTTCGTCACCATCAACCGTCCGGACAAGCGCAACGCCTTCGACGCTCCCACCATCGCCGCCCTCTACGAGGCGTTCGAGACCCTTCAGGGCGCCGACCATGTGCGGGTGGTCTTCATCCGGGGCGCCGGCGGAACCTTCAGCGCCGGAGCCGATCTCGGCTGGATGGCGGACGCCGCCGAATGGAGCGAGAGCGACAACCGCGACGACGCCATGGGTCTGGCGAAGATGCTCAAGGCCCTGCATGACGTCCCGGCCCTGACCGTGGCCATCGTCGAGGGCGCGGCCATGGGCGGCGGGGCCGGCATCGTCGCCGCCTGCGACATGGCCGTGGCCGTCAAGGGAACGAAATTCGCCTTCTCCGAGGTTAAGCTCGGCCTGATACCGGCGACCATCGCCCCCTATGTGGTCGAGGCCGTCGGCGCCCGCACGGCCCGGGCCCTGTTCATGACCGCCGACCTGTTCGACGCGGACGCCGCGAAATCGTTCGGCCTCGTCGGCCATGTGCTGGACAGCGCCGACCAGATCGACGGCTTTGTCACCGCCTTCGCCGACTCCATGCGCGCCTGCGCCCCCGGCGCGGTGGGCGAGGCCAAGCGGCTGGTCAACCACGTCGCCGGCCACCGCATCGACCACGCCCTGATGGAGGAAACGGCACGGCGCATCGCCCGCGCCCGGGTGTCCGCCGAGGGTCAGGAGGGGGTGCGCGCCTTCCTCGAAAAACGTAAACCGGGCTGGACGCAGTAGGATTCGACGGGGGGCGGCATGTCCGGGGAATTGGAGACGGCGGCGCTGGCCTCGGGCGGCGGCTGGCTGAAGTGGAAGCGCGAGCACGCGGACATTCCGCCCGGCACGCCCTGCGCCAACTGCGAGACTCCCCTTGAGGGGACCTACTGCCATGTCTGCGGACAGCTGGCCGAGGACTTCCACAAGTCGATCTGGAAGCTGACGGTCGAGGCGGTCGAATCCCTGCTCCACCTCGACGGACGGCTGTTCAAGACCCTGCCCGCCCTGCTGCGCCGGCCCGGCCAGCTGACGCGCGACTATCTGGACGGCAAGCGGGCCTACCAGGTCCAGCCCTTCCGCATGTTCCTGGTCATCCTGCTGATCGCCTTCTTCGTCGGCCACGCCGCGACCAAGGCCGGCGGCGGCCACGAGGCCGAAGCAGACCATGCTGAATCGCCCGCCGCCGCGACCGGACCCGAAACGATCGTCAACGGTCGGGTTATCACGCCCGGCAGCGAGGCCCTGGCCGATTTCGAGCGCGAGGTCATGGCCGATCCGGACCTGACCGAGGCCGAAAAACAGACCCAGCTCGCCGCCGCGCGGGGCGACTGGATCGGCTTCAGCCGCAGCCTGACCGCCGACGTCACGGAGAAGGCGCGCGAGAACGCCGCCGACGCGCCGAAGATGGCGGACGGCGCCGACGCCGAGAATCTTCGCAGTCTGCAGCACTGGTTCGACGCCCGCATGCAGGCCGTGCGCGACGACCCGGCGCGCTTCGCCCTGATCCTCGAGATCTGGGGCCACCGCGTCGCCATCCTGGCCCTGCCCGTCTCGGCCCTGATGCTGACGATCCTGTTTGCCTTCAACCGGCGCTACTACGTCTTCGACCACGTCATCTTCTCGATGCATTCGCTGTCGTTCCAGCTCCTGCTGCTGACGCTGATCATGGCCCTGGGCATTCTGACGCCGCTGGCCTGGTGGCTGCTCTGGCTCGCGCCCGTGCACCTGTATCTGCACATGAAGGGCGCCTATCAGCGCAGCGTCATCGGCACCCTGGCGCGGATGTTCGTCCTGTTCACCCTGACGACGGTGACCTTCACCCTGCTGGCCCTGCTGTGGCTGTATCTCGGCTTCAACGAGATGGCGGGTCACTGATGGTGGCGGCGGCGGTCTGCGGCTAGAGAGGCGACATGTTCAGCTCCGTCCTGGTCGCCAATCGCGGCGAGATCGCCTGCCGCGTCTTCCGCACCGCCCGAGCGATGGGCATTCGCACCATCGCGGTCTATTCCGAGGCCGACGCCGACGCCCTGCACGTCCGCGAGGCCGACGAAGCCGTCCTGATCGGTCCGGCCCCGGCGCGCGAATCCTATCTGGACGCGGCCAAGGTGCTGGCCGCCGCGAAACAGACCGGCGCCGAGGCCATCCACCCCGGCTACGGCTTCCTGTCCGAGAACGCCGACTTCGCCGAGGCCGTGGCGGCCGCCGGCATCGTCTGGATCGGCCCCAAGCCCGCCTCGATCCGGGCCATGGGCCTGAAGGACGCCGCCAAGACCCTGATGATCGAGGCCGGCGTGCCGGTCACCCCCGGCTATCTCGGCGAGGACCAGTCGCTCGAACGCCTGCAAAGGGAGGCCGACGCCATCGGCTATCCGGTGCTGATCAAGGCCGTCGCCGGCGGCGGCGGCAAGGGCATGAAGAAGGTTGATCGGGCCGAAGACTTCGCCGACGGCCTCGCCAGCGCCCAGCGCGAGGGCCAGTCCTCCTTCGGCGACCCGCGCGTCCTGATCGAGAAATACATCACCCGGCCGCGCCACATCGAGGTGCAGGTGTTCGGCGATCGCCACGGCAACGTGGTCCACCTCTATGAACGCGACTGCTCGCTCCAGCGCCGCCACCAGAAGGTGATCGAGGAGGCTCCGGCCCCCGGCATGGACGCCGCGACGCGCAAGGCCGTCACCGACGCCGCCGTCCGCGCCGCGAAAGCCGTGAACTACGAGGGCGCCGGCACCATCGAATTCATCGCCGACGCCTCGGACGGGCTCAGGGCCGACCGCATCTGGTTCATGGAGATGAACACCCGGCTGCAGGTCGAACACCCGGTCACGGAAGAGGTCACCGGCGTCGACCTGGTCGAATGGCAGTTTCGCGTCGCGGCGGGCGAGCCGATCCCGCTGAAGCAGGCCGACATCCCCCTGAACGGCTGGGCCATGGAGGCGCGGCTGTACGCCGAGGACCCGGCCAACGGGTTCCTGCCGAGCATCGGGCGGCTGGAGCATTTCGTGATGCCCGGAGCCTCATACCGGTATCCGACATCTCAGGATGTCCGGATCGACACGGGCGTCCGGCAAGGCGGGGAAGTCAGCCAGTTCTACGATCCGATGATCGCGAAGTTGATCGTGCACCGGGACACGCGCGAAGAGGCCGCAGCCGACCTTGCTGGGGCCTGTGGCGAGGTCGAGGTCTGGCCGGTCCGTACCAATGCGGCGTTCCTGAAACGCTGTCTCGAGCATCGACGATTCGTCGCCGGTGACGTGGACACAGGGTTCATTGGGGCGGAGGAGGCGAATCTCATGCCCATCCCGCTCTCTCCCGCCGGCCTCCAGGGAGCCGCCCGCATTCTGCGCTTTGGCGATGGCGTACGCGGCTACGACACCCAGAGCCCGTGGGAGCACTGGAGCGAAATTGCCGGACTTAGGATGAATGGCTCACCCTTTCTGCGTCAGACGGTGTTTGTCGATGGCCAGCTCAAGGAGATCGCGATCGACAACGATGTCGCTGCTGCCGATCGTCATTTCGAGCCCTCCAGCGGTACGACAATCTACTTCGAGGATGGCGGGCCGCATCAGGTGTCGTTGCTCTCTCCCCGGGGCTCAGCCTCCGGCCCCGCCGCCGACGGCGCCCTTCGCGCGCCCATGCCCGGCAAGATCGTCGCCACTCCGGTCAAGCCCGGCGACACGGTCGCCAAAGGCCAGCCCGTCGTGGTGCTGGAAGCCATGAAGATGGAGCACGCCCTCGTCGCCCCGTTCGACGGCGTGGTCGGCGAGATCAGCGTCACGGTCGGGGATCAGGTGCCGGCGGACGCGGTGCTGGCCGTGGTCACGACCGACGGCTGACCTTACCCGCCCCCCGCCGCCGCCACCTCCTCCACCGTCATCCTCGGGCTTGACCCGAGGATCAGACCCTCTGGTGCGGGGTGGACAGACAGGCGGTCAAGCTCGTTGGGCCGTCACGGACGCATGGTCCGCTCCCACGTCTGATCCTCGGGTCAAGCCCGAGGATGACGGACAGGGGGACGGATCAGGCTGTTGTCGAGCCCAGCCCCACGCCACCCACAGGCGTCGTCACCTGCGCGTCGTCGAAGGTGGCGATCAGCGGCATGCCCCGGCGGATCGCCTCCTTGACCTCGGGAACCTGCAGCGACGCCCGGTGCGCGGCCTCGTCGGTCCACACCTCGGTCACCCAGATCGCGTCCGCGTCCGCCGGGTCGTGGGCGACGATGTAGCTGAGGCAGCCGGGCATCCGCCCCAGGCCCTCCAGCAGGATCGCGGTCAGGGCGTCGCGCTGGCCCGCCGTCGCCGTCATCCTGCCGATCAGTCCGTACATGGCGCGCCCGTTCGTCCCCGCGCTCGCGCCGGGGGCGAAGCCGAGCGTCGCCAGTCCGGCGGCGCCCGCGATCACCCTGCGTCGTCCGAGTCGCATGCCGACTCCTTACCCCGCCCGCCGGAGCTTGTCTCGCCGGGGCCGGGCCTGAACGGACTATCGCCGTCGGCAGGTCCGGATGCCCAGCATCGTATAGAGCGGGCACGTCCCGAACAGGCCGGTCAGCAGCGGCACGAGCCCGACCCAGCCCCAAGGCGTCTGGGGGCCGACAAAGACGATGCCGATCAGGCCGAGCCCGACCATGACCCTCAGAATTCGATCCAGTCCGCCGACATTGGCCTTGAACATGATGTATCTCCCGCGATGCGTTCGTCGATGTTGGGCGCCGCTGGCGTCGCGCGCATTGACCGAGAGCAAATTTCGGACGCGGAACAGGGCGGGCGCCGCCGGAACGGGAAAGAGGGTCGCTTGCCGCTTCACATGATCAAGCTCTGCGTCGGCGTGGCGAAGGTGGAGACGCTGGAGCGGCGCGCGGCCAGGGGCGAATGGCTGACGGTCCACACCCGGATGACGCCCAAGCGGGCGGCGGAGCTGGAAGACGGCGGCTCCCTCTACTGGGTGATGAAGGGCTCCGTCGTCTGCCGCATGCCGATCCTCGACATCGCCACAAAGGGCGAAGGCAAGGCCTCGATGTGCCACATCAAGCTGTCGCCCGACGTCGTCCGCACCGCGCCCCAGGCCCGTCGGCCCTTCCAGGGCTGGCGCTATCTGGAGGCGAAGGACGCGCCGCCGGACCTGTCCTCGCTGGACGCCGGCGACGTGCCGGAGGACCTGGCGAAGCGGTTGCGCGACATGGGGGCGTGGTGATGGCCCTCCCCTCGCTAATCTCCATCGACTCCCGCTAGGCTGCCGCCATGCCCGCCCCGCGCTCCGATCGCCTCGAGGACGCCCTGCACCGCATCTTCGAGGGCGGAAAGAACACGCGCGCCAGCTGGTTCGCCCTGACCGGCGGCGAGACCCTGTTCGCCGAGGGGGATGTCGCGGACACCCTTTATCTGGTGCGATCAGGCCGTCTGGGCGTGTTCCGCCGCGATCCCGCCGAGGACCGGCCGCCCCAGTTCGTCGGCGTCATCCGCCCCGGCGAACCGGCCGGCGAAATGGCCATGCTGGCCGGCACGGTCCACACCGCCGACGTCGTCGCCCTTCGCGACTCCGAGGTGCTGGCCCTGCCCCGCGACGCCTTCTTCGAGGCCGCCCGCACCGAGCCCGACCTGATGGTCGAGCTGTCGCGGCTGATGATCCAGCGCGCCCGCGACCGGCGCTCGGGCGGCGGCGAGCCCAGCGTGTTCGGCTTCATCTCGGCCCGGCCCCGTCCGATCCGCGCCTTCGTCGAGCGGATCGCCGCCTCGATCGAGGCCGACGGCTTCACCTGCCAGGTCATCGACCACTCGGCCCTGGCCTCGGCCGCCGAATGGTTCAGCCGGGTCGAGGACACCCACGACTTCGTCCTCTACGTCGCCGAGATGGACGAACCCGCCTGGGCCGCCCTGTGCGCGCGCCAGGTCGACCGGGTCTTCGTCGTCGGGGCCGGCCTGATGGCGCCGCCCAACCGCCCGATGCCGCACGCCGGGGTGCTGGACGCCCAGCGCCGCACCGACCTGATCCTGTTGCGCGACCCGCGCATGGTCCGGCCCGCCAACACGGCCGTCTGGCTGGACGCGGTCCAGCCCGGCCGCTGGTTCCAGGCGGTCGAGGGCGACCAGGCCGACGCCGACCGCATGGGGCGGGTGATCACCGGCTCCGCCGTCGGCGTGGTCATGTCCGGCGGCGGCGCCCGGGCCTATTCCCACATCGGCGCGCTACGGGCCCTGCACGAGGCGGGCGTGCCGATCGATTTCGTCGGCGGTTCGTCCATGGGCGCGGTCATCGCCGCCGGCCCGGCCCTCGGCTGGACCCAGGAGGAGCTGGAGGCCCGCATCCGCAAGGCCTTCGTCGACAGCGACCCCCTGTCCGACCTGGCCTTTCCCATGCTGGCCATGACCCGGGCGAAGAAGGTCGACCGGCTGCTGGAGGACGCCTATGGCGACATCGACCTGGCCGACCTGTCGCGGCCGTTCTTCGCCGTCTCCACCAATCTCACCAGCGGCAAGATCGAGGTCCACCGGCGCGGCCTGATGCGGCGCGCCATGCGGGCCTCCATCGCCATTCCGGGCCTCCTGCCGCCCATCGTCATCGACGGCCAGGTGCTGGTCGACGGGGCGGTGCTGAAGAACCTGCCGACCGATGTCATGCGCCAGATGCACAGCGGGCCGATCATCGGCGTCGACATGTCCGAGGCCCGCGGGGTGGACCCGGACCTGATCGAGCATCCCCCCTCGATCTGGCGGCTGATCGCCACCGGGGCCTGGCGGCGCGGACCGCCCATCGTCTCCATCCTGATGCGCTCGGCCACCCTGACCACGGACGCCGACATCGAGACCTCGCGCGGGGCCACCGACGTGCTGATCCAGCCCAGGCCGGACGGGCTCGACATCCGCGACTGGAAGGGGTTCGACGCCGGCGTCTCGGCCGGCTATCGCGCCGCCCGGGAAGTACTGGACAAGCTGGACGGGCCGGTCACCGGCCTGCGCCGCCGTCGGCCGGTCAGCGACGCCGAGCCGTCAGGAACAGGCGCGGAAAAGGCAACAGGGTCACGCCGTCCGGACGGGCCGGAAACGCCTCGCAAAGCCGCGCGCCGAGGGCGGAAAGAAAAGCCGTCCGCATAGCGGGCGCCTCGAGCGCCGTCAGATACGGGCGAAGGGCGGTTCCCCGCATCCACTCCAGCACGGGATCGCGACCGGTCAGGGCGTGCAGATAGGTCGTCGACCAGATGTCGATGTCTTCGCAGTCCTCGGCCAGCACGGCGTAATAGGCCTCGGGCGTCAGCAGGGGGGCGATGGTCGCGACCGTCTCCAGCGCTCCCGCCCAGGGGCCTTCGGCCGCGACCGCCCGCATCAGGGCGTGATGCCGCGTCTCGTGCGCCATCGGCATCTGCACCGCCAGGACGCCGCCCGGCGCCAGCGCCCCGACCAGCCGCCGCAGCAGGCCCGGGTGGTCGGGCAGCCAGTGCAGCGAGGCGTTGGCCAGGACCAGGTCCGCCGGCGCGTCCGGGCTCCAGCCCGCGATGTCGCCCTGACGCCAGTCCACCCCGGCGCCGAGGGCGCGCGCACGCGCCAGCATGTCCGCGCTGGAATCCAGCCCGTGCACTGCGGCCGCGGGGTGTCGTCGCTTCAGCAGGGCCGCGTGCTGGCCCGCGCCGCAGCCCAGGTCCCAGACCTCGCGCGGCTCCAGGTCGCCGGGCAGGCGCAGCAGCAGGTCCAGGGCGGCGCGGTCGCGCTCGGCCTCGAAGCGGCGGTATTGTTCGGGATCCCAGACGGGCGCGTCGGTCATGCCGCGGGACGCTCCACGAGGTGGGAGATGGTACCGCCTCTCAGGCTTGAACTGAGGACCTCCGGTTCCACAAACCGGCGCTCTAACCAACTGAGCTAAGGCGGCGCGCTGTCGCGAGCGGCGTGTCTAGCGGGGTCTCGGTCGCCGATCAAGCCGGGTTCTGGGTTCCGGCCCCTAACTCCAGCCCTTGCTCGCAATATAGGCTTCCAGCGCCGCGATGCGGCTGGCGTCGGACGGGTGGGTCGAGGCGAACTCCGGCGTCGATCCCTGCCGCTGCGCCGCCATCAGCCGCCACAGGGCGACGGCTTCCGACGGCCGGTAGCCCGCGCGCTGAAGATAGTCGACGCCGAGCCTGTCGGCCTCCAATTCGTGATTGCGCGAGAACGGCAGCAACACGCCCAGCTGGGCGCCCAGCCCGCCGATGGCGCCGGCCGCGCGGGCCTGATCCCCGGCCAGGCCCTGGCCGGCCCGGATCACCGTGCTGGCGATGGCCGAGGTCGAATAGCGCTCGGCGGCGTGGCGGGCGACGACGTGGCCGACCTCGTGGCCCAGCACCGTCGCCAGCTGGTCGTCGTTGCGCGTCAGGGCCAGCAGGCCGGTGGTGACGCCGATCTTGCCCGACGGAAGGACGAAGGCGTTGGGGCTGTCGCTGACGAACAGGGCGTAGTCCCAGCGCCGGTCGCCGAGGCCCGCGGCCTGGACGATGCGCTCGCCGACGCGGCGGATGCGGGCGTTGGCGGCGGCGTCGGTCGAGACTCTCTGGGTCCGCAGCGCCTCGGCCCAGGCCGCGTCGGCCTGCTGCGTCAGGGCGCTGTCGTCGACGATCAGCAACTGGTTTCGTCCGAGGGTCTCGTTGTAGGCGCAGCCTCCCAGCAGTGTGGCGGCGGCGATGGCGGCGATGGCGGCGCGGGTCATGGGTCGTGTCTCCGGGGACGGTCGGGGCGACAACGCGCCGGTCCCCCCAAACGCTCCCGCCCGGCCAGACGAAAACGCCCCGGAGGCGGAACCTCCGGGGCGCTGACGATACACGCGAGGATCAGGCTTACTCGGGGGCCCGGAACCGCACATTGTACTCCACCCGGGCCCCGACGGCGGCGCCGTCGACCGTGCCGGGCGTCACCCGCGAGCGGCGGGCGGCGGCCAGGGCGGCCGCGCCGAAGCCCATGCCCGTGGGGTCTTCCGAGACCACGCGGCAGTCGCTCATGCTGCCGTTCGGCTGCAGGGCGCAGCTGACGCGGACGCGTCCGCCGTCTACGCCGCGCGACAGGGCGCGTTCCGGATATTCCGGCGGCGCTTGACGGGCCCAGGCCGGGTTCGTCACGACCGAGGGACGCGGCGGAGCCGGAGGAGCCGGGGGCGGCGGCGGGCCGGGGACGATGACGGGCGGACCCGTGTATTCGACCCGGTCTTCCTTCTTGGTCGGCTCGATCGGCAGCGTCACCGGAGGCGGCGGCGCGTTGGGAACGAGGACCGGCGGACGCACCTGCAGCTTGGGCGGCGGGGGCGTGTCAGGCGGCGGAGGCGGCGGCGGCGGCGGCGGCGGCGGGATCGGCTCGATGATCTCCACGTCGACGGCGTCGTCGGAATAGTTGACCTCGCGCAACTTGAACCGGGCGTTGATGAAGTAGAAGGCCAGGATGGCGAACAGGATGCTGACGATCAGAATGCTGATCAGCAGCACGCCAGGAGGGACTCCGAGGAAGCCCTTGACCTTCGGCGCGTCGTACCTGGACCGGTGATATTCGATGTCTGTCATGATCTCACCGGTTCCTACTCACGCGCCGTATCTTCACCGACCAGGGCCACGCTGTAGAAGCCGTTGTCCTGGAGCGAGTTCATGACCTGCATGAAGTCGCCGTATCGGGTCGTGCGGTCGGCACGGATGAAGATGCGTTCGTCGGCGGGATTGCGACGTCCGATCTGGGCCGTCAGCTCCGAACCGATCTGGTCCAGTTCGACGGCGCCGTCACCGAGATAGGCCTGCCCGTTGCTCTGGATCGAGATGTAGATCGGAGTCGGCGGGTTAGCCTGGAGCGGAGCAACGGCGCGCGGCAGTTTCACTTCCACGGATGGAGCGGCAAGAGGGGCCGCCACCATGAAGATGATGAGCAGAACCAGCATGATGTCCACGAAGGGCGTGACATTGATCTCGCTGTTCTGCTCGACTTGGTACTTGCCGCCGCCGCCGCCTGAAAGTTTGGCGGCCATCGAGCTTACGCTCCCTTGTCGAGGTTACGCGAGATGGCGTTGGTCAGTTCGGCCGAGAAGCCGTCCGAACGGGTGCCGTACGCCGAGATGCGGGTGTTGAAGTAGTTGTAGAAGATAACCGCCGGGATGGCCGCGAACAGACCGATGCCGGTGGCCAGCAGCGCCTCGGCGATGCCGGGGGCGACGACGGCCAGGTTGGTCGTGTTGGTGTTCGCGATGCCGATGAAGGAGTTCATGATCCCGTACACGGTGCCGAACAGGCCGATGAACGGACCGGTCGAACCCACCGAGGCCATGAATTGCTGGCCGCCCGACAGGCGCTTGGCCAGGCCGGCCTGAACCGCGGCGACGGCTTGCTGGGCGCGCATCAGGGCCGAGTCGGCGTGGTCGCCGGTGACCGAGAGGCCCGCCTGACGGGAAAGCTCGATTTCGTCGGTCGCCGCGGCGGCCATGTCGGCCAGCGGGTTGCCGTCGAACTCGTCCGAGGTGGCCACCCGGCGCATGTCCGCGATGGTGCGGGTCTGGCGGAAGGTTTCCAGGAACTGGTCGGTGCGGCGGTTCAGCGAGCCGAACTCGAAGATCTTGATGAGCAGCAGCACCCAGGTGAAGATCGAGGCCAGAACCAGGCCGATCATCACGGTCTTAACGACCGGGTCGGCGTCCATGAACATGCTGGCCGGGGTCATCTTGCCGTGGCTTTCGCCGCCGACGACGGCGGGAGCGGCCGGGTCCGCCGCCGGAGCGGCTTCGGGAGCGGCCGTGGTCGCGGCGGCGGGAGCCGGAGCGGCGGCGGCGGCGGCCGGATCGGCGGCGGGAGCATCCTGCGCGAGAACCGGCGTGCCGGCCATGAGGACGCCGGCGGCGGCCATGGCCAGGAGGATGTTGGTCTTCTTGATATCGAACATAGTTCGCCAGTTCCTGCTGTTTGGTCTGACTTGTGGAACCCAAAAGAAACGGCCGCAGACGACGACCGTCCTCGATGAAATTCTTGTCCGCGGATGCGGGGTCAAGGAACCCCGATCTCTGGAACGCCTCCTGACGCTTCCGGTTGCCGAATGGCTTCCGGCGCGGCGCCGACAGACTGGGGGAAACCGTTTTCCCCGCCTCCATCAACTGCCCGCAAAGGAACGCGGTCAAGCTCCTTTGGCGAACGCATACCAGAGCGTCAAGTGCGCGACGGCGCTTTTCCCCTCGCAAGGGAGCCAACGCGTCCGAAGCCGAAGATTCCGGCCAAAGGCGACATTTTGATGATGATCGGGCGCCGGTTTCCCCGATCGGGAAAAGGCGATGGTGCCTGGGGGCGGATTCGAACCACCGACACGCGGATTTTCAATCCGCTGCTCTACCAACTGAGCTACCCAGGCAAGCCGTCCGCTCGCGCGAGGGGGGGTCTATAGGCGAGCGGTTCGGGGGTGTCCAGCCGTCCGGTCACTCTTCGTCGTGGTCGCCCTTCGGGACGTCCCCGCCGCTGTCCGGCAGGATGTATCCGCCGGTGAACCAGCGCTGCAGATCGACGTCGGCGCAACGCTTGGAACAGAAGGGTTTGTAGACCGGGTCCGCCGGGTGGCGGCGGCAGATGGGACAGGCGGCCATGGTCATCCCTCTCGCCAGGTGAAGGCGCCCGGCCCGATCGCCGGATCGGCGATCAGATGGGCCCGCGGCCCCAGTTTCGCCACCAGCGGCGCCGCCAGCGCCGCCTCGTCCGGCGCGCAACGCAGGGTGACCCGCGCCGTGGCGGTGTCCGACAGCAGGCTGTGCCTCAGGCTGCGCACCGCATCCTGGGCCCGCTGCGCCGCCCGGCGCCGCCCCCCGGGCTCGCTCAGCACCTCTTCCAGCGGGGTCAGCCGCCACGGCAGGGCCAGTTGCAGCACGCCGAACCGGTTGACCGGCCCGAACACCACCTCCGGATCGCCGCCGAACGCCTGTTTCGCCGCCGCCATGACGACGTCGCCGTCCTGGCCCGTTCCGAGCAGGTCGATCGCCACGAGGCCGCCCCAGCGCTTCAACCGGATCATGCGCGCCGCCGCGAACAGCCCCTGCCGATTCGCCCGCGTCCGCGCCGGCGCCCCGAAGGCCACGCCGGGCGCGGGAGCCAGATCCAGGTCGACCGCGATCAGCGCCCGCGTCCGCTGCACCATCACGTCCAGCCCGGTGTCGGCGAACACTTCGCCGGGCCAGCCCGCCTCCTCCTCCGCGTCCCAGCTGGCCTGAATGGCGGCCAGACCGGTCGCCGGCTCCACGCCCGGGGCCAGCCGCGCCAGGGTCTCGGCCACCGTCGGGCCGGGCGCGACCAGGCGCGGAGCCCCCTGCCCCGGGCCGATCAGGCGCAGCGTCGGCCCCTTGCCCTCGCGCGGCTCGGCCGAAACCTCGACCTCGACCTTCTGTCCGACCGCCAGCCGCTCCTGGCCCCGGAACGGCAGGAAGCCGAACAGCAGCGCGTCCAGATCGACGAAGCCGCCCTTCAGCCCCGGATGGACCTCGGCGATGCGCCCGACGCAGCGCGCGCCGAGCCGGTGTTCGGCCACGTCGTCGTCGCGCTGGATCAGGAGATGTTCGAACCGGCCGTCCCGCGCGATCACGCCCCGGACCTCGCCGGGCGTGTCGTCGAGGAAGACCTCGACGCTCACGGCCGCCAGCCCGCGCCGTTCAGCAGATTGACCGTCTCGAACAGCGGCAGGCCCATGACGGCCGGATAGCTGCCGACCAGACGGGTGACGAAGGCCCCGGCCCGGCCCTGGATGCCGTATCCGCCCGCCTTGCCCCGCCATTCCCCCGAGGCGACATAGGCGGCGATCTCGGCGTCGGACAGAACCTTGAACGACACCCGGGTGTCGACCACCCGCCGCGTCGTGCGCCCGGCGGCGGTCACGGCCACCCCGGTGAAGACCCGGTGATTGCGGCCCGACAGCAGATTCAGGAACCGTGTCGCCTCGGCCTCGTCGGCGGCCTTTTCCAGCAGGCGCCGGCCCACGGCCACCACCGTGTCGGCGGCCAGAACCACCGCGTCCGGCGAGCGGGCGGCGGCGACCTGCGATTTGGCGACGGCCAGCCGCGCGGCGAGGCGCGACGGCGTCTCGTCCTTCAGCGGGGTCTCGTCGATGTCGGCGGGATCGACGCGGTCGGGCGTGATCCCGACCAGCGCCAGCAGTTCGATGCGGCGCGGGCTGGCCGAGGCCAGCACGAGTTCGGGACGCGACAAGCGCGCCCCCTTACTTGAAGCGGTAGGTGATGCGGCCCTTGGTCAGGTCATAGGGCGTCATCTCGACCAGGACCTTGTCGCCGGCCAGCACGCGGATGCGGTTCTTGCGCATCTTGCCCGCCGTGTGGGCGATGATCTCGTGGTCGTTGCCCTCGAGCAGCACGCGGAACGTCGCATTCGGCAGCAGTTCGCTGACGACGCCGGGAAACTCGAGCAGTTCTTCCTTAGCCATGCGGCCTCTCGCGCCCTGTGAATACGAGTCAGGACGCGCGCCGGGCGAAAGCGCGCGTCGAAAAGAGCGGGCCTAATGCCCGAAAACGCCGGGATAGTCGAGATCAACCGCGCCGGTACAACGCCGTCACCAGGGTAAACAGCCGCCGCGCCGTCTCGTGGTCGACGGCGATCTTGCCGTCCAGCCGGGCCTTCAGCAGCTCGGCGCCTTCGTTGTGCAGGCCGCGCCGGCCCATGTCGACGGCCTCGATCTGGGACGGAGACGTGCCGCGCAGGGCTTCGTAGTAGCTGTCGCAGATGGCGATATAGTCCTTCACCACCTTGTTCAGCGGCGTCAGCGACAGGCCATGGACCCGGTGGAAATCCGGCCCCGTGATCTCGAACGCCAGCCGCCCGTCCACCAGCGCCAGCTTCAGCCCGTAAGGCCCGCCCGCCGCCCCCGCCGGTTCGAAACTGTTCTTCTCGACCAGGTCGAAGATGGCCACCCTCCGCTCGTGCTCGATCTCGGCGGTCGCGGCCGGCAGGGTCGCGGCGTCCAGTTCGACCGAGGCCAGCCGATGCTCGCTCACGCCGGATCCGCCGGCTGGTCCAGATGGGTCGGGGCCACCCTGGCCGGCCAGCGTTCCGACAGGTCGGTCAGCACCGCGTCCAGGCATTCCACGTCGATGCGCAGGTCGCCGCCGCCCGCGAACATCAGCAGGACCCGCCCGCCCGGCGCCTCGTCCGGCGCGAAATCCATGGCCAGCAGCTCCAGGGCGCTTTCCGGCAGGCGCGGCAGGCGCCGGCTCTTGACCGCGATCACGTCGCCGAACTGCATCGCCGCCATCACCCGCGTGCCGCCGCACTCCCAGCAGAACCGGCTCAGCTTCAGCGTCACCCGCCGCGCCGTCGGCTCCCAGACGATGTCGACCGGCCGCAGGATGGCGTCCTGCAGGGCCGCCGAGATGATGGACAGGTCGTCGGCGTCCTCGGCCAGCAGGCGCAGGGGCTCCGGCGGCGTCCGCGCCGCCTGCTCCGCTCCGTCTCCCCGGGCCTCAGTGCTCATGCTCGTCGCCCTTGATCCGGCGGATATCGGCTCCGCAGGCGCCCAGCTTCTCCTCCAGGCGTTCGAAGCCGCGGTCCAGATGATAGACGCGGCCGACCGTGGTTTCACCCTCCGCCGCCAGGCCGGCGATCACCAGGCTGACCGAGGCGCGCAGGTCCGTGGCCATGACCTGGGCGCCGTGCAGCGCCGTCACCCCGTGCACCACCGCCTCGCCGGCGTGGACGTGGATGTCCGCCCCCAGCCGCGCCAGCTCGGGCGCGTGCATGAAGCGGTTCTCGAAGATGTTCTCGTGGATGACGCTGTCGCCCTCGGCCGTGGTCATCAGGGCCATGAACTGGGCCTGCAGGTCGGTGGCGAAGCCCGGATAGACCTCGGTCGCCACATTGACCGCCTTCAACCGCACGGCCGGATCGCGCTTCACGATCACCCCGTCCGCGGTCGGCGTCACCTCGACCCCGGCCTCGACCATCTTCGCGCCCAGGGCCGTCATCAGTTCCGGCCGCGCCTTCGTCAGCCGCACCTCGCCCCCGGCCATGGCCGCGGCCACGGCGTAGGAACCCATCTCGATCCGGTCGGGAATCACCGACCAGGTCGCCCCGCCCAGCGAGGGCACGCCGGTGATCACCAGTTCGTCCGTGTCGACGCCCTCGACCCGGGCCCCCATGGCGGTCAGGCAGCGGGCCAGATCGCCGATCTCGGGCTCCCGCGCGGCCTTCCGGAGCACTGTGACGCCATCGGCCAGCACCGCCGCCAGCAGGGCGTGTTCCGTCGCCCCGACCGAGACGAACGGAAACTCGATCTCCGCCCCCTTCAGGCCGTTCGGCGCCCGGGCGGTGACATAGCCCTCGTCCAGCTCGATCTCGGCGCCCAAGGCGGTCAGGGCCTGCAGGTGCAGATCCACCGGCCGCGCCCCGATGGTGCAGCCGCCCGGCAGCGACACCTTGGCCTCGCCCGTGCGCGCCAGCAGCGGCCCCAGCACGTTGAACGAGGCCCGCATCTGCCGGACCAGGTCGTAAGGGGCGAAGGTCGAGGTCAGGGTCGCGGCGTGAAACAGCGTCTCCTGCCCATCGGCCCCGTCGCGCTCGGTGACCTCGACGCCCAGTTCGCGCAGCAGCCGGCCGAGGAATTTCGTGTCCGCCAGGCGCGGCATATTGGTCAGCCGCAGCGGCTGATCGGTCAGGATCGAGGCGGCCATCAGCTTGAGGGCGGAGTTCTTGGCGCCGCTGATCGGAATGCTTCCGTTCAGCCGGGCGCCGCCGGTGATGGCGATGCTGTCCATGTCGTCTCTTGCGACCCCGTGCAGGGCGCAAGGGGGGATCGGCTATCTAGCGCGGACCGCCGTCCTTGCGAAAGGCCGACATCCGTCCGGTCGATGACATTCAGTTGCTCGGCTTTACCGGCTTGCCGGCGCGCGCCGCGGCCTTGCGCCGTTTCAGATTGTCGCGCAGCGCCGTGGCCAGACGCTGGGCCCGGGCGGTCGCCGGCGTTTTCGGCGCCGCCAGGGGGTCGGGCAGGGTCGCCGGCAGCTCGGGGCGGGGCGAGTCGGTCTTGGACTTGTCCATGCCGCGATCAGACCCGCGCCGGAACTTTTCCGCAAGCAGGGGAAATCAGGTCTTCCCCCTTTGTCCCCGGTTGGCTATAGGGCCGCTTCCTCAGATCAGGCCGCCGTAGCTCAGTGGTAGAGCGCATCCTTGGTAAGGCTGAGGTCGTGGGTTCGATTCCCCCCGGCGGCACCACTCTGAAACCCTTGCGGGGCCCGGCGTTTTCGCCGGGCCCCGTTCGCGTTCCGGCCGCCAGCGGCCCCGCCGCTTTTCCCCGCGCCGGACGCCTCGACAGGGTTCGGCCAACGGTGGTATCGTCAATCTCGCGCAAGGGGGCGCGGACTTCCAAGGAAATCAAAATGTTCAGCACTTTCGCACGCCGTGCGTTTCTGACGGCGGCTGTGGCGGCCGTCGCCCTGGGAACCTCGGCCTTCCAGTCGAACGACGGGCAGGATCGTCGGGTTCGCATCATCAACGCCACCGGCGTCACCATGACCCATTTCTACGCCTCCAACTCGGGGCAGGACGACTGGCAGGAAGACATCCTCGGCCAGGACGTGCTGCGCAACGGGGCCTCGGTGGTGATCAATATCGACGACGGCTCGGGCGCCTGCCTGTACGACTTCAAGGCGCGCTTCTCGGACGGCGACGAGCTGGAGCGCTATCGCATCAACGTCTGCGAAATCACCGAATACCGCTACACCGCCGGCTGATCGACCAGCCGCCGAATATGGAAGGGCCGCGTCCCGGGGCGCGGCCCTTTTTCGTGCCCGGTCGGACGGCGGCGGAGGTCCGGATCAGTCCCGGCCCCGGCGCTCCGACGGGTCGGGACGATCGTCCGGACGCAGGCCGCGGCTTTCGAACTCCACCGCCGCGCCGGACAAACGGCCGGGACCGTAACGGCCGTCGCTGAAATACGGGTCGCCATAGCCGTAGCCGTAACCGTAACCGTAACCGCCATACGGATAGCCGTTCTCGATCTGGCGATAGCGGATATCCAGCCGCGCGGTCTCGCCGATCGGCAGGGACATGGCGACGCCGTAGTCGCGATAGCCGCCCGTGCCGATGCCGAAACTGACCTCGCCGTGCACCTTGCGGTCGTCCGGGATTTCCTCGACGGCTTCGGCCCACGGCTTGTCGGCGATCGAGCGCGCGGCCATCCAGCGCTCGATCTGTTCGTCGGTCGACAGGCCGTGCGGCACGGCCTCCTGGACCGCCCCCTCGACCGACGGCGCCGTCGGCTGGGCCGTGGCGCTCAGATCGACGGCGGTGGCCGGCGCGGTGGCGACGATTCCATCGGGGTCGGACGCGGCCAGCGCGGCGGCCAGTATCAATGCGAAAACAGCCATGCGCCCAACTCCACCGGTGACGACACTCTAGCCCTGAATGCGGCCAAGGTCAGGCGCTTCCGTCTCCGCGCCGTAATGGATCGGGCAGCGGTTGGCCCGCGGGGACGAAGGCCAGGGCGACGGAGTTGATGCAGTAGCGCAGGCCGCCCGGCCCCGGGCCGTCGGGGAACACATGGCCCTGATGGCTGTCGCAGCGGGCGCAGCGGGTCTCGGTGCGGGTCATGCCGTGGCTGCGGTCCGTGATCGCCTTCACATGCGCCGGATCGACCGGCTCGGTGAAACTGGGCCAGCCGGTGCCGCTCTCGAACTTGGTCCCGGTGCGGAACAGCGGCAGGCCGCATTCGCGGCAGCAGAACACCCCGGCCCGTTTCTCGCCCAGCAGGGTGCCGCAGAACGGCGCCTCGGTGCCGTGCGCCAGCAGCACCCGCCTCTCCTCGGGCGACAGATCCGCCTCCAGCGCCGCGCGCTCGGCCGCGTCGGGCGGCGTCAGGTCGTAGCCGGAGGCGGAGCGCGGGGCCGGGGCGATGTCGGGGTCGGTCATGTTTCCGAAATAGGAAGGACCGGACGAGGGTTCCAGCCCCGGCGTCTGCCTCCCCTTCATGGGGAGGGAGACGTCTGTCGTCGGCTCCGACCCATAGCGGACGTCTGGCTAAGGCTTGAGGGCTATGTCGGCTCGTCGCCTGTAATACCAATTCACTGCGGAGTTTGTTGCAAGGCAGCCTAGTGCGATGAGGGACAACCAATCTCGCGTCAGCCAAGGACCAACAAGTGGAAGCCGGTCCTTCAGACCGACGAACCCTGCCGTCAAAAGAACGAGGACCAGAAGGATCAGGGCCAGTTGAACATAGCGCACCCTTCGAGGAGGACGCCCGGCCAGATGCTTCGCGAGATCATCGCCGGTTAGGGGTGCTCCGAACAGCCAATCCATGACGGCATTGCGCTTAGCTGGGTCTCCCATGAGCTTTCTTCCCTTGCGTCTCCCAAGTGGTCAAGAGCGCACAACATCCGCTTTCCATCCGTTGCGGACATTCGCCGCCAGCCTCAAACTGGTTTGATGAGGACGACCGTTCCAGCGGCTTTCAGCCTTGCCTTCACGGGACCTGAGGGACCTTACACGATCCAGTTCGAGCCGACTGACGAGTGGGACGGCGTGATTGACGTATCCATCGGCGGGCTGACGATGCGCTGGCACGTGGTGGAGGCCGACCAGGAAGACACCGGGGCGGTTGTGTTGGGAGGCATGACCAGCGGAAGCGAGCCGCTGTGGAGCGACCAGTATTGGTTCGAGCTTCGCTTCAGCGATGCGCCGCCGCTGATCCGTTACTGGGGCGATCAGGTCATCTGGCGTGAAGATCACGCCGCTTGATGTCCAACGTCCGCTAACCACCCTCAGGCGGCAGTCGGCTCACGACCCAAAGCGGACATTAATCTACGCGCCGCGCCTGTTCGGCTTCGATGGCGTGTCGCCGCTTTAGGAACAGCTTCGAGAGAAGCGGAGAGAGGGGTGTCGCCAACCGACTCGCCACCCGCGCAGCTTCCTTCTCAAGCTCAACATCCGACAACCCGGAAAGGCTTGCTTCGGACGGCACTCCACTGCGATTTCGGCGCGGACGAACCATTCCCTATTGTGCATGGTCGAGGTCCGTTTTCCACCTTCAGGCGACGGTCCGCTCCCGACCCATTGCGGACGCTCGCATCGACTGTATCCTCCGTCATGCTCTCGATCCGCGCAGCTCCCGGTCCCGTGACGCCCTCGGGAGCCTTGGTCCACTCCCGAACGCGCCCGTTCCTGATTATCGACTCCGGTTGGCCGACTAATCCTCACGAACTGAATGTCGACGGTACGCTGCTGCTCCCCTGTGCCGAGGGCCGCGTTCTTTCCCGTATCGAACTCATGATGCCGAGCCCTCGGTGGGCCGGGGAGCGGCTACTAGAACCGTTCCCCACTAACGCAGAGCCGGGGAGCCTCGTGCTTTCTGAGGCTTCGGTCGCTCAGGGATTTTTCGCCAACCCGGTTCACGTCGTCGCTGCTGACTCGAAGTCCCGGATCAGGATTGTGCTGGATGATCGCCCCGCCACCCAACTAGTCGCTCTTTCGCCCGATTGTGTGGCGCGGCTGAGCGCGGGCGACTTGCTAGGCTTTGACGTGCGCGGTTTTCGCTAAGCGAATGTCCGCTTCCCACCCGCAGCAGACATTCCGAAGGGCTGCTTCGGAGCGGCCTCTGATCACATGTCCTGATCACCCAACGCTGCCCGGCGCCGGGGCGCGGCGCTGCCGGTACCGGTCATGCCGTCGAGGGGCAGGCCCTTGTCATCCCGGACGCCGCATGGCGGCGATCCGGGACGTACGGAGGTTCCGCTCGCGACCTCCCGGAAATCGCGAAGCGGTTATCCGGGAGACAGGCGGCCGCCCCGCCCTGTCTGACCTGTCCCCCGGACAGCTGGCGCTTCCGGGGGGCGCGCGAAGTCTGAGCATTCAACCGTCCCGTCCCGGCTCGCCGCTTCGCGGCGTCCGGGATGACAAGGCGCGCCCACCACTCCACCGGTTCACCGAATCGAAAAGGCCGGCCGGGACATCCCCGGCCGGCCTTTACTGTCTCCCGACGCCGGATTCAGCCGCCGAACAGCGTCCCCACCCAGGTCCGCACCGCGGCCTCGTCGGTCGGGTTGCCGGTCCAGGCCAGGCCCTGGGCCGGGGTGAACGGCGTGTTGTTCGGGCGCGGACGCGAGGTCCAGGCCTTGTGGCCGTAGCTGAGGTCTGAATAGTTCGACGGCAGGCGCAGCTGGGTCGGCTCGACGAAGATCGAGTCGGTGGCCGTGGTCGAGCCGGCCAGACGCACGTTGGGCAGCTTGGTCAGCAGGTCCAGGGTGTCCAGGCAGCCGCCCGAGCAGCCGGCGTCGACCAGCACGATCACCGGGCCCTGCACCGGGTTCGGCGCGCCGGTGTCCGGCACGGCGGCGCGGCCGGCCAGGGTGAAGGTCGGCTGGCCCGCGGCGATGGCCGCGTCGAAGGCGGCCACGATCTCGCGGGTCTGTTCGATCACCGGCATGGCCTCCTGCACGAACTGCGGGTCGGCCTCCATCCGGCCCAGGGCCGCGGCGTACCAGTCGCGGTTGCCCTGGGTGGCGCGATAGGTCAGGTCCCCCGCCGCCGGCTGGCGGCTGACGGTGAACTCCGGCGTCCAGATGCGGTTGGCCAGGCCATAGCCGCGCGCGGTCGAGGAGTTCAGACCCGAGCCCGAGGCGGCGCGCAGGTCCAGCACGAAGCCCTGCGGCCCGCGCAGGGTCGCCACCTGGGCCTCGACCGCGGCGTTGAAGGCCTGCCAGCCGGCGCTGTCGGCGAAGGAATGCACGTGCACCCACGGCCGGCCGTTGACGCTCTCGATCGCCAGCGGCGTGGCCGGCGGCATGTAGACGGTGGCGCGATAGGCGGCCTCGAGGTCGCCGGCCACGACCGGGACCGGGCGGATCTGGATGTCGCGCGGACGGCCGCGGCCCGACTGGAAGCTGCACTGCGACGGCACGCCGGCGGCGAACGGGTTGTTGCGGTTCCACATCAGATAGGGGGCCGAGGTGACGCGGCCGGCCTCGGTCTCGAGGTTGCCTTCCCAGCGGTCCAGCTTGGCGCGGGCGAATTCCTCGATCGGGGTGACGTTGCACTCGACGACGACGTCGCCGACCCGCGGCGCGCCGCGCGTGCCCGGCTTCACATAGGTCACCACATAGCGGCCGTCGCGCCAGCCCGTGGTGAAGCCCGGCCAGCTGATGCCGAAATAGGGGCCCATGCCCTCGAAGGTCGGCGACACGGCGATGTTCGAATCGCGGAAGCCGCGCGCGTAGTAGCGCAGCAGATAGGCGTGGCTGTCGCCGCTGTTGACCCGGTTCGCCATGCCCAGCGATTCCTGCAGGCCGGCGTCCAGCCAGGCGCGGAAGCCCTGGCTGGCGGCGCCCGGAATGGCCGGGGCGGGGTGGTTGGCGGCCAGTTCGTCGTGCGCCCTCTGCAGATCCTGGCGGGCCAGGGCGCGGAAGTCCTGGGCGGAGGCGGCGCCGGCCCCGATGGCGAGGGACAGGGCGGCGGTCGCGACGAAGGTGAGCAGGCGGGACATCAGGTCAGGCTCCGGGCCGGTAAGCGGGACAGGGACGGGATCACAATGATCGGGCGGGGATGAACGGAACTGGAACGGGTTAAACCCCATCGGAACGGCCCTTGCCAAGCCCATACCCGGCTCAGGTGAACGCCCCTCAGGTTTACTCCCGCCGGATCGCGGCCTAATCGGGGCGGTCCCCTCGCGCCGCGATCACGTTCGCTTCAGATTCAAAGACGCATGTTCTCCAAAATCCTGATCGCCAACCGCGGCGAAATCGCCGTCCGCATCATCAAGACCTGTCGCCGGATGGGCATCGCGACCGTCCAGGTCTATTCCGAGGCCGACGCCGGCTCGCTCGCGGTCGAGATGGCCGACGAGGCGGTGCTGATCGGTCCCGCCCCGGCCAACCAGTCCTACCTCCTGGCCGACCGCATCGTCGAGGCGGTGCGGCGAACGGGCGCGGAGGCCGTCCACCCCGGCTTCGGCTTCCTCAGCGAGAACGCCGGCTTCGCCCGCCGCCTCAGGGACGAGGGCATCGCCTTCATCGGCCCCAACCCCGAGGCCATCGAGGCCATGGGCGACAAGATCAGCTCCAAGAAACTCGCGGCGGAAGCCGGCGTCTCCACCGTCCCCGGCCACATGGGCCTGATCGAGACGACGGAAGAGGCGGTCAGGATCGCCAACCAGATCGGCTACCCGATCATGATCAAGGCCTCGGCCGGCGGCGGCGGCAAGGGCATCCGCGTGGCCCATTCGGACGCCGACATGGCCGAGGGTTTCGCCGCCGTGAAGGCCGAGGCCCTGAACGCCTTCGGCGACGACCGCGTCTTCCTCGAGAAATTCATCATCGACCCGCGCCACATCGAGATCCAGGTGATGGGCGACAAGCACGGCAATGTCGTCCACCTGTTCGAGCGCGAATGCTCGATCCAGCGCCGCAACCAGAAGGTCATCGAGGAGGCCCCCTCCCCCCTGCTCGACCCCGAGACCCGCGCCGCCATGGGCGCCCAGGCCGTGGCCCTGGCGAAGGCCGTGAACTACGACTCCGCCGGCACGGTCGAATTCGTCGCCGGTCAGGACAAGTCGTTCTTCTTCCTCGAGATGAACACCCGGCTGCAGGTCGAGCATCCGGTCACCGAACTGATCACCGGCGTCGATCTGGTCGAGCAGATGATCCGCTCCGCCTGGGGCGAGAAGCTCGCCTTCGCCCAGGAGGACCTGGCCATCAACGGCTGGGCCATCGAGAGCCGCATCTACGCCGAGGACCCCTACCGCGGCTTCCTCCCCTCCATCGGCCGCCTGGTCCGCTACGAACAGCCGGAAGAAGGCGATCAGGGCGGCTACACGGTCCGCAACGACTCCGGCGTCCGCGAGGGCGACGAGATCTCCATGTTCTACGACCCCATGATCGCCAAGCTGTGCGCCTGGGGTCCGACCCGCGACGCCGCCGTCGACGGCATGGCCCGGGCGCTGGAGGACACGCATGTGGCGGGCGTGGGGTGTAACATCCCCTTCCTCGCCGCCGTCATGGACCAGCCCCGCTTCCGCTCGGGCCACATCTCGACCAGCTATATCAAGGACGAATTCCCCGAGGGCTTCCACGGCCTGCGGCCCGACCGGCGCCAGACCGACATCCTGATCGCCGCCGCCGCCGCCATGAACGAGATCGCCGCCGAGGCCTCGGGCGACCCCTCGGGCCGCGTCGACTGGATCGTCCTCGTCTCCGCCGAGGGCCCGGCGCCCCATTCCGGCCCCGGCGAGGCCCACGGCGTCTCCCTGGCCTATGACGACGACGAGGCCCTGACCCTCGACCTGGCCGGCGAGGAGCGCGCCCTGCGGCTCAGCGACATCGACTGGCGCCCCGGCCTGGCCCAGTTCCGCGCCGTGCTGGACGGCGTCCCCTTCACCGCCGAGGTGGCCCGCGTCGCCGACGGCTGGCGCATCCGCACCCGCGCCGCCCGCGCCCGCGTCCGCGTGCTCAGCCCCGCCGTCGCCGCCCTCTACGCCCGCCTGCCCGACAAGGTCGCCGCCGACACCTCGAAGCTGGTCGTCTCCCCCATGCCCGGCCTCGTCGTCGCCATCCCGGTCGCCGTCGGCCAGGAGGTCAAGACCGGCGAGACGGTGGCCGTCATCGAGGCCATGAAGATGCAGAACATCCTCAAGGCCGAGCGCGACGGCGTCGTCAAAACCGTCAGCGCCTCGGCGGGCGACCCGGTGGCCGCGGACGACGTGCTGGTCGAGTTCGAATAGTCAGCCGGCCCCGGGGGGACGCGATGGATTTCAGACACGCCCTGTTCAGCTTCGACGGCCGCCTGCGCCGCCGCGACTGGTGGCTGTGGTCCATCGCCCTGTTCCTGGCCCAGATCCTGACGACCCGCATCGCCGACACCCTGTTGTTTGGCGCTGACGCCGATCTGCAAGCCGGTCGCTACGGCGCCTGGTTCTTTGGCGGGGCGCAGGACGCGGGACCGCAGTGGACCGCGCTCGCCTTCGCCTTCGTCTTCCTCTGGCCCGCCCTCGCCCTGATCCTGAAGCGGGCCCACGATCGCGACCGGCGCGGTTGGGAGCTGGTCGCCATCCACCTCGCCGCCACGACCGGCTATCTGGTCCCCAGCGACGCCTATGAGGCGGCCGGCCGCGCCATCGACGCCGGGGACTGGCTCGCGGGCGCCCCCATGATGGCCTGGGGCCTGATCCTCATCATCGCCTCCCTCTACCAGCTCGTCGTGCTCGGCTTCCTCGACGGCACGCCCGGCTCCAACCGTTTCGGCCCCTCGCCCAAGGGCGTCGGCGGCGACACGGCCGAGGTGTTCAGCTGAGCGCCGGCCCCTCCGCCGCCGCCGGCGCCTTCGCATACGCCGCCGACAGCCGCCGGTACGACCGCGAGTTCCACGCCAGCCCCGTCGCGATCAGCCCGACCGCCCCCGCCACGGTAAACACCAGGGCGATGCCCCGCTCGGGCCCCGTCCCGTACCAGCCGCCGATCGCCTCCGCCCCCCAGCCGTCCGTCATGAACGGAATGAACACGAACTGCGCCAGCGGCGCGATCATGAAGGCCGTCAGCGGCGAGGCCGCCTGCTCCACCGACTGGGCGAAGCCGAACACCCGCCCCTGCCGCTCGAACGGCACCACCTTTTGCAGCGTGGTGTGCTCGGCCGCCTCGGCATAGGGCCCCATCAGCATCCAGATGAAACAGCCCACGCCCAGCAGCACGATCGACGACTGCACGGTGAACACCGCCGCCGTCGCCCAGCAGATCAGATTGACGATCATCAGGGTCCGCAACGGATTCCGCCCCAGCCCCGTCCTCGCGATGATCACCCCGCTGAGAATGAACGCCGTCGACACCCCGGCCCACATGAAGCCCCAGGCCTGCACCGGCATCAGCGACAACCCATAGGCGTCCATCAGCGCCATGAAGACCCCGCCGAGGAAGTTGTTGAAGGCGCCGAACAGGATCAGGGCGAACAGGCCCGGCACGGCCCCGACCACCGTCATCGTCCCCCTCAGATCGACCCGCCCGCGCCCGGTCTGCCCCGCCGCCTTGCGCAGCGCCGCCGGATCGGGCTCGTCCACCCTCAGGAACCGCAGATGCAGGAACACCGGCACGGTCAGGCCCAGGGCGAAGACCAGCGCCCCCTCCATCCCGGCCCAGGCGACCAGCAGGCCGCTGATCACCGAGGTGGTCAGAAAGCCGATCCCGCTGACCATGCCGACCAGGCCGTTGGCCTTGTCGCGCCGGTCCTCGGGGACCAGGGCCGTGACCAGCGTCGGCAGGGCGATCGAGCGGATATTGCCGGCGATGACCCCCAGCATGGCCACGCCCACGAGCGCCCACAGCCACGGCCCCGCGACCTCGGCCAGCGCTCCCTTGGGCGCCCCCTGATGCACGGCGAAGGCGACGGCGTACAGCGCCAGCGACGCCAGGCTGGACCCCAGCATGACCCGCTTCTTGCGGTGATGGTCCACCAGGCTCCCGAACCAGATCGCCAGCCCCGCGGTCAGCACCAGATAGAGGCCCGCGATCATCCCGGTGGCGAACACCGACCGCGTCTCAAGGAACACCCAGAAGGTCAGGGCGAACCAGACGGTGTAGTTGGTGATGTTGGCGATCAGGTTGTTGGCGAGGATATGGTGGAAGGAGGTCATTGGCTAGTCGTCGTCTGCTTCATCAATCTCAAGGTCATCATAATCCTCTCGCTTAACTGCATCCTCGATCACTCCTTGCATCGGGATCGCCAGATTCGGCAGCAGTTCCTCAAGATCAACAAGATGCGAGACATGAACGGTCTGAATCTGCTTCTCAACCGTCGTGGAGGCTTCTAATGCGCCATGAAGGTTGGCGGCTGTTGCCCGCACCGTGATGATCGCAGGTTCATCGCGATGGGCGTCGAGGCCGAGAACACCATCGAACACCCAAGTTTGGCCGTGCCGAAAATCCTCGCAGTTGGCGACGATCCGCCGAGTGCGGTCCGGCCCCTCCACAAATTCGACCTCATGGCGACCAACTCGCAAAGGGACGAAGTCTCGAACCATATTCCGGTGCAACGCGAATATGCTGGAACGAGCTCGTGGAGCGGTGGGACCACCCGACGGGACAAACACAAACTTGCTGTGAAGCCAGCCTTCTGAGCTCTCAATCTCGATGATGAATCGATCTGCGCGAACGCGGCCTACGTTAGAAACCTCAACGCTGAATGGGACTTGGTTGAAGAGCAATTCGATCTTGCGTTCGTAGGCGCCGACGAAAACGGGCACTTTCTGATCCCGGTAAGCCGCATACCGGTCATCAAGGCTCCGGTCATATTCGTAGGCTCCGACGCCGAACATCCCTTGGTGTTGGTAAGGCTGGGGATTGAGGGTCAGTATCCGATTTTCAATCAGCTCTCGTTCGTAGGGAGTGAGACCGTTGACGCGATAGGTCGGAATAGGGCTTGAGCCGCCAAGTCGGATTTGAACTTCCAGTACAGGCTCTGTCCCCTCCAGTTCTTGCACCCTGTGCTTGAGCTGTTGGATCTTTTTGTCTTGTGGAGTCGGCTCAACGGGCCTCAACCAATCTTCGGACATATGGTGAGTCCGCACACCGTGGCGCGCCGCGAAAGCCAAGGGTTTGATATCTTGGCTTACGAGCACCTTTTCATGGGCATCTATCCCGCGCGCATGGAGAATTTCCGCAACGATGCGCGAGTCTCCATCGTCAGGGTCGAGATCGTCATAGCTTGACCAACGGATGCGGTCACAAATCGCCAACGTGACTTCGACCCGTGGACCTGTTTCTCGGACGACAACGGGTACGCCGCCAATCGCTGTTCCGATTAGACGGTTAAAGGCACGCGCGATCTTGCCGAGGCGACCATCGCGCTTCTTGGAATCGATCTCCTTCAGGGCTGTTGGCGTGAAGAGAGCAAGGATCGGACCCCGAGCATCAACGTCCGACCACGGCAGATCGGCTAGAGGCTTTCCCTCGAGCACAACATTCGCATCAAGAAACACTTTGGTTGTGTACGCGGACGACGCAGCACCGGCCCGGAGCAAAGTGTCGACCGGGTTGTTCGCTTTCACATCGCCTTTTGCCATCGCCCCACGATACGCAGCACCTAGGGTCGTAGACAAGAACAACGGTAGAACACGTAGGGCTAGCGCTCATTCACAAGTCCGTACGCGCCAAACAAGCACCTCACCCCCGCACAAACGCCAGCAGCGGCCCCACATCATGCCGGTCCGCCGCCTTCAGCGCGGCGATATAGCGCCGCCGCGTCTCCCCCGGCTCCACCAGACTGTTCCGCCCCCAGCTCAGCGGCGCCACGCCCAGCCGCGTCGCCAGCATGTCAGCCGCCATCCGCGCGTGACGCCCGTTGCCGTTCGGGAACGGATGAATCCGCACCAGCCGATGATGGAAGCGCGCCATCAGTTCGTCCGGCGGCCAGGCGTCATGGTCGACCTCGAACCGCACCGCCTCCAGCAGGGCGTGCAGGTCCATGCCGATCCGCCACGGATCGACGCCGATGTTCTTGCCCGTCTCCCGGAACTTGCCGGCCCACCGCCATACCTGCCCGTACATCTGTTTGTGCAGGGCGATCAGGGGGTCGAACGCCAGAATGTCCCGCCGCCGCGCCGCCGCCCATGTCTGGGCCCTGGCGATGTTGTCGAACTCCGCCCGGTTCAGATCGGCGCGGGTGGTGATCCAGCCGGGGATCAGCCCCTCGCGCTCCTCCGGCGTGAGGGGCGTATTGCCCTCGTCGTCGCCGTCGAACAGCGGATCGGTCACGGCGCCTGCCAAAGCCGCCGGGGTTCCTCGCGGATCAGGGCCTCAATCATCCGCCCGCGCTCGTCCGCGAGCTCGGGATCGCTCAGGGCCTGATTTTCCAGCGCCATGGTGTGGCCCAGCCGGCCGAGACGAACATCGACGACCGTCGCGGCCCGATCGCGCACCGTCTGTTCCAGCGAGGTCTCGGGAACGAGGGCGTAGACCAGACGACAGTTCATCGCCCCGGCGGCCCGCCGAAGCGTGGCCAGGGTCACCGTGTCCTGAACCTCGCCCTTTTCCAGCGCCGAGATGGTGGAAGGATCGACCTTCAGTCGTTCGGCCAGTTGCGTCCCGGTCATGCCCAGGGCCTCGCGCACCGCGCGCACCCACCCCCTGTGCGGGCGCGCGGCGACGTCGCCCTTCAGGGAGGCGAGGCGGTCGTCCAGACTTCGACGGGCGGAAACGAGCGACATCATGACTTGCAGTCCAATTTAATCCAAGCAATTATGGATCATAATCCATATAAATGTCAATTATTTTGTATTATAGTCCATATTCATTCCGGACGTTTCGTCCTTCAACACCGTCACAACCACCGCACCCTCGGCCCCCGCTCCCCCTCCGGCGCGTCGATCAGCAGATCGGTGACCGCCCAGACCAGGGCGTCGGCCCGGTCCAGCGACCCCGCCCCCTCCATCTCGCCGGCGAAGGCCATCAGCTCCTCCTCCAGCGCCGACAGCGGGACCCCGTCCGCCGGGGCGTGCCTGACGCGGCCCTGTTCATAGAGGGCGGCGACGGGTTCGGCGCGGACGCGCTTGCCCCTGCTGGCCCGGACCTCGCGGATGCGCAGGGTGCAGCCGGCGGCCTTGAGCACGGCGCGGACCATGTCGCCGCCCTGGTTGACCTCGGCCACCACGGCCCCGGCGTTGAACTCCCGCGCCGCCTCGACCGCCCGCCGCGCCCACTGGTCGGGGCTGAGCCCGGTCGCCGACCGGTCCGCCAGCACCACCGCCTCGCGCACCCCGTCGGGGCGGCGGCGCGACCCGGCGACGACGATGCCGCAGGCGTCGCCGGCCGCCGTGGCGGTGGGGTCGAGGGCGACGATGATTCTCTCAAACGTCCCTTCTCCGGACGTTCCGTTCCCTTCTCCCCTTGGGGGAGAAGGTGGGCGGCGCAGCCGCTCGGATGAGGGGGCCGTTTCAGCAGGCAACCCGGCGACCGGCGAACCCGAGGCCGGAAGCCCCCTCATCCGGCCCTCGGGGCCACCTTCTCCCCCGAGGGGAGAAGGAACGGCGGATGTGGGATCAGGAACGCGCGCCCCCGCCATCATCTCCGCCGTGAACAGCGCCCCGGCCATGTCCACGATCTGGCCCTCGATCTCCTGCGCCTCGCGCCGCGTCCCGCCGTAGAGGGCGCGCAGCTCCTTCAGAAAACCCGGCGCCAGATGCGCTTCATTGTCGGCCGTTCCCGCGTGACTGAACGCGCACGACGGTTCGTCGCGCAGGCTGATCAGGGCTCGCGTCGGGCGCGGCGTGGTCGTCACCACCAGCCGCGGCGCCGCGCCGTCCGGCCCCGGCAACCTCAACCCCATCCTCAGCAAGGCGAGCGTCTCCCCCGCCCCGCGCGCGCCCACGGCCGGCCAGGCGCAGAACTCGTCGGCCCAGGCGGCGCTGAACTGCGGCCCGCGCAGACTGTCCGGGTCCTCGGCCGAGAAGGCGTGGGCGACGCAGCCGTTGGCGAAGACCAGCCGGCGCCGCGACGGCTCGTAGACGGGCCGCGTGGCGCGGGTCCAGCGCGGCAGGCTCCGCAGGCCCGACGGGCCCTCGATCATCACCTCGCGCACGTCGTGCAGGGTCGGCCCCACCAAGGCCAGCCGGCCGCCGGGGCCGAGCCGCTCCGCCTGGTCGGCCAGCCAGCTGGCCCCGGCCAGGGTCTTGCCCGCCCCGCGCCCGCCGAGGAACAGCCAGGTCGACCAGTCCGAGCCGTCGGCCAGCCGGACCGGCGGGGTCTGGGCCGGGCGCAGGACCAGCGGCGCGGCGAGCGGTTCGTTGTCGTTGGCGGCCGCCGCCCCCGCCCCGGCCTGCGCCCCGAACAGCGGCCCCCCGCCCAGGATGCGCCGGACCGTGAAGACCATCCGCCCCAGGTACGATCCGTTTCGCGCCGCCCCGGTCACGACCGCGTCGCCGAACTGTCGCAGCAGCGACCGCTCGGTCCCCGCCGGGTCCTCGGGGTCGAAGGTGAAGGCCACCTCGGCGCAGACCATGGTCAGGAGCCGCCCGTCCCGGGTCGTCACCGTCAACGGCGGCGGCCCCTTGGCCAGATAGACGGCCCGCTTCCGGTCCCTCTTGCGCATGTTGAATTTCCTCGCATTGCGGTGGATCGAACTGACCGAGACGCCGGCTTCCCCGGCCAGGGCCTTGATCGGCTCCCCCGCCAGATAGCGCTCCAGCAGCGCCCGCCAGCCGTCCCAGCTCATGTCCACCGGACTCTGGCGCAGCGGCCGGTCGTCCGCCGGCGGGCCCTCGAGGGTCTTCTGATCGTGCTTCGTCTCCATGCCCGCCAGTATCGCCCGGGCCGGAACCAGGGCGCGCAAATGACGCTGCAAGGGGGTTCCGGGCGCGGAAAATCAGGGACTTGCGTCCGAAAATCGCTGCGTCTGGAATTTTTTATGTGGCGCCCGGAAAAGCCGGTTTCAGGCGGCCCCGTTTTCAGGCGACGGGGCCGAACAACCGGCGGAAATGGGTCTTCAGGGCCGCGTCGGCCTCGTCCATGGTCGCCGGCACGCCCAGGTCGACCAGGCTGGTGACGCCGTGTTCGGCGATGCCGCAGGGGACGATGCCGCTGAAGTGGTCCAGCTCCGGCTCCACGTTCAGGCTGATCCCGTGGAAGCTGACCCATTTGCGGACCTTGACGCCGATGGCGGCGATCTTGTCCTCGCGCGACCATCCGGGGCCTTTCCGCTCCACCCAGACGCCGACCCGGCCCTCGCGCACCCCGGCGGGGACGCCGAATTCGCCCAGCGCCCCGACGATCCACTGCTCCAGGCCGCGCACGAAGGCGCGCACGTCCTTGCCGCGCTGGTTCAGGTCCAGCATCACATAGGCCACCCGCTGGCCGGGGCCGTGATAGGTGAATTGCCCGCCCCGCCCGCTGCGGTGGACCGGGAAGCGGCCGGCGTCCAGCAGGTCGCCGTCCTTCGACGACACCCCGGCGGTGTAGAGCGGCGGATGCTCCAGCAGCCAGACCTGCTCGCCCGCCCGCCCCTCCGCGATGGCCGCCGCCCGCGCCTCCATGGCCGCGACGGCCTCTTCGTAGGGGACATGGCCGGGCGCGACCGTCCATTCGACCGGCCGGCCGTCGGCGCGGACGAGTTTCGATACGGTTTCGCTTAAGGCTTGGGAAAGCATGACGCCTCCAATGTGGGGGCCGGGAGCGCCATGCAAGTCCAGACCGCCCAGTCACAGTCAGTATTCGAGTCCCCCGTGAGCCAGATCGAAGCCGTCGAAGTCGAGATCTCGGTCGTGCTGGGCCGCTCCGTGCTGCCGATGAGCCAGCTGCTGCGCATGGGCCGCGGGGCGGTGATCCCGCTCGACGCCTCCGAGCACGACGAGGTCTGGATCCTCGCCAACAACCATCCGGTGGCCCGCGGCGAGATCGAGATCCGCGACGACCGCATCGCCATCACCGTCACGCGGCCGGCCGATGTGTACGACTTCATGGCCGGAGCCGCTTGATACGGCTTGGCAGCCGCCCATCTCTCCGCTATCAGCCCCCCTCCGATGCGAGCGGTCGTGGCGGAATTGGTAGACGCGCAGCGTTGAGGTCGCTGTTCCCTAACCGGAGTGGAAGTTCGAGTCTTCTCGACCGCACCATCGTTTTTTTACAGGGTAGATCAACGACTTATCGCTGATATCAGGCAGGGAGGCCTCGCGTGACTACCGCACCAACCGCCCCCCTGCCGCCTGCCTCCCCCGCCGACATCGAACACGAAGCCCTGGACGAGGACTACGTCCTGACGGCCGCCTTCGTCGAGAAGGTCGTCGACGCCTCCGACGCCGGCGACGGCCTCAAGCTCCGCTCCCTGCTGGAAGACCTGCACCCGGCCGACGTCGCCGACCTGATGGGCTTCCTGACCGCCGAGCACCGCGCCGTCGTGGTCCTGTGGCTTCCGCCGGACCTGCTGGCCGACACCCTGCCCGAGCTGGACGACGGCATCCGCGAGGAGGTGCTGGAGCGCGTTCCGCACCTGACCCTGGCCGAGGCCCTGCAGGAACTGGATTCCGACGACGCCGCCGCGGTGGTCGAGGACCTCGAGGACGACCAGCGCGAACGCGTCCTGGCCGCCATGCCCGAGGTCGACCGGGCCGCGATCGAAAGCTCGCTGGGCCACGCCGAGGACTCCGCCGGCCGCCTGATGCAGCGCGAGGTGATGGCCGCGCCCCAGTTCTGGAACGTCGGCGACACCATCGACCACATCCGCAAGCAGGGCGAGGATCTGCCCGAGCTGTTCTTCGACATCTATGTGGTCGATCCGACCAACCGGCCCGTGGGCGGCATCGCCGTCAGCAGCCTGCTGCGCGCCCCCCGCACCGCCGCCCTGTCCGACATCATGGAGCCGATCAACGAGATCGCCGTCGACCAGGACCAGGAGGAGGTCGCCTACATCTTCGAGAAATACCACCTGATCTCGGCCCCGGTCATCGACGCGGCGGGCCGGCTGGTGGGCCAGATCACCGTCGACGACATCGTCAACATCATCCAGGAAGAGAACCGCGAGGACATCCTGCGCCTGGCCGGCGTCTCCGACGAGGATCGGGGCTCGTCCGTGTCCGAGATCGTGCGCGGCCGCGTGCCCTGGCTGGCGATCAATCTGGCGACGGCGGTTCTGGGCGCCAGCGTCATCGCCTTCTTTGGCGCGACCATCAAGGAGATCGTGGCCCTGGCCGTGCTGATGCCCATCGTCTCGGCCATCGGCGGCAACGCCGGCACCCAGGCCCTGACCGTGACGGTCCGCGCCCTGGCGACGCGCGAACTGAACAGCTCCAACGCCCCGCGCACCTTCCGGCGCGAGCTGGCGGTGGGGCTGGCCAACGGCCTGGTGCTGGCTCCCCTGATCGGCAGCGCGGCCGCCCTCTGGTCGGGCCACTGGCGTATCGGGGCGGTGATCGCGGTCTCGATGGTGCTGAATCTCCTGGTGGCCGCCACGGTCGGGGTGCTCACGCCCCTGACCCTGTCGAAGCTGAAGTTCGACCCGGCCGTGTCCTCAGCGGTGTTCGTGACGGCGACGACGGACTTTTTCGGTTTCCTGATCTTCCTGGGTCTCGCAACCATCGTGTTGCTGTAAACCCGGCGCGGCCCTTGCTGGCTCTCTCGTCGGGCGAGCGCGCCCGTCTCGATTTGGGTCAATCCGTGTCCGCAGCGACCACGCCACGTCTTAAGGTCTCCCGCGAGGGGATCGTGCTCATCAAGAGCTTCGAAGGCTTCCGTCCGCGCGCCGTGCGCGGCGAGGATGGTCGCTGGGTCATCGGCTATGGCCATACGGCCTCGGCCCGGGAGGGTCTGACGGTCGGCGAGCCCGACGCCGAACTGCTGTTGCAGTACGACCTGTTGCCCGTGGTACGGGCGCTGAACGAACGGGCGCCCGCCGACCTGAACCAGCACCAGTTCGACGCCTTGGCCAGTTTCGCCATTTCGGTCGGTGTCGAACGCTTCCTGGCCTCGGATGTGCTGCAGAGACTCAATGAGGGTCTGGCCGGAGAGGCCGCGGACGCCCTGATCGGCTGGCCCGAAGCCATAGCGCCCGACGACCGGCTGCGTCGCCGGGCGGCCGAGCGGGCGCTGTTCGTGGCCGACCCCGCGGCCTCTGTCACCCTGGCCGAACTGCTGGCCGCCCCCCTGCCCCCACCCCCGATCGAATCCCCCGTCGAACCGACGGCGGAGACTTCCGCCGATGCACGGGCCGCTGCGGTCGCCGCCCTCCTCGGCGAAGCCCCGGCCATCCCCGTCCTTCCGGAACCGTCGTGGGCGCCCGAGGAGCCCGCCTTCTCGCCTCCGGCCTTCAAGCCCGTCGACGCGGTGACGACGGTCAACCTGAACCGCTATTCGCCCTATGCGGCCGCGATCATTGGTCCATTGCCCGGCTTCGAGGCCACGGCCCCTGAAGCGCCCGCCCCGCAGGCGGTCGCGGAGCCCGATCCGGAGCCAGAGACTAATCCTACGCCGGTTCCGGACGAACCGTCGGCTCCGGTCGTCCCGCTGACCTCGGCCTCGCCGGCCGACTCGCCCTTTCCGCCCATGGATCAGGCCCTGGTGCTGACGCCTGCAACCGAGGCCGACTTCGTCGAGGCGGCCCGTCCGGCCTGGACATCCGACCAGAGGGAGGCGACGCCCCCCGCCGAGGAAACGGTCCTGTTCGAGGACGAGCCGACCCTTTCGGTGCTGCGGCACGAGGTCGAACCAACCAGACCGCGTCGCTTCGACTGGAGCGAGACCGGCGCCTTCCTGATTATGGGCGGCGTCGGCCTGGCCGCCTGCACGGCCTCGGCGGCGGCCTTCCGGTTGTCGGTCGAACAGCCATCCCCCATGGGCGAGACAACGGTCATCGCCTGGGCCCTGGCCGTGATCGGCGTGATCTGCGTCGGGGTGTCATCGTGGAACCTGTATGTCCGCTGGGGCAGGCCGAGCTGACTTTGCCTCGACGGCGGGCGGTGCTACGCCGCCGCCATGAGCATTCCCAACGCCCCCCAATCGATGGAATTCGGCCTCGGCGAGAACGCCGACGCCATCCGCGACACCACCGCCCGCTGGGCCGCCGACCGGCTGGCGCCGCACGCCGCCGAGATCGACGAAACCAACAAATTCCGCCGCGAGCTGTGGCCCGAGATGGGCGAATTGGGCCTTCACGGCATCACGGTCGAGGAAGAGTACGGCGGCCTCGGCCTCGGCTATCTCGAACACGTCGTGGCCATGGAGGAGGTGTCGCGCGCCTCGGCCTCGATCGGCCTGGCCTACGGGGCCCACTCCAATCTGTGCGTCAACCAGATCCGGCGCTGGGGGACTGACGAGCAGAAACGCAAATATCTGCCGAAGCTGATCTCGGGCGAGCACGTCGGCTCTCTGGCCATGTCGGAAGCCGGCTCGGGCTCCGATGTCATGTCGATGCGCACCCAGGCCCGCAAGGACGGCGACCGCTACGTCCTGAACGGCACGAAATTCTGGATCACCAACGCCCCCCACGCCGAGACTCTGGTGGTCTACGCCCGCACCGGCGAGGGCAGCGGCGGCGTCACCGCCTTCCTGATCGAGAAGGGCATGAAGGGCTTCAGCGTCTCGAAGAAGCTGGACAAGATGGGCATGCGCGGGTCGGACACCGCCGAACTGGTGTTCGAGGACTGCGAGGTTCCGGAGGAGAACGTCATGGGCCCGGTCGGCGGCGGCGCAGGCGTGCTGATGAGCGGCCTGGACTATGAGCGCACCGTCCTGTCCGCTGGTCCGCTGGGCATCATGCAGGCGGCGCTGGACGTCGTCCTGCCCTATGTTCGCGAGCGCAAACAGTTCGGCAAGCCCATCGGCTCGTTCCAGCTCATGCAGGCCAAGGTCGCCGACATGTACGTCGCCCTGAACAGCGCCCGTGCCTATGTCTATGCTGTCGCCCGCGCCTGCGACCAGGGCAAGACCACTCGCTACGACGCCGCCGGCGCCATCCTGCTGGCGTCCGAGAATGCGGTGAAGGTCAGCCTCGAGGCCGTCCAGGCCCTCGGCGGCGCCGGCTACACCAAGGAATGGCCCGTCGAACGTCTGGTCCGCGACGCCAAGCTCTACGACATCGGCGCCGGGACAAACGAGATCCGGCGCTTCCTGATCGGGCGCGAACTACTGGGCGGCTGACGCCACCGGGCAGTCGCCCAGCCGCTCCGCCATCATGGTCATGGTTCGCGTCCCCGGCTCCGGCGCGGGCGTCGGCGTCGTCGTGCTGGTAATCACCATGGTGTAGCGGCGCGAGAAGTCGCCCGAGACGCGCATGTCCGTTTGGGTGCGGACGCCCGCGTCCGAGGTGCAGATCGAATGGCCCACCATGGCGTCGCCCTCGCGGCGGAATGACTGGTTGCTGCAGGTCATGCCCGGCATCTGGCTGGCCGGATCCTGCGGGGATTCGAATTTTTCATCGGTCATGCAGGTTTCGACCACCGGCGCGGCCATCCCCTCGGGCAAGCCGTCGACCTGCATGGTCACGCGCCACAATCCGGGCGTGGGACCGTCCGGCAGGCCCGCGACCGACGGCGCCGCCGCTTCATCCGCCTTGTCGCCGTTGACCGCCTCGCCGCCCGAGCCGCAGGCCGCCAGCATCAGGGCCGCCGCGCCCGCAAACAGGATGTGGGTCCGCATGTCGATCGCTCCAAGTGTCCGTCGGACCGGTCCGATGTCCCAACATACCACCGTTTGGCGCGGGAAAGGGAACCCGGCCGATCCGCGCCGGTTTTCCTGTTCGCGAAAAAGGAGCTACGCCATGCCAGCCAAATCCGCCGCCCAGCAGAAGGCCGCTGGCGCCGCCCTGTCGGCCAAGCGCGGCGACACGCCCAAGTCCGAGCTGAAGGGCGCGTCGAAGTCGATGCTGTCGATGACCGAGAAGCAACTCGAGGAATTCGCCCACACCAAACGCAAGGGCAAGCCCGAGCACGTGAAACACTGATCGCGCCCGTAGCGTGAGCAAGGATGACGCATCCCGGTCGCACCGATAGCGTCCGCGCATGACCCTGATCGAGACCTCGACCGGCCGGCCGCGCGCGTTTTCGGAGGTGCTGGCCATTCTGGCGGCGCGCCGCGCCGAAAAGCTCTGCCTGGGCGAGGTCGTCGAAGCGTTCGGGGACCGGGCCTTCGGGCCGGTGATGTTCTTTTTCGCCCTGATCAACCTGCTCCCCTGGCCGCCAGGGGGAACCACCCTGACCGGAGCGCCGCTGCTGCTGCTGTCGATGGAGCTGGCCTGGGGCCGCGACACCCTCTGGATTCCGCGATGGGCCGAGCGGGTCTCGATCAACCGAAGCGCCTTTCGCAAGCTCAGCGGCCGGTTGGCCAGGCCCGTTCGCTGGAGCGAGCGGTTGTCGCGGCCACGCCTGTATTTCCTGACCGGCGGCTTCGGCCAGGGCCTGATCGGCCTGGCCTGCCTGTTCCTGTCGGCTGTACTGGTGCTGCCGATCTTCGGCGGCAATCTGATTCCCGCCGTCGCGATCGCCTTCTTCTCGCTGGGCGTGATCCAACGGGACGGCCTGGCGGTCCTGCTGGGCTGGCTGACCACCGCGTTCGCCGTGGCCATCCTGTTCCTCGCGTGGAAGCTCATCGTGGCCGGGCTCCAACAGGGACTGGGATGGATCGCAGGACTGGTCTGAGGCTGCGCCCGCGTTGAGGATTGACGTTTGTTAAGTGGCGCGGGGACGCGGTCGCGCCTAGATCGAGTCATCAATGCCCGGACCCGTCGCCGATGCCCGACTATGACTATCAGAGCGACAGCCGGTCCTTCTCGCAGGTGATCGAGGACATCGGCGCCAAGGAAGACCCGAAGCTCTATCTGGGTGAACTGATCAACGCGTTCGGCGAGCGCGGCTTCGGCGCCCTGATGCTGTTCTTCGGCCTGCTGAACATCGCCATCGGCATCATTCCGGGAACGACGACGATCCTGGGCGCTCCCCTGTTGCTGATGGGCCTGCAGCTGATGGTGCGCCAAGACCAGTTATGGCTGCCCAAATGGGCCCTGCGCCGCTGGATCGAACGCGAGACCTACCGGCATGGTGTGGAGAAGGTGCTGCCCCGGCTCAGAATGGTGGAACGGCTTTCCAGGCCGCGCCTCTCGATCATGACCAGCGAGGTGTCGGAGGTTCTGATCGGCGTCGCCACGGTGGTATTGGCGTTCATCCTGATCCTGCCCATCTGGGGCGGAAATCTGGTGCCGGCCCTGATCATCTCCACCTTCGGCTTCGGCCTCATGCAGCGGGACGGGGTGGTGGTGCTGGTCGGCTGGGGCGGCGTGGCGGGAGTCTGCGTCTTCGTCTGGGTTGCGTGGGAGATCGTCAGCCGCGCTTTCCTGGCGATCTATCAGACGACCGGTCTGGGCTGAAAGCACGAGACGCCGGAGAGGTCTCCCCCTCCGGCGCCTGCGAGAACCTGAAACTACTGGAACAGCGACAGCACGAGCTGCGGAGTCTGGTTGGCGATTCCCAGAGCCTGAACCCCCAGTTGCTGCTTCGTCTGCAGGGCCTGGAGCTTGGCGCTTTCCTTCGCCAGATCGGCGTCGACAAGGTTGCCCACTCCCGCCTCCAGCGCATCCGTCAGCTTGCTGACGAAGGTGTTGTGGGTCGAAAGCGCCTTCGACTTGGTGCCCAGCCGCGCGAGCGAAGCCGAAACCAGATCGATGGAAGCGGTCACGACCGTGAGGGACGCGATCGCCTTTGTCAGCGTGTCGATCGACTGCGTCGTGGCCACGGTGACGTTGGATCCGCCCAACGCGAGCACCTCGGCCCCCACGGTGAGAGAAGAGGTTCCGGCGACATTGGCCAGGGCGGCGAAACCGGTGGCGCCGGTGTTCAGCAGGTTGACCCCGTTGAATTCGGCATTGCCGGTGACCGACGCGATCTGGTCACGCAGGGACTTGAAATCCTCGTTCAGCGCGGCCCGCGCCGAAGTCTTCAGCGACGAATCGGTCGCCGCCAGGGCCTTCTCCTTCATCTGCAGCAAGAGGTCGGAGACCGTCTCGCCCGCCGCCAGCGCCACATCCACCGCGGCGATGCCCCGGTCGAGCGACTGTTTCACCGCGCTCAAAGCCCCGATATCGGCCCGTTGCCCCTGGGCGATGGCCCAGATGGCTCCATTGTCCTTGGCGCTCGACACAGACTTGCCGGTGTTGATCCGGTTCTGCGTGATCGCCAGGGAGGCGTTGGTCGCGTTCAGGTTCTGGAGTGCGATTTGCGCACCCGTATTCGTATTGACCGACATAACCATCGGCTGTCCTTCCATTCTGGTCGGGTGAAGAACGGCCTTCTGGCCGTCGAACCAGTTCTGGTTCGCGCACGGCCCCGCAAGGTTCGGGCCGCGCCCGGCTGCAAACAAAGATGAATAGTTTCAAGTAGTTGTTCGGTACGAACCCGGAACCCGGCAGGTCTGACCGGGCGGCCGGTCGCCGCTTGCCTACCGTCGGACGATCAGGCCGCCTGTTGCGCGCCGGGGCCCGGTCCCGCCAGGCCCTGCATGACCATCTTGTTGATGTCGATGAGAGCCTCGAAGTCGTCCTCGCCGCGCATGATCGTCGAGGAGTGACGGCTGACGAACAGGCTGATCGAGATGATCTGGGCCCGCAGCGCCTTGTCCATGCCATTGTCGGGATTGGCGCAGTCGGTGGCCAGCGCCGACCACAGGCGCCGATTCCAGTCGAGGGCGTCGATGCGGGTGGCGACGTCGGACGGATCGACCGTCGAGGCGTGCATCAGCGCCCGGGTCACCTGCCCGAACAGCCGATACTCCATCTCACGCGGGTTTTCAGTCCGCGTGGCCGCGGTCTTGTACGCCTGCAGCGACATTCGCCAGACCTTCCTCGTAATCAACCAGTTTTCGCGCGGCCATCAGCGCCTTGTAGTATTCGCGCGCCATCACGTGCCGCGAGGCGTCGACGCAATCGGCCAGGACCTGCGGATTGCGCGACGCTCCCATGAATTCGGTCAGGCGCCGGGCGAACTCGTCGTAGACCTTGGGCGCGCCGGCCTCGTCCAGGTACATCATCATGACCGGGAAATAGATCCGCTTCGCCGGGGTGTTGACGTCCCCGGGCTGGAGGATGTCCTTCTCGCGCAGCACCGACGCCTTGTTCTGAAGGATCAGAACGCCGCGGCGATCGCCATTCTGGACCACGGCTCCGTTGAGCACGAATTTCTCGCCGGGCTTCAGGGACAGCTTGAGCGGCATTTGCGGGAGTGTCTCCTGGCGGGCTCGCGACGACGTTAGGAAGCCGGGAACGAACGCAGGTTAAACAGACGTGGTTAACCATGTCTTGTGACCCGGCCGGCAATCGTCGCGGATCACCTCAGGATCGTTCCATGTCCGCAGCCGAACTGGCTCCCGAACTCGTCCATGCGATGGCCCCCGCGGCCCAGGGCGTCGTCGGCGATTCCGCCTCGCCCGAAGCCCTTCGGAAGCTGTCACGCCAGTTGGCCAGCCCGAAACTGGCGGTGAAGGCCCAGCGCAAGGCGCTGGAGAAGCTGAAGGCCGCCCTGATGGCGATCCGCGCCGGCGACTTCGCCCTGGGCGCCCGGCGGGCGCTGGACGCGCTGCGGATCGACGAAACCAACGGCCTGGCCTGGCATGTGCTGGCCATATGCCGCGAGAAGTCGGGCGACCTGGGCCAGGCCCTGCTGGCCTATGAGGCGGCGCTGAAGCTGCTGCCCAACGAAACCGACGTGGCCCACGACCTGGGTCGGCTGGCGCAGCAGATGGGCTATCTCGACATCGCCGAGAAGCTGCTTCTGAAATACCTGGCGGCCGATCCCGGCCACGTCGAGGCGACCAACAACCTGGCCTGCGTGCAGCGGGACCAGAAACGCTACGGCGACGCGGTCGAAACCCTGAGGGCCCTGCTGGGGGTAGAGCCCGAATCGCCGGTGCTGTGGAACACGCTGGGTACGGTGCTGAGCGACCAGGGCGACATGACAACCGCCCTGACCTTCTTCGAGGAGGCGTTGCGGCACGATCCCGGCTTCGCCAAGGCCCGTTACAACCGCGCCAACGCCCGCCAGCCGCTGGGCGACGCCCTCGGCGCGCTGGAGGATCTGGACGCCGCCCTGCCCGGCGCCGAGAGCCCCTATGAGCGGGCCATGATGACCATGGCCCGGGCCCTGCAGCTGATGGCCCTGGGGCGCATTCCCGAAGGCTTCGAAGCCTATGATGTGCGTCTGGATCCGCATCTGCCGGAAGCCATGCGGGTGGCCGTCGACGCCCCGCGCTGGGACGGCGCGGTCGGGGAGATGGCGGGGCGACGGCTGCTGATCCTCGGCGAACAGGGCATCGCCGATGAGATGCTGTTCGGAACCTGCGTCGGCGACGCCATCGAGGCGGTCGGGCCGGAGGGCAAGGTGTTCATCGCGGTGGAGCCGCGATTGGTCGCCCTGTTCCAGCGCGCCTTCCCGACGGCGGTGGTCGGCGGGCACAGGGCCGTCAAACTGGAGGGGCGGATCACTCGCTATGTCCCCTTCCTGGAGGCGATGGAAGACGGCGAGGGCGCGGTCGACGCCTGGATCCCGATGGCCTCGATGCTGGCCCTGTTCCGCCCGTCCATCGACCGCTTCCCGGACCGGCGCGGCTATCTGGCCGCCGATCCTGGCAGGATCGCGCACTGGAAGGCCGAACTGGAGAAGCTGGGCCCGGGCCTCAAGGTGGGCCTGCACTGGAAGAGCCTGGTGCTGACCGGATCAAGAGCCCGCTATTTCTCGGGCTTCGAACGCTGGCGACCGGTCCTGGAGACACCGGGCGCGGTGATGGTCAATCTGCAGTGCGGCGACGTCGCCGAGGATCTGGCCGCGGCCGAAACGGCCGGGGTGTCGATCTGGACTCCGCCCATCGATCTGAAGGACGACCTGGAGGATGTGGCCGCCCTGTCCGTCGCGCTGGACCTGGTCATCGGCCCGGGCATCGCGGGGACCAACCTGGCCGCGGCGGTCGGCGGAACGGCCTGGATGGTAACCGCTCCGGACGACTGGCATTTCCTGGCGACGGACAAATATCCGTTCTATCCGCACCTGCGCTATTTCCCCCGCGACAGCTTCGATGGCTGGGAGGACGCCATCGGTCGCATCCGCGCCGCGCTCGACGACGCGGTGAAGACGGGGAACGCCGGATAGCGGCGCAGCGTTGACCTTCCGAACAGGGAGGTGACGGCATGCCCGAGATCGACGGTTATTCGGACGATCAGGAACAGTCGGAAGTCTATGACGAAACCCACATCGACGATGAGGGCGACGGCGACATCCTGCCGGACGAGGCCGATCCGGTGCTGGACGTCACCCAGGCCGACGGCGACGCCGACGAGGAAGAATTCGACGAGGACGAGGAAGCCGATCTGGACGATGAGCTCGGGGCTTCGGGCATCGAGGCCGAGGCCGACGCCCTGCTGGGCGTGGACGGGCAGCGGCTGACCGAGATCGACGGCGAGAGCGGCGGCCAGCGCGGCCCCGACGAGGTCGAACTGGTTTACACCGGTCTCATGCGAAACGTCCGCGGCGCCCAGGCCAGCGCCGCCCACTGGGAGGCCAAACGTCTTTCCGATGACGACATCGCCGGCCTGGGATACGGGCCCGACGGCGACGAAGACCATCCAGCGAAATAAGGAGGGCGGCCATGACCACCCAGACGCACAAATCCGATCATCAGCAGGCCCCTGCCGACGATATCCCCCACGCCCGCAAGGCGGAGCGGGAACAGGGCAAGCCGGATCAGCTCTGCGAAGAGGAGCGTAACGTGGAAGACCGCCAGGAAGCGTTGCTGGACGAGGGCCTCGAGGAGACCTTCCCGGCCAGCGACCCGGTGTCGGCCAAGAGGATTACCTGATCCGCCTCAACCCCTGACCCGCCAGGTCGCTCCGGCCGGGCCGTCCATCACCACGACATTCAACGCGTTGAGCCGGTCCCGAATACGGTCGGCCTCGGGCCAGTCCTTGCCGGCGCGGGCGGCGGCGCGCTGTTCCAGCAGGGTCTCGACCTCGGCCTTGAAGGCGTCGTCGACCCCGGCGTCGAACCAGGTCGCCGGCTCGGCCTGAAGCACCCCCAGGATGGCTGCGGCGGCGATCAGCTCACCCTTGGCGCGGGCCACGACGCCGTGATCGCCGGCCGTCATGGCGCGCTCGATCTCGCTGGACAGGGCGAACAGGGTCGCCATGGCGCCCGGCGTGTTGATGTCGTCCTCGATGGCCTTGAGGAAGTCCTCGGGCGGCTCGTCGCCATTGGCCTCGACCCCGGCAGCCCGGTGCAGCGCCCCATACAGCCGATCCAGCGCCTTGCGGCTCTGGTCCAGCAGCGACTGGTTCCAGTCCAGCGGCTGGCGATAGTGGGCGCTCAGCAGGGCCCAGCGGACCACCTCGCCCGGGATGTTCCGGACCAGATCATGCAGCAGCAGGACGTTGCCGATCGACTTGGACATCTTCTCCGCGTCGACGGTCAGGAAGCCGTTGTGCATCCAGTAGCGGCTGTATTCCGCGTGCGGGTCCGGCTCATGCGCATGGCCGTGGGCGCAGACGCCCTGGGCGATCTCGTTCTCGTGGTGCGGAAAGACCAAATCGATGCCGCCGCCGTGGATGTCGATCGGCAGGCCCAGCGTCTCCTCGATCATGGCCGAGCATTCGATATGCCAGCCCGGCCGCCCCTCGCCCCATGGCGACGGCCACGCCGGCTCGCCCTCTTTCGAAGGCTTCCACAGCACGAAGTCGTGCGGATTCTTCTTGTAGGGCGCCACCTCGACCCGGGCGCCCGCGATCATGTCGTCCAGGTTCCGGCCGGACAGCCGGCCATAGGTCTCGTAGGACGAGACGTCGAACAGCACATGGCCCTCGGCCGCATAGGCGCAGCCCTGGTCCATGATCGCGCCGATCTGGGCGACGATGGCGTCCATATGGTCGGTGACATGGGGCGCGATGTCCGGCGGCGACACGTTCAGCCGGCTCATGTCCTCCAGATAGGCCGCCTCGTAACGGGCGGTGACCTCACCTATGGGCGTGCCCTCACGGGCGGCCTTCTGGTTGATCTTGTCGTCCACGTCGGTGACGTTGCGGGCATAGATGACCTTGTCCGCGCCGTAAGTCCGGCGCAGCAGTCGCACCAGGACGTCGAACACCACCGGCGGGCGGGCATTGCCGATATGGGCGAAATCATAGACCGTCGGGCCGCAGACATAGAGGGTCACCCGCTCCGGGTCGCGCGGCTCGAACACGCGCTTTTCGCGGTGAAGGGTGTCGTAGATCGTCAGCGGCATGGGGAGTCTTTGCGGGAGAGTTTTCTTGCGGCACGGACCGGCGGTCCCATATACGCCGCCAAGCTGATAAAGAGTCCCCCGCGACTTACAAAGCCGCGCGTTCGAGAATCCCCATGAGCCTTACCCCCGCCAAGCCTGTTCTGGTCGGCGAGAACGACCTGCCCAAGCGCCGCCCGTCGCGGGAGGAAGCCCTGAAGGCTGTCCGCACCCTGCTGGCCTGGGCCGGCGACGATCCCGACCGTCCGGGTCTGATCGATACGCCGAAACGGGTCGTGGACGCGTACGGCGAATGGTTCGACGGCTATGACGCCGATGTCGAAAAGGAGCTGTCGCGCACCTTCGAGGACGTTCAGGGCTACGACGACATGGTGTTGCTGCGCGACATCGAGGTCGAGAGCCATTGCGAACACCACATGGCTCCCTTCCTGGGCAAGGCCTATGTCGCCTACATCCCGGCGGAGAAGGTGGTGGGCATCTCAAAGCTGGCCCGGGTAGTCGAAATCTTCGCCCGGCGGCTGCAGACCCAGGAAACCCTGACCCAGTTGATCGCCGAAGCCATCGAATCGAATCTTCAGCCGGCCGGCGTCGCCGTCCTGATCGACGCGGAACACCAGTGCATGACCACCCGCGGCGTGCATCACCGCCACGTTTCGACCATCACCACCCGGTTCACTGGCGCCTTCAAGTCCGACGCCGCGCTGAAGGATCGCTTTCTGAAGCTGGCCAAGGGCTGATCGGCTCGCCTGACAGGCGTATTTGAGACAATCCAGAGGGTATGGAACCCCAAGCCGCCCGAACCCGCTTTACAAGCCGGTTCCGGGACGCCAAGAGACGAACCGAACGTCATAGCTTGGCTCGCCGCCGTCGCGGCGCGCCGGATGGAGAGACTGAAGCACATGGGCTCCAAACTTTCAGGTCCCGGCGGCCAGGGCGGCAAGACCATCGAGCAGAACGCGGACATCAACGTCACGCCGTTCGTCGACATCATGCTGGTGCTGCTGATCATCTTCATGGTCGCCGCGCCGCTGGCCACCGTTTCGATCCGCCTCGACCTGCCGCCGGCGACGCCGCCGGATCCGAACGAAGTTCCGAAGGAACCGGTGTACATCACCATCCAGGACACCGGCTCGATCTTCCTGGCCGATCGCCAGACCACGATCGAAACCCTGGCCGCCGACGTCTGCGTGGCCCTGGCCGTTCCGACCAACTGCCGCGAAGAGCGCATCTTCGTGCGCGCCCAGCCGGAAGTGAAATATGACCAGTTCATGGAAGTCATGAACACCCTGCAGGAGAACGGCTACTTCAAGGTCGGCCTGCTGAACGAAGACATCGAATAGACGTCTCGCCGCGCTGAATGATCGAGGGCCGCGTCCGCAGGGACGCGGCCCTTTTTCCTTGGTCGCGGTTGTCGGCCCTTCGGGACCTCCCGACCCGATTGCGGCCCGACGAAAACTCCGCCTTCAAAAAGTCGCGGCCAAGGTTGGAACTGCCCGGATCAACCACGGGAGTGACCAGTCATGGGCGCACGACTTTCCGGCCCCTCGGGCCAGGGCGGCGGGACCATCGAGCAGAATGCGGACATCAACGTCACGCCGTTCGTCGACATCATGCTGGTGCTGCTGATCATCTTCATGGTCGCCGCGCCGCTGGCCACCGTTTCGATCAAACTGGACCTGCCGCCGCCGCCACTCGACGTCGTCGAGCCGAAGGAGCCGGTCTACGTCACCGTCCAGACATCGGGCGCCCTGTTCATCGCCGACCGGCCGACGACGATGGAGACCCTTGCCGCCGACGTCTGCGCGGCACAGGCCGTGACCAACTGCCGGGACGAGCGGGTCTTCGTCCGGGCCCAGCCGGACGTGACCTACGACCGCTTCATGACGGTCATGAACGCGCTGCAGGCCAACGGCTTCCACCAGGTCGGCCTGCTCAACGAGGACATCGAGTAGCCGGCGTCCGTTACTGGACGGACTGGCGCGGCGGCGCGGGGGTCTCGGCGGCGGGGGCCTGATACGGACGTTCGCCGGCGGCCTCGGCCGGCGCCGGGGCAGTCGCGGCGGGAGCCGGAGCGCGCGTCGCCGGACGGGGCGCCGGGCGCCTGGCC
>NZ_JAUYNX010000023.1 GCF_030704825.1 Brevundimonas sp. | reverse complement strand
CCGGCCCGCGACAGCGCCTGGACCAGGTCGACGAAGTAGGTTTCGGCGCCGCCTTCGCCAGCCGTTCCGAGAAGGTGAAGGACGCTCATGCCGGCTGCGACCCTAGCGCTTCACGGCCCTGCGCCCAAGCGCTTGAAGCCGGACGCCTCTCACCCTATAAACCGCGCCTCGCGTGAGGCGGGCGCCTGGCTTGGCTGGGTAGCTCAGCTGGTTAGAGCGGTGGATTCATAACCCACAGGTCGGCGGTTCGAGCCCGCCTCCAGCCACCACGCGGCTTTCCCCGAGGACTGTGACCGGAATCCCCGCGACAGTCGGGCAGTCCATCCATGCGCCGCGCCCGCCAGCCGGCGGGGTGCGACGTTGTTGCGATTGACTTGCAGATGCATTCGCGTATGGGGACGGCGTCTTTCAGGGGTCGTCTCTCATGTCCGTTCGCCTTCTCGTCTCCGCCTCGGTCCTCGCCCTGGCGGTCGCCGCGCCCGCCCTTGCGCAGGAGGCGCCGGCCATGCTGGACGAGGTGGTGGTCACCGCCGCGCGCACGGAGACGCCGCGGTCGGCCATTCCGGCGACGGTGCAGTTGATCGACGCCGGAGAGATCACGACCCAGACCGCCCTGGGCGCCAGCGCCGTCGACCTGGTGGCGACCCTGTCGCCGTCCTTCTCGCCGACCCGGCAGAAGCTGTCGGGCTCGGGCGAGACCCTGCGGGGGCGTTCGCCCCTCTACCTGATCGACGGGGTGCCGCAGTCGACGCCGCTGCGCGACGACGCCCGCGACGGCTACACCATCGATCCCTTCTTCATCGACCGGGTCGAGGTGATCTTCGGCTCCAACGCCATCCAGGGGATCGGGGCCACCGGCGGGGTGGTCAACTATGTCACCGCCGGCCCCGGGCGAAACGCCGACGGCTGGGACGGCCGGGTGCTGGCCCAGACCAGCTTCGACGACAGCGTGTTCGGCGACAGCCTCGGCTGGAAGCTGGCCGGGATCGGCGGGCGCGACTTCGGCGACTGGGACCTGACGCTGGGCGCGGCGCGCGAGGCTCGCGGCGTCTTCTACGACGGCGAGGACCGCCGCATCGGCATGGACGGGGCCCAGGGCGAGATCCAGGACAGCGTCAGCTGGTCGGTGTTCGCCAAGGCCGGATGGGAGCCGTCGGCCGGCCGCCGGCTGGAGCTGTGGGTCAACCATTTCGAACTGTCCGGCGACGGAGACTACGTCACCGTGGCCGGGAACCGTGCGACCGGCCTGCCGACCACCTCGACGCGAGGCGCTCCCCAGGGAATCCAGCCGCTGAACGACGTCACCTCCGGCGCCCTGACCTGGCGCGAACGCGACGTGCTGGGCGGGACGCTGCGGGCGCAGCTGTTCGCGCACGAGTATGAGGGCGTGTTCGGCGGCGGCGCCTTCGCCACCTTCCAGGACCCTGCCATCGCCCCGGTCGGGACCCTGTTCGACCAGTCCGCCAACAATTCCTCCAAGCGGGGTTTCAAGTTGGACTGGGAGGGCCTGATCGAGCCGGTCCCTGGCCTTCGTCTGCTGGCCGGGCTGGATGGGCTGCGCGACACCACCTTCCAGGCCCTGGTGCTGACCGACCGGATGTGGGTGCCCGAAACCACCTATGAGAGCCTCGCCCCCTTCGTGCAGCTGAACCAGCGGCTGCTGGACGGGCGGCTGAACCTGTCGGGCGGGGTGCGTCACGAATCGGCGACCCTGATCGTCGAGGACTTCACCACCCTGGCGTTCTACGGATCGCAGCAGGTCGACGGTGGCGAGCCGTCGTTCGAGGAGACGCTGTTCAACGTCGGCGCGACCTTCGAGGTGATCCCGGACCTCACCGCCTACGCCTCGTTCGCCCAGGGATTCAGCATGGCCGATGTGGGCCGGGTGTTGCGCGCCATCGACGACCCGGGCCTGGACGTCGACACCTTCCTCGACGTCTCGCCGGTGATTTCGGACAACACCGAGTTGGGACTGGAAATCAACCGCGGGCCGTTGAAGGCCTCGGCGGCCGCTTTCCGCTCCGAGTCTGACCGCGGCGCCCTCTATGTTCTGGTGGGCGGGGCCTACGTGGTGCAGCGGCAGGCCATCCAGATCGAGGGGCTGGAGGTCACGGCCCGCTATGCGATCAGCGACGGCCTGCGCTTCGGCGGCGCCTGGTCGCACCTCGAGGGCCGCACCGACACCAACGACGACGGGGTCCTCGACCGCGACCTGGACGGGGCCAACATCGCACCGAACCGGTTGCTGCTGTGGGGCGAGATGGATCACGGCGACCTGTCCCTGCGCCTGCAGGCCCAGCACCTGTTCGAACGCGCGTTCGAAGGCGGCGACCCGCGCAACGACTTCGAGGGCTACAGCCTGCTTGACGCGGTGGGCGTGTGGCATGCCGGGTTCGGCGACGTCAGCGTGGGGGTGCAGAACCTGCTGGACGAACAGTACGTCAGCTATTTCTCCGACACCCAGGCGCCGAGCGACAACCTCCGCTACTTCGCCGGACGTGGCCGCACGGCGACCGTGGGCGTGACGCGCCGCTTCTGATGGGCGCGATCCGGCTCATCCACGCCTGGGCGGGGGCGATCCTGTCCCTGATACTGGGCGTCCTCGGCCTGACCGGCGCCCTGCTGGTGTTCGAGGACGACTGGGTGCGCCTGACCGTTCCGGCCGACCCGGCCGCCCTGTCGGCCGATCCGGCCCGGCTCGGAGCGGCGGCCAACGCCGTGCAGGCCCGCTATGGCGACGCCGTATCGTCCGTGGTGTTCGCCGGCGGCGATCTGGATGTGCACAAGGTCTATATGGGCGAGCGCTTCGCCTATGCGGGCGGCGAGGGACAAACGCTGGCCGAGTGGGACGGGACGGCGCGGGCCGAGGCCTGGGTGTTCGACCTGCATCACCATCTGCTGGCCGGCGAGCCCGGCGAGATGGTCGGCGGCGTCGCGGGCCTGGCCGGCGCCCTGCTGGTCCTGACCGGACTGGCGATCTGGATTCCGGCCTGGCGCGCCGCGGGCTGGCGGGTGTGGCCGGCCTCCACGCGTCGCCGCGACCTGATCGCCAGCCATCGCAACCTCGGCCTGATTTTCGCCGCGCCTGTATTCCTGCTGTGCCTGACCGGTGGCGCGATCGTCTTCAACGAACAGACGCGCGCCCTGCTGCAGGCGGTCGCGCCCGACCCCGCCCCGGCTCCCGCCGCGCCGACGGTCGGCGCCGGCCGCGTGGACTGGCCCGTCGCCCTGGCCGCGGCCCGGGCCGCCTTCCCCGGGGCGCGCATCCGCACCGCCGGCCTGCCGCCGGAGCCGGGCAAGCCCGCGTCGGTGCGCCTGCGCCAGCCGGGCGAATGGCACCCGAACGGCCGCACCGTGGTCCAGATCGACCCGGCCACGAGCCGCGTGGTCGGGGTCGTCGACGCCCATGCCCTGGGCGGGGGGACGCGGCTGCAGAACGCCCTCTATCCGATCCACGCCGCTTCGGTCGGCGGCTGGCTCTACGACCTGGTCGTGGCGCTCACGGGTCTGGCGCTGGCCGCGCTGGGCGGGGTGGGGACCTGGTCCTTCCTGATCAAACCCCGGCGGCGCGCCCGGGCGGCCGCGGCCGTGGCAACCGCCGGGGCGCAGGAGCGTTAACCGCCAAGGTTCCAAGCTGAAGGGGATTCCCATGCGCATCCAGACCCTCGCCCTCGCCGCCGCCCTGGCGCTGGGGGCCGCCGCCTGCACGCCCGCGGAGCAGGACGACGCCCAGGCCGACGCCAACGAAGCCGCCGCCGACACCGGTCAGGCCGCGGAAGAGGCGGGTTCGGCGCTGAAGGAAGAAGCCGCCCAAGTCGGCTCGGCCATCGCCGCCGGCGCCGGCGAGGTCGCCCAGGAAGTCGACGAGGCCACCGACGAATTGGCCCGGGAGGCCGACGAGCAGAAGGCCGAAACCAGGACGGACGCCAGGGGCAACTAGGTCGCCCCCAGGCGTCCCGCTAGAAGCTGCTGCCGTCAGCGTGCACGACGGGGATGAGCGGGCCATGCTCCGCCAGCAGTTCGTCGATCAGGGCGCGCGCCTCGGGGCTGGACCAGTCGGCCTCGCCCGAAAAATGCGCCCGGATGCGGCCCTGGCGGTCGAGGATCACCGTCTGGGGCATCTTGCCCTCGCCCGGCAGTTCGAACGGCAGCTGGAATTTCATGTCGCTGTACAGCGGCAGGGGCTCGTGGACGTCGATGAAGCTGCGGGCGTCGGCCAGTCCGTCCTCGGTGGCGTCGACATTGATCGGCAGCACCATCAGATCCTTGTCGGCATAGGCCTCGGCCAGGCGGGCCAGGGTGGGCATTTCGGTGCGGCACGGGGCGCACCACATGGCCCACAGGTTGACCACCACCACCTTGCCCCGGAACCCGGCGAAGGTCGCGTCGGCGCCGTCGCGGGTCTTGAACACATAGGCGGGGGCCATCGGAGTGTCGGCGGGCGTCTCCAGCCGGGTCAGCGAGCCGGTGGCGAAACGGGCCAACGCGCTCTTCGCCGCCGGTTCGGGCGTTGCGGCTTTGAAGAAGGCGTCGCGATTGGCGTATAGCAGGCCGGCGCCCGCGATCATGCCGACCGCCAGCGCGCCCGCGATCGCCATCCCCGCCGCCTTCGAGCCCTTCATGACCAAGCCTTCCGCCCCTGTTGATACAGTTAAGCCTTCTCCGAACGCGGAAGGTCAAGACATGTGGGGCGGGCGCTTCTCGGCGCGCCCCGCCGACATCATGCAGGCGATCAACGTCTCGATCGGCGTGGATCGGCGGCTATGGGCCCAGGATCTGGCCGGTTCGCGGGCCCATTGCCGCATGCTGGCGGCGCGGAAGATCATCGCGGCGGCCGACGCCGAGGCCATCCTGGGCGGGCTGGACGCCATCGAGGCCGAGATTCGCGACGGCTCCTTCCCGTTCCGCGACCGGTTCGAAGACATCCATATGAACGTCGAGGCGCGGCTGGCCGAGCTGATCGGCGAGCCGTCGGGACGGCTGCACACGGCGCGCAGCCGCAACGACCAGGTGGCGACCGATTTCCGCCTGTGGGTCCGCGACGCCTGCGACGCCGCCGTGGTGCAGCTGAAGGGGCTGCAATCGGCCCTGCTGGTCCGGGCCGAACAGCATGCGGCCGACCTGATGCCGGGCTTCACCCATCTTCAGCCGGCCCAGCCGGTGACCTTCGGCCATCACCTGATGGCCTATGTCGAGATGTTCGGCCGCGACGCCGCCCGCTTCGCCGACGCCCGCGCCCGGATGAACGAGAATCCGCTGGGCGCCGCCGCCCTGGCCGGCTCGCCCTTCCCGATCGACCGGCACATGACCGCGGCCGAGCTCGGCTTCGACCGCCCCATGGGCAATTCGCTGGACGCCGTCTCGGACCGCGATTTCGCGCTTGAGAGTCTGGCCGCCGCCTCGATCTGCGCCGGCCACCTGTCGCGCCTGGCCGAAGAGATCGTCATCTGGATGACGCCGCAGTTCGGCTTCGTGACCCTGCCCGACGACCTGACCACCGGCAGTTCGATCATGCCGCAGAAGCGCAATCCCGACGCCGCCGAACTGGTCCGCGCCAAGACAGGGCGGATCATGGGCTCGCTGGTCGCCCTGTCGACGGTGATGAAGGGCCTGCCGCTGGCCTATTCCAAGGACATGCAGGAGGACAAGCCGCCGGTGTTCGAGGCCTTCGACGCCCTGACCCTGGCGCTGGGGGCCATGACGGCCATGGTCTCGGCCCTGCAGCCGAACACCGGGCGGATGCGCGCCGCCGCCGGTTCGGGCTTTTCGACCGCCACCGACCTGGCCGACTGGCTGGTGCGCGAACTGAACCTGCCGTTCCGCAAGGCGCACCATGTGACGGGCGCCGCGGTGAAGCGGGCCGAGGCCTTGGGCGTGGATTTGTCGCAACTTCCGCTGGCGGAACTGCAATCGCTTGAGGCGGGCGTCACGGAAGCGGTTTACAAGGTGCTCACCCCTGAGGCCTCCTGCGCCAGCCGCCAGAGCTTCGGGGGCACGGCGCCGGAACAGGTCCGCGCGCGCATCGCCGAGTGGAAGACGCGCCTGTGATGAAAAAGATCGTTCTCGTGGGCGCCGCCGCCCTGATCGCCGTCTCCGCCGCCGGCTGCGGCCGCATGGCCGACCTTGAGGCCCCGCCGGCCAAGCGCACCGAGCGCAGCATGCGCAGCGACCGTGCTCCCGGCCTGCCCGAGCCCGCCACCGTCTATCGTCCCCCCAGCACCCAGCCGATCGACGGGGGTCCGACCAGCCCCTACAACGGCCCCGGCGCCCAGCCCGACTAGGGCCCGGCTTGCATCATTTCGACCATATCGACGGCGCCCTTCATGCCGAAGACGTGCCGCTGGAGACGCTGGCCGCGGCCATCGGCACGCCGGCCTATGTCTATTCCACCGCGACCCTGACGCGTCACTACGGCCTGTTGCGCGACGCGGTCGCCGCCCACCCGACGGCCCTTGGCGAGGCCCTGATCGCCTTCGCGGTCAAGGCCAACTCCAACCTGTCGGTGCTGGCCACCCTGGCCCGGCTGGGCAGCGGCGCCGACACCGTGTCCGAGGGCGAAATCCGACGAGCCCTGAAGGCGGGCGTCCCCGCGAACCGCATCGTCTTCTCGGGCGTGGGCAAGACCGACGCCGAACTGGCCTTCGCCATCGACGTCGGCGTGCGCCAGATCAATGTCGAGAGCGCGGTCGAACTGGACCGGCTGATCGCCGTCTCGTCGTCGCTCAAGCAACGAGCGACCGCGTCACGAGCGATAGCGACCCCTGAAATAGCCATCCGGGTCAATCCGGCCGTCGGCGCGGGGGGCCATGCGAAGATCACCACGGGCGGCGCGACCGACAAATTCGGCGTCCCGGCCGACGAGGCCCATGCGCTGTACGCCCGGGCGGCGGCCTCGCCGCATGTGACGCCGGTCGGCCTGGCCTGTCACATCGGCAGCCAGATCACCGCGCTGGAGCCGCTGGAGGCTGCGTTCCGCGCGCTGAGGGCCATGACGCTGGAACTGCGCGCGGCGGGCCTGTCAGTCTCCCGGCTGGACCTCGGCGGCGGCCTCGGCGTGCCCTATCACGGCCAGTCGGACCTGCCGTCGATCGAAGCCTATGTCGCCATGGCCGCGCGCGTTCTGGACGGGCTGGAGGTCGAGGCGGCGTTCGAGCCGGGCCGGCTGCTGGCCGCCAACGCCGGAGTGCTGCTGAGCCGGGTGATCCAGGTCAACGAACGCGGCGACGGCCGCCGCTTCCTGGTGCTCGACGCCGGTATGAACGACCTGATGCGCCCCGCCCTCTACGACGCCTTTCACGATCTGGTCCCGGTGCGCGCCCGCGCGGGCGAGCCCCGGCTTTACGACCTCGTCGGCCCGATCTGCGAATCCACCGACGTCTTCGCCCGCGACCGCCTGCTGCCGCCCATGCAGGCCGGCGACCTGGTCGCCTTCATGGGGGCGGGGGCCTATGGGGCGGTGCTGGCGAGCGAATACAACTCCCGCCCGCTGGTCCCGGAGGTGCTGGTCGACGGGGACCGCTGGGCCGTGGTCCGTGAACGGCCGACCTATGAGGCGATGCTGGAGCGGGAGCCGAAGGCGGACTGGCTTTAATCCAGCGCGCACACGTCCGGCAGGCCCCGCAACGCCCCCGCGTGGTCCAGGCCGTAGCCGACGAGGAACCGATTCGGGGCCTCCCAGCCGACGAAGTCGGGCTCGGGCGCGCGCGGCAGGGGCCAGGGCTTCTTGGCGAAGACCACGGTCAGCACCTCGGCCGCCCCCGCCTCCGTCGCGATTCGCACCGCCTCGGCCAGCGACAGGCCGGTGTCGAACACATCGTCGACGATCAGCACCCGCCGCCCGGCGATCGGCCGCTGGAACGGCGCATAGACGTCGATCCGGCCCCGACTGGTCTGTTCATCGCCGTACGACGCCAGCCACAGGGCGTCGAAACGGACGTTGCGGCCAAGGCGCGACAGGGCCCGCGTCAGGTCGGCGGCGAACCACAGCCCGCCGGTGAGCAGCACCGCCGCCACGGTCTCGTCGTCGATGACGGGGGCGATCCGCGCGGCCAGATCGGCGACGATGCGCTGGACCTCGGCTTCCGGGAGAAGGACGGTGGGCTTGGGGGGAGCGTCAGCCATGAGAGGCGGATACCGCCTCTTCCGCATGCGTGTCCACCACCGGCACGGCGTCGATCGGCTGCATGTCCAGCGCGGGATAGGGATCCGCCGAAAGGGCCGGACGCAGGCCGCCGGCGTGGGCGTCCACGATCGGCGTCGCATTGACCGCGGGGCGCCGGGCCGCGGGAGCCGGATCCGCGGGCGGCGGGCGGCGGGCGGCGTCGGCATGAGGGGCCGCCTGGTGCGGCGCGGCGGCGTGCGGCTCCGCCGGTTCCAGCACGAAGTCCACGCCGATGCCCTGGCCGCGCGCGCCGGGGTCGGCGATGACGGCGGCGAAGCCCTGGACCTTGCCCGGCAGCACGGGGGCCGCGTCGATCCGGACCACGGCATGGCCGATCTCGGCCCCATGGGCGTCCAGCAGCGCCACCCGCACGGGCGGGGCGATGCGCTCGTCGTCGCGCACATTCCGCAATGCGCCCGAAACCAGCACCTTGCCGGGATCGCTGGGCAGGGGCCGGGCCGAGACGGCCTCGAAATCCAGGCCGGTCGGGTTCACCGTCAGGCCGACGGCGGCGTAGGCGGCGGCGGCCCGCGGGGCCATTTCGACCACCTCGACCCGGAACAGCCAGGCGCTGGCCAGCAGGGCGGCGAAGCCGGAGGCTATGCCGGCCCAGACCACGCCGTGCATCGCGGCCCGGCGCAGGCGGCGCTGGTGCTCGGCGCGGGCGCGGAAGGCCCGGGGCAGTTCGGGCGCCGGCGTCTCGGCGAGCGATTCGGCGTCGGGCTCGTCCCGGCTGGCGAAGCTGACGGCCTCCCCGGGCGTGGACGACACCGACAGCTCCAGCGGCTCGTCCAGCGTCGCCCGCCAGGTGTGTTGGCAGGACTTGCAGCGCACGGTCCGGCCGCCCGGCCCGATCGCCTCATCGGGGGTGAAATAGCTGGTGGCGCAGGACGGGCAGGTCAGTATCATGTGCGCTGACTGCGAGGCTCTTCGCCCCCTCCCGTCGCGGCCTGGCCGCGTCCTGACCCGAAATTCATGCCCGTCCAGCCCCGCCGCGCTTATGAATCCGACGCCGCGACCGAGACCGTCCGCCTGTCGGGCGTGGGTTTCGGCTATGCGGCGACGCACCGCGCGCTGCGGGACGTTAACCTCACCTTGCCAGCCGGCTCTTTCCACTTCCTTACCGGGGCTTCCGGGGCGGGGAAGTCGACCCTGCTGAAACTGCTGACCCTGGCCGAGCGCCCGACCGCCGGGACCCTGCACCTGTTCGGCGAGGACGCCACCGCGGCGCCGCGGCGGGCCCTGCCCGCCTTTCGCCGGCGGATGGGGGTGGTGTTCCAGGACTTCCGCCTGCTGGACCATCTGTCGGCCTTCGAGAACGTCGCCCTGCCGCTGCGGCTGACCGGCCGAAAGCGGATCGACTATGCGGACGACGTCGCGGAGATGCTGGACTGGGTCGGCCTGGGCGACCGGATGACCGACCGGCCGCCCTCCCTGTCGGGCGGCGAGAAGCAGCGGCTGGCCATCGCCCGCGCCGTGGTCACCAAACCCGATCTGCTCCTGGCCGACGAACCGACCGGCGGCGTCGATGCAAAGATGGGCGAGCGGCTGCTGAAGCTGTTCCAGTCGCTGAACCGGCTGGGCGCCACGGTGCTGATCGCCAGCCACGACGAGGCGTTGGCTGAACGATCCGGAGCGACGGTGCTGCGTCTCGACGGCGGCCGGCTGAGCGGAGGAACGGCGTGATCGGCCGCCTGCTGAACCGTCGCGCCCCGTTGCTGCCGCGCGACGCGGGCGGCGAGCCGTGGCTGGTGTCGCTGATCGCCGTCCTGTGCTTCCTCGCCTGTCTGGCGGCGGTCGGGGCCGTGGCCGCGGACCGGGCGGCGCACGGCTGGGCGCGCCAGCTTCGCTCGGAGGCCACGGTGCAGGTGCGCCCGCGCGTCGGCGAGACCGGGGCCGAGGCCGCCGCCCGCGCCGCCCAGACCCTGGCCGGGGTCGAGGGGGTGGCCGAGGCCGAGGCCATGGATCGCGAAACCGCCGAGGCCCTGTTGCGGCCCTGGGTCGGCGACGCCGTCCTGCCCGACCTGCCGATCCCGCACCTGGTCATCGTTCGACTGGACCGCACCGCGCCCGCCAGCGCCGTAACCCTGAGCCGGGCCCTGGCCGAAGCCGGCCTCGACGCCGCGGTCGATGACCACAGCCTGTGGCGCGGCGAGGTCGAGCGATCGGCGACCCTGATCACCGTGCTGGCCCTGATCGCCTTCCTGCTGACCGCGGGCGCGGCCGGGGCGGCCGTGGCCTACGCCACCCGCGCGGGCATGGCGGCCCAGGCGGCTGTGATCGAGACCCTGAGCCTGAACGGCGCGACCGACGAAGCCATCGCCGGCCTGTATCAGCGTCGCTACGGCCTGCTGGCGGCGGGAGCGGGGGCTCTGGGGGCGGCGATCGCCATGGGCCTGATCGCGGGCCTGCGCGCCCTCGGCGGCGCCGGGGGCGTGACGCCCGCCCTCCCGCTCAGCTGGAGCGATCTGCTGATTCTCTCGCCATGTCCGCTGCTGGCGGGTACGGTGGCGCTTGTCGTGGCGAGAGTCACGGCGCTGGCGCGGCTGAAGCGGGATCACTAGGTCAAGGGCATGAAGTTTCTGACTTTCATCGCCATTCTCGTGCTGATCTGGGCGATCGGCCTGTTCGCCTTCGCCGATCGCGTGCGCGGTTTCGCGCCCGCGCCCGAGCCGGAGCGCGCCGACGCCATCGTTGCCCTGACCGGCCCCTCGGCCGAGCGGGTCAACGCCGCCATCCGCCTGCTGGAACAGGACAAGGGCCAGCGGGTGCTGATCTCGGGCGTCAATCGCGAGGTCCGCCGCCAGGAGCTGCGCGCCCTGACCCCCGGTTCCAACAGGCTATTCAACTGCTGCGTCGACCTGGGCTTCGAGGCCGAGGACACCGTCGGAAACGCCCAGGAGATCGCCGCCTGGGCCGAGGCCAAAGGTTATGACAGCCTGATCGTGGTCACCTCGGACTATCACATGCCCCGCGCCCTGACCGAGATTCGCGCCGCCGCGCCGGGCGTCCGCCTGACCCCCTATGCGGTCGAGACGCCGTCTCTGGACAATTCGCGTTGGTGGAAGGCCGCGGTCACGGCCCGGCGGATGACGCTCGAATACATGAAATATCTCGCCGCCCTCGGCCGGGCCGCGATCGGAGGGGGCGGCGACCGTCCGTCTACGGACGAAATGCCCGCCGATGCACCCGCAACGAAGGCCGCCTGACGTGACCATGGTCCGCTCGCTGGTCTTCGTTCTCTGGCTTTATCTGTCGATGGCCGTGTTCGCGGTCGGCCTGTCGCCGGCGCTGCTGCTGCCCTACCGCCAGGCGATGTGGGTGATACGCGGCTGGGCCCGTTTCTGCCTGTGGGGCCTGCGCTGGATCGCCGGGGTCCGGGTCGAATTCCGCGGGCTCGAACATCGCCCGGCCGGAGCGGCGCTGCTGGCCGGCAAGCACCAGAGCATGCTGGACGTCATCGCCCCCTTCGCCGTCCTGCCCGACAACTGCTTCATCATGAAGAAGGAGCTCCTGCCCCTGCCCTTCTTCGGCTGGTTCGCGTGGAAGACGGGCATGATCGCCGTCGACCGTTCGGCCCATTCGAAGGCCCTGAAGGACATGGTCAAACAGGCGCGCGCCCGTTTCGCCGAAGGCCGCCAGATCCTGATCTTCCCCGAGGGCACCCGCGCCCCGGTCGGCGCCCCGGCCGACTACAAGCCCGGCATCGCCGCCCTCTACCGTGACCTGGAGATGCCGGTGATCCCGATGGCCCTGAACACCGGCGTGCACTGGCCCAAGCACGGCTTCAGCCGCTATCCGGGGACCATCGTGTTCGAGTTTCTGCCGGCCATCCCGCCGGGCCTCAAGCGCGGCGAGTTCATGCGCGAGATGGAAACGCGGATCGAAGCGGCGACGAACGCGCTGATCGCCGAGGGGCTCTAGGCTGACCCGCATTCAGATCGGAGAGTGACCATGATCCTGTCCCGACCCGTTCTCGCTCTGGCGGCGACTCTGCTGGTCGCGTCGGCCGGCGGATCGACCGCCGCCCCGACTGTCGCCTCGCCGGTCGGCCTGTGGCTGACCCCGGACGATCACGGCCAGATCGAGGTCTTCGCCTGCCAGGGCAAGCTCTGCGGGCGGATCGTCACGTCCGACAAGCTGAGGGCCGATCCGGGCCTCAAGGACGCCGCCAACAAGGATCCCGCGCTGCGCGACCGGCCGCTGAAGGGCCTGGTGCTGATGAAGAACTTCGCCGGCGGCCCAGCCCGATGGACCGGTGGGGCCATCTATCGCCCGCAGGACGGCGGCACCTACCAGGGGACCATCGACCTGATCGACGCGCGCACCCTCAAGCTCAAGGGCTGCGTCGTCGCCCCGCTGTGCCAGACGCAGGTTTGGAAGCGGGCGGGGTAGTGGCGGGGCGGCTTCGAGCGGCGAGCGCGTACTCAATTGCAGCGTCGGCGCGAGCAGCGACAAACCAGCGTGCGCGTCCCCGTTTTCCCACGCCGAATCAGTGCTTCGTCCGCAATCCGCAGCGTTCACAGGTCTGATGGCCTGGGGCGTCTTGCTGTTGCGCCAGCGGTGGCCGTCGAGAAGGCAGCGCAGGAAACGCAGGGGGGTGAATGTCATG